>NZ_JBVHNL010000002.1:0-1137013 GCF_055556635.1 Pseudomonas sp. PME37.24/006
AGAGTAGGTCATCGTCAAGCTTCTACTAGAAACCCCAGATCTCGACAGAGGTCTGGGGTTTCGTCTTTGCGGCGCAGGAAAAAGACCGCTGCAGCAGGTCGAGCGTAGGAGTCGGCGAGCCACGGGCACGAGCTTCGCCGGCAAGCCGGCTCCTACAACGATTGATTGCACAGCGAGGCTTGAGCTTTGATGGGCATCCTGGGTATCGCTTCGCTCAACTCAGGCTACGGAAGACGCAACCCTATGGCCTTGGCGTGGTGGTGGCCCGTGGTGGAAGGATGGAGCGTCTTCCACCCTACGCATGTCCTGAAGTGCTTCTGTTGCCTGGGTTAGGAAAGCGTAACCTAGGCTGCAGATTTGGGGAGCAGGGCTGTTCAAGCCCGTTCCCACAAGAGTCTCCCTGTAAACAAAGACCAGACGTAGCTGGGTTGAGCGCAGCGATATCAGGGGAGTAGGTATAACCCCTTCTACCTGAAGCGCCGTGTACCGCCTCGAAGGCTGCACACGTGTTCTTGAAGCACGGTTCGCTTTCGCGCTATTGCGCGTCGAAAGCCTGGCCATTGATGCCCTTGCTATCGGGGCCCATCAGGTACAGATAGACCGGCATGATGGCCTCGGGCAGCGGTTTGCTTTCCGGGTTCTCGCCCGGGTAAGCCTGAGCGCGCATGTCTGTGCGGGTACCGCCCGGATTGATGCTGTTGGCGCGAATCGCGGTTATGCCGTCGACCTCGTCAGCCATCACCTGCATCAGTCCTTCAGTGGCGAACTTGGATACAGCATAGGCGCCCCAGTACGCCCGACCCTTGCGGCCCACGCTGCTGGAGGTGAACACCACCGAGGCATCGGTAGACAGCTTGAGCAACGGCAACAGAGTGCTGGTCAGCATGAACATCGCGTTGACGTTGACCTGCATGACGCGCATGAAATTCTCGCCGGACAACTGCTCCAGCGGCGTACGCGGGCCGATGATCGAGGCGTTGTGCAGCAGGCCGTCGAGTTTGCCGAACTCCTTCTCGACCATGGCCGCCAGCTCGTCGTACTGATGCGGCAGGGCGCTTTCCAGATCGAATGGTATGACCACCGGTTTTGCATGGCATGCCTGCTCGATGGCATCGTAGGTGCGCGCCAGGTTGTCTTCGCTCTTGCCGAGCAGCAGTACGGTGGCGCCATGAGCCGCATAGGTACGCGCCGCCGCTGCGCCAATTCCACGTCCTGCTCCGGTGACCAAAATCACACGATCCTTGAGCAAGTCAGGGCGGGCGCTGTAATCGAACATGGCGGGAGTCCTTCAGATTTCTGGTTGTAAGTTGGCGGACAGAAGACTCGCCGACGGTGCGGCGGGCTCATCCTAAACAACGGCGGGTGATTGGCTGCTGATCGCGATCAATGAAACGCCTTGCGCTGTCAGCAGCTACACAATGCCTGATCGAGCACTTTGCGCAGTTCCAATGGGTGATCGACCACCACGTCCGCTCCCCAGTGACGTGGGTTGTCGTCTGGGTGGATATAGCCGTAGGTCACCGCTGCGGTCTTGGTGCCGGCGTCGCGGCCGGACTCGATGTCGCGCAGGTCGTCGCCGACGAACAGTACGCTGGCCGGATCCAGCTTGAGGGTCGAGCAGGCGAGAATCATCGGCTCGGGATCCGGCTTGCTGCGAGTCACGTGATCAGGGCAGATGAGTATCGAGGAGCGTTCGGCCAGCCCGAGGCGTTGCATGATCGGCTCGGCGAAGCGCAGGGGCTTGTTGGTCACCACGCCCCAGATCAGCTTGGCGCGCTCGATATCTTCGAGCAATGTCTCGATGCCGTCGTAGGGACGGGTAAACACAGCGCAGTGATCCTGATAGCGCTCGAGAAACTCCAAGCGCAGCGCTTCGAAGCCGTCACTGGCAGGGTCGATGTCGAATGCATTGAGGATCATTGCGCGGGCGCCGCCCGAAACGTGATCGCGAATCAGCTTTTCATTCACCGGCGGCAGCCCGCGCTCGGCGCGCATGGTCTGGCAGATGGCGATGAAGTCCGGCGCGCTGTCGAGCAGCGTGCCATCCATGTCGAAAAGAACCGCGCGCAAGCGCATCAGGCCTCCTTGGGGATTCGAGTTTAGCGTTGAGGTGTTGCCCGCGTGGCATGAGGCAACAGGATAAAGCCGCATGTTGCCAGTTTCCGAAGCCTGATTGGGCTGCACAGTCACTCCCACTGTATGTCACTTTGTCGCAGCGTGCAGCCGGTCAGCTCATCAGGCTGACCTGCGCGGCCACGATGCGCCAGTTGCCGTCCAGCTTCACCCAGCTCTGCTGTTGGCGCCCGATCCTGTCGCTGCCTTCACGGGTGAACTCGGTGCTGCACACCGCGAAGTTGTCGCCGTAGGTGGTGATGACCGTGCTCCTCAGTTCGCGGTACAGCCCTGCCGCTGGCCGCGCAGCGCGAAACTCGCGGATTTCGCTGATGCCGTAGAGGTTCTCACCAGCGCCGAGGCGTACCGTGCGTTCGTCGTGCCAGAACAGCTCATCCAGCACGTCGATATCGTTGCCGGTCAGGGCTTTCTCGTAGCGCTGGAAGGCATGGGTGACCTCGGCCAGAACGTCAGGCAGATCTATCTGTTCAGTATTCATCGAGTCACTCCAGGTTGGCAGGTGCGGCGTGGGCGATGCCCATGCGCTCGAGCGCGCTGGCGGCACGCAGGCAAGCTTCTTCCTTGAACGGGGCGGCGATCAGTTGCACGCCGATCGGCAGGCCACTGGCAGTACGCAGCGGTACGCTGACCACCGGCAGGCCCAGGAAGGAGATCGGTTGAGCCAGCATGCCCATGTTGGCGCGGGTCGGCAGGTCGGTACCGTTGATACGCATGGTTTCCTGGCCGATCGGTGTCGCGCTGGTCGGTGTCGCCGGTGCGATCAACACATCGACGCCATCGAACAGCGGCAGTACCTGCTGCCGGAAATGGCGGCGGAAGCGTTGCGCCTGCACATACCAGGCAGCGGGAATCATCGCGCCGGCCAGCAGGCGCTCCCGTGACAGCGGCTCGAAGGACTCCGGCGAGCTGCGCAGCGCCGGCAGGTAGCTGTTGCCACCTTCCGATGCGCTGATGATGAACGCCGAGGTACGTGCCAGTTCGGCCTCTGCGAGGATGACTTCTTCGCTGGCGTTGAGGGCCTTGGCTACCTGGGCCACGGCATCGCGAGCGCTGTCGTCGCACCACTGCTGGAAGTAACCACCCAACACGCCGAAGCGCAGGCCGTCCAGATCGCGGTTCAGCAGCGCTGATACTGGCTGGCGATCCTGCGTGGCCTGAAAGCCGTCTTGCGGGTCATGGCCTTGCAGCACGTCGTAAACCTCGGCCAGATCGCGGCTGCTGCGTGCCAGCGGGCCGATGTGGTCGAGGCTGCCCACGAACGGGTGTGAGCCGCTGCGCGACAAGCGGCCGAAGGTGGGCTTCAGCCCGAATATCCCGCACAGCGAGGCCGGTACGCGGATGGAGCCGTTGGTGTCGCTGCCCAGTGAGAAATTCACCAGTCCGGCCGCGACGGCGGCTGCCGAGCCGCCGGAAGAGCCGCCCGCGATGCGGTAGAGATCGTGGGGGTTGCGGGTTGCGCCGAAGTGGGTGTTTTCCGTGGTGAAGCCATAGGCGTAGGCATCCATGTTCAGCATGCCTGACAGCAGGCCGCCGCTGGCTGCCAACTGGCGTACCGCCCAGGCGTCGACAGTTGCTGCTGGGCGACTCTGGAACAGGCGCGCTCCGGCCAGAGTCGGGAAGCCTGCCAAGTCGAACAGGTTCTTCACCGCGTAGGGCACAGCCGCCAGGGCGGGCAGGGGCGAGCCCTGGCGACGCAGACGGTCGAGGGCGTCTGCTTCGTCTTTCATACGTTGCTGGGTGATTTGCGTCCAGGCGTTGATCGCCGGGTTGTGTCGTTCGATAGCCTGCAGGCTGTGTTCGGCAATTTCACGAGCGCTGATCTCGCCAGACGCCAGGGCAGCGCGCAACTGGGCAATCGATAAGATTGCTGGATTCATGCTTTGTAGACTCCCGCGACTTCCAGTCGGTCGTCGAGCGGGTAGTCCATCAGCGGCTTGGCCATCGCCGCGATACGGTTGAACTGGGTGAGCAATTCGTGACGGCGGGCATCGTCCAATTCGAGGGCCAGAACCTGCTCCATCTGCGCGACGTACGCTGCCCAGTCGGGCGTGATCTGTGTCATGGTGATCTCCTCTCGGAGGCGGCGGCGCAGCCTCCGGGCGCGGGTTGACGAGGGTCTGCCTTCAGCATCGGTGATAGTAAACGGCGACTTCAAGCAGGCAGGTGACTTCCTATATCATCGGCTGAATGAAACGAAAGTTACAAGGCGCCACCATGAATCAACTCGATGAACGTCTGCGCAGCCATTATTCGCAGCTCGCTCCACAGGAGCAGCGAATCGCTGACTTCGTGCTCGACCATTACGACGATCTGGTCAGCTACAACAGCGCCGAACTGGCTCGCCTGGCCGGCGTCTCCAAGGCGACCGTGAGCCGGCTGTTCAAGCGCCTGGGCTATGAAAAGTACAAGGACATGCGCGAGGAGCAGCGCACGCTGCGCCAGAGTGGCATGCCGGTCGCAGACAGCCGCGATGTGGTGCAGGGCAATACCTTGCTGGCCCGTCATTACAAGCAGGAGATGGCCAACCTCACTCAGTGGGTGAGCGCTATCGATGCCGCGCAGTTCACCGAAGTGGTGCAGGCGCTGGGCAGCAGCAGGCGGGTTTTCGTCGTCGGCATGCGTAACGCCTTTCCCGTGGCGCTGCACCTGCGTCAGCAACTGCTGCAAATCCGGAGTGGCGTTCAGGTGCTGCCCCAGCCTGGGCAGACGCTGTCTGAGGAGTTGGTGGATCTGACCGCCGAGGATATGGTGGTGGTGCTGGCCTTCCGGCGCCGTCCGCGGATAATCCGCCCGCTGCTGCAGGCCCTGCAGTTGCAGCAGGTTCCGACACTGGTCATCTGCGAGCCGCAGGCCCAAGCGATCATCGAGCTGGCCCGGTGGCAGCTGTGCACGCCGCTGGACAGCGTGTCGGCCTTCGATAGCTACGCGGGTGCCAACAGCCTGATCAACCTGCTGGTCAATGCCGTGCTGCACGAGCAATTGACCGAGGGGCGGCAGAGAATTCATCAGATTGCCGCACTTTATGGGCGACTTGATGAACTGGAACAGCGCTAGCGCCCTTTACTGGTGCGTTAAATCGATTCGGGCGCCGTTTTGGCGCCCTTTTTTGTGGCGCATCTCTGGCGAGGAAGGCATTCTGTTTGCTCGTTACTCGTCGACCTCACTACGGCTTATCTCCTCACAAAGCACGTCATGCGCGGCTTTATCTGCAGAAGTAGGGATGAGCGTAGAAAAAATCGACAGCCTGAAACGCCGTGGCACGTTGGTTGCAGAATCATGGATAACGAATCTTTCGTTTCATGGCTGACGTTAACGGGTGACGAAAATGAAGAAAGGATTGATCGCGATACTGGCTGCCGGTCTGCTGCTGACTCAGGCCACCACTGCGCTGGCGGATCAGCTGCAGGAGATCGAGAAGCGCGGTGTGATCCGCATTGCCGTACCGCAGGATTTCCCACCCTTCGGTTCCGTGGGCACCGATCTGCAGCCCCAGGGCTATGACATCGACATGGCCAAGTATCTGGCCAAGGAAATGAAACTTAAGTTGCAACTGGTGCCGGTGACTAGCGCCAACCGTGTTCCGTATCTGCAGACCAACAAGGTCGATCTGGTTATCTCGAGCCTTGGCAAGAATGCCGAGCGCGAACAGGTGATCGATTTCAGCGTCGCCTACGCGCCGTTCTTTCTCGGTGTCTTCGGCGCCAAGGACAAGGCCCTGCAGAATGCCGAGGAGCTCGCTGGCAAATCGATCGGCGTCACCCGTGGAGCCGTCGAGGACATGGTGCTGACCGAGGTGGCACCGAGCGGTGCACAGGTCAAACGCTACGAAGACAACAACACCACCTTGTCCGCGTATCTCTCCGGGCAGGTCGAGTTCGTTGCCACCGGCAACCTGGTGGTTGCCGCCATCGAGCGTCAGAACGCCGATCGGGCGCCCGTCGCCAAATTCATGCTCAAGGATTCGCCTTGCTACATCGGCCTGCGCAAAGGCGAAGCCGCGCTGAAGGCCAAGGTCGACGCGCTGATCGAGCAGGCCAAGACCGATGGCACGCTCAACGGTCTGTCCGAAGAGTGGCTGAAGGCGCCGCTGCCGGCGAACCTGGGCGCATAAGGATTTCGCGATGATGGCGCAGCTGAATTTTTCTGCCCTGTGGCCCTACTGGCCGGAGTTGCTTTCCGGCCTCTGGGTGACCATCCAGCTCACGGTGATGGCGACCGTGGGCGGCGTGGCCCTGGGCATCCTGGGCGCTGCACTGCGCAGCGGCCGTCCGAGCATTCTCAGCCGCGTGTGGGGCGTCTATGTCGAGCTGATCCGCAACACGCCGTTCGTGGTGCAGCTGTTCTTCATTGTCTTCGGCTTGCCGGCCCTGGGTTTGAAACTGACGGCGGGCGAGGCTGCGCTGCTGGCCATGTTGATCAATCTGGGGGCTTACAGCACCGAGATCATCCGCGCCGGCATCCAGGTCACGCCCCGTGGGCAGTGGGAGGCGGGGCGCGTATTGGGGCTGAGTCGTACGCAGACCTTCGTTCAGGTGGTCTTGCCGCCGTCGCTCAAGCGCATTTATCCGGCACTGGTCAGCCAGTGCATCATCGTCATGCTCGGCTCGTCGGTGGTTTCCCAGGTGTCCCATGAGGAGCTGACCTTCGCCGCCAACCTGATCCAGTCACGCACCTTCCTGAGCTTCGAGGTCTATCTGGTGACCACGTTGATGTACCTGGCGCTGTCCATCGCGATGCGTCAGCTGTTGCTGGCTGCCGGCCGCAAATGGTTTGGAGATCAGCCATGATGACCACCTTCACTGACTGGGACATCCTGCGCAATCTGCTGCTGGCCGCGCGCTGGACCGTTCTGCTGTCCCTCACTGCGTTCATCGGCGGCACACTGGTGGCCATTCCGCTGGTTATGGCGCGCTTGTCCAAGCGGGTCTGGCCGCACTGGCTGATTCGCGGCTACACCGAGCTGTTTCAGGGTACGCCGCTGCTGATGCAGCTGTTCCTGGCGTTCTTCGGCGTGGCACTGCTAGGCATCGACGTATCGCCCTGGACGGCTGCCTCGGTGGCGCTGACGCTTTATACCAGTGCATTTCTGGTGGACATCTGGCACGGCAGCATCCGCGCGCTGCCCAAGGGCCAGTGGGAAGCCTGTCGCTGCCTGGGGCTGGATTTCGGCCAGACCCTGTTTCGCGTCATCCTGCCCCAGGCGCTGCGCATCGGTATCGCGCCGACTGTGGGCTTCGCCGTGCAGGTTGTGAAGGGCACGGCACTGGCGTCGATCATCGGTTTCGTCGAGCTGACCAAGGCCGGCACCATTCTCAACAACGTCACCTACGAGCCTTTCAAGGTGTTCGGTCTGGTGGCGCTGGGCTACTTCCTCATGTGTTATCCGCTGTCGCGTTACAGCCAGTATCTGGAGAAGAAATTCAATGCCGCTCATCACCATTGATCAGGTACAGAAGTACTACGGCGACAACCACGTACTCAAAGGTGTCGATCTCGATATCGAGGTCGGTGAGGTGGTGTCGATCATTGGCCGCAGCGGCTCGGGGAAAAGCACCTTGCTGCGCTGCATCAACGGTCTCGAAGGTTATCAGGATGGCAGCATCAAGCTCGGCGGCATGACCGTCACCGACCGTGACTCCCAGGCGCGGGAGATCAGCCGCTCGGTCGGCATGGTGTTCCAGAACTTCAACCTGTTTCCGCACATGACCGCTCGTGAGAACGTCATGCTGGCGCCACGTCGGGTGCTGAAGAAGAGCGATGCCGAGTGCCGCGAACTGGCCGCGCAGATGCTGGAAAAGGTCGGCCTGGGCGATCGCATGGACTATTACCCGGCCAACCTCTCCGGCGGCCAGCAGCAGCGGGTCGCCATCGCCCGTGCGCTGGCCATGTCGCCCAAGGTGCTGCTGTGCGACGAGATCACTTCGGCCCTCGATCCCGAGCTGGTCGGCGAAGTGCTCAAGGTGCTGGAGCAACTGGCGAAGGAGGGCATGACGCTGATTCTGGTCACCCACGAAATGAACTTCGCCCAGGAAGTTGGCGACCGCGTGGTGTTCATGCACCAGGGCCGCGTGTGGGAGCAGGGCCCCAGCCGCGAGCTGTTCGCCAATCCGCAGAGCGCCGAACTCAAGCAATTCATTTCGTCCGTGCGTGGACTGAACTGAGCGTCACTAGAACGAGAAATCCCAGATGAACACGACTTTCCTGCCAGTGAATCCGCCCCAGCGTCTGTTGATGGGGCCGGGCCCGATCAATGCCGATCCCCGTGTGCTGCGCGCCATGTCCAGCCAACTGATCGGCCAGTACGACCCGGCCATGACCCACTACATGAACGAGGTGATGGCGCTGTATCGCGGCGTCTTTCGTACCGCCAACGCCGCTACTCTGCTGATCGACGGCACCTCGCGCGCAGGCATCGAGGCCATTCTGGTCTCGGCGATTCGCCCTGGCGACAAGGTGCTGGTGCCGGTGTTCGGTCGCTTCGGCCACCTGCTCTGTGAAATCGCCCGGCGTTGCCGTGCCGATGTTCACACCATCGAGGTGCCTTGGGGGGAGGTGTTCACCCCGCAGCAAATCGAGGATGCGATCAAGCAGGTGAAGCCGCGTCTGCTGCTGACCGTGCAGGGCGACACCTCGACCACCATGCTGCAGCCATTGGCCGAGCTGGGCGACATTTGCCGGCGCCACGGCGTGCTGTTCTATACCGACGCCACCGCGTCGCTGGGTGGCAACCTGCTGGAAACCGATGCCTGGGGCCTGGATGCCGTGTCCGCCGGTCTGCAGAAGTGCCTTGGCGGGCCATCCGGCACCGCGCCGATCACGCTCAGCGAGCGCATGGTGGAGGTGATTCGTCGCCGCGCCTGCGTGGAGGCCGGCATCCGTACCGCTGCCCATCAGGACGGCGACGACGAGATGATCTACTCCAACTATTTCGACCTCGGCATGATCCTCGATTACTGGGGCCCCGAGCGCCTCAACCATCACACCGAAGCCACCTCGGCGCTGTTCGGTGCCCGCGAGTGCGCACGGGTGATTGGCGAGGAAGGTCTGGGGGTGGGGATCGCCCGCCACAAGCTGCATGGCGATGCCCTGCTCAAGGGCATCCAGGGTATGGGCCTGGAGACCTTCGGCAACCTCGAATACAAGATGAACAACGTCCTTGGCGTGGTGATTCCCGAGGCGGTCAATGGCGACCAGGTGCGCAAGCTGATGCTCGAGGACTTCGGTATCGAGATCGGTACTTCGTTCGGGCCGCTGGCTGGCAAGGTCTGGCGCATCGGCACCATGGGCTACAACGCCCGCAAGGACTGCGTGATGCAGACCCTCAGCGCCCTGGAGGCGGTACTCAACCGCCTCGGCCTGCGTACGACCCAGGGCACTGCAATGCAGGCGGCCTGGGATCACTACAGCGAGCGCTGCTGATGAGCGCCCTGGAAAAGCTGGCGGCAAGCAGCGCGGGTGCTCGGGTCATGGCGCGTTGCGACGAGCTGGCGGCGGTCAGCGAGTCTGCCGATTGCCTGACCCGTGTGTACCTGTCGACAGAACACCTGCGTGCCAACGCGCTGGTGGGCGAGTGGATGCAGGCAGCCGGCATGCGCGTCTGGCAGGACGCCGTTGGCAATATCTGCGGGCGCTACGAAGGCCAGAGTGCTGGCGCGCAGGCGTTGTTGCTCGGCTCGCACCTGGATACCGTGCGCAACGCCGGTCGCTACGACGGCATGCTCGGCGTGGTCGCTGCCATCGAGACCGTGCAGCACTTTCATGACCGCGGCATACGTCTGCCGCTGGCTATCGAGATCGTCGGTTTCGCCGATGAGGAGGGCACGCGCTTCGGCATCACGCTGCTAGGTAGCCGCGGCCTGACCGGCAGCTGGCCGCAAGGCTGGGTCGACCAGACCGATGCCAATGGCGTCAGCGTCGCTCAGGCGATGACCGCTGTCGGCCTGGATGCGGCGCGGATCCACAGTGCGGCCCGGAAAGCGGATGACTTCGCCGCCTATCTGGAACTGCATATCGAGCAGGGCCCGTGCCTGGAACGTGAACAGCTGGCGCTGGGCGTGGTGACGGCCATCAATGGTGCGCGCCGCCTGAATTGCCGCTTCGTCGGTATGGCCGGGCATGCCGGTACCGTGCCGATGAGTCACCGCAAGGATGCCTTGGCCGCTGCGGCGCAGTGGATGGTCTACATCGAAGCGCAGACCATGCAGCGCGATCCGCAGTTGGTGGCCACGGTGGGCACCCTGCAATGCCAACCGGGGGCGGTCAACGTGATTCCCGGTGAGGTCGCCCTGACCCTGGACGTGCGTGGCCCGCAGGATCAGGCATTGGCAGATTTGCTCGACGACCTGTTGAAGCATGGTGAGGCGATTGCCCGGCAGCGCGGGCTGCAGTTCGATGCCAGCCAGTACTACGGCATACCGGCGACCCGTTGCGACGAGGCCATGCAGGCTTCCCTGGCGCGGGTATTGACCGAGGTTCAGGGGCGCAGCCTGTCGCTGCCCAGTGGTGCAGGCCATGACGCGATCGCCATGGCCGAGCATTGGCCGGTCGGCATGCTGTTCGTACGTTGTGCGGGAGGTGTCAGCCATCATCCGGCTGAAGCCGTCGAGGTGGGCGATGTGGCCCTGGCGATTCAGGCGTGCGTGGATTGGGTTCAGGCGTTGGCGATAGAGCCGCCGCTGGCCAAGTCGGTCGAATGAGCGCAGGGCGTTGAGGTCAGCCAGCGTACGGCCCGAGTGGGCGTGCGCTGGCGGCCCGGCAAAATCAATCTGCCTTGCTGGTGTGCACCATGTAGTTGACGTCTACATCGTTGGCCAGCTTGTAGTGCTTGGTCAGCGGGTTGTAGGTCAGGCCGATGATGTCCTTGACCTGCAGGCCGGCGTCGCGGCTCCAGGCGCCCAGTTCCGATGGGCGGATGAATTTCTTGAAGTCATGGGTGCCGCGCGGCAGCAGGCGCAGAATGTATTCGGCGCCGATCACTGCGAACAGGTAGGCCTTCGGGTTGCGGTTGATGGTGGAGAAGAACACCTGGCCGCCGGGCTTGACCAGTTTGTGGCAGGCGCGAATCACTGACGATGGGTTAGGTACGTGCTCGAGCATTTCCAGGCAGGTGACCACGTCGAACTGGCCGGGCATCTCTTCTGCCATTGCCTCGGCGGTGATCTGCCGGTAATCGACTTCCACGCCTGATTCCAGCTGATGCAAGCGGGCCACCGCCAGCGGCGCTTCGCCCATGTCGATGCCGGTCACCGTGGCGCCACGTTGAGCCATGGCTTCACTGAGAATGCCGCCACCGCAGCCAACGTCGAGTACCTTCTTGCCTGCCAGCCCGGCGCGCTCGTCAATCCAGTTGACCCGCAGCGGGTTGATCTCGTGCAAGGGCTTGAACTCGCTTTCCTTGTCCCACCAGCGATGGGCGAGGGCTTCGAATTTGGCGATTTCAGCTTGGTCGACGTTGCTCATGGTTTTCCCTGAATAAAGCGAATGCGTATGACATGACGCGCAGTGCGTGCATGTTGCCAGCTTTGCTCGGCGCGCTGCTGGCCTCTGATGTGTGACAGTTTGCCGTAGTTTGCGCTCAATGGGTCTGACGCCCGGCTATTTTCGCTCCCCACTGCCGTGTGGTGGCGATGATTCGTTCTTCGTCCAGGCGCGTCAGTCTGCGGTCTTCGAGCAGCGGCTTGCCGGCGACCCAGAGGTGCTCGACGCAGTCTCGGGAGGTGGCGTAGATCAACTGCGACACGGGATCGTAGACCGGTTGCTGGGCCAGGCCGCGCAGGTCGAAGGCGACGATATCGGCGGCTTTGCCGAGCTCCAGTGAGCCGATCTCGGCATCCAGGCCCAGGGCGCGGGCGCCATTGAGGGTCGCCATGCGCAGTGCACGGTGGGCGTCCAGGGCGCTGGCCGAGCCGGCTACCGCCTTGGCCAGCAGAGCGGCAGTTCGGGTTTCGCCGAGCAGATCGAGGTCATTGTTGCTGGCTGCACCGTCGGTGCCGATGGCGACATTGACGCCGGCCTGCCAGAGCTTCTCGACCGGGCAGAAGCCGCTGGCCAGCTTGAGGTTGGATTCCGGGCAGTGGATCACGCTGCTGTTGGTGGCGACCAGCAGGGCAATATCGTCATCGTCGATCTGGGTCATGTGTACGGCCTGGAACCGTGGGCCGAGCAGGCCCAGGCGGTGAAGCCTGGCCAGCGGGCGTTCGCCATGGTGCTCGAGGCTCTGCTGCACTTCGAAGGCGGTTTCGTGCACGTGCATATGAATGCCGGCATCCAGTTCTTCGGCGAGGATGCGCAGCTTCTCGAGGTTCGCGTCGCTGACGGTGTACGGCGCGTGAGGGCCGAAGGCAACGCTCAGGCGCGAGTGGTGCTTCATTTCATCGAACAGCGTTACGCCCTTGCGCATCGCCTCGTCGGCGTCACGGGCGCCGGGGATGGCGAAGTCCAGTACCGGGATGCTGATCTGTGCGCGCATGCCGCTGGCGTGCACTCGTTCGCAGGCCATCTCCGGGAAGAAATACATATCAGCGAAACAGCTGATACCGCTCTTTATCTGCTCGGCAATCGCCAGCTCGGTGCCATCCTGAACGAACTGCTCATCGACCCACTTGGCTTCTGCCGGCCAGATGTGTTTTTCCAGCCAAGTCATCAGTGGTAAGTCATCGGCCAGGCCGCGAAACAGCGTCATCGCTGCATGGCCGTGGGCGTTGACCAGGCCAGGGGTCAGCAGGCGCCCGGGCAGCTCGCGGATTTCCGTGGCGCCGCGCCGCAAGGCCTCGGCACGTGGCGCGATCAGCGCGATCTTGCCGTCGCGAATGCCCAGGCCATGATCATGCAGTACCACGCCCGCAGGCTCGACCGGCACCAGCCAGGTGGGCAGCAGCAAAAGGTCGAGCGGGGCGTCGGCCATGGGTGGGTTCCGTCAATGAAAACGTCGAGTCTATAGAGGAATGTCCCGGTCTTGAAGGTGCCCGGCGCTCTGCGCGGGTGCGGCTGGCCTCTGCTGCGGCGTATACTGGCCGGCTTTCGAGGATGGAGTGGGTAATGCGCGAGCGTTTGCTGGCTGCCGAGCAGGTCGTGGGCTTTGTCTGGCGCGAGGGTGCTCTGCATGTTCTCGATCAACGCCGCCTGCCTGGTGAGCAGGTCTGGCATGCCTGCCATTCGGTCTCTGCCGTGGTCGAGATGCTGGCTGGTGGCGCGGTGCAGGGTGCTTCTGCCATGGCCATTTGCAGTGCCTATGCCCTGGTGCTGGGCGCTCGCCAGCGCGCCGATGAAGGGGGCGACTGGCACGCCGGGCTGCAGGTCGATGTTCAGCGCCTCGCTGGCGCGGGCCTGAATGCCCTCGACTGCCAGCGTCTAGTGCAGCAGATGCGCGATCGGCTGGCGCGCGCGCGGCCTGCTGCGGAGCCGCTGCAGGTGCTCGAAGACGAGGCCCACGGCATCCATCAGCGTGATCGCGAGGCCAGCCTGGTGATGGCGCAGCTGGGCGTGGAGCTTATTCGCGGCTTTCAGGGCAACTCCCAGAACCTACTCAGCATTGGCTGCGCAGGGGCGATGAGCAGCGGTGGTTTCGGTACGGCGCTGGCGGTGATCCGTGGCGCTCAGCTCGAAGGTCTGCTGGAGCGCTGTTACCTGGGTGAAAGTCGGCCATTGCTGCAGGGCGCTCGGCTGGCGGCCTGGGAGCTGCGCGAAGAGGGCATCGCCGTAGTGCTCAGTGCGGATGCCGCGCTGGCCCATCTCATGAAAGAGCGCGGCATCACCTGGGCCATCGTCGGTGCCGAGCGGATTGCCGCCAACGGAGACGTCCTTGCGCTGATTGGCACCTATCAACTGGCGGTGGCTGCCATGCATCACGGCGTGCGGCTGATGGTGGTGGCACCCAGTGGCGTCATCGACCTGCAGGCCGAGAGCGGCGAAGAGTCTTTTCACGAGCTCGGCCATGCGCCGCTTGCCTATCCGCAGAGCGATCAGGTGGCCGGTGTGGACGAGGTGGAGCCGCGTTTCGACGTGACACCCGCCGATCTAGTGGATTTCCTGGTGACCGAGAAGGGCGTGATCGAGCGTCCGGACGCCGCCAAGATCGCCCAATTGATGTCTCGCAAGCGCCTGCACTGATCCCCTGGCTTCATGCGCCTTCAGGGATAGGTGCGAGGCATGCTTTGTGGTAAGCTCCGGCAGTTTTCAGGGGCACCGCCAGCGGTCGCCGTCACCGTTCGAATACATGGCATAACGTATTGATTTGCCGTGAGTCGTTGCTGGCCTGATGCCATAGCAACGCGCTCTGCCCCAATCCATATGGAGGGGTGGAATTTCACCAGAAAAAGGAACCAGGCTACTCATGGGCGAACTGGCCAAAGAAATCCTCCCGGTCAACATCGAAGACGAACTGAAGCAGTCCTACCTCGACTACGCGATGAGCGTGATCGTCGGGCGTGCCTTGCCGGATGCACGCGATGGCTTGAAGCCCGTGCACCGTCGGGTGCTGTTCGCTATGAGCGAGCTGGGTAACGACTGGAACAAGGCGTACAAGAAATCCGCCCGTGTGGTCGGTGACGTGATCGGTAAATATCACCCGCACGGTGATACCGCCGTTTACGACACCATCGTCCGTATGGCTCAGCCATTCTCGCTGCGTTACCTGCTGGTCGATGGCCAGGGTAACTTCGGTTCCGTGGACGGCGACAACGCCGCGGCCATGCGATACACCGAAGTGCGCATGACCAAGCTGGCCCACGAGCTGCTGGCCGACCTGCACAAGGAAACCGTCGACTGGGTACCCAACTACGACGGTACCGAGCAGATCCCAGCGGTCATGCCGACCAAGATCCCCAACCTGCTGGTCAACGGTTCCAGCGGTATCGCCGTGGGCATGGCGACCAACATCCCGCCGCACAACCTGAGTGAAGTCATCGACGGCTGCCTGGCGCTGATCGACAACCCGGAGCTGACGGTCGATGACCTGATGCAGTACATCCCCGGCCCAGACTTCCCGACTGCGGCAATCATCAACGGTCGCGCTGGCATCATCGAGGCGTATCGTACTGGCCGTGGGCGCATCTATATCCGTGCGCGTGCCGAGATCGAAGATATCGACAAGGTTGGCGGTCGTCAGCAGATCGTCGTCACCGAACTGCCGTATCAGTTGAACAAAGCGCGCCTGATCGAGAAGATCGCCGAGCTGGTTAAAGAGAAGAAAATCGAAGGCATCACTGAGCTGCGCGACGAGTCCGACAAGGACGGTATGCGCGTGGTCATCGAGTTGCGCCGTGGCGAAGTGCCTGAGGTGATTCTCAATAATCTCTACGCCCAGACCCAGATGCAGAGCGTGTTCGGCATCAACGTGGTGGCACTGATCGACGGCCAGCCGAAGATCCTCAACCTCAAGGACATGCTTGACGCCTTCGTCCTGCACCGTCGTGAAGTGGTGACCAGGCGCACCGTGTTCGAGCTGCGTAAAGCGCGTGAGCGTGGCCATATCCTTGAAGGTCAGGCCGTCGCGCTGTCCAACATCGATCCGGTCATCGCCTTGATCAAGGCCTCGCCGACGCCTTCCGAAGCCAAGGAAGCACTGATCTCCACTGCGTGGGAGTCAACCGCCGTGGAAGCCATGGTCGAGCGCGCTGGCGCCGACTCCTGCCGCCCGGAGACCCTCGAGCCGCAGTTCGGTCTGCGCGACGGCAAGTATTACCTGTCGCCGGAACAGGCCCAGGCCATTCTAGACCTGCGCCTGCACCGCCTGACCGGCCTGGAGCACGAGAAGCTGCTGGCCGAATACCAGGAAATTCTCACCCAGATCGGCGAGCTGATCCGCATCCTCACCAGCGCTGTACGCCTGATGGAAGTGATTCGTGAGGAGCTGGAAGCGGTCAAGGCCGAGTTCGGCGACAAGCGCCGTACCGAGATCCTCGATTCGCGTCTGGACCTGACCCTCGGCGACATGATTCCCGAAGAAGAGCGTGTAGTGACCATTTCCCGTGGTGGCTATGCCAAGACCCAGCCACTGACCTCGTACCAGGCGCAGCGCCGCGGCGGCAAGGGCAAGTCGGCGACCGGCATCAAGGATGAGGACTACATCGCTCACCTGCTGGTTGCCAACAGCCACGCCACGCTGCTGCTGTTCTCCAGCAAGGGCAAGGTGTACTGGCTCAAGACTTACGAAATTCCCGAAGCGTCCCGTGCCGCTCGCGGTCGCCCACTGGTCAACCTGCTGCCGCTGGACGAAGGTGAGTACATCACCACCATGCTGCAGATCGACCTCGAAGCTCTGCAACAGCAGAGCGGTGGCGCCGATGACGAGCTGGATGACGGCGATGATGCGGTGATCGAAGGCGAAGTGGTCGAGGCCGAAGAAGTCGCTGAAGTGGGCGAGATCGAGGAAGTCGAAGGCGAGACCGCCGAGCTGGTGGCCGAGCCGACGGGTGCCTACATCTTTATGGCCACCGCTTTCGGTACTGTGAAGAAGACCCCGCTGGTGCAGTTCAGCCGCCCACGCTCCAACGGCTTGATTGCGCTGAAGCTGAAAGAAGGTGACACCCTGATCGCAGCCGCCATTACTGACGGCGCCAAGGAAGTCATGCTGTTCTCCAGTGCCGGCAAGGTGATCCGCTTCGCCGAAGGCGTGGTGCGCGTCATGGGGCGTGGCGCCCGCGGTATTCGCGGTATGCGTATCGGCAAGGATCAGAGTCTGATCTCCATGCTGATTCCCGAGTCCGGCGCACAGATCCTCACTGCCTCCGAGCGCGGCTTCGGCAAGCGCACCGCGCTGAGCAAGTTCCCGCGTCGCGGTCGTGGCGGCCAGGGTGTGATCGGTATGATCACCAAGGAGCGTAACGGCAAGCTGATCGGCGCCATCCAGGTGCAGGACGGCGAAGAAATCATGCTGATTTCCGACCAGGGCACTCTGGTGCGAACCCGCGTCGACGAAGTCTCCAGTTCCGGCCGTAACACCCAGGGTGTGACCCTGATCAAGCTGGCCAAGGACGAGAAGCTGGTTGGCTTGGAGCGCGTGCAGGAGCCGTCCGAAGAGGATATCGAAGAGGCGCTGGACGAAGAGGGCAATCCTATCGTCGTCGCCGAAACCGATGAAGCCGATGACGCCGTTGTTGGCGAAGAGCCAGCAGCAGAGGGCGACGAGCAAGGGGAAGAGCGCGACGCGTAAGCGCGCCGCTTTGCCTGCAGCACCACGGTGCTGCAGGCAGCATTTCGCCAGATAGATGTAGTGCTGTAACCAGACAGTCAAGCGAGAGTGAATTGTGAGCAAGCGAGCCTTTAACTTCTGCGCCGGCCCGGCCGCGCTTCCCGAAGCCGTTCTGCTGCGTGCCCAGGCCGAACTTCTCGACTGGCAGGGCAAAGGCCTGTCCGTCATGGAGATGAGCCACCGCAGCGACGAATACACGGCCATCGCTGAAAAGGCCGAGCAGGATCTGCGCGATCTGCTGACCATTCCCTCCGATTACAAAGTACTGTTCCTGCAAGGTGGGGCCAGCCAGCAATTTGCGGAAATCCCGCTCAATCTGCTGCCTGAAGACGGTACCGCCGATTACATCGATACCGGCATCTGGTCGAAGAAGAGCATCGAGGAAGCCCGCCGCTACGGCAACGTCAACGTCGCTGCCAGCGCCAAGGCCTACGATTACTTCGCCATTCCCGGGCAGAACGAGTGGCAGCTGTCCAAGGACGCCGCCTACCTGCATTACGCCAGCAACGAAACCATCGGCGGCCTGCAGTTCGACTGGATTCCCGAGACCGGCGACGTGCCGCTGGTGGTCGACATGTCGTCCGATATCCTTTCGCGTGAAATCGATATCTCCAAGTTCGGCCTGATCTACGCCGGTGCCCAGAAGAACATCGGCCCCAGCGGCCTGGTGGTGGCGATCATTCGTGAAGACCTGCTCGGCCGTGCGCGCAGCGCCTGCCCGACCATGCTCAATTACAAGATCGCTGCCGACAACGGCTCGATGTACAACACGCCGGCGACCTTCTCCTGGTACCTGTCCGGCCTGGTGTTCGAGTGGCTGAAAGAGCAGGGCGGTGTGGCTGCCATGGAACAGCGCAACAAGGCCAAGAAGGAGCTGCTGTACGGCGTGATCGACGCCAGCGAGTTTTACAGCAACCCGATTGCCAGCAATGCCCGTTCGTGGATGAACGTGCCGTTCCGTCTGGCTGATGAGCGTCTGGACAAGCCATTCCTGGCCGGTGCCGACGCCCGTGGTCTGCTCAACCTCAAGGGCCACCGTTCGGTGGGTGGCATGCGTGCCTCCATCTATAACGCCGTGGGCCTGGATGCTGTCGAGGCGCTGGTCGCTTACATGGCGGAGTTCGAGAAGGAGCACGGCTGATGACGGATGTAGCCTCGGATCAGGCATTGCAGGCTCTGCGCGTACGTATCGACAACCTCGATGAGAAAATTCTCGAGCTGATCAGTGATCGCGCGCGTTGTGCCGAAGAAGTGGCGCGCGTGAAGATGGCGGCTTTGCCGGTCGGCGAAGTGCCGGTGTTCTATCGTCCCGAGCGTGAAGCGCAGGTGCTCAAACGGGTCATGGAGCGCAATCGGGGTCCGCTGGGCAACGAGGAAATGGCGCGACTGTTCCGCGAGATCATGTCCTCGTGCCTGGCTCTGGAGAATCCGCTGAAAGTCGCTTACCTGGGGCCGGAAGGCACTTTCTCTCAGGCCGCGGCGATGAAGCATTTCGGTCACGCGGTGATCAGCCAGCCGATGGCCGCCATCGATGAAGTATTCCGCGAAGTGGTGGCCGGTGCGGTCAACTTCGGTGTCGTGCCGGTGGAGAACTCCACCGAAGGTGCGGTCAACCACACCCTCGACAGCTTCCTCGAACACGACCTGGTGATCTGTGGCGAAGTGGAGCTGCGTATCCACCATCATTTGCTGGTCGGCGACGCCACCAAGACCGACCGGATTACCCGCATCTATTCCCATGCCCAATCTCTGGCGCAGTGTCGTAAGTGGTTGGATGCGCATTATCCGAACGTCGAGCGCGTGGCGGTTTCCAGCAACGCCGATGCCGCGCGCCGAGTGAAGAGTGAATGGAATTCGGCGGCCATTGCTGGTGATATGGCTGCCAATCTGTACGACCTGACCCGGCTTGCCGAGAAGATCGAGGATCGCCCGGATAACTCCACGCGCTTCCTGATCATCGGCAACCAGGAAGTCCCGCCGACGGGCGACGACAAGACTTCGGTGATCGTCTCCATGCGCAACAAGCCGGGCGCACTGCACGAGTTGTTGGTGCCATTCCATCAGAACGGTATCGACCTGACACGCATCGAAACCCGCCCGTCGCGCAGTGGCAAGTGGACCTATGCCTTTTTCATCGATTTCGTCGGCCACCACCGCGACCCGCTGATCAAGGACGTGCTGGAAAAAATCAATCAGGAAGCCGTGGCGCTCAAAGTGCTGGGCTCCTACCCGAAAGCGGTACTTTAAATGGCAGCGGCAAGCTGCAAGCCACGCGCTGCAAGTTGAGCGGCATCTGGCTTGCGACTTGTCGCCCGTAGCTTGAGGCTTGTAGCTATGTCTTGTGATTTCATCGCCCTGGCCCAGCCAGGTGTGCAGAAGCTTTCCCCTTACGTGCCAGGCAAGCCGGTCGATGAGTTGGCCCGCGAGCTGAGCATGGATCCCGCCAGCATCGTCAAGCTGGCCAGCAACGAGAACCCGCTCGGCCCAAGCCCGAAGGCGCTGGCTGCAATTCGTGCTGAACTGGACGAGCTGACTCGCTACCCCGACGGTAATGGCTTCACCCTGAAGACCCTACTGGCCGAGCGCTGTGGCGTTTCCACGGCTCAGGTCACCCTGGGTAACGGCTCCAACGACATCCTCGAACTGGTCGCCCGCGCGTACCTGGCTCCCGGTCTGAATGCCGTGTTCAGCGAGCACGCGTTCGCCGTGTACCCGATCGCCACGCAGGCCGTCGGTGCCCAGAGTAAGGTGGTGCCGGCCAAAGCGTTCGGTCATGACCTGCTGGCTATGCTGGCGGCCATCGATGCCAATACTCGTGTAGTGTTCATCGCCAACCCCAATAACCCGACCGGTACCTGGTTCAGCACTCAGGCGTTGCGCGACTTCCTCGCCGGCGTTCCAGAAAACGTGCTTGTGGTGCTGGACGAGGCTTACATCGAATATGCGGATGGCGACGAGCTTCCCAACGGCCTCGACTTCCTCGCTGGTCACCCCAATCTGCTGGTCTCGCGCACTTTCTCCAAGGCCTACGGCCTGGCGTCGCTGCGCGTTGGTTACGGCCTTAGTTCGGCCCAGGTCGCCGATGTGCTGAACCGTGTGCGTCAACCGTTCAACGTCAACAGCTTCGCGCTGGCCGCCGCCTGTGCAGCGTTCGACGATACCGACTACCTGGCGCGCAGCCGTGAAATCAACGCCGCAGGCATGCTGCAACTGCAGGAAGGTTGCCGCGAGCTGGGTTTGGGCTGGATTCCGTCCAAGGCCAATTTCCTGGCCATCGACTTTGGCCGTGATACCGCTGCGATCAATCAGGGGCTGCTGCGTGAAGGTGTGATCGTGCGGCCGGTCGCCGGCTACGGCATGCCCAACCACCTGCGCGTGTCCATCGGCCTGCCGGCTGAGAACGCCCGCTTCCTGGAAGCGCTGCGCAAGGTGCTGAACGCGTGATCGAACGCAATACGCCGGTGACCGGGTTGCTGGTCGAGCGCCTGGTTGTGGTGGGGCTTGGCCTGATCGGTGGTTCCTTCGCCAAGGGCCTGCGCGCCCGCGGTGTGTGTCGTGAGGTGGTTGGCGTCGATCTTGATCCGCAGGCTCGCCGCATGGCTGTCGAGCTGGGCGTGGTCGACCGTTGCGAGGAGCAGTTGGCTGCCGCTTGTCAGGGTGCGGACGTGATCATGCTGGCGGTCCCTATCCTGGCCATGGAGCGCTTGCTCGGCGAGTTGGCCAAGCTGGATCTGGGCGATGCCGTGCTGACCGACGCCGGTAGCGCCAAAGGCAATGTGGTGCGTGCTGCAGACGCGGTTTTCGGTGGTGTGCCGGCGCGCTTCGTGCCGGGCCATCCGATTGCCGGCTCCGAGCAGAGTGGCGTCGAGGCAGCCAACGGCGAGCTGTTCAAGCGTCACAAGGTGATCCTCACGCCGCTGGCGCAGACTGATGCGCTGGCCCTGCAACGGGTCGATCAGTTGTGGCGCGAGCTGGGGGCTGACGTCGAGCACATGCAGGTCGAACATCACGATCAGGTACTCGCCGCCACTAGCCACTTGCCGCATCTGCTGGCCTTTGGTCTGGTCGACTCGCTGGCTAAACGCAACGAGAATCTGGAAATTTTCCGCTACGCTGCCGGCGGCTTCCGCGATTTCACGAGAATCGCCGGCAGTGATCCGGTCATGTGGCATGACATCTTCCTCGCCAACCGCGAGGCGGTGCTGCGCACTCTGGATGTATTTCGCGACGACCTCGACGCCTTGCGCGACGCGGTCGACGCAGGGGACGGGCATCATCTGCTGGGCGTATTCACTCGCGCCCGTGTGGCCCGCGAACATTTCAGCAAAATACTGGCCCGTCGGGCCTATGTGGACGCTATGCACTCGAACGATCTGGTTTTCCTGGCTAATCCTGGTGGCAATGTCCGTGGGCGTATCCGCGTTCCAGGCGACAAGTCCATCTCCCACCGCTCGATCATGCTCGGCTCGCTGGCCGAAGGCACTACCGAAGTCGAAGGCTTTCTCGAGGGCGAAGACGCCCTGGCGACCCTGCAAGCGTTCCGCGACATGGGCGTGGTCATCGAAGGGCCGCACCATGGCCGCGTGACCGTCCATGGCGTTGGCCTGCACGGCCTGAAGGCGCCGCCCGGCCCGATCTACGTGGGCAACTCCGGCACCTCCATGCGTCTGCTGTCCGGCCTGCTGGCGGGTCAGCCATTCGACGTGACCATGACCGGTGATGCGTCGCTGTCCAAGCGTCCGATGAATCGCGTGGCCAATCCGCTGCGTGAAATGGGCGCCGTGGTCGAAACCGCCCCGGACGGTCGTCCGCCACTGACCATCCGTGGTGGTCAGAAGCTCAAGGCGCTGACCTACACCCTGCCGATGGCCAGTGCTCAGGTTAAATCCTGCCTGCTGCTGGCTGGCCTGTACGCCGAGGGCGTGACCACTGTCACCGAGCCGGCGCCGACCCGTGATCACACCGAGCGCATGCTGCGCGGCTTCGGTTACGCCGTCGAGTCCAACGGGCCGGTGGCTTCCCTGCAGGCCGGTGGCAAACTCACCGCCACGCGCATCGAAGTGCCTGCGGACATTTCCTCGGCAGCGTTCTTCCTGGTGGCAGCTTCCATTGCCCCGGATGCTGAACTGGTGCTCGAGCATGTCGGCATCAACCCAACCCGTACTGGCGTCATCGACATCCTGCGTCTGATGGGTGGCGACATCGCCCTGGAAAACCAGCGTGAAGTCGGCGGCGAGCCGGTTGCGGATCTGCGTGTGCGTGGTGCCAAGCTCAAGGGTATCGAGATTCCCGAAGAGCTGGTGCCATTGGCCATCGACGAATTCCCGGTGCTGTTCGTGGCTGCTGCCTGCGCCGAAGGCCGTACCATCCTGCGTGGCGCCGAAGAGCTGCGAGTCAAGGAATCCGACCGCATCCAGGTCATGGCCGACGGCCTGATCAGCCTGGGCGTGAAGTGCGAGCCGACCCCGGATGGCATCATCATCGAGGGTGGTCAGATCGGTGGCGGCGTGGTGCACAGCCATGGCGATCACCGTATCGCGATGGCCTTCAGTGTCGCTTCGCTGCGCGCCACGGCGCCAATCCATATCCACGACTGCGCCAACGTCGCCACCTCGTTTCCCAACTTCCTCGCCCTGGCCGAACAGGTTGGCATGCGCGTGGCAGTGGAGGGGCAGCAATGAGCCTCAATGCACCGATCATCACTATCGATGGGCCGAGTGGCTCGGGCAAGGGCACGGTTGCCGGCCTGTTGGCCAAGCAACTGGGCTGGAACCTGCTGGATTCCGGCGCGCTGTATCGCCTGCTGGCGTTCTCCGCGCGCAACCATGGCGTCGATCTGAGCAACGAAGAGTCGCTGAAGCTGCTGGCCGCGCACCTCGACGTGCAGTTCCTCGCGGCCGGTGATGGCAAGCCGCAGCGCATCATCCTCGAAGGCGAGGAGGTGACCGACGCCATCCGTAACGAGCAGATCGGTGCCGGTGCGTCCCAGGTCGCGGCACTGCCAGCGGTGCGCGATGCGCTGCTGCAGCGTCAGCGCGCCTTCAACGAAGCGCCGGGCCTGGTGGCCGATGGTCGTGACATGGGCACCGTGGTGTTTCCAGAGGCGCCGCTGAAGGTTTTCCTGACCGCCAGCGCCGAGGAGCGTGCCAATCGACGTTACCTGCAGTTGAAGGCGAAGGGCGATGATGTTAACCTCGCGAGTCTTCTTGATGAGATTCGGGCGCGCGATGAGCGCGATACCCAGCGTGCGGTGGCTCCGCTCAAGCCGGCAGCCGACGCGATCCAGCTGGATTCCACTGAATTGTCCATCGAGCAGGTGCTTGAAAAAATTCTGAGCGAAGTCGCCAATCGCGACCTCGCCGGTTGAAAAGAGCCATTTTCGGCTCGCAGGGGAGGCATACGGGGATACCAGTCCTAGTCCCGTAGGCCTTCTTTTATATGAATAAACCCGCATTGTCTGGAATGCGGAGCAGGGCGAATCCCCGCCCGATCCAACAGGAATCAACATGAGCGAAAGCTTTGCAGAACTTTTTGAAGAAAGCCTGAAAACCCTGGACATGCAGCCGGGTGCCATCATCACTGGCATCGTGGTCGACATCGACGGCGACTGGGTTACTGTTCACGCTGGCCTGAAATCCGAGGGCGTTATCCCTCTGGAGCAGTTCTTCAATGAACAAGGCGAGCTGACCATCAAGGTCGGTGACGAAGTTCACGTTGCGCTGGACGCGGTTGAAGATGGCTTCGGTGAAACCAAGCTGTCCCGCGAAAAAGCCAAGCGTGCCGAGTGCTGGATCGTCCTGGAAGCAGCTTTCGCCGCTGAGGAAGTGGTCAAGGGCGTTATCAACGGTAAGGTTAAAGGCGGCTTCACTGTCGACGTTAACGGCATCCGTGCGTTCCTGCCAGGTTCCTTGGTCGATGTCCGTCCGGTGCGTGATACCACTCACCTGGAAGGCAAAGAACTCGAATTCAAAGTCATCAAGCTCGACCAGAAGCGCAACAACGTTGTCGTTTCCCGTCGTAGCGTCCTGGAAGCCGAAAACAGTGCCGAGCGCGAAGCGCTGCTGGAATCGCTGCAGGAAGGCCAACAGGTCAAAGGTATCGTCAAGAACCTCACCGACTACGGCGCATTCGTGGATCTGGGTGGCGTCGATGGCCTGCTGCACATCACCGACATGGCCTGGAAGCGTATCAAGCACCCGTCCGAGATCGTCAACGTTGGCGACGAGATCGATGTCAAGGTTCTGAAGTACGATCGCGAGCGTAACCGTGTTTCCCTGGGCCTGAAGCAACTGGGCGAAGACCCATGGGTTGCTATCAAAGCTCGTTACCCGGAAAGCACCCGCGTTGTTGCGCGTGTGACCAACCTGACCGACTACGGCTGCTTCGCAGAGCTGGAAGAAGGCGTGGAAGGCCTGGTACACGTTTCCGAAATGGACTGGACCAACAAGAACATCCACCCGTCGAAAGTCGTTCAGGTTGGCGACGAAGTGGAAGTCATGGTTCTGGACATCGACGAAGAGCGTCGTCGTATCTCCCTGGGTATCAAGCAGTGCAAAACCAACCCATGGGAAGACTTCTCCGGTCAGTTCAACAAGGGTGACAAGATTTCCGGCACCATCAAGTCGATCACCGATTTCGGTATCTTCATTGGTCTGGACGGCGGCATCGACGGCCTGGTTCACCTGTCCGACATCTCCTGGAACGAAGTTGGCGAAGAAGCCGTACGTCGTTTCAAGAAGGGCGACGAGCTGGAAACCGTCATTCTGTCGGTTGACCCAGAGCGTGAGCGCATCTCCCTGGGCATCAAGCAACTGGAAGAAGATCCGTTCTCCGACTACGTTGCTGTTAACGACAAAGGCACCATCATTCGCGGTATCGTCAAAGAAGTTGACGCCAAGGGCGCTATCATCACCCTGGCCGAAGGCATCGAAGCGACACTGAAAGCCTCCGAAATCAGCCGTGACCGCGTTGAAGACGCGCGTAACGTTCTGAAAGAAGGCGAAGAAGTTGAAGCCAAGATCATCAGCGTGGATCGCAAGAGCCGCCTGATCAGCTTGTCGATCAAGTCGAAAGACGTTGAAGACGAAAAAGAAGCAATCAAGGAAATGCGTAGCAAGCAGGAAGTTGAAACTTCCGGTCCGACCACCATTGGTGATCTGATTCGTGCGCAAATGGAAAACCAGAACTAAGTTCAGGTAATCCAGAAAAAGGGCGACTTCGGTCGCCCTTTTTTGTGCCCGTAGAAAATGCTCCTTTGAGTCTGAAGCACGCTGCAAGTGGGCCTTTGCAGTATCTGGATAGCGATCTGCAGTAAACGGCTATTGCCGCCTCGTACCCACTCTTAATCTGGCTATGCCTGATACAAGAACAACGGAGGGTACGACCCATGACCGGCACATTCGAACGCCTTGCCCGGCAGCTTGCCGAATCCGTCCAGGAGGATCCTGCCAAGGGGATCTTCCGTTGCCGACGCGATGTTTTTACCGACCCCGACCTGTTCGAACTGGAGATGAAGCACGTCTTCGAGAGCGGCTGGGTCTACCTGGCCCACGAGAGCCAGATTCCCGAGATCAACGATTACTTCACCACCCATATTGGCCGTCAGCCCATCGTCATCACCCGCGACAAGCAGGGCGAGCTGCATGGCTTGATCAACGCCTGTGCGCATCGTGGTGCCGTTCTGTGCCGGCGCAAGCAGGGCAACAAGGGCTCGTTCACCTGCCCATTCCACGGTTGGACCTTCAGCAACGCCGGCAAACTGCTCAAGGTGAAAGACGCAAAGACCGGCGGCTACCCGGAGAGCTTCGACTGCGAAGGCTCCCATGACCTCACGCGCCTGGCGCGTTTCCAGAGTTACCGTGGCTTCTTGTTTGGCAGCCTCAGCGAGGCAGTTCCGGCGCTGGAAGACTACCTGGGCGAAACCCGAGTGATCATCGACCAGATCGTCGATCAGGCGCCGGACGGCATCGAAGTGCTGCGCGGCAACTCGTCGTATTTCTACGATGGCAACTGGAAGCTGCAGATCGAGAATGGCGCCGATGGTTACCACGTCAGTTCTGTGCACTGGAATTACTCGGCGACCATGCAGCGTCGCAATTATGAAGCCGAAGGCACCCGTACCGTGGATGCCAACGGCTGGTCGAAAAGCGTCGGCGGTTTCTATGCCTACGAGTATGGCCACATCCTGTTGTGGACGCGGCTGATCAACCCGGACGTGCGCCCGGTGTTCGAGCACCGTGATGCCCTGGCCGCCAAGTTCGGCGACACCCGCGCCGATATCATCGTCGGGCAGACCCGCAACCTGTGCCTGTACCCGAACGTCTATCTGATGGATCAGTTCTCCACGCAGATTCGTGTGGTGCGGCCAATCGCCGTCGATAAGACCGAAGTGACCATCTACTGCTTCGCACCCAAGGGCGAGAGCGATCAGGCCCGTGCGCTGCGTATCCGTCAGTACGAAGACTTCTTCAACGTCACCGGCATGGGTACGCCCGACGATCTGGAAGAGTTTCGCGCCTGCCAGACCGGTTACGCCGGCCAGGCTGCGCAGTGGAACGACCTCAGCCGTGGTGCCAGCCACTGGATCGAAGGGGCCGACGACAATGCCAAGGCCATGGGCATGCAGCCATTGCTCAGTGGCGTGAAGTCCGAGGACGAAGGTCTGTTCGTACGCCAGCACGCCTATTGGTCGCAAGCCATGCAGAAGGCCATCGACAGTGAGCGCGCGAACCTGATCGCCACCGACGCGGAGGACGTAGCATGAGCGCCAATCGCCAGCTGATCGTCGATTTCATCTACCGCGAAGCGCGCCTGCTCGACGACCGTCAGTGGGATGAGTGGCTGGAGTGCTATTCGAGCAAGGCGGTGTTCTGGATGCCGGCCTGGGACGATGACGACGGGTTGACCGAAGACCCGCAGCGGGAGATCTCGTTGATCTATTACCCCAGCCGCGAGGGGTTGGAGGATCGGGTGTTCCGCATCAAGACCGAGCGCTCCAGTGCCAGCACGCCCGAGCCGCGTACCGCGCACTTCATCGCCAATCTGGAGGTGCTCGAGGAGAGCGCCGAGCAGGTCGAGGTGCGCTTCAACTGGCAGACCCTGAGCCATCGCTACAAGAGCACCGATGTCTACTTCGGCACCTCGTTCTACCACCTGGATATGCGTGGCGAGCAGCCGTTGATCACCCGCAAGAAGGTGGTGCTCAAGAACGACTACGTGCACCAGGTTCTCGACATTTATCACATCTGAGTCGATGCGCTGCCGTTCAGCCTGTGCCCGGTGGCGGCGCCGAGGTATTGCCATGACGTACACCATCGCCCTGAATTTCGAAGATGGGGTTACCCGCTTCATCGACTGCAAGGCCAACGAAAAGGTACTGGATGCGGCCTATCGCAATCGCATCAACCTGCCCATGGACTGCTCCGACGGCGTGTGCGGCACCTGCAAGTGCCGCTGCGAAAACGGCGAGTATGACCAGGGCGAGGACTACATCGAGGACGCCCTCAGCGAGGACGAAGCCGAGCAGGGCCTGGTGCTGACCTGCCAGATGGTGCCGGCTTCGGATTGCGTGATCGCCGTGCCCGTGCCATCCACTGCCTGCAAGACCGGCACGGGCAGTTTCGAAGGCGAGCTAGTGTCGATCACCCCGCACGCCGATGCTGCCCTGGAGGTCGCGTTCGATATTGCCAGCGGCGCAGCGGCGCCGAGCTTTCTGCCGGGGCAGTACGTGAATATCGGCGTACCTAGCGGTACTCAGACCCGTGCGTATTCGTTCAGCACCAAGCCAGGCGAGTCGCGTTTTGGCTTTCTAATCAAGCGCGTGCCGGGTGGGCTGATGAGTGCCTATCTGGATCAGGCGCAGCCAGGCGAGCGCCTGCAGTTTACCGGGCCGCTTGGCACCTTTTACCTGCGCGAAGTACGTCGCCCGCTGCTGTTGCTGGCTGGCGGCACCGGCCTGGCGCCATTTCTGTCGATGCTCGAAGTGCTGGCCGAGCGCGGCTGCGAGCAGCCAATCAGCCTGATCTACGGGGTTACCCGGGATTTCGATCTGGTACTGGTCGAGCGCTTGCAGGCTTTGGCCGAGCGTTTGCCGACGCTGGTGTTCATCACCTGCGTGGCCGAGCCGCAGTCCCAGCACCCTCGCAAGGGCTACGTCACTCAGCATATGAGCGCGGCGATGCTCAACGACGGCGATGTCGACGTTTACCTGTGCGGGCCGCCATCGATGGTCGATGCCGTGCGCGCACATTTCAGCGAGCAGGGCGTCACGCCAGCGAGTTTCCATTACGAGAAATTCACCCCGACCCAGGTGGTCAGTACCGATCGACAAGTCCTGTCGGCCTGAGGAGAGCGCCATGCACAAGCGATTCGACAACAAGGTGGCATTGGTCACCGGGGCAGCGCAGGGGATCGGTCGGCGGGTGGTCGAGCGCCTGGCTGCCGAAGGCGCGCGCATCGTCGCGGTGGATCGTGCCGAGCTGGTTCATGAACTGCGGAGCGAGTTGGGGCAGGGCGCCGAGCTGCTGACCCTGACCGCTGACCTGGAGCGCTATGGCGACTGTCAGCAGGTGGTGAAGCAGGCCGTCGAGCGTTTTGGCCGCCTGGACATCCTGATCAACAACGTGGGCGGCACCATCTGGGCGAAGCCTTTCGAGCATTACCGCGAAGAGGAAATCGAGGCTGAGGTGCGCCGTTCGTTGTTCCCGACCTTATGGTGCTGTCACGCCGCGTTGCCGGTGATGCTGGAGCAGGGCTGTGGTGCCATCGTCAACGTCTCCTCCATCGCCACGCGCAGCCTCAATCGCGTGCCCTACGGCGCGGCCAAGGGTGGCGTCAACGCGTTGACCGCCTGCCTGGCGTTCGAGAATGCCCAGCGGGGTATTCGCGTCAACGCGACTGCCCCGGGCGGCACCGAGGCGCCGCCACGGCGCATCCCGCGTAACAGCGCCGAGCAGAGCGAGCAGGAAAAGACCTGGTATGGGCAGATAGTCGATCAGACCCTAGAGAGCAGCCTGATGAAGCGCTACGGCACGCTGGATGAGCAGGTCGGCGCGATCCTGTTTCTGGCCTCCGACGAGGCGTCTTACATCACCGGCGTGACCTTGCCGGTCGGTGGCGGTGATCTGGGCTAACGGTTTTACACGATTTCAACAGGACGGCAACGCCGGCCACGGCTTCACAACAACAATAAGAGACCCATGCCATGCGTAACATCGACGTCAACGACGTAATCGACAATGCCCGTTTCAATTCCTTTCACTGGCTGGTGATGTGCCTGTGCGGGTTGCTGCTGATCTTCGACGGCTACGACCTGTTCATCTATGGCGTGGTGCTGCCGGTGATCATGAAGGAGTGGGGGCTCACGCCTCTGCAGGCCGGCGCACTGGGCAGCTACGCGCTGTTCGGCATGATGTTCGGCGCGCTGCTGTTCGGCAGCCTGGCCGACAAGATCGGCCGCAAGAAGGGCATCGCCATCTGCTTCGCGCTATTCAGCGTGGCGACCATCGTCAACGGCTTTGCCAGCAACCCGACCGAGTTCGGCATCTGCCGCTTCATCGCCGGCCTTGGCTGTGGCGGTCTGATGCCCAACGCCGTGGCGCTGATGAACGAGTACGCGCCGAAGAAAATGCGCAGCACCCTGGTCGCGGTGATGTTCAGTGGCTATTCGCTCGGCGGCATGCTGTCGGCCGGCGTCGGTATCTTCATGCTGCCGCGTTTCGGCTGGGAGTCGATGTTCTTCGCTGCCGCGCTGCCACTGCTGCTGTTGCCGGTGATTCTCTACTACCTGCCGGAGTCGATCGGTTTTCTGGTGCGCCGGGGCGAGCATGACAAGGCCCGCGCCTTGTTAAATCGCCTCGCCCCTGCCCAGGCGCTGGGTGCCGATGTGCATCTGACCATCAATGAGCGCAAGGGCGGCGGCGTCTCCGTGCTGGAGCTGTTTCGCAACGGTTTGGCGGTGCGCACCCTGTCGATCTGGGTGGCGTTCTTCTGCTGCCTGCTGATGGTCTACGCACTGAGTTCCTGGTTGCCCAAACTGATGGCCAACGCCGGTTACAGCCTGGGTTCGAGCCTTTCGTTCCTGCTGGCCCTGAACTTTGGTGGCATGGCCGGGGCGATTCTCGGCGGCTGGCTGGGTGACCGCTTCAACCTGACCAAGGTCAAGGTCGGCTTCTTCATCGCGGCTGCCGTGTCGATCAGCCTGCTTGGCTTCAAGAGTCCGACGCTGATGCTGTACCTGTTGATCTTCATCGCCGGGGCGACCACCATCGGCACGCAGATCCTGCTGTACGCCGGCACTGCCCAGCTCTACGGCCTGTCGATCCGCTCCACCGGCCTTGGCTGGGCCTCGGGCATCGGCCGTAACGGCGCGATCGTCGGCCCGCTGCTCGGTGGCGCGCTGATGGGCATCGAGCTGCCGTTGCAACTGAACTTCATGGCCTTTGCCATCCCTGGCGCCATCGCGGCCTTGGCCATGCTGGTGTTCGCCCTGAACAGCGCCAGTGTCGACAAGCTCAGCCTGCAACCCAGCAAGGCCTGAGCGCCATATCCACCCGCACCCTGACCCTTCTCCGTCTATCTGCATCTGCAGAGCGGCGGGGAGCAGCTGCGGCTGCCCGCTTGACGGAGCGATGCAATGAAGCTGTTCAAGGACATGTCGCTGTCGGCGCTGGTCGCCGGCTTTATCGCCACGGTTATTTCCTATGCCGGGCCACTGGTGATCATCTTCCAGGCCGCTCGCACGGCAGGTTTGCCAGCCGAGGTGCTGTCGTCATGGATCTGGGCGATCAGTATCGGCAGCGGGGTGCTTGGCATCTTGCTCAGCCTACGTTACCGGGCGCCGGTGGTGATCGCCTGGTCAGCGCCGGGCTCGGCGTTGCTGGTCAGCCTGTTACCGCAGGTGAGCCTCGGCGAAGCGGTGGGCGCCTATCTGGTCGCCAACCTGATCGTGCTGGTGGTGGGCCTGAGCGGCGCCTTCGACAAATTGGTCGCGCGGCTGCCGCTGTCGGTGTGTGCAGCGATGCTGGCGGGCATTCTGTTCAGCTTCGGCAGCGCGCTGTTCACCTCGCTGCAGGAGCAGCCGTTGCTGGTGCTGGCGATGTTCGTCACCTACCTGGTGTGCAAGCGCCTGTCGCCACGCTACGCCATGCTGGCGGTGTTGCTGGTCGGCGTCGGCCTGGTGATCGGCCGTGGCGAGCTCAGTGCCGATGCCTGGGTGATCCGCCTGGCCACGCCGGTGTGGATCACCCCGGAGTTTTCCCCTATGGCGATGCTCAACATCGGCGTGCCGCTGGCCGTGGTGGCGCTGACCGGGCAATTCATACCTGGTATGGCCTTGCTGCGCAGCAGCGGTTACGGCCAGGTGCCGGCGCGGCCATTGCTGGCAGGCTGCGGTCTGGGTAGCTTGCTGCTGGCGCCATTTGCCTGCCATGGCCTGGCGCTGGGGGCAATTACCGCGGCGATCTGTACCGGACGTGAAGCCCATGAGCGGCCTGAGCGCCGCTATGTGGCTGGTGTGGTGGGTGGCCTGTTCTACCTGCTGTTCGGCCTGTTCGGTGCAACGCTGGTCAGCCTGTGCACCGCCTTTCCCCAGGCATTGGTGGCGGCACTGGCAGGGCTTGCCCTATTTGGTGCCATCGCGGCCTCCCTGGCTGGCGCCATGGCGGTGCCGCAAGAGCGCGAAGCGGCGCTGGTGGCCTTTCTGGTCACCGCCTCGGGGATGACCTTTCTCGGTCTGTCGGCGGCGTTCTGGGGGCTGATCTTCGGGCTGTTCGCCCATTGGCTGCTGCCCCATAAAACCGCGCCCGGCGCCGAGCAGGCAGTGCGCTCAAGGCCCGACCAAGCGACGCGCTGAACCCCGATTTCCCTGATCCGGCTCTCCGCGCTGTTTGGCGTGGGGCGCCGCTGTACCCATGCAATAACAACAAGAGCAGAGCAACCATGAGTAAGCATCCAACTACCTTGTGCGTATTTTCCCTGAGCGTTCTGAGCCTGCCGGTTGCCGTGCAGGCCGCCAACGATGGCTTCGTCGACGGCGCCAGCGCCACGTTGCAGGCTCGTAACTACTACTTCAGCCGGGATTTTTCCGACATCGTCGGCGCCAACCGGCAATCCAAGGCCGAGGAGTGGGCCCAGGGCTTCATCCTCGACTTCAAGTCCGGCTACACGCCCGGCGTGCTCGGCTTCGGCCTGGACGCCCAGGGGCTGCTCGGTATCAAGCTCGACAGCAGTCGCGATCGGGTCAATACCGGGCTGTTGCCGGTGCGCGACAACGGCGAGGCGGCCGATGAATACAGCCGCTTGGGGGTAGCGCTGAAGGCCCGCCTCTCGCAGACCGAACTGCGTGTCGGTGAGCTGCAACCCAACCTGCCGGTGCTGACCTTCAGCGATATTCGCCTGCTGCCGCCGAGTTACCAGGGCGCCTCGCTGGTGTCGCGTGAGATCGACGGCCTGACCCTGCAGGGCGGCCACTTACGCTCCACCAGCCTGCGCAACGAGGCTGGCGACGACAAACTGCAGGCCATGCTCGGCCACGTGCCGCAGCGCCAGGTCAGCAGTGATGCGTTCAACTATGTGGGCGCCGACTACGCCTTCAACGACAAACGCACCACCGCCAGCCTGTGGTTCGCGCAACTCGAGGACATCTACAACCAGCGCTTCGCCGGCCTCAAGCACAGCGAGCCAATGGGCTCCTGGACGTTGGGCGCCAACCTTGGTTATTTCGACAGCCAGGAAGATGGTGACCGGCTGCTCGGCGATATCGACAACCAGGCGTTCTACTCGCTGATTTCGGCCAAGCATGGCGGGCATACCTTTTATGTCGGCTACCAAGCGATGTTCGGCGACAATCCGTTCCCGCGGGTATTCGCCAACGTCACGCCGTTGGGCAACGAGGTGCCGACTTACGAGTTCGCCTACACCGACGAGCGCTCCTGGCAGGCGCGTTATGACTACGACTTTGCCGCGCTCGGCGTACCCGGCCTGACCACCACGGTGCGCTATATCCGCGGCAATAATGTCGACACCGGCCGTGGCTTCGAAGGCAAGGATCGCGAGCGCGATCTGGATATCGGCTACGTGGTGCAGAGCGGGGTGCTCAAAGGGTTTGGCGTGCGCGTGCGCAACGTCGAGGCACGCTCCAACTATCGCAGCGATATCGACGAGAACCGTTTGATCCTTTCGTACACCTGGACATTGCTCTGAGTACCTGCAACTAGCGGCCGGCAATCCCTCAAGATCAACAGGGGTACGCAAAATCGGCCTCTTTGCAGTACCTATGGGAGCGGGCCAAGCCCGCGGTTTTTCGCGCGCATGGACTAGGCGTCCCCGCGCGCTCCCACAGCGGGTTGCTTAGTGGCCATTACGGCTGTGCTGAAGGGCTCGGTGCGTCAATCGCTCTTACTCGCTGTCCAGATTCTTCACCAGCTTCAGGCAGCGTTTGAGCAGCGGTGAGTCGTCGTCCTTGCGGTAGCTGATCACGATCGGCGAGGTAGCCGTTGCGTCTAGCAGCGGCGTGTAGCCGATGTCATCGCGGTGCAGGCGCTGCACTGAGGCTGGCACCAGGCTGATGCCGATGCCTGCTGCTACCAGGCCAATGGCCGTCTGCAGCTCGTTGGTCATTTGTGCCACGCGAATCTTCAGGCCGTTACGGGCGAACAGGGCGAGTACGTGGTCGGCGTAGCTGGGTCTAGGTGACGCTGGGTAAAGCACGAAGGGTTCGCGTGCCAGTTCCTCCAGCGAAGCCGGAGCGGCCAGCAGTCGGTGGCCGGCGGGCAGGGCGGCGACCAATGGGTCCTGGCGAATCACTTCCTGGACGATGGCCGGATCCTCGATATGGATGCGCCCGAAGCCGATATCGATACGGCCGCGTTTGAGCGCTTCCACCTGGGGCAAGGTGGTCAGCTCGGACAACCCCAGTTCGATGGCCGCTTCAGCACGCAGCTGGCGGATCAGCTCTGGCAGCGCGCCATACAGGGTCGACGGCGCGAAGCCGATACCGAACCAGCGGCGCTGCCCTTCGGCGATGCGTCGGGTGTCATCGCTGACGCGTCCCAACTGCTCGAGCAACTGCACGGAATGTTCATAGAAGAACCGCCCGGCCTCGGTCAGGCGCAGCGGCCTGCCGCGCTCGATCAACGCCACGCCCAGTTCGTCCTCCAATTGCTGAATCTGTCGGCTCAGCGGCGGCTGAGCGATATGCAGGCGTTCGGCTGCGCGGGTGAAATTCAGGGTTTCCGCGAGCACGCGGAAGTAACGCAAGTGGCGCAGCTCCATGATACCTCCAAGGTATGAAACCAGACCGATTCAATATTGGACTGCCTGATTTGCTGAGGTCAATCTGTGCCCAGACAAAAATAAAACCTGAAGGATATGCTCGTGCTCACTCGCATCCTTTGTTCTTCTGCTCCTCTGCTGCCGTCCGGCCTCGTGAACGAGGCGCCCCAGCGCATCGCTTCGCTGGCGCCTGCCCGTTGCCCCTTGCACACGGATCACCGCCCATGAGCCTCCCGCTGATCGAAAGCCTCGAGACCCTGATCGTCGACCTGCCGACCATTCGCCCACACAAGCTGGCCATGCACACCATGCAGCACCAGACCCTGGTGATCCTCCGTCTGCGCTGCAGTGACGGTATCGAAGGCGTCGGTGAAGCCACCACCATCGGCGGCCTGGCCTATGCCGGAGAAAGCCCGGAAAGCATCAAGACCAACATCGATACCTATTTCGCACCGCTGCTGATCGGCCAGCCGGCCGGCAACATCAACGCGGCCATGCTGCGTATCGACCGCAGCGTGCGCGCCAACACCTTTGCCCGCTCGGCAGTGGAAACCGCGTTGCTCGACGCCCAGGGCAAGCGCCTTGACCTACCGGTTGCCGAGCTGCTCGGTGGCCGGGTGCGTGACGGCCTGGAAGTCGCCTGGACGCTGGCCAGCGGTGATACCACCAAGGACATCGATGAAGCCGAGCGCATGCTCGACCTGCGTCGCCACCGGATTTTCAAGCTGAAGATCGGCAGCCGCGATGCAGCGCTGGATATCGCCCACGTGGCGGCGATCAAGCGCGCATTGGGCGACCGTGCCAGCGTGCGGGTAGACGTCAACCAGGCGTGGAGCGAGGCAGTGGCCATTCGTGCCTGCCAGGCGCTCGGTGATGCCGGCGTCGACCTGATCGAGCAACCGATTGCCCGCCAGGATGTGCAGGCCCAGGCGCGCGTCAGTGCCCGCAGCCCGACGCCAATCATGGCCGACGAAGCCATCGAAAGCGTGGAAGACAGCTTCAACCTGGCCCGTGGCGGCGCCGCACCGGTGTTCGCCCTGAAGATCGCCAAGAATGGTGGCCCGCGTGCCGTGCTGCGCAGCGCCTATATCGCCGAAGCGGCGGGTATCGCCCTGTACGGCGGCACCATGCTCGAAGGCAGCGTCGGCACCCTGGCGTCGGCCCATGCCTTCGCCACCCTGGGCAAGCTGGAATGGCACACCGAGCTGTTCGGCCCGCTGCTGCTGACCGAGGACATTTTGGTCAACGTGCCGGTGTACCGCGATTTCGAACTGAAAATTCCGACCACGCCCGGCCTTGGCGTGGAGCTCGACGAAGAGCGCCTGCAGCGTTTCTGCCGCCGCTGAACCTGAATCCCAAAGGAGCTAGCCATGCTGTTTCACGTACGCATGACCGTAAAACTGCCGACCGACATGCCCGCCGAGCAGACCGCGTGTCTCAAGGCTGACGAGAAGGAGTTGGCCCAGCGCCTGCAGCGCGACGGCACCTGGCGTCACCTCTGGCGCATCGCCGGGCTTTACGCCAATGTCAGCATTTTCGACGTGGCCGATGCCCAGGCTTTGCATGACACGCTGATGCAATTGCCGCTGTACCCGTACATGGACATCGAGGTCATGGCGCTGTGTCGCCACCCATCCTCGATCCACGATGACGATCGCTGATCGGCGCCATTCGCTCGCCTGATCCGATCCAGACAATAACAAGATGAGGAAAAACGCCATGACCGTTCGTATCGCCCAGACCGTTGAAGTGCAGAAGTTCTTCGAGGAAGCCGCCGGCTTCACCAATGACGGCGGCAACGCCCGCATGAAAACGGTGATTCACCGTGTACTGAACGACACGGCGAAGATCATCGAAGACCTGCAGATCACCCCGGAAGAGTTCTGGAAAGCAGTGAACTACCTCAACGAGCTCGGCTCTCGCCAGGAAGCGGGTCTGGTGGTCGCGGGGCTGGGTATCGAGCATTACCTCGACATGCTGATGGACGCCGAAGACGAGCAGGCCGGCCACACCGGCGGCACACCGCGCACCATCGAAGGCCCGCTGTACGTGGCTGGCGCGCCGCTGAGCAAGGGCGAAGCCCGTCTGGACGACGGCAAGGACGCAGGCACGCCGCTGTTCATGCAGGGCCGGGTGTTCGACACCGATGGCAAGCCGCTGGCTGGCGCTATCGTCGACGTATGGCACGCCAACACCGGTGGTACCTACTCGTACTTCGACCCTACGCAATCGGAGTTCAACCTGCGCCGCCGCATCGAGACCGACGCCGAAGGCCGCTATCGTTTCCGCAGCATCGTACCTTCCGGCTATGGCTGCCCGCCCGATGGCCCGACCCAGCAACTGCTCGACCAGCTAGGTCGCCATGGCCAGCGTCCAGCGCACGTGCACTTCTTCATTTCGGCGCAGGGCCATCGTCACCTCACCACCCAGATCAACCTGGATGGCGACAAGTACCTGCACGACGACTTCGCCTACGCCACCCGTGATGAGCTGATCGCCCGAATCGACTTCTTCGATGACGCCGCGCGTGCCAAGATCCATGGTGTGGAAGGGCGCTTCGCCGAAATCGAATTTGATTTCACCCTGCAGTCCACCGCCGAGCCCAAGGCCCAGCAACGCCACGAGCGAGTGCGGGCGCTGGAGGTTTGAAGTAGCTAGTCAGGCCCAGCCTGAAGCCTGGCGAGCCAGCGTTACCCCCTGCGACAGGGGGTAATCGCGTTTGGCTGACACGCTTGGATAAGCCGTTTCACCCCGCCTGGCCTGCAAGATGTAACCCTTTGTCTCGCCGTTGTATCGCGGCACCGGGGGATGGTTAGAATCGCCGAGTGATTAGCGGATTGCCGGTCGCCGGCGGTCAGCCCCTCTAAGAAAAATAAAGAGAAACAAGAGGCCTGATGATGAGCAACTCATTGCTGAGCGAGCGCAGCAGCGTGTTTGAACGCGCCGACCCCTATTCGGTGTCGGATTACGTCAATCAGCATGTGGGTGCCCATTGCATACGCCTGCCCACCCGCGGATTTCCCGAGGCGAGCCTCAGCCATCGCAAGTTTTCCAGCCTCGACCTGTGCCGCATCAGCTATGGCGGCAGCGTGCGGGTCACCTCGCCAGCGCTGGAGACCATCTACCACCTGCAAATTCTGCTCAAGGGACACTGCCGCTCGCAATGTCGCGATCAGGAGCATTTCTATGTGCCGGGCGAACTGCTGCTGATCAACCCGGACGATCCGGTGGATCTCACCTATTCGGCGGACTGCGAAAAATTCATCGTCAAACTGCCGGTCAGCCTGTTCGAAAATACTTGTCTGGAGCAACGCTGGATGTTGCCGGAAAGTGGTATCCGCTTCAGTGCGGCACGACATGACATGCGTGAGCTGGAGGGCTTTGCCAGCCTGCTGATGCTGATCTGCGAGGAGGCCGAAGCGGCTGCCAGCATGCCTCAGGTGCAGGAGCATTACGTGCGTATCGTCGCCAGCAAGCTGCTGGCCCTGCTGGACAATAACGTGCAACGGGTTCAGCCGCAGACCCAGGCCACTTCGTTCGAACAAGTCGTGGAGTACATCGAACAGCATTTGACTCAGGACATTGGTGTCGATCAGTTGCTGGCCGTCGCTCGAGTCAGCGAGCGCTCACTGTATGCACTGTTCGAACGCCATGCCGGCATCACGCCCAAGGACTACATTCGCCAGCGAAAGCTGGAGCGCATTCACGCTAAATTGCTCGATCCAGCGTGCAAGGTGCGCAGCGTGACTGAAATCGCTCTGGATCATGGCTTCCTGCACCTGGGGCGGTTTGCCGAATCCTATCGTCGCTGCTTTGGCGAACTGCCTTCCGAGACCTACAGGCGCAACCGCTGAGGGAGTCGCGCCTGGTACGCCATGGGCGCTCACGGATAGCTGGGCGACGCATCTGCCGGTTGGATCATAGGAGCGATTAAACCCCAGGCAAGTTTCGTTCGATTATCGAACGTCTAATCGATTATCGGATTGTTAGCTCGCTATGGGCTGGGTACCTTTGTATCCACACGGCGCAATAGCCGCCCCACGGTTTCCAGAGCAATAAGACGAGAACGACCATGGCTGAAATTCTCTCCCTGCGCGAGGCGGTTGAGCGCTTCGTTCACGATGGTGACACCATCGCCCTCGAAGGCTTCACCCATCTGATTCCCACCGCGGCTTCCCACGAACTGATCCGTCAGGGCAAGAAAGACCTGACTCTGGTGCGCATGACGCCGGATCTGGTCTATGACCTGCTGATCGGTGCGGGTTGCGCCAAGCGCCTGATCTTCTCCTGGGGGGGCAATCCGGGGGTCGGCTCCCTGCACCGCCTGCGCGACGCCGTCGAGAAGCACTGGCCGCACAAACTGGAAATCAGTGAGCACAGCCACGCCGCCATGGCCAACGCCTATGTCGCCGGCGCGTCCAACCTGCCGTTCGCCGTGCTGCGCGGTTATCAAGGCTCGGATCTGGTCAAGGTCAACCCGGAAATCAAATTCATCGAATGCCCGTACACCGGCGAGAGCCTGGCCACCGTACCGAGCGTGCGTCCTGACGTAACCGTCATCCACGCGCAGAAGGCCGATCGCAAGGGTAATGTGCTGATTCAGGGCATTCTCGGCGTGCAGAAAGAGGCCGCTCTGGCTGCCAAGCGCTGCATCGTCACCGTCGAGGAAATCGTCGACGACTTGCAGGCGCCGATGAACGCCTGCGTACTGCCGACCTGGGCACTGACCGCGGTCTGCGTGGTTCCTAGCGGTGCTCATCCGTCCTATGCCCACGGCTACTACGAGCGTGACAACCGCTTCTATCAGGCCTGGGATGCCATTGCTCGCGACCGTGAAACCTTCACAGCCTGGATCGATGAATACATCCATGGCACCGAGGATTTTGCGCAGTACCAGGCGAAGGTTAACGGGGAGGCCAAGTGATGAGCGACTTCAACACCAATGAAATGATGACCGTGGCCGCCGCGCGCCGCCTCGGTAACGGCAGCGTGTGCTTCGTCGGCATCGGCCTGCCTTCCAAGGCCGCCAACCTGGCGCGTTTGACCCATGCGCCGGAAGTGGTACTGATTTACGAGTCCGGCCCGATCGGCGCCAAGCCCACCGTGCTGCCGCTGTCCATCGGTGATGGCGAGCTGGCCGAGACTGCCGATACCGTTGTGCCGACTGGCGAGATCTTTCGCTACTGGCTGCAGGGCGGCCGTATCGATGTCGGCTTCCTTGGCGCCGCCCAGGTCGACAAGTTCGGCAACATCAACACCACGGTGATCGGTGATTACCATGCGCCGAAAGTGCGTCTGCCGGGTGCCGGTGGCGCGCCGGAGATCGCTGGCAGCGCCAAGAAGGTGCTGATCATCCTCAAGCAGGGCCATCGCACCTTCGTCGACAAGCTGGCGTTCATTACCTCGGTTGGCCATGGCGAAGGCGGCGATCACCGCAAGCGTCTTGGCCTGCCAGGCGATGGTCCGGTAGCGATCATTACCGACCTTTGCATCATGGAACCGGAAGCAGGCAGCAACGAATTCATCGTCACCTCCCTGCATCCGGGCGTGACCCGTGAGCAGGTGGTCGAGAACACCGGCTGGCAGATCCGTTTCGCCGACAACGTGACCACTACCGAAGCGCCGAAAGCCGAAGAGCTGGCTGCGCTGCGTGATCTGGAAGCACGTACCGCCGCTGCTCATGGGCAGAAGGGGAGTGACGAATGAGCCGCGATGTATTCATCTGCGATGCGGTGCGCACGCCGATCGGTCGGCTCAATGGCGGACTGTCCGCCGTGCGTGCCGACGACCTGGCAGCCATTCCACTGAAGGCACTGATCGAACGTAATCCGCAGGTCGACTGGTCGGCGGTCGATGAAGTGTTCATGGGCTGCGCTAATCAGTCGGGGGAGGACAACCGCAACGTTGCCCGTATGGCGCTGCTGCTCGCTGGCCTGCCGGAGACGGTGCCTGGCGTGACCCTCAACCGCCTCTGCGCCTCAGGCATGGAAGCGGTGGGTGCTGCCTTCCGCGCTATCGCCTCCGGCGAGATGGAACTGGCCATCGCTGCCGGCGTCGAGTCGATGACCCGCGCGCCATACGTGATGGGCAAGGCCGACAGCGCCTTTGGCCGTGGTCAGAAGCTGGAAGACACCACCCTGGGCTGGCGTTTCGTCAACCCGGCGATGAAGGAGCGCTACGGCGTCGACCCGATGCCGGTGACCGGTGACAACGTGGCCGAGGATTACGGCGTCAGCCGTGCCGACCAGGACGCTTTCGGCCTGCGCAGCCAGCAGCGCGCCGCAGTGGCGCAGCAAAGTGGTTACTACGCCGAGGAAATCGTGCCGGTGGTGATCAAGACTAAAAAGGGCGAGAGCATCGTCGATACCGACGAGCACCCTCGCGCCGACACCACCGCCGAGGCATTGGCCAAGCTCAAACCGGTCAACGGCCCGGACAAGACGGTGACCGCCGGCAACGCCTCGGGCCTCAACGACGGGGCGTCGGCGATGATTCTGGCGTCTGCCGAAGCGGTACAGAAATATGGTCTCAAGGCCCGCGCCAAGGTGCTCGGGATGGCCAGCGGTGGCGTGGCGCCTCGGGTCATGGGCGTCGGCCCGGTACCAGCGGTACGCAAGCTGCTGACCCGTCTGAATCTCGATATCGATGCCTTCGACGTGATCGAGCTGAACGAGGCGTTCGCCGCTCAAGGGCTTGCGGTCACCCGTGACCTCGGCCTGGCGGACGACAGCCCCAAGGTCAACCCGAATGGCGGCGCTATCGCTCTTGGCCATCCACTGGGCATGAGCGGCAACCGCTTGGTGCTGACTGCCGTTCACCACCTGGAGAAGACCGGCGGCAAGCTCGGTCTGGCAACTATGTGCGTGGGTGTCGGCCAGGGCTTGGCGTTGGCCATCGAGCGCGTCTAGAAACGTGTAGATCGGCCAATATGGCTTTGCTTATGCGCTGATTGGTGGGCTGAAGCGGATCGCCGCCCGGCCCACCCTACGGTTACGTCGGGTGCCTGTCTTTCGTAGGGTGGGCTTTAGCCCACTAAAATCGACGGCCGCTAACAATCCGGCGATATGCCTACAGATCCCAGAGTTTGTTTGCTTCGGTATCGGACAGGGCTCCACGCCGCCGTGTCCGATACCGTGGTGAGCAATCAGCCGGGCAATAATGCTCGAATCATTTGGTTACATGTGAGTCGGAGTAGGGAACTGTCCCGTTCCTTACCAGTGAGTATTCATGATGAGTTCTGATGCCAGCACGGTGTACGAAGCCCCGAACTACAGCCCGGAAGAGCGCCGCAAGCGCATCTTCGCCATTGTTGGCGCTTCCTCCGGCAACCTGGTCGAGTGGTTCGACTTCTACGTCTATGCCTTCTGCGCGATCTATTTCGCGCCGGCCTTCTTTCCGTCCGACGACCCCACCGTCCAGTTGCTCAACACCGCGGGTGTGTTCGCCGCCGGCTTTCTGATGCGCCCTATCGGGGGCTGGGTGTTCGGCCGAGTTGCCGATAAGTACGGCCGCAAGGTCTCGATGATGATCTCCGTGCTGATGATGTGCCTGGGGTCGCTGGCCATCGCCTTCATGCCGACCTATGACAGCATCGGCGCTATGGCACCGCTGCTGCTGTTGCTGGCGCGCCTGTTCCAGGGGTTGTCGGTAGGTGGCGAATACGGCACCACGGCGACCTACATGAGCGAAGTGGCGCTCAAGGGCCAGCGCGGGTTCTTCGCGTCGTTCCAGTACGTCACCTTGATTGGTGGGCAATTGCTGGCCGTGCTGGTGGTGGTGATCCTGCAGCAACTGCTTAGCGAAGATGAGCTGCGTGCTTGGGGCTGGCGCATCCCGTTCGTGATCGGTGCCCTGGCTGCCGTGGTGGCCTTTTATCTGCGCCGTTCGCTGGATGAGACTGCGAAGAAAGACCAGATCGGCAACAAGGAATCGGGCAGCATCGCCTACCTGTTCAAGCACCACAAAGCAGCCTTCTTCACTGTGCTCGGCTACACCGCCGGCGGCTCGTTGATCTTCTACACCTTCACCACCTACATGCAGAAATACCTGGTCAACTCGGCAGGCATGAGCGCCAAGACCGCCAGTGGCATCATGACCGCTGCGCTGTTTCTGTTCATGATCATGCAGCCGTTGTTCGGCGCCTTGTCCGACCGCATCGGTCGACGCACCTCGATGCTCTGGTTCGGTGCCCTGGGGGCGATCTTCACCTGGCCGATCCTGGCGCTGCTGCAGACCGTGCACAGCCCGGTGATTGCTTTCCTGCTGATCATTGTGGCCCTGGCCATCGTCAGCCTGTATACCTCGATAAGCGGCCTGGTGAAGGCCGAGATGTTCCCGCCGGAAGTGCGCGCCTTGGGCGTTGGCCTGGCTTACGCGGTAGCCAATGCGCTGTTCGGCGGGTCTGCCGAATATGTGGCCCTGGGCCTGAAGTCCATCGGCCTGGAGCAGACCTTCTACTGGTACGTGTCGGGCATGATGGTGCTGGCCTTTCTGGTCAGCTTGCGTCTGCCGCGCCAGGCCAGTTACCTACACCATGATCATTGACCACGGAGTTTCAGCAGTATGAGTTCAAGGCCCTGCAGCCAGTTGTTCGATGCCTACTTCACCAGTGCGCCGATGCGCGAGGTGTTCAGCGACCATGGCCGCGTGCAGGGCATGCTCGACTTCGAAGCGGCGCTGGCCAGGGCCGAGGCTGCGGTCGGCGTGATTCCTGCGGCAGTGGTCGCCGATATCGAGGCTGCCTGCCGGGCCGAACTCTATGATTTCGACGCCCTGGCCATCGCCATCGGCAGCGCCGGCAACTCGGCGATTCCGCTGGTCAAGGCCCTGGGCAAACGCATCGCTGCGCAGAGTGAAGAGGCCGAGCGCTACGTGCACCTGGGCGCCACCAGTCAGGACGCCATGGACAGCGGCCTAGTGCTGCAGCTGCGCGCTGCCATCGTGCTGCTGGAAAACGACCTCGATACCTTGAGCCGACTGTTGGCCGAACAGGCCGAGCGGCATGCGGCAACGCCCATGGCTGGACGCACCTGGTTGCAGCACGCCACGCCAGTGACCTTGGGTATGAAGATCGCGGGGTGGCTGGGGGCGGTCGACCGCCATCGCCAGCGCCTCGCGGAGATCAAGCCGCGCCTGCTGTGCCTGCAATTCGGTGGCGCTTCCGGCAGCCTGGCGGCGCTGGGCGACAAGGCCTGGCCGGTGGCCGAAGCGCTGGCGGTTGAGCTGGGCCTGCAACTGCCGGAGCAGCCCTGGCACACCCAGCGCGATCGCCTGGTCGAGTTCGCCAGCCTGCTCGGCATGATCGCCGGCAGCCTGGGCAAGTTGGGCCGCGACCTCAGCCTGCTGATGCAGACCGAAGCCGGCGAGTTGTTCGAACCCTCTGCGCCGGGCAAGGGCGGCTCCTCGACCATGCCGCACAAGCGCAACCCGGTCAGCGCCGCGGTGCTGATCGGCGCCGCCACCCGCGCGCCCGGCCTAGTTGCCACCATGTTCGCGGCCATGCCCCAGGAGCACGAGCGCAGCCTCGGCCTGTGGCATGCCGAGTGGGAAACCCTGCCGGAGCTCTGCTGCCTGGTGTCCGGTGCCCTGCAGCAAGCGCTGCTCGTCGTGCCGGGGCTCGAGGTGGATGCCGAGCGTATGGCGCGCAACCTCGACCTGACCCGTGGCCTGGTACTGGCCGAAGCGGTGAGCATCGCCCTGGCGCAACGCATCGGTCGTGACGCGGCTCACCATCTGGTCGAGCAGTGCTGCAAACAGGCGGTGAAGGAGGGCGCTCATCTGCGTGAGGTGCTTGGCGCCAATGCCGAGGTCACTGCCCAGCTGTCCGCAGAAGAATTGGATCGCCTGCTCGACCCTGCGCATTACCTGGGCCAGGCGCGCCGCTGGGTCGAACGTGCCGTGGCACAAAGTCAAACAACCGCTTCCTGTTAGGAGATTGTCATGCCTGTGGTATCCCTCGCCGATGGCGACCTGAACTACAAACTCGAAGGCCCGGCGGAAGCGCCAGTGCTGGTGCTGTCCAATTCCCTGGGCACCAACCTGCATATGTGGGACGCGCAGATCCCGGCGTTCACCGAGCATTTTCGCGTGCTGCGTTACGACACCCGTGGTCATGGCCAGTCGCTGGTCAGCTCGGGCTTCTACAGCATCGAACAGAACGGTCGTGACGTCCTGGCACTGCTTGACGCGCTGAACATCGGCAAGGTGCATTTCTGCGGCCTGTCCATGGGCGGTTTGATCGGTCAGTGGTTTGGCATCAACGCCGGCGAGCGCCTGCAGCGTCTGGTGCTGTGCAACACCGCCGCCAAGATTGGTAGCGATGAGATCTGGAGCACCCGCATCGACACCGTGCTCAAGGGTGGCGAGAAGGCCATGCGCGATTTGCGCGATGCCTCCATCGAGCGCTGGTTCACGCCGCCGTTCGCTGCCGAGCATCCGGAGAAGGTCGATCCCATCGTCACCATGCTGGCGCAGACCTCGCCCCAGGGCTACGCGGCCAACTGCGCGGCGGTGCGTGATGCCGATTACCGTGAGCAGATCGCTGCGATCAAGGCGCCGACCTTGATCGTCTGCGGTACCGGCGATGCGGTGACCACGCCGGAGCACGGCCGCTTCATGCAGGAGCGTATCGCCGGTGCGGAGCTGGTCGAGTTCGACGCCGCGCACCTCTCCAACGTGCAGGCTGGCGAGTTGTTCACCCGGCGCGTGCTGGATTTTCTGCAAGTTGAATGACTGCCCGTTACTGATCCAGCCTGAGTGCTGGATCGATGGGGCGTGAGCGACGCGCCCCGATTCATTCTAGAGACCGGAGTTACCGATGGACGAGAAACAACGCTATGAAGCTGGCATGCAGGTGCGCCGTGCGGTGCTGGGTGATACCCATGTCGACCGCAGCCTGGAAAAGCTGACGCCGTTCAACGAAGAGTTCCAGGAAATGATCACCCGACATGCCTGGGGCGATATCTGGACGCGCCCGGGTTTGCCACGCCACACGCGTAGCCTGATCACCATCGCCATGCTGATCGGCATGAACCGCGAAGGTGAATTGAAACTGCACCTCAAGGCTGCCAAGAACAATGGCGTGACCCGTGAGGAGCTCAAGGAATTGATCATGCAGAGCGCGATCTACTGCGGCATTCCCGCGGCCAACGCGACCTTCCATCTCGCTGAGGAGCTGTGGGATGAAGTCGGCGTGGAGTCGCTGAACAAGGCGTAGGCAGGTTTCCGTAGGGTGGAAGACGCTGTTTTCTTCCACCAGGCGATTCGAGTATTTCTCGGGTATCGCTTTGCTCCACCCAGGCTACGAGAGAAGCCCCGCAGACGCGGGGCTTTTGTTTTGATGGCTCCCACGCTCCAGCGTGGGAGCCTGGTCAGGGCGCTCTGCGCCCGCTTTGCCTAGCCTGCACAGGACGCAGAGCGTCCCTCGATGCATTCCCACGCGGAGCGTGAGGAACGATCAGAGCAACGTTTGATGGCTCCCACGCTCCAGCGTGGGAGCCTGGTCGGGGCGCTCCGCGCCCGCTTTGCCTAGCCTGCGCAGGACGCAGAGCGTCCCTCGATGTCTTCCCACGCGGAGCGTTAGGTTCAGAGCGTGATCTCTGCTGTTACCAGGCCGGTGCGAAGTCCGGGCTGACCAGGCGACGGTCTTTGGGCAGGCTGGCGATCAGCGCGCGGTCTTCGTCGTCGAGGCGGATATCCAGAGCGGCCAGGTTGGCCCGCTGGTTTTCTACGCCGCTGGCCTTGGGGATCGCCGCCACGTTGTCCTGGGCGAGCAGCCATTGCAGCACCACCTGGCTGGGGAACACGCCGTGCTTGGCGGCAATCTGGCGGATTTCCGGCAATTGCGCGGCTTCGCCACGTGCCAGCGGGCAGTAGGCGGTGAACGCCAGGTTGTGTTCGCGGGCGTAGTCGAGCATCGGTTGCTGATCGAGCAGTACGTGGTATTCCACCTGAATGGCGGCGATTGGGGCCTTGAACTCCTCGATGCTCTGACGCAGCAGAGGCAGCGGGAAATTGGCGACGCCGATGTTCAGCGTCTTGCCTTCGTCACGCAGCGCCGCGAGGGTGTCCAGAGCGCGGTGCAGGTCATCACCTTTGAGGCTACCGGCGTTGCCTGGCCAGTGGATCAGGAACAGGTCGACGTACTCGGTGCGCAGCGCCTGCAGGCTATCGGCGAGCGAGGCGCGGATGGCATCGGGCTGCAGCTTGTCCCACCAGACCTTGGTAGTCAGGTGGATCTTCTCGCGGTCGACCTCTGTCTCAGCCAGCGCCTTGCCGACTGCCGCTTCGTTCTCGTAGGCCGTGGCGGTATCGATATGTCGGTAGCCGATCTGCAGGGCTTGATGCACCGCGCGGGTACATTCGTCGTCGCGCATGGGCCAGGTGCCCAGCCCCAGTTTCGGCATGTTCAGTTGGTAGCGATTGCGGATGGCCTGCATGTGAATACTCCTGATGACAACGAGTGACTATTCGTAGGCGCTGATGCCAGCAGCATGGCGCGCGGCGACGTAGCCGAAGGTGAGGGCGGGCCCCAGGTTGATGCCGCCCGAGGGGTAGTGGCCGCCGAACACGCTGGCCATGTCCGCGCCAGCGGCGTACAGGCCTCTGATCGGCAGGCCTTCGGCGTCGAGTACGCGGGCCGATGCGTCGGTCTTCAGGCCGGCGAACGTGCCGAAGCAGCCAGGTTGTACTTTGACTGCATAGAAAGGCCCCTGTTCGATTGGCGCGACGCAGGGGTTCGGCCCCGGATGCAGCGGGTCACCCTGCTTGCGATTGAACGCGGTGCTGCCGCGGCCGAACTCGGGATCGTCGCCAGCGCGTGCGTGCTGATTGAAGGTTGCTACCGTGGTCGCCAGGGCAACCGGGTCGATGCCGCATTGCAGCGCCAGCCGCTCTACGGTGGCAGCGCGCTGCAGGTAGCCACTGCGCAGTGCTGACCACAGCGGCACGGGAGCCGGGCGGGCGAAGCCCAGGCCATAGCGGCGTTGGAAGCGGTGGTCGCAGATCAGCCAGGAGCACACCTGCTGGCCATCCGGCACCTGCTCGACCATGGCCGAGACGTAATCGTAGTAACCGTGTGCCTCGTTGACGAAACGTTTGCCGTTGGCCAGTACACCGATGATGCCCGGCTTGCCACGCTCGATGATGTGCGGGAAGTGGCCGACGCTACCGTCGCCGCGCGGCACTCTGGAAACCGGTGCCCAGGCGACGGGCGACTTCAGCCGGGTGTCGACCTGGGCGCCCAGTGCCTCGCCGAGGCGTAGCCCATCGCCCGAGCAGGATGCGGGCGGTAGCGCCAGGTTCTCCTGGCCGCTGGCGTCGCGGGGAAACAGCTGTTGCCGACGCAGTGGATCATTGGGAAAGCCACCAGCGGCGAGAACCACTGCGCGGGCACTGATGAAATGCTCGCCATCCTTGCGCAGGATCGTGGCGCCACTGACTCGGCCGTCCTGCTGATGAAGGCGAACCACGGGCGCCGAGTCGATCAGTTGCACGCCGAGGTCGGCGGCCGAACGCGCCAGCCGTGCGACCAGTGCGGCGCCGTTGACCAGATGCATGGCGCGGCCGTAGCGGGCCAGGTGGTAGAGGTGAGCGCTGAAACGGCGGAGCACGTGCCACAGCGATTTTGGCGAGCGGGTCATGCTGAGGAAGGCCGCCAGATCGGCACCCGCCATGATCGGCATGCCCATGAACGAGGTTTCCTGCATGGTTTTGCGCAGGCGCGGCAGCAGGTCGAGCACCTCACGTGCATCGTAAGGGGCCGCAATCACCTGATGGCCGCCCGTGGCGGCACCCGGCGTATCACCGTGCATATCGGGAATCGCGTTGCCATCGGCGAACTGCAAGGCAGTGTGCCTTTCGAAGAATGCCACCATATGCGGGCAGGCTTCGAGAAAGGCCTCGACACGCTGGCCATCGAAGTGCTCGCCAAGTTCGTGGCGCAGGTAGGTGAGCGGCTGCTCGATGTCTTCTTCAATACCGGCCCGACGCGCCAGCGGATTGCGGGGTACCCAGGCCCAGCCACCGGACCAGGCGGTTGCGCCACCGAATACCGCGTCCTTCTCCACCAGCACGACCTTCTGACCGTGCCAGGCGGCGGTCACTGCGGCAGCCAGCCCGGCGGCGCCGGAGCCGACCACTAGCAGGTCGCATTCTTGAGGGAGCGGGGCGGGGGTTGCGGCGGGCATTTTTTTGGCTCCTGGCGGCTTATGATTATTTTTGGAATCGAGTTCCATATATTAATTTCAACAGCAGGCTGCCGCCAAGATCAGCCCCAGCGCTTGATGTTTGCAGCTCGCGGCCCCATCTGATGGGCTAGAGCCCTTCTGCCATCAGCCTTCGAGCCCGCCATGAACCTGTTTTTGTCTTCTCGCCACCGTGAGGCCTTGCGCATGTCGTGGGCGTTTATCGCCCCCTATCGTGGGCGCGTGGCCGGCGGGCTGCTGGCGTTGCTGTTTACCGCAGCCATTACCTTGTCCATGGGGCAGGGCATCAAACTGCTGGTGGACCAGGGGCTGGCCACGCAATCGCCGGAAGCGCTGCGCCACTCGATCCTGCTGTTCTTCGTGCTGGTGCTGGCCCTGGCGGTCGGCACCTACACGCGTTTCTATCTGGTGTCATGGCTCGGCGAGCGGGTAGTGGCGGATATCCGCAAGCGGGTATTCGATCACCTGATCGGCTTGCATCCGGGGTTCTATGCGCATAACCGCAGCTCGGAGATCCAATCGCGGCTGACGGCCGACACTACGCTGCTGCAATCGGTGATCGGTTCATCGCTGTCGATGGCGTTGCGCAACCTGATCCTGATGGTTGGCGGCATGATCCTGCTGGTCATCACCAATCCCAAATTGAGCGCCATCGTGCTCGCTGCGTTGCCGCTTGTGGTTGCGCCGATTCTGCTGTTCGGCCGCCGCGTCCGAGAATTGTCGCGGCTCAGTCAGGATCGCATCGCCGATGTCGGCAGTTACGTCAGTGAAGTGCTCGGGCAGATCAAGACGGTGCAGGCCTACAACCACCAGGCCGAAGATCGCCGCCGGTTCAGCCTGTCCGCCGAGGCCGCATTTGACACGGCGCGAAAACGCGTGGCTCAGCGTGCCTGGCTGATCACCGTGGTGATCGTGCTGGTGCTCGGCGCCGTCGGGGTGATGCTCTGGGTCGGTGGCATGGACGTGATCGCCGGGCGCATCAGCGGCGGTGAGCTGGCTGCGTTCGTGTTCTACAGCCTGATCGTCGGCTCCTCGTTCGGCACCCTCAGCGAAGTGATCGGCGAGTTGCAGCGTGCGGCCGGTGCCGCTGAGCGCATCAGCGAATTGCTGCGCGCACGCAACGAGATCCATGCGCCGCTCGACGGTGCTCTGATTCCGGTGCAGCCCGTGCAGGGGCGCATCGAGGTAGAGGATTTGTCCTTCGCCTATCCGACCCGCCCGGAAAGCCTCGCCCTGCAGGGTATCGATCTGACTGTCGTACCTGGCGAAACCCTGGCCATCGTCGGGCCTTCCGGGGCGGGCAAGTCGACGCTGTTCGATCTGCTGCTGCGCTTCTACCACCCGCAGCAGGGGCGAATCCTGATCGACGGCCTGCCGATCGATCGGCTCGATCCCCATGTGTTGCGCGAGAACTTCGCACTGGTCTCCCAGCACCCGGCACTATTCTTCGGCAGCGTGGAGGACAACATCCGCTACGGGCGTCTGGATGCCAGCAGCGCAGAAGTCGAAGCTGCCGCGCGGGCGGCCCATGCCCATGAGTTTATCGAGCGATTGCCGCAGGGCTACCAGACCCACCTGGGCGATGCCGGGCTGGGTTTGTCTGGTGGGCAGCGTCAGCGCCTGGCGATTGCCCGTGCATTGCTGGTGGATGCGCCGATTCTGCTGTTGGACGAAGCCACCAGCGCTCTGGATGCCGAGAGCGAACACCTGATCCAGCAGGCGCTGCCCGAGCTGATGCGCGGCCGTACCACGTTGGTGATCGCCCATCGCCTGGCCACGGTGAAGAGTGCGGATCGCATCGCCGTGTTCGATCAGGGGCAGTTGGTTGCCTTGGGCAGGCATGCCGAACTGGTCGCCAGCAACCCGCTGTACGCGCGGCTGGCCGAGCTGCAGTTCGTGGAGAAAACCTGAGGCGGGTTATCAGGGGCATCTAGGGGCCGCGACCCCACGGCGAATGGTGTGGGCGATGCCGATATCGCGGTGACGCCACCGTCGTTTCGCGCCGAGGTCGACGCTCCTACAGGGAAGGTGCGCTCACCCAATTGGTAGGAGCCGCGACCCCGCGGCGAATGGTGCAGGCGCCGCCGATATCGCGGTGACGCCACTAGCGTTCGAGGCACTGAATCGTTTGCTCTCAGCTATTGACCAGACTGAGGAATTCGCTGCGGGTCGCGGCGTTTTCGCGGAACTCCCCAAGCATCACCGAGGTAACCATGGAGGAGTTCTGCTTTTCCACGCCGCGCATCATCATGCACATGTGCTTCGCTTCGATAACCACCGCTACACCCAGGGCGCCGGTGACCTGCTGGACTGCCTCGGCGATCTGCCGGCTCAGGCTTTCCTGGATCTGCAGGCGGCGGGCGTACATGTCGACGATGCGCGCGACCTTGGAGAGGCCCAGCACCTTGCCATTGGGGATATAGGCGACATGGGCCTTGCCGATGAAGGGCAGCAGGTGGTGCTCGCAAAGCGAATACAGCTCGATGTTCTTCACCACCACCATCTCGCTGGCGTCGGAGCTGAACAGCGCGCCGTTGGTGACTTCTTCCAGGGTCTTCTCATAGCCGTTGCAGAGGTACTGCATGGCCTTGGCCGCGCGCTTGGGCGTGTCGAGCAGGCCTTCGCGGGAGACGTCTTCGCCGAGTTGGCCGAGGATCGCGGTGTAATGCTGTTCGAGAGTGTTACGGCTAGAGTCCATGCGGCTTCCAGTGATGTTCGGATGACAATGTACCTGCTGCCTGCCGACGCGGCTGGCGACGCCGACCAGAGCGATCTGGCGTGAGTGGCCGGCATTGAGGTTCAAGCGGGCGGCAATTGTAATCCGCTCACGGCGATTTACCGAGCGTAATCCGCTTCGATGCCTCGCCGCACTGGTGAGCGCTGCCTCATTTGGCCGCGTGGGCAGCCAGGCAGGTGTCGAGCATGCGGTTTGAAAAGCCCCACTCGTTGTCGTACCAGGCCAGTACCTTGACCAGCCGGCCGTTCACCTTGGTGTGATTGGCGTCGAAGATCGATGACAGCGGGTTGTGGTTGAAGTCGCAGGACACCAGCGGCAGTTCGTTGTAGCCCAGTACCGGAGATTGCTGGCTGGCCGCGCGCAGCAGGGCGTTTATTTCCTCGGCGCTGGTGTCGCGCTGTACCTGCACCGTCAGGTCGACCAGCGAGACGTTGATCACCGGTACCCGCACCGCCATGCCGGTCAGGCGACCCGCCAGCTCCGGCAGTACCAGGCCGACGGCTTCGGCCGCACCGGTCTTGGTGGGAATCATCGATTGCGTGGCCGAACGCGCGCGGAACGGGTCGCTGTGGTAGACGTCGGACAGGTTCTGGTCGTTGGTGTAGGCATGGATGGTGGTCATCAGTCCGCTCTCGATGCCCAGCTCGCGCTGCAGCACTTGGGCGACCGGTGCCAGGCAGTTTGTGGTGCAGGAGGCGTTGGAGATGATCTGGTGACTGGCGCGCAGGCTGTCGTGGTTGACGCCGTAGACCACCGTGGCATCAGCGCCCTTGGCGGGTGCGGAGATGATCACCTTGCGCGCGCCGGCAGTCAGGTGGGCGGCGGCCTTGTCGCGGTCGGTGAACAGGCCGGTGCACTCGAACACCACGTCGACGTCGAGATCCTTCCAGGGCAGATCCGCCGGGTTGCGGATCGCGCTGACGGCAATGCGATCGCCATTGATGATCAGGTTCTGCCCGTCGACCTCGACGGACGCATCGAAAATGCCGTGTACGCTGTCGTATTTGAGAAGGTGCGCATTGATTGCACTGTCACCCAGATCGTTGATCGCGACGACTTGCAGGTTTTCGCGGTAGCTCTGGGTATAGAGTGCACGGAGGACGTTACGGCCGATGCGACCGAAACCATTGATGGCAATTCGCAATGTCATGAGCGCTGATCCTTATATGTTGTTTTAAAAACAAGATTATTCTCATGAAAGTAGAAATCAAGCGTTTTAGCTGTCAGTATTTTGATAAAAATACAATTCGAATTGCTACCTGTTAGCCTGGAGTCGACACCATGCATCCCCGCATTCTCGAGGTAACCGACCGCCTGATCGCCCGCAGCCGCGCGACTCGCGAACGCTACCTGGCGCAAATGGCCGCCGCCGATAGTGAAGGCCCACACCGCGGTGCGCTGCAATGCGCCAACTTCGCCCACGGCGTTGCCGGCTGTGGTTCCAGTGAAGACAAGCAGCGGTTGCGGCTGATGAATGAGGCCAACGTCGGCATCGTTACTGCCTACAACGACATGCTGTCCGCCCACCAGCCCTACGAACACTATCCCGAACTGATCAAGCAGGCGCTGCGCGCAGTGGGCTCGGTCGGGCAGGTGGCGGGCGGCGTGCCAGCGATGTGCGACGGTGTGACCCAAGGCGAACCGGGTATGGAATTAAGCCTGGCGAGCCGCGAGGTGATCGCCATGTCCACCGCGGTGGCGCTGTCGCACAACATGTTCGACGCGGCGATGCTGCTGGGCATCTGCGACAAGATCATCCCGGGGCTGATGATCGGCGCCCTGCGTTTCGGCCACCTACCGATGATCTTCGTGCCGGGCGGGCCGATGCCGTCGGGCATTCCCAACAAGCAAAAGGCCGAAGTCCGCCAGCTTTACGCCGAAGGCAAGGCGACTCGCGACGAGCTGCTGGAATCGGAGATGAAGTCCTACCACAGCCCCGGCACCTGCACCTTTTACGGCACCGCCAACACCAATCAGGTGGTGATGGAAATCATGGGCCTGCACCTGCCGGGCTCATCCTTCGTCAACCCGTACACGCCGCTGCGTGATGCGCTGACCGCTGAGGCCGCGCATCAGGTGGTGCGCCTGACCCGCCAGGGCGGCGAGTACACGCCGCTGTGTCGGATCATCGACGAGAAGGCCATCGTCAACTCGGTGGTGGCGCTCAACGCCACGGGCGGCTCGACCAATCACACCCTGCACATTCCGGCCTTTGCCCGCGCCGCCGGCATTCAGTTGACCTGGCAGGACATGGCCGACCTGTCCGCCGTCACCCCGACGCTGGCCAAGGTCTACCCCAATGGGCAGGCCGACGTGAACCACTTCCATGCCTGCGGCGGCGTGCCGTTCATGGTGCGTACGCTGCTCGAAGCCGGCCTGCTGCACGAGGACGTCTATACCGTCGCCGGGCATGGCCTGTCGCGCTACACCCAGGAGCCTTTCCTCGGCGACAACGGCCTAGTCTGGCGTCAGGGCCCGGAGCAGAGTCTGGATCGCAATATCCTGCGTAGCGTGCCGGAAGCCTTCTCGCCGGAAGGCGGGCTGCGCGTGCTCAAGGGTAACCTCGGCAACGGCGTGGCCAAGGTCTCGGCGGTGGCACCGGAGCATCAGGTGGTCGAAGCCCCGGCGCGGGTATTCGAGACCCAGGTCGACCTGGCCGAAGCCTTCAAGGCCGGCGAGCTGGAGCGCGATTTCATCGCTGTGGTGCGCTTTCAGGGCCCCAAGGCCAATGGCATGCCGGAGCTGCACAAGCTCACGCCGTATCTGGGCATCCTCCAGGATCGCGGCTTCAAGGTGGCGCTGGTCACCGACGGGCGCATGTCCGGCGCCTCGGGCAAGGTGCCGGCAGCCATTCACGTTAGCCCGGAAGCCTGGGATGGCGGGCCGTTGGCTCGGGTGCGTGACGGTGACGTAATTCGCGTCGATGGCGTGGAGGGGCGCTTGCAGATTCTGGTCGACGATATCGAATGGGCGGCCCGCGATTCTGCGCCGCGCCCGCAAGGCACCGGCGTCGGCTGCGGCCGCGAGCTGTTCGCGTTCATGCGTGCCGCGTTCAGCCCGGCGGAAGAGGGCGCCAGTGCCTTCACCGCCGAACTGGATTCGCTGCGATGAGTCTGGCGCTGGTTGGCGACATTGGTGGTACCAACGCGCGCTTCGCTCTTTGGCGCGACGAGCGTCTGGAGTCGGTGCGCGTATCGGCCACCGCCGATCACGCCACCGTCGAGCAGGCCATCCAGGCCTATATGGCGGCCGAAGGCTTGGCGCTCGGCGAGGTGGAAACTATCTGCCTGGCCTGTGCTGGCCCGGTCGAGGTCGATCCGTTTCGCTTCACCAACAACCCGTGGCGCATCGACCGCGCGGCGTTCTGCGCCGAACTGCAAGTGAGCAAGCTGCTACTGATCAACGATTTCTCCGCCATGGCCCTGGGCATGACCCGCCTGCGGGACGATGAATACATCACCGTCTGCCCTGGCGTGGCGCAGCCGCAGCGCCCCGCTGTGGTGATTGGCGCCGGCACCGGCCTGGGCGTCGGTACCTTGCTGGCCTTGCCGGATGGCAGCTGGCATGCGCTGCCGGGCGAGGGCGGCCACGTCGACTTGCCGGTCGGCAGCGCCCGCGAGGCGCTGATCTGGCAGGCGTTGCATCGCCAGCTCGGTCACGTCAGCGCCGAGGCTGGTGCGCTCAGTGGTAATGGGCTGTTGGCGTTATACCGCGCTGCCTGTGCGGTGGACGACCAGCCCGCTGCGCTGCAGAGTGCGGCTCAGGTAACTCGCGCCGCGCTGGAGGGCGAGCCGCTGGCGGTCGATGTGCTGGAGCTGTTCTGCTGCCTGCTCGGTCGCGTCGCTGGTAACAATGTGCTCACTCTGGGGGCTCGCGGCGGTGTGTTCATCGCCGGCGGCATGGTGCCGCGTTTCGCCGACTTCTTCATGGCCAGCGGTTTCTCCCGCAGCCTTCGAGACAAAGGCTGCATGAGCGATTACTTCGATGGCCTGCCGGTCTGGCTGGTGACTGCCGAGTACCCTGGCCTGGTAGGCGCAGGGGTGGCTGCACAGCAACACCTCCTACGGAGTTAGCAGACAAATAGCGTGTCCAAGCATCGCTGATAACAACAATAAGGATTATCGATGTGAGAGCTGGAAAATCCATCCTGCTGGTCGACGACGACCAGGAGATTCGTGAACTGCTGCAAACCTACCTGGGGCGTGCCGGCCTGCAGGTATATGCCGTGGGGGATGGCGCCAGCTTCCGTCAGGCGCTGTGCGAAGGTGGCGCGGATCTGGTGATTCTCGACGTCATGCTGCCCGACGAAGACGGCTTCAGCCTGTGCCGCTGGACGCGTGGGCACCAGCGTTTCGCCCAAGTGCCGATCATCATGCTGACTGCCAGCTCCGACGAGACCGATCGGGTCATCGGCCTCGAGCTGGGCGCTGACGATTACCTCGGTAAACCCTTCAGCCCCCGTGAACTGCTGGCGCGTATCAAGGCGCTGCTGCGCCGCGTGCACTTTTCCCAGGAACGCGTAACGGACGTGCTGGCCTTCGACGAATGGCGCCTGGATATGGTCAGTCATCGGCTGTTCCACCTCGACGGCGAAGAGGTGCTGTTGTCCGGCGCCGACTTCGCGCTGCTCAAGCTGTTTCTCGATCACCCGCAGCAAATCCTCGACCGCGACACCATCGGCAACGCCACCCGCGGTCGCGAGATGATGCCGCTGGAGCGCATCGTCGACATGGCCGTGAGCCGTCTGCGCCAGCGCCTGCGGGACACCGACAAACCGCCGCGTCTGATCCGCACCGTGCGTGGCAGTGGTTACCAACTGGCCGCTGCCGTCACCGCCCAGGCCGGCAATGCGCACTGACTGGCGTCGGCTGCTGCCGATTCCACGTTCGTTGCTGGGGCGCATGTTGTTGCTGACCTTACTCTCGGTGCTGGTCGCCCAGGCATTGTCCAGCGCCATCTGGCTGTCCCAGTTGCGCGCGACGCAGCTCGAAGGGCTGGTGACCACGGCGCGCAGTCTGGCCCACTCGATGTCGGCCAGCGTCCGTTACTTTCGTTCGCTGCCGGTCGCCTACCGGCCGATGGTGCTCGACCAGCTGCGCAGCATGGGCGGCACGCGATTCGTCGTCAGCCTCAACGACCGGCCCTTGTCGATGCATCTGCTGCCGATCACGCCGCGCAAGCAGGCAGTGACCCAGGCGGTGAGCGAGGTGCTGCGCGAGTCGCTGGGCAACAGCGTGGACATTTCAGTGACCTTCGTCAGCCCGGATGATCTGCGCATCTTCAACGGTGGCCTGAAGCTCGACGAATTGCCGCGTTCCTGGGCGCATTACGCGTTGACCCTGGAACCGGTCAATCCGCCAGTGCTGGTCACGCAGATCCAGATGGCGCCCGGCGAGTGGCTATATATCGCCTCGCTGCTGCCGGAGCCCTATACCAGCCTCGAGGAGCCGGTGCTGCCGACTCAGCAGCTGTGGTTCATCCTCCTCAGCAGCGGCTTCCTGCTCTTGTTCATCGGCATTCTTGTGCATTGGCAGAGCCGGCCGCTCAAGCGTCTGGCGCGAGCCGCTCGGCATATGTCCCTGGGCGCCGACGTCGAGCCGGTGCTCGAAGGGGGCGGCCGTGAAGTGGTTGAAGTAGGCAGGGCGTTCAATGCGATGCGCGAGCGCATCAGCCGTTACCTGACCGAGCGCGCCCAGCTGTTCAGCGCCATATCCCATGATCTGCGCACACCGATCACGCGGCTGCGTCTGCGCGTCGAACTGCTCGACGACGAGACGTTGCAGACCAAGTTCGGCCGCGATCTCGACGAGCTGGAGCTGCTGGTCAAGGGCGCACTGCAGTGCGTCAAGGACACCGATATCCACGAAAACATCGAGCCCGTGGACCTCAACCTCCTGCTGCACTGCCTGGTCGAGCCCTGTCTGGCTCCGGCCGGCAATGGTCGAGTGACGCTGCATGGCGAAGCCAAGGCGCTCTATCCGGGCAAGCCCCTGGCCCTGCGGCGCTGCATCGGCAACCTGATCGACAACGCCCTCAAGTACGGCCACACGGCTCATCTGCACGTCGAGGATGACGAGGGTGCCTATGTGCTGCATGTCGACGATGAAGGGCCCGGTGTTCCCGAGCAGCGCCTGGAACAGGTGTTCGAGCCGCACTTCCGGCTGGCTGGGCAGCAGCAGGGCTATGGGTTGGGGCTGGGCATCGCGCGCAATATCGCCCACAGCCATGGCGGTGAGGTGAGCCTGCAGAATCTGCGAGAGGGCGGCTTGCGAGTGACGCTACAACTGCCACGTTCGCCGGATTGAATGTCACCAGGCGGTGACAAAGCGACCAGCCTTCGTTACCTGGGCAAGACGCAGCTGCCAGTAGACTCTTTAACGATTTGTGGGCGGATGCGCCACTGATGCTGGCAATTGGCTTTTGTAGCCTGGGTCAGCCGAAGGCGTAACACGGGTGGCTGCAGTTCCCGGGTATCGCTGCGCTCAACCCAGGCTACGGCTAGTTAGCCCCCTCGTTTGCATGGAATAACAACAATGAAAACACCTGCATTGCCCTCCGATAGCTGGCTGGTGCAACCGGCTCACCGGGCCTGGCTGAACGCTGAAGGCATGCGCCTGTTGCCGTTCGCCGCCGCTTCTTGTGTCGAGCAGGGCTTCGCTGCTCTGGACTCCAATGGTCGCCTGCCGGCGGGCGCCAGCGCCGAGCTGATTCACACCACCCGGATGACCCACTGTTTTGCCTTGGCGCACATCCAGGGCGTGCCCGGCTATGTCCATCTGGTCGACCACGGCATCGTTGCGTTACAGGGCGCCTTGCGTGACGAACAGACTGGCGGCTGGTTTGCCGATGCCAGTCGCAGGGGTGACAAGTCCGCCTACCTGCATGCCTTCGTGGCCCTGGCCGCCAGCTCCGCGCAGGCTGCCGGCAGGCCTGCAGCCGAGGCTCTGCTGGGCGAGGCGATCAACATCCTCGAACGGCATTTCTGGAGCGAGGAGGAGGGTGCGCTGCGTGAAAGCTTCAGCAGCGATTGGTCACAGGAAGAGGCCTATCGCGGCGCCAACAGCAACATGCACGCCACCGAGGCGTTTCTCGCCCTGGCAGATGTCACCGGGGATGCCCTCTGGCTGCAGCGCGCGCTGCGCATCGTCGAGCGCCTGATCCACGAGCATGCCGCTTCCCGTGGCTATATGGTGATCGAGCATTTCGACCGGCAGTGGCAGGCCCAACCTGAATACAACGCCGATAACCGTGCAGACCCGTTCCGGCCCTATGGCAGCACGCCAGGCCACAGTTTCGAGTGGGCGCGTTTGCTGCTGCACCTCGAGGCAGCGTTGATCCGAGCCGGACTCGACGCGCCAGACTGGCTGCTGGAGGATGCCCGTGGGCTGTTCGCCAGTGCGTGCCGCGATGCCTGGCATGCCGATGGCGCGCCTGGGCTGGTCTACAACCTCGACTGGCTGGGGCGGCCGGTGGTACGGGCGCGGCTGCACTGGGTGCAAGCCGAGGCCAGTGCTGCTGCCGCGGCGTTGCTGCGACGCACTGGTGACCCCCTCTACGAACAGTGGTATCGACGCTTCTGGGAATTCACCTGCAGCCATTTCATCGACCTGCAAAATGGCAGCTGGCATCACGAACTCGACAGCGACAACCAGCCAGCGGCCAGTATCTGGCCTGGAAAGCCCGATCTCTATCACGCTTACCAGGCCGTTTTGCTGCCGCGATTGCCGTTGGCACCGAGCCTGGCCACGGCATTGCTGGCGATGTAACGAGGTGGTGACATTCGCACGTCCCTTCGTTACCTGGCTGCCGGCAAAGCCTGATTACACTGCATCCAACGCAAGCGCCACGACTTGCTTCTAACAACAAGAAAGGTACTTCGATGAACGCGATCACTCGTCTCGCTACTGCCGTTTCTCTCGCCTCGCTATTGCCACTCACTGCCCTGGCAGCCGACTCCAAAGGTACGGTCGAAGTCGTGCACTGGTGGACGTCCGGCGGCGAGGCTGCGGCCGTGAAGGTTCTGCGTGAGCTGGTCGAGAAAGACGGTTACACCTGGAAGGATAGTGCCGTGGCCGGTGGCGCAGGTTCTGCCGCGATGACCGTGCTGAAGACCCGTGTGGTGTCCGGCAACCCGCCCGGTGCCGCGCAGATCAAGGGGCCGGATCTGCAGGAGTGGGGCGCGCTGGATCTGCTCGCGCCGCTGGATGACGTCGCCAAGGCCAACAACTGGGATGGCCTGCTGTCGAAAACCGTCTCCAACACCATGAAGTACGACGGCCATTACGTCGCCGTGCCGGTGAACATCCATCGCGTCAACTGGCTGTGGATCAACCCCGAAGTATTCAAGAAGGCCGGGATCGACAAGGCACCGACCACCCTCGACGAACTCTATGCCGCAGGCGACAAACTCAAGGCCGCCGGTTTCGTGCCCCTGGCCCATGGCGGTCAGCCGTGGCAGGACAGCACCGTATTCGAAGGCCTGGTGCTTGGCATCATGGGCGCCGAGGGCTACCACAAGGCATTCGTCGAGAACGACGAAGCGACCCTCACCAGCCCGCAGATGACCGAAGTGTTCACCGCGCTGAAAAAACTCTCCACCTACATGGACGACAACCGCGCGGGCCGTGACTGGAACCTGGCAACTGCCGAACTCATCGATGGCAAGGCCGGGATGCAGATCATGGGGGACTGGGCGAAGAGCGAGTGGACGGCCGCCGGCAAGGTCGCGGGTAAGGATTACCAGTGTGTGCCGATGCCAGGCACAGCCGGCAGCTACACCTACAACATCGACTCCATGGCCATGTTCAAGCTCAAGAAGGAAGGCGATATCGCCGCCCAGCACGCCCTGGCGCGTATCGCTCTGGAGCCCGAATTCCAGTACGTGTTCAACGAGAACAAGGGTTCGATCCCGGTACGCTCCGACCTCGACATGAGCAAGTTCGACAGCTGCGCCCAGGCTTCCATGAAGGATTTCCAGGCGGCCGACAAGAGCGGCAAGCTGGAGCCGAGCATGGCCCACAGCATGGCCACCAACCTGGCGGTGCAGGGGGCGATCTTCGATGTGGTCACCAACTTCATGAGTGACAAGAACGCCGACCCGAGCAAGGCCGGCGCGCAGATCAACGCGGCGATCAAATCCGCCCAGTAGGTTGATTCGGGCCGGTTAACCGGCCCATCTCCCAATTAGCAAAGCCTCCTTCGACCAGGCCCTGGCCTAGTCGCAGGCGGCGTTCGACCCGAATTTCATCTCTACACTGGTAATGCCCGATGAGTGTCACGACGGTAATCGGCAAGGCTTCACCCTTCGACGCGCTGCAGCGCTGGCTGCCCAAGCTGGTGCTGGCGCCGAGCATGTTGGTGGTGCTGGTCGGCTTCTACGGCTACATCCTCTGGACGCTGGTGCTGTCGTTCACCAATTCCAGCTTCATGCCCAGCTACAAGTGGGTGGGCCTGCAGCAGTACGTGCGGCTGATGGACAACGACCGCTGGTGGGTGGCAAGCAAGAACCTGATGGTGTTCGGCGGCATGTTCATTGGCATCAGCCTGCTCATCGGCGTGTTGCTCGCCGTGCTGCTGGATCAGCGCATTCGCCGCGAAGGCTTCATCCGCACCATCTACCTGTACCCGATGGCGCTGTCGATGATCGTCACCGGTACCGCCTGGAAATGGCTGCTCAACCCCGGCCTGGGGCTGGACAAGATGCTGCGCGACTGGGGCTGGGAAGGCTTTCGCCTGGACTGGCTGGTGGATCAGGATCGGGTCGTCTACTGCCTGGTGATCGCCGCCGTGTGGCAGGCCTCGGGCTTCGTCATGGCGTTGTTCCTGGCCGGGCTGCGCAGCGTCGATCAATCGATCATCCGTGCGGCCCAGGTGGACGGCGCGAGCCTGCCGACCATCTACCTGCGCATCGTGTTGCCGAGCCTGCGGCCGGTGTTCTTCAGTGCCGTGATGATCCTCGCCCACATCGCCATCAAGAGCTTCGACCTGGTGGCGGCGATGACTGCGGGAGGCCCCGGTTACTCGTCCGATCTGCCGGCGATGTTCATGTACAACTTTACCTTCAGCCGCGGCCAGATGGGCATCGGCTCGGCCAGCGCGATGATGATGCTCGGCGCGATCCTGGCGATTCTGGTGCCCTATCTCTACTCGGAACTGCGGGGCAAACGCCATGACTAGAGCCTTCAGCCCAAGCCGTGTGGCGATCTACGCCACCTTGCTGTTCGCCGCAGCGCTGTACCTGGTGCCGCTGATTGTGATGCTGCTGACCAGCTTCAAGACCCCCGAGGACGTGCGTGCTGGCAACCTGCTGTCCTGGCCTGATGCGTTCACCCTGATCGGCTGGGTCAAGGCCTGGGACGTGGTCGGCGGCTACTTCTGGAACTCGGTGAAGATCGCCGTGCCCGCGGTGCTGATTTCCACTGCGGTCGGCGCCCTGAATGGTTACGTGCTGTCGATGTGGCGCTTTCGCGGCTCACAGCTGTTCTTCGGTCTGTTGCTGTTCGGCTGCTTCCTGCCGTTCCAGACGGTGTTGCTGCCAGCCTCGTTCACCCTCGGCAAGTTCGGCCTGGCCAATACCACCACGGGCCTGGTGCTGATCCACGTGGTCTACGGCATCGCCTTCACCACGCTGTTCTTCCGCAACTTCTACGTCAGCGTGCCGGATGCGCTGGTCAAGGCGGCGCGCCTCGATGGCGCGGGCTTCTTCACCATCTTCGGACGCATCCTGCTGCCCATGTCGCTGCCGATCATCATGGTCTGCCTGATCTGGCAGTTCACCCAGATCTGGAACGACTTTCTCTTTGGTGTGGTGTTTGCCAGTGGCGACTCCCAGCCGATCACCGTGGCCCTCAACAACCTGGTGAATACCAGCACAGGGGCCAAGGAATACAACGTGGACATGGCCGCGGCGATGATCGCCGGGCTACCGACCCTGCTGGTGTACATCGTGGCGGGCAAGTACTTCCTGCGTGGCCTTACGGCCGGCGCGGTAAAGGGTTGAAAGCTACTGCGCTCGGTCATGCGGCGTTGGATTCAGGTTCGGAATGCTCATTTAGCGGCCTAAACTCCGCTTCCTCACCTGACTCCGCCTTGCCTGACCTTCGCTCGCGACGCTTTCAAAATGGAGAGAAGTAAATGGCAACGCTCGAATTGCGCAACGTCAACAAGTCCTACGGCAGTGGCCTGACGGACACGCTCAAGAGCATCGACCTGAAGATCGATGCCGGGGAGTTCCTGATTCTGGTCGGCCCCTCGGGTTGCGGGAAGTCCACCCTGATGAACTGCATCGCCGGGCTGGAGAGCATCAGCAACGGCGCGATTCTGGTCGATGACGCCGACATCAGCGGCATGAGCCCCAAGGATCGTGACATCGCCATGGTGTTCCAGTCCTACGCGCTGTACCCGACCATGAGCGTGCGCGACAACATCGCCTTCGGCCTGAAGATGCGCAAGATGGCCCCGGCGGCCATCGACGAGGAAGTGGCGCGGGTCGCCAAACTGCTGCAGATCGAGCATCTGCTCAAACGCAAGCCGGGGCAGCTTTCCGGTGGCCAGCAGCAACGTGTGGCCATGGGCCGTGCGCTGGCGCGACGGCCGAAGATTTATCTGTTCGACGAGCCGCTGTCCAACCTCGACGCCAAGTTGCGGGTGGAGATGCGCACCGAAATCAAGCTGATGCACCAGCGCCTGAAAACCACCACGGTCTACGTCACCCACGACCAGATCGAGGCCATGACCCTCGGCGACAAGGTGGCGGTAATGAAGGAGGGCGTGATCCAGCAATTCGGCACGCCGCAACAGATCTACAACGATCCGTCCAACCTGTTCGTGGCCAGTTTCATCGGCTCGCCGCCCATGAACTTCGTGCCCGTGCAATTGCAGCGCCGCGCCGGCCAGGTGTGGGCGACGCTGACTTCGTCGTCCGGTAGCTGCGAATTGCAGCTCGGCCATCTGCCCGAGGGTGTCGAGCAACGCAAATTGCTGCTCGGTATCCGCCCCGAACAGATTAAGCCGGCCAGCGAGCAAGGGCAGGAGGCTTCATTGCCTGCCGTGGTCGAGGTCACCGAACCCACCGGGCCGGACACTCTGGTCTTCGTCAGCGTCAATGACGCCAAGCTGTGCTGCCGCCTGGCGCCGGATCAGGCGCCGGAGATCGGCCAAAGCATCGAGTTGCAGATCGACGCCTCGCGGGTACTGCTGTTCGACGCCGACAGCGGCGAGCGCGTACGCCCGCAAGCCCATATCGCTCCACAGAGCAATGTCACCCAGTTAAAGAATCGTTGAAAAGGAGTCGGTCTCGCGAGTGCCGTCATGGCCTCGGTTGTCCTGATGCCGGCAAATGAAGCGGTAACAACAATAAAAACAGCAGGAGAGGGTATGAAACGATCGACGGGTTTCGGTCTGGCCATGGCGTTGGGTTCCCTGACGCTACCGGCCACGGGAATGGCGCTGGAGTTCACCGGCTACGTGCGCAGCGGTGCCGGTACTGCCGACGGCAATGGCCGACAGTCATGCTTCCAATTGCCGGGGGCGCGCTCCAAGTATCGCCTGGGCAACGAGTGCGAACACTATGCCGAGCTGGATCTGCGCCAGGATCTGTTCAGCCTGGACGATGGCTCGGTGCTGAGCATCGAGGGCATGGCGCAGCTCTTCAACGAGTATGGCCACACGCCGAAATTCACTGGTGATCGTGGTACCGCGCGGATGAACCAGATGTACGCCGAATGGAGCAACATGCCGGCGCTCAATGGCGGTTCGTTGTGGGCCGGGCGCCGTTTCTACAAGCGAAACGACATTCATATCTCCGACTTCTACTACTGGAACCAGAGCGCCACCGGTTTCGGTATCGACGAAATGAAGATCGGTGATTACAAGTACAGCTACGTGTTCTCGCGCAAGGACAGCTACGACCAGAAGGAATACATCAACCGCCACGACTTCAACGTCGGCGGCTTCGTGACCAACCCAGGCGGCGAGATCGAGGTGGGGGTCAGCTACATCGACAAGGCATCTTCGGTTGAAGATGCGAACAGCGGCTGGTCGGTGACCGGGCAGCACGTGCAGAAGAACTTCCTCGGCCTCGGAGGCGACAACAAGCTGGCGCTGCAATATGGCGAGGGGCCAGGAACCGGCCTGGGCTACACCGGCGATCCGACCCTCGATGGTGGCGCCAAGAGCTGGCGTGTCGTCGAGTTTTTCGACTTCCAGGTGACGCCGCGTCTGGGTGGGCAGGTTCAGGCCGTTTACCAGAAGGACAAGCGTGATGACGGAGAGGATCAGGACTGGTGGTCGGTGGGTGGGCGTACCAGCTATGCCTTCACGCAGCAGTTCAAACTGGTCGGCGAGATCGGCCATGACCAGGTGGACGCCTCCGGCGGCACCCGCAAGCTGACCAAGTTCACCGTCGCACCGACTTGGTCGCCGGCTGGCCCTGGTTTCTTCGAGCGCCCGGAAGTCCGCCTCTACTACACCTACGCCAGCTGGAACCGCGCCGCGCAGGAAGCGGCGAATTTGTTGGCGGAAGGCTCGGCACTGTCCGACACCGGCGCTTTCGGCAGCGCACGCAATGGCTCCAATTTCGGGGTTCAGGTGGAGTACTGGTGGAAGTAAAGCTTCGAGTTGCAAGCGACAAGCCGCAAGTAAAAGCTGACTACGATTTCGCAGTCGCGCAACGCTAGCTTGCAGGCTCGTAGGGTGGGTGGAGGCGCTGGTCGTTATCATTGGGAGCGACCAGATTCTTGGGCGCCGTAGCCCACCATTCGGTATCAGGGTCGACCGCGTGGTGGGTTACGCGGCGCTCTGGACTTGATGTGGGTCGGCGGTCGCGGTTTAGCGCCGCTCCATTCACCCTACGAATGGCGCCATGTCGCTCACCCTTGATCTTCGCTGGCCGGATAACGGCTGGCGTTGAGACTTTCCTTGATCTTGCGCAGGTGCGGCTGGAAATCCGCACCACGGCGCAGGGTCATGCCGGTTGCCAGCACGTCGAGCACGGTGAGCTGAATGATCCGCGAGGTCATCGGCATGTAGATGTCGGTGTCTTCGGGCAGCGGGATATGCACGCTCAGGCTGCAGGCTTGTGCCAGCGGCGAGCCTGCGGCGGTGAGACCGAGCACCGAGGCGCCATTTTCCCGCGCCAGGCGCGCCACCTCGACCAGTTCGCGGGTGCGGCCGGTGTAGGAAATGATCACAAACAGATCGCCGGTATGGGCCACCGAAGCCAGCATTCGTTGCATCAGTACATCGGCGTGGGCGGACACCGCGAGGTTGAAGCGGAAGAACTTGTGCTGGGCATCGAGGGCCACCGGCGCCGATGCGCCAAGGCCGAAGAAATGGATCTGCCTGGCCTGGATCAACAGGTCGACGGCGCGGCTGATCAGGTTCGGGTCGAGGCTCTGGCAGGCGCTGTCCAGCGAGGCGATAGCGCTGCCGAATATCTTGCGGGTGTAGGCCTCGGGGCCGTCGTCGGCTTCTACGGCACGGCTGACGTATGCCGCGCCGCTGGCCAGGCTCTGTGCAAGCTGCATTTTCAGTTCGGGGTAGCCGTTGACGCCGAACGAGCGACAGAAGCGGTTCACCGTGGGTTCGCTGACCTGGGCGGCCTGGGCGAGGGCGGCGATGCTTAATCGGGTGGCCTGCTGTGGGTTGTGCAGTATCACTTCGGCTACCTTGCGCTCGGCCTTGTTGAGGCTGTCGAGGCGGCCCTGGATCTGTTCGAGAAGATTGCGCACGCGATCCATTATTATCCTTGTCCGATGAAATATCGGGTTAATCCTATGCCTGCTCTTGTCTACTGGCTATCAGCAAGCCGCAGTCTATAAAAATGTTGTTTTTATTACTACATTTCCAGTTGCGAAATTGGCGGTTAACCGCTATCAATAGGGTAACTTGATAGAAGAAAAAAGATCATGTCCGTGATTCCCGTTGAGCCTTGTACCTTCGCTCTGTTCGGCGCCCTGGGCGACCTGGCACTGCGTAAACTATTTCCTGCCCTCTATCAGCTCGATCGCGCCGGGCTGTTGCACGAGGATACCCAGCTGCTTGCCCTGGCGCGCGAGGGCGGTGATCCCGCCACGCACCTGAGCGCCATCGACAGCCACCTGCGCCGCTACCTGCCCGCCAAGGAACTGGACGAGGCAGTGATGCAGCGTTTCCAGGCACGCCTGCGCTACCTGAGCATGGAATTCCTGCCACCTGATGCTTACCCGCAGCTGGCCGAAGCGGTCGGTAGCGGGCGTCAGCTGATCGCCTATTTCGCCACGCCCGCTTCCGTGTATGGCGGCATCTGCGCCAACCTCGCCGCGGTCGGTCTGGCCGAAGGCACCCGCGTGGTGCTGGAGAAGCCCATCGGCCACGATCTGGAATCGTCCCGTGCGGTCAATGATGCGGTGGCGGCCTACTTTCCGGAAACCCAGGTTTATCGGATCGACCATTACCTGGGCAAGGAGACGGTGCAGAACCTGATCGCCCTGCGCTTCGCCAACAGCCTGTTCGAGACCCAGTGGAACCAGAACCACATCACCCACGTGGAAATCACCGTGGCGGAGAAGGTCGGTATCGAAGGCCGTTGGGGCTATTTCGACAAGGCCGGCCAGCTGCGCGACATGATCCAGAACCACCTGTTGCAGCTGCTCTGCCTGATCGCCATGGATCCACCTGGCGATCTCTCGGCGGATGCCATCCGTGACGAGAAGGTCAAGGTGCTCAAGGCGCTCGAACCGATGAACGCCGAGCAGCTTTCCCGTCATGTGGTGCGTGGCCAGTACGTGGGCGGAACCAGCGATGGCAAGCCGGTGCCGGGCTATCTGGAGGAAGAAAACTCCAACGCCCATAGCGACACCGAAACCTTCGTCGCCCTGCGTGCCGACATACGCAATTGGCGCTGGGCCGGGGTGCCGTTCTACCTGCGCACCGGCAAGCGCATGGCGCAGAAGCTGTCGCAGATCGTCATTCATTTCAAGGAACCGCCGCACTACATCTTCGCTCCCGAGCAGCGGCAGTTGATAGGCAACAAGCTGATCATCCGCCTGCAGCCGGACGAGAGTATTTCTCTGCAGGTGATGACCAAGGATCAGGGACTGGACAAGGGTATGCAGCTACGCAGCGGCCCGTTGCAACTGAATTTCTCGGCAACCTATGGCAGCTCACGCATTCCCGATGCCTATGAACGGCTGCTGCTGGAGGTCATGCGTGGCAATCAGAACCTGTTCGTGCGCAAAGATGAAATCGAACACGCCTGGCAGTGGTGCGATCAGTTGATCGCCGGCTGGAAAAAACTTGGCGACCCACCCAAGCCGTACGTCGCCGGTAGCTGGGGGCCGATGAGCTCCATCGCCCTGATCACTCGCGACGGGAGGGCCTGGTATGGCGATCTCTGACCTCGAATTCCCCGCGGGCGTGGTTGCCCGCAGCCACGACAATTCGCAGCACTTGGCCCAAGCTCTGGCCGACCGAGTGGCCGGCGCGCTGCGCGATGCCATCGACAGCCATGGCAGCGCTACGCTGGTGGTGTCGGGCGGGCGTAGCCCGATCGTCTTCTTAAAGGCGCTGGCGCAGCAGTCCTTGCCCTGGAACAAGGTGCTGGTAAGCCTGGCCGACGAACGCTGGGTGCCGGTTGCCCACGAAGACAGCAACGAGGCACTGGTGCGTCGGCACTTGCTTCAGGGGCCAGCCGCCGAAGCGCGACTGCTCGGCCTGTACCACAGCGCGGGCAGCCTCGAAGAGGCGGCGACGCTCACCGAACAGGCGTTGAACGACCTGCCGCCCATCGACGTGCTGGTACTGGGCATGGGCACCGACGGGCATACCGCTTCGCTGTTCCCTAACAGCCCCAATCTCGATCAAGCGCTGCAGGCAGATGGCTCGCGCCGCTGCTTGCCGATGCTCGCTCCAGCGGTGCCACACCAGCGCCTGACCCTCACGCTGCCGCTGCTCAAGGCCGCTCGACTGCAATTGTTGTCGATCGAAGGAGAGGGAAAGTTGCGCGTGCTGGAGCAGGCGCTAGAACAACGTGAACACAAAAAAATGCCGATCAGCGCGTTTCTTGGCGCGCCTTTAGAAATTTACTGGTGCCCGTAGGCCAAAAGGATCAAAAGACATGACACACGCCATCAATCGCCCAGCCCCCACCATGGCTGAAAAGATTGCCAGCATCGATGCACTCTGCGCACGGGCGCGGATCATGCCGGTGATCACCATCGCCCGCGAGGAAGACATTCTGCCGTTGGCCGATGCCCTGGATGCCGGCGGCCTGCAGGTGCTGGAAATCACTCTGCGCTCGGTGCACGGCCTGACCGCCATCCGCCGCCTGCGCGATGAGCGCCCCCATCTGTGCGTTGGCGCCGGTACGGTGCTGGATCGCCGCATGCTGGAGTCGGTGGAGGAGGCCGGTGCCCAGTTCATCGTCAGCCCAGGCTCTACCGACGAACTGCTGCGTGCGGCACTGGACAGTCCGATACCGCTACTGCCCGGCGTAGCCAGTGCCTCGGAGATCATGGTCGGTTACGCCCTGGGCTATCGCCGCTTCAAGCTGTTCCCTGCGGAAATTTGTGGCGGAACCGCTGCGCTCAAGGCGCTCAGTGGCCCATTCGGAGACATCCGCTTCTGCCCGACTGGCGGCGTCAGCCCCGACAACATGCAGCGTTACATGGCCCTGCCCAATGTGATGTGCGTCGGCGGCAGCTGGATGCTGGACAGCTCCGCGGGCTGGGACAAGGTACGTCAGGCGAGCGCCGACGCCCTGGCGCTGCTGAACTGAGCCAACTCATCCCGTCATAGCCCGCGCCGTGGGGCCGGGCTCCCTCCGTCCTGGAGTTCTCATGTCCCGTCCCTTCGATCTCGCTGCGCTGTTTCCCCGTCTGCACGATATCCCTGAAGCCTACCGCCCCGATGCCCCGGTCGAGCAGCGTGAATACCTGGTCGGTGGCGAGTTGCGCCACTGGCAGGGGCCACTGGCGCAAGTGCGCAGCCCGATCCATCTCGCCGAGGGCGATGCCGAGCGCCAGGTGGTGCTCGGCAGTACGCCGCTGCTCGACGCCGATGCCGCCCTGGCCGCGCTGGATGCCGCCGTCGCGGCCTACGATCATGGCCAGGGGCAGTGGCCCAACCTGCGCGTCGCCGAGCGCATCGCCCATGTCGAAGCCTTTCTGGCCCGTATGCGCGAGCAGCGTACGGCGGTGGTCAAGCTGCTGATGTGGGAGATCGGCAAGAACCTCAAGGACTCCGAAAAAGAGTTCGACCGTACTTGCGATTACATCGTCGACACCATCGGTGCGCTCAAAGAGCTGGATCGTCGCTCCAGCCGTTTCGAACTGGAGCAGGGCACCCTGGGGCAGATTCGCCGCGTGCCCCTGGGTGTAGCGCTGTGCATGGGGCCGTACAATTACCCGCTGAACGAAACCTTCACCACGCTGATTCCGGCGCTGATCATGGGCAACACTGTGGTGTTCAAACCGGCCAAGTTCGGCGTGTTGCTGATGCGCCCGTTGCTGGAAGCGTTCCGCGACAGCTTCCCGCCGGGCGTGATCAACATTATCTATGGCCGCGGGCGCGAAACGGTCAGCGCCCTGATGGAGAGTGGCAAGGTCGACGTGTTCGCCTTCATCGGTACCCACAAGGGCGCCAGTGATCTGAAGAAATTGCACCCCAAGCCCCATCGCCTGCGCGCGGCACTGGGCCTGGACGCCAAGAATCCGGGCATCGTGCTGGCCGATGTCGATCTGGACAATGCGGTGAGCGAGGCGCTGACGGGGGCCCTGTCGTTCAACGGTCAGCGCTGTACGGCACTGAAGATTCTCTTCGTTCACGAAGATGTGCTGCAGCCATTCCTCGATAAATTCAGCGCCGGCCTGGCCAAACTCAAGCCCGGCATGCCCTGGGAGGCGGGGGTCGCGCTGACGCCGTTGCCTGAGCCGGGCAAGGTCGAGTACCTGAAAACGGTGATGGCCGATGCCGTCGCCAAGGGCGCGAAGATCATCAATCCGGGTGGTGGTGAGAGCCGCAAGAGTTTCTTCTTTCCGGCGCTGCTGTGCCCAGTGACGCCAGAGATGCGCCTGTACGGCGAAGAGCAGTTCGGCCCGCTGGTGCCGGTGGTGCCTTATCGCGATGTCGAGCAGGTGATCGACTACGTGCTGCAGTCCGATTTCGGTCAGCAACTGAGCCTGTTCGGCAACGATGCGCAGCAGATTGGTCGCCTGGTCGATGCCTTCGCCAACCAGGTCGGGCGCATCAACATCAACGCCCAGTGCCAGCGCGGCCCGGATACCTTCCCGTTCAACGGTCGCAAGGATTCCGCGGAGGGCACGCTGTCGGTGCATGACGCCCTGCGTACCTTCTCGATCCGCACCCTGGTGGCGACCCGCTTCACGGACGACAACAAGGCGCTGGTCAGTGAGGTGATCCGTCAGCGTTCATCGAACTTCCTGACCACCGATTACATTTTCTAAGTGCCAGGCCAACGTCTCTCGTGTTGGAGCCATGCAAGCGCGTAGCAGACTTTGAGCCGGCTCTGAGGTTGTTTGCATGACACTCAGCATCAGCAAGGACACCCGCCTGTGCATGTCGCTTTCCGGACGGCCGGGGAGTTTCGGTACGCGCTTCCAGAACTATCTGTATCAGGAACTGCAACTGGATTATCTGTACAAGGCGTTCACCACCACCGACCTGCCGGCTGCCATCGGCGGTATCCGCGCGCTGGGCGTACGCGGCTGCGCGGTGTCGATGCCGTTCAAGGAAGCTTGCATCGAACACCTCGATGCCCTGCACGAGTCGGCAGCGACGCTGCAGTCGGTCAACACCATCGTCGCGGATGACGGCCACCTGACGGGCTACAACACCGATTACAGCGCCGTGGTGCATCTGCTCGCGCAACACGGCGTACCCAAGAGCAGCCACTACGCCTTGCGCGGCAGTGGCGGAATGGCCAAGGCAGTGGCTTGCGCATTACGCGACAGTGGCTTCGGCAATGGCCATATCGTTGCCCGTAACGAAGCGGCGGGCAGGGCACTTGCAGAGCAGTGCGGGGTGAGTTGGTGCGAGACGCTGGGCGATAAGCCGGCAGACCTGCTGGTCAACGTCACGCCGCTGGGCATGCGTGGCGCGGAGGCCGAGCAACTGGCCTTCGACGAGCGCGCCGTTGCCGCTGCCAAGTGGGTATTCGATGTGGTCGCCGTGCCGGTGGAAACCCCATTGATTCGCCTGGCCCGTTCGCTCGGCAAGCCAGTCATTACCGGTGGTGAAGTGATCGTCTTGCAGGCCGTCGAGCAGTTCGCCCTGTACACCGGCGTGCGTCCTGATGCCGAGCTGATCGAACGCGCTGCACGCTTCGCTCTGTCCGAATAGTCAACCTGCGCCGCAATCTCGTAGGAGCGTCGACCTCGGCGCGAACGATAGTGGCCGTACCGCGGTTTTGGCGTTGCCCTGACGATTCGTCGCGGGGGGCGCAGCTCCTACAGTATTGCGGTGCCTGCAAGATGATTGTCTGGCGCAATCTCGCAGGAGCATCGACCTCGGCGCTAACGGTTGTTGCCGCGCCGCAGTCATGGCGCCGATTTAAAGTTTGCACTTTCCGTTTCCGTGCCAAGTCGTAAAAGGTGTAGGGCATGGCGCTGCGACGAGCGCTCTGCCAGACGCTGGCTTCGCCGCAGCGCCATGCCCTGCATCCGAACGGATGCCTGCACAGGCTTCTGATGCCAGGCGGATCACTTCGAGTGGTTCGCCGACAGATACGCAAGGAGATAGCCATGGGCTTGGGAACCATACTGCTGATCATTCTGATCCTGATGCTGGTTGGCGCCATTCCGGCATGGCCGCACAGCCGCAGCTGGGGCTACGGTCCCACGGGTGGGCTTGGGCTGGTGCTGGTCATCGTGCTGGTGCTGCTGCTACTCGGCTACATATGAGCCAGCGCCTGCGTCACTGAACTGACGCAGGCATCGCCGTCGGCGGCGACTGCCGCTGATGGCTCTGGCCACTTCCCGTTGCACACCCTTTACTCCCGTCTTTCCATTTCCGGAGGTCGCCTGCTTGGATCTGGTGATTGCACGGCCAGAAGGCCTGTATTGTCCTCCCGGAGACTTCTACATCGACCCTTGGCGTCCGGTAGAGCGCGCTGTCATCACCCACGGCCACGGTGACCATGCCCGCGGAGGCAGCGCCCATTATCTGGCGGCCGCTCCGGGTGAAGGTATTCTGCGCACCCGCCTGGGGCGCGATATCAACCTGCAGACCCTGGCCTATGGCGAGACCATCGACCATCACGGCGTCACCCTCAGTTTTCATCCTGCCGGCCACGTGCTGGGCTCGGCCCAGGTGCGCCTCGAATACCGTGGCGAAGTCTGGGTCGCCTCTGGCGATTACAAGGTCGAGCCAGACGGTACCTGCGATCCATTCGAGCCGGTGCGTTGCCACACCTTTATCACCGAATCCACGTTCGGCCTGCCGATCTACCGCTGGCAGCCTCAGGCGCAGATATTCGCCGGCATCAATGACTGGTGGCGGCAGAATCGCGAAGCCGGCCGGGCCAGCGTGCTGTTCTGCTATGCGTTCGGCAAGGCGCAACGCATCCTCCACGGTATCGACGCGAGCATCGGGCCGATCCTGGGCCATGGCTCCATGGAGCCGTTGCATCAGGTCTATCGCGATGCCGGGGTTTACCTACCGGAAACGCGCTATGCCGGCGAGGTGCCCAAGGGCGATCCGCTACTGCGCCAGGCGTTGATCCTGGCGCCACCTTCGGCGGGTGGCAGCACCTGGATACGGCGTTTCGGTGACTACAGCGATGCCTTCGCCAGCGGCTGGATGCTGTTGCGTGGCACCCGTCGGCGGCGCGGTGTCGATCGCGGTTTCGTGCTCTCCGATCATGCCGACTGGCCTGGCCTGCTGTGGGCCATCGAGCAGACCGGTGCCGAGCGGGTCATGGTCACTCACGGTTCGGTGAGCATTCTGGTTCGGCACTTGCGCGAGCAGGGCCTGGATGCCCAGGCGTTCGACACCGAATACGGTGAAGAAGACGACGCAGCAGCGGAGCCTGCCCCGTGATCGCCTTCGCGCAGCTTTACGCGCGCCTCGACGCCACCACCTCGAGCAACGCCAAACTGGCGGCACTGCAGGATTACCTGCGTGACGCCGAAGCTGCAGACGCCGCCTGGGCGGTGTACTTTTTGGCTGGTGGCAGGCCACGGCAGCTGGTGCCCTCACGGCAGTTGCGCGAGCTGGCCATGCAGCGGGCCGGCCTGTCGGCATGGATATTCGAGGAAAGCTATTCGGCGGTAGGCGATCTGGCGGAAACCATCGCGCTGTTGCTGCCTGCGGCGACCTCGACCTCCCAGGACGGGCTGGCCGTCTGTGTGGAAGAAAAACTGCTGCCGTTACGCGGCCTTCCACCGGACGAATTGGCGATGCGCCTCGACGCATTGTGGGCTCAGCTCGATGCGCCATCGCTGATGGTCAGCATCAAACTCATCACCGGCGCCTTTCGTGTCGGTGTCTCCAAGCTTCTGGTCACCCGCGCATTGGCTGCCATTGCCGATGTCGATGCCAAGCGCGTGGCTCAGCGTCTGGTCGGCTATACCGACTTGTCGCACCGGCCCACGGCCGCCTCCTACGAGCGGCTGATCGCTGCCGAGTCGGATGACGAACACGCTCAGCGCGGTGGCCAGCCGTACCCTTTCTTTCTCGCCCATCCGCTGCAGCGCCCGCTGGAGGAGTTCGACGCCAGCCTGGGTTCGCCCGCCGACTGGCTGATCGAATGGAAGTGGGACGGCATTCGGGCGCAACTGGTCAAGCGTGACGGCCAATTATGGGTGTGGTCACGGGGTGAAGAGCTGATCAGTGAGCGCTTCCCCGAACTTCAGGAACTAGCGACATCGCTGCCGGACGGCACCGTGGTCGATGGCGAACTGGTGGTCTGGCGCCACGCCCCGGAGGCCACGGCCCGGCAGGGCGAGTTGATGGCCCAGGCTGCCGAGCAATCTGCCGAGCGGCTCAACGATCAGGTCGAGGAACAGCTCGAGCAATACGGCATTCAGCCCTTCGCCCTGTTGCAGCAGCGCATCGGTCGTAAAACCCTGAGCCGCAAGCTGCTCGAAGAGGTGCCGGTGGCTGTGCTGGCCTATGACCTGCTGGAGTGGCAGGGCGATGACTGGCGCAACCGCCCGCAACACCAACGCCGTGCCCAACTGGAGCAGGTGGTCGCCAGTTGCGCGAGCCCGCGGCTGATGCCGTCGCCACTGCTGCATGACGATAGCTGGCAGGCCCTGGCCGAACAGCGCGAGGCCTCACGGGCGCTGGGCGTGGAAGGGATGATGCTCAAGGCGCGGGAATCGGCTTACGGGGTAGGGCGCAGCAAGGACGTTGGTGTCTGGTGGAAGTGGAAGATCGACCCCCTGAGCGTCGATGCCGTGCTGATCTACGCCCAGCGTGGTCACGGCCGGCGTGCCAGCCTGTACAGCGATTACACCTTCGCGGTATGGGACGGCGCGCCAGGCGATCCCGAACGCCGACTGGTGCCGTTCGCAAAGGCCTACTCCGGGTTGACCGACGAGGAAATGCGCAAGGTCGACGCCATCGTGCGCAAGACCACCGTGGAGAAGTTCGGCCCCGTGCGCAGTGTCACGCCGAGCCTGGTGTTCGAACTGGGTTTCGAAGGCATCGCCCGTTCCCCCCGCCACAAGAGCGGCATCGCCGTGCGTTTTCCGCGCATGTTGCGCTGGCGTCATGACAAGACGGTGGAGGAGGCCGATACCCTGGCGCTGCTGCAGGAATTGCTGCAATGAGCCTGGCCAGTAGCTGGCTGCGGCGCAATGGCTGGAAGGCATTCGACTTTCAGAAGGAAGTTTGGCAGGCAGTGACCGATGGGCAGAGCGGCCTGCTGCATGCGTCGACTGGTGCGGGTAAAACCTATGCCGTGTGGTTGGCTGCTATCAATCGATTCGCGGGCAAGAATGCTGCCAAGAAGCCTGCCAGTGGCAAGCGCGCGCCACCGGCTGCGCCTCTTACCGTGTTGTGGATCACGCCAATGCGTGCGCTGGCCGCTGACACGCAACGTGCCCTGCAAGCGCCGCTCGATGGCCTGGAAATACCCTGGACGCTGGGCATGCGCACCGGCGATACCGGCAGCGCCGAGCGACAGCGCCAGGCTCGCCGCCTACCGACCGCGCTGGTGACCACGCCCGAAAGCCTGACGCTGTTACTTACCGGTGCTGACGCCAAGGCGCAGTTCGCCAATGTCGGCATGCTGGTGGTGGACGAGTGGCACGAGTTGCTTGGCAACAAGCGCGGTGTGCAACTGCAGCTGGCCCTGGCGCGGTTGCGCCAGTGGAACCCGCAACTGATCGTCTGGGGACTGTCGGCTACCCTTGGCAACCAGCCCCATGCCATGGAGGTGCTGCTGCCTGACGGCGGCGGTCGTCTGGTGCGCGGCGAGCAGGGCGCCAGGCCGCAGATCGATACGCTGCTGCCGGCGGTGATGGAGCGCTTTCCCTGGGCCGGGCACTTGGGCCTGCGGCTGTTGCCTCAAGTCGTCGAGGAGCTGGAAAGCAGCAGCGTTACCCTGGTGTTTACCAACACCCGTTCGCAGTCCGAACTCTGGTATCAGGCATTGCTTGACGCGCGACCGGACTGGGCCGGATTGATCGCCCTGCACCACGGCTCGCTGGCCCGGGAAGTCCGTGATTGGGTCGAGTCAGGGCTCAAGCAGGGCAAGCTGAAAGCGGTGGTCTGTACCTCCAGCCTGGATCTGGGAGTCGATTTCCTGCCTGTCGAGCGGGTTCTGCAGATCGGATCGGCCAAGGGTGTCGCCCGTCTGCTGCAACGCGCTGGGCGTTCCGGTCATGCGCCGGGGCGTACCTCTCGGATTACTCTTGTTCCCACTCACGGCCTTGAATTGATCGAAGCCATTGCCGTGCAAGACGCCGTCGCAGCCGGGCGTATCGAAGCACGTGAATCCCCCCATCAGCCGCTGGATGTACTGGTTCAGCATCTGGTCAGCGTGGCCCTGGGCGGCGGTTTTCGTCCGGATGATTTGCTGCAAGAGATACGCAGCACGTGGGCGTATCGCGACCTGGACGATGCCCAGTGGCGCTGGACCCTGGCATTCGTGCGTCAGGGTGGGGAATCGCTCAGCGCCTACCCCGATTATCAGCGCGTGGAGCCGGACGAAGAAAGCATCTGGCGAGTGCCTAGCCCACGTCTGGCGCGACGCCATCGGATGAGCGTGGGCACCATCGTCAGCGACGCCAGCGTTACCGTTAAATGGTGGAGCAAAGGCGGCGGCGGTGGTTCGCTCGGTAGCGTCGAGGAAGGCTTCATAGCCCGTTTGCATCCGGGCGACGTGTTTCTGTTCGGCGGGCGGCCCCTGGAGTTGGTACGGGTGGAGAACATGACGGCCTACGTACGCCGTAGCAATTCCAGCAAAGCCAGCGTGCCGCGCTGGAATGGTGGGCGCATGCCGCTCTCCAGTGCTTTGGCCGAAGCCGTGGTGGCGCGTTTTGGTGCGGCGGCGCAGGGCCACTTCGATGGCCCGGAAATGCACAGGCTGCAACCGCTGCTGGAGGTGCAGGCGCACTGGTCCGCGTTACCGGCACCTGGCACGCTGCTGGCTGAAATCCTGCATTCGCGCGAAGGCTGGCACCTGTTTCTATATCCCTTCGCCGGGCGCAACGTGCATCTGGGGTTGGCCAGTCTGCTGGCCTGGCGCCTGGGCCAGCGGCAGCCGCTGAGTTTCTCGATTGCCGTCAACGATTATGGCCTGGAGCTGCTGTGTGCCAGTGAAGTGGACTGGGCGGGGCTGCTCGGCGGCGATCTGTTCGACGACCACGACCTGCTGCACGACGTGCTCGCCAGCCTCAACGCCAGCGAGCTGGCCCAACGGCGTTTTCGCGAGATCGCCCGTATCGCCGGACTGGTGTTCGGCGGCTACCCTGGCGCGGGTAAAAGTCTGCGCCAGGTGCAGGCCTCCAGCGGGCTGTTTTTCGACGTGTTCCGCCAGTACGACCCGAACAACTTGCTGCTGACCCAGGCTCACGATGAAGTACTCAGCCAGGAGCTGGATGTCAGGCAACTGCAGCGCACCCTGGCCGACATGCGTGCGGCGCGCCTGGATCTGCATGAGCTGCGCCGTGTAACACCGCTGGCCTTTCCGCTGATGGTCGAGCGTTTTCGCGAGCGACACAGCTCTGAAAAGCTCGCCGACCGCATCGCCCGCATGCTCGGCGAACTGGAGCGTGCCGCCGGACCAGGCGGGCAGGTTGTCGCTAAACCGCTGATCGAGGTCGAGCCAGCCATACGTCGTGGCGAACGCCAGCGCAAGGATGGCCGTCCGCGCCGCAAGTCCAAGGGCAGTGAGGCATGAGCGGGACGCCTCACCTTGCCATAGATATCGCCGGTGAAACGCTGTGGTTGCTGGCCGATAAGGCGCTGTACTGGCCCGCCCAGCAGACTCTGCTGGTCGCCGACGCACACCTCGGCAAAGCCGCCACCTATCGCACCCTGGGCCAGCCGGTTCCCCAGGGCACCACGGCCCGTAATCTGCAGCGGCTGGATGAGCTACTGGCCAGCTATCCGACTCGACGCCTGGTTTTCCTGGGCGATCTTCTCCACGCCCGCCCGGCGCGAACCGGCAGCACCCTGGCGGCCTTGCAGAAGTGGCGCAAACGGCATGCCGAGCTGCAGATCGTGCTGATACGCGGCAACCATGACCGCAGTGCCGGCGACCCACCAGCCGATCTGGCCATTGAGGTGGTCAGCGAGCCCTGGCGCATGGGGCCTTTCGCGCTCTGCCATGAACCCCTGGATTGTCCTGGCCTGCATGTGCTGGCCGGGCACCTGCACCCGGTATTCGTGCTACGCGGCCGGGGGCGTGATCGCGTGCGCATGCCGTGCTTCAGCGTCGAGCAGAACATCACGCTGCTGCCGGCCTTTGGTGAATTCACCGGCGGCATGGCCATCGACGCAGCGCCTGGGCGAACGATCTACGGTGCGCTGGACGGTGCTGTTTGGCGCCTGAATCAGGGCTGATCTGCGGCCTGATGTCACGGATAAAAAACTGACTCACCGCCAGATATTCAATCTATCTATCTGATAAATAAAAAATTCATGCTCAATAACCTAGCGTGTGACTAGGTTTTTATCTTTTTGGCTTCACCATCTGCATCGTGCCGCTCTAGTTATTTATTTTCCCGCCGATAGAATGCGTGCCGCTTAAAATTTCAGACTGGTCCAAGAATAAATCTCCAGCTGCTTAACCCCCTTAAAAGGTCGGAGAACATTATGAACAGCTGGTTCGCGAACATCAGCGTAACCTTGAAACTTGCCTTGGGTTTTGGCCTCGTGCTTGCCCTTACCTGTGTACTTGCTCTTGCTGGATGGACCAGTCTGGGCAGCCTGATTCAACGCAGTGACTGGACCTCGGACATTGCGCGCTTGAACGACACGCTGACTGAACTGCGCGTAACCCGCCTGCAATATATGCTGGCCAACGGTGACGAAACGGTCGCCGAAACCGTGCAGAAGTCTCTCGATGGCTTCAAGGCTCAGCATGCCGAGGTACTGTCGAGCTTCAAAAGCCCCGACAACGTCCGCTTGCTGCAAGCGCAGGGCACGCAGATCGACGCCTATCAGCTGTCGCTGAACAAGATGCGCAGCGGCTACCGTGCGAGCAATGACGCGCGTCAGGAAATGACCCGCAATGCCGTCACTGCAGGTCAGGCGATCGATGAGATCAACACCGCCGTACTGAACCTGCCGCCCTACGATGAAACCCGCGCTGCCGAGTTCCAGGCGATCACCAAGGCTAAGGAAGACTGGCAACTGGTGCGTTACCAGGTGCGTGGTTACACCGGTAGCCCGAATGCCGACGCCGAGCGTACGGCCATCGCCCAGATCGAGACGACCATCAAGGATCTCGAGCAATTCCGTCAGGCGTTCTCTGCCGAGCACTCCCAGCGCGTCAGCCTGGTCGCTACCGCACTGGACAACTACCGTGCAGCGGTCATGGCGTTCAAGTCGGCGACCGAATCCATTGCCGTGGCGCGCAAGGAGCTGACCGAACAAGGCTACGAAATCGTCAAGATCAGCAAGGAGCTCACCGCGATCCAAATGGAGCGTCGTGACAGTGAAACGGCGTCTGCCCGTACCCTGCAATTGAGCACCACTGTGCTGGCTCTGCTGGTCGGTATTCTCGCCGCCTGGTTGATCACCCGGCAGATCACCCGTCCGCTGCAGGAAACCCTGGTCGCGGTCGAGCGTATCGCCGGTGGCGATCTGAGCCAGACCCTGCATGTAACCCGCCGTGACGAGATCGGCGTGCTGCAGCAGGGCATTCAGCGTATGGGCACAACCCTGCGTGATCTGATTGGCGGTATCCGTGACGGCGTCACCCAGATCGCCAGCGCTGCCGAGGAATTGTCGGCAGTCACCGAGCAGACCAGCGCCGGGGTCAACAGTCAGAAGGTCGAGACCGACCAGGTCGCCACCGCGATGCACGAGATGTCCGCCACCGTGCAGGAAGTCGCGCGCAACGCCGCTGACGCATCTCGTGCGGCTTCGGACGCCGACCGTGAAGCTACCCAGGGCGACCGCGTGGTAGCCGAAGCCATCGCCCAGATCGAGCGTCTGGCTGCCGAAGTGACGCGCTCCACCGAAGCGATGAGCCATCTGCAGCAGGAAAGCAACAAGATCGGTAGCGTGATGGATGTAATCAAGGCGGTGGCCGAGCAAACCAACCTGCTGGCCCTCAACGCTGCCATCGAGGCAGCGCGTGCGGGTGAAGCCGGTCGTGGTTTCGCCGTGGTTGCCGACGAAGTACGTGGTCTGGCGCAACGTACCCAGAAGTCCACCGAAGAGATCGAGGGCCTGGTTGCCGGGCTGCAGCAGGGCACTCAGCAGGTGGCCAACATCATGCAGAGCAGCCGCGACCTGACCGACAGCACCGTGGAACTGACTCGCAAGGCGGGTGGCTCGCTGGAAAGCATCACTCGCACGGTGTCCAACATTCAGTCGATGAACCAGCAGATCGCTGCCGCTGCCGAGCAGCAGAGTGCGGTGGCCGAAGAGATCAGCCGCAGCGTGATCAACGTGCGCGATATCTCCGAGCAGACTGCCGCAGCCAGCGAAGAAACCGCTGCGTCCAGTGTCGAGCTGGCGCGCCTGGGCAGTCAGCTGCAGCAGATGGTCAGCCACTTTCGGGTTTGATCATTGCGCTTCAGCTGCAATGAGAAAGGCCGTTACCTTTGGGGTAACGGCCTTTTTCTTGGTCTGCGGTTAATGCCGCTGCACGTCGGCTACAGCGGTTTTTAGTGGGTGGCGATCCAGATCAGCAGGCCCGCCTGGAACAGGGCGAAGGCTACCAGGCAGGCGATGGTGAAGCGCAGGCCGCCGTCCTCGCGCTTGAGCTGCTCCAGGCGCTCATGCTGTTTGCGCAGTTGCACATCCTGCTCGTGCAGATTCTGATCCGCCTGCTGGAGCATCTGTGCGGCGTCCAACTGTTCGATGAACCTGACCTTTTCGCCATTCCAGTCGCTGTGCAGGTCGCTGAGGCGCGATGCGCTGTAATGCGCCTTGAGCTGACCGTCCTGATAGTCGACGGCGAAACCCTGGGCCTTGAGGCAATGGTCACGGCGCGCACGGGCCTCTTCGCTCAGCGCGTCGCGGCTCGGCAGCGGGCCGCTTTCGAGGGTGTAATGGGCACAGTGCTGTTTGGCCCAGGCGGCTGCCTGAGCCAGCAGAAAACGACCAAGGCCGCGGTTCTGCGGCTCCAGGCTCAAGTCGCTGTCCGGGCCGAAACGGCCTTCCTTGGCGCGATGGTCGAGCCACAGTTCCAGTACGTTTTGTTCCTTGCGTACCTTCTGCCCCGGCAATTGCAAGGTAAGGCGCAGCAAGCTCTGTTCCTTACTGTGCCGCTCGACCCGGCCAAGCTGGACGAAACGCAGCGGCCGCGCCCCGGTGTGGCGGTCGATGGGTAGAGGCGCCAGGCGCAGCAGGCGAAAGTGCTCCGGGCCGAGTTTGGCCCACGGATGGGACGACTCGGCCTGCTCCTCTTCAGGTGCGGCGACGGCTGGCGTTTCGCTGTCGGTCATGGGGCATTCCTCAAAAAGCCGTCGCGAAGTTGAGCGTCGGCTTAATGGTTATCGGCAGCGACGCTGGTTTCTGCAGGCGGCAAGCCCTGAATGAAACTGGCGATACGGGCGGTGAGGGCACGCGCCAGGGGCAGATCCGGGTTGTCGTAGGAGGCCAGTTGCGCCTCGAAGTCCATCGGCACGATGCGCAGCACATGGTTCATGCCGGTGATGATCTGCAGCTCGGCGTCCGGGTTGGCGGCATGCAACGCTTCGGCGTCCTGCACACTGACCTGAATGTCGTGACTCCCCTGAATGATCAGTGCCGGCACGCGCACCTTGGCAAAGGCTGCAGCCGGATCCTGGCGGAACAGCGAAATCAGGTAGGGCTGTACGCTGGTGCGAAACAGAACTGTCAATTCGTCCGATACCTCGGCAACTGGGTGACCGTTCCGCAGCGAGTCGAGCAACCCATCGGCCTCGCTGCGCAGTCGCGGCGGCAGGCGGTTGCGCAATTGCTCACGTAGCAACTGGTCGATGGGGCGCGCGCTGCCGGCGATGGACACCAGGGCATCGGCACCGGATTCGGGTGCTGCCAGGCTGGCGATCAGCGCGCCTTCGCTGTGGCCGACCAGAATCACCTGACTGAAGCGCTTGTCGGCATGCAGTTTGTGGCTCCAGGCAACCACGTCGGCGACGTAGCGCTCCACGCTCAGGTCGCGTTCGTGCGGCGTCGCAGCAAAGCTGGCGGCGATGCCGCGCTTGTCGTAACGGACGCTGGCGATGCCTTGTTGAGCCAGCGCCTGGGCCAGTTTGCGATGCGCATCGTTATGTCCGCCGCCCGGGTTGTTGCCATTGCGGTCGGTCGGCCCTGAGCCGGCCACCAGCAGTACCACCGGTACGGCCTCGGTGCGTTGCGGCAGCACCAGAGAGCCATGCAGCACGCCCTGGCCGGTATCCAGGCTAACCTGTTCACGCAGGATGGGGGCAGCCTGAACCAGGCCGGTTAAAAGGGAGAGGGTCAAAAGCAGGGCTCGCAGCATGATGGGAACGTGTCTGTAATGGGATCTGTTGGACGCTGGCAAATGGCCAAAGGTTCGCTCGCGGGTGATCTCCGCAGGTGCGACGGAGTATACTCAGCGGCTTTCCTCTTGGGCCTGCCTTTTCGCCGCAGGCTGCTGATCGAACTGATGTGGAGCCTCGCGCAATGTCCGGCAATACCTTCGGCAAGCTGTTCACCGTCACCACGGCAGGCGAGAGCCACGGCCCTGCGCTGGTCGCCATCGTCGACGGCTGCCCGCCCGGGCTGGACATTTCCCTGGACGACCTGCAGCGCGACCTCGACCGCCGCAAGCCGGGTACCAGCCGCCACACCACCCAGCGCCAGGAAGCCGACGAGGTGGAAATCCTCTCCGGCGTATTCGAAGGCAAGACCACGGGTTGCTCCATCGGCCTGCTGATCCGCAACACCGACCAGAAGTCCAAGGACTACTCGGCTATCAAGGATCTGTTCCGCCCGGCACATGCCGACTATACCTACCACCACAAGTACGGCGTTCGCGACTACCGCGGCGGCGGTCGCAGCTCGGCCCGGGAAACCGCCATGCGCGTGGCTGCAGGTGCCATCGCCAAGAAGTACCTGGCCAGCCAAGGCATCGTCATTCGTGGCTACATGAGCCAGCTGGGGCCCATCGAGATTCCGTTCAAGACCTGGGACTCGGTCGAGGAAAACGCCTTCTTCAGCCCAGACCCGGACAAGGTACCTGAGCTCGAGGCCTACATGGATCAGCTGCGTCGCGATCAGGATTCGGTTGGCGCAAAGATCACCGTGGTCGCAGAGGGCGTCATGCCGGGGCTCGGCGAGCCGATCTTTGATCGCCTGGATGCCGAATTGGCCCACGCGCTGATGAGCATCAACGCGGTCAAGGGTGTCGAGATCGGCGCAGGGTTCGCCTCGGTGGCACAGCGCGGTACCGAGCACCGTGATGAGCTGACTCCTGAAGGCTTCCTGTCCAACAATGCTGGCGGCATTCTGGGTGGTATTTCCAGTGGCCAGCCGATCGTCGCTCATCTGGCGCTCAAGCCGACGTCCAGCATCACCACACCGGGCCGCTCCATCGACATCGACGGCAACCCGGCAGACGTGATCACCAAGGGGCGTCATGATCCGTGCGTAGGCATCCGCGCCACGCCGATCGCCGAGGCGATGATGGCCATCGTGCTGATGGATCACCTGCTGCGCCATCGCGGTCAGAACGCCGATGTGCGCGTGAATACGCCGGTGCTGCCGCAACTGTGATCGACTGCGCAGGCTGGAACGAGCATGGCGATACCTTGAAGCTGCCCCGGGTATCGCTGCGCTCGACCCAGACTACGTCATGAACGCGGCCTTGCCCTATTGGCGCCTGTCCGGCTTCTACCTGTTCTATTTCGCGCTGCTGGGCGCCACCGCGCCTTTCCTTGGCCTGTACTTCGCCCATCTGGGCTTCTCGCCAGCGCGGATCGGCGAGCTGGTGGCCATCCCCATGCTGATGCGTTGCATCGCGCCGAACCTGTGGGGCTGGCTGGGCGATTACAGCGGCAGGCGCTTGTTGATCGTTCGCCTCGGTGCGTTGTGTACGCTGCTCAGCCTGAGCCTGATCTTCGTCAGCCAGAGCTACGCCTGGCTGGCCATGGTGATGGCCTTGCATGCGTTCTTCTGGCATGCGGTGCTGCCGCAGTTCGAGGTCATCACCCTGGCCCATCTGCGCGAACAGTCGGCCCGTTATGCGCAGATCCGTCTGTGGGGCTCGATCGGTTTCATTCTCAGCGTGGTGGGGCTGGGCAAGGCCTTCGACTGGTTCAGCCTGGACGTCTATCCCTGGGCGTTGCTGCTGATCATCACCGGCATCGGCCTGAGCAGCTTCTGGGTGCCCGATGCCCAACCATTGGTATCTTCGCAGTCGCCGAGCCGCGGCGGCTTCCTTCAACAACTCAAGCAGCCCGGTGTGTTGGCCTTCTATCTGTGTGTAGCGCTGATGCAGCTGTCCCACGGGCCGTATTACACCTTTCTTAGCATCCATCTGGAGCAGCTCGGCTACAGCCGTGGGCTGATCGGCATGCTCTGGGCGTTGGGGGTGGTCGCCGAGGTGCTGGTGTTCATGGCCATGGCGCGCCTGCTCAAGCATTTCAGCCTGCGCCAGGTACTGGTCGCCAGCTTCGCCATCGCCGCGCTGCGCTGGGTATTGATGGGCTTTTTCGCTGATCACCTGCTGGTGCTGCTGTTCGCGCAAGTGCTGCACGCCGCCACCTTCGGCAGCTTCCACGCGGCTTCCATCGCCTTCGTGCAGCGCAGTTTCGGCGCTCGTCAGCAAGGGCAGGGCCAGGCGCTATACGCCTCGCTGGCCGGAATTGGCGGTGCCCTGGGTGCTTTGTATGCCGGTTACAGCTGGAACGGCCTGGGCCCGCACTGGACATTCGCCCTGGCGGGGCTGGCCGCACTGGCTGCAGCCGTTATCATGGCCAGACGCACGGCCGATCCGGCGCGTCCCTGATTGCTGGTCAAATCACGCTGCCCGCAGGGTAGCGAGCACTTACTAAAGGATTCCTCCATGAGCCGCCTGAGCGTCCACCATCAGTCCAGCCCCAATATTCCCAACAAGATCCTGGGTCATGCTGAGGACATCGCCAGCACGCTGACAGCAGCCGGTATCGATTACAGGGTTGTCGATCTTGACGCCAAACTGCAGGCCGGCGCGGCGCCCGAGGACATCCTCGCTGCGCTTGCCGGGCCGCTGGAGCAGCTCAAACGTGATCACGATCTGGGTCACGTGGAGGTGATCAGTGTCGACCAGCGTCGCTGGCCGAAGGAGGGCGAAAAGCCCGCCGAGCCACCCCTGGAAATCGTGGTGGATGGCGCGCAGCTCTATCTATTCCTAGCCGGGCAGGGTTTGTTGAATCTGCATGTCGGCGATTACGTCTATGCGCTGGTGGGTGAGCGCAATGCGCTGGTTTCGGTGCCCGCTGGTACGCCCCACTGGTTCGATCTGGGCGAGTTTCCCCATTGCGCGCTTGTGCGCCTGTCGTCCGGTAGCGGCGCTGCTGACAAGCCCAGTGGCGATCCCATCGCCGCCTCTTTTCCGCGCCTGGAAGACTGAGTCGTTCTAGTCGAACAGCGAGGCCTGTGGTCGCGGCACTGCGCCCTCCAGCTCCAGCAGCAGTTGTTTACGTGGCAGGCCGCCGGCAAAGCCGGTCAGGCTACCATCGCGGCCGATGACGCGGTGGCAGGGGATGATGATGCAGATCGGGTTGGCGCCGTTGGCGGTACCGACGGCGCGTACTGCCCTGGGTCTGTCAATGCGTTGGGCCAGTGCGCTGTAGCTGTCGATGCGGCCGTAGGGGATTTGCTGCAAGGCGCGCCACACCAACTGCTGAAACGGCGTGCCCTGAGGGTTGAGCAGTAACTCGAAGCGCTGCCGACGGCCACTGAAGTATTCGTCGAGCTGGCGGCTGGCTTCATCCAGCTCCGAGCCAGCCTCGCGCCAGTCATCGCCGATCTGCCAGGGCGTGCGTTCCACGTCCATGAGCAATTGCTGCAGGCCGGCGCCGTCACCAACCATGAACAGGCGGCCGATGGGGCTTTCCTGGTAGCGATAGAACATCTTCAGCCTCCTGAATAGTCTTGCCAGAGATGGGCTGCGGCATAAGCCCTCCAGGGGCGCCAGGCCTCTGCATGGGCCTGCAACTGGCGAGCGGTGATACCTCCTGCTCCCCAGATCGGCGCCTTCAGCAGGCCCAGGTCACTGGCGGGAAAGGCATCCGCGTCGCCGAACGCGCGCAAGGCGATGTATTCGGCGGTCCAGGGGCCGATGCCGGGTAGAGCACAAAGCCGCGCGATCAGCTCGCTCGCGCCCTGGCTGATGTCCAGGCGCAACTCGCCGCTGGCGACCTGGGCGGCGAAGTGCTGCAGGGTCTGTACGCGCTTGCCGGGCATGCCGATGGCGTCGAGGTTGGCAGCAGCGATGGCGGCGGGTGTCGGGAACAGGCGGTCGATACCGGCTGGTGCGTCTGCCAGCGATTCGCCGAGTCGGCTGACCAGACGCCCGGTGATTGTTACCGCCGCCTTGACCGTGACCTGCTGACCGACGATGGCCCGCACGGCCTGTTCGAAGGCATCGAAAGCGGTGGGCAAGCGCAGGCCTGGATTGCGCGCGAGCATCGGTGCAAGGTGCTGATCTGCCGCGAAGTGGGCGGCGATGATGGCCGGGTCAGCATCCAGATCGAACATGCGTCGCACGCGCTGGGTCAGTTGCGGCAGGCAGGCTTCGACCGAGGTGCTGTAAGCCAGCTCAAGCGCGTTCTGGTCGGGCAGGGCGCTGACCCGGAACCAGCCGGTAACGTCAGCCAGGCGAAAACTGCGGCAGTAGTCGCGATCGCCCAGAAGCTCCTGTCCAGGTATCGCCCGTAACTTGAAGTGCTCATGGAACTGCTGCCAGCTCCAGGGCGCCAGGTAAGGCAGGTTGATGGTTTCGCTCGGTGTCATGGCGCTGACGATAACCCCGGGGCGGTATCTTGTCAGCGTGGAAATGACTTTCAAACAGAGCTGCAGGTTCGCTGAGAATCCTTATCGACAAAATTTTCACATCCACACGAACACACTCGTGCGGCACCAGTCGCCGTTATCTGCGGCGAGCTGGGCGGAATAAGTCTTTTGTGGATGATTGAACATGACCCCTACAGCAGTTCAGGGCACCCCTCCTAGCGCCTCGCATTCCTTTCAGCCATTACGCAGCCAGTTGCTTTTCACCCTGTTCAGCGCCTTGGCGTTGCTGGTGATGTACACCGGTCTGCGCGCCGCGTTGCTGGCCTACAACCGCGACCTGATCGGCGATACGCCGGTTGCAGATTTTGCCGAGGCCTTCTACAACGGCCTGCGTTTCGACCTGCGTGTGGTGGTTTATGCCTGCGCGCCGTTGCTGATCGCCTTGCTGAGCACCCGCGCCATGCTTGCGCGCGTCTGGCAGCGCGTCTGGCTGACATTGTTCGCCAGCATCACGCTGTTTCTCGGCCTGGCCGAGCTGGACTTCTATAAGGAGTTTCACCAGCGCCTGAACAGCCTGGTGTTCCAGTACCTTCAGGAAGACCAGGCCACCGTGATGAGCATGCTCTGGAACGGTTTCCCGGTTGCCCGTTACCTGATCGCCTGGTTCGTCATCACCGGCCTGCTGTGGTGGATGTTCACCTTGTTCGACCGTGCCAGCCGCACGAAAACGCTACAAGGCGCTGCCGTCGCACGTCCGAAGGTCGCCTGGTACTGGCGCGTTTCGGTGTTCTTCCTGTGCCTGCTGATCGCGGTGATCGCGGCCCGTGGCCACTTGCGCCAGGGCCCGCCGCTGCGTTGGGGCGATGCCTATACCACCGAATCGATGTTCGCCAACCAGTTGGGGCTCAACGGCACCCTGACCCTGTTCACCGCTGCCCAGGCTACCTTCGGCCCGCACCGCGACAACACCTGGCAACCGACCATGGAAGACGACCAGGCCCGGCAGGTCACCCGCGACATGTTGCTGACCCCGGACGACAAGTTGGTCGACGCCGATAGCGCCGCCATGCGCCGCGTCTATACGCCGCCGGCCGACGGCACGCTGCCGATCCGCAATGTGGTGGTCATCCTGATGGAGAGCTTCGCCGGGCACTCTGTCGGTGCACTCGGCGCGCCGGGCAACATCACCCCTTATTTCGACAAGCTGAGCCAGGAAGGGCTGTTGTTCGACCGCTTCTTCTCCAATGGCACCCATACCCATCAGGGCATGTTCGCCACCATGGCGTGCTTCCCCAATTTGCCGGGCTTCGAGTATCTGATGCGCACGCCGGAAGGCGCCCATAAGTTCTCCGGGTTGCCGCAGCTTTTGGGTGGCCGCGGTTTCGACAACCTGTATGTCTATAACGGCAATTTCCAGTGGGACAACCAGTCCGGTTTCTTCAGCAATCAAGGTATGACTGATTTCATTGGCCGCGAGGATTTCGTCGATCCGGTGTTCATGGATCCGACCTGGGGCGTATCCGATCAGGACATGTTCGATCGCGGCGCTCTGGAGCTGAAGACCAACTACGGCGACAAGCCGTTCTATGCGCTGCTGCAAACCCTGTCCAACCACACGCCTTACGCCTTGCCCAAGGATCTGCCGGTTGAGCCGGTGCTTATCGATGGCAAGGAGAACCTGCACCGCACGGCGATGCGTTATTCGGATTGGGCCCTGGGGCAGTTCTTCGAGAAGGCGCGCAAGGAGCCGTACTTCAAGGACACCCTGTTCGTGGTGGTGGGCGACCATGGCTTCGGCGGTTTCGATCAGGTCACCGAAATGGATCTGCAGCGCTTCAACGTGCCGTTGCTGCTGATCGCACCGGGTATCCAGGAGAAGTTTGGCAAGGTCAGCCATACCGTGGGCACCCAGGTCGACATCGTGCCGACCATCATGGGCCGCCTGGGTGGTGAGGTGCGGCACCAGTGTTGGGGGCGTGACTTGCTCAACCTGCCGGAGGGCGACGGTGGCATCGGCGTGATCAAACCATCGGGCGGCGACCAGACAGTGGCTATCGTTACCCCTGATCAGGTTTTGGTTCAGCCCAAGGGCTTTGAGCCGCGGCTTTATCGCTACACCTTGGGTGCCAAGCCGACTGCCGAGCGCATCGAAGGCCCGGTCGATGGGTTGCTGAAGAAGCGCCTCGAGGGCTTCCTGCAGACCGCCACCAAGAGCCTGTTGGATAACACCGCTGGCGTAGAAGATGGCATGCCCGACAAGCCGTAGCCTGCTGACGCCAACCCTATGAGCGCGTCGCCCCCGGCGCGAACGTGATGGTGGCCATACTGAAGATCTGCGGTGTGGCCGTTATTCGCCGCGGGGTCGCGGCTCCTATAAGATCGAAAATACATGCGGTTCTGTAGGAGCCGGCTTGCCGGCGAATGGTAGCTACGCCATCGATCTAGGGGACTGTCTGCCATCCAAACGCTCGGGCTCCCGGAGCGTTTGTTTTCATCGGTGCTGCGAGGGCAGGGCGAGATTAGCGTCTCGCCCGATCGTCACTTCAACTGCAGCCTTCCACATAGAAGACAGCCGGCGGCATGCCAATGCGCCAGCGGGTTACCAGACCATTGGGGTCGGTCTCGAAAACCAGTCGCGCTTCACTGTCGATGAACGGCTTGACGATAAACTCGCTGGCACCCTTCACGTACTTGTGCGGCTGTTCTTCGAAGTGACCAGGGAAGGTGGCACGGATCTGCTGGGCACTGCTACCGACCTGGAGGCCGCGTGGTGCCTTGCGTTCGCGCGTGTCGATGTCATAACGCACGAAAAGTCCGTTATCCAACATGAACGAGGTTCCAAAACCATTGGCAGGGCGTGGATCCTGGAACAGCTGACGACACGTGTCGGAGGTACCGCCCCCGTCACGCAGAGAACCTTTCCAGGCCGCACGTACCGCTGCCTCATCACTACCGAAGCGAGCGCTGGCGAAACCGGCGAATGGGCTGAGATCTACCTTTTCCTGCAGCTTTGGTGGGCTGCTCTGTGTGGCGGAGGCGGTCTTGGCGGGTATCTTGTCGGCGTCGCTGCAGGCAGCCAGCGCCAGGATGCTGGTCATCAAAACTGTAGAAATGAAAAGCGTGTGTTTCGCCATGAAATCCAACCTTCGTCTCGAATGGGAACTACCGCAGGGGCGGCCAGGATCTATCTGGGCATGAGACCGGCTGGAATGGGCGCTTGCGCGCTTTAGCTAGGAAATGGAATGGCCCGCTGCGTATGCGGGCCATTCGATACGGCCTCATGCTGCGTGATGTTTGGCCGCGCTATCGGGAAAAAGATCCCGTTCTTTATCGAGATACTGATCGACCAGCCATTTGCCGTGTGCGATCGAGGCGTGCTGGGCCTTGTTCAGGTCCTCAAGGAAGGCTCCGTTCAGCGGCAGCGCCATGCGCCGGGTGGTACGTCCGTCCGGTGCGGTGATCCGGCAGCCGCCTGCCCATGGGGTTGGAATGCCTGGGTGTTCCATGACCTCGGCACTGATGTAGTGATCGCGGTGGGTGCACTGTAGCGTACTCATGAGTGATACCTCGTGTGTCTGGCCCGCAGAGGCAGCACGACGATCCCTGTTCGAAACACACCTGCAAAACGGGCGTGGGTGTCATAAATGGGTATAGCATGGTGCTGCGACAGAACGACGCGAGCTGCTGAGCGGTCTATCCTCAGTAACAGGATCAATCGCTACGGTTCGCGCCGACCAATCAGACCAGGCACATGGGAGCCGTTGGTTCGGCGATCCAACCTTTCACCTGATGGAGATCAACGTTATGAGCACAGTCTTGCACGATGATGTCAGTGGTGGCGTTCTAGGTCGGATGAAGCAAGGGGGGTTCGATTTTGCCAGTGTCCATCCCATCGAGTTTTACGCAATTTTCCCCGATGAAAACAATGCACTGAAGGCGACACGAAATTTTCGTGGCGAGTCGCTGCACGCTCTGGTGACCGAGCGTGACGAGGGCGGTTGGCACCTGCAGGTGAGCAAGGTGATGCATGTCACCTATGCAGGTATCGATGATTTCGAGCAGGACATGCAGGCGGTGGTAGCACCCCTGGGTGGCAAGCTGGACGGTTGGGGCGTCACCCAGGAGCTCAAGGCCGACACTCTCAGGGGCTGAAGCACGCGTCTATCGATTCGTTCGGTAACCTCCTGGCAGCGTCCCGCTGCCAGGTCTCTCAAGCACCTTTCTCCCACAGTCTTACCAGACCCCGAGGAGCCTGCTCTTCGGGGATCTGCAGCACCAGTTCGCCTGGCTCTTGCTGACGTGCCACCTGCAGCTCTATGCGATAGAAACGCTGGTCGCCCTTGCCAACCTCGGCTCTCGCCACCGATAGGCAGTTCTCCAGCACGGAGCAGACCTGCCCGCGCTGGGCGGGGTCGCATTGGGCGAAATCGATTTCCCGCGGGCGGCTCAGTGCATTGATCGCCGCGAAGCCCCCCTGACGGGAAATGCGCACGACGGCGCTGTTACCCAGTTCCGGCAGTTTTTTCATGATGCGGCCTCGACGCCAACGTCGCTCCAGGCCTTGATCACGGCGATCGCTTCCTGGGAACCCTGACCATAGCGCTGCTTAGCTCGATCCACGCAGAGGCTGGCGAAGTCCACGAACGAAGCGTCGTTGCTCAAGCGCCTGTCGCACAGCGTGTCGTACCAGATGAGGCCTGCCTTTTCCCAGGCGAAGCCGCCGAGGGCGACAGCTGCCAAGTGAAAGGCCCGGTTGGGAATCCCGGAGTTGATGTGCACGCCGCCGTTGTCTTCACGTGTTTCGACGAAATCACGCATGTGCGCTGGCTGTGGATCCTTGCCGAGCAGCGGGTCATCGTAAGCGCTGCCTGGCGCCGACATGGAGCGCAGGCCCTGGCCGTTCACCGCGTCGGTCAGCAGACCCGCGCCGATGATCCAGTCCGACTGTTCAGCGGTCTGCTGCAGGCTGTACTGCTTGGTGAGAATGCCGAACACGTCGGACAGCGATTCGTTCAACGCACCGGACTGGTTGACGTAGGCGAGGGCGGCTTCGCTGTCGATGACGCCGTGGGTCAGCTCATGTGCGACCACGTCCATCGCGATGGTGAAGCGGTTGAAGATCTCGCCGTCGCCGTCACCGAAGACCATCTGCTCGCCGTTCCAGAAGGCGTTCTCGTAAGCCTGTCCATAATGCACGGTACCTACCAGCGGGAAGCCCTTGCCATCGATGGAGTGGCGTCCCAGTGCCGCCCAGAAGAAAGTATAGGTCGCGCCCAGTGCCTCGTAAGCTTCGTCTACCGCCACGTCGCCGGTTGCGGCCTGACCTTCGCTGCGGCTCAGCTCACCGGGCAGGCGCATGTCTTGCCCGGCATCGTGAATGCTGCGTTGCGGCTGTCCTGCTTGCGCGGCGCTGCTTTCGGCTTGCCGGGTGGCGAGCTGCGGCGCTCCGTTGTTATGCCGCAATGAATTGACATGATTGAGCGTGCTGCGCGCACAGTCGCGTTGACGTTCGGTGCCGTGACCGATGATACGGTCGAGGATGTAGGGAGGTACGAGGCTGCTGTTCATCGGGCGCTCCTTGTTCAAGGACGTTAATTGTCAGCCGCATCAAAACACGGCACCTGATTCTGGGATCGTCTGGCGACGCCGATGTTTCTCTCGCGATGGTTTTTCAGGACGGAAGGGCATGAGATAAAAGTGCAATGCTTTGCCGTCTCGCCTGTCTACGTTTTCATGAGGCGCGGCTGCCGAAGGCGGATGCTCGAGTACCGCTTGCGCCCAGGCCGTGCAACGCTATGGAGCACACCCGCCAGCCAGTGAGCATCAATGTGCGTCAAAGTGGTGCAGTAGGGTTTGGTTTTAAATTTATGTCATTGATTTTAAAGGAATAAACGCGCTGGCTCGACGTTTGCAGCGTATAGGTTGACACGGGTGGCAAGGAGTACGGCATGGCCCGCACCTTTTATGATGAGATGCACCTGGCGGATGGCGCATGTCGTCCGCATTACCAAGCTTTTGCCCGCTGGCTGGCGGATACGCCGAAAGAGTTGCTGGCTCAACGGCGCCGCGAGGCGGATCTTCTTTTTCACCGCGCCGGTATCACCTTCACGCTTTACGGTGACGATCAGGGCACCGAGCGACTGATTCCTTTCGACATCATTCCGCGTAGCATTCCCGCCAGCGAGTGGCGGATCGTCGAGCGTGGCTGCATCCAGCGCGTGCAGGCGCTGAACATGTTTCTCGCTGATCTCTATCATGATCAGCGCATCATCAAGGCGGGGCTGATTCCTGCTGAACAGGTGCTGGCCAACGAGGGCTATCAGATGGCGATGCAGGGGCTGAACCTGCACCGCGACCTGTATGCGCACATCGCTGGTGTCGACCTGGTGCGTGATGGCGATGGCACTTACTACGTGCTTGAGGACAACCTGCGCACGCCCAGCGGTGTCAGCTACATGCTCGAAGACCGCAAGATGATGATGCGCCTGTTCCCCGAGCTATTCGCCAACCAACGCATCGCCCCCATCGACCATTACCCGAGCCTGCTGCTCGACACCCTGAAGACCTCCAGCCCGCTGGATAACCCGACGGTGGTGGTGCTGACGCCGGGGCGTTTCAACAGCGCCTATTTCGAACACGCTTTTCTGGCCCGTGAAATGGGCGTTGAACTGGTGGAGGGCGCTGATCTATTCGTGCGTGACGACAAACTGTTCATGCGCACTACCTCGGGCGCCAGACAGGTCGACGTGGTGTATCGCCGCCTCGACGATGCGTACCTCGATCCGCTGGCCTTCAACCCCGACTCGATGCTCGGCGTGCCCGGCCTGTTGTCTACCTACCGTTCCGGCAACGTGGTGCTGGCCAACGCCATTGGTACGGGCGTGGCCGACGACAAGTCGATTTACCCCTACGTCGGCGAGATGATCCGCTTCTACCTCGATGAAGAACCGATCCTCAAGAACGTACCGACCTGGCAATGCCGCAAGCCCAGCGAGCTGTCCCACGTGCTGGCCAACCTCAAGGATCTGGTTGTCAAGGAAACGCAGGGTTCCGGTGGTTACGGCATGCTCGTCGGGCCGGCTGCCAGCAAGGCGGAGATCGAAGCGTTCCGCCTGCGCCTGATTGCTCGGCCGGAGGCGTATATCGCGCAGCCGACCCTGTGCCTGTCGACCTGCCCAACCTTCGTCGAGAACGGCATTGCGCCGCGACACATCGATTTGCGCCCTTTTGTCCTATCCGGCAAGGAAACCCGCCTGGTGCCCGGTGGGCTGACCCGTGTGGCCCTGCGTGAGGGGTCGCTGGTGGTGAACTCGTCGCAAGGCGGCGGTACCAAGGACACCTGGATAGTGGAGGACTGAGCATGCTATCGAGAACTGCCTCCGATCTGTATTGGATGTCCCGCTACCTGGAGCGTGCCGAAAACCTCGCGCGGATGCTCGATGGCAGCTATTCGCTGTCGCTGATGCCCCAGGACGGCCGCCGCGACGGGCTGGACGAGCTGGCGATGCCGCTGCTGATCACCGGCACGCTGGAAGAGTATCAGGAGCGCCACGGTGCCCTGCATGCCGAGCGCATGCTGCATTTCTTTGCGCTGGATGCGCAGAACCCGGCCAGTATCTACAGCTGCCTGGGTGCAGCGCGCAGCAATGCTCATGCTGTACGTGGGCGCATCACCGCGGACATGTGGGAGAACATCAACGCAACCTGGCTGGAGATCCGCGGCATCGCCGATCAGGGCCTCGGGCGTTACGGCATCAACCGCTTCTGCGAGTGGGTCAAGGAGCGTTCGCACCTGTTCCGCGGCGCTACTTTCGGCACCATCGTACGCGGCGAAGCCTATCGCTTTATCCGCCTCGGCACCTTCATCGAGCGCGCCGACAACACCTTGCGCTTGCTCGATTCGCGCTACGAGCTGCTCGGCGAGGACATCGACGAGGTGGACGGCCGACCCGCGCATAGCTACTACCAGTGGAGCGCGCTGCTGCGCGCCCTGTCATCGTTCGAGGCATTCGCCGAGGTTTACCGGGGCTCTCCGAGCGCCCGCAAAGTGTCCGAACTGCTGTTGTTGCGTCCCGAGGTGCCACGTTCACTGCGCGCCTGCATGGACGAGCTGTACCTGATGCTCGCCAACCTGCCTGGAGAGAACGGCCGACCGGCACAGCGCCTGGCCGCCGAACTCGACGCACGGTTGCGCTACACCAGCATCGACGAGGTACTCGAAGAGGGCCTGCACGCCTGGCTGACCGATTTCATCGGGCAGGTCCACGATCTCGGTCGCGTCATTCACACGTCCTATCTGGAGGTCGCATGAGACTGTCCATTCGTCATAACACCACCTATCACTACGAAGATCAGGTCCGTGCCAGCATTCAGTACCTGCGCCTCACGCCCCACGACAGCGAACGCCAGCAGGTACTCAGCTGGCAGCTGGATCTGCCCCGCCCGGTACGGGCGCAACGAGACCCGTATGGCAACATTCTGCACGTGCTGACGCTGGACGAACCTCACGAATCGATCGTCATCGGCGCCCGCGGCCAAGTCGAAATTGACGAGTCCAGCGACGCCGAACACGAAAGCCAGTCTGCCTTTCCATTCCTGCGTTTCACACGGCTGACTGAAGCCGACGAGGCGTTGCGTAATTTTGCCGCCGTGCAGTGCGCGCGTCGGCGTGACCGCAGTGCGCTGATCGATCTGATGCATGGCCTCAATGGCCATATCAGCTACCTGCCGGGCGTCACTGAGGTGGAAACCAGCGCTGCGCAGGCCTTCGCTGGCCGCCAAGGTGTCTGCCAGGATCATGCCCACGCCTTCATCGCTTGTGCGCGCAGCCTGGGTATCCCGGCGCGCTATGTGTCCGGTTACCTGTTCACCGATAGTCGCGATCACCTGGCCAGCCATGCCTGGGCCGAAGCCTGGCTGGACGGCGCCTGGTACAGCTTCGATGTGACCAACTGCCTGGCACGGCCAGAGCGCCACCTGAAACTGGCGGTGGGGCTGGATTACCTCGATGCCTGCCCGGTACGCGGCATGCGCCGTGGCGGCGGTGGTGAGCGGATGATGGCGCGGGTCGACGTGGAACCGCTGATCCTCGCTCAGGAGCAGTGATGGCGTGAGGGCAGGGGGCTGATTGCCGGCCTGCTCCTTCGATCCGTGGTCGTGCTTCGCAGCATCGCGGCCTACTAGCGCGATGCTGATGTCGATCAGCACTTGTACGACTTGCGATGAGTCGCTCATCGCTTCTAGGATGCACCCTTTGCCCAAGGGGAATGGCCATGTTGGCCGAGCTGTTCGCTGTATTGGCACCCGTGGTCATCGTCTCCGGCATTGGCTACGCCTGGGCCCGTAGTGGCCAGAGCTACCCCACGGAATTCATCGCTCGGCTGGTGCTGACCATCGGCACGCCGAGCCTGGTGCTGGCGACGCTGAGCCGTGCCGACCTTGACCCCACCGCGTTCACCAGCATGGCCCTGGGCTGCGTGCTGGTGACCGGCTGCATGGGGCTGTTTGGCTGGCTGTGCAGCAGGTTGTTCAGGCAGGAGTGGAAGGTGCTGGTACCTGCCTTCCTGTTTCCCAATACCGGCAACATGGGGCTGCCGATTAGCCTCTACGCCTTCGGCGAGCACGGTTTGGCGTTGGCCGTGGCCTTCTTTCTGACCCTGTCGATCTTTCAGTTCAGCGTGGGCATCGCGTTGTCGGGCAATGCGGCGTCGGTTCGCGATCTGCTGCGTAACCCGATCATGATCAGCCTGCTGCTGGCGCTGCCGATGATCTTCTTCGATCTGCAACTGCCACTCTGGCTGGACAATACCGTCAGCCTGCTGGGCGGTATGTCGATTCCATTGATGCTGCTGACCCTTGGCGTTTCGCTGGCGAGCATTCGCCTGCATCACCTAGGTTCCGGGCTGATGCTGGGTGGGTTGCGCATTCTGTTGGGGGCAGGGGTTGGCTGGGGGATCGGCGCCGCGCTGGCGCTGGAGCCGCTGACTCACGCCGTTCTAGTAGTGCAATCGGCGATGCCGGTCGCGGTATTCAACTATCTGTTCGCGGTACGTGCCAATCGCTCGCCCGAACAGGTCGCCAGTCTGGTGATGTGCTCGACCGTACTGGCAGTCGGCTTGCTGCCGCTGATTCTGGCCTGGTGGATGCCGCTGATTAACTGACCGCGTATCAACCGATCATTCTGCTCATGTTGGGCAGGATCAACAGCACCGCAGTCGCAAAGAGGATAAGTCCGGCTTGACGGAATTTGGGCGTCTTGAACATGGCCGTTACCTTTTTTGATTGTTGTCGTGTGGGCCGGTGAGTGCCGCGTCCCCAGTAATCACCCCGGCAAGACCCGGCGGTGCATGTCTTCACTGTAGAGCGGATGTTCTGTTTTTTTATATCAGTTGGTTCCTAACATAGTGCCGGAGAGTGCCGCACAGTTATGGAACCCTTTGCTTCTTTCGCATACCCCTGCGCCAGAGGGCGCGCGGCTCGATGTTTCTCTGAAAATCGATATTTACCGTTCGTCAGGATGCTTGGAATCGAACGGCTGACCTACAAAAAACCGGCCATCAGGCCGGTTTTCCATGCTGCGACAGCTTAATTGTCCAACTGCTCGCGGATGACCTTGCCCGACTTGCCGTCGATACGGAATTCGTACAGTTTGTTGTCCTGCTTGATGCCTTCGCCTTCCCAGTAACCGGCGTCGTCAGCTTCGATCTTGTGAACCTGGGTGAAGCCAGCCTGCTTGGCACTGCTCAGGGCTTGCTCGATGCTGATCCAGTCAGCGCCAGGACGATCGGCCATGGCGAAACCGGCACTCAGGGCAGCGGCAGCGGTGAGGGCAGTCAGGGTCTTTTTCAGCATCGTGAAACTCCTTTTTTCTTTGAGAAATAGCGCCTTTGTTCAGGCGTTGAATTTGGAGTGTGCCGCTGTGCTTGTGGTTCAGGAAAACTGTGTGCGCTCAGCGACTCGTCTGCATTGCCGTCGAGGTGGCTGACAGGGTACTGATAACGGCACTCGGCGAGCCGCCTGCAGTCAGGCCACCGTGCATGCTTAAGCTGAGCAGTGGGATGGCTACCACCAGGTAGAGACCGATGGCGCCAAGGGCTCCGTTGCGTGCATATCTGACAGTTTGTCTGTGCATGGTGCAGCACTCCGTGAGTGGGTGATGCGCGAATAATCTTCTGCATGGGCAATCGGCAGAAGTAAATGATCTTCATGACCACTATCGAAACGACTGATCGTGCCTTTGGCGCTAGGCCTCTTGCCTTGATCGGCGAGCGCAGGCACGCTTTAGGGCACCTCTAAAAACTACCTACGTTGTCATCACAGGCACGCTTTAGTGGCGTCATCATTCTTTTCAGGTATCGCCCATGTCGTTGCAGATCTGTATTCTGGAAACCGACATCCTGCGCCCCGAGCTGGTCGATCAGTATCAGGGCTACGGCAGGATGTTCGAACGTCTTTTCGCCGGCCAGGCCATCGCCGCCAGCTTCCACGTATTCAACGTGATGAACGGCGACTATCCGCCGGCTGGCTCGCGTTTCGATGCCTATCTGGTCACCGGTAGCAAGGCCGATTCATTCGCCACCGATCCGTGGATCGAGACCCTCAAGGCATATTTGCTCGAGCGCTATCAGGCGGGTGACAAACTCCTCGGTATCTGTTTCGGTCACCAGTTGCTGGCGCTGCTGCTTGGCGGTAAGGCCGAGCGTGCGAGTGGTGGCTGGGGTGTGGGTATCCATCGTTATCAACTGGCCGAGCAACCGGAGTGGATGACGCCATTGCTGGATGAGGTGACCTTGCTGATCAGCCATCAGGATCAGGTAACCCGCCTGCCGGAAAACGCAACTTTGCTGGCATCCAGCCCTTTCTGTGCACACGCTGCCTACCGCATCGGCGATCAGGTACTGTGCTTCCAGGGACATCCGGAGTTCGTGCCCGAGTACTCGCGCGCATTGCTCGATATCCGCCAGCAACACATTGGCGAGTTGGTGTACCGCGTGGCCGTGGACAGCCTGCACGAAGACCACCACGGGCGTACGGTCGGTGAATGGATGCTGCGCTTCATCGCCAACGGGCGTAGCGCCGAACCGGCGTGAGCCTGAAGCTCAAGCCGGCGCGCTGAGCTTGAGTGAATCGCAGAAACGACAACGGCCCTTGATGGGCCGTTGTCGTTTCTGCAGGGCGCCTTGCGTGGAGGCGCCCGTTCAGGGGGATTACTGGGCTTCGGCTGGCGCCTCGACCTCGGCTGGCTCTTCAGCCTGTTGCTGCTCCGGCTTGACCTCGACGTAGGTCAGTTGCAGACGCTCGCTGCTCCAGGCACGGGTCTTGTTGGTCAGTTCCAGGTTGTTGTTCAGGGTCTGGCCGTAGGAGGGGATGATCTCCTTCAGCTTGGCCTGCCATTCCGGAGTCTTGATCTTGTCCTTGAAGGTTTTTTCCATCAAGTGAAGCATGATCGGCGCAGCGGTGGACGCGCCTGGCGAAGCGCCGAGCAGGGCTGCGATGGAGCCGTCTTCGGAGCTGACCACTTCGGTACCGAACTGCAGAATACCGCCTAGTTCAGGGTCTTTCTTGATGATCTGTACGCGTTGACCAGCCTGTACCAGTTCCCAGTCCTTGTCCTGAGCTTCTGGGAAGTACTCACGCAGCGAGTGCATGCGGTCTTCCTGGCTGAGCATCAGCTGACCGACTAGATAGGTGCTGAGCGAGAAGTTGTCGATGCCCGCATTGACCATCGGCGAGATATTGTGGGTGGTGATGGTGCCGAACATGTCCAGCAGCGAACCGTTTTTCAGGTACTTGGTGGAGAAGGTCGCGAATGGCCCGAACAGGATGACTTTCTCGCCATCGATGACGCGGGTATCCAGATGCGGAACCGACATGGGCGGAGAACCGACCGAAGCCAGGCCATAGACCTTGGCCTGGTGACGAGCTGCTACTTCTGGATTGCGGGTCACCAGGAAGGAGCCACCAACCGGAAAGCCGGCATAGCCGTCAGCTTCCGGAATACCAGACTTCTGCAGCAGCTTGAGGGCGCCACCACCGGCACCGATGAACACGAACTTGGCGTTGACAGTGCTCAGCTTCTCGTCGTTGGCCAGGTCGGCCATGGTGACGTTCCAAGTACCGTCGTCGGCGCGAGTGATGTCGCGGACTTCTTGCTGTACATGGACGTTGAACACGTCGTTCTTCTGCGACAGCGAATCGAGCAGCTGATTGGTGATCTCGCCGAAGTTCACGTCGGTGCCGGTCTGCACACGGGTGGCGGCGAGTTTTTCGCCCGGCTGACGGCCTTCCATCACCAGCGGAATCCACTGCTCGATCTGCGCAGGATCGTTGGAGAACTCCATGTTGCGGAACAGCGAGCTGTGCTGCAGTGCGTCATAACGCTTCTTCAGGAACTCGGTGTTCTTGTCGCCCCACACGAAGCTCATATGCGACACGTTGTTGATGAACGACTTCGGATTGTTCAGAACGCCCTGATCAACCTGATAGGCCCAGAACTGCTTGGAAATCTCGAACGACTCGTTGATCGCCACGGCTTTGCTGATGTCGATGCTGCCGTCGGCCTTTTCCGGGGTGTAGTTCAGCTCGGCGAGGGCCGAGTGACCAGTACCGGCGTTGTTCCATGGATTGGAGCTTTCGCTGGCGACTTGAGGCAGACGCTCGTAAAGGTCGATCTTCCAGGTTGGCTCCAGCTCGTTGAGGTAGGTGCCGAGGCTTGCGCTCATGATGCCCCCGCCGATCAGCAGGACGTCCACGGATTTTTCCGGTTCGGGCTGCTTGGCGCAACCGAGCGCGCTCAAGCACAGTAGGGACAGCAGGAGTTTTTTCATTAGACAGACCATTTCATTAATGTGATTGCATGACGGCACGACCGACTCTGTACAGCCTTGGGTAGCGAAGCTGCATCACCTGTTGCGTGCTGCCAGGTTCCGTTCTGCGAAACCGGTCAGTCCCGGTGATTTTTTGAAACGCCGGGTGATTTACCTTGAAGTGCGCGCTTTCGTCGCAGGCGGCCGGCAGTAAGCAAAACCGATGCCGGAAAGGGTGCAGGTCAATGAACTAGTGATCTGTATCAATATGTTTGTCACATTTCTGTGAGTCAGGTGGCGAGTTTCCGCCCCTGATTCGCCAGAAATGCTCTCGGTTTGGCGGGTTTTCGCCTAATTGGCGGAGCTGCCTGTGGCTGATCCACTGGAGCTGCCAGCGGCTCCTGGTGCACTTGGCGTGGCTGGAGTGTTTACCGAGCCACCTTGAATCGGCGGCGAGTTCTGCCCATCACTTGCCCGCACACCGGGTGTCTGGTTCGACGGCTGTCGCTCATTGGTCGTGTTGCCCGCTGGTTCTGCAGAGCGATTCTGTCTGGCCGGTGAGTTGACCGTACTACGCGGTGCCTGCTGGTCGGGTACCTGATTGGGCTGTTGCTGCTGATTCTGATCGGTGGCTGGCTGGTTGATGCTGTCTGCGCTGGTCGGAGGTGCACCGGTGCGGTTACGAACCATGTCATCGCCGATCTGCTGGCGCTGCTCCTGCAGCGACGGGCCACTGTCGTCAGCCTGCACGCCGGTGACGAACAAGGCAGCGAGCAAAAGTGCCGATCCCGTGAGCGTTTTCATTGCCGTCTCCTAGACTTCTTACTGTGAACAGGTGACTGGCTGGATTGGCGCAATGTTCACTAAATCTTCCCAAAGGTACGCTGCGGCGAGGCCGGCGGCGAAAGCCGTAGCGAGCGTCTACCCTGATAGCGCCAGGCAACTGCGTGCTCTGCCGCGCTTCTCTGCGGAACTGCCCCATTACCGGCGATCTGCTGAAGTCCGTTCGGCGTGCCAGGCGCCATTCGAATCGAACCAAGATCTGTCTCTCTCCTCAGAGAACAGGCACCCATAAAAAGTAGAGGTCACCCACATGATTTATGCCAAACCAGGTGCCGCAGGCGCCGTCGTCACCCTCAAGCCGCGCTACGGCAACTACATCGGTGGCGAATTCGTCGCGCCGGCCGGTGGCCAGTACTTCACCAACACCAGCCCGGTGGATGCCTCGGTGATCGGTGAATTCCCCCGTTCCGACGCCAAGGACATCGACAAGGCCCTGGACGCCGCCCATGCCGCCGCCGATGCCTGGGGCAAGACCTCGGTGCAGGATCGCGCACTGATTCTGCTGAAGATCGCCGACCGCATCGAAGCCAACCTCGAACTGCTCGCCGTGGCGGAAACCTGGGACAACGGCAAGGCCGTGCGCGAGACCCTCAACGCCGACGTGCCGCTGGCCGCCGATCACTTCCGCTACTTCGCCGGCTGCATCCGCGCCCAGGAAGGTACCGCGGCAGAGATCAACGAACACACCGCCTCTTATCACTTCCACGAACCGCTGGGCGTGGTCGGACAGATCATTCCGTGGAACTTCCCGCTGCTGATGGCCGCCTGGAAGCTGGCCCCGGCCCTGGCGGCCGGCAACTGCGTGGTGCTCAAGCCCGCCGAGCAGACGCCGCTGTCGATCACTATATTTGCCGAACTGGTCGGCGACCTGCTGCCGCCGGGCGTGCTCAACATCGTTCAGGGGTATGGCCGTGAAGCCGGCGAGGCGCTGGCCACCAGCACGCGCATCGCCAAGATCGCCTTCACCGGCTCCACCCCGGTCGGCTCGCACATCATGAAGTGCGCTGCCGCCAACATCATCCCGAGCACCGTGGAGCTGGGCGGCAAGTCGCCGAACGTGTTCTTCGAAGACATCATGCAGGCCGAGCCGGCGTTCATCGAGAAGGCCGCCGAAGGCCTGGTGCTGGCCTTCTTCAATCAGGGCGAGGTGTGTACTTGCCCGTCCCGTGCGCTGGTGCAGGAGTCGATTTTCGAGCCGTTCATGGTTGAGGTGATGAAGAAGATCAAGGCCATCAAGCGCGGTAACCCGCTGGATACCGAGACCATGGTCGGCGCCCAGGCCTCCCAGCAGCAGTACGACAAGATCCTTAGCTACCTGGAGATCGCCCAGCAGGAAGGTGCCGAGCTGCTCACCGGCGGCGCTACCGAGAAGCTCGAGGGCGACCTGGCGGGTGGTTATTACATCCAGCCGACCCTGCTCAAGGGCACCAACAAGATGCGCGTGTTCCAGGAGGAAATCTTCGGCCCAGTGGTCGGCGTGACCACTTTCAAGGACGAAGCCGAAGCCCTGGCCATCGCCAACGACACCGAGTTCGGCCTGGGCGCTGGCGTGTGGACGCGCGACATCAACCGCGCCTACCGCATGGGTCGCGGCATCAAGGCCGGCCGCGTATGGACCAACTGTTACCACCTGTACCCGGCGCACGCTGCCTTTGGCGGCTATAAAAAGTCCGGGGTCGGGCGTGAAACCCACAAGATGATGCTCGACCACTATCAGCAGACCAAGAACCTGCTGATCAGCTACGACATCAATCCGCTGGGCTTCTTCTGATCTGATCGTCCAGCGCTAGGCGCTGGACGTAACACCAGCAATCGTGAAAACGCGGCTTCGGCCGCGTTTTTTGCGTCAGTTGCCAGCGCCGCGCTGCAAGCTGCTTTGCAGGGGAATATCCCAGGGTGGAATCGGCCCGAAGCGGTTCTTCAGAAACTCCAGTAGTAGACGGCTGCGAGAGTCGGTATCGCGCTCCAGCCGCAAGGCATAGATGCCGCTGGGTTCCGGGGGCGGTAGGCCGTTCTCGCAAAACAGCGCGACCAGTTCGCCGCGGGCCAGGTATTCACTGACCAGCCAGGTTGGAAGGTGAGCCACACCGAGGCCGGCGAGCAGACTGAACACCAGGGTTTCGGCATTGTTGGCGGTCATGCGCAGGCGTCTGGGGCGGAACATCGCCAGCTTGCCCTGGTGCTCGAAGCGCCAGGCATACGCGGGTGCCAGGCCATCCCAGTCCAGGCCGTCGTGCTCCAGCAGCTCGGCAGGTGTACGCGGCACGCCATGGCGTTCCAGGTAGGCCGGGCTTGCACAGACCACGCGTACCATCGGTGCCAGTGGCGTGGCGACCAGGCGTGTGTCGGCCAGCGGCCCGATGCGTAACACCAGATCCACTTCGCCCAGGTGAGCGCCGTGCAGGTCGATGAAGCTGTCGATCAGCCGCAGTTGCACGTCGAGTCCCGGGTAGGCGGTCAGGAAGTCGGCAATAGCCGGGGCCAGGTGGCGGCGGCCGAACGGGGCAGGGGCGTCGATACGAATCAGGCCCTCAGGGGCGCTGCTCAGCGATACCGCTTCGGCACGCGCCAGGTGCAGCTCGGCGAGAATCCTTCTGGCCCGTTCAGCAAAGGCCAGGCCCGCAGGCGTTGCGCGCACCACATGGGTGCTGCGACTAAACAGACTGCAGTCGAGCGAGCGTTCCAGTGCATCGATGCGTCGTGACACTGCCGAGGGCGTGAGGGGATGCAGCCTGGCCGCGGCGGAGAAGCTGCCGCTCTCCAGCACGTCGAGGAACAGGCTGAGTTGGTCGGTCAGGGCATCTGGATTCATCGGTTTTTCCGCTTTGCGTGACTCGCACAGCCATTATGCCGGGCTATGCGTTACCCCGCCAATTGGCAGAAGGTACGATGCGCGCACCTCGCACAAGGACTGCCCTATGGATCTGCTCGCATTCGCTCTCAATATCGTACTTGGCTTGCTGCTGGGCACCATAGGCGGGCTGTTCGGTATCGGTGGGGGCTTGATCGCGATTCCGGTGCTCGGGGTGCTGTTTGGGTTGGATCAGCAGCTGGCCCAGGGCACGGCGCTGGTGATGGTGGTGCCCAACGTGCTGCTGGCGCTGTGGCGCTACCACCAGCGCAATCGTATCGACGTGCGCCACGCATTGGCGCTGGCCTTGAGCAGTTTCGTGTTCGCTCTGTTCGGCGCGGGCTGGGCGGTCAATCTCGATCCGGAGTCGATGCGCATCGCGTTCGTCGCGTTTCTGGTGGCCCTGGCGTTCTACAATCTGCTGCGCATGTTCCTGCGGCCGCCAGCGGCCTCCGGCCAGTTGCGCCACCCGTGGCCGTGGCTGGCGGTGCTGGGCAGCGGTTCCGGCCTGCTTGGCGGATTGTTCGGTGTGGGCGGGGCGGTTATCGCCACGCCGATTCTCACCAGTGTATTCGGTACCTCCCAGGTGGTGGCGCAAGGTTTGTCGCTGGCCCTGGCAGCGCCCAGTACCGGCGTGACGCTGGCGACCTACGCCCTGCATGGTCATGTCGACTGGGTACTGGCCGTCCCGCTGGCCATCGGTGGGCTGCTCAGCATCAGTTGGGGCGTGCGGCTGGCCCATGCCTTGCCGGAGCGCCAGTTACGCATGCTGTTCACCGCGTTCCTGTTGGTCTGCGCGTTGATGCTCGGCATCAAAGCCTGAAACCCTCTACCACCTGCTCAGCCAGGGCCTCGCTAGCAGGGGAGCGGGTTTTCTCGTTGCGCAGCAGCATCACGCTGGCCATTGGCAGCTCTGGCATGCCTTCAGCGCTACCGATAATGCGTAGATCCGGGGTTACCAAGCTGTGCAGTTGTGCGGTGATCGCCAGTCCGGCGCTTACTGCGGCCATGATTGCCGAAAGGCTGGGGCTGCTGTAGGCGATACGATAATTGCGTGACTGCGCATCCAGTGCATTGCACGCCCATGATCGGCAGAAACACTGGCTGTTGAACATTGCCAGAGGCAGCGAGTCGAGTTCGTGCAAATGCGCGTCAGCCGCCTGAGCCCAGACCAGATGTTCCTGGCGCAGCAGTTGGCCGACTTCCATCCCGGGCTCACGGGTGACAATAGTCAGATCAAGATCCTGGCGTTGCAGCAGTGCGAACGAGGGCTCGCAATGCATCTCGACCTGCACCAGTGGGTAGGTTTGTGCGAAGCGCTTCAGGATGCCCTGCATGAACCGCATAACATAGTCATCCGGTGTGCCGATGCGCAGGCTGCCAACCATATGCGGCTCGCGCAGCGTACTGAGCACTTCGGTGTGCAGTTGCAGAATGCGTCGCGCGTAGCCCAGCAGGACTTCGCCTTCTGCTGTCAGGGTTACCTGGCGTCCCTCGCGTAGGAACAGTGCTCGACCAATCACGTCCTCTTCCAGGCGTTTCATCTGCATGCTGACTGCCGATTGCGTGCGATTAACCACTTCGGCTGCTCGTGTGAAACCACCGTGATCGGCAATGGCGACCAGGGTGCGCAGCAATTCACTGTCAATCGTGGGGTAGTGCGCCATCCATCAATCTCCGAGATGTAATGCATAAGAAACATTCGTTGGATTGATCGTAACGCCAGTTGGAGACTGACGCCAATTCAACCGGAGTGCGATCAGATGAACAGTCACAAGGCATGTGCAGATTGTGGTGTTACAAAACGGCTGGAATGGCAATTAGCGCCTCGGCTGGTTCGCCTGATGGCCCGTATTCTGCGTTGGCGGCAGCTGGCGCGTGAGCGGCGGCAACTGGCTATGTTGAGTGATGCCGCACTGAAAGACCTGGGCTTGAATCGTGGCGAAATACTGCGCGAAGTCGGCCAGCCGTTCTGGCATGACCCGCTTGGAAAGTAGGGCTTTCGTCGTCTATGTTGGCGATTGTCGCGCGTGATGGGTGGCAAGGGCGCTGTGCTGTTGCAATGGCAGTACAGCGCCAATTGGCGGCAGCTTGCGCTACAATACGCGCCGAATTTGGCTCGCTCGAGAATTGCCCCATGTCCGTTTGTCAGACCCCGATCATCGTCGCCCTGGATTTCCCGACCCGAGAGGCTGCGCTAGCGCTTGCCGATCAGCTCGATCCCAAGCTGTGCCGGGTCAAGGTGGGCAAGGAGCTGTTTACCAGTTGTGCGTCGGATATCGTCGCCACGCTGCGCGAGCGCGGCTTTGATGTGTTCCTCGATCTGAAATTCCATGACATCCCCAACACGACTGCCATGGCCGTCAAGGCTGCCGCAGAAATGGGCGTGTGGATGGTCAATGTGCATTGCTCCGGTGGCCTGCGCATGATGAGCGCCTGCCGCGAGACGCTGGATGCGTTCAACGGCCCGGTACCGCTGCTGATCGGCGTGACCGTGCTGACCAGTATGGAACGTGAGGATCTGGCCGGTATCGGCCTGGATATCGAGCCTCAGGAACAGGTGCTGCGCCTGGCTGCGCTGGCACAGAAAGCAGGTATGGATGGCCTGGTGTGCTCGGCCCTCGAAGCGCCTGCGCTCAAGGCAGCGCAACCGGCGCTGCAACTGGTCACGCCGGGTATCCGTCCAGCCGGCAGCGCGCAGGACGATCAGCGCCGCATTCTCACGCCGCGTCAGGCACTGGACGCCGGCTCGGATTATCTGGTGATCGGTCGCCCGATCAGCCAGGCCGCCGATCCGGCTGCCGCGTTGGCCAAGCTGGTTGCCGAGCTGGGCTGATCGGCCCATCCATTCCTGTACGGCGGCGATCAAGCCGCCGCACCCATTGCCTTGCAGGTAAACCGTCATGCATTCCGTGGAACATTCGCCGCTAGGCAAGAGCAGCGAGTACATCGCCACCTATTCGCCCGAACTGCTGTTTCCCATCCCGCGAGCGGCCAAGTGGGCCGAACTCGGTTTGAGCGCAGACACCCTGCCGTATCGTGGCGTGGATTACTGGAACTGCTTCGAGCTGTCCTGGCTGCTGCCGTCCGGCAAGCCGGTGGTGGCGATCGGTGAATTCAGCATTGCTGCCGACTCGCCGAACATCATCGAGTCGAAATCCTTCAAGCTCTACCTCAACTCGCTGAATCAGTCGGTGTTCGCCAGTGAGGCCGAGTTGGTGAGCGTGCTGGAGAGTGATCTGTCGTCCACGGCCGGCAAGCCCGTGGGTGTGCGGGTGCGCAGCCTGAACGAGGTGGCGCAGGAAGGTCTGGCGGTTCTGCCGGGAACCTGCATCGACGACCTGGACATCAGTATCAGCGATTACCAGGCTCCCCGTCCCGAGCTGTTGGCTTGCGATACGTCACGTATCGTCGAAGAGAGCCTGCACAGCCATCTGCTCAAGTCCAATTGCCCGGTAACTGGTCAGCCTGATTGGGGCAGCGTGGTGGTCGAGTACCGCGGCGCCGCGCTGGAGCCGGCGAGCCTGCTGGCGTATCTGGTCAGTTTCCGTCAGCACGCCGATTTCCACGAGCAGTGTGTGGAACGCATCTTTCTGGATTTGCAGCGCTTGCTGCAGCCCGAGTACCTGACCGTCTATGCACGGTATGTGCGCCGCGGTGGGTTGGATATCAATCCCTACCGAACCACGTTGGCGCAGTTGCCGGATAATCGGCGCCTGGTCAGGCAGTAAGCAATTAATAAAAAACCAGCCTGAAGAGGCTGGTTTTTTATTTGCGGCGTTGGCATCAGATACCCATGTTGGCGAGGCTCTGCATGATATTGCGCAGGCTTCCAGCAAGGGTCGGATGGCTCACTTCAAAGCGCTCCACGGCCAGATTGACGCTATCGACCAGCGAGGCATCAGGTGTGGTCACTGGCTGAGCCGCCAGCTGAAGTTCGATGTCACGAGCCAGCAGCGAAAGCGACTCGCGGTCTTCCTCGTTTACCGGCGGATTCTGCGCCAGTTGCTTGTGCAGCTCTTCCAGTTGCTGCTGCAGATGGTTCGCAGGCATGGAGATTCTCCCTTTCTTGATAGGCAAGACAATTGACCGTGCGTCATGACGAAAGGTCATTACTTCGTCTTCAGGATAATCCCGCCTGCGCCATTGCGCCTGATCTGACGCAATGCCATCGCTAGGGTTTTTCGCCCTTGCTGCGGCGAATCTGCAGATCGTCCAGGCACGCGGGCAGGTCGGTCAGCTGGTCGATCACCGAATGGGCGCCGAGCCGGTACAGCGCCAGGGTCGCATCGGCGCGCAGGCGATCACGTTGCATTGCGTCGAGTATTTCCCAGTCGCAGAGGGCATGGCCGCCCAGGGATCCGCAGGCGGCCAGGCCGACCGTCCACAAGCCCGCATTCAGGCCCGCCTGCAGCAGGCGAGGTTCACCGCTGACCAGTACGCAACCATCCAGACGATCGATCTGCAGCGTGCTCAACGCCTGCCAGCAGGCATCAGGGGCAGGCCAGCTGCGCTGCGAGCAGGCTGGAGAGGCGACCAGCCATTCGGGTAGCTGGCTCGTCAGTTTCATGGCGAGGGTTTCGGGAAGTTCGTCCAGCCAGGCGCAGGGCACGCGTTGTTCACGCAGGCTGCGCAGGGTTGCCAGAGCGCCAGGCGTCGGCTCGGCGCAACTCTCCAGCTCCCGAGGGCTGGCGGCTTCGAATGCACGCGTCGGGCCGCCAGCTTCACGGATCAGCGTCAGGTGGCGAGTGCCGACCAACGACGCACTGCGGGCTCCGAAATCAACCAGGCAGCCGGACAGGCCGAACAGGACGGCGGTGAAGGAGGGGGTAACTGCGGAGAGCGCTGGCTGCGGCATGCGATGTCGTTCCCTGGCTATTATCGCGCTTACCATGACAAGCCAATATGACGATGGCATGACGGCAGTGAGCGGCCCGACGCCCGGCAAACGTCAGTGATGTGAAGTGGCTCAGGGTCGGGTAGGGTGGCCGGGCATCGGTGCTCTGCCTATTGCCCGCTCGCGGCTTTATACTACGCCGCTGCTGCCGGAGAGACCGTGCTCATTAGCCTAGGAGAACAGTAATGCGTGTGATTGGATCGGATTTGATCGGGAGCTTTGGGCGAATGCTGGCCTGTGCCGGCCTGATGGTGCTGCCGCTCGCAAGTCAGGCGGCGACGGAAGACCCTTGGGAGTCGTTCAACCGCCCCGTCTTCCGCTTCAACGATACCGTCGATACCTACGCCCTCAAACCCCTGGCTCAAGGCTATCAGGCCGTCACGCCGCAATTCCTCGAGACCGGTGTGCACAACGTGTTCCGCAACGTGGGCGATGTCGGCAACCTGGCCAACAACCTGCTGCAGGGCAAGGCTCACGACGCTGGCGTGGATACCAGCCGTTTGCTGCTGAACACCACCATCGGCGCTCTCGGCTTCTTCGACGTGGCCAGCCGCATGGGGTTGCAGCGCAGCGATGAAGACTTCGGCCAGACGCTCGGCGCCTGGGGCGTTGGCAGCGGCCCGTATCTGGTACTGCCGCTGCTCGGGCCGAGCTCGCTGCGCGATGCGCCGAGCAAGATCCCGGACAGCTTCCTGACCCCTTATCCCTATATGGATCACGTGCCGAGCCGTAACGTCACCCGTGGCATCAACGTGGTCGACACCCGTGCCAGCCTGCTGGATGCCGAGCGCATGATCAGTGGCGACAAGTACATCTTCATCCGTAACGCCTATCTGCAGAACCGTGAGTTCCGCGTGCGTGACGGTGAGGTGGAAGACGATTTCTGATTGAGGCCGAGCCAGGGCAGCAAGGCTCGAAGGCAGGAGGCGTAACGACGCGATGGAGGCGGGCTCCATCGCGTTACAGCGTGTTTCAGTTCATCGATATCACGGCCAGGCCGAGAATCTGTCGGCCGCCTTCCTGGTCGGTTACCCGCACCACTTCCGCTTCGGTTTCCAGCCCCTTCAGTTCGTCGTGCCCGGAAGGGATCAACACGCGCACCTTATCTCCAACCTGCACGTGGCACTGCGCCTCGAGCTGCATGCCAGTGCTCGACAGATCGCGGCACAATGCCGGGATTGCCTGACCGCCATGGTGGAGCGTCACCTGGGTTTCCAGGCGCATGCGAATGTAATCGCGCTTTTCCTCGTAATCACGATCACTTTGGCTCATCAAGCTATCCTCATTGTGGTAGGGCTCTGCTGCGGTTCTTATAACCCTCACTGATTTCAGGTGTAAAGTCGCTCGGTCGCGAACGGCGCCTGTTGAATCGTGTTGAGGATGGGAGTACCGTCTGCGCCTTGACGCGAACCGTGTACCCGCGCAGGTTGTTGGCTGCGTTTACGCTAACCATCCCCGGCGCAGTTTGCCTGGACACCCCATGCACAAAACCAGTGCCACGTTGCTGCTGATCGATGACGACGAAGTCGTCCGCGCCAGTATTGCAGCCTACTTGGAAGACAGCGGCTTCAACATCCTGCTCGCCGGCAACGGCTCGCAAGGTCTCGAAGTGTTCGAGCGCGAACGGCCGGATCTGGTCATTTGCGACCTGCGCATGCCCCAGGTCGATGGTCTCGAGCTTATCCGTCGGATCAATGCCCTGGAAATCTCCGCGCCGATCATCGTGGTTTCCGGTGCCGGGGTGATGACCGACGTGGTCGAAGCCTTGCGCCTCGGTGCCGCCGATTACCTGATCAAGCCTCTCGAAGACCTCGCCGTGCTCGAGCACTCGGTACGCCGTGCGCTGGATCGCGTGCATCTGCGCCAGGAGAACGAGCGCTACCGGGAAAAGCTGGAAACCGCCAACCGCGAGCTGCAGGCCAGCCTGCACCTGCTGCAGGAAGACCAGAACGCCGGGCGCCAGGTGCAGATGAACATGCTGCCCGTCACGCCCTGGGAAAACGAAGGGCTGTCGTTCGCCCATCAGATCATTCCCTCGCTCTACCTCTCGGGCGATTTCGTCGATTACTTCCGTGTTGACGAGCGGCGTGTTGCGTTCTATCTGGCGGACGTTTCCGGTCACGGCGCCTCTTCGGCATTCGTCACCGTGCTGCTCAAGTTTATGACCACGCGCCTGCTCTACGAGTCGCGGCGCAATGGCCTGTTGCCGGAGTTCAAGCCGTCGGACGTACTCGGCCACATCAACCGTGGTCTGATCAACTGCAAACTGGGCAAGCACGTGACCATGTTGGGCGGGGTGATCGACGAAGAGCACAATCGCCTGACCTACAGCATCGGCGGCCATCTGCCGCTGCCCGTGATGTACAGCGGCGGCGAAGCCCATTATCTGGAAGGCCGTGGTTTGCCCGTCGGCCTGTTCAAGGAAGCCGATTACACCGATCTGGTGATCGACCTTCCGGAATCGTTCAGCCTGACTCTGTTGTCGGACGGCATTCTCGATTTGCTGGACGGCGACACCCTGCAGGAAAAAGAAGCCTTGCTGCCGAAACTGGTGAGCGAAGCAGGTGGAACCCTGGACGGGTTGCGCAGCGTGTTTGGACTGGCCAATCTGGCGGAGATGCCGGATGATATCGCCTTGCTGGTGTTAAGCAGGAACCTTGCATGAATCCTGGGATAAGCCCCGGTAGAATCCAGTTTGCCGAGCAGGACGGAACCTTCGTCCTGAAGTTCATCGGTGAAGTGCGCCTGACCTTGTGTTCGGCGCTGGACTCCACGATCGAAAAGATTTTCACCGCGCTGAATTTCTCCGCCATCGTCATCGACCTGACGGAAACGCGCAGTATCGACAGCACCACACTAGGGCTGTTGGCCAAGCTATCGATTCTGTCGCGGCAGAAGGTTGGGCTGCTGCCAACGGTGGTGACCACCCACGCCGACATCACCCGTCTGTTGCAGTCGATGGGCTTCGATCAGGTGTTCAACATCATCAACCAGCCCTACGAGTGCCCGGACTGTCTGGCCGATCTGCCGTCGCAGGATCAGTCGGAGGACGTGGTGCGTGCTCGCGTGCTGGAAGCGCACCGGATTCTGATGGGCTTGAACGAATCGAACCGCGCGGCCTTCCATGACCTGGTCAGCGCCCTCGAACAGCATCCCTGACCGCTGATTGCTGCCGATAGCGGGGCGCCGATAGAGTCGGCGCCCCGTTTTCATTTCAGGCTCAGATGTTGGCTGTCAGCAGCTTTTCCAGTTTTTCCTGATCACGGGCGAACTGGCGGATGCCTTCCGCGAGTTTCTCGGTGGCCATGGCGTCTTCGTTCATTTCCCAGCGGAACTGGCTCTCGCCGATGTGCGCTTCGCTTTGCCCGGAAATCTCCGCGCTGAGCTTGCGCTGCAGCGGGCCATTGTCGTCGGCCAGTTGCTGCAGCAGCTCCGGGCTGATGGTCAGGCGATCGCAGCCGGCCAGCTGTTCGATCTGGCTGATGTTGCGGAAGCTGGCACCCATGACCACGGTCTTGTGGCCGTTGGCCTTGTAGTAGTCGTAGATGCGCGCCACGGACTGCACGCCCGGATCTTCGGCACCGACGTAATCGCGGCCTTCGGCCTTCTTGTACCAGTCGTAGATACGGCCCACGAACGGCGAGATCAGGAAGGCGCCGGCATCGGCGCAGGCGCGCGCTTGCGCGAAGGAGAAGAGGAGGGTGAGGTTGGTCTGCACGCCAGCCTTTTCAAGCTGCTCGGCAGCGCGGATGCCTTCCCAGGTGGAGGCGATCTTGATCAGGATGCGCTCGCGGGTAACGCCGGCTTCTTCATACAGCTCGACCAGGCGCCGGGCACGGGCCAGGGTCGCCTGGGTATCGAAGGACAGGCGGGCGTCCACTTCGGTGGAGATGCGCCCCGGAATTACCTGCAGAATTTCACGCCCAACGGTCACCCCGAAACGGTCGCTGGCCAGATCGACATCGCCTTTGCTGGCACTGACCGCCTGCTTGAGCAGCTCGGCATAACGCGGCAGGGCGGCAGCCTTGAGCAGCAGGGAAGGGTTGGTGGTGGCGTCCACTGGCTTGAGGCGGGCGATAGCGTCGATGTCACCGGTGTCGGCAACCACGGTAGTGAATTGCTTGAGTTGATCCAGCTTGGAGGTCATGGCGGGGCCTTGTCGATTCGCGGTGCCATGACCTTACCTGAGCATCATGTAGTGCTCAACTGGTGGCACAACAGGTCGCTTTCGGCAACCCGTTAGCGGCCCTGCAAAAGTTCGGCAGCCTGGTCGAAAATGGCCAGCGGCCGATCGCTCTTGTGGATTTCCGCAGAAAGCAACTGGCGGAAGCGGCGAGCCCCTGGAAAACCCTGCGCCAGGCCGAGCATATGGCGGGTGACGTGGTGCATCAGGCCACCGGCAGCCATGTGCCGTTCGATATAGGGGCGCATGACCTGCATGGCTTCATACCGGCTGATGGGTGGCCGTTCGCTACCGAACAACTGCCCGTCGACCTCGGCCAGCAGGTAAGGGTTGTGGTACGCCTCACGGCCAAGCATCACGCCATCGAAGGTCTCGAGGTGCTCCTGGCAGGCCTGCAGGGTCTTGATCCCGCCGTTGAGCACCAGCTCCAGCTCGGGGAAGTCCTGTTTCAGCTGCGCGGCGATGTCGTAGCGCAGCGGCGGCACTTCACGGTTCTCCTTGGGCGACAGGCCGGAAAGAATGGCGATCCGTGCGTGCACCGTGAAACTGCGGCAACCGGCGTCACGCACCTGGGTGATGAAGTCGCAGAGTTGCGCGTAGCTGTCACGCCCGTCGATGCCGATGCGGTGCTTGACCGTCACGGGAATGCTTACCGCATCGCGCATCGCCTTGACGCAGTCGGCCACCAGCGCCGGATGGGCCATCAGGCAGGCGCCGATCATGTTGTTCTGCACCCGGTCACTGGGGCAGCCGACATTCAGGTTTACCTCGTCGTAGCCCGCCTGCTCGGCAAGCCGCGCACAGGCCGCCAGATCGGCCGGATTGCTGCCGCCCAGCTGCAGCGCGAGCGGGTGCTCGGTCTCGTCGTAATGCAGAAACCGCTGGGTATCGCCATGCAATAACGCGCCAGTGGTGACCATTTCGGTATACAGCAGCGCGTGCTGCGACAGCTGGCGCAAAAAGTACCGGCAATGATGATCCGTCCAATCCATCATCGGCGCCACGGAGAAGCGGCGGGAGGGCTGAGCGCCCGTATTTACTGGCTTTGAGGCTAATTCTGAAGGCATTGGCTCATGTCATTTCAGTGCTAAAAAAGGCTATTTTTGGCCGTTTTTTGGCCTTCAGTGCTAAAATGTAGCACTGAGATTTTTTTTGTAGCACTGGTGGGAGGCAACTTGGGAACCATCACTCAGCGCGTTAAAAAAAACGGTAAACCCACGTACACGGCGCAGATTCGGCTGCGTCGCAACGGGGCCGTAGTCTATCAAGAAACCCAGACCTTCGATCGTAAGGCCGTGGCACGTGCATGGTTGACTCGTCGGGAGGCGGAGCTTGGGTCACCGGGCGCTCTGGATCGAACCAAGGGCGAGGATGTCCCTCTGAAAACGATCATTGATCGCTACCTGGATGAGTACGAGCGAATCCGCCCACTTGGGAAAACCAAGCGAGCGACCTTGAAGGCAGTTAGTGAATCTTGGTTGGGTGATGTGGCTGGTGCCGATTTAACGAGCCAGAAATTGGTTGAATATGCGCAGTGGCGGATGAGTGAACACGGCGGCAGCGTTCAGGCGCAGACCGTCGGTAACGATCTTGCGCATGTTGGCGCCGTGCTCTCAGTGGCCAAGCCTGCTTGGGGCTATCTCATCGATGCCACAGCCATGCCCGATGCCCGAAAGGTGCTCCGGAAGCTGGGAATGGTCAGCCGCAGTAAAGAGCGTGACCGTCGGCCGTCCAAGGACGAATTGGATAAGCTGCTCAACCACTTCTTTGATATTCAACGGCGCAGACCACGCTCCATCAATATGGCCAAGGTCCTGGCGTTCGCAATTTTCTCGACACGCAGGCAGGAAGAAATTACTCGGATCCGTTGGGAGGATCTGGATGCTCGGCGGCAGGCTGTGCTCATTCGAGACATGAAAAACCCTGGCCAGAAAATTGGTAATGACGTCTGGTGCCGTCTCCCGGATGAGGCCTGGAGAATCGTTCAGAGCATGCCCAAGGCCTGCCGTGAGATATTCCCTTATGACTCAACTTCGATTTCTGCAGCGTTCACCCGTGCCTGCCACTTCCTGGCGATCAACGATCTGCGTTTCCACGATCTGCGCCATGATGGGGTGAGTCGGCTTTTTGAAATGGGTTGGGACATTCCGCGAGTTGCCAGTGTATCGGGCCACCGCGATTGGAATGCCATGCGCCGCTATACGCATCTGAAGGGGTTGGGTGATCCTTACGAGGGCTGGGGCTGGTTGGACAAGATTGTTGAGGCTCCCGTAGAACTCGGAATCAGGGTCGTAACCCCTGAAGCCACATCCGCCCCAGGGGTTAAGCTTCAGGCGAGGCGCCGCCGCACCCCCAACTGATTCTGCTCTTTGAGTGCAGCTTCTCGCTGCCTATCGATGTAGGCAGCGAGATCTTCTAGGTGCACGGCCAGGTTGGCTTTCTGCGAGCTGGTGCCAAGCCTCATCACAGGAAGATCGATTTCACCCATAAGGCGCTTGCGCTTGAACTTGTCGACTGAAAGACCGAGAAAGTCTCTGCATACCCAGTCGATTGGTATCACGGCTTGGCCGTCGTACTGAGCCATCAAAAGTAAGAGGGTTTTCATTGCTCCTTCCTACAAGTGGTTTCGGTGTTCCCAGCCTATGGGGCAGCTCCTTGAATGAAAACCGGCTGTGTCGCAGCCTGGCGTAGAAAAGGACGGCGGGATTCCTCGTACCACACTGGGCAATGTCTGAAAGTTGTGCTCTGACGTCTCGGTAAAGCACATCGATATCAGCTACCTGACCACAGGCTTGTAAAACGGGTATGGCCCGCGACGCTGTATGGATCTCACTCTTATCGGGTAAAACTTGCTGCCACCTTTCCATCAGATTAAGACACACCAAGAGTTCGCATTGGCACAGCAACTGCGTCGCTTGGGATCCACGTAACCTGGTTCAACTCGTATGGACTTTGCGCCCGGCCGGTGTGCCTGCCACTTGATGTCTCCTCAACGTCCGTTACGTCGACTGATGCCTGCGTCAGTCGAGGCGCGTGCGGATTTCGTTGAATGCCCGCTGAATTACTCTCTGCTGACTGGGATCGATTTCAAGTTGATTACACAGTGAAGACCACCCGGAGAGCGCATCAAGGGTCTGCTCGACGTAAAGATCCGGATCTAAATATCGAAAGGCAGCGCAAACTTGTTTGAGCTTTTTTCGTGTTGGCAATCCGGAACCGTTGAAAGAGGTGGTGTGCTCGTCTGCATAACCCCGGACAGGGGCATAGGTCAGGTCATAGGCTGGAGCTAATTCCCACCGTCCTTGGTGGTGTAGGAACGCGAAGTTCTTGGCGTGATCATCATGGTTGTGGGTCAGCGCGTTGAATACCATGAGTCTCGCCATGCGCTCCACCTCCGCCGCATGGTTAGTGACCGCATTGGTTGTTTTCAAGAGATCTGAATAGTCAAGTGAGGGCGCTTGGTGATCAGCATAGAGAATGCCGCTGGCAGTCATCATGTGGAGTTTGCTATTGCCATGCCGGTCGAAACGTTTGGCAGCAAAGAAACGCTCGGTGCCGTTTAACGAGCTGACTGTGAGCAAATCGCTCGCAGCCATCTTCACTCCCGCACGTTCTGCCAGCAACGCGTAGGCGTATTCGATGGCGCCGGTATCACGATGCTCGGTTGGTGCCCGGAATTTCACTAGCCAGTGTTGGTAGCCGGCCGGGAGCTGCTGGAAAGACGTATTGCACAGCTTTCTGTCTGGGGACAAGGCAACCACTACCTTTGGTCGAGCGCCTGCAGGGGAGCCGCCAGCGAGGCGCAGAACATCAAGAATGGACGCAGTGTCTCCTTCGTAGACCGCCTGAGACTCCTGATAGAGCAGGGCCAAGTCAATATCATCTTCACTGGTGGCTTGCTCAAGCACCGGGCGGTATTCCAGTGCACCCATGCCCCTGTCTGCCATGTAAGCCAGCCGATCAAGCGGGGAAATGTGTCTACGGTCTAGGCCATGATTGGCAAGGAAATAACGATCCATTAGCAGCATGCCCCATCCGTCTGGAAGGGAATCGGCAAGCGCGCCTGGTAGGCCTGCGAAAAGAACAGGATCTGCAGCTTTCTGGGGGTGGGTTGTGAATTCCATGTTCAGGGGCGACAGGTTGAAGCCTTGCGCTACCCAATGTGGGTGATAGGCAAAGTAGATACCCTGTCGACTGGCAACAAGCTCCCCGACCGGTGTGCCTGCGAGCAATACCTCTACGACGTTGATGGATTTCATTGGCGCCCCCGGGTACGTCCTGTTTGTTTGATTTCTTCAAGCGAGACAGGCCGCTCATGCTTGAACAGGTCAGCGATTTGGCGTGTGGCACCAAGTGCTGTAGCGATGAGCACCAGAGCATCAAGGGTGATCTGCCCATTGGACTCAAATCGCTTGATGGTCGATTCGGACACACCCGCCATCTTCGCCAAGGATTTGCGGGAGAGGTTTTGTGCGAGTCGCGCTTCTCGGGCGTTGGCACCAATCTTCTGGGCCAGTTCGCCTGGAGCGAGCAGAGAATGGGTTAGAGCCAATGGGCAACCTTATTTAATGGTTCACATCTGATCAATTATATGTGATTTAGGTACTTATTGGTTCAAATATGATCCATTGTCTTCACGTCCTGGATGGATCTAAGGCGGAGACCGATTTGAGGGCTACTGATTTTTAAATTCATTCAGAGCAACTTAGTACGAGTGTCCTTTTGACGAAGATCCGCACTCACATTCGTTACCAGCCTTTCCGGACGCAGGGGCTTTACAAGCGGCCTGTGAGCAGAACAATCGATGTTAGTAAGTGCATCGTCTAAGGCGATGTCCAGCGTGCGATGCGAGCGAAACCGGGCTTTACGAACAGGGCGTGGTCAAAACGCCTAAGCAATCGCAGCGAAGCGCTCGATCGGAGGCTGCTCTCGATGCAGGGCTTGCCAGAGGTCATAGTCGGTCTGTACGCCAAGCCAAGCGCGAGCCTTGCCGATACCCGCCAACTCTAGGCGAACGGCGAGATCCGGACTGATAGGCGCGCGACCATGCAGGATCCGCGACAGCGTTTCACGTGCAAAGCCAAGCCGTCTCGCAAGCTCCGCAATGCTGATATCAAGTTCGGGGAGCACGTCCTCGAGCAACGTTTCACCGGGGTGCGGTGGGTTAAACATGGCCATGATTAAGCCCTCCTGTTCAGTGGTAATCGAGGTAGTCGACGAGTTCTATGTCGCTGCCCTCAAAACGAAAGATCACTCGCCAGTTACCGTTGACGGTGAGTGACCAGAACTCTTCCATTTCCCCTTTGAGGGGATGCAACCGCCAACCCGGTATATCCAGATCCGCAGGCGCACAGGCTCTATCCATAAAACTGAGCATCCGAGCCAGCCTTTTGGCGTGGTCGGCTCGGATGCCTCTGGTGGAGCCTGTTTCAAAAAAAATGCGTAGACCTTTGTGACGAAAGCTAATGATCATGGCTAAAGTGTGATGTATTAGGTCACGGTTTTCAACCGCGAGATGGATGTTTCCCCTGGCAATCTAGGGCGCGAAATGCAACCGTCGTGATCAACTGCTGCGAATTGCTCGAGAGCTTGTTTTCCGGAACGCTCGGTCTCTTGCCATGAATGTTTCGAGCATATGTGGGATCAACGCGAGCACATCAACGGGTTCACCGTAGGTCTGGGCATGCATCTGTGCGTAGCGTTCCAGGTCGCACTTCAGGCTCGCAGGGCAGGTGAATGTCAGTTTCAGGCTCTCGGTCTTCGGTAGTGGGCCGAGGCGCAGCTTGGCGTTACTCATTGCGGTTCCTCTGCTGGGTGAACAAGGGTTGATAGGGGCGCAGTACCAGATCGCGGTTGACGATCACGCGCAGCGGCAGGCCTTGCCGCTGGGTGAGGGTGGGCTGTATGTCGAGATTGCGCCGAGTGACTTCCTGGCCGACCTGGTTCACCGTGTCCTGAAGGCTATCGCGCCCTGCAATGATGATCCGGTCACCGTCGTTTCGATTTCCAGGGGCGGCGAGTTCGGCGCCCACGCCCAGCAAGCTGGTCATCGCAGCGCCCGCGACGAGCCTGTCCCAGTGCCAGTCGACGCCGTCTTCGAGGCCTGCATACCCGGCGGCATCGGTGCCGACTAAGTCGTCGAGCTCGAACGAGGAGGTGTCGGGAAGGATTACGCGTTGCCACACGACCTGTACGCGACTTTGTCCATAGCTGACTTGGCTGTTGTAACGACCGAGTAAGCGCGAGCCCTGAGGTATCAGTACGTGTTGTCCTGTTGCGCTGTCGTAGACCGGCTCAGTGACGGTTGCAATCACATCACCTGGCAGGTCTGACTTGATACCGGTGACAAGTGCCGCGGAGATGAGCGTGCCGGCCATCACCTGATAGGGCGAGGCGGGTTCTTGCAGCAAACCGGACCTACTGATTTCTGTATTTACGGATTTACTGAGAGTCCGCTCGTCCTTGCCAGGCACCGATGACCCTGTAGCCGAGCCGGTACTCATTGAGGCCAAAGCACTCGGCGTAGAGTGCTGAGGGTCAGCCGATGCACCACCCAATCCACCCGATCTGTTGGTCTGGAAGAACACCGACGACAATGCTGCCTCTTCGGCCTCCTTCAGTCTCGCTAGACGCTCCGCCTCAGCGTTGTCGGTCGCAGCTTGGTCGTACTCATAGCCGTGCGTGCGTTGTTCGGCTTTCAAGATGGGGGCACCAAGGTCGCCTGGCAGTGGTGGGCCCAATTGAGGCACGTCTGTCGGAGTCACGGGCGTCGGCGGTAGCTGCGAGTAATCCGCAGGCAATTGTTCGAGTGACTCTGAGCGTGCCACCCGGTCAACGTTGTACAGCTCGTTCTGCTCTTGGTTCTTGCGCTGCTGCTGTGGCTGCAGCGACCAAAGCATCGCGCCCAGCACTGTGGCTGATAGGCCGCCGATGATCGCGGCAAGCACGCGCAGATTAAGGCGACTGATCGGCCTTGGCTGGGCTCGCAGCTCCAGAGATTCCGGTGATTCCTTCGGTGGCAACGAGGAGGAGGGCTTGTTGATCTCGTCGGTCATGGCTCAGTTTCCCCGTGCCACTCCATCGTTGCGCTCGATGCGCACGATGTCGCCTTTGTCTGCGCCCAGCCGGAGCTCGGCGGCGCCAAAAAGCCGATCCACGATGTAATACGGAGAGCGGAAGCGGTAGTTCACCAACTGCCCATCGCCCTCGGCGCCGATCACGAAAAGCGGTGGAAGATCAGTGTTGGAAATGCCCGCCGGGAACTGGATATACACCTTGCTACCATCATCGAATGCGCGCAGTGGTTTCCACGTTGGATCATCACCACTGATTGCATAACGAAAGCGCAGGCGCTCCAGTGCAAGGCCTGTATTCAGAGGCTCGGCTAACTTGGCTTCGCCGGCGCGACGTTGCAGAGCCAGCATCTGATCCTTTGGGTAATCCCAGGATACTGATGCCATCCACGCCTGCTCGGTCGAGGTCAGCTCGATCAGGTACGTGCGCCGCGTTGTGGTGATCACCAGGTTGGTCTTGAGACCAGTGCGGGTCGGCTTGATCAGTACGTTGACGCGTAGGCTATCGCCTTGGCCTGTAGCCGTATCACCTAGGATCCAGCGTACGGTGTCCCCAGCTGCAACGGTCACCAGTTCCTCTCCAACCTGCAGGTTGATCGCGGTCACCCGACCGGGGCTGGTATACACCTGGTACAGCGCCCCATCCGAGTAAGGCCAGACTTGGATGGCGTTGATGTAGCCTTCCTGCGTAGGTGCCACCCGTGCGTCCCGGTTGGCACGCGAGACTCTGGCTTTTTCGTCGACTGGCTCGTTTGCCGGTTTGCGTTTGCCGGCTTCCGGCAGCGGCTTGAGCTGCGCCGGTAGCGCAAGAGGTTTGGGTACTTCCACGACTTCAACAGGCTTCGGCGGATCCGGTATCCGTTTAGCTTCAACGGGCTCGTCCAGCACAATTCTGGGTGGCTTCTGAGGGCTCGCACAGCCTGATAACAGCGTCATCAATACGACTAGAAGGCAGAGGTTCGAAGACATTTTCATGGTTTCTTCACTCCTTCCGAGGTGTCCAGTTCTCGGCTCCAAGACAGCCCGTTTACATAAATGCCCAGCGGGTTACGCCGCAGTTTTTCCTCCGTGCGGGGACGCTGCAGCACAAGCGAAATCATTGCCGTCCAGCGTTCTGACCCGGCCGGGGCCCCATTCACGTAGCGGCGTTCGACCCAGCGCACCTGGAACGTTTCATCGCTGGCACGCACGACGCTGGTCACTTCGACGGCTACCGATTCTTTGCCGACCCGCGTGAATGGATCGTTGCTTCGGGCATAGTCGTTGAGGGTTGCAGCGCCTCGGTCGGTGGTGAAGTGATAGGCCTCCAGCCAGTTTTGCCGTACGACCACCGGGTCGATGGAAAGAGAGCGGACCAGTCCGATGAACCGCGCCAGATGATGGGCAATCTGGGCGTCTTGGGGCTGGTAGGGGCTGGTGGCTTCACCAACAGCGCGTACCTGCCCGAGTGTGTCGACTTCCACAACGTAGGGCGTTACCCGCGACTGCAGGGAAAGCCAGACGAGTCCTGACGCCATCACCAACGACAAGCTCAGGCAGCCGAATGCCATGAGGCGCCAATTCCGAGCCTGCGCCAGGCTGCTACCCATACGCAGATCCCAGGCTTGTCCGGCTCTCTGGTAAGGGGTTACGGGTATTGGGGTGTCGCTGTAGCGAACCCCTGGACGTTTGAATCGCATCCGTGTCCTCCTTCACGAATTCGATGGGTCGCGTACAACCGGACCCGATGAGGAGCCGCCGCCGTCGCCGCCACGCAGGGTGTGGGCAACGGTGGTAGCTGCCTGTGAAAGCTGCTGTCGGCGTTGCAGGCGCCTCGCCCAGTCAGGCTGAGTGGTGGCGGCTGCCGATGATCCGGAACCAGCATTCAACTGCGCCGCAGATGAGCTAATAGATGCCCCCGTGAGGGAGTTCGAAGCACTCATCGCCTTGCGGCCGGCTACTGAAGTCATTCGAGCGCCTGCCATTACAGCGCCGCCCACACCGGACGCCATAGCTGCTGCGCCTGCTGCCATCCCTGCTGCTCCGAGTGCGGTACCGGCGACCGAACCAGCACTCAGTTGTGGTGCTCCGGAGACCAATCCCGTGGCAATCCCAGGCCCGAAAATACCCAGGCCGAACAACGCAAGCGAAGCGAGCATGATCACCAACGCGTTATCGATGGAGGGTTCATCGGGGACAGCCTGAAATTCGGCAAATAACCCGGTACCGATCCCGACGATCACCGCCAGCACAAGAACCTTGATGCCGGAGGCGACTACGTTGCCGAGCACCTTCTCAGCAAGAAATGCCGTCTTGTTCCACAGGGCGAATGGCACCAGAACAAAGCCGGCGAGGGTGGTCAGCTTGAATTCGATCAGCGTGACGAACAGCTGAATGGCCAGAAAGAAGAAGCTGATGATGACCACCAGCCACGCCAGGAACAGCACCAGGATGCTGTGGATATTGCTGAACACCTCCGGGAAGCCGCTCAGTCGGCTGATCTCCTCCAGCAGCGGTGCTCCGGCTTCAACGCCAGTCGCTGCAAGCCGCCCCGGTTGCAGGAACTCGTCTTGGCTCAGCGCAGACCCTGAAGCAAGAAGGCCCAGTCCCGCAAAGGAGTTGAAGACGATTTTCGCCAGGGCATTGAAGTTGCCGATGATGAAGGCGAAGGCGCCCACGTAGAGCGTCTTGCGGATCAATTTGGCGCTTACGTCTTCACCGCCCATGGCCCAGAACAGTCCCGCCAGCGTCATGTCGATCGCCACGAGGGTCAGCGTAAGAAATGCGACCTCATCACCGAGCAGGCCGAAGCCAGAGTCGATGTACTGAGCGAACACGTCGAGAAATCGGTCAATCACGCTGACGTCATTCATGGCACGGCCTCATCGAAGCTCGGTGGAATCTTCGGCAACTCGCTTGCATCCAGGAACTCGCCGTCCGGGGCGCAGCCACAGTAGAAACGGTCCACGGGGTTCTCAGGCATTGCAGCCGGCGAGTGCTCGTATCTGCACGCTGTCAAAGCGACCAGATACAACAGCAGCGTTGGGGCCTTCATAACGCTGCTCGCTACCGGTAGAACTGGACGGGGTGAGGGGTATAGGGCGTCCCGCTCCCCATGAACCGGCGGCTTAGCTCGCGTGCTTTCTCTTGCGCGGCGGCCTGACGTGCAAGCTCGGTGGCAACAGCCCGGTTCTGGGTGATCTGCAGCTGCTGGGACTGAATGGACTGCTTGGCCTGCAGGGCCAGCAACTGGTTGGTCGCCTGAGCAGCTTGCAGCGCCCCTTCGGCGGATTGGCTCTGATTCACGAGATTGGCGAGAGTGGCTTCATCCTGCCCAAGATTTTGCCGCACCTGCGCCTGCACGCGCATCGCGGTCTGAAGACTGTCGAGCCCCTTCTTCCAGCGTTCTCTAGTTTCAAGGGCAAGCTCTTCACTGCTGGTGTCGGCTGAGTACTGGTTTGGGTAGAGGCGCGAGAACTCCTGATCCAGGCGTTTAATTTCATACGCCAGCCCCTGTGCCTGGCTGATCAGGCGCTCGGTGTTGGCCAAGCTCGCAGCCAACTGATCCATCGCGTTGTAATCGAGGCGTGACAGATTGCGGGCCTGGTTCTTGAGCATCTGGGACTGATTCTGCAACTCGCTGATCTGGTTGTTGATCATCTCCAGCGTGCGCACTGCAGTGAGTGCGTTTTGAATCAGGTTGGCAGGATCGACCACTGTCATGGCCTGGCTCGACACTGAGCCGAGCAGGGCAGTCACCAGCAGAGCGGCGCGTTGAAAACGGCGGGTTAGGCATCTCATGACGTGTACTCCGTGCTTACTTGGGAATGATGAGCGAACAAGTCGCCGGCCCAATCCAGGCCGCAATGCCGAAGCCATGCTTCAGCGAAGTCCGGGGACTGGGCGTCCTGCTGGATCCGATCCATTTCACGTTGCTGTGCCGGGCTGGCAGAGGCAGCGAAGGCCAGCGCTAAGGGGCCCAGATCCAGATCGAACAAGCGATTGCCCAGGCGGGACTGGTAGTAGTACTCACGTTTGGGAGTTGCCTCGGCAACGATGTCGATCTGCCGCTCGTTAAGTCCGAAGCCCTGGTAGATGGTGCGGATCTGAGGCTCTCGAGCTTGGGGATTCGGCAAGAAGATGCGACTGGCACAGCTCTCGATGATTGCTGTCGCGATAGTGGAGTCCTTGATATCCGCGAGCGACTGTGTCGCGAAGATCACCGAGACGTTCTTCTTGCGCAGGGTCTTGAGCCACTCACGAATGCGCGCGGCGAACAGTGGCTCATCAAGAAACAACCAGGCTTCGTCGAGGATCAGAAGCGTTGGCGAGCCGTCGAATCGATGCTCGAACCGCTTGAATAGATAGCTCAGCACAGCGGCCACCGCCGCCTCGCTGTGCATCAGTTCCTCCATCTCAAAGCACTGCACATCGGCGCAGCCGAGACGATCACTATCCGCGTCCAGTAGCTGGCCGTGGGCTCCGCCAAGGACGTACGGCTGCAGGGCTTGGCGCAGATTGTTGTCTTGCAGCAATACAGACAGACCAGTCAGCGTGCGTTGGGCCTCAGGCGCGCCGGCCAAGCTGTCCAGCGCTGTCCAGAGCGCTGACTTCTGCTCTGGATTGATGGCTACGCCTTCTTTGAGAAATCGCGCTGCCAGCCATTCGGCGGCCCAGGCCCGGTGTCCGGCCTGATCTATATGCGCCAGAGGCTGGAAGGCCAGGCCTGCATCGTTGCTCAGCGCGTAGTGCTCACCCCCCATGCCCAGTACGGCCGCTCGCAGGGAGCGGCCCATGTCGAACATCAAGAGTTGCGAGCCTGCGTATCGACGGAACTGCAGGGCGAGCGTGGCCAACAGCACCGACTTGCCCATGCCGGTGGGGCCCACGACCAACGTATGGCCCACATCACCGACATGATTTACCAACCTGAAGGGCGTCGCACCAGCGGTGCGGGTGATCATCAGTGGCGGCCCATCCAGATGCTCATTACGTACCGGTCCGGCCCAGACTGCCGAGACCGGCATCAGGTGTGCCAGATTCAACGTTGAAATCAGCGGTTGCCGGACATTGGCGTAGGCGTTGCCGGGTATCGATGACAGCCAGGCCTCAACCGAATTGAGGCTCTCGGCAATGGTCACGAAGCCGCGACCCTGAATCACGCGCTCGACCAGCCGTAGCTTTTGATCCGCGAGCTGAGCGTCCTCGTCCATGACCGTTACGGTGGTGGTGACGTAGCCGAACGCGACATGGTCTTCCCCAAGTTCCTGCAAGGCTGCGTCAGCATCGCCTGCCTTGTTGGCCGCGTCGTTATCGACCAGAGGACTCTCCTGCTGAAAGATGGCTTCACGCAGCAGCGCCAAGACCCCTTTGCGTTTGGCGAACCACTGGCGGCGCAGACGAACCAGCTCCCGTTCGGCCTCATCCTTTTCCAAACAGATGAAGCGGGTCGCCCATCGATAGGCGAAGCCCAGACGGTTCAACTCGTCGAGCACCCCAGGCCAGGTCGTCGATGGAAAACCGCGTACAGACAGTACGCGCAGATGCTGATCGCCCAACCGCGGCTGGAGGCCTGTGGTCAGGGGGCTGTCGGCCAGTAAGGCATCAAGGTGGAACGGGACGTCGGGAACCGCCAGTCGTTGGCGATGTGTCGAAATGGTCGCATGCAGATAAGTCAGTGTCTGGCTGTCACTGAGCCAGGCGAGTTCCGGCATCACGCCGTCCAGCAAATCGAAGAAGCGATCGCTCTCGGCGATGAAACCTGCCAACTGTTCGCGCCAGTCAACACGCTGCTGAGTCTGCCGTTCGAACAACAAGCCAGCCGCGCGCGAGTGTGTTTCTTCCGGCGCCAAATACAGCAGCGTCAGGTGATAGACGCTTTCGAAGTGGCTGCCTTGCGCTTCAAATGCTGCCCGGCGCTCGTGGTCAACCAGCCAGGACAGAGCATCGGGAAACGAGCTCTGGGGGTAATCGCTCGCCGCGAGACGCTCAGCGTCGATGAACAGCGCCCAGCCTGAGCCAAGCCGGCGCAACGCATTGTTCAGTCGAGCTGAAAGGGCCAGCAGCTCACCCTGTGTAGCGCTGTCCATATCGGGGCCACGAAAACGTAGGGTGCGTTGAAACGCGCCGTCCTTGTTCAATACGACGCCAGGGGCTATGAGTCCTGCCCAAGGTAACCAGTCCGCAAGTTGGGCGGGGCGGCGCTGGAATTCGGAGAGATTCATCATCGTCTTGCACTCACACGTCCAGCAACGCGCGCTGCTTGATGTGCCTTGCGAAGACCGGCAGAAACTGGGGATCCAGCCGCGCGCCCCAGACCGCAAGCGAATGGCTGACTACCCATAGCACCAAGCCAGGAATCCATAGCTGAAGGCCCAGGCCTACCACCGCTGCTAGTGTGCCGTTGAGGATCGCGACATTGCGTGGTGCGCCGCCGAGCAGGATTGGCTCGGACAGCGAGCGGTGCAGCGGCACTTCGAAGCCGGTCATGCGTTCACCGTTCATACCGTCGCTCCCCCTGCAAAGCTGAAGAAGCTGAGAAAGAACGACGAAGCCGCGAAGGCGATCGAGAGGCCGAAAACGATCTGGATCAGTTTGCGAAACCCGCCGCTGGTATCGCCGAACGCAAGGGCCAGCCCCGTGGCGATGATGATGATCACCGCGATGATTCGCGCGACAGGCCCCTGTACCGAATCGAGGATTGACTGCAGCGGCCCTTCCCACGGCATGCCTGACCCGGCAGCAAGGGCTATTGCTGGCAGACTGAGGTAGATCATGGCTCCCAGCAAGGCGTGAAAGATGCGCTGGCGAGCATGCGCGAAGAGACGTGTCATGACCGTTCTCCCTGGCTATCACGGGTACGAAGTAGGGTGTCGATGGACGCGAGCTGGTAACCGTGGCTGTCGTGTCCCATGACTCGGGCAATCTGCTGGACGTGCCGGCTACGCCCGCGACCGGACAGGAAAACCACCAGGTTGACCGTCTCGGCAATCAGCGCGCGGGGCGCTGTGAGCGCTACCTCGAGAATCAATTGCTCAAGACGAAGCAGGGCACCTTGAGCAGAGCCGGCATGGATGGTTGCGATACCGCCCGGGTGCCCGGTTCCCCACGCTTTGATCAGATCCAGTGCTTCACCTCCGCGCACCTCACCCACCACGATCCGGTCAGGTCGCAAGCGCAGCGTGCTCCGCACCAGATCCGCCATGGAAACGAGTCCGGGTTTCGTTCGCAGAGCAACGTGGTCATGGACTGGGCACTGCAGTTCGATGGTGTCTTCAAGCACCAGGACGCGATCATTGGTGCTGACAACTTCCTCGAGCAGGGCGTTAGCGAGCGTCGTCTTGCCGGTACCCGTACCACCTGCGACCAGAATGTTTTGCCGGTCGCACACCGCTGCCTGCAGGTACTGCGCTTGATCGCAACTGAGTATTCCATCAGCTACGTACTGCCCCAGGGAGATGACGCCGCAGGAGCGTTTGCGCAAGGCGAAGCTTGGGGCACTTGCCACCGGGGGGAGGACGCCTTCGAATCGCTCACCCGTCTCTGGCAGTTCAGCGCTGAGCAATGGCTTTGTACGGTGTGCTTCGGCGCCAACGTGCGCAGCCACCAAGCGAATGATCCGTTCACCATCCTCAGGGGGCAGCGTGCCCAGACGGACGCGCCCTTGGGTAAGTCGATCTGACCAGAGCACCCCGTCGGGATTGAGCATCACTTCAACCACGTCGGGATCGTCGAGTGCGGCAGCGATCAGCGGGCCCATCGCGGTACGCAGCATGCGGGTGCGGCGATCCAATGAGGCTTCAGCGGCAGCCGCTACGGAGAAGGCGGCGCTGCTCATTGATGATCACCGCCATTGTGATGAGTGCTCTGAGGCTCAGCCGTTTGCAGGTCTGTGACCAGACTGCGGCCTCGCTGAAGGTGACGGCCCAGTTGCTCTACGAACTGAGCGAAGCGCAGCTTGCCCTGTGTACGTGCTGCCTCCTGGTGTGCCTCGGGCACCGGTGTGCTGACCGTCAGGTAGTAGCGGATGTAGAGCGCCATGGTTTCAACGAGAATGTTCTGATCGCGTTCCAGGCGTTCGAATTGTCGTGACAGACGATCCAGTCGTTTGGCTATGGCCGTGTCACGCTGCTCGCCAGCCTGGGGCGCAAGCCAGGAGGCGAGGGCAGTGGCCACGATCGAGGACTTGGATACGCCCTTTTTGATCGCGAGTTCATTGAGGCGTTTTGCATGCTCGGGCTGAATGAATAGGTTCAAACGGGCGCGACTCATAAGGCAACTCCATCGTCAGGATCAAGGGCAGCCAGCCTTGCCGAACGTTGAAAGTCAGGATCTGGCTGGCATGAGAATGCACAAGGCATGTCGTCTTCATCGAGAAGGAAAAGATCACTGGAGACGTCAGCCGAAGCCTGCAGCTGGCGTGATTCGATCAGGTCGTGCTGGTAATCCAGGTGGCTGCCTCCGACTGGCGCCAAGCGAGTCGAGTCGCCGATCGGCTGGGCCTCTTGCGCCTCGGGCAGCTGCAAATTGCTCCAGTCATCAGCACGAGGTGTGGGTGCATCGGCATATCGTCCAGGCTCCAATTGAGGTGCCGGCAGCACGCGCGTTTGAAAGTTGTCATCGGTGAAGTAGCGCAACTTCTTCGCCCGTATCGGCGCATGGCCTGCGAGCATCACGACGGACTCTTCGGCTGGAAGCTGCATCACTTCCCCAGGCGTCAACAAGGGTCTGGCTGTCTCCTGACGGGACACCATCAAATGGCCCAGCCAGGGGGCTAGACGGTGGCCGGCGTAGTTGCGTTGAAGACGCAGCTCTGTTGCGGTACCCAGGGTTTCGGAAATGCGCTTTGCGGTGCGCTCATCGTTGGTCGCAAACGTCACCCGTACATGGCAGTTGTCCAGAATTGAGTGGTTCTGGCCGTAGGCCTTGTCGATCTGGTTGAGCGACTGGGCAATAAGGAATGCACGCAGCCCATAGCCGGCCATGAAGGCGAGCGCAGATTCGAAGAAGTCCAAGCGACCCAGAGCCGGAAACTCGTCGAGCATGAGCAGCAGCTTGTGCCGACGTGCGAGGCTGTCATTAGCTTCGAGCGACTCGGTCAGTCGCCGTCCGATCTGATTGAGGAGCAGGCGTATGAGCGGCTTGGTACGGCTAATATCGGATGGGGGGACGACCAGATACAGCGACACCGGGTGCTCGGCGGAAATGAGATCTGTGATCCGCCAATCGCAGCGTGACGTGACCTGTGCAACGGTCGGGTCTCGGTACAGACCGAGAAAGGACATCGCCGTGGACAGTACGCCTGAGCGCTCGTTTTCACTCTTGTTCAGAACCTCCCGTGCTGCAGACGCAACGATCGGATGTGGTGCATTTTCCAGGTGCGGGGTGACCATCATCTTGTGCAGGGTCACTTCGAACGGACAGGCAGGATCGGAAAGAAAGTTGGCCACGCCGCAGAGTGTCTTGTCCTGCTCTGCGTAGAGCACGTGCAAGATGGCGCCGACCAGCAGCGCGTGGCTGGTTTTCTCCCAATGGTTTCGGCGTTCTAGTGCACCTTCAGGGTCGACCAGTACGTCGGCAATGTTCTGTACATCGCGCACCTCGTGGGTACCGCGACGCACTTCAAGGAGAGGGTTGTAGGCGGCTGACGCCGGGTCTGTCGGATTGAACAGCAAACAGTGCGAGAACCGTGAGCGCCAGCCTGCAGTCAGGCTCCAGTTCTCGCCTTTGATATCGTGGATTACCGCGGACGCCGGCCAGGAAAGCAGGGTAGGAACTACCAGTCCCACGCCTTTACCTGAGCGGGTTGGGGCGAAAGCCAAGACGTGCTCAGAACCTTCATGACGCAAGTAGGTTTGCTCGAATAGCCCGAGGAATACCCCGGCCGACTGGCTTAACCCAGCCTCTCGCACCTCATCCGCGTCGGCCCAGCGGGCAGTGCCGTAGGTGGTGACACGACCGGCCTGACGCGCACGCCAGATGGCCATGACGATGGCAACGGCCAGAGCCAGCAAGCTGCTACTGGCCGCTATGGCACCGCCGGCATTGAAGATTTCCGGCGCGTAGGCATCAAAGAAGAACCACCACTCCAGCAATCGCCACGGATGGTAGATGGGGGTGTCACCCAGTTCGAACCATGCCGATCCCAGGCGTGGCTGGTGACCCAGTTGTGAGGCCGTCCACTGGGTTGCGATCCACACCCCCGAAAGGGTGATGCCCAAAACTATCAGTACCTGGCCGTAAAGTACCGTCGTGCCTCGCATTGCCGAACCTCATCTCCTTTGCGATATCCACGGCACCTAAGGGTGCCGTGGGCGTGAGATTCGGTGCTGCGAGAGGCAGGGTCAAAGACCGTTTCGGAGACGATTCAGAGCGTAAAGGAAAGATTAGGAGCTGAACTCGCGAGGTCGCTAAAACCAGGTGCGCCGGAGCGTTCATCTGTGAGCATTACGGCCCAGAGTGTGTAAAAACACTTTCGTATCGTGGATGCCTCGGCCCAGCGCAGTTGGGCGAGTCGATTGCCCACGCATTTGCCACGATCAGCACCGGTAACGCTCCGGAGCGCTTATGAAGCGTTTTAGCTCCACCTGGAGCAACAAAAGCCGGGGGCTTTTACACCGCCATTGCCTTCAACAAGCCTTCGGCACCGATGATTCTCATGACCCGCTTCATGTTGTAGGCGAGCACATTCAGACTCATCTCCGCGCTGACGCCGGCCAGCCTACGTGTGAGGAAATGTGTGGATCCCATCCATTGTTTGAGCGTCCCGAAGGGATGCTCAACAGTGCGCTTTCGGACTCGCATCATGTCCGGCGCATGGTTCAGCCGGTTCTGCATTTCGTCTAGCACGGCTTCATGCTCCCAACGCCGCACTCGTTGCTGCTTGCTCGGCGTGCACTGAGTTTTCAGGGCGCAGCTCTGGCAGTTCGAACTCCAGTAGCAGTGCATGTTCAGGCCTTTCTCGACGCTGGAGAAACGCCAAATCAATGCCTCACCAGCTGGGCAAACGTATTCATTTTTAGCTGCGTTAAAAACGAAGGCATCTTTGTTGAAAAGCCCGTCCGCTTTAGCTCCTGAAGTCATCGGCTTGGGTACATAGGCGGTAATTTTTGCATCATGGCAGGCCAGGATTTCCTCGCTTTTGAAGTAGCCTCGATCAGCCACGACCGACAGCGTTTCTGAACCAATGGCTTCCCGCGCCTGCTTAGCCATCGAGCTGAGTTGGTCGCGGTCAGAGCCAACGTTCGTCACCTCGTGAGCAACGATCAAATGGTGCTGGGTATCGACCGCCATCTGTACGTTGTAGCCGACGATGCCATTGCCACGCGTCATCATCGAGCGGGCATCGGGGTCAGTCAGTGAAACCTGTTTGTCTGGAGAGTCGTTGAGCTGAGATTCGATTGTCTGAAGCTCTTTCATCTGAGCTTTGAGCTTGGCGATTTTCTCTTCCAGGCGCGTAGCATCTGGCTCAGCGGCGCTTGGCACTTGCCGATCAGCTGCATCAAGGGAGGTCAGGTAACGGTTGATGCTCGACTCGATTTCTTCCATTCGCCGCTTCAGTTTGGCGCTGGTGAAATTGCGGTCGCGGTTGTTCACTGCCTTGAATTTGCTCCCGTCGATGGCCACTAGGTTTTCGCTAAACAGCCCCAGCTGCTGGCACAGCACAACGAACTGGCGGCACGCGCCGCGAATGGTTTTGCTGTTGTCTTTTCGGAAGTTGGCGATGGTTTTGAAGTCGGGCATCAAGCGCCCGGTTAACCACATCAGCTCGACATTGCGCTGAGCTTCTCGCTCAAGGCGTCGGCTCGATTGGATGCGGTTCAGATAGCCGTAGATATAGATCTTCAGGAGGATCGCAGGGTGGTATGCCGGTCTGCCGGTTTCGGCTGGAATGACGCCATCAAAACCCAGCGTGGCCAAGTTGAGTTCATCGACGAAGACATCAACCACCCGTACCGGGTTGGTATCGCTGACGTAGTCGTCGAGGCTCTCGGGAAGTAAGGTGCTTTGCCCTCGGTGCTCAACCTGGATAAACCGTTTCATAGGCTTCCCTTGCGATGAAGTTCTCAGAAATCATAGCAAGGGTATGCCCGGGCGTTTTTACACACTCTGGGCCAGTAGCAGTCATTCAGCTGTGCCCAGGGAGTTAAGGACATAGCACCAGCGAACGATACCGCTTCTGGCTGAGTTCACGTGAAATCTTGTGCAAAGGCGGTGTTGGCACTTCAGATTTCCAATAGTCAGCCTCGCCAAAATTTCTGTGTGGTGGCATTGTGCTATAAATTGCTCCATCGCTCGACCATTCGGGCGTTTGCGCAGAAAGAAGTACTGATTATCTAAGAATGCTGGACTCTGAATTATTACAAGGAACTGCAAGCATGATCCACGACGCGACTCCCTCTTGGAGTGGATACAATTACCAAGGAAAGCTTGCTCTTCATTACGTACTTTGTCACATATGTGACAAGCTTGGCGCAGATCCTACATATACATTCCACCGTGACTCAATCGTTCTAGAGAATAACGAAGATTTTGAGTTGTTCGTTGGAAGAGAGTTGGTGTCGTTTCATCAAGTTAAAGCTTACGAAAAACAAAGTCTCAGTTCATATGATGAGGCACTTTTCGGGCTTGCACTAAATCTGTACAACCAACCAGGCCCGTTAGGCTATATACATACTTGGAAGGTGATTAATCTTCCAGCCGGTAAAAGCTTACAACAAGCCATTGCAGACTTTATTGCGGATCTGATAAGTGAGCATGATGCTGCACCGGCTTCAAGCACTATTTTTAAAGCAGTCAACGTTACAAAAGACAGGAATAAAACTGCTAAAATCATAAAGCAGGCGTTCAATGATTTTACAGTAGGGCAAGTATATGACGCACTCCAATCTATCCTAGGTGACCCGCAGCTTGCATTGGGAAGAATACAGAGCTATATGTATAGCGGAGTAGCTTGTTGCAGTATCGATGGTATCAATCATCTAATTAAGTCGAAGCTTCAAGAAGTTCTTGTTATAAGGGGTGGGGTTAATACTGCTAAGCAAATCGATAGCGGTTTTCACCACTTGCTGGAAATGGTAGACGTTTATGTGACGGAGCGGCACTTACAAAAGCAAGTATCTGATCTTTTACATATTGATATATCCGACATTCTCGCGATTTTGGATGCGGACTATGAAGATGTAAGTAGTAGGTATCTGGCTATTCAATTTAAAGAGCGTTTTTTCTGTCTCTTTGATGAATTCATGAATAATCCCGATTACTATTCCGTGCCTGAAAATTTGGAAGGGTTCGTGTGTAACCTTTCCCAGATTCGATATGCATTGCTGAGTGTTGGCCCGGAAAAACTTTTCAGTTATTACAAAAACTTTTCTCCAACCGTGAAGTTTGATCTGTTAACTAATATAGAGCAAGCCTTTGCAGTCAATGAGAATGGTGTGACCGACGTGCTGCTCAGGATTTTTAACGCTATTAGTTGTGCGTCTTGCGAGAATGATGAGGGCACTAATAAATTAGTGTATCGATCACTGGCTAATCCAGAGAACTATTATCTTCCGACAACCATAAATGATCGATCGCCTACTAATATCGCCAAGAAACTCAAAGCCAATACTCGGATAGTCGAGGACCTATATGAAGTAAATCATATGATCTACGACGGACCGCAGATGATGTCGCTGAATGAGCAAGCTACTACGCATACTACCGCACCACCGTCGGCCAACTGTTCAGAAGAAAGTCCCCGTGACGATTATTTTAGCAACCTTCGGCTGATACCCATTCAGCAAGCCATGGATGAAATAAATGCTGATTGATATTGTAGATAAGGTTTTTTTGAATAACGGATATGAGTCTGTAAGTTTCGAGCATGGCTACGATGATTTGATAACAAAACTATTTAAGCCTAAAGCTTCCGAAAACAAGGCTGAGTACTATTTGGTTGTGGAGTGCAAAAAAGCTACGATCCAGCATGCTGAAAAATTACTATCCGAATGGGCTGATGCCTTGCATCTAAAAGTTAGAGAAAGCCCTGTGGTGGATAGAGTTTTCTCTAAGAATTGTACGATGATCATTTGCTGGCCTGAGCTCGCCATCACTAGTAGACAAGTATTTCAGTTGGAAGAGGATCGATACAACTTCAAGAAAAATGTGATTTCCTATAGTTCGGAAGAACTCGAGGACTTGATCGGTAAAGATAGCGATTTTACAATTTCACAACTCAACGATTTAGTGGGTCAAGGTAATGGAGCATATTTTCAACGGTTCAAAGAAAAATCGGCTGACCTTGAAAATTACTACTCTCTTTTGCTAAAAATATTTATAAAAATCCCTTTTGTTACTTATGTGCATGATTCAAAGAGGTTGTTTGATTTAGACTCATCCTTAGTTTCAAGTCTGACCCAGAGAGAATTGGCGTTGTATGATTTTTCGATGGGGATTGATGAGGGTCTTTCCGATGAAGAAGTGATGTCCGAGTTTTTGAAGAGGATAAGCTAGTGCTAAGGCTATCAAGTATTGAATTTACCAATTTCAAGGTGTTCGGCAAGGACACCTATCGGGTCAACTTCAATAGTAGTGATTTAATGCTACTGGATGGACCAAACGGGTATGGAAAAACCTCGGTTTTCGATGCCATCGAATTAGCTCTTTCTGGGGCAATTAAGCGTTTCATTAGTACGGATGGTCGTCAGACTCCTGAGGATGTGGTAGTTGCTTATGACCCTCAATCAGATGTCCTTATTGATGTAGTACTGTCACGCCCCCTAGGAGAACAGTTATCGTTCAGGCGCAAACTCAAATCCCCAATACCCGCGGGCGCACAAAAAATATCTCGCTTTCCTGAACTTTGGGACGTTTTTATCAGGGATGAGTCGGGTTGGACGCCCGCAAAGCAAACGGACGTAGACAGATTACTTGAGAATAATAGCTTCACTAGAGACTTTCATCTGTTCCATTATGTTCAGCAAGAGGAAGCAGCTTCATTTTTGAAGTCCAATAGTGAAACTGCGCGGGCTACTGAGATATCACAGCTTTTTGGTGATACCGCCGCTGCAGAAGCTAAATACACACATTTGAAAAATACTGAAAAAAGGCTCGCTTCCCAACGTACGATACAGCTTCAGAAGGCACAGCTATTAAAAGATAGTCACAATATAGATGGCGCAAAACATACGTCGAAAATTAGTGAGGTCCAGCACCATTATCTGCTTCCTTGGTTGCTAGAGACTTCTAAATCTCCGGAATGGGATTTGCCGGAGTTTGAAGCATTCAATCAGTCAAAATTTTCATCTTTTTCCAGCGAGCTTGATCGTATGCTGGAACTTGTTAAGAATCGAGATTTCTATCTTGGCTCACTTCCGTATTTAAGAGCCTATCGGTCATCTGAGCTCGCATCAGATTATATTTGTTTTTACAATTCTCTAGACCTTATCCAAGGTATGGAAGAAAAGAGGTCGGTTGATAAAATCCTTGAAAGGTGTCATGACGCTTTAATAGGTGGCAACATTCCGGATAATTTATTTCATGTTTTTGATCTGTTAGGACGGAATGATTTCCAGCAATTTCAGAAAGATCAGGATTCTATAAATGAGCTTCGCAGGACAAGTTCTGGGCTCAAAGCAATCTACCGAAAAATTGTTAAACAACATACAGAGCTAAATAATTCCCTGGCTTCGTTGCCCGAAGAATCTAGATGCCCGTTCTGTGGCAAGCCTCACGGCAATCATGATCAGCTAGAGATTGCCGCCTCAATTCGCGTTAATGATTTTTCAAAGCTATTATCGGATCAGGATGTATCAATTCTGGCACTGGGAGACAGTATAAAAAAACGGTTCATCGATCCGGTAATTGCGCAGATTGCAGAGCATAGGGCTAAGAATGCTATTCTTCCTGATGACCTGATGGCTTCGTTAAAAAAAGCAGACCTAACCAAAGAGCGCCTGACTAAGTTTGACGCGTGGTTAAAAACTTGTCCCTTCAGTGTCGAAGATCTAATGTTTTCGCCATTGTCTCATCATGTGGATGCGGAAAAACTTTCCTCTAACCTTGAGGAAATGATGCGTCGAATACATAAAAATACACCGTCTGCCACATTGGAATACCAAGTCGCAAACGACGGTGATGCCTTTGATCGGATGTTCAGAGAATATTTTGGAAGTCGCAACAGCAATCTCTTGTCAATGACTGAAGAAAGTGTGGAGCAAAAGCTGAGATACCTGGAGTCTAGTTATTATTCGTCATTTCAAAATGTGCTTAAAGATATTGCCGTACATACAGAAAATGCTAAAAAGCTAGAGGGGGTTGAACAGGAGTTGGCCGGAATCGCGGTTAAGGTGCTTAAAAAAATTCGTCAATACAAAAAGAAATTGATTGGCGATATCGAGATTCCGTTCTACATATACTCGGGGAAGATATTGCAGTCACATCAGTCCGGGATTGGACAGGGTGTTTTCCTTAAGGATCCCACCGGTGGGGATGAACTTAAGAACGTTAGACTGGTATCAAATTATCAGCGTGATCATGATGTTCTGAACACCATGAGTTCAGGGCAAATTTCAGCAGTGGTTATTTCGCTAACTCTGGCCCTAAATAAAATTTACGCTAAAAAATTCTCGCCAATTCTGATTGACGATCCAGTGCAAACCATGGACGACATCAACATGTCTTCATTGGTCGAGCTGTTGCGTAATGAGTTCCCTGATCGGCAAATAGTGCTTTCCACTCACGAAGATAAAGTGGCTAAATACTTTGTGTATAAGTATCTAAAGTATGGCCGGAAGGTACGTCAGCTGAATCTTATGACAGGGGAGGAATTTGATTCAGTAGATAACTATAGATACGCACCTGTGGTCGGATAGTGCACAGTGAGCCGTTGTGGACTTTATGGACACCTCTGAACGGCTCTTCTGGCCGGATTCTGCCGTTCGTACGGGGCAGCTTGTGCCAGCCTCGGGGCGAGGTTGTATGAAGTCCTCAGAATCGAACTGTTAAAAAAGGATCTGAAAAATTGCTCTTCTACGCGTACTCTGGATTCATTGAGCAGCCAAATTTTTCCAAATTTCGCGTAGGAACATCATCCTGGACAAGCACTGGAGGTTTTCACATATCATCGATCGTCAGTGAATGGCCACAAGCCAACTCGGCTCTCTTTTGAGACCATACAGGTCAAGAACGATCGTTGTGTGCTAACCCTGCCTTTGTCGTGACGAGGTTGATGGCAATGTGCTACGCTGCTGATGGAGGCCGTCAGTGCGCAGGGAGCTAGCAGATGAGTGAGAAGAACCAGCTACTTGAGTCAATTTCAAAAACAATTCACACCTATCGCGAGGGTGAGCTTCCAGTACCGACCCCTGATCATGTCGAGCGGTGGGCATCTCAATTTACCCGCGCTGATGAAGTCCCATTTCTTCGTGAGTTCGATCACGTTATCAGGCAAACGTTCCTAACGAAGGAAATTGTCGGGAAGTTTCTCGCTGGGCTGGTCTTTAATAAACTTCTTGCTGGAGAGGATCCCCGAGTATTCTGGGCTGGGACTAATTTCCTTCAGATCCAGAGCGATGGGCAAAGTCAAAGGGAGATGGTACAGAGGTTTGCAGAAATTTTGCGAGATCAGTGTGGTCTTGAACTTGCAAAATGCGGTGGTGATACGGGAGTTTTTATATATCTAGATGACGTGCTATTCAGCGGTAGGCGAGTTGAGACGGACCTTCAGCGCTGGATTACTAACGAGGCGCCCGCCAATGCTATCGTGCATGTCATCCTAATAGCTTTCCACACCAGCGGACATTACTACATCACCAGCACTGGATTGAAACGCGCTATTGCAGATTCAGGCAAAAATATTAAAATCAAATTTTGGCGTCTGGTAGAGTTGAAAAATCAGAAAAGCCAGAAAAACTCCTCAGATGTTCTTTGGCCGTCCGCTGTGCCGGAGGATGACGCAGTTCAACAGTATGTGGCGTCAGAGCAGCGTTTTCCGCTGGCTCTTCGAGCACCTGGCGGGCCGCTAGGATTTTTCTCTTCTGAGGACGGTCGAGCCCTCTTGGAGCGTGAGTTCTTGACTGCAGGCGTCAGGATCAGATCGCTTACACAGACGCCGCGCAATCATGTTCGACCTTTAGGTTTTGGTAGTTTTGGAGTCGGGTTCGGTTCGTTGGTAGCGACTTATCGGAATTGTCCGAACAATTGCCCATTGGCTGTGTGGTGGGGGGATGCCAAAGCTACGTCAGGGGCATTGTGCTGGTATCCTTTGCTGCCCCGAAAAACGTATTCTGATCCGGAGAACATTTTCAGTGCCTTCAAGTCGCTCACTACCTGAAAGCTCGGCCCATATGCGGACGTATCTCAGGTCTGAAGCAGTTGTGGTGCATAAAACCAAGGAAGAGTTCGGTGGGCTGTCAAACATGGCCTCAGGCTTCCCGCTTCACATTGATGGTATATGCATTTTGACCTCTGAGGCCTTGTACCAAGCCTGCCGCTTCCCTCATGACCCGGATCTTCAGAGAGAAATTATCGGGCAGCATAGTCCCATGACTGCCAAGATGAAGAGCAAACCTCACCGTGAGAATTCCAGAGCGGACTGGGACGATGTTAGGCTCAAGGTGATGAGGTGGAGTCTTCGGGTGAAGCTCGCCCAGAATCACGAATCTTTCGGAGGGCTGCTCCTGTCAACCGGCGATGGCCCTATCGTTGAATTGTCCCGGAAAGACGTTTACTGGGGGGCCAAAGCTTCTGGTTTGGACGATAGCGAGTTGATAGGAATGAATGTGCTCGGACGTTTACTGATGGAGCTACGGGAATTACTAAGAAGAGATAGCGAAGGTAGGCTGAAGACCGTTTCACCTTTGAATATTCCGAATTTCTTATTGCTGGGAAAACCGATTGGTACAGTAAATTCTCAGGATTCCCTTCCGGTGAGTAGACGACAACCGGATCTATTTTAATGGATCAACGGTAAGTGTAGTGAATCGATCCGAGTTTCATAGATACTTTCGAGCCTCAGAGAAATCGGCCCGGCCTTGGCGTGACCGGCAGCTTCTGGCCGATTTCTGCCTGTTTCCACCGTCAACTATGGGGAGGTAGTTACTCCTTGGTCAGAGTATCGAGACGATTTTCCTGTCCTGGTTTTCCGTCATTGCTGACACTGACAGATTGCCCGTAGCAGCTTCCTGAATGTGATCACTCCACCGGGCAATCATTGGTCGCCTGCGTTCGATGTAGTCCGCCCAGTTATATCGCACTCGTTACGGCATGCGCCCGATCATTCCCCGTCGCCGCATGCATCGGCGCCCGCGCCCAGGCCTGCTGCACCAGTTCGACCGACCGAAATATCGCCAGCGAAATGTGGTGGAGCGTCTGTTTGGCTGGTTAAAGGAAAAACGGCGTCTAAATACGCGATATGACAAACTGGCCAGCAGCTTTAGAGCCATGGTGACGCTCGTCTGTATCGAGCGCTGCATGAGGGCCAACTTTTCAGACAGACCCTAAGTCGTTCTTATCAACGTGACCTACAACAGCGCTGATCTGGTCCGGGAATGTTAAGCGGACATCAACCGGCAAAGTAGCTGTCCGCTTCTCACTATGTCTCAGTCGGCGCTCAGGTCAGCGTGCCGCCATCAACGGTCAAGATGGTTCCGGTGATTTGCCTAGCCGCACCAGAAGCGAGGAATGCCACTGCAGCGGCGATATCCTCCGGCTCACCGTAGCGGCCGAGCGGTATTAGAGCGCGCTGGAAATCGCCGAACTCGCCCTCGGCCGGGTTCATCTCCGTGTTGGTCGATCCTGGTTGGATGAGGTTGACGGTGATGTCGCGGGGCCCAAGCTCTCGCGCCAGACCGCGGGTGAAGGATTGAAGCGCAGATTTGGTCATAGAATAGACCGTCGACGGTCCGACGATCCGTTCAGCGCCTGCGGAACCAATTGTGACAATCCGGCCGCCCTGGCTGAGGTAAGGCATGGCGGCTTGAGATGCCAAGATCGGTGAGCGCGCATTGACAGCGAAAAGTGCGTCGATCTCGGCGACGGTGAAGTCCGCCACGTCCTTGTAAATCGCGATTGCCGCGTTGTTCACCAGGATGTCGAGACCGCCCAAGGCCTGGGCGGCCTCATCGACCGACCGTTTGACCGCCTCGGGGTCCATGCTGTCGGCCTGGATCGCCAACGCCTTGCGCCCTTTGCCCTCGATTGTCGCCACGACTTGCGCTGCCCGATCGGCGGCGCGTTCGTATGTAATCGCGACATCTGCTCCCTTTTCAGCCAGCGCGATCGCGATCGCCGCTCCGATGCCGCGCGACGCGCCGGTCACTAGAGCGCGTTTACCAGTTAGATCACTCATCAATCATTCCTCTTTGTGTCGACAGGGGACATGTTTCGCCCCGCCGCGACGCGGCGGGCGTCCGTGCGGCCTGCCGCCGCACGATTGTTCCGGGTCAGGCGATCAGGACGGGCAGACCGCTCAGGCGGCGGTTGTCCATGTCGTCATGTGCGCGGGCTATCTCGTCGAACGGATAGCGGGCCGTTTCGAGATCGCTGAAAATGCCGGAGCGCATCGCATCCCATAGCTGCGAGGTCGCGATTTCGACGGCCGGTCCGCGCACATATTGCGGTGAACCGCCGCTGCGGACATCCACGCCGCGTCGCGCGAGATCGTAGGACGGCGCGGGCTGGCCCGACGCGGCTCCGATCGCAGCAATCACACCACCGTCGCGGATGCTAGCCGCGCCCAGCGCGAAAGTTGCCTGCCCCACCAGGTCATACACCACATCGACACCGTCTGGTGCGATCGCACGGATCCTGGCGGCGATGTCCGGCTCTCCAGTGTGGAAGGCATGAGTAGCACCTGCCGCGACCTTGTCGAACTTGTCAGACGATCCGGCCACACCGATAACCGTTGCGCCGAGTGACTTCGCCCAGCGAGACAGGATGGCGCCCACACTTCCCGATGCGCCCAGTACCAGCACCGTGTCGGTGGATTTGATATCGTGGAGCCCGCGCAGGCCCATCCATGCCGTTCCACCCTTTGCCAGAAACGTCGCCGCTGTCTCGTTCGAGATATCGGCAGGCAGGCGAATGAGCGGTGCGGTCGAGATGATCCTCTCGGTGGCATATGCGCCTTCAGCAAAGAAATAAGCAACGCGGTCACCGACCGACAGCCCCTCCACGCCGGGTCCGACCTCGGTGATCGTTCCAGCCGCTTCGAAACCGGGGGCCGCCGGCAACGCCATCGGATATTGGCCCTTTCGTATCATCGTATCGACGAAGTTGAGGCCTATCGCGTCTTGTGCGAGCCTTACCTCACCGGCGCGCGGCGCGCTGAGCTCCCTCTCGATGATCTGCAGGACGGAGGGACCTCCGATCGACCGCATCTGAATGATTTTTGTCACGATATTGTCTCCGGGCTCGGATGCCGCGCGGTACTTCCGATGAAATAAGAGGTGGGCGCAGCGATGCTCAGTTGAACTTGACGAGGTTGAGAGCAGACAACGGACCGCCGGGGGAACTGAATCAGTTGGCCGCCTATCGAGAGGGAGCCGAGTTCGATCACGGCTTCGTTGCCTTCCTTACCGAGCGCCATGGCAAACGCACCTCCGATATTGGCTCCGATGATTCCAACGGTCATGATCCAGTCCTTCCTGGTCAGTTAGCGGTCCTTCTGCTCCACCCTTGGCCTGATGCTGCTGGCGTCGCAGAAATCCGGCGTTACTGTTGAACCGAGTATTGCTGGAAAATAGACTCAGGATAAGTCATGAATGGGTTGTTTCAGTTTCAATCAATGCTTGAAGACTGGTGATTATGGAAACCCTTGCAAACCTTGAAGCGTTCGTCCGAAGCGCAGAAGCAAGCAGCTTTTCCGGGGCTGCGCGGCGTCTCTCGATCACTCCGGCTGCCGTCAGCCGCAATGTTGCGATGTTGGAACGGAACCTCGGCATTCGGCTGTTTCATCGCTCGACGCGGAAGTTAACATTGACCGAAGCGGGGGAGTCTTTTCTGGCAAGCATCGGAGAAAGCCTGAACCACCTCCAGGGGGCTATTGATGGGGCATCACAAACGAAGGGTGAAGCTGTCGGCGTTCTGAAGGTCAGCATGAGTTTGTCGTTCGCCATGGGATACGTTCTTCCCGCATTGCCCGATTTTCTGGCGCGCTATCCGGGCGTTAGGCCTGACTGGCATTTCGATAGCCGCAGGGTCGACCTGATTGCGGAAGGCTTCGACGTCGCGATCGGTGGTGGCTTCGACCTCAATCCAGGCATCGTTGCGACGACGCTGGCACCGGTGCACGTTATCGCGGTCGCATCGCCCAGCTATTTTGACGAGCGTCGGCGACCGACAAGTCCTGCCGATCTGGTCGATCATGCGGGGATACTGATGCGGTCCTCGAATTCGGGTCGGGTCAGGCAATGGATGATGCGTGACGCCCAGGGGTGCGAAGAGCACGCGCGGCTCAACGAGACGATCGTGATGAGCGACGCGTTCCCCATGGCGCAAGCGGCGATCGCGGGGCTCGGCATCGCGTTGCTGGCTGTGCCAGATGTGTTGCCGCATCTGGAAAGCGGTGCGCTCGAACGTATCCTCCCGAAGTGGTATGCCGATGCCGGATCGATCTCGCTCTACTATTCAGGCCGCGCGCTCCAACCGTTGAAGACACGCGCCTTCATTGATTTTTATACTGAATACTTCCGCCGCGAGCGTCTCAGCACCCGCTTCGCAGGCAGCCTCATATAGTGCCAACGCGTCCTTGTAAGCTCTGCAAGCTTCGATCGCTTCCGCCGTCATGCGGGTGCAAGCACAATTGCAGACTTCTGCTAAACCGTGGCCCCTGAGCCTTTGAATCGCCCCTGATTTTGTAGCAATTCGATGGCCGCTTATGGCCGATTGCAGCCGGTGAGGACGGGCCGCTACCGGCCAGAAGCTGTCAGTGAGTAGTTAGAGGCGCCCTTACCCTGCTTGGCCTAGATCTGATTAGCCAAAACTGCAGAGCTTAATTTTCTAGGCGGCAACTGCAACCGTAAGCGTGTCAGGTTCGCCTCGTCATCCACTTCCAACTCCAAGCTGCCTTGCTGGGCCTCCGCTAGTAATTTTGCTGAGTAGGTGCCCAGCCCCGTACCACTAGATTTGCCATGGCTCGCGTACTTTTCGAAGAAGCGTGACCGAAATGCCACGGGTACCGCTGGCTGGTTCTCCATTACCAATTCAACATGGTCGGAGGGTGTCAATATGAGCCGCACGCGGCTTTTCTCGGGGGCCGCCTCACAGGCATTTTTCAGCAGGTTGTTTAGTAGCGAAAAGCACAGTAATTCGTCTCCGCTAGCTAGCACTGGTGTCGATTCGTTGGTGTTTTCCGCCAATACTTCAATTGTTAGTTTTTTTGCCTGGTAGGTCAGCCTGGCCGAGTCGCATAGGCGCCTTACTAGAGGCAGCAGTTCGACCGCGACCGGCTTCAGTTCGAAACGACCGGTCTCGATCTTGTAAATGTCGCCAGCCATGTCGATCATTCCTAGCAGGTTCTGGCCATCGGTTTCTAGGCTGTGCAGCATCTGCGACTGGCGCGGCAGCAGGTTGCCCCCTTCAAGCAGGCCGCGGGCCAAGCCGAGAATATTGCACAGAGGCGCTTTCAGATCATGGCGTGAAATACTGCTGGCCTCCTCGCGCAAGCGCTCCAGCTCCAGCATGGTGTCGTACTCCTGTTGCAGATCGTTGCGTTGCTCTACCAGGCGTAACAGATTGACCACCCGAAGATGTAGCGACGTGGGATCAACCGGCTTACTGACAAAATCCACTGCGCCCAGCTCAAGCCCACGCAGCTGTGCTGCCGGATCGCTCATGGCCGTGATGAAAATGACCGGGATGCGGCTAGCGTTGGGATGGCTGCGTAGGTGCTGGGCCAGTTCGAAACCGTCCATATTCGGCATCATCACATCCAGAAGAACTAGGTCTGGCGGGGACTCAGAAGTACAGATGGCTAATGCACTGCGTCCGTCGCGCGCAGCCAATACGCGATACTCGTTCTGAAACAGCCCAGCAATCAGTGCTAGGTTGTCCGGTACGTCATCGACCACCAGCAGCGTGGGACGACGCTCCTCAACTTTTGGCTCTTGGGCCGGTTCAGCATTCACTGGTGGCGAATGCAGCCGAGGACGGTGACTCATGGCACGCGTTACGCGCTGCGAAAGGTCATTGGCGGTATAGGGTTTGATCAGTATGTTGCTGACACCGGCAGCGATGGCCTCGGTAATTTGGGAGCGAGAGCTCTCTGCGGTAATCATGATGAAGGGAAGCATGGCCAACTTGGGGTCACTGCGTACCCTGCGCAACAAAGTGAGGCCATCCATGACCGGCATGTTCCAGTCAGAAAGAATCACGTTTACCTTACGCGCTTTTAGTACTGCGAGGGCCTCTGCACCATTGGTAGCAGTGAGGATGTGTCGTGCCCCTAGACGCTCCAATTGGCTACTATTGACCCTGCGCATGGTGTCGGCATCGTCGACGACTAAGAATACGGTATCGGCGGTGATCATAATGCGTAGGGCTCCAATTCGGCGGATCGGGAAACGCCAGTCAGGCGCCTGTTGCTGACTCGCCCTGCAACAACGCCAGGGCTCGGTCAAAGTCAAATAGCTCAACCTGTTGAGCCACTAGCGCAAGGCGCTTAGCCATGAGCTGATCAAGCGGCTGTCGGCGCAGCTCCTCAAGAACCGTCACGGCAGCCGTGTCGCTCTCACCCAGCAAACGCGCTAGTAAGGTCAGTTCCCGCTCCAACTCAGCGTCGTTACACCGAACAGCGTTCTCCGGGCTCGCAGGGCCATTGCCCAGAGCGGTTAAGGCCGCCAGGATCGGCGCCAGGCATCGCTGCACCTCGGCCACTAAACTGCGAATTGTCAGCTCCTGATCGCCGGACTGGCAGGCTCCCTCAAGCGCGCCTGCAGCCTGGGCCACAGTCTTGGCGCCAATATTACCGGCGGTGCCCCGCAGGCTATGGGCGAGTCGGCCGGCAGCGCTGGTGTCCGGATCGGTTAAGGCCGCTTGGAACTGCTCAACGAAGCCAGTTTGGGTGTCACGGAATTTGCGTAACAGGCGCAGGTAGAGATCACGACGCCCCATACAGGTGCTCAAGCCGGCCGCGATGTCGATGCCCTCGATATGCTGCGGCAGGTCGTCCAAAGCCGGCTCCGGCAATGACGGTGCCGGCTCATGGCGAGAAGTCTTGGGATGGATCCACTTGGCCAGAGTGGCGAACATGCCGTCGACGTTCAGTGGTTTGGATATGTGGTCGTTCATACCACAGGCCAGCGCACGCTCGCGATCACCCTCCATCGCGTTGGCGGTCATAGCCAGTACCGGTAATTCCGAGAACCGTGCCTGCTCACGGATCCTGCGAGTGGCGGTATAGCCGTCCATTACCGGCATCTGGCAGTCCATCAGCACACCGTCGAAGTCGGCATCGGCAACCAGGATGTCCAGAGCTTCCTGGCCATGCCGCGCCAGGCGCAACTGTATCCCGGCGCTCTCCAGCAGCTCCCACGCGAGTTCCTGATTCAACTCATTGTCCTCCACCAGCAGCAACCGTGCGCCGCGTAGTCCGGCAACAGTGTTGGCACTCTGCTCGGAACGCTCGCTCGTCCGGGTCTCACCCTGGGGCACCCGGCCCAACACTGCGCCGATGGCTTCGAGCAATGACGATGGGGTAACCGGCTTGGTCAGCACAATTGGCAGTTGGATGCCCTGCCGCTCGGCCTCATCGCGGGCGTCGTCACGGCCGAACGCGGTAACCATGATCACTGACGGCGTGAGGCGCAGGTTGCCAGAACGCATTCGGCTCACCGTTTCCATGCCGTCCATACCAGGCATCCGCCAGTCCATCAGCACTAAGTCGTAAGGCAGCTCGCGCGCCTCGGCATCGGCCAATAGACGAAGGGCCATACTACCGTTCTCGGCGACATCTACCTCTAGGCCGAAGCTGCGCGCCATACCCGATAGGATTTCGCGGGCGCTGGCGTTGTCGTCCACCACCAGCACACGCATACCCGGCAATTCGTCTGCCCTGAACATGCGCCGTGGCTGTACACCATGTTGTATGCCTAGGCGCACCTGAAAATGGAAGGTAGAACCCAGTCCCGGCACGCTCTCCACCCAGATTCGTCCTTGCATCAGCTCCACCAGCTTCTTCGAAATGGACAGACCTAACCCGGTGCCTCCGTACTTGCGTGTGGTCGAACTGTCGGCTTGGCTGAACGACTGGAACATTCGCTCGCACTGCTCGGGCGTCATACCGATACCGGTATCACGCACCCAGAAATGCAGCTCAACCTGCTCGTCGTTCGCACCAATCTGCTCTGCGCCGACCACAATCTCACCGCGCTCGGTGAACTTGGCGGCATTGTTGCCCAGATTGATAAGCACCTGTCCCAGGCGCAGGGGATCGCCAACCAGCGCAGTAGTCAATTCCGGTTGGGTATGGAACAGCAACTCCAGCCCCTTGTCTTCGGCCTTCAGGCCGACCATGCTCGCGAAGCTGTCGAGTACGTCCTCCAGACGGAAAGGAATGTGCTCAAGGCTCATCCTGCCCGCCTCGATCTTGGAGAAGTCGAGGATGTCATTGATGATGCCTAGCAGATTCTCCGCCGAGCGATGCACCTTCTCGATGTAGTTGCGCTGTCTGCTGTCCAGTTCGGTGCGCAGCGCCAGGTGGCTCATGCCGATGATGGCATTCATCGGAGTACGAATTTCATGGCTCATATTGGCGAGGAACTCGCTCTTGGCTCGAGTGGCCTCCTCAGCCACCGCCCGCGCCTCGACCAGTTCGGTGATGTCGATGTTGACACCGGTCGCACGCAGTGGCGTGCCGTCCGCGGCACGAGTGAAACGGCTGAGCGACTTGAAGGTGCGTACCGCGCCGTCGTTCCGCCGTACGATGCGGAAGTCCAGTTCAAAGCGGTCGACACCGCTGATAATCGCCTCCGCGTAAGAGGCATCAGCAGCTTCTGCATCATCGGGATGTAGCATTGCATTCCAGTGCGCCATGGTTCCACCGAATTCGCCAGCTTTGAGCCCGAACATATGCTCCAACTGAGGCGTCCAGTAGTCGTGACCAGTAACCAAATCAACGTCGAACAAGCCAATGTCACCCGCCTCCTGAGCCAGGCTCAAGCGGTCACTTGCCGTGCGCAGCTTGGTTTCCATCGCACGGCGCTCACTGACGTCACGCACCGATGCGCAGACGCAAATACCACGCCCCTCGAGGCTAGGCAGATGGGAAAGGCCAATCTCCACCGAAAATTGGCTGCCGTCTTTGCGCACGCCGCGCAGGTCATCTAAGTTACCGCCCATCTGACGCGTGGTGCCGCTAGCGATGAAACCGTCCCGCAAACCAACATGCCGTTCGCGAGCAGCATGCGGCACCAACCGCTCGACAAAAGCCCCGATTAGCTCGCCGTGTTCATAGCCAAATAGAACGTCGAGTTGCGGATTGGTCATCATGATGCGGCCGTCGGCACCCAGTACCAACATGCCGTCAGGCGACGCCTCAATGATGCCGCGATACCAGGCCTCGGTCGCTCGCAGTGCTGCCTGCTGGGCCTCCAACTCCTGAGCCTGGCGCTCCAGCTGCTGCGCTTGATTTCCCATCTCGTCTGCTTGGCGACGCGTCTCTTGCAGCAATGCCTGAGCGGCTTCGCTACGTTCCATGATCGCCAACGCACCAGCCAACCTAGGCAGCACCTCCTGCAGCAGCAGTTCCTCGTCCTCGTCCAGAGGATGGAACCCGGCTAGCTCCAGCACGCCGAGTAGACGCTCGCCACGCATTATCGGCTGTACCAGTAGATGGCTGACTCGAGCCTCGCCCAATTGGGAACGCACATGCCAAAAGGATTTTGGAAGATCGTTGAGCTGACGCGGTTGGTGATCACGGGCACATTGGCCTACAAGCCCTTCTCCGAGCTCCACCTCTACGTACGGCGGGCTCTGGCCATCCAGGGCGTAGCCTCCTAGCAATCGCAGCTGTGAAGCTCCCTGATAGAGGACATACAGCGCCCCCTGACACATGCCCAACTGCGGGACTATGCGGCTGAAGAAGGCCTGGGCCAGATCCTGCGGCGTTTCCGCTTGCTGTAGGTCGATCTGCAGCAAGGAAGCGTGCCCCTTGATCCAGCGCTGACGCTCAAGCTGACGCGACTCAAGCTGGAGCTTGGCTATGGCACGCGCCAAGTCGCCGGTCTCGTTTTGCAGGTTTGTATGGGGAATCTGCTGATCAAGCTTGCCGGAGGCCAGCTCGTCCACCGCAACGCGTACCCGGTTGAGAGGCAGGCGAATCGATCGGCTCACCAACCACGCAAGTATTAGTGCCAGCGTTGAACCACCCAGCAACAGTGCGTAAGTGACATTGCTGCTGCGCACTGCATAATCGGCGAGGTATTTCGCCGTATCGTGGATATCGGCGCTCTTATTTTCCGCCACACGATCCAACAGCGCGTCACTTTCCATCTCTAGATCGATGAACTCCTGGCTATTGAGCACAGCCATGGCCTGGCCCATATAGCCGCGACCTACCAGCGCGAGCGCATCATCACCGCTGTCCAGCAGGCGTTGCAGGGAAGCCTCGAACTCAGCCAAGCCGTTCAGGCTAGTCTGTCGGCGCAGGGTGGGGCGTGCCTGAGTTACAGCCTCCTGCAAGCGCTTCTGCGCATCGTGCATGTGGGTCAATGCAGCTATACGAATTTCCGCATTGTTGGTGCCGACCGCTCTTTGCAGGGCCTGCATCACATGAGGCAACTGCACCCGGGCCTCCTGCACCAGTTCTATCCCCACCAAGTCTTGCTGATACAGCTGCTGCATCTCGTGCTTAAGAGAGTTCTGAGTACGTAAGCTCTGCACACCAAGCAATAGGATCATCGCGAGCAGCGTGGTGAAGCCAATCAGCAGCTTGCGCCCCAGTGGAAGACGTTCCAGCAGGTCGAATAATCGGGTCATTTATCGTCTCTTCGCAGGGCTGCACTGTACTCAAGGCTGCTGGGCAATGCTCTCTAGCGTTGCCAGCTGCTTGGCCATGTCTTGGTCGGTATCAGAGAAGCGCTCGGATATTTCCCGAAAGCGCTCTGCGTTAGCCACAAAGACGTCGCAGATATCTGGATCGAAATGCGAGCCGCGCCCTTCGCGAATGATGCCGACTGCCTGCTCATGGGGCATACCTGGCTTGTACACGCGACGGCTGATCAGGGCGTCGTACACGTCCGCTACAGCCATTAAGCGGGCGCTGATAGGAATATCGTCTGCGGCCAGCCCCTCTGGATAGCCACTGCCGTCCCATTTTTCCTGGTGGCTGTATGCGATTTCCTTGGCAAGACGTAAAAAATCAACCTTCACTCCCAGCTGATTCTCGGCATGCTGGATGGCGTCGCGCCCCAATGTGGTGTGAGTCTTCATTACCTCGAATTCTTCCGGGGTGAAGCGCCCAGGTTTGAGCAAAATGTGATCAGGGATTCCGATCTTGCCGATGTCATGCAAAGGCGCAGACTTGAACAGCAGCCTAATGGTGTCCTCATCAAGAAACTGCCGAAATCGTGGATGTTCGCGCAGCAAATCCGCCAATAAACGGATGTAGTGCTGAGTACGGCGGATATGGTTGCCGGTCTCGTTATCACGGGTCTCGGCAAGCGAAGCCATTGCATGGATGGTGACGTCCTGAATAGCCATCACCTCACGGGTACGCCGCTGCACCTCCTGCTCAAGAAAATCGTTCTGATCGCGCAGGAAGTCGGCAGCCGCCTTGACCTTGAGTTGAGTATCGACTCTTGCCAGAACTAACGGTGGGCTGATCGGCTTGGTTATGTAGTCGACAGCACCCATCTCAAGGCCGAGGATCTCATCCTCTATGGTGGCCATGGCGGTAAGGAAGATGATTGGAATACCGCAAGTTCGCGGGGAATTCTTTAGGCGCTCTGCCACCTCGTAGCCGGACAGCCCAGGCATCATTATGTCGAGCAAAATCAGATCCGGTAACGGGTCGTTTTCAAGAATACGCAACGCCTTCTCGCCGCTATTGGCTGCTTTGATGCGGTAACGATCCTTGAGCAGATCGACCATTAGCATCAGATTGTCGGGGGTGTCGTCGACCACCAGGACGGTAGTTGGCTGAGGAATATCGTGCAGGCTATCCATGGGGTTTCGGCTCCCTTGCCAATCGAGGAGAGCTCAAAAAAGCCGCTCCGTTTTTGGGAGCGTAGCCGAGAAATATGCAATCGTTACTACGCTCCGCCGCTTCTAAATAACTTTAGTCGCAGATGTCTGACGTCCGCTTCTTACCGAGGCTGTGTAAAAACGTTTTAGAGCACTTTTGACGGTCAGAAACAGAACGAAAAATGCGTTTCTATGCAGCAAAAACGCAGCGGCCAGAACAGTTCGTGATCACTGAGCAACCAAGGTCTGCTCTCGCGACCTGGATACATCAAGCCCAGCTCCGTAGCGAGGGCTGCCTTTTTCCGAGCACGTTACATGCCTCCGACCATCTATCAACTCGCCAATACGCTCGTATTGTAAAAAGCTGGGTAAAGCTATTGGCCTTGATCAGGCCATGTATGGCACTCACGCCATGAGACGTACGAAGGCATCACTGATCTATCGCAGGACGAAGAACCTGCGGGCGGTTCAACTGCTGCTCGGCCATACGAAGCTGGAGAGCACTGTTCGATATCTGGGGATTGAGGTCGATGATGCCTTGGAGATGGCTGAACAGACCGAAGTTTGACTATGCAAAGCGACGGTCGAAGCCAGACCGTCGCTAACCCGGCCAAAAGCTGCCTCTCGCGACCGGCAGCAATTGGCCGATAGCAGCCTGTGGTAGATGCCCGCTATCGGGCGGGAGACGCAGGCCAAATTTCGATATCGAATATCGGCTGGAGATGAAAAGTGGCGAGTACCGATGGTTTAGGGCGCGCGGGCAGACCAAGCGCGACGCCTCTGGCGCACCGCTGCGCGGACGAAGTTCGTAAGCTGGCTACCAGGACTACAGAAGCCACCGAACAAGCGGCCGAAATGATGCGGGCTTAAACTCTGAAGAGATGGTGCATGGGCTGCAGCTTTGGCTTCAGCCCATGTTCTTAGCGCTGCTTGAAACGGTCGTACCTCACCATCACACGAGATGATGCCGATGCCGGGAGGTGAGCAGCCATATCCTGAATCGCTAGCGGCGAAACCCAGCAGTAGATGTGCTCTAAAGGACTACGTAGGATAAGCTTCCGTTCGTATCAACCATGAAGCGGTGAAATGAACGATGGGTTTTGAGCAATTAGCTGAGCTGCGTGACCGTCTGCGGGCTGAAAAAGAGCCGAAGACGGATGGCGCCAAGCAGCGCAAGCGGGCGCCTTCCGCGCAAGCGAAGCCTCGTGAGCAAGATCCTGCAGTAGAGGCGATCTGGCGACTGCAAAAGCATTTTCCATTGGCGTTTCCAGTCAATCCGGCTCCCAAGGTTCCGCTGAAAGAGGGCATCCTCAAGGACGCGGAACAACACCTTGAGCTGCTCGGCGTCTCCAGCGAACAGCTCAAACTGGGGCTCGCTTCCTGGTGCCGCGGAAGTCGCTACTGGGCGAGCATGACGGAGAATGCGCCGCGCCTGGATCTGAATGGACAAGCCGTCGGTGCGGTAACAGCGATCCAGGCGCTGCATGCAAAGCAGCAAGTCAAGAAGCAGCGAGTGCAGGCACGGCGTGCCCAGGGTGAGCGCCCAGCCAAGGCCAATGCTGAGTAACACACTTCAACGGACGGACAATGCTTATCGTATTCAGCGGCCTTCCTGGCAGCGGAAAAACCACGATCGCCAAGGGGCTCGTCGATAAGATAGGTGCTCTCTACCTGCGGATCGATACGATTGAGCAAGCGATACGAAACTCCGGCGCGCTTGCTCAAGATGTGGGGCGCAGTGGTTATATGGTCGCTAACGAGCTTGCGCTGAGCAATCTCAATCTCGGGCGTACAGTCATCGTCGATTGTGTAAATCCAGTGATCGAAAGCCGAATGGCTTGGAGCGAAATCGCCTCAAGGGCCGGCGCTCGGTTGATAAATATTGAAGTGATTTGCTCGGACAAAAATGAACATCAGCGCCGTGTGGAAACAAGGCTGAGTGATGTTCCCGGGCTCACTCCACCAACCTGGCAATCTGTGTTGGATCACGAATATGAAGCGTGGGCCGAAGCACCGTTTTCGATAGACACGGCTCTGACTTCACCGGTGCAAGCAGTATCGATGGTCACCAAACGCCTGCTGTAGCGTCCGCTATGCACAAGGCGGCAGGAGGGATCACTGGATGCTTACTGCTCAGTCAAAGTATCCCCGCATCGATATCACGTTTGGACAACGCAGCCGACGTAAATCCGGCAACCCAGCACCTAGACACACCAGCTCAGCTGCGCAGCGGAGGTAGTCCTTCTATCTGACGCCGACGCTCACTCAGCCAAGACAAATCGATCCTATGTGATCGCTTTAGGCTTCCGAGGTATCACTCAAACGGCCCATGCAAGCATCCAGAAGCGTGTGCAATTCGACAACACGCTCTTGGCCAAGAAGTTCGTTGAGGGCTGTCTGGGCTGATTTCCACGCGCGTTGGGCTTCGGCCCGCTTGGCTATACCGGCCTCAGTTGCCTGAATCAGATGGCTGCGCGCATCAGGGCCTGCTTCGGAGGTCAGAAGCCCCAGGCTTGCTAAGGGGCGCAGGTTGCGCGTGAGGGTGGAGGCATCCATGTGCATGTGGCGAGCTAAGTCGACAGGCCGAACAGGACCGAGTTTGACCACGTGCGAGAGCAAGGCGTACTGGGTGTTTTTTAGCCCTGTCTTACCAAGATATTGGTCGTAGTGACGCGTCACCACACGATCTAGTTGGCGCAGCTTCAGATTGGTACAGCCCTGTGGTTTGCTGACGTTTTCCATGATATATGTTGTACCTGCAACTGTTGTGGCTACAATCATAAGCCGTTGGGAGCGACAGATGGAAGTAGATGAGATTCTCGACCAGTGGCGTGCAGATGAGCAGGCTGTCAGGTCTACTCTTGGTGCGCCTGGTGTTGCATCGGCGAGTGAGGTCGCCGGTAAGTCCGGAATGGAGTTTTTCGAGGCCGTCTTCGCTGGCGTGCTTCCTCAACCACCCATAGGACAGACACTCGACTTCGTGCCGATCCACATGGAACCAGGTGTGGCCATATTCCAAGGCCGTCCGCAGCGCCATCACTATAATCCCATGGGAACAGTGCACGGCGGTTGGTTCGCGGCCATGCTCGACTCTGCGGTTGGTTGTGCGGTTCACTCCACGCTTTTGGCGGGTAAAAGCTTTACCACGCTGGAGCTTAAAGTGAACATGGTGCGGCCACTAAGCGACGCCGTACCGCTGGTACGCGCCGAGGGCAGGTTGATTCATACGGGGCGTCAGGTAGCAACAGCTGAAGGGCGCATTATCGATGCGAGCGGTAAGTTGTACGCTCATGCGACCACGACCTGCCTAATTTTTGATGTTCCCACACCTCGAGATGGGGCCAATGCTCAAAACTGACTTCGCCTCGCCGGGGCGTTGAGATCCATTGCTGGAAAATCAAGCACCGGGGTGAGCACTTCCAGCACGCCGAACCACCGAGTTGGCGCGAAGAAGATTGGACTACTGCCCCTGTTATTTTGGCCAACTATCAGACGCGATTTACTACGCCCGTACTACCAGCGGGTTGATAGTGGCGGATGTAGCAGAGCAGGGTGGTCAGAGATTTTGATTGTTTGACGTGACAGCTATTACGCCGATGTCAGGTCTGGTGTAGAGCGTAGTGAGCCAGAGATCGATTCGCCGTAATCGTAGCGTCATGCCAGCTTGTTTCGTTTCAATAACTCAGTAGGCAGACAGGTTTACTGTTACGGTCTTTTCCGTAAGGAGCTTCTCTTGAAAAACTATGACGTAATCGTTATCGGTGCAGGGCCTGGCGGCTATAACGCAGCAATCCACGCAGGTCAGCGCGGATTGAAAGTTGCGTGTATTGAAGGCCGCGAAACGTTGGGCGGCACCTGTTTGAATGTCGGTTGCATCCCCTCAAAAGCGTTGTTACATGCTTCCGAACTCTATGAAGCTGCCGCCGGTAAAGAATTCAAAACGCTTGGAATTGAGGTGACTCCGACGCTGAATCTTGGACAGATGATGGCGCAAAAAAGCGAGAGTGTTGCAACCTTGACCAAGGGTATCGAGTTCTTGTTTCGTAAGTACAAGGTCGAATGGATTAAAGGCTGGGGGCGTCTTGCCGGGCCTGGAAAGGTTATCGTCAAGGATCTGTCTGGGGTTGAAACCGAGCTGACAGCCAAGGACATCATTATCGCCACCGGCTCCGAGCCAATGTCGCTGCCAGGTGTGACAATCGATAATAAACGTGTGCTGGATTCTACTGGAGCCCTCTCGCTGAGTGAGGTGCCCAAACATCTCGTCGTTATAGGTGCGGGTGTTATCGGTCTAGAGCTGGGTTCAGTGTGGCGCCGTCTCGGTGCAAAAGTGACGGTAGTGGAGTTCCTTGATCACATTGCCCATGGTACTGATCTTGAGAGCGGAAAGACTCTGCTTCGCTCGCTCTCACGCCAGGGTATTACGTTCAAGCTCAGCTCTAAAGTCACCTCGATCGAGTCCGACGAATCCGGCGTGAGGCTGAATGTGGAGCCGGCTGCAGGAGGCCAGAGCGAGCTTGTAGAGGCGGACTATGTACTGGTATCGATCGGTCGCCGTCCCGTTAGCAAAGGCTTGGGATTGGAAAGTGTAGGCCTTCATACAAACGATCGCGGAGTTTTGGAAAACAAGAGTCTTCGCACCGTTGCGGAGGGTGTCTGGGTTATCGGCGATGTAACCTCTGGAGCGATGCTCGCACATAAGGCGGAAGAGGAAGCGATGGTTTGTGTTGAGCTTATCGTGAATAAGAAGCCGATGCTCGACTACAACCTCATTCCCAGCGTCATTTACACAAGGCCTGAGCTGGCCAGTGTGGGTAAAACGGAAGAGCAACTTCAATCAGAGGGGCGTAAGTATAAAATCGGAAAGTTTCCGTTCAGTGCCAACAGTCGCGCTAAGGTCAACCATGAGTCCGATGGATTTGCCAAGGTCTTGGCAGATGAGGTGACTGACGAAATTCTCGGCGTACATTTAGTTGGGCCAAGCGTTAGTGAAATGATTGGCGAGTACTGCGTAGCAATGGAGTTCAGGGCTTCAGCTGAAGACGTCGCTTTGACCAGCCATCCTCATCCCACGCGCTCTGAAGCTTTGCGCCAGGCTGCGATGGGCGTTGGGGGGCACATGACTCAGGCGTGATATCGAAAATGAGATGGGGCAGGTTGGTGTTGAGTCATCCGGAACGCGGAGTCTCGACGTGACCTGCCTATGCAAGATGACTGCAAATCCTGGCTCTCCCACCACGCTTGGCAGCATAAAGGGCTGTGTCTGCTGCCAGGATCAGGTCGGCACCACTATCGAAGCTTTTCCCATCAAAAGTCGATACACCAATGCTGACGGTCAGTTGCTCTCCAGTTGGTGTGATGTTCTTTATTTGCAACGACTTGATGGCTTCCACAGCGCGTTTTGCGACGTTCAGAGCATTTGACAAATTGGTTTGCGGCAATAAAATCGCGAATTCCTCGCCGCCGTATCGAGCAGCCATATCTGAAGTACGATGAACGCTGCTCCTCAGGGCTTTGGCCACGCGTGTCAGGCACTCGTCACCCTGGAGGTGACCTTGCGTGTCGTTTAAGATTTTAAAGTGGTCAATATCGATCAATAGTAATGACAGTGGTGTCTGATTTCGTTTGGCCAATTCGAAACTGGATTGAAGTGCTATGTCGAACATCCTTCGATTGGGAATGCCAGTCAGGCCGTCGTTGTAGGAGATGTGCTCCAGTGTCCGGTTGGCTGTTATTAGCTCCTCCTGCAGCAAGATGTATCGGCTGTGCGCAAATGCACTTCTGATCGCGGAGACCGCAAATACCGCAATTACAAACCAGAAGCCTAGCCACTCATGATGTTGTCCAACCACCACAGCCAAACAGATAGGGACGGCAGTTAAGGCGGCGGGGCCAATATTGTCAACTATCAATGCAAATCTGGTTCGCTGGTCATCGTCTTGGACATCTTCATGAGGTGTTCGGGTTAGAAGCCACAATACGAGATAGGGAAGGGCGATTAGTACGTCGTGAGGGCCAGGCTTGGATTCGTAGTAAAGGTTGTAGAAGCATATGATCGGTTCGAACAGCAGGATGAAGATAACAAGTGTTCGGTCGAAGTGACTACGGTATGAGTGCGTTGAACGGCCCACAAGCCTTGCAACAGCAAACACTACCAGTGCGGCATTCATCAGGTTGAACGTGAACACTAGTTTGTCTACAGGTACTGGATTCGGACTCTCACCGCTCAGCGGAAGTACACCAAACAGCACAATATAGCTCAGGAAAAGGCACATGATGACAAGCACAGCGTCCGCCCAAAGGAACCAGCCTGAAGGTGGCTCTTCTTTGGACCATGTCACCGCCAGCAGTGCAGCAATGTAGTTGAGCACATAAAAGTAATCGGAGATATTGGCTTCATCATAACTGGCGCCGTGCCATCGATAGGCCCATAAGCAGGAGATGGTATTGACTGCCGTCAGCGCGCAAGCGAGCGACAGATATGACCAACCAAGCCTTACCTTAGAGGTATTGCGCTTTGCAATTTTGAAACACCCCCATGCCGCGAGCAATTCGGCAATGATTTGAAAGGGGGCAGAGGTCAGGTCTTCAATGCCTGAAGTATTGGAGGCAACAAGGAAATGTACGACAAGAAAGCCAAGGGCAAATAATACATCTCGTTGGCCGACACGGCTTAAAAATATGGACAAGGTGGTTCCTCTTTATGTCAGCAATCAAATTCTGAAACGCTTGAAGTGCTCTTTATAACTGAGCGACTATGCGCCAATGGACGATTGCTGGCCGCCATGTTCCTTCGCGGCCTTACACCTTTTTATACTACTGATGGCTCGTTGATATCTACTATTTGGCACAACATTTAGATTTGCACAAGTGATCAGCTGCGTGGGGAACCCGCATAGAGCCACATCCTTAGGATGGCCTCTAGCTCCGTGTATCTCCCTCTTCCATTGATGTCCCCGTGGACGTGTACCTTGTGCTGCGGCGGTGGAAAAGCGAATAGCGCGCTTTTTGAGGCTACTTCCCAGCTCTGCGCCGATGTGTGAGGTATCGGGGGCCGACACCAAGCGCTACCGCTGGTTGTGCAGGGCGTCAAATCTCCTTGGGATCTAGATTTAGCAATGTTGCAGACCCTCGTGTACCAGACGTTGGGACTGGGGCGTGTCACTTCATGAAGGAGCGGTTGGGATAATCGAAATTTTCCCGTTCTTTTCTATGATGGCGAATTTGATCTGATCAAGCCGCTCAAGTCCTTGTTTCTCTCTCGCGGACTCTAAAATGTCCTCGATCTTGATACGGGCTGCCTTCAGGCGCGAGTGAAGTGGTACGCCGTTCTCAACGACTATGATGGGCGACCCTTCCAGCCAGAGAGAGGCGGATTTCAGCCGAGTCATCGAATTCAAAGCAGGGGTCAGTCCGGCTTTTGCCGTACTCGCTGCAGCGCTGCTAGCGTTCTACTCATTCGTCGGCTTTGAAACATCGGCGAACCTCGCTGAAGAAATTCGCGATGTGCGTAAAACGTATCCCCGTGCGTTGTTCGCAGCGCTGATCGCTGCCGGGGCGATTTACATGGCCGTCGCCATCGCCGCGGCGGTAGTGATGCCAGTCGAAAACATGGTGAATTCTTCAGCGCCACTGTTAGAGGTAGTAAAAGCCTCGGGCCTCGGGATCCCACCGCAACTGTTCGCGTTTATCGCTCTGATCGCCGTTGCCAATGGCGCGCTGCTGACGATGATCATGGCCAGCCGCCTGGCATATGGCATGGCCCAGCAAGGGCTGCTGCCAAGCGCTCTCTCCAATGTCTTGTCAAAACAGGCGTGGCCATCGTGATTACGACGTTGGTGGCCATCGTGCTCACGCTCACCGGTTCGCTGGCGACGTTGGCGCAGACAGTCGTTTTACTGCTGTTGTTCGTATTCATCAGTACCAACCTCGCCGTTCTCGTTCTCAGACGTGACAGGGTTTCAACCGACCATTTCCGTGTGCCCACCTGGGTTCCGGTTTTGGGCATTGCCTCATGCCTGCTGCTAATGACACAACAAGATCTGGCGACTTGGCTTCGCGCGGGAGCGCTGCTTGTGGGAGTCGTCGTATATGGCGTCACGCGTGCTGGTGGCGTAAAACCGCTCAATGCCGACGATTACAACGTTGTGAGCGAGACGGAAAAGTAGGGGATTTGGGTAATGACGCCTTTAAGGTGAGTGAAATGGGGAGTCTTCTGACTGCCGCACTTTACTTCAGGCAATAAAAAACCCGCCGAAGCGGGCCTTTACTGACCAACGCCAACATCCTGTCGACTCACCATCCTGGCTGTGGTCACATCATCCATGACCCTGAGCACGTCCTGTGCTTCAAGGTAGGCATAGATTAAGGCGTCGCTTGGGTTGTCACCAGAGCCACCTTACACAACACCGTGTAAGCCTTTTGCTATACGAGTGGGTGCCTGCTGATGGAGATTGAGCTGAGTACACCGTTGAAGGACATCGAGTTTTCCGGGAACTGGTGATTGCTTGCGTTTAGCTGGCTTTTCCCTTTGAGGCCGATATGTACAGAGCATCCGTCTTTTACTTAAAACAGGCAGCGCCTCGTCAAGGATGAGCGATCCTTTACAGCACCGGTAGCTGTGTAAAAGTGTTCAGTGCTAAAAAAATGCTTAAATTTCGAGGCTTAAAATTCTAATTAATTGAAAATATTAGATATTTTATAAGTATCCGTCCAATCCATCATCGGTGCGACGGAGAAGCGGTGGCTGAGCAGGGGATGCGTATGAGTGGGTTCTGGGAGCATTGCAGGAATCAACGTCTTCATGGCTGGCATTTGCTTACGGGCTATCGGCATCAGACTTGCCAGGCGCGCATCGCAGTCTAGCAGCATTCGCGATCAACTCTCTGGACGGTTTGCGCGCGTAGGTAACTGAGCTCCCGAGATTTTCGCGGATTGAGTAAGATTTTTCCGGGGTTCCCATCATCCACAAAGTTTGTGTAGGATTCGGGCAGGGTGTCTGCCGCATACCGTGGTGAGACAGGTTCATTTGCACTGGTCGGGCCGCCAGAGCGGAGTCCGCTGTCCGTATGAAAACGCACCCGACGTTTCAGGAGCTGCCGCGCGCGCAGCTTTTGGCAAACCGCGTATTTGCTGCCATTCACCGTCTTCTTCATCTCGAAGTTTTCAGCGGCATTGCTCTGCTGGTCGCTACCGCCGTGGCCCTGCTCTGGGCCAACTCATCATTTTCTGCCAGCTACCACGCGCTGTGGCATACGCCGTTCAGCTTTGGCGTTGGCAATCTGGAGTTTTCCCAGTCGCTGCATTTCTGGATCAATGATGGCCTGATGACGGTGTTCTTTCTCGTCGTGGGCATGGAGATCCGCCGGGAAATTCACGATGGCGCATTGAGCGACCTGCGCCAGGCACTGCTGCCGATTTCCGCCGCGGCCGGTGGTGTGGTACTGCCGGCATTGGTCTATGTACTGATCAATGGCCAAGGTGAAGGGCTGCATGGCTGGGCGATTCCAGCTGCGACCGATATTGCCTTTGCCGTTGGCTTGCTGGCATTGCTGGGCAAGGGAATTCCGTCTGGTGTTCGGGTGTTTCTGCTGACTTTGGCGGTTATCGACGATGTGATCGCCATCGCATTGATCGCCATTTTCTACTCGGATGGCCTCAATTACCTGGGCTTCGGTGTTGCCGGGCTTGGTTTACTGATGGTGCTTGGCTTGCAGCGCATCGGAATCGGCTCGGCCTTTGGCTATATCCTTCCCGGTGCGTTGGTGTGGGTGGGCATGCTGATGACGGGTGCCCATCCAACCTTGGCTGGTGTCATTCTTGGCTTGCTGACTCCCGTGACCGGCATGAGCATGCTGGAGCGCCCGCGTGAAGTTGTGGCCCGTGCCGCCCGTGAGTTGCAAGGTTCGCACGCTGGCCATGATGACCGTCATGCTGCGCATACGCTAAATGAATTGCGCATCGCCCAACGTGAGTTTCTACCACCTGTTGTCCGGGTGCAGGCAGCACTCCACCCATGGGTTACCTTCGGGCTGATGCCACTATTCGCGTTGGCTAATGCAGGGGTGACCTTCGGCGGTATCGACCTCTCCACGACTGTTTCGATGCAGGTGCTGCTAGGCGTGGCGATCGCGCTGATCATCGGCAAGCCGCTTGGAGTCCTCGCTGTGAGCTGGATTATGGTTCGCCTGAACCTATGCCGCCTGCCGGCTGATGTGTCGTTTTCCAGCATCGCTCTGGTCGGCCTGCTGGCAGGTATCGGATTCACCATGTCGATCTTCATCGCCAATCTGGCATTCGCTGACGAGAACCTGTTGGGTGCCGCAAAACTCGGCGTACTCTTGGGTTCAGCTGTTTCTGCGTTGGCGGGGCTGGGATGGGGATTGCTGTACCTGCGTCGGCAGCGTTCTAGTCGTTAAATGGTATCTGCGGCGTGTCCGGATCCAGTTGCTGGCGGCGGAATTGGCCGGGTGGCAGACCGTGGATCTGCCGGAAGCGCCGCGAAAAGTAGGCCTCGTCGGCGAAACCGCATAACCGTGCCACTTCACCCACCGGCTTGCTGCCGTTGAGCAGGTGGTTGCGGGCGGCGTGCATACGCCGCTCCAGTACCATGTCGCTGAAGGTCTTGCCAACTTCCTTGCGCAGCCAGTGGGTCAGGTAACTGGGCGACAGGTAGGTAGCCGCGGCGACCTTCTTCAGGTTCAGATCCGGGTCGGCAATATTGCGCCGCAGGTATTCGGACATCCGCCCCAGCGCATCACGACGGCTCGCCTGGGCTGCGTTGCTCTCCGCCAACTGCTTAAGCGGCTCGGCGTAGAGCATGCACACCAGGCCGATCATCTGCAGCATCAGGCCCTTTAGGATTTCCCGCACGCCGAATTGGCGGCTGACGTCCAGCTCGCGCATCTGCGCGATCAGCGCGCAAACCTTGGCGAAATGCTCGTCGTCGAGGGTGAAGTCCAGGTATTCCTGAAAGCGGAAGGGCGACAGCTCCGGCGCGAGCAGGATGGAAACGTCTTCCAGGTCCATCGGGTCGCATTGCAGGTGGGGTAGCAGGAAGGTCTGCGAGAAGTTGATGACGATGAAGCTGCTTTCCGGCGGATGGGGAATCACATGCACCCGATGGGGAAGGATGAACGCCAGGGTGTTACGCGCAAAGGGGCGCTCGACGTTGCCGATGTGCTGAACGGTGTCGCCACCGAGGTTGATCTGGATTTGGAAGTACTCGTGACGGTGTGGCGCGGTTTCTGCGCGGCGACCCTTTTTGTCGCGGATGTAGAAGTCCGTCAGCTCGCTACGCTGCTGCATGAAGTAGGTAGGTACTCGACTCAGTGAAGACATCTACCAGCTCTCGGATTAAGAATGTTTCGCAACATATTGGCTGCTGGCAGAGGGCTCTGGCAAGCGGTTGTACGATGATCTGCTCGGCTGAGTGCGATAGTTGCCGTGAGTGGCCGTTACGCCCTGTCCAAACCCTGTGAGCTGCTTCAGGTATCGAGAACCCCTCTGGAGCGGAACTTTCAGAGTCTTGACGCATGTTTCATCCACCCTGTCGGTCAGCTGGATTTTTTGCACGGGTTCAATGCAGGAAGAGGGCAGCGCAAAAACACGCTAACGGAAATATTGATTTACAACGGTTGTACGATCACCTTGTGGGCATGCACAGCGACATCTCATTCAAGAATAATCTCAGGTGCAGCTCCATGACTCTTCCCCACACTTCATTGCCAACTCGCCCTACGTCGATCACTGCGCACGCTGTTCAAGCGCTCTGGCCGGTGTCTGTCACGCCGCGTGATAACGCCCGAAACCCAGCGATAACGTGAGGTGTGGGCGATCTGTATCGGCAAGTTCGCCAGTACCTCGGTGCCCTATTTCTTCCTGACCGGATTCCTGACCTATCGGATAGAAGAGCGCCATCTGACCCTCATCAAGGTCGGCATCTTCGCGGTAATGCCATTCATTGGCTCGACGCTAGGCATTCTGCTGGCGGGTATCGCGTCCAGCTGCAAGCCCGCTGAAGAGTACTGCGTCGGTTCTGACTCAAGCCTTTGAATTGACCGGTTTTGTCCAATACGAAGCAGCTTTCGTCCAACTTTTAGCGAGCACACGGCCTTAGGCTGAACGCTCTGAACAGGAATCCAATAACAATGACCTCCATCTCCTATGTCTTCACTCCAGAGCCCCAGGTCGACCTGCCGGTAGCCGGCAGCGATCAGCGCTTTCCCGTTGGCCGCGTGTTCTGTGTTGGCCGCAACTATCCCTGGCCGGGCGCCGGCAGCGAAAAGCCCGACGCACCGGTGTTCTTCATGAAACCGGCCAGCGCCGTGGTCGAGGCGGTGGGTGAGGTGATCTACCCGCCGATGACGGACGAGTTCTGCCATGAAATCGAATTCGTGGTGGCAATCGGCAAGGGCGGCGCGAACATCGCCGAAGCCAGCGCGCTGGAACACGTCTGGGGCTACGCCGCCGGTCTCGATCTGACCCGCCGTGATATCCAGATGCGGGTCAAGAGCGCGGGTATGGCCTGGGAAATGGCCAAAGTCTTCGAGGGGGCTGCACCGATCAGCGCCGTGGTGCCGGTCGCTCAGGCCGGGCATCCGCAGCGGGGCGCGGTGTGGTTGAGCGTCAACGGCCAGGAACGGCAGCGCAGTAACCTTGAAGAGCAGATATTCACGGTTGCTGAAGTGATCAGCCTGCTGTCTCGCCTGGTACCGCTACGTCCAGGTGATCTGATCATGACCGGTACGCCCCACGGCGTGGCTGCGCTGAATCCGGGTGACGTGATCAATGCCGGCATCGGCGGCGTCGCCGAGCTGGAAATGCGCGTTGGCGAGCGCCCCTAGTGCCTTTAAGGGCGGGCGTTTTAAAGCCCCCCGAGGATTGGATGCACGGCTGTAGGGTGGGCTTTAGCTTACCAATTGGCAGCCCCACAACGAACGTCCGCTATCACCACTTCGCTGCCGCCAAACAAGCCGGCTGGACGTCGTAAACAGGTCACCGAGGAGAACAATAAATGTCCCATGAAACCCTGAAAAAAGTCGCACTGGTAACCGGCGCTGGCAGCGGCATCGGCAAGGCCGTTGCCGATGCGCTGATGGCCGATGGTTTTTCGCTGGTGCTGGCCGGGCGTCGCCCCGAGCCGTTGCAGGCGCTGGCCGAGGCCGCTCGTACCCGTGGCCAGGAGGCCATCGCGGTGCCTACCGACGTGCGCGATCCAGTCAGCGTTGATGCCTTGTTCGCCACCGTGGAGGAGGTCTATGGTCGGCTCGACGTGATCTTCAACAACGCTGGCGTCAATACGCCCGCAGTGACCCTCGACGAGTTGGATGTCGAGCAGTGGCGCAATGTTATCGACACCAACCTCAATGGCGTCTTTCTCTGTGCCCGCGGTGCCTTCCGCCTGATGCGCAAGCAAGTCCCACAGGGCGGCCGGATCATCAACAACGGCTCGATTTCGGCACATACCCCGCGGCCCTACAGCAGCGCTTACACTACCAGCAAGCACGCGGTGCTGGGCCTGACCAAGTCCCTGGCACTCGATGGCCGCGAGTTCAGTATCGCCTGCAGCCAGATCGATATCGGCAACGCCCTGACCGAGCTGTCGGTGCGCATGACCAAGGGTGTGCGCCAGGCCAATGGCGAGATCGCCGTCGAGCCCATGGTCGACGTCAAGCACGTTGCCGATGCCGTGCGCTACATCGCCGCTCTGCCACTCTCGGCCAACGTGCTGAACATGACCGTGATGGCCACCAACATGCCCTTCGTTGGCCGCGGCTGATCGGCAGGCCCCTAACGGCCTGCGCCAACAGATAAACGAGGTACCCATGAAACCAGAAGTCCTGCAGCTCAGCCCCATCCTGATCCCCGAGATTCGCGACAAGCTCGATCAGATGTTTACCATCCGCCGCTACTATGAGCAGGCTGACAAACCGGCTTACCTGGCGCAGCACGGCACCAATATCCGTGGCGTGATCACCGGCGGCCACACCGGCATCACTCAGGCGGTGATGGCGCAGCTGCCGAATCTCGAAGTGGTGGCGGTCAACGGCGTGGGCACCGATGCGGTGGATCTTGCCTATGCCCGTGACCGTGGCATTCAGGTCACGGCCACCATCGGCGCGCTCACCGAGGATGTCGCCGACCTGGCCATCGGTCTGTTGATTTCCATGTGCCGGGGCATCTGCACCGGCGACCGCTACGTGCGTTCCGGCCAGTGGCCACAAAGCGCCACGCCGCTGGCACCCTTGCCCCTGGCGCGCCAGGTGTCCGGCATGCGCATCGGCATTGTCGGCATGGGCCGTGTCGGGCGGGCCGTGGCCACTCGCGCCGCCGCCTTTGGCTGCCCGATCAGCTACACCGACCTGCGGCCGATGAGCGATGTGTCACACACCTTCGTCGCCGATCTGCTGACCCTGGCCAACGACAGCGATGCGCTGATTCTGGCGGCGGCTGCCGACAAGGGCGAAGCCATCGTCAATGCCGAGGTGCTGCACGCACTGGGCCGCGACGGTTACCTGATCAATATCGCCCGCGGCAAGCTGGTCAACGAGGACGATCTGGTAGCCGCCTTGCAAAATAACCAGATTGCCGGCGCGGCGCTGGACGTGTTCGCCGACGAACCGCACGTGCCTACCGAGCTCTTCGAACTGGAGCAAGCGGTACTGCAACCCCATCGCGCCAGTGCCACGGTGCAGACCCGCACACGTATGGGCGAGATGGTAGTCGCCAGCCTGGTGGACGTGTTCGCTGGGCGCAAGCCGTCGGGTAGCGTCACTGGTTGATCGCTTTGCATGATCGTTGCTCACGCAGGGCCGCCCTTTGGGGCTAGCAGGCTGTTGAAAAACTACCTGCGTGGCCATCGCGGCGTTAAAAACAGGCTCAAAATTCTCATTTACAACACGTAAACTCCGCTTTTTCGCCTGTTTTTGCCTTGCGCTGGCTGCCTCGCCAACGTTTTTCAACGGCCTGCTATTGATCGTATGTCTGGCCCCTGTTTTGCTGCTGACGGTAGTCGTTGAGCGCTGCGTCAGCCAGTCGCTTTTCCTGGCAAAAAAAGTGGTTTTTTCTGCCGGTACTTTTGGGTAAAGTGCGGACCTCTTTGGGGAGTAGCCTGCTGTCGAGTTCACTCGGTAGCGTTCGTATCAACATTCTCGGCAGAAGCCGTGGTACGAACACCGTTCGGTTGGTGAGACCAATGACAGATACGTGCCTAAGGTCGGGCGCGTGTATCCGTCATTGACTCATAGCCCGACCGAGACGTAACCGTGAATCCCATTTCCCTCATTCTCTTGGCTTTCGCCATGTCCACGGACGCTTTCGCCGCGGCTATCGGCAAGGGCGCCAGCCTGCACAAACCCAGATTCATCGATGCCCTGCGCACCGGACTGATCTTCGGTGTCATCGAAGGCATCACCCCCGTGGTCGGCTGGTTCATCGGCCAGGCTGCAGCCGGTTTCGTCGAGGAATGGGATCACTGGATCGCCTTCGTGCTGCTCCTGCTACTCGGTCTGCACATGATCTACGCTGGCCTACAGCCCGATGCTGCGGACGCGACCGAGAAAGCCAAATCACATTCCTTCTGGGTGCTGGCGGTAACCGCCTTCGCCACCAGCATCGATGCGCTGGCTGTGGGTGTCGGCCTGGCATTCGTCGATGTCAACATCTGGATCGCCGCGCTGGCGATCGGCCTGGCGACCATGACCATGGTCACCATCGGCGTGATGCTCGGTCGCATGATCGGCACCGCTATCGGCCACAAGGCAGAGATCATCGGTGGCCTGGTGTTGATCGGGGTCGGTGCGGCGATTCTCTATGACCACATGCTGCTCTGAGCCTTGTGCGGCCACCGTTTCGGCCTTCAGATTGTTGTCGGGCTGAAAATGATCGAGCGGCGTCAGTCGACTGTTCGCCCCTGGCCATGGGCCAAGGGCGATGATGCCGGCATCGAGTTGCGCCGCTATTGATGAAGATTCCTGTGCAGGCGATCAATATCGCCCACTGACGAAGTGGGCGGGGTCGTTGAATCCGTGGGTCGAGGCATGGCCGGGTGCGACCAGACTGTCGATGAACGCCTCGTCCTCGCCGTTCAGATGCAGCTCGAGGGCGCCGATATAGCTCTGCCACTGCTGCAGCGTCCGCGGCCCGACAATGGCGGCGCTGACCTGAGGGTTGGCCAGCACCCAAGCGATGGCGAAGCTGATCGGGTCGCTACCGCGGCGTTGTGCATGGGCGCTGACCTGCTGCGCCAGGTTCAGTGATTCCTGGCGCCATTCGGTCTCCAGAATTCGTTTGTCGTGCCGTGCCGCCCGCGATCCGGCATCCGGCTCGCTGCCAGGCTGGTACTTGCCACTCAGCACGCCACGCGCCAGCGGGCTGTAGGGCACCACGCCAAGGCCGTAGTGGCGCGCCGCGGTGAACTGCTCGGTTTCCGCCTGACGGTTGACGATGTTGTACAGCGGCTGGCTGGCCACGGGGTCGTCGACGCCCAGGCGGCGGGCGATGTTCACCGCTTCGGCCAGTCGCCAACCGCGGAAATTGGAGACACCCCAGTAGCGGATCTTGCCCTGGTGAATCAGGTCGCCGATGGCGGAAATGGTTTCCTCCAGTGGCGTATCGTGATCCTCGCGGTGCAGGTAATAGAGATCCAGGTAGTCGGTGCCGAGGCGACGCAAGCTGCCTTCCAGCGCATCGAAAACGGATTTGCGGCTCAGCCCCTGGTTGGCTGGATGTGACCACGAGCGCGGGCTACCGACTTTGCTGGCCAGCACCCAGTTGGCGCGGTCGGCGGCAATCGCGCGGCCAGTGATTTGCTCGGAAATACCGCCGTTGTAGACGTCTGCAGTGTCGATGAAGTTGACGCCCAGATCCCGCGCCTGATCGATGATGCGCCGCGATTCGGTTTCGTCGGTGGCGCCGCCGAACATCATGCTGCCCAGTGACAGTGGCGACACCTTGAGGCCGGATTTGCCCAGTGAACGGTAATCCATCGGTAATTTCCTCCCATTGGCTTTACTGCTGATCAGTATTCTGACCGCAGGTTCGCTGAAACTGCTGCTTGTACCCGTCGATATCGATGCTGGCTGGTACCGACATCCGTGAGAATGGCACCGAAATGCAGTTGTCGTTGAGTCATGCTGTTATCCCGTCGTCATGCCGGTCGCGAGTGATGGCTGCCGCGGTGCACAGCGCTGCGCTTCATGCGTCGAAAAACGGCGTGTGCAGCAAAGGCGTGGTGCGGATTTCGGCAACGGTGGCGGCGCCGGAAAGTTGCATGACGATGCGCAGTTCCTGCTCGAGCTGTTCGAGCACCCACTGCACCCCTTGCGAGCCATTGAGCGCCAGGCCGTAGAGCACGGGCCGGCCCACGGCGACCAGATCAGCGCCGGCGGCGATGGCCTTGAACACATCGAGACCACGGCGGATGCCACTGTCGAAGATGAGCGGGACGCGACCCTGCACCTCGGCGGCCACTCGCTGCAATGAGTCGAATGCAGCTGGTGAGCCGTCCAACTGACGGCCGCCGTGGTTGGAAACCTGGATTGCATCGACACCGTATTGCAGCACCGAACGGGCATCTGCCGTGGTGGTCACGCCCTTGATGATCAGCGGCAGGCCGCCGCTGTGCTTGCGCACGAAATCCAGGCTATCGAGGCCGATAGCACTGTCGAATGCCCGCTGGATGTCACGCGCACGGTTGTTGCTGTCGAGGAAGTTGCCTGGTGTCGGCATGCGCAACTCATTGCGCCTGTCCTGTTCACGGTTACCGCCGACGGTAACGTCGGCAGTCAGCACGATGGCCTTGTAGCCGGCTGCATGCGCTCGCTGCAGCAGCTCACGGTTGAAGCCGCTGTCGCGGGTCAGGTAGCACTGGAACCACTTGTCACCGCTGCTGGCCGAGGCGACTTGTTCCAGATTCTGGGTGGCGACCGTGCTGACTCCCAGCAGGGTGCCGTAAGCGGCGGCACCCTGTGCGGTGCCCGACTCTGCCGATGGATGGGCCAGGCCGTGTGCGGCCATGGCCGAAACCATCACGGGGGCACGTAGCCGGCTACCAAAAATCTGCGTTTCCAGGCTGTGTACCGTCTTGCCGGTCAGGATGCGCTGGTCGAGGAAGGCTCTGGAGAAAGCCGTGCGGTTCTCCCGCAAGGTCTGCTCGTCACCGGCGCCACGTGCGATGTAATCGAAGGCCGGGCGAGGAATGACCTCTGATGCGAGCGCTTCCAGCTCCAAAAGGTTGTAGGTTTTCGGCGGTTGCGGGGGCGTCGATGATTCTTTCACGCGGCGTGGGCTTTCTTTGAGTGGCGAATGCTCGGAGCCCAATGCCGAATGTGCCGCCAACAGGGCGGCACCTCCAGTGAGCATCCCCAGGGTGTCGCGTCTGCTTGGGGCATCGTGGTGATTCCTGCTCAGGCGTTCTGGACTTTCTTCGTACTGCCTTGCTGCTCGACCAGCGCGCGAATGCGTGGCAGCAGATCCTGGCCGTACTCCACCGCGTCGCGCAGTTGCTCGAAGCCACGGAACAGAAAGGTGGTGATGCCGGCGTTGTAGTAGTCCAGCGCGGCATCGGCGACCTGATCCGGCGTGCCGACCAAGGATGTGGAGTTGCCGGCGCCGCCGCTCAGTGCGGCGATTTCGGTCCACAGGCGCTTGTCGTGTACCTTGCGTTGGCCCGCCAGTTCGACCAGCCGTGAAGAGCCCGAGTTGCTGGTGCCGAAGTTCTTGTCGCGACGTTTGCCCTGGCGCAGATGGATCAGTTCACGGGCATCGGCCAGGATGCGCTCGGCACGCGCCCAGGCTTCATCTTCGGTGGCACCGAGGATCGGCCGCAGCGACAGGCTGAAGCGGATGTGCTTCTCGCGGCCGTACTTGGCCGCAGCCTTGCGTACCTTGGCGATGCGTTCACGAACCTGCTCCAGCGGCTCGCCCCACATCATGTACACGTCGGCGTGCTTGGCGGCGACTTCTACCGCAGCGTCGGATGCGCCGGAAAAGTAGATCGGTACGTGAGGTTTCTGGACTGGCTTGACCAGGGTCAGATTGTCTTCCACGCGGTAGTGCTTGCCCTGATGATCGAAGGGCTCGGTGCTCGTCCAGACCTTGCGGAAGATATCCAGGTACTCCTCGGTGCGCGCATAGCGGGCGTCCTTGTCGAGGAAGTCGCCATCGCGCTGCAGGTCACCGCTGTCGCCACCGGTGATCACGTTGATCGAGGCACGGCCACGGCTGAGGTGGTCGAGGGTGGCGAACTGCCGGGCGGCGAAGGTCGGCGCCTGGAAGCCCGGGCGGTGCGCGACCAGCAGGCCGAGCTTGTCGGTCACGGCGGCGACATAGCTGGCCAGAATCATCGAATCCGCCGCGCTGGTGTTGACCGCCAGCAGTGCCTTGTCGAAGCCACCGTACTCCTGAGCCTGGGCGAATGCCTTGATGAATTCGACGTCGACGGCGGGGCCATGGGCCGCTTGCGATTCACTGCCTTCCTGCGGGCCGATCAGGCCGATAAATTCAAGACTCATACGTTGCTCCTTTCAATTGGGGTGGGCTGCCGCCGACCCGCTTGGCGAGTGCGGTGGCGGGCGACCATCAGGCCACCTGGCCCTGCAAGCGGCGCAGGGTGTTGCGGTTGCTGGGCACGGCCAGGCCGAAGTTGTCGCGCAAGGTCTGGCCTTCGTAGTCGCGGCGCAGCAGGCCGCGCTCCTGCAGCAAGGGCACCACGAGCTCGGTGAAGTACTGCAGGCCATCAGGCAGCAACGAGTTGACGATGAAACCGTCGGCGGCGCCGTCCTCGAACCAGTCCTGCAGGGCGTTGGCGACCTCTTCGGGGGTGCCGACGAAGTCGCGGTGCGGACGCGAGAACTGCAAGGCGACTTCGCGTAGGGTCAGGTTCTCTTCGCGGGCCTGCTGCTTGATGCGGTCGGAGCCGCCTTTCTGGCTGTTGCTACCCAGGTCGCCGAGGTCGGGGAAAGGCGCGTCCAGATCGTGCTTGGAGAAGTCGTAATCGTTGAACGGACGACCCAGTGCAACGATGGCGTCTTCGATGCTCACCAGCGCGACGGCCTGCTGGTAGCGGCTTTCCACCTCGTCGGCATCGCGGCCGATGATCGGCCGGATGCCCGGCAGGATGAACAGCTCGTCTGGCTTGCGGCCTGCCTTGGCAGCGCGTTGCTTGAGATCCGCGTAATAGGCGCGAGCCTCGCTGAAGGATTCCGGGCTGACGAAGATCGCATCGGCGTTCTGCGCGGCGAAGTTGCGGCCATCCTCAGAGGTGCCTGCCTGGAAGATCAGCGGTTGGCCCTGGCGCGAGCGCTGGATGTTCAGCGGGCCCTTGACCTTGAAGAACTCGCCCTGGTGATTGAGGGTGTGGAGTTTTTCCGGGTCGAAGAATTCGCCGCTCTGCTTGTCGCGGGTGAAGGCATCGTCTTCCCAGGAATCCCACAAACCTTTGACCACGTTCACGTGCTCGCGGGCGATGCGGTAGCGGGTGGCATGCGGCGGGTGCTCGGCCTTGCCGAAGTTGTCGGCGGTGCCGGACAGCCATGAGGTGACCACGTTCCATCCGGCACGCCCACCGCTGATGTGATCCAGCGAGGCGAACTGGCGTGCGACCTGGAACGGCTCGGTGTAGCTCACCGTGACGGTGGCCACCAGGCCGATGTTCTCGGTGACTGCAGCCAGCGCCGAGAGCACCGTCAGCGGCTCGAAGCGGTTGAGGTAGTGAGGGCTGGATTTGGCGTGAATGTGCAGGCTGTCGGCGATGAAGGCGAAGTCGAACTTGGCGCCTTCGGCCAGTTGTGCCTGCTGCTTGTAGAAGCCGAAATTGACGCTGGCATCGGCCAGTGCGTTCGGATGGCGCCACTCGCCCCAGCCGTGGCCGACGCCGTGAATCATCGCGCCAAGTTTGATCTGTCGTTTGCTCATGGAAAATGCTCCTGTCGGTTTACTGAGGTTGCGCCTGGGCAACCGCTTTGCCCGGCTGGTCGGCGCGGGCGGCGTTGAAGCTCGGGTCGAAACCCTGGGATACGTTCACGGCGCGGCTCAGCACGCCCTCTTCGAGATAGATGTCCGAGACCTGCTGCAGGCCGGCGATGACCTCGTCGGTGATTTCGGCACGCGAATGCACGGTGGCCTTGACCGACTCCAGGTGCACCGCGACCGGCAGGCCGGTGACCCGAGCCTGGGCTTCTGCGTAGGCCTGGTGGTGGTCGTTGGCCCATAGGAAGGCGCGCTCGACACGTTTGACGAAGTCCTCGAGCTGCACGCGTTTGCTGTCTACGGCGTTCTGCGTGGCGGCCAGGTAGAAATGGTTGGTCAGCAGGTTGTCGCTGCTGCGCAGGATGCGTGCGCCGTTCTGGGTGATGGCGATGGTGGTGTAGGGATCCCAGGTCGACCAGGCATCCGCGGCACCGCTTTCCAAGGCACTGCGGGCATCGGTGGGCAGCAGGTTGACGAAGGTTACGTCGGAGGTTTTCAGGCCGGCCTCGCGCAGTGCCTGGATGACCAGGAAGTGGCCGATCGAGCCCCGGTTGGTGACGATGCGCTGGCCCTTGAGGTCGGCCACGGTTTTCAGTGGCGAGTCCTTGGGCACCAGAATCGAGGTGGTGTAACGGCCATCGCGCTTGATGATTTCCACCACCTTCAACGGGGCGCCGGCGCCCAGGGCGAACACGTAGGGCGCATCGCCCAGGCCGCCGATATCCACGGCGCCGGCGTTCAGTGCTTCGCCGAGCGGAGCCGCGGCGGGGAACTCCGAGAAGTCGATGGTATAGAGCACGTCATCGAGTTCGCCTGCTGCTTGTAGCAGTAGTTTGATGGTGGATTTCTGGTTGGCGACGCGCAGCGGTTCGAGGTCTGCCGCGCTGGCGTAGCTGCCCATCAGCAGGCTACCGCCCAGCAGGCTGGCGATCAGGGTGCGGATCAACATGAGGTGTCTCCTTCAGATTGTGTTGGCTGTGGCCTGGCTGCGGGCCAGGCCGAAGATTTCTGCCGCGCGCTGGCGCTGGTTGATGTCGCCTGGGCTACCCAGCTGTTTGTCCCTGGCGGAGTCGCGGCGGTACTGAGCTGGCAGGCCGTAAGCACCAATCGGCCGGCGGGCAGGGCGGTTGCTTGGGAAGGGAGGGGGCATGCTCGGTTGCCGATTGCCGCATGTGTGTTGCGAGCCACGCGGGGCGCACAACTGCTTTTCACCAGGCACTGAGGAAATGCTCGCGGTATCCGCGAGGCGGGCGTCGATGTCCGGCTGGTCGGCAGGCAGTCGCAATCTGGAAAAGACGGTCATGTACGGCATGCTCCTGGTGGTCGGTCGTGGAAGACGGCCTCCGCCAGGAAAGGGGTCGGTCTGGGATTGACCTTATCTCTCTAATAAACCCCTGTGAAAGTCTTTCTGGTTCTAAGCTAATTATGTAATTTACTTATCTAATGTATTTTTAAATATCAGTAATAAGTATTTAATGAGGGCTGTTAAAAGGCTTTCGGGATGGGTTGTATGAGTAGCAAAAGGCAGATAAAGCTCGGTGCGGTGCCCATGGGCGTCGGCGGGCCAGGGCGGCATAACCTCTGGCACGATCCGGCGATTCCCGCGGACGCCAGCGTGAACATCGACTGGTTCATCGACCTTGCCCGGCAGGCCGAAGCGGCGTTGTTCGACCTGATCTTCATCGTCGACAGTCAGTTCATCACCCCGGATTCGCCACCCCATTACCTCAACCGGCTGGAGCCCTTGACGCTACTCTCCGCATTGGCCGTCACTACCCGACATATCGGCCTGGTCGGCACCCTGACCACCTCCTACAACGAGCCATTCAACGTCGCCCGCCGACTGGCCTCGCTGGATCTGATCAGCAAGGGGCGAGCCGGCTGGAACGTGGTCACCAGTGGCGATGCCGGAACTGCCGGCAACTACGGACGTGACGAGCACTACGATTACGACACCCGCTATGGCCGTGCCCTCGAACACGTGCAGGTGGTGCAGAAGCTGTGGCAGTCCTACGAGGACGATGCGCTGCCGCGTGACCGCGAAACCGGCCAGTTTCTCGACCGCAGCAAGCTGCATGCGCTGCACCACAAGGGTGAGCATTTCTCGGTGGTGGGGCCGCTGAACATCCAGCGCTCGCCCCAGGGCCAGCCGGTGATCTTTCAGGCTGGCGACTCCCGGCAGGGGCGCGATCTGGGCGCTGGCATCGCCGATGTGGTGTTCACCCACGCGCCGAGCGTGGAGAAGGGCCAGGCGTTCTACCGCGACATCAAGGAGCGCGCACAGCACCAGGGCCGCGACCCGGACGAGATCATCATCCTGCCCGGCGCACAGATCTATATCGGCGATAGCGACGAGCAGGCCCGCGAGATCGAACGGCATTACCACGACATCGACCACAGCTTCGAACAGGCCGTGGCCGAGTTCGGCCGCTCCTTCGGCTGGCATGATTTCCGCCAGTACGACCTCGATGCCCCGTTCCCGGTCGAGGCTCTGGAGTTTGCCCGCAGCAGCTTCTACACCGCCGCCAAGGCCGCTACCGACCAGGCCGTCAGCAAGGGCTGGACGCTGCGCCAGGCGGTCGCCAACGGCCTGACGCTCAGGCCAAACGGCTTCGTCGGCTCGGCCGAAACCGTTGCCAATGAAATGATCCGCTGGTTCGAAGCCCGGGCGCTGGATGGCTTCAACATCTACATCGGCCACCCGGAGCAGTTCAGGCGCTTCACCGAAGAGGTGGTGCCGATCCTGCAGGAACGTGGGGTCTATCGCCGCGAGTACGAAGGCAGCACCTTGCGTGAAAGCCTGGGGCTGGCGATTCCTCGCAACCAGCGTTAGCCAATCCGCTAGTCAATGGTGGACAAAAGAGCGTTGTCACCCTTGTAGGAGGTTCTATGTCAAAGAGCCCCTTGCTTGGGGTTGTAGTCGGCCTCGCTCGCGGGTGAATCGGGGGTACGACAAGGCTCCTCGCTATGGCCACGATCGCATTGTGGGAGCCGCGCCCCCGCGGCGAATGCTGGCCACACCGCAGCTATGCAGAATGGCCACAACCGCATTCGCGCCGGGTCGACGCTCCTACCGGATTGGCATCGCCCCCACTTTCGCGAACACCTAAGTACGGTAGGAGCCCGCTTGCCGGCGAATCAATTGCAGCCATTTCGCAAGATCCGTGGTGCAACCACCCACCGCCCGCAAGCGGGCTCCTACACGATTAGTCGGGCGGTGCATTGCCAGGCCTGGGTCATCGCTGTCAGGCCGCCGCACTGGCCGGATGGCGCCCCGGAATGGCGGCGATCAGTTCACGGGTGTAGTCGCTGGCCGGATGATCGAACACCTGGCTTACCGGGCCTTGCTCGATCATCTTGCCGTTGCGCAGTACCAGCACCTGGTCGGCGACGTTGGCCACCACGGATAGGTCGTGGGACACCAGCACGTAGGCGATGCCCAGCTCGCGTTGCAGTTCGAGGAGCAGGTCGAGGATCTGTGCCTGCACCGAGACGTCCAGTGCCGAGACCGGTTCGTCGAGCAGCAACAGGTCGGGTTTGAGTGCCAGGGCGCGGGCAATGGCGACGCGCTGGCGCTGGCCGCCGGAGAGCTCGCGGGGCAGGCGATCCAGGTAGCTGATCGGAAGGTGCACGCGGCTGATCAGCTCGCGGGCGGCCTGCTCCAGTGCCGGCCCCTTGAGCAGGCCGAAAGACACCAGTGGCTCGACGATGCTGTCGAAGATGGTGAAGCGCGGGTCGAGGGCAGCGAAGGGATTCTGCTGTACCAGTTGCATGCGCTGGCGTAGCGGGCGAAAGGCGCGCCAACTGAGGTCGGTGATGTCCTGCTGTTCGAACAGCACGCGGCCCTGGCTGGGTTTCTCCAGGCCCAACGCGATACGCAGCGCGGTGCTCTTGCCCGAGCCGGACTCGCCGACGATGGCCAGGGTCTGGCCGGGGTAGACCTGCAGGCTGAGGTCTTCCAGCGCCACGAAGCTGCTGTCCTCGTCCTTGACCCGCGGCAGGGCGAAGCGCTTGCCGACGTTGTGCAGGCTGAGGATCGGCGTTGCATCGGCTGCTGTCTGCTCGTGTGCTCGCACCTTGCGGCGGTTGGAAAAGGCCGGTGCAGCGGCGATCAGGGCGCGGGTGTAATCATGTTGAGGCGCCGTTAGGATCTGCTTCGGCGGGCCTTGTTCGACCAGCTCGCCCTGTTTCATGACCAGAATGCGATCGGCACGATCCGTGGCCACGCCCAGGTCGTGGGTGATGATCAGCAGGGAAATGCCACGCTCGGCGACCAGGCGTTGCAGGTGGTCGAGGATGCGCCGTTGTACGGTGACGTCCAGGGCGCTGGTCGGCTCGTCGGCGATGATCAGTCGCGGGTTGCCGGCCAGGGCGATGGCGATCAGCACCCGCTGGCGCATGCCGCCGGAGAGCTCGTGTGGGTACTGGTGGGCGCGCAACACCGGCTTGTCCAGGCCGACCTGCCCCAGCAGCTCGATCACGTCGGCATCGACACCGGGGTAGCGCCGACCCTGGGCGAGAATCAGCGCTTCGCCGATCTGCTTGCCGATGCGCAGGGTCGGGTTGAGGCTGACCATCGGGTCCTGTGGCACCAGGCCGATGGTCCGCCCACGCAGGCCGCGCTTTTGCCGCTCGCTGGCGTGGGTCAGGTCGACGCCATCGACGTGCAGCTCGCCAGCGGTGATCGCCGCGCTGTCGGGCAGCAGGCCGAGAATGGCGTTGGCCAGGGTCGATTTGCCCGAGCCGGATTCCCCGACGATGGCCACCGTTTCACCCTGGGCGACGGAAAAAGACAGGCTCTTCACCGCATCGGTGGTCTGCCCGGCGGAGCGATAGCTGACGGCCAAGTTGCGGATGTCGATCAGTGCGCTGCTGCTCATCGCTGGGTCTCCTCTAGGGTGCGGGCGATATGGTTGAGGCTGAACACCACGGCCACCACGAACAGCCCGGGCAGCAGTGACACCCAGGGTGCGGTGATCAGGAAGTGGCGACCGTTGGCGATCAGCGTGCCCCATTCCGCGGCCGGTGGCGCGGCGCCGAAACCGAGGAACGACAGCCCGGCGGTGGCCAGGATGGCCGCGCCGAAGTCCAGAGTGGCGAGTACCGCCACCGGGCCCCAGGCGTTGGGCAGAATGTGCCGCAGAAGAGTGCGGCCCCAGCTGGCGCCCCCCAGGCGTGCGGCCTCGACATAGGGCAGCGTCTTGACGCGCAGCACTTCGGCGCGAGTGGTGCGGGCGAAGCCGGGAATGATGCCCACGCCCACGGCAATCGCCACCGGGATGGTGCCGAAGCCGATGGCGGTGACGATGGCCAGCGCCAGCAGCAGACCGGGCAGGGCCAGCAATACATCGACGAAGCGCATGATCACCGCATCGATACGCCCGCCGGCGAAGCCCGATAGCACGCCGAGGCCGAGCCCGCCGAACAGGGCGATGCCCACGGCCAGCAAAGCGGCCTGTACCGACAGGCTGGAGCCGTAGACCACACGGGTGTAGAGGTCGCGACCCAGCTCATCGGTGCCGAACCAGTGCAGCGCGTTGGGCGCGGTGAGTTTGTCCGTCGGCGACGTAGCGTAGGGGTCGAAGCCTGTCAGCAGTTGCGGCACCAGTGCCGCTACCAGGGCGAACAGCACCACCGCGAGTGCCAGGCTGAAGCCCGGTTTGCGCAGCAAGGGGCGTAGCGCCGCTGTGGTCCGTTGCAGGCGGCTGCGCCGGCGCCAGGTCAACGCCACGCTGGCCGGTGAGTGGGACAACGAGGAAATGCGGCTATCGGCATTCATGGTCAGGACACCTTTGGCGCATGGGCGATGCGCGGATCGAGGCAGGGGTAGAGCAGGTCGACGATCAGGTTCACCAGCACGAAGGCGGCGGCCGACACGGCAACGATCGCCAGCACCACCGGAATGTCCTGGCGCAGTACCGCCTCCTGAGCGAGGCGGCCGACACCGTTGCGGGCGAAGATGGTCTCCACCAGCACCGCACCGGATACCGTGTTGCCCACCTGCAGGCCGATCAGGGTGAGGATAGGCAGGGCGGCGTTCTTGAAGCCGTGGCGGGCCTGCACCTGCCAGCGACTCAGGCCCTTGGCATAGGCCGTGGCGATATAGGGTTCCTGCCACACGTCCTGAAAGCCGCGTTGCAGTACCTGGGCGTACACCGCCGCACTGGGGATCGCCAGGGTCACGGCCGGCAGGATCAGGCTGTCGAAGCCGCGGCTACCGGTGGCCGGGAACCAGCCGAGGCTGAAGGCGAACACCTGTATCAGCAGCAGGCCCATCCAGAACACCGGCACCGAAAAGCCCAGGGAAGGCAGGCGGGCCATCGCCACTTTCAGGGGCTGCCAGCGCACATAGGCCGTCAGGTAGGCCAGGCCGATGCCGCCGACCATCGACAGCACGATTGCCAGGCCGGCCAGCGACAGAGTCTGCGGCAGGCGCTCGACGAGCAGTTCGCTGACCGGGCGGTTGAGCGACAGCGATTGCCCGAAGTCGCCCTGAATCGCGCCCCAGAGCAAGCTGAAGTACTGCTCGAAAATGCCCTTGTCGAGACCGTAGTAGGCCTGCGCCTTGGCCAGGTCTTCTGGCGACAGCGCATCGGCCTCCATGCCCGAGGCGCTGAGCATGATCGACAGGGTGTCACCCGGCAGCAGGTAGAGGATGAAGTAGGTGATGCTGTAGGCACCCCATAGCACCAGCAGCGCCTGGCCGACCCGGCCGATCAGGTAGCGGTTCATGGTTCACCGACCTCGACGTCGTTGAGCAGCGCGAAGCCCTCGGCGGTCCAGCGGAAGTTCTTCACCCGTTGCGCCGTGGCGGCTTGCCAGAGGCGCTCGGCGATCGGAAAGGCGGACGCCTCGTCGACCAGCAGATCTTGCAGGTCGCCATAGGCCTGTGCGCGTTGTTCGGCCTGCGTGGCGGTGATGCCGGCATCGAACAGGGCCTTGGCCTTGTCCAGCGTCTGTGGCTCGTAGATGTTGGTGGCCAGGGTCGAGCTGTTGGCGGTACGCGGATCGAGGATGGTCTGCAGGATGATCGGATCGGCGCGGGTCATGTAGGTGGATGTCAGGTCATAGTTGCCCTGAGCGTTTGCGGTCGTCCACTCGGCGCGGGTGACCACGGCCAGTTTGAGCTCGATGCCGATCTTGCGCAGTTGATCCTGGATCAGTACGTCGCCGGCGGTTTCCGCACCCTGGATGTTGTAGCTCAGGCTCAGGCGCTTGCCGTCCTTGCTGCGGTAGCCGTCGGCGCCTTTGCTCCAGCCCGCGGCGTCGAGCAGTTGTTCGGCACCCTGCGGGTCGTAGGCGAACTTGTCGCCCTGGTCCTTGAAGTAGGGTGTGGTCACGTCATAGATGCCCTTCACCACCGGGAAGTCGGCGTTGTACACGGTGCTGGCGTAGGTCTTGCGGTCGATGCCTTTCTGCAGCGCCTGGCGCACGTGTTTGTCGGCCAGCAGGCGCCCATCGCGGGTGTTGGGGTACAGGTTCAGCGCAGGGCCCGGCAGTGAGCGGCTCTGGATGGATGCGCCCTTGGACTGCAGCAGCTTGAGGTCCACTTCGGAGAACGGGTTGCGTGGCCAGAGGATGTCGGCCTGGCCCTGCAGGAACAGGCCGTTGCGTACGCTCTCCTCGGGGATGTAGCTGATTTCCACGCCATCCAGATGGGCCTCGCCGCGGTTCTTCACGTTGGCCGAGGGCCAGGCGTAACCCTGACGCTTGACCAGCTTCGCGCCGACTTCGGGCGTGTAGTGCTCGAGCACGAACGGGCCGGTGCCGATGATCTTGCCGAGCGAGCGCTCCTTGGCGCTGAGCGCGTAGGAGGCGGGGGCGAGGATCGACAGGTTGGTGGTGGAAGTGGCCTGCAGGAAGCCGGCGTTCGGCTGCGACAGCACCAGCCTGACGGTGAAGTCGTCGACCACTTCGGCGTGATCGTAGCCCGCCAGGTAGGTGGCGCCGAAGGTGGCGGGAAGCTCGCTGGCCAGGGCCTTGTTGCTGTCGAAGGCGGTCTTCACGGCGTTGGCATCGAAACGTTCGCCGTTGCTGAAGGTGACGTCGTCACGCAGCGTGAAGGTGTAGTTGAGTGCGTCATCGCTGATTTCCCAGCTTTTTGCCAGCCAGGGAATGATCTCGCCGCTGTCCGGATCCTGATCGGTGAGTGACTCGGCGACGTTGCGCAGCAGTACGCGGTGCTCCAGCCAGTACACCTGGAAGGGGTCGACGCTGACCAAGGTGGTGTTATCGCCGAAGAAGGCGATGTTCAGGGTTTTGCTGGCAGCCTCGTCGGTGGAAGGCGAGCAACCTACCAGGCTGAGGGCAAGGGCGCAGGAGGCCAGCAGGTGCTTCGCAAGGCGGTTTTTTTTCATCTCGTCTTCCCACTATTTTGAATGAATTGCATACAAGGGATTCCAGGCAAAATGGCCGCATTGCCCGTAGGCAATGCGGCCTTGTAGTCAGAAGTCGTAGGCGAGTTTGGTGTACCAGAAGCCGCCGCCAGGGTGGAACGGCGTGGTGCCGTAGTTGTATTTGTAAGCCGCCTGAGTGATGCCGTTGTTGTCAGGCTTGACGTTGAAGATGTTGGTGCCGCCAACGCTGACCGTCAGGCTGTCGAACAGCAGGTAGGAGAGATCCAGGTCGGTGATCCACTTGGCTTCGAAGGTGCGATCCTGGGCGGCGTTCTGCTGCCAGGTTTCGACCTTGCCGTAGCGAGTGGTCTGCAGGTTGGCGGCGAAGTTGCCCAGGCTCCAGTTCGCACCCAGCACCCATTTACTGCGTGGCGTTGCGGCGACCACCAGGCCTTCGGAGGCATGCCCGGCCACTTCGATACCGGCGTTCTGCAAGAACGACGGGCTGTCTCGCTTATCGCGAACAGTGGTTTTGTTGTAGTTGAAGGCGGCGCTCCAGCGCACATCGCCCCAGGCGCCGAACTCACTGCGGTGGTCCGCTACCAGGTCGATGCCGCGGGTACGTGTGTTGAACGCGTTGGTGTAGTAGCTGACCCAGGTATTGCGTGCCACGCCCGCCGACTCGAGGATGTCGCCGATCGGTCCGGCGCCACCGCCCGGCGCTGCGATGTTGTCGCTGAGCACGATGCGGTCGTCGATGTCGATCAGGTAGGCGTCGGCGGTGAAGCTGGTACGTCGGGCTGGCTGCCAGGTTAGGCCCAGCCCCAGGTTGCGCGACTTTTCCGGCTTCAGGTCGGATGCACCCAGGGCCTGGCCCAGCGCGCTATCCGGCGTGGCGGTATAGCGCAGGGCAGGGACTGCGTTGCCGTTGGCATCTGCAGCGGTGCGGTTATCGGAAACGGTATAACCGAGCTGAGTCAGAGACGGCGCCCGGAAGCCCGAGCCAAGCGTGCCACGTAGCGCTACCTGATCGGTCAGTTCGTAGCGCGAATTGAGCTTGAAGCTGAAGGTGTTTTCCTTGATGTCGTCATAGTGCTCGAGTCGGCCGGCCAGGCCCACGTACCAGCGCTCACTGAGGTCGAAGCCGAAATCCAGATAGCCTGCGAGGTTGTTGCGTTTGACGTCGGCTTCATCCTCCGGGCGAATGGCCACGACTGCCTGGGCGCCGACCGATGGCTGCGCGCCATTGGCGCCGTTCAACGGGCTACCGACCGGGAAGGTGTAAGGGCCGACACTGTAGGCACGCGGATCGCTGCCTGCGAAGGTTTGGAAACGCTCCCAGCGGTGCTCCAGGCCAGCGGATACCTGGGTTGGTACCGCAAGCCCGAATACGCCGTCGAAGGCGCGGGTGATGTCCAGGTTGTTGACCCACTGCTCGAACTGCAGGGTGGCCAGGTCGTCCCACGAGGTCGGTGAGTCGGGGCCGTAAGTGGGGTTGATGGTCAGGTCGCTGGAGTGCTCGATCTTGTTGCGGCCGTAGGTGGTGGACAGATCCCAATCCCAGTCCGCCACGTTGCCTTTGCCACCAAACAGAAACTGGTAATCCGTGTCCTTGAGGTTGTTCAGCGGGTAGTATCCGTCTGGGAACAGTTCGGGGATCGAGGCCGCGCCCCTGGCCGTGCGCAACTGATTCAGCGCCTCGGTTTTGCGCTCGCCGTAGGTCGCATACGAATACAGTTTCAGATCATCGGCCAATGGCAGCTCGGCGTTGTAAGCCAGGTTGAAGGCCTTCAGATCGGGGTCGCCATTCTTGGTGCTCACTCGATCCCAGGCCGCCTGACGTTCAGGCTCGAAATAGGCTTGCACGGTGCTCGGCGACTTCCCGACCCAGGTTGCCGTGCCGCGCTTGCGAGCATCTGCGGAGAGGTGCACAAAACCCCCTTCGGTGCCCAGGGCAAAGCCGTGGTCTGCGGCGGTTTTAATGGTTTCGCCCTGGCCGGAGAAGAGCTTCCCGTAGCTGGTCTCGACATGGCCGCCAGAGGTATTGCCCTTGAGGATGATATTGATCACCCCGGCGACGGCGTCCGAACCGTACTGGGCCGCGGCGCTGTCTTTGAGCACTTCGATATGCGAGACGGCACTGACCGGGATCTGATCGATGTCTACGGCGTTCGCGCCGCTGTTATCGGTGCTGCCATTGGCGGGTGCGGCGCCGTTATGGCGGCGTTTGCCGTTGACCAGTACCAGCGTATAGGCCGGACCGAGGCCACGGTTGCTCAGCGGGCGGATCGAGGAGTTGACCCCGGCGATGTTGGTGCCGAAGTTGAACGACGGCAGCAGCTTGGAAATCGCCTCGGAGAGCTCGGCGCGCCCGGTCTTGAGCAGTTGCTCGCTGTTGATGATGTCGATTGGTGTTGGGCTGTCGGCCACCGTGCGTTGCTGCCCACGGACACCGGTGGAGATCACGTTGACAGTCTCCAGGCGTGTTTCGCTGCTCTGCGCCTGCACGCCGGGCGCCAGCAGGCAGGCCAGTGAGAGCACCGAGAAGGTCAGCCCGGCACGGGCTGGTGCGCTGCGCAGGTGGCGCAGCCGTGAAGTTGAAAAAGGTCTTGCCATGGCGCTTGTCCCTGTCTGAAAGGCTGGGGCGACTGCCAATGCGGCGTCGCCCGGAAAGGTGTCCACTGCCGTACGCAAGGCGCACGAAACCCTGACGCGCGTTTTCACGTGCGGGCTGTCTTGCAGTGGTGGGGGCGACAAGGCGGTGGTAGGTCGCTCGAGGTCTTGCGGGGTCTGTCCGGTGGGATATCCGGTTAGACGATCAGTGCGGGCGACACATTCGCTCGCCACTGTCTGCTGGCGGCATACCCGGCCAGCCGATCAGGGTGCTGGCGCTGTCGCCATGCAGGTTGTCGAGCAGGCGACTGGCGAGGCGGGAAAGATAGCGTTTCATGATTGGCTTCCTGCCCTAGATGGCAATGGCGCTGAGCGGGTAGCCCGACGCGAGAAAGGGGTTGTGATCGCGGCCGAGGCTTTGCGGGTCGTCCTTTTCCACGCCGAGCAGTGCCAGCAGGCGCGTACGGATGGCGTTGAAACCGGCCAGGCCGTTATCACGCGGGCGGCCCAGATCGACGCGTAGTTCCTCGGCGATGCGCCCGTTCTGCAGCACGATGATGCGGTCGGCGAGCAGAATGGCTTCGTCGACATCATGGGTCACCAGCAACACGGCTGGCGTGTGCTTCTGCCACAGGTCGATGATCAGGCGGTGCATGCGGATGCGGGTCAGCGCATCGAGGGCGGCGAAGGGTTCGTCGAGCAGCAGCAGTTTGGGCTCGCGAACCAGGCTGCGAGCCAATGCCACGCGCTGCGATTCACCGCCGGACAGGGTGGCGGGAAAAGCTTCCAGGCGATGGGCCAGGCCCACCTCGGTCAGCGCCTGGATGGCACGTTCCTTGGGGTTGGCCACGCGCACACCGAGGGTGACGTTCTTCCAGGCGCGCTTCCAGGGCATCAGCCGCGGCTCCTGAAATACCGCAGCGCGGGCTTGCGGGGCGATCAGCTCGCCGCCGTCGATGGGGTCCAGGCCGGCCAGGGAGCGCAGCAGGGTGGTCTTGCCGGAGCCGCTGGCACCGAGCAGGGCGACAAATTCGCCGGGGGCGATATCCAGGTTCAGTTCATCGATCACCCGGTTGTCGCCGAACTGACGCACCACGCCGCGCAGGCTGACGGCCGGCGAGTAGTCGATCTTGCTTTGCGCATTCATGCTTCAGGTCCTTATGAACGAGGGGCGCCAGGCCAGAGCCAGGCGTTCCAGGGTGCGGATCAGGCCGTCGATGAGCAGCCCCAGCAAGCTGTAGATCAGCAGGCAGATGACGATCACGTCGGTGCGCATGAAGTCGCGGGCATCGCTGGCCAGAAAGCCGATACCGGCGGTGGTGTTGATCTGCTCGACGAACACCAGGGCCAGCCAGGAGATCCCCAAGGAATAACGCAGGCCGACAAAGAACGAGGGCAGGGCGCCGGGCAGGATCACGTGCCAGATCAGTTCGCGGCGGTTCAGGCCAAGGGTATTGGCCGCCTCGATCAACTTCGGGTCGATATTGCGGATGCCGGCGAACAGGTTGAGGTAGATCGGAAAGGTGGTACCCATGACGATCAGCGCCACCTTGGTGAATTCGCCGATGCCGAACCACAGGATGAACAGCGGCACCAGGGCCAGGGACGGGATGGTGCGCAGCATCTGCATGGGCGAATCGAGGGCGATTTCACCACGTTTCGACAGGCCGGTAATCAGCGCTGCGGTAACGCCGATCGCCACGCCGATGCCGAGGCCGGTCACGGCCCGCTGCAGGGACACCAGCAGGTGGCGCAGCAGTTCACCGCTGCGCGTCAATTCCCAGAGTGTGCCGCTGATCTCGCTCGGGGCGGCGATCACGCGAGCGGGAATCAGACCGGCCCGCGAGGCGATTTCCCAGAGCAGCAAAATGGCCACAGGGCTGATCAGGCGCAGGACAAAATCCGGCGTGGTCCATTTGCGGCGGCGAGCTGGCTGTACCGTGCGGCTGACGGTGATGCTGCTGGCGTTGGTCATGAAGGTCTCCCGCTGATCAGTGCTTGTAGCTTTGGCCTGAAGCCCGCTCGAGCTGGCGAATCAGCGCGTCCCAATGCAGCTTGATGCCCGGCCCCTTGCCATCGGAAAAACGCGCCGATTGCTGGCGGACCTTCTCGATGGCTTCGGCGGGTGCATGCAGCAGATCGGCATTGCCGCCGGCCTGGGCGGCGATCTGGATGTTGCAGGCGCGTTCCAGCCCATGCAGCTCGCGGAAGGCATGTTCGACGCTGATGCCGCCAGTGAGCAGGCCATGGTTGCGCAGGATGAAGATGTTGCTGTCGCCAAGGTCGGCGACCAGGCGCTCCTGCTCGTCCAGATCCAGCGCCACGCCTTCGTAGTCGTGGTACTTCACGCGGCTGTAGAAGCCCAGGGCATGCTGCGACAGCGGCAGCAGCCCGCCGCGCTGGGCGGATACCGCTGCGCCGTCGCGGGTATGGGTGTGCAGCACCGCCTGCAGATCCGGGCGCGCGCGGTGGATGGCGCTGTGGATCACGTAACCGGCCTGGTTGATACCCAGGTTCAGCGGGTCATCGATGATGGTGCCGTCGACATCCACCTTGACCAGATTCGAGGCCGTGATCTCGTCGAACAACAGGCCGAAGGCGTTGATCAGAAAGTGTTCGTCCGGCCCCGGCACGCGGGCGGAGAAGTGCGTGTAGATATGATCCGTCCAGCGAAACAGCGCAGCCAACTGGTAGGCGGCAGCCAGCTTGACGCGCACTTCCCATTCTTCAGGGCTGACGCGTTCCTGGACGGAAGGAATGCTGTGCAGGGTTGCGAGTGAACTCATGGTAATCTCCAGGCCCTGGTGGGCAGTCTGTTCAGTAACCGCGTCCGATATCGACGAGGTTTTCCAGTTGCGCTTGCGCCTGGAAACGCTGGAAGTTGGCGACGAAATCGTCGACGAACTTGCGTTTGCCATCGGTGGACAGGGCACTGGTATGGGGTGAAATACGTACCCGTGGATGCAGGTACAGCGGGTGATCGTTCGGTAGCGGCTCGGGGTCGGTGACATCCAGGGTGGCGCGGCCGATGCTGCCGTTGTCCAGCGCCTCGAGCAGGGCGTTGTGATCGAGCAGGCCACCACGAGCCAGGTTGATCAGGTGCAGGCCGGGTTTGGCGCTGCCCAGCACGTCGCGGTCGAGCAGGTGGCGGGTATCAGCAGTCAGCGGCGCAACCACCACCAGGTGGTCGGCTTCGGCGAACAGCTGGTGAATGTCGCGGGCGGCCTCGATGCCGGGGATCTCGGCAATGGCGTGCCCTGGGCGACCCAGAGCGATGACGCGCATGCCCAGGGCCAGCGCCTTGTGCGCCAGGCTCTGGCCAATCGAGCCGAGGCCCAGAATACCCAGGGTCGCGCCCTTGACCGGCTGCAGGTAGGTGAAGTGCCAGTCGTCGTTCTTTACCCAGATGTCCGGAAGCTGCTTGGCTGCGCTGAAGATCGCCGCCAGGGCGAATTCGGCAACGTGGTTGGCGTTGGCACCCTTGGCGCTGGCAACCTGCTCTACGTCGAACAGCCAGTGCGGGTAGAAATCGATGCCGGAGGAGGCCAGTTGCACCCACTGCAACGACCACGGCCAGCCGGCTGGCGCGTCCTTGAGTTCGACGCCGCGCACGTTGATGGGGCGTACGATCAGCGTGCTGGCGTCAGCGGGAATCTGCGCCAGGCCTTCCGGGCCAAAGGGGATTTCGACGATGCGCTGGTGCGGCAGGCGCTCGCGCAGATAGGCGTTGGCCTCGGCATCCAGCTGGCTGACGATGGTCTGGCTCATCGTGCTGCCTCCCGAGCCTGAGCGAAGGCGCTACGGCCGACGGCGCTGAGCGCTACGTCGTCCTGCGGGGTGTGGATGCGGCTGCACAGCACGTCACGGAAATGCCGCTCCAGCGGGTTCTTGCGTGACAGCCCCGGGTTGCCGGATGCCTCGATGGCGAGCTCCACGGCACGTATGGCGTTGCTGCTCACCAGTTGCTTGATCTGCCCGGCGTGCGCTGCCTCGACCTGGCCGGCGGCAGCCGAATCGAGCAGGGTGCGGTTGGCGAACAGCAGGGTATCGATGCGCCCGACGATCTCCTGAAAACGCTGCAGGCTCGATAGCGGCGCACCGAGGTTGGAGGGCGTACGTTGTTCGAGAAAGCCCACCAGCCAGTCCCGCGCCGCCTGGGCGACTCCATCGTAGATGGCTGGCAGTAGTACCGACATCCACAGCATGCCTTCGCCATCCAGTTCCGGCCTGGGTGCGCTCCACGGGCTGACGCTGACAGCGTGCTCGAGGGGGATCAGCACGTCGTCGAACTGCACTTCATGGCTGCAGGTGGCGCGCATGCCCAGGTGATCCCAGTCCTCGACGATACGAATGCCGGGGGTGTCGCGATGTACCAGGTAACCGCCAACCAGCGGGTCGGCATCGTCACTGCGTGCCCACACTAGGTACCAGGTCAGGCCGTGGCTGCCAGTCGAATAGATCTTGCGGCCGCTCAGGCGCCAGCCTTCGCTGGTACGCCGGGCGATGGTCGCTGGCAGACCGCCGCGCGCCGGCGTGCCGAGTTCGGGTTCGACGCGAAAGGCGTTGATCAGCGCGCCGTTCTCTACCGCATCGATACCCACCTGGCGACGCAGATGCTCGGGCCAGTTGAGGTTCTGCTGCAGGCGAAAGTGCTGCAGGTACTGCATCACCAGAATCAGTGCCGTCGAGGGTTCGCCCTTGGCCACCGCGCTGATCACCCGCCTCGCGGTAGGCAGATCGGCGCCACCGCCACCCAGCGTCTTCGGCACCGTCAACCCCAACAGGCCATGGTGCTGCAGCAGAGCGAAGTTCTCGGCCGGGAATTCGCCACTGCGATCGTAACGCGCGGCGCTGGCGGCCAGGGTCGCGGTGATTTCATCGAGCAGGCGGGCGAAGCGGGCTTCGTCGCGCTCTGTGGATACGCGATGGGTGGGGAAGGCGAGGGTGTCGGCGTATTGCGTCATGGGTCTCTCATCACTGGCGCAGATGGCAGGCAATGCCTGTTTGATTTCTGAGCGCCCCAGGGTGATGAGGTGGCTTGGATGAGACCGTATTCTTATAGCTTTGCGCTGTAAAATTCTTTTTGGTTCTAAGCTAATTATCAGCTTTTCTGAATTAACAGTTTTACTGTTATGCGTTAATAGAATTTTGTGGCGAGTGAGAATGGCTGTCTAAGCGTTGAGGGCAGCCTGCTTCCAGGCTCATGCCGCTTTGAAGGGATGAGGGAGCGCCTCGTCCGATCATTGGCTGCGTAGACTGCTCCTGGGTATCGATGCGCTCAACCCAGGCTATGGGAATGGGGGAATACGGGCTCGGCTCAACGACCGTAGCCCGGGTCTAGCGAAGCGACACTTGGGGCGATAAGGGCCCGGGAATGGCGTCGCTACCAACTCGGCGCTATTGCGACCGCAAGCGCTCTGCAGCCACATCGCTGAACAGGTTCACGGCGTCCTGCAGGTTGCCCAGGTACTGCGGGTGCAGCAGCCAGAGATCGATCATCGGCTTGAAGTCGCCGACGTTGATCACGTCCAGTTGCTCGCGGTGCCCGCTGCGCTCGAGCAGGGGCGCGGGTACCAGGCCGAAACCCATGCCGCTGGCGACCAGGCCCAGTTGCAGTTCGGTACCGAAGGTTTCCAGATTGATCTGCAACGACAGGCCCTGTTCGGACAGCGCGCGTTGCAGGCCGGCGCGGAAACCACAGCCATCGGGGTTGAGCACCCAGCCCTGCTGGTAGCAGTCCTTGAGCTTGCAGCTGCGCTTGCGCATCGCCCCCTTGGCGGCCACCACCAGCAGCGGCATACGGCCGATGGAGCGGCTGGCAATGCCTTCGGGGAAGATCTTGCCAGCGGGGAAGAGCACCGCGGCGGCATCTAGCTCACCGTTTTCCATGCGCGCAATCAGGCTGCTGCCCCAGCCGTTGATGACCTGGGTCTTGAGTTCCGGGAAGGTTTCGCGAATCTGCTGCAGGGCGTCGAGCAGCACCACGTCGCTGATGGTCTGCGGTACGCCCAGGCGCAGTGCCCCGCTGGGCGAGCCATCGCTGGCGACCAGTTCGCGCAGCGAGTCGATCTCACGCAGGATCGCCTTGCACTGGTCGTACACGCGCAGGCCCATGGGCGTTGGCTTGAGTGGCTTGGTATTACGGTCGAGCAGATTGGCGCCCAGGTCTTCTTCGAAATTCTGCACGCGGCGGGTGATCGCTGGCTGCGTCAGTTGCAGCGCATCGGCAGCCTGCTTGGTCGATTGACAGCGGATGACGGCAACAAATGCATCCATGTCATCGATTTTCATCTCAGGTACTCACATATTAAGGGCAGGAAAAATGCCTCGATAGAATAATCATCTTTGACCGCTTTGGGCACGGCCTTTTCCTTTTCGTGAGTATTCGGCAGCGATCCGGATCGTTGAGATTCTCCGCCATAAGCTTATTTCTTAATCGTATTTCAGATCGGCGCGGTTATTCGTTATTTTCTCGTCACTACTTGTTATGACAAGTTGATCAAGAAGGATTCACATGCCTCAGCTCATACCGCTTTCGCCCGTTCCCCTGTACAGCCAGCTCAAGGAGCTGCTGCGCTCGCGCATTCTCGATGGCACCTATGCGCCGCACAGCCGCATGCCGTCGGAGAACGAACTGGGCCAGACCTACGGCGTCAGCCGCATCACCGTGCGCCAGGCGCTGGGGGACCTGCAGAAGGAAGGGCTGATCTTCAAGATCCATGGCAAGGGCACCTTCGTGGCCAAGCCCAAGGCGTTCCAGAACGTCAGCACCCTGCAGGGCCTGGGCGAGTCGATGAAGCAGATGGGCTACGAGGTGCTCAACAAGTTGCGCAGCCTGCGCCACGTTCCGGCGTCGGCATTGGTTGCCGAGCGCCTGCAGGTGGCAGAGGGCAGCACCGTCACGGAAATCCGCCGGGTGCGGCTGATCAACCGCGAGCCGATCTCCCTGGAAATCACCTGGCTGCCCCATGCCGTGGGCGAGAAGCTGGAGAAAGCCGATCTGGTCACGCGGGACATCTTTCTGATCCTCGAAAACGACTGTGGCATCGCGCTGGGCCATGCCGACCTGGCCATTGACGCGGTGCTTGCCGACAGCGACCTAACCCAGGCACTGGCCGTGGAGGAGGGCTCGCCGATCATGCGCATCGAGCGCCTGACCCACACCGCCGATGGCACACCGCTGGATTTCGAACACCTCTATTACCGTGGCGATGCTTTCCAGTATCGCCTGCGCATCGACCGACAGAAGGGCGCGCAGCCATGAGCATCAACACCCTGGAACAGGAATACGACATCGTCATCATCGGCGGTGGTACCGCTGGCCCCATGGCCGCGATCAAGGCCAAGGAGCGCAACAAGGCGTTGCGCGTGCTGCTGGTCGACAAGGCCAACGTCAAGCGCAGCGGAGCGATCAGCATGGGCATGGATGGTCTCAACAATGCCATCGTGCCCGGCCACGCCACGCCCGAGCAGTACACCAAGGAAATTACCGTGGCCAACGACGGCATCGTCAATCAGGCCGCCGTGTACGCCTATGCCACCCACAGTTTCGAAACCATCGAGCAGCTCGACCGCTGGGGCGTGAAGTTCGAGAAGGATGAAACCGGCGACTACGCGGTGAAGAAGGTGCATCACATGGGCGCCTACGTGCTGCCGATGCCCGAAGGGCACGACATCAAGAAGGTGCTGTATCGCCAGCTCAAGCGCGCCCGGGTAGAGATCACCAATCGCCTGGTGGCCACACGCCTGCTGACCGATGCCGACGGTGCGGTCAACGGCCTGGTGGGCTTCGATTGCCGCACCGCCGATTTTCACGTGATCAAGGCCAAGGCAGTGATTCTCTGCTGCGGCGCGGCCGGACGTCTCGGGCTGCCGTCTTCCGGGTACCTAATGGGTACCTACGAAAACCCGACCAATGCGGGCGACGGTTACGCAATGGCCTATCACGCCGGTGCCGAGCTGGCCAATCTGGAGTGCTTCCAGATCAACCCGCTGATCAAGGATTACAACGGCCCAGCCTGCGCTTACGTGACCGGCCCGCTGGGTGGTTATACCGCCAACAACAAGGGCGAGCGCTTCATCGAGTGCGATTACTGGAGCGGCCAGATGATGTGGGAGTTCCATCAGGAGCTCGAAGGCGGCAACGGCCCGGTGTTCCTCAAACTCGATCACCTAGCCGAGGAAACCATCCAGAACATCGAGGAAATCCTGCATAGCAACGAGCGCCCCAGCCGCGGCCAGTTCCATGCCGGGCGTGGCACCGACTACCGCTCCAGCATGGTCGAGATGCACATCTCCGAGATCGGCTTCTGCAGTGGCCACAGCGCGTCCGGCGTGTGGGTCAACGAGCGGGCGGAAACCTCGGTCAAGGGCCTGTACTCGGCCGGAGACATGGCAGCGGTGCCGCACAACTACATGCTCGGCGCCTTCACGTACGGCTGGTTCGCGGGCAACAACGCTGCCGACTTCGTCGCCGAGCGCGACTACAGCGCACTGGATCAGGCACAGATCGACGCCGAGCGGGAGCGGGTCTATGCGCCGCTGAACCGCGAGCACGGCCTGCCGCCGGCGCAGGTGGAGTACAAGCTGCGCCGCTTCGTCAACGATTACCTGCAGCCACCCAAGGTCACCAAGAAGATGGAGATCGGCCTGCAGCGTTTCGCTGCCATCGAGGCGGATTTGAGCGAGTTGAAAGCCAACAACGCCCACGAACTGATGCGCGCCATGGAAGTCAGCGTTATCCGCGACTGCGCCGAGATGGCCGCCCGCGCCTCGCTGTTTCGCAAGGAAAGCCGCTGGGGCCTGTATCACCACCGGGTCGATCACCCGCAGCGCAATGACGCCGAATGGTTCGTGCACTGCCACCTGAAAAAGGACGAACAAGGCCAGATGGTCAGCTTCAAGAAACCTGTCGAGCCCTATCTGATCGCTCTGGATGATGAAGAGCAGCAGGCCTACAACCGCCTGCGGGTGAAGACCGAAGCGGCCTGAGTAGGGTGGGCTTCAGCCCACCAGATGGCATCACGCCGTGCTTTCCCGGTGGGCTGAAGCGGATCGCCGCGCGGCCCACCCTACAACCTAGAAAAACACGAGAGCCACAGGCTCCGAGGACACCGTGATATGGCCTTCCAGCCCCAGGAAATCCTGTTCCGCAGCAATGCGCCCGTGACCATCGACGAAGACAAGTGCATCGCCCACAAGGGCTGCACCGTGTGCGTCGACGTCTGCCCGATGGACTTGCTGGCGATCAACCCGGCGACGCAAAAGGCCTACATGGCCTTTGACGAGTGCTGGTACTGCATGCCGTGCGAGAAGGATTGCCCGACCGACGCGGTGCGCGTCGAGATTCCCTATCTGCTGCGTTGAGTTGCTACTCAACCCTGTACCGCTGCGCGCTACAGACGCGTAGTCAGAAAAAGAAAAAGCAGCACGCCATCCGGCCAACCACCGGACGCCTGATAACACACCCCTCGTTTCCCACCACTCGTGCAGAGGGCGGAGACGATTCCAATACCTATTGATTCGAGGGGAGACACCCATGCACTTGCGTACCACTCTGGTCGGCCTCGCGCTGGCCATCGGCAGCATTACTGCCCAAGCGCAATCCAACCAGGAGCCGATTCGCATCGCCATCGGCACCCAGGACACCACCATCAACTGCGCTACCGGCGGTTTGTTGATCCGCGAACTTGGCCTGCTCGACAAGTACTTGCCGCGCGACGGCAAGTACAAGGACGCCAAGTACGAAGTGGAGTGGAAGAACTTCACCAGCGGCGCGCCGCTGACCAACGAAATGGTCGCCGGCAAGCTCGACTTTGGCGCCATGGCTGACTTCCCCGGTTCGTTCAACGGTGTGGCCCATCGCGATGCCGGCAAGCAGAGCCTGTTCATCACCGTGTTGTCGGGCAGCACCAAGGGCAGCGGCAACGGCATCGTGGTGCCGGCATCCTCCAGCGTGCAATCGCTGGCCGAACTCAAGGGCAAGACCATTTCCGTACCGTTCGCGTCCACCGCCCATGGCATGCTGCTGCGCGCCGTTGCCGCCCAGGGCTGGGATCCGCAGAAGGACGTGCGCATCATCGCCCAGGCCCCGGAAATCGCTGGCTCGGCGCTGCGCAGCAACCGCATCGAGGCCCACGCCGACTTCGTGCCGTTTGCCGAACTGTTCCCCAACCGTGGCTTCGCCCGCAAGATCTACGACGGCTCCCAGGCGGACGCGCCGACTTTCCATGGTGCGCTGGTGGACGCCGACTACGCCAAGAAGTACCCGGAAGTGGTCACCGCTTACCTGCGCGCCGGCCTGGAAGCTGACCGCCTGTTTGCAGCCGAGCCGGAGAAGTACAGCGAGCTGATCGAGAAAGTCACCGGTATCGAGGCCGAGGTGAATTACCTGTTCCACGGCCCACTCGGGTTGCAGACCCGTGACCTGACCTGGAAGCCCGAGTACCGCCAGGCAGTCACCACCTCCATCGAAACCCTCAAGTTGCTGAAGAAGACCGACAAAGGTCTGAACGTCGAGCAATTCGTCGACGATCAATACATCAAGGCTGCCTTCAAGGCCGAAGGCCGTGATTACGCACAAGCGCTGGCTAACTACGCGCAATTGCCGCTAGAGGCCAAGGACGCAGTTACCGGCCAGCCGATCACCGACTTCAAGCGCGTGGCGCAGATCTGGGTGCGTGGTGAAAGCAAGGTACGCCACTACGCCTCGCCAGAAGCGGCCTTCAAGGCGCTGGCGCAGCTTGAGGAGGAGGGCAAGGACATCCGTGCCATCTACGCCCAAGCCAGCGATAGCGGCATCAAGCTGCTGGCCAACCAGGCCTGGTTCGTGCGTAACGGCAAGGGTGAGCTCAGCGCCTTCCTGCTCAAGGGCCAGGCCGAAGCCTATGCCAAGGCTCACGGTGGTGAAGCGCTGGACTTCGGCAGCGCCAACCAGCGCCTGGTAGCCGCACGCTGACCGGCCCGCTGCGCCACGCCTGGTGTGGCGCAGCACCTTACTGGAGCCTGATGATGACTTCTCTACACCGTTGGCCGTTGCGCCTGGCGTCGCTAGCCTTCTGTCTGCTGTTCTGGCAGGTGGCGACCAGCTCGCGCCTGGATCTGGGGCTGCTCACCTTCATCTACGTGCCCACGCCCGAGTCGGTGGTCGATGCGGCCATCGCGCTGATCGAATCCAGCAGACTCTGGGATCACGTCGGCGCCAGCCTTGGTCGGGTATTCACCGGCTACCTGATCGCCGCCGTGCTGGGCGTCGCCCTGGGCATTGCCATTGGCCGTTCTCGCTGGGCCGAAGACAGCCTGCTGCCGCCGCTCGAAGTGCTGCGGCCGATTCCTGCCGTGGCCTGGATTCCCCTGGCGATCCTGATGTTTCCGTCGTCAGAGTTGTCGATGATCTTCATCACCTTCACCGGCGCGCTGTTTCCGGTGCTGCTCAATACGGTGCACGGGGTGGAGGGCGTCGATGCCCGCTTGATCGCGTCGGCCCGCAGCCTTGGCGCAGGGCGCCTAGCGATCCTCCGTGAGGTGATCCTCCCGGGTGCTGCGCCGAGCATCGTCACCGGCCTGGCGATCGGCATGGGTACCTCCTGGTTCTGCCTGGTCACTGCGGAAATGATCTCCGGGCAGTTCGGCATCGGCTATTACACCTGGGAGTCGTACACCATCCAGAACTACCCGGACATCATCGTCGGCATGCTGCTGATCGGCCTGCTCGGCATGGGCAGCAGCCTTTTGGTCAAACGCCTCGGTAGCCTGCTGACGCCCTGGTATCGCAGCGGAGGGCGTCGCTGATGAGCATTCATGAAACCGGCCTGTCGGCCGGACGCATCGATATCGAGAAGCTGACCATCCGCCTCGGCGAGGGCGCTCAGGCGTTCGAAGCCGTGCAGGCGCTGGACTTCTCCATCGCCGCTGGCGAATTCGTGTGCATTCTTGGCCCCTCCGGCTGCGGCAAGTCGACTTTGCTCGGCGCCCTGGCCGGGCACCTGACGCCCAGCGCCGGTAGCTTGCGAGTCGATGGCCAGGTGGTGGATGGCCCGTCACCGCAGCGCGGTATGGTGTTCCAGCATCACACCCTGTTGCCTTGGCGCAGCGTGCTCGACAACGTTGCCTTCGGCCTGAAGATGCAGGGCATCGCCAAGGCTGAACGGCAGCAGCGGGCACGCGAGTTTCTCAGCTTGGTCGGCCTGCAGGACTTCGCTGCGCGCTGGCCCAATCAGCTCTCCGGCGGCATGCAGCAGCGCGCCGAGATCGCCCGGGTGTTGATCAATCGTCCACGCCTGTTGCTGATGGACGAACCCTTCGGTGCGCTGGACGCGCAGACCCGCAGCAAGATGCAGGAGTTGCTGCTGGATATCTGGGGCAGGGTGCGCACCACCGTGGTGTTCGTCACCCACGATATCGACGAAGCCCTGTTCCTGGCCGATCGCATCTTGGTGATGAGTCCGCGGCCGGGACGGTTCATCGAAGACCTGCGCCTGGACTTCCGCCGTCCGCGGCACGCGGGCCTGTTGACCAGCCCGGAATTCGTACAGCTCAAGCGCCACTGCCTGGAGCTGCTACGCCATGAGGAAGGCCGCGAGCTGCCACGCCTGACGCCGCTCGGGCTGCCCACCGAACATCCGCCATTGCGAGTTGCCCTATGACCTATGTAAGCACCGATAACCCCGACATTCTCGACCTGCTGCCACGCCTGGAAGATGAGGACGCCGGCGTGCGCCGCATCGCCCTGATCGAACTGGCCGACCTGGAAGAGCCAGAAGCCTTGCCCTGGCTGACCCATGCCCTGACCCGGGACGCATCCGCCGATGTCCGCGCCGAGGCGGCTCGCCTGCTGGAAGCCTGGGAGGAGCCCGAGGTGGTAAATGGCCTGTGCGCTGCGCTGACCGATGCCGACGCCCGCGTGCGCGGCGCCGCAGCTCAGAGCCTCAGTGAATTGAAAACCGCCGACGCCGGTCGCGTGGTGCTGCCCTGGGCCAGGCATGCCGACCCGTTCGTGCGGGCCAGTGCCCTGCGAGCCCTGCGCGAGTTGCGGCTGATCGACAGCGTACCCACTGCCGTCGCCGCGCTGCAGGACAGCGATGCCTTCGTGCGCCGTGAAGCGGTAGGTATCCTCGGCTGGTTGAAACAGGTCGATGCGCTGCCCCAACTGGCGCGCCTGGCCAGCGACGATGCCGATACCGAAGTACGCCGCGCCGCCACCGGTGCGCTGGGTCTGGCCAGCGACGACAGCGTGCTGCCGGCCCTGCAGACGGCGCTCAAGGATCGCGAATGGCAGGTGCGTGAGGAGGCAGCCACCACCCTCGGCAAAGTTGGCCAGGCGGGTGCCGGCCCTGCGCTGCTGGAGGCGCTGAGCGACAGCTACTGGCAGGTGCGACTGCGTGCCGTGCGCTCGCTCGGCCGCCTGCGATTCGCGGCGGCGCGTGAGGCGCTGGTGGAACTGCTCGGGCACGCGATCAGCAACCTGCGCAAGGAGTCCGCACTGGCGCTTGGCGAGCTGGGCGACGCTCAGGCACTGCCAGCATTGCTGGCTGTCGAGCACGATGGCGACCCGGAAGTGCGCAAAGCTGTGCGTATCGCCATCGGCCAGTTGCGCCTGCAAAAGCCATGAACCAGGCACCCGTCGCAATACGTAACAGTGCCACGCAAGCGACACTGACCGTGGAGTGGGGGCAAGGGCAGGTACAGGTGCTCGCCCACGGGCGCCTGCGCGCCGGGTGCCCGTGCTCGAAATGCCGGGCGGCCCGGCTGGCGCAGCGCATCGACGTGGCACCGGATGGCGTCCGCATCACGGCAGTCCACCCTCAGGGCTATGGGCTGCAACTGGTATTCGACGATGGCCACGACCGCGGCATCTATCCCTGGAGCTATTTGCGTGAGCTGGGGGAGGTGGCAGGTTGAGTTGGCCGGGCTTGTCGCATGGCCAGGTCGTCACGGCGCCGGCCGCGGGATGACCGCAATCGCATTCGCGCCGAGGGCGACGCTCATACCTAACTGGGGTCGAACATCCATTTTGCAAACACCACCAATACTGTAGGAGCCCGCTTGCGGGCGAATCACCAGGCCAACGCAGATTCAGCAGCAAGGCCACCATCGTATCGCCCGCAAGCGGGCTCCTACAGGCCGGAATCTTCATGCTTTTGCAGGAACCTAGAACATACAAGCCGCTACCCCGCGGCGAATGGTTGTCGCGCCGCGGGCCTGGAGAGACGGCTGCCATTGCGCTGCGCCGAGAGGGTGGTACAGGCACTTAGCCCTTGTTCTTGCGCTGCGGTTTGGGCCGGCCTTGTACGCACTTGAAGCGCGGTTCGGTCTTGCAGATCACGTAAATGCGGCCGCGACGTTTGACGATCTGACAATCGCGGTGGCGCAATTTGGCGGTGCGCAGCGACGCGAGCACTTTCATGAGCGGGCTCCTGCAAAACCGGCGAAGCGCTTGTTGAACCCGGCCACGCGGCCTTCGCTTGCGGTCTGGCGCTGCTGGCCGGTGTAGATCGGGTGCGAGGCGCTGGAGATATCGAGCGTGACGTAGGGGTAGGTGTTGCCGTCGCTGTGCTCGCGGGTTTTGTCGGTGCTGACCGTGGAGCCGATCAGCCAGTAGGCGTCAGCCGAGACGTCGTGGAATAGAACGGGGCGATATTCAGGGTGGATACCAGGTTTCATAAGTGCTCCAATAAATACGTTATAAAGTAACAATATACAGTCTTATTGATTTTGGTTCTCATTTCAAGCCCGAATCTGGATTTTTCCCGCAGGCCTCATCGGCACTCGGATCTTCCAGATCAGACGCTGAAATGAGCGCTGAACTGGACTTGCTAAATTGTTATGTTGTAACAATAATGGCCACCGAAATTAGCCGTACAAGTGCTGCACTGGCTTCCGGCTTGTTGGGATGAATGCGCAGAAACTGCAGCGAAGCGCTGCAGGGGAGCGACCTAATCGTTTAAGATGCCGCCCGCCGGTTTCCGCGAGGAATTAATAGGGAATCCGTCGCCACCTCTGGTGGCCAAACGGAACTGCCCCCGCAACTGTAGGTACTGAGCATCGTTGCATTCGTGTCACTGGGTTCGAATCCGGGAAGGCCGCAGCGTTGCCACGACGTACCAGTCAGGAGACCTGCCGGCACAGGTCTGAGCAGCTGCAGTGCAGCCCTGCTCGGGCGCTGCAATCGAACCAGCCGGCGGGGTGTCCGGGAGGGGCATCCGTAATCACCTTCCTCAGGGACAGGTGCGGCCATGGCCGCTTGGCGTGATGTGTTCTCCAGCCTGCGCACTGCCATTTATGCGTATCTGTTGATTGGGAGATCACCCGCATGACCGTGTCTCGTTTTGCCGTTCTGGCCGCCACCCTTGGCCTGTCTTCGATGGCGCTGGCCGCCAGCCCAACTCAATACCCCCTGACCCTTGAGAACTGCGGCCATGAGCTGAGCTTCGCCGCTGCGCCGAAGAGCGCCGTAACCATTGGCCAGGCCGGCACAGAAATTCTCTATTCCCTCGGGTTGGGCGACCGCTTGGTAGGCACCTCGTTGTGGTTCAGCAATGTGCTGCCCGAGTTCGAGGCGCAGAACGCCAAGGTCGAACGGCTGGCCGATAACGATCCGAGCTTCGAATCGGTGATCAACAAGCGCCCCGGTCTGGTGGCCGTGCAGTTCGAATGGATGGTTGGCGAGCAGGGCGTGGTCGGCACCCGTGAGCAGTTTCACGAGCTGAAGATTCCCACCTACATCATGCCGTCCGACTGCGAGGGCAAGGACAATCTGGTCGGTGCAGACGGTACCCGCCTGCAGCCTTTCCAGATCGACAGCCTGTACAAGAGCGTGCAGCAACTGGCGCAAATCTTCGACGTGCAGGCTGAGGGCGACAAGCTGGTCGCCAGTCTGCAGGACAGGCTCGGCAAAGCGGTCGCCAACGCCGAGCAGCGTCAGGCCAAGCAAATCTCCGCTGCGTTCTGGTTCTCCAGCGCGGACCTGGATCTCGACCCCTACATGGCCGGCCAGAAAGGCGTTGCCGACACCATGATGAAGTCGCTGGGCCTGCGCAACGTGGTCGAGTCCAGCGAAGAGTGGCCGACGGTCGGCTGGGAAACACTGGCCAAGGCCAACCCGACCGTGCTGGTGCTCGCGCGCATGGATCGCCGCCGTTTCCCGGCTGACGACGTGGAGAAGAAACTCGAGTTCCTGCGTAATGATCCAGTCGCCAAACACATGGATGCGGTGAAGAACGGTCGCATCGTGATTCTCGATGCCGACGGCATGCAGGCTTCGCTGCGCATGATCACCGGCATCGAAACCCTGGCCAAGGCCGTTGATGGGTTCGATCTGCAGAAATGATTGCTCGCGGCTCCCGCCTGTTCCTGCTGACCATCATCTGCCTGCTGTTGCTGGCCGTGGCGGTGGTCGTCGGTGTGGCACTGGGTGAAACCCGCATCCCGCTGTCGGTGGTCTTTCAGGTGCTGGCCAACAAGCTGTTCGGGACGGGCTTCTTGCTCGACCCGATCGACGAGGGCATCGTCTGGAACTACCGCCTGACCCGCGCCCTGGTCGCCGCCTGTTGCGGCGCCGGGCTGTCGGTGTGTGGGGTGGTGCTGCAGGCGCTGCTGCGCAATCCACTGGCCGATCCTTATTTGTTGGGGATTTCCGCCGGTGCTTCCACCGGAGCGGTTTCGGTGGCGCTGCTGGGGCTCGGCGCGGGCATGCTGTCGCTTTCGATGGGCGCCTTCATTGGCGCAATCGCCGCCTTCAGCCTGGTCGCCTTGCTGGCGCGGGCAGCGGGTGGCGGCGCGCTGAATGGCACCGGGCAGATCATTCTTGCCGGTATCGCCGGCTCCCAGTTGTTCAACGCGCTCACCTCGTTCCTGATCACCAAATCGGCCAGCGCCGAGCAGGCGCGGGGCATCATGTTCTGGCTGCTCGGCAACCTCAGCGGCGTCAACTGGCACGATGTCGCCCTGGCCGTACCCGTGGCGCTGGCCGGGGTGCTGCTGGTGGCCTGGCATACCCGCGCCCTGGATGCCTTCACCTTCGGTGCCGAATCGGCGGCGTCGCTGGGCGTGCCGGTGCGCCGGGTGCAGGCCACGCTGATCGCCTGCGCGGCGCTGGTCACAGCGGTGATGGTGTCGATCGTCGGCTCCATCGGTTTCGTCGGTCTGGTGATTCCTCACGCGGCACGGCTGCTGGTCGGCGTGCGGCATGGCCGGCTGGTGCCGGTCGCAGCCCTGACCGGCGCGGTGTTTCTGATCGCCGCCGACGTGCTGTCGCGTACGGTGATCAAAGGGCAGGTACTGCCGATTGGCGTGGTCACCGCGTTGATCGGCGCGCCGGCCTTCGCGGTGATTCTGGTACGCGGGAGGCGGGTGCGGTGAGTACGGTGCTGCAGTGCAGCGACCTGGGCTGGTCGGTGAAGGGAAAGACGATCGTCGCCGGCGTCGACCTGCAACTGCGCCAGGGAGAGACGCTCGGCCTGATCGGCCCCAATGGTTCGGGCAAGTCGACCTTGCTCAAGCTGCTGTCCGGTATCCGCACGCCGGGCAGTGGCCAGGTGCACTTGCAGGGCAAGCTGCTGGGTAGCCTGAGTCGCCGTGATGTCGCCCGCCAGTTGGCGTTCGTCGAGCAGCAGGCCGACACCGGTGATGCGGTGACGGTGCGCGATGCCGTCGAGCTGGGCCGCACGCCCTGGCTGTCGGCGCTGCAGCCCTGGTCGGCGGAGGACGAGAAGATCGTCGCTCAGGCACTGGCCGATGTGGACATGGCGGAAATGCCGGAGCGGGCCTGGAGCACCCTGTCGGGTGGTGAACGCCAGCGCGTGCACATCGCCCGGGCGCTGGCGCAGAAGCCGCAGATCCTGCTGCTCGACGAACCCACCAATCATCTGGATATCCAGCACCAGCTGTCGATCCTCAATCTGGTGCGCACGCTGCCGGTGACTACGCTGATCGCCTTGCATGACCTCAACCAGGCCCTTGAGTGCGACCGCCTCGGGGTGATGGAGCGTGGTCGACTGGTGGCGTTGGGGGCACCGGCCGAGGTGCTGACCACCGACCGTTTACGCGACACCTTCGGCGTACGCGCCCGCTACCTGGTCGACCCTGAAGACGGTGCCCGGGTGCTGCGCTTTCAACCTATCTGAAACGAGTCTTTTTATGCGTTTTTCGCCGTTCTTCGCTTTGCTCGCTACGCTTGTATTCGCAGCTCCGGCATTGGCCGAAATCCACGAAGTGAAGATGCTCAACCGTGGGGAGTCCGGTTCGATGGTCTATGAACCGGATTTTCTGGCCATTGCCCCAGGTGACAGCGTCAAGTTCATCGCCACGCATCCGACCCACAACGCCGCCAGCATCCCCGGATTCCTGCCGGAGGGGGCCGAGCCGTTCAAGGGCAAGATCAACGAAGAGGTCGAAGTGACCTTCAGTGAAGCAGGGCTCTATGGCATCCAGTGCATTCCTCACCTGGCGATGGGTATGGTGATGCTCATTCAGGTCGGTGATCAGCCGGTCAGTGAGGCGCAGATTCCCGCGCAACTGCCGGCGCGGGCCAAGCAGCGGCTGGAGCAGATCGTCCAGCGCGCGAGTAAATGAGCCAGCCATGAGCCGAGTGCTGGATACCTTCGCCAGCCTGTCACCCGCCGCCCGGGTGCTGGTGCTCAACAGCCTGGCGTTCAACTTCGGCTTTTACATGCTGGTGCCGTATCTGGCCGGGCACCTCAGCGAGAGCCTGGGGCTGGCGGGTTGGGCGGTCGGCCTGGTGCTCGGCATCCGCGTGTTCAGCCAGCAGGGGTTGTTCCTGTTCGGTGGCTTGCTGGGTGACCGCATCGGCTACCGTCGCGCCATTCTCATCGGTTGCCTGGTGCGCTGCGTGGGGTTTGCCGTGCTCGGCTTCTCGGAAAGCCTGGCGGTTCTGCTGCTGGCCGCCTGCGTTAGCGGTTTCGCCGGTGCGCTGTTCACGCCTTGTGCCCAGGCCTACCTGGCCGACGAGTGCCAGGACATGCAGCAGCGCAAGCGCGCATTCGCTCTGCAGAACATGGCCAGCACCGCGGGCATGCTGCTCGGGCCGCTGGCAGGTCTGCTGCTGATCGGCATCGATTTCGCGGTATCCGGCAGCGTGGCAGCCGGGCTGTTTCTGCTCATGACCCTGGTGCAGTGGCGCTTCCTGCCGAGCAAGGAGCTGGTGTCCGGTGACGAGCCGGTGACCATGCTGCGCCAGTGCCTGGACATGCTGCAGCAGTGGCCATTCTTGCGCTTCGCCGTGTTGGCGGCAGCCTATCCACTGCTGTTCCATCCACTTTATCTGGCGATCCCGGCCTACAGCCACGCCCACGGCGGCGGGCAGGCATGGATCACGCGGGTATTCGTTATCACCGCGTTGGTCGGCGTGTTGCTGCAGATGCCCCTCAGCGCGCTACGCCAGCGTTGGCTCAGCGAGGGACAGGGCATGGGCCTCGGTCTGGCGTTGATGGCGGTTAGCTACGCGCTGCTGGCCGAACCTTTCGCCAGTCTGTTGACCCCGTATTGGGCGGTTCTGCTGATGGCCGCTTTGCTTAGCCTCGGCAGCCTGCTGGTGCTGCCGCTGCTGTCGGCCCACGTGCCTCATTACGCCCGGCGCGGGCAACTAGCCGCCTATTACGGCTTCTTCGCCGGTGTGGGCGGGCTGGCGGCGTTGTTCGGCAATGTGCTGATCGGCCGGCTACTGCCCGCTGATCAGGCGCCGCCGCAGGTACTCTGGTGGGCGCTGGTCTGTATCGGTCTGGCTGCTGCTTTCGGTCTGGCCCGGCATATGAGTTCACTCAAAGAGCCCTGATGAACAGGCTGTACCCACGCCTGCTCGCTACTACCACTTTCTGCCTCTCGACACCGGTCACCGCCGCCGAAAGCGCCCAGGTGCAGAACGTCGCCTTGATGGCGAATAGGCTCTAAGCTGAGTGGCGTTGAACAGACTTCAGATCGCTAATGACGGTTGGATCATTAATTCGCAACGAGGAGGTCGTATGACACAGGAAAGAGTCAGGCTAAGGGATATGATCTTCAGCGCTAATGAGTTGGTTGAGCGGCTGGAGGGTCGTTTTATCGCCGCCCATGAGAAGGTAGCGCTGAAGTTTCTGGAAAACATCATCTCCAACTCGGATGCCGTTCTGCTGTTGATCAACAATGACTTCGATAGAGAGGCCGCAGCGGTCAACCGAATAGCTATCGAGCATCTGATCAATCTGGCAGCCTTGATCAAGAAACCCGAGCATCTCGATACTCTGCTGTTGCAAGGTAAGAATGATATCGCCAAAACCCTCAGAATGGTTACCGATGAGGATCAGCAATCAGGTGCTGAGGAGGCGCCCGACGTCATGCTGCTGGGCTCACGATATGACAGTGCCTATCGAGAATTGTCGGCCACCTATGCACACTCCACCATCGCCTCAATAAGCACCCATCCCGATGGTGCGCAAACACTGGAAAACATGACCAAACTCATCAGCCTGGGGATTGGTTTTTTGGAGAATAGCCAGGCTTGAATAGATTGCTGCTAGCCATAGGGTAAGAACGTGGTTCAGTAGAAACGTGTATGAACCCCCTTGGAGATGCTTGTGTTGTTGTTTCGTCAGTTAGCGGCGGGTGGTTTTCTGTTGTTGGCTTTTACGTCGTCTGCTCATGCCGCTTTTACGCTGCCTGGCGACGCCATGGGCTGCACTCGCAGTGCCACGATGCTCAATTGCACGGATCGTTTCGGCAATCACTACGGCATCGTTCAGCGCGGTAACGACACGCTGATGCGTGGCTTCGATGTCATCAGCGGGCAGACCTGGGCGCAGACCAGCACCACCTATGGGCGCCTGCAGCTGTTCACCGGTGTCAGCAGCAATGGTGAGCTGTGGGTGGGTTCCAGCCGGCGGATCGGCTGGAACGTGGTTAGCCGGCTTTCCAGCTCCAAGGGCGAGAGAGACCGGGTCAACTGCAACCGCATGACGGGTTGCCGCTAGGCCGGGCAACGACGGCTTTCGACAGCGAGGCGTTGGCCATGGCGGGTGGAGAACCTTTACGGTTTTCCACCCACTGGCTTCAGCTGAAACGTGGCAGTCGCTGATCGCGCTCGGCCGAATCGTCCTGCTGTTCGTGCTGCGGCAAACCGGCGACTTTCAGCGTCGGCATCTTTTCACCCACCAAACGCAGATCGCGACGCGGCAGGGCGAAGCGCACATCCAGTTCGCGCAGGGCATCGAGCAGTTGCAGGTTGATCTCCTGCTGGATGTCCATGTACTGGTTGTAGTCCGAGCTCTGCACGATGTAGACCACTTCGAAGGTCAGCTGGCTCTCGTCGAAGCCGAGAAAGTGCGCGCGGTCGAATTTGGCCTTGGGGGTGGCACGGATGATGTCGCCGACCTTTTCCGATACCTGGCGAACCTTGTCGCTCGGGGTGTCGTAGCTGACCCCGAATTTGAAGACGATGCGTCGCGTGTCCATGCGCTTGTAGTTGTGCACGATCTGGCGCAGCAGGTCGGCGTTGGCACACACCACCTGTTCGCCGCTGAGGCTGCGGATGCGCGTGGTTTTCAGGCCGATATGTTCGATGCTCCCGGCCACTTCGCCGAACACCACGAAATCGCCGATCTCGAATGGCTTGTCGACGCCAATCGATAGCGAGGCGAATATGTCGCCGAGTACCGTCTGCACCGCAAGGGCAATCGCAATACCGCCGACACCCATGCTGGCCACCAAGGCGGTGATATCCACACCCAGGTTGGCGAGGATCGACAACAGCATTACCGACCACACCACGATCAGCACCATGATGCTGATGATGGTGGTCATCACCGGGTTGAAACCGATGCTGCCATTCTTGCCGACGACCAGGCTGCGCGCCCACAGGCGCACGCCGGTATCCACCCACAGAGCGATCTGCAGGGCGAGGGCGACGAACCAGGTGTGGCTCAGGGCGGCCTGCCAACTGCCGGGCAGATCCGGCAGGCGCAGGGCCAGCAGCAGCGAGAAGGCGAGCAGCAGCAAGCGGCTGGTACGCCCGATCACCACTGCGACGAAATGCTGCCAGTTGCCGTCCTGGCCTTTTGACCACGTGACAAGGCGCTTGTGCACGATGCCGACTACGGTGCGCAGCACGGTGTAGATCACGGCGGTAGCGATCACCACGATGCCGACGCCGAGCCATAATTCGCGATCGAACCAGATGTTCCACTGTTCCATTCGGGGTTCTCCTGATAAAGCCGATACAGGTTTCTGTAGGCCTCAGGGCTGAGAAGTTCCCATCAATGGTCCGCCGGTTTTCCTCTGGCGGCGCGCCAGCGTGTGACAAACGGAGGTCTGAGCTATGGTGTACAGGCGATCAGCGGCGAGGGCTTCAGGTGACGTTCAGTCACACCGGACGCGACCTGCTGTGCCGCGAGTCAATGGCACTCTTGCCGCGTACGCGGTACTGAGCTGTTAAACCTGATGCGAGCACCATGTATGCTCGCCTGGAGGATGACGTGACTTTTTATAGCCTGGATCTGCTGCTGATTCTGCTTCTGGTCACCGCACTGTTCACCGCCTTGCCGATCATCCTCATGCGCAGCCTTTGACGTTCTGCGCAATCATCGATCCGCTCGCCGATCGGCGGCGTATCGATGCTTCGGAACTCCGTTCGCTATCGTTGCCGATGGCCAGGGACTGACTTGTTTCAGCCTGCAGCGGACTGCCCGAGCAATTCGTGAAAACGCGAGGGTTCGACCTGCTGAATCAACAGCAGGGCGCCGACGGTACTCGCCGGGGTGCCTGGTAGATAGGCCGCAGGTATGACGCTGGGCAGTCGAGCCTGCCACGCGGCGATCAGCTCGGTAGGTTCCTTACCGTTGGCGATCAGGTCATCGAGGTCAATCTGCACGCCCATATTGGCCGCCAAGCGCATGGATCGCCGCAGCAGCACTTCAGCCATCTCGTGCTGCTCAACCGGGCTGGATGTCTGGTAGCTCGCCAGCCATTCGGTTATGGGCCGACGGCACTGCGCCGCACCGCCGCGCAGATAGTGAAACAGTAGGTAGGCGGCACCTACCAGCATGATGGCGATGACAGTGAAGACGAGTTCCATCAGGGCTCCTGGCGTGAAGGATCAGCCGGCCCCGATGGGCGAACAGCATGGCGGCGAAACTACCCGAACTGTCAGCAACGACTCAAGCCATTTAATGGCTCATAGCCATCTTTTTTTGGTTTGTTATCACTGCGTACAGGTTGCGAGTCGTCACCGGCGAGCGGCAGGAGTGCCGCTCGCCGAGCGGGTCTCAGACCTTGAGCACCAGCTTGCCGAAGTTTTCACCTTTGAACAGCTTGAGCAGGGTTTCCGGGAAAGTTTCCAGGCCCTCGACCACGTGCTCCTTGGATTTGACCTTGCCGCTGGCCAGCCAACCGCCGATTTCTGCCGCTGCACTGGCGAAGTTGGCCGCGTGATCCATCACCACGAAGCCCTCCATGCGTGCGCGGTTGACCAGCAGGGAGAGGTAGTTGGCTGGACCCTTGACCGCTTCCTTGTTGTTGTACTGGCTGATGGCGCCGCAGATGACGATGCGCGCCTTGGGGGCGAGGCGGCCGAGTACTGCATCCAGGGTGTCGCCACCGACGTTGTCGAAGTACACATCGATGCCTTTCGGACACTCGCGCTTGAGCGCCTCGGGCAGCGACTCGCTCTTGTAGTCGATGGCCGCATCGAAGCCCAGTTCATCGGTCAGGTAGGCGCATTTTTCCGCGCCACCGGCGATGCCGATGACCCGGCAGCCCTTGAGCTTGGCGATCTGCCCGGCAATGCTGCCCACCGCTCCGGCTGCACCGGAAAGCACCACGGTGTCGCCGCTCTTCGGCGCGCCGACGTCGAGCAGGGCGAAGTAAGCGGTCATGCCCGTCATGCCGAGGGCCGACAGGTAGACCGGCAAGGGTGCACGCTGCGGATCGACCTTGTAGAAGCCCCTAGGCTCGCCGAGGAAGTAGTCCTGCACACCCAGGGCGCCGTTGACGTGATCGCCGACGGCATAGTCCGGGTGGTTGGACGCAATCACTTCACCGACGCCAAGCGCGCGCATCACATCGCCTAGGCCAACCGGCGCGATGTAGGACTTGCCCTCGTTCATCCAGCCGCGCATGGCCGGATCCAGCGACAGGTAGAGGTTCTTGACCAGTATCTGCCCGCTGCCAGGTTCGCCGACCGGTTTTTCCACGTAATCGAACGTATCGCGGCTGACCATGCCGGTCGGGCGCTTGGCGAGCAGAAACTGGCGGTTGAGCTGAGTGGACATGGAAAAACCTCCGTTGAAATAAGCAGTGGTGATAATCCTCACCGGGGTATTGGACAAGGATGTCGCAGTGGCCGAATGTCTATCGATCCATCGAACTGATGGGGCTGGGTTTGCTGCAACGCCCCATGCGCGGGCTGACGATTGCCCGCTACAGTGTGGATCAGGATCACGGAAGTCTGACCACGGAGATGTATCGATGACTGCAAGTCCTTTGCTGAGCGTGTTTCTTCCCCTGGCTCTGGGCATCATCATGCTCGGCCTGGGCTTGTCCCTGACCCTGGCGGATTTCGCCCGGGTGGTGAAGTACCCCAAGCCAGTGCTGATCGGCCTGTCCTGCCAATTGCTGCTGTTGCCGGTGGCCTGTTTCTTCATGGTGCAGGCATTCGGCCTGGCGCCAGCCCTGGCCGTGGGCATGATGCTGCTGGCCGCGTCGCCCGGTGGTACCTCCGCCAATCTGTATAGCCACCTGGCCCATGGCGACGTCGCACTGAACATCACCCTGACTGCAGTGAACTCGGTCGTCGCAGTGCTGACCATGCCCTTCATCGTCAACCTGTCGCTGGCCTACTTCATGGAGGGGGATCAGGCGATTCCACTGCAGTTCGCCAAGGTGGTTCAGGTTTTCGCCATCGTGCTGGGGCCGGTGGCCATCGGTATGTTCCTGCGCAGCCGCTTTCCCGGTTTCGCCATGCGTATGGAAAACCCGGTGAAGATCATCTCGGCGCTGTTCCTGCTGCTGATCATCATCCTGGCACTGGTCAAGGACTGGCAGACCGTGCTCGATTACGCGCCGGTAGTCGGTGCCGCGGCCCTGGCATTCAACCTGCTGAGCCTGGCGGTGGGCTACTTCGTGCCACGTCTGCTCAAGCTCAGCCTGCGGCAGGCCATCGCCATTGGCATGGAAATCGGCATCCACAACGGCACCCTGGCCATCGCCCTGGCGCTCAGCCCGGTATTGCTGAACAACAGCACCATGGCGATTCCCGCTGCGCTGTACAGCATCATCATGTTCTTCACCGCCGCGGCGTTCGGCTGGTGGGTGAATGCGGCCCATGGCAAGCAGCTGGCGACGGAGGCTGAGCGTAGTGCCTAGAAATGAGCGCTTCGGGTATGGGCCTCAGGTAGTTCGGTGCTGGGCGTACTGGCCAATACGCTATCTGCGATAACGCCGGAAAAGCAGTGCGCTACCGGCCCGGTGAGAAATACCGGGCCGCTGCCATCCCAGTGAACCGTCACTGTTCCGCCATCACATTCCACGTCGACGGTGTCGTCCAGCAGGCCGCGGCGCATGCCGTTGACCGCGGCACCGCAGCAGCAAGACCCTGAGCCGAGGGGAATGCCGCCGCCGCGTTCCCAGATGCGCAGCCTGATGCGTTTGCGGTCGATGATCTGCACGAAGTGCACGTTGGTTTTGCGGGGGAACAGCGGGTTGATCTCTAGCGCCGGCCCGAGTGTGGCGATATCCAGCGCTGCCAGGTCATCGACGAAATAGGTGCAGTGCGGATTGCCCATGCTGCAGGCCGCTGGGGCGCCGGCGAGCGGCAAAGCTGCGGTGTCGTGCTCCTCTGCCAGAGGGATATCCGCCCAGTCGAACAGCGGCTCCCCCATGCTCACGGCAATGGCTCCATTGCTGATCCGCTCGCAGGTCAGCAGACCACGGTTGCTGCGCAGTACCAGCCTGGTGCTGTTCGACTCGCGCATCAGCAGGTCTGCAACGCCGCGCGTCGCGCTACCGCAGGCATCCAGCATCGAACCATCGGCGTTCCAGAACGTCAGGCGTGCGTCGGCATCAGCGCAATCAAGTATTACCGCCAGTTGATTGAAGCCGATGCCGCAGTTGCGATCACCCAGGCGTCGAGCCAGGGCGCCTGCCACTGGGTTGGTCGAGTTGCGTGAGTCGACCACCACGAAGTCATCGCCGTTGGCGTGCATCTTGTGAAAGCTCAACGGCATGTCTGGGGCCTTAATATGTTCATCGCCGCTCAGGCACGTTTGCCGCCATTGAGCAGCGCCAGGGTCAGCAAGCCTGCGACGATGCCCCAGAACGCCGACCCCACCCCGAACAGGGTCATCCCCGAAGCGGTGACAAGAAAGGTGATCAGCGCCGCTTCGCGTTCCTTGGGTTCGCTCATGGCCTGGGTCAGGCCACCAATGATCGAGGCGAACAATGCCAGTGCGGCGATGGACAGGATCAGCGCCTTGGGCAAGGCGGCGAACAGGGCGGCGAGGGTGGCGCCGAACAGCCCGGCGATGCCATAGAACACCCCGCACCAGATTGCTGCCGTGTACCGCTTGCGCGGATCTTCATGGGCCTCGGGGCCGGCGCAGATCGCCGCGCTGATGGCTGCCATGTGAATACCGTGGGAGCCGAAGGGCGCCATCACGATCGACACCAGGCTGGTGGTAGTGAGCAGCGGCGAGGCTGGAACGTCGTAGCCATTGGCGCGCAGCACCGCCATACCCGGCAGGTTCTGCGAGGCCATGGCGACGATGAACAGCGGGATGCCGATGCTGATCGCTGCAGCGATGGAAAAGCTCGGTGTAGTCCATTCCGGGGTCGCCAGCTGCAGCTCGAACTGGGAGAAATTCAGCAGCCCCAGGGTGCCAGCCAGCACACAGCCAACCAGCAGCGCAGCCAGTACGGCGTAGCGGGGCAGCAGGCGTTTGCCCAGCAAGTAGGCGAACAGCATGGCGATCACCAGCAGGGGCTGCTGCTCGGCGGCCACGCAGATTTCCAGCGCGATCTTGAACAGCACGCCGGCCAGCAGAGCGGCGGCGATGGAGCCGGGGATGCGCCGCATGATGCGGTCGAAGCTGCCGGTCAGGCCGCAGACCAGAATCAGTGCGGAGCACAAGATGTAGGCGCCTATGGCCTCGCTGTAAGGCACGCCGGGCAGGCTGGTGATCAGCAATGCCGCGCCGGGGGTCGACCAGGCGACCATGATCGGCGCGCGGTAGCGCAGGGACAGACCGATGCAGGTCACCGCCATGCCGATCGACAGCGCCCAGATCCACGAGGAAATCTGCCCGGCGCTGAGCCCGGCAGCCTGGCCCGCCTGGAACATCAGCACCAGAGAGCTGGTGTAGCCCGTGAGCATGCCGATGAAGCCGGCTACCACGGCGGAGGTCGAGGTGTCGGCCAGCGGGCGCAGGCGAGGGCGGCTGCTTTCGAGCATCACAGCACTCCTTTCATGTCGGCGAAGATCGGGTACAGGGAGGCCACCAGCAGCACCGCCATACCGATATTGAAGGCGCGCAGCACGCGGGGGTTACGCAGCCAGTTGCGCAGCAGCGAGCCTGCCACCGTCCACAGCCCCACGCTCGGGCAGTTGACCAGCGCGAACAGCCCGGCGATCAGCAGCACGTTGACCAGGAAATTTTCCTGCGGCGTGTAGGTGGTAATAGCGCCGATGGCCATCACCCAGGCCTTGGGATTGACCCACTGAAAGGCGGCGGCCTGGAGAAAGGTGAAAGGCTTGCCGCGTTCGCCCCCCGTGCTGTCCGGAGCACCAGAGCCGGCGATCTTCCAGGCCAGGTAGAGCAGGTAGGCCGCGCCCAGGTAGCGCAGTACGGTGTACAGCGCCGGCACTTGCTCGAACACCTGGCCCAGGCCGAATCCTACGCACATCACCAGCACCATGAAGCCGAGGCTGATACCGAGCATGTGCGGCACGCTGCGACGCAGGCCGAAGTTCACCCCGGAAGCGAGCAACATCATATTGTTGGGGCCAGGCGTCACCGAGGTGACGAAGGCAAAGGCGATGAAGGCGATCAGCAGTTCCGGGGTCATGGCGAAGTCTCGAAGTTGAGCCGCCACGATAAGGGCTGCCAGCGTGGCCGTCGCGGTACAGCGGCGGCTATAAGCAACCATACAGTTGCGTGCCCATCACTCCGGTGTTCGACCTGTACCGCTCAATGCCTTGTTCACTGCCAGCCAGCCATCCACCGCGTGCTTGCCGCTTTCGTCGAAGGCGCGCTGCAGCAGTTTTACCTGCTCGCGGCGCAGCGCCCGCTCCAGATTGGCGCCCTCGGCAGTGAGACCGAGCAAGCGTTTGCGCTTGTCATCTTCGGCGGGGACGCTTTGCGCCAGATTCATTTCCTGCAACTGGCGCAGCGGAATGCTCAGCGCCTGTTTGCTCACGCCGAGGTAGCCGAGCAACTCCTTGACGCTCAACCCGGGGTGGCGGGCGATGAAAAACAGGATGCGCTGGTGCACTCGCGACAGTCCCCGGCGCGCGAGCATTTCGTCGGCCTTGGCGGTGAACGCCTGGTAACCAAAGAAGAAGGCTTCCATGGCTGCTTGCTGAGCAGCTGAATTTTTAAGGTCAATCATATTGACGTATATGTCTCGAGCGTCGTACTTTCGGTCAACCAGTTTGACTCAATTCTCCCGACTTATCACCCGGTGACCTCCATGGCCTTCTCTGAACGCATCACCCGTCTGAAAAGCTCCCTGATCCGCGAAATTCTCGCTGCCGCTCAGCGTCCGGAGGTGATGTCGTTCGCCGGTGGCCTGCCTGCCGAGGAGATGCTGCCAGCGCTCGATTGGTCGCAGATGCCCGTCAGCATGGGCCAGTACGGCATGAGCGAGGGAGAGCCGGCGCTGCGTGAAGCCATCGCCGCCGAAGCGAGAGCGCTGGGCGTGCCGTGTGAGGCGAGCCAGGTGCTGATCGTCAGCGGCTCGCAGCAGACCCTCGACCTGGCCAGCAAACTGTTTATCGATCCCGGCACCAAAGTACTGCTTGAGGCGCCGACCTACCTGGCTGCCCTGCAGGCCTTCCAGCTGTTCGGCGCTGACTGCATCGCCGTGCCGCAGGAGGCCGATGGCCCGCAATTGCAGGCACTCGAAGAGCAGCTGGAGCGCCAGCGCCCGGCGTTCGCCTACCTGATCCCGACGTTCCAGAACCCCAGCGCCGTGCGCTACAGCGAGGCCAAGCGTGACGCTGTGGCGGCCCTCTTGGATCGTTACGAGGTGACGCTGATCGAGGATGAGCCCTACCGCGAGCTGGTGTTCGACGCTGGTAGCGCCACGCCGATCGTCAGTCGCCTGCGCAAGGCCAGCTGGATCTACACTGGCACTGTCTCGAAGACGCTGTTGCCTGGGCTGCGCGTCGGTTACCTGATCGCCACGGCGGATCTGTACCCGCACCTGCTGCGTCTCAAACAATCGGCGGATCTGCATACCAACCGCGTGGGCCAGTGGCAAGCGCTGCAATGGCTGGGCACCGAGCGCTACGCCGAGCATCTGGCCGAGCTGCGAAATTTCTATCGCTTGCGGCGTGATGCGATGCAGGCGGCGCTCGTCGAACATTTCAGTGATCTGGCTGAGTGGCAGATTCCCCAGGGCGGTCTGTTCTTCTGGCTGCGCCTCAAGCAGCCCCAGGACACCCGTCTGCTGCTCGACGCGGCGCTGGCCCAGAACGTGGCATTCATGCCCGGCGAGCCGTTTTTCATCGACCCGGATCGCGAGCACGGTTACCTGCGGCTGAACTTCAGCCACGTGGCACCGGAGCGTCTGGGTGAAGGGCTGCGCCGGCTGGCAGGTGTGGTGCGTCAGGGACTGGCCGCGAACGCGGCGTGACTATTGGCTAAAGAGGCATCGGGATTCAGGAGGCGAACATGTACAAGGTTTATGGCGACTACCGCTCTGGCAACTGCTACAAGGTCAAGCTGATGCTGACCCTGCTCGGCAAGCCGTTCGAATGGGTACCGATCGATATTTTCAAGGGCGAGACACAGAGCCCCGAGTTCCTGGCCAAGAACCCCAATGGCAGGATTCCGGTGCTGGAGCTGGAAGACGGCTCGTACCTGTGGGAGTCCAACGCCATTCTCAATTTCCTCGCCGATGGCAGCGAGTTCCTACAGACCGAACCACGCCTGCGCACCCAGGTGCTGCAGTGGCAGTTCTTCGAGCAGTACAGCCATGAGCCCTACATTGCCGTGGCTCGTCGCATTCAGTGGCTCGAAGGCATGCCGGCTGCACGCGCCGAAGAATACAAGGTGTGCCAGGTGCGCGGCCACAAGGCGCTGCGAGTCATGGAACGGCAGCTGGAGCAGACCCCGTATCTGGTCGGCGACCGTTATTCCATCGCCGATATCGCCCTGTACGCCTATACCCACGTGGCCCACGAAGGCGGTTTCGACCTGAGTGCTTATCCGGCAGTCAACGCCTGGCTGGCGCGTGTCGCCAGCCACCCAAAACACGTGACCATGCTGGGCTGATCGCCTTCTTTTGATGGGTTTGACCTACGTGGCCCGACCCATCCTTGCCGATTAATCTAGAGAGCGACTGCAATCCATGTGGGAGCAGGCGGGGACGCCTAGTCCATGCCCGCGAGGCTGTCGTGCGCATGGCGCGCTCCCACGATAAGTCCGTGGGATAGGCAGCCGCGTAGGATGGGTGAAACCCATCAATTGCCGATGGGTTGCACCCATCCTACGCAGTTCGGCCTTCTCGATATTTACTTGCGCAACAACCGCAGCCCGTTGAACACCACCAGCAGACTTACGCCGACATCAGCGAACACCGCCATCCACATGGTGGCGTGGCCGCTCACGGTCAAACCCAGAAATACCGCCTTGATACCCAGCGCCAACACGATGTTCTGCTTGAGAATCGCGGCCGTCTGCTGAGACAGATGAATGAACGCCGGAATTTTGCGCAGGTCGTCGTCCATGATCGCCACGTCGGCGGTTTCGATGGCCGTGTCGGTGCCGATCGCCGCCATGGCGAAGCCGACATCGGCGCGGGCCAGGGCAGGGGCGTCGTTGATGCCGTCGCCGACCATGGCGACCACGCCTTTCTGACTGAGCAGACCTTCGACGGTCGCCAGCTTGTCGGCGGGCAGCAGGTCGCCGCGGGCTTCATCGATGCCGACCTGAGCGGCGATGGCTTGGGCGGTGTGCTGATTATCACCGGTGAGCATCAGGGTCTTGATACCCATTTCATGCAGGGTGGCGATGGCCTCACGGCTACTGGCCTTGAGCGTGTCGGCGACCGCGAAGAGCGCCAGGGCGCGTTTATCGTCGCTGAGCAGAATCACCGTCTTGCCTTCACGTTCCAACCCATCGAGTCGGATTTCGATCTCCGGCGAGCACAGGCCCAGCTCTTCGAGCAGACGATGGTTGCCCAACTGGTAGCGCTGGCCATCGATCACACCGCTTACACCGCGCCCAGGCAGCGCCTCGAATGCCTGCACTTCATCGAGAACGACACCTTGCTCCTGCGCCGCCTTGGCGACTGCCAGAGACACTGGGTGATCGGAACGGGCGGCCAGGCTGGCCGCAAGTTTGCGGCAGGCATCGGCATCGCCTTCCAGGGCCTGATAGTCGGTTTGTACCGGTTTGCCGTGGGTGAGGGTGCCAGTCTTGTCCAGCGCCAGGTGGGTGATGTGCCGGCCGTTCTCCAGGTACACGCCGCCCTTGACCAGGATGCCCTTGCGCGCCGCCGCCGCCAGACCGCTGACGATGCTTACCGGCGTGGAAATCACCAGCGCGCAAGGGCAGGCGACCACCAGCAGAACCAGCGCGCGATAGACCCACTCGAACCAATCACCATTCATCAGCAGCGGCGGCACCACTGCCACGGCCAGGGAGAGCAGGAAGACCAGCGGGGTGTAGATGCGGGCGAAACGATCGACGAAACGCTGGGTCGGTGCCCGTGCGCCCTGGGCTTCTTCCACTGCCTTGATGATGCGTGACAGCGCGCTGTTGCTGGCGGCGGCGCTGACCTGGTAGTCCAGTGCGCCGCTTTGGTTGATGGTGCCGGCGAATAGGGTATCGCCCACGCTTTTCTCGATGGGCAGGCTTTCCCCGGTGATCGGCGACTGGTCGACCGTCGAGTGCCCTTCGAGCACCTGCCCATCTAGGCCGATGCGTTCGCCGGGGCGCAGCCGAACCACGCTGCCGATGGCAACCTGTGTGACTTCCATTGTCTGCCAACTGCCGTCGGGCTGACGCACCGTGGCCTGCTCCGGGGTCAGTGCCATCAGGCCGCGAATAGCGTTGCGCGCGCGATCCAGGGATTTCGCCTCGATCCGTTCGGCGATGGCGAACAGCACCATGACCATTGCCGCTTCCGGCCACTGGCCGATCAGTACGGCGCCGGTCACGGCGATGCTCATCAGCGCATTGATGTTCAGATTGAGATTCTTGAGGGCGATCCAGCCTTTCTTGTAGACATCGAGCCCGGCCGTAAGGATCGCACCCAGCGCGATCAGCGCGACCACCCACTCCGGCGCGGTGTCGGTGAAGTGCACCAGCTCGGCCATGAAAGCCGCTACGCCAGCCCCGATCAGCCGCCAAGGTAGCCCGCCGCTGGGCGGCTCGGCAGTGATTGGCTGGCTGTCGTCGCCTTCGGGCTGCGGGGTGAAACCCAGCTCACGTATGGCCTGTAACGCCGGCTCGAGGGCATCCGGGCTGTGGCGAATGGTCAGCACCCGCTGCATCAGATTGAATTGCAGTGCTTCGATGCCGGGCTGCCGGGCGAGCTTGTCGGTGATCAGGCGCTCCTCGGTTGGGCAGTCCATCTGCTCGATGCGCACTCGAGTCTCCGCGGCCAGCGGCACAGCCTGCATGCCCAGGCTGGCGATGGCCTTGACCAGCAAGGGCGCGGCGCCCGCCTGGTGCTCGACGAGCAGCGTGCGGTTGAGCAGGTTGAAACGCATGGCGTGCACCTCGGGCAGGTGCTGCAGCTTGCCGCGAATCAGGCCTTCTTCTGTCGGGCAGCACATCTGTTCGATGCGCAGTGTGCTGCTTTCCATCGCAGCGCTGGCGTGGGCGGCCACCGGCTCGCTGATCCCGGTGATCAGCGCGCTGCCAGAGTCGCAGCATGGCGACGCAGTCTCGGCAGCGCAGCACGAGTCCTGGGTGCGAGAGGGCTTGGGGGTTTGGTCGTGATCGCAACAGTTGGCCATGGGTCTCTCCAAATAACCTGTTGCAGAGTGAACACCCTGTAGCCACTATAGGGTCAAGCGATCGAGGAGAAGAAAATGAAAATTGGCGAATTGGCGGCAGTCACCGGTAGCCAGGTGGAGACCATTCGGTATTACGAGCGCGAAGGACTGCTGCCTGCGCCGCAGCGTAGCGAGGGTAATTATCGGCTGTACCGGCCGGAGCACGTCGAACGGCTGACGTTCATTCGCAACTGCCGCACCCTGGACATGACCCTCGACGAAATTCGCGAGCTGCTCAGCCTGCGCGGCCGGCCAGCGGAAAACTGCGAAGCCATCAATACCCTGATCGATGAGCATATCGAACACGTCAATGCACGCATCGCCAGCCTGCAGTCGTTACAGGGGCAACTGGTCGAGCTGCGCAACAGTTGCCTGGCGGATCAACAATCGTCGCCCTGCGAGATCATTCGTCAGCTCAGTACCAGTGACAATCTGCATGCCGAGAAGGATGTGTCCCATGTCGGGCGCAGCCATCAGCATTGAGGCGCGCCTAAAAACCACCTGGATTGAAAACAGCCTGGACTACCTCGCCTACGTTTTTTAAAGGCGTCCTACGGGCGCCTCAGGCCGCGAAGCGCTGATCCAGATAGGCTGCAATGGCCTTGGATTCGTACAGCCAGGTGCTCTGGCCATTTTCTTCGATACGCAGGCACGGCACCTTGATCTTGCCGCCCTGGCTCTCCAGCTCGCTGCGCGAGGTGGCGTCGTTCTTGGCGTCACGCAGGGCGACAGGCACATTGAGGGTATGCAGCTTGCGGCGAATTTTCACGCAGAACGGGCAGGCCTTGAACTGGTAGAGCGCCAGATTGCCCGCGGCCTGGTCGACGGCAGCCTGTGCTTCGGACGCACGCTTCATCTTGGCCGGACGGGTGGCGAGGTCGCCGAGAACGATCAGTTGGCCTAGGCCGAGGCGCAGTGCCTTGATAATCATGGGGAGTACCTGCAAGTGTGAACGGCGCGCAGCTTACCCGAGTTGAGCGTCCGGCCCAACCGCCTGGCGGTTGCGGCATAATGACCCGCCCACGCAAACCTGACGGCCGATGTGATGAAACCCGAAGACCTGAAATTGTTGGTGAGCCGAGAAATGCCCTTTGGCAAATACAAAGGCCGACTGATCGCCGACCTGCCGGGACATTACCTGAACTGGTTCGCCCGTGAAGGCTTCCCGAAGGGCGAGATCGGTCAGTTGCTGGCGCTGATGCAGGAGATCGATCACAACGGCTTGTCGTCGTTGCTCGATCCCTTGCGCAGCAAGCCAAGGCAACCGTTTCGCGAGTGATCAGCGCTCGCTGAGTTGCTGCTCCAGGTGCTCGATGATGCTGTCGGGTTTGAGCACCAGAATGTCACTTTCCAGTGCGTCGAGAATCACCTCGGCGGTGTTGCCGATCAGCGCACCACTGAACCCTGTGCGCGCGACGGTGCCGATCACCGTGACGGCCGCGCGCAACTGGTGGGCGAAATGCGGGATCAGCACATCGGCCGGGCCTTCGGCGATATGCAGGTGCCCGTCGTCGATGTCATAGGTCTGCTGAAACTCCAGGCACTGCTGACGGTAGCTGTCCTCGATCGTTTCGCGCAGCTGGAAGGTCGGATCGGCGGCTGCCAACATCGGCGATGGATGGGCGCTGAGCACGTGCAGTTCGGCTTTTGCCAGGTTGGCGATGTCATAACCGTGATCGACGATGCGGGTATGCAGCGCGCGATGCTCATCGTCGATATTGCCCACGTCCACGGCGGCCAATACCGTGCCGCCGGTCCAGGGCGTCTGCGTTTTCACCAATAACACCGGGCAGGGGCAGTAGCGCAGCAGCTTCCAGTCATCGGGCGTCAGCAGGGCTTTTTTCAGCGGGTTGTCAGGCATGTGCTGCTTGATCACCAGGCCGCAGCCCTCGGCCTGCTGCACGGTGCTGACCGTTTCATGCAGGCTGCCATGCCACGCCTGCTCGGTGCTGACGCTGTAGCCATCCTGCTGCAGTGCATTACTGAGCAGGCGCAGGTGGCCCCTGTGTTCGCCCGACTCATCGCAAATCAGCAGGTGCAGATGAGACTGCGTCACGCCAGCAATCAGCCTGGCGCGTTTCAGGGCAAGTGCGTCCAGATGATCCGGCTGGATGACAACGAGAATGCTGCGGATGGCTTGCATGGGGTTTCCTCGGCATGTGGCTTGCCCTATTCACTATAGTTGGCCTGTTGCGCCTATGACCGTGGCCTGGTGACGCAAGCCGCAGCGGCATCTTGACCTTCCCGTCGTGGCAAGGTGTAGGTTCTGACCTCTATTAAATGGTCGAGGATCGTCAATGAAAGCCAAAGCGCTAGGTTTACTGCTGTTTGTCGGGGCGTCCGTGCTGACCGCCGGCATGGCGACTGCCCAGGATGCAGCCAATGGCCATGGGGGCGGGCATGCCGCGCACTCGGCCGAAGGCCAGTCGGCGAATGCCAGTGCCTCGACGGCCGCCTACCGCGCGATCAACGACAAGATGCACAAGGCAATGGCCATCACGCTGACCGGCAGTGCCGACGTGGATTTCATGCGCGGCATGATTCCCCATCATCAGGGCGCCATCGAGATGGCCAAGGTCGCGCTGCAGTACGGCAGCGACGCCAAGGTGCGTGCCTTGGCCAATGAGATCATTGCCGCGCAGGATCAGGAAATTGGCCTGATGAACAGCTGGTTGGCCACTAACGCCGGGCGATACGAGGCCGCTGTCAACGCCGACAAGAGCGCTGAAGCCAAGGCTGCATTCGAAGCGGTCAACCATCGTATGCACGGTGCCATGGCCGTTGATTTCAGCGGTGACGCCGATCAAGACTTCATGCGCGGGATGATTCCTCATCATCAGGGCGCCATCGAGATGGCCAAGGTCGCATTGGCTTACGGCTCCGACCCGCAAGTGCTTAAGCTTGCCAGGCAGGTCATCGCCGCGCAGGAGCAGGAAATCACCCAGATGAACGCTTGGCTGGAAAACAACTGAGTCGTTCCCATCCACGCTGTGCGCGGGCCGATAGACAGGACGCGCCGCTCTGGCGGCCCTATAATGGCCGGCTTATCAAATAGCCAGCCGCCAGAGCCCATACCCGTGTTGTTTCCAGCCACTGCTCCCGATCAGCCATCGCCCAGCCGCCGCAGCGCCACGCCCAGCCTGCCGGAAATCCATGAATTTCTCGGTTGCCGCACGCCTCAGGCTTGGGTCGATTCTGCCCTGGCCAATCAGGACATCATGCTGATTGACCATAAAAACTGTGAATTCAAAGCCGCCAGCACGGCGCTCAGCCTGATCGCCAAGTACAGTTGCCACGCGGATTTGATCACCATGATGTCGCGCCTGGCTCGTGAGGAACTGGTTCACCACGAGCAGGTGCTGCGCATCATGAAACGCCGCAGGATCGGGCTGCGTCCGGTTTCCGCCGCGCGCTACGCCTCCGGCCTGCGCAAGGGCATGCGCAATCATGAGCCCTACAAGCTGGTCGATACCCTGGTCGTCGGCGCATTTATCGAAGCGCGCAGTTGCGAACGCTTTGAAGCGATCGTGCCGCACCTGGATGAAGAACTGGGCAAGTTCTACTTCGGCCTGCTGAAAAGCGAAGCGCGGCACTTTCAGGGTTACCTGAAGCTTGCCTATCAGTATGGCGATGCGGCAGATGTCGATCAGGCCATCGAGCGGGTGAGGGCGGTGGAGCAGGAGCTCATCGAGTCGCCGGATACGGAATTTCGCTTCCACAGCGGCGTTCCGCAGGCGTAGACGGGCTTCGTCGCGAGATAATTCCCGCTCGACGCCGGGCTACCTGCTGTTTCAATCCAGGGCGAAGGCGCTCTGGTTGAAGCCGTTTTCATCGATCTGCAGCGCCCAGCCCTGTTTATCCCAGTCGCCCAGGACGATTCGCCGTGCCGATTGGTCATCGATCAGCAAGTCGTGGGTGGCAGGGCGGTGGGTGTGACCGTGAATCAGTGTGCGCACGCCATGGGCCGCCATCACGCGCTGCACTTCTTCTGGCGTGACATCGACGATGTCGCTGGCCTTCATGCGCGTCTGCGAGCGGCTTTCCGAGCGTAGCTTGCGCGCCAGCTTGTGGCGGATGCGCAGCGGCAGGTTGCGCAGAATGAACAGGCTGATGGGGTTGCGCAGCAGGCGGCGCATCTTCATGTAGCCGACATCCAGGGTGCACAGGCTGTCGCCGTGCATGAGCAGCACCTTCTCGCCAGCGAGGCGCACTTCGTGAGGATCGCCGAGCAGCGTGCAGCCGGCCTCGCGACAGAATGCGTTGCCGAGCAGGAAGTCACGGTTGCCGTGCATCAGGTAGACGCGCGTACCGCTGTCGCTCAACCGGCGCAGCGCTTGGGCGATGCTGCGCTGAAAGGGGGTCATGGCGTCGTCGCCAATCCATACTTCGAAAAAGTCGCCAAGGATGTACAGCGCCTCGGCCTGGGGCGCCCGGTGGGCGAGGAAATGCAAGAACGCCCGGCTGATATCCGGGCGCTCCTCTTCAAGATGCAGGTCGGAGATCAGCAGGATCACTCGACGATCTCGGCCTTCTCGATGATCACGTCTTCAGCCGGAACGTCCTGATGGCCGGATTTCATGGTGGTGGCGACGCCCTTGATGGCTTCGACCACGTCCAGGCCTTCGACCACTTCACCGAACACCGCGTAGCCCCAGCCCTGTACGGTCTGTGCGCTGTGGTCGAGGAAGGTGTTGTCGGCGACGTTGATGAAGAACTGCGCGGACGCCGAATGCGGCTCCATGGTGCGGGCCATGGCCACGGTACCGGTTTTGTTGCTCAGGCCGTTGTTGGCTTCGTTCTTGATCGTCGCCTTGGTCGGCTTCTGCTTCATGCCCGGTTCGAAACCGCCACCCTGGATCATGAAGTTGCCGATCACGCGGTGGAACACAGTGCCGTCGTAGTGGCCGCTCTTCACGTATTCCTTGAAGTTGGCGACGGTGGCGGGGGCCTTGTCTTCGAACAGCTTCAGGGTGATGACGCCGTGGTTGGTGTGCAGCTTGATCATGTGTTTATCGCTCTGTCGAGAAAATCGCGGGCTGCTCCCGGTTCGGTATGGACATTTATGTCGCCCGGAGGTCAGGAGCAGGCACCAAGGCCTGTCAGGGTATTGACAGCTTGGGCTATGATAAGCGCTTTGTTTTAGTCGGCCTACCCTGTGCCGCAATCCGCACGCGCTAAGGACACCATGAGCAAGCCCACCGTCGAAAAAGCCGCCAACTTCCTGCGTCCCCTCGTTCAGGCTGATCTGGACGCTGGCAAGCACGCCAAGATCATCACCCGTTTCCCGCCGGAGCCCAACGGCTACCTGCATATCGGCCATGCCAAGTCGATCTGCCTGAATTTCGGCCTAGCCCAGGAGTTCGGTGGCGAGTGCAACCTGCGTTTCGACGACACCAATCCGGCCAAGGAAGATCAGGAATACATCGACGCCATCAAGGCCGACGTCGAGTGGCTGGGCTTCAAATGGGCCGGCGAGGAGCGTTATGCCTCCAATTACTTCGACCAGCTGCATGACTGGGCCGTCGAGCTGATCAAGGCCGGCAAGGCTTATGTCGACGACCTGTCGCCGGACGAAGCCCGCGAATACCGTGGCACCCTGAATACCCCCGGTAAGGACAGCCCGTACCGCGAGCGCAGTGTCGAGGAGAACCTCGATCTGTTCGCCCGTATGAAGGCCGGCGAGTTCCCGGATGGCGCCCGTGCCCTGCGCGCCAAGATCGACATGGCGTCGCGCAACATGAACCTGCGTGACCCGATCCTCTATCGCATTCGCCACGCCCATCACCACCAGACCGGCGACAAGTGGTGCATCTACCCGAGCTACGACTTCACCCATGGCCAGTCGGATGCCATCGAAGGCGTGACCCACTCCATCTGCACCCTGGAGTTCGAGGATCATCGCCCGCTGTACGAATGGTTCCTGGCCAATCTGCCAGTGCCGGCGCAGCCGCGTCAGTACGAATTCGCCCGGCTGAACCTGAACTACACCATCACCAGCAAGCGCAAGCTCAAGCAACTGGTCGACGAGAAGCACGTCAACGGCTGGGATGACCCGCGCATGTCGACCCTGTCCGGCTACCGTCGCCGTGGTTACACACCGGCTTCGATCCGCACCTTCTGCGACATGATCGGCGTCAACCGCGCCGGCGGCCTGGTCGACATCGGCATGCTCGAGTTCGCCATCCGCGAAGACCTGGATGCCAACGCGTCGCGCGCCATGTGCGTGCTCAAGCCGCTCAAGGTGGTGATCACCAATTACCCGGAAGGCAAGGTCGAGAACCTGGAGCTGGCGCGCCATCCCAAGCAGGACATCGGTACCCGCGTGCTGCCGTTCTCCCGCGAGATCTACATCGACGCCGGCGACTTCGAAGAAACCCCGCCGGACGGCTTCAAGCGCCTGGTTCCTGGCGGCGAAGCGCGCTTGCGCGGTAGCTACGTGATCCGCGCTGACGAAGCGATCAAGGATGCTGCCGGCAATATCGTCGAGCTGCGCTGCTCCTATGACGAGAACACCCTGGGCAAGAACCCGGAAGGCCGCAAGGTCAAGGGCGTGATCCATTGGGTTCCGGCAGCCGAGAGCGTCGAGTGCGAAGTACGCCTGTACGACCGCCTGTTCCGTTCCGCCAACCCGGAGAAGGCTGGTGACGATGGCGAGCAGAGCGGCAGCTTCCTCGACAACATCAACCCGGATTCGCTGGTGGTGCTCAAAGGTTGCCGCGCCGAGCCGTCGCTGGCCCAGGCTGCTGCCGAAGATCGCTTCCAGTTCGAGCGCGAAGGCTACTTCTGCTTGGACGCCAAGGATTCCAAGCCGGACGCATTGGTCTTCAATCGTACCGTCACCCTGCGTGACTCCTGGGGTCAGTAATGGCGCTTTCCATCTACAACACCCTTAGCAAGAGCAAGGAAGTCTTCAAGCCCTTGGTCGGTAACCAGGTGCGCATGTACGTGTGCGGGATGACCGTCTACGACTTCTGCCACCTGGGCCACGGTCGCAGCATGGTCGCCTTCGACGTGGTAACACGCTGGCTGCGCCATAGCGGTTACGACCTGACCTATGTGCGCAACATCACCGACATCGACGACAAGATCATCAATCGCGCCAACGAAAACGGCGAGGCCTTTGAGGCGCTCACCGAGCGAATGATCAGTGCGATGCACGAAGACGAAGCGCGGCTGAACATCCTCAAGCCTGATCAGGAGCCGCGCGCCACCGATCATATCGCCGGCATGCACGCGATGATCCAGACCCTGATCGACAAGGGGTACGCCTACGCACCGGGTAACGGCGACGTGTACTACCGTGTCGGCAAGTTCGAAGGTTATGGCAAGCTGTCGCGCCGCCGCGTGGAAGATCTGCGTATTGGTGCGCGCATCGAGCCGGGCGAATCCAAGCAGGATCCGCTTGATTTCGTTCTTTGGAAGGCAGCCAAGCCGGGCGAGCCGAGCTGGTCATCGCCTTGGGGCGACGGTCGTCCGGGCTGGCACATCGAGTGCTCGGTGATGTCCACCTGCTGCCTTGGTGAGTCGTTCGACATTCATGGCGGCGGTAACGACCTCGAGTTTCCGCACCATGAGAACGAGATTGCCCAGAGCGAGGCTGCCACTGGCAAGCCTTACGCCAACTCCTGGCTGCACTGCGGGATGATCACCATCAATGGCGAGAAGATGTCCAAGTCGTTGGGCAACTTCTTCACCATTCGTGAGGTGTTGGAAAAGTATCATCCGGAAGTAGTGCGCTACCTGCTGATCGCCAGTCACTACCGCAGCCCGATCAACTATTCCGAAGACAACCTGCGCGAGTCCAAGGCGGCCCTGGAGCGCTTCTACAATGCGTTTAAAGGGTTGCCAGAGGCCTCCCCGGCTGGTGGCGAAAGCTATGTCGAGCGCTTCAGTGCGGCGATGAACGACGATTTCAATACCGCCGGTGCCTGCTCGGTGATGTTCGAATTGGCGCGTGAGGTCAATCGCCTGCGAGACAGCGACCTGCAAACTGCCGCTGCGCTGGGCGCACGCCTCAAGGAACTGGGAGGCTTGCTCGGTGTGCTACAGCTGGAGCCGGATGCTTTCCTCAAGGCCGGCGCTGAAGGCAAGGTCGATGCCGCTGAAGTGGAAGCGCTGATCGCCGCACGCTTGCAGGCGCGTGCCGATAAAAATTGGGCGGAATCCGACCGCATCCGTGATCAGATCACCGCTCTGGGTGTGGTGCTCGAGGATGGCAAAGGTGGCACCACCTGGCGACTCGCCGAGTAAGCGAGCGTCGCAACGAAAAGGCCGCTGATGCGGCCTTTTCGTTTCCAGAAGCCTGCATCCAATTCGCTATGGGAAAACCATGCTGACGCGTTACAAACTGCTGCTTTCCACCACGCTGGCCCGCTATTTTCCGCGTACTGCCGCTTATCTTGCGGCTGAAAAGCATGCTGCGGCTGAACGGCTGAAGGCTGCACCGAAAGCCAAAGGCAAAACCATCTCTGCCAAAAAAGCTGCAGCTCCAAAACGCGCAGGGAAGGGCGCAAGCTCCGCAACAAAAAAGCCCGTTAGGCGCACGAGCGCCGGTATCTACTCGGCTGCAGCGATGAAAATCAGCTCGGCTCAGGAGCAGGCCATGCGTGACACCGTCGCGCGAGCCGTTGCTGCCGGGGTGGTCGGTGCGCCCTCCGACGAGCAGTGGGCGATGATCCTGGGGCGCGCGCCATTGACGCGCATCTTTGCCGGTGCAGGATCGGGCAAGTCGACGACGCTGGTGCTGCGTGTGGTCTTTATGCTCTGTCACCTGAACATCGAGCCCGAGCGGTTGACGGTGATTTCCTTTACCAATGCATCCTGCGTCGAGCTGCGCGAGCGGCTGCTCAAGGTGCTGGGGTTCTGGTCGTCGCCGATCGACGAGCGGGCGGTACAGCAGTGCGTGCGTACCTTTCACTCCGCCATGGGCGTGCTGGCCCGTCAGGTATTGGGCAATCCAGGCTGGTTCGAGCAGCTTGGTGATCGACAGGCCTCGTCCAGCGAGCCCGATAATCCGCTGGCCGGCGGTCGTCTGGGGGCTGCGCAGGGGCGGCTGCTCAAAGAGGTCTACCAGGCGTGCTACGCCGAGAGTCCGGCGTTTCGCTCGCAGGTTCACGCTTTGTTAGGCTCGCCCGCGCCGGATGAGCAGAAGCCTTTACCCAAGGCGCCAGTGCAGCCATTCAGGCTGGCGGGCGAGCTGCATGCTGCACCGTTGTTCGAGGTGTTCTACGGGCAGGCAGGCTTTATCGAAAGCATCGGCATTCGCATCGACCAGCTGGCGGTGGTCGCGGTGCCTTGTTCGGATCAGGAGCGCTTTTTTCTCCTCGCCTTGCAGGCTTTCTGGCAGGCACTGCAGCAGCGTCTTGGCGAACAGGGCCTGATGACCTTCAACGGCGCCTTTCAGCAACTGACGCAGATGCTTGATGAAAGCGACGGGCGGCTACCCGCCGAGGCGCTGGCGAACTTCTCCCATCTGTTGATCGACGAATTTCAGGATATCTCACCGCAGATCGTACAGTGGCTGCAGGCCGTGCATCGGCGCCTGGCTGGCGCGGCAACGGCGGTGAGCCTGATGGCCATCGGTGACGACTGGCAGTCGATCTATGGTTGGCGCGGCAGTTCGCCGGAGTTGTTCATGACCTTCGATCGGCACTTCCCGAGCAAAGGCAAGGGCAAGAGTGCGGTGCTGACGCTGCAGGCGAACTACCGCTCGATCGAGCCGGTGATCCGTGATGCCGAGTCGATTCTGCGCGAGGTCGCCTTCAAGCAGGAGAAAGCCACCGAGGCGATCAGGAGCGCGCCGCCCGGCGGGCATGGCGTACAACTGATAACACCATTCGATCTGGCCCGGCAGATGCCCGATCTGCTCAAGGAAATCGCCGCCCAGTGTGAGTACGCCAGCTCCATTGATTCCAAGGAGCGTACTGCGGTGCTGCTGCTGGGGCGGCGTAACGAGACGCTGAAGAATGTGCAGGCAGGGCTGGATCGCAAGCTTTCGGTAAAGGCCTACACCATCCATCGCGCCAAGGGGCTGCAGGCCGAGGTGGCGATCATCATCGACGACTGCCTGCCGCCAACGCCTCATCCGCTGCGCAACGCGCTGTACGCGTACTGCGGTTTCTTCGCCAACAGCTACGATCAGGCAATGGCCGACGAAAGCCTGCGTCTTGGCTACGTGGCGGTGACCCGCGGCGTGAGCCGGGTGCTTTGGTTCGTGCGCAAGCCTCAGGGGGCGACGAGCACACTGAAATAAAAACGGCGCCTCGAAGGCGCCGTTTTCATTACTGCGAGCCGCCATCAGGCGTGCAGATGTTCCGCTGCGTGCAGGGTGTTTTCCAGCAGGCAGGCGCGGGTCATCGGGCCTACGCCGCCTGGCACCGGGGTAATCCAGCCAGCGCGGGGCAGGGCGGTTTCGTACACCACATCGCCAATCAGCTTGCCGTCCGTCTGACGGTTGATGCCCACGTCGATGACGATGGCGCCTTCCTTGATCCACTCACCTTTGACCAGGCCGGGTTTGCCGGCCGCTACCACGACAATATCTGCCTGAGCTACGTGGCCGGGCAAATCCTTGGTGAAGCGGTGCGTGACGGTCACGGTGCAACCGCCCAGCAGCAGCTCCATGGCCATTGGCCGGCCGACGATATTCGAGGCGCCCACCACCACGGCATGCATGCCATAGAGATCCTGCCTGGTACTCGCCAGCAGGGTCATGATGCCCTTGGGGGTGCAGGGGCGTAGCAGCGGCATGCGCTGAGCCAGGCGACCGATGTTGTAAGGATGGAAGCCGTCCACATCCTTGTCCGGGCGGATGCGCTCGAGCAGCAAGGAGGAGTCGAGGTGTGCCGGCAGCGGCAGCTGAACCAGGATGCCGTCGATGCTGGTGTCTTCATTCAAGGAGTCGATCAGGGCGAGCAGTTCGTCCTGGCTGGTTTCAGCGCTCAGGTCGTAAGCGCGGGAAACGAAGCCGACTTCCTCACAGTCCTTGCGCTTGTGCGCGACATAAACCTCAGAGGCGGGATCGCTGCCGACCAGAATCACTGCCAGGCCGGGTGCGCGCAGTCCTTGCTGGCGTCTGTCGGCGACGCGCTGGGCGATCTGCTGGCGGATATTGGCGGCAATCGCTTTGCCATCTATCAGTTGTGCGGTCATTGCGCTTGGTTAACCATCGAAAGGGAGAAAAAAGGACGCGTATTCTCGCATGGCATTAAGGAGGGGCAAAGGCGCCAGAGAGTAGATTTGGTGTAACTCCTTTATCTAACTGAATTTTTTAGATTTGGGTGTTGACGACATAGGGGGCGCTCTATAAGATGCGCACCACTTGGCGAGCACAGCAAGTGACAGGGTAAAGCGGCAAAGGCAGCAACGAAAGTAGCCGCTCTAGTCGAAGCTTGAAGTCTGCTCTGGTGGATGGATAAGTGCCCGTAGCTCAGCTGGATAGAGCATCCGCCTTCTAAGCGGATGGTCGCAGGTTCGAGTCCTGCCGGGTGCGCCACTAGGTGAGTCGGCACAAGTAAGCAGTAAAGCAATATGGTGGGCGTAGCTCAGTTGGTAGAGCACAGGATTGTGGCTCCTGGTGTCGAGGGTTCGATCCCCTTCGTCCACCCCATATTCTGAAAGCGCCAGGCCCTAAAGCCTGGCGTTTTTGTTTGTAGAAAATGTATTACCACGCGGACGTGGTGGAATTGGTAGACACACTGGATTTAGGTTCCAGCGCCGCAAGGTGTGAGAGTTCGAGTCTCTCCGTCCGCACCATGTAAGTAGCTGATTCTAAAGGGCTGTAGGCTGATCGACCCTGAATTGGGAACGGATTTGGGAACACTCTGGGAATAGCGAACGAAAAAGGCAGCCTGAAAGGCTGCCTTTTGTCGTTTCTAGTGCCCCAAATTGCTTCGGACGTAGGCCTATCTATCGCTGAGTTGTCGATCAACGTGCAGGCCGCCCCTGTTCGGCTAGACCTGCATGATCACGTGTTCTATGCCCTTATCAACTGATCAGGGAAAGGATGTACGTCATCGGCTTGGATAACACCATAAGGGGTCAGCTGCCGTTGCTTCCTTCCCAGCCAAGAGCGTTTGCACTGAGAGTACGGCTCCATGTGCGCCTCTTCGAAGCCTGGGTAGGTTTCGAGCACCTCACGAACCATTTCATCAAATCGCTCTTCTGAAAACACTCGCATTGGCCCGCGTTGAAACATGTACCCGTACTGAAAGCCTGCGACCACAAATGGAGCATCGGGCTCTCCTATAAAGCAGTTCTCAACGTCGATTGGGATCAGCTCGCGGGGGCGATCCGGATGAAGCATGATGTTTTCCAGCCAGGGATCAAGGTGATAAATATTTAGCTGATTCAGGCCGGCAATCAGCTGAACGCAATCCGAAAGGAACTTCTCCATCTCATCTGGTTTGTCTTTGATGCTGTCAAGCCAGTCGATGCCGTTTACATACCCCTCAAGCAGATCGAAGAGGAGGTAGATCTCTTCAACAAGCCCCAGATTAGAGAGGCGATAGCCAAATCCCAAAAGGTCGGGTAGGCCACCTGAACGGGATATCACCTCGCAGCTATTGATCAACTCAGCGATTGGCCAATCCACTCCGCCGCGCCGCCGCTTTAGCCCAAACGTCATTCGCAAGCTGTGTTTCAGATCTCCTGCGGCAAAACGCTTAACGAAAAGACTTTCTTTATTGAGATGAAGTGCTTGGCTGGTACGCGACGCGTCAATTGACTGTTCGGAGACGCTAAGGTTGTTCAGTGCTGGCAGAAGTCCCTCAAGCTCGCACCCTTCGCGTAGGTGGAGCCTATATCTGCCGGAACTTTGTGAGACGCTAAATTTGTCAATATATTTTTTTAGATAGCGCATGAATCCTCATCTTGTTCAGCTCTTGTTCAGCTCTTGTTCAGCCAGCATACCTGTTGTGAAGAATTCGTGAATGACACCCCGTCTGACAACCGAATGAGCCTGCAATGGCTAGTTCTGTTTCAGTTCGTCTCAGAAAGGATTTTTTTGTGTCTGCGAGCTACACCTTCAAAGCATGCTTCAGGATGCCGGTCATGTCGGCGCCGTCACGGTTGATCCATTTGCCGTAGTGCCGCCAGATCATTGCGGTCGACGTGTGGCCCATCTGTTCCGCGATCCAGTCCATCGGCACCTCACTGGTGCTCAGAAGCTGGCTTGCGTAGGTATGTCGGCAGTTGTTCGGGCCGCGGTAGCGCACGTCCACCGCATGCAGGTGCGGCTTCCAGAAGCCCTTAGGCAGTATGTCCGAGCTTGAGTGAGCGGTGGTGGTGGTGGTGGTGGTGCAGGCGTTCAATAACTTGCTGATATGCCACTTCACGAATGATGGCGACAGCATCTTCCTGTTGACGATGCTGCAGCCGTGCATGGTGGATAGCTGGGATGTGTAGGAGGACTACAAGCCATTCGCGCCCAGACCGCTGGGCGAGCGGCAGGTGTGGATCGGTTATGACCCAGCGGAGACGGGCGGCAAGTTCTGCCTGATTGAAAAGCACCAGTTCCGGGGCATGGATTTCGAGGCGCAGGCCAAAACTATTGAGCAGATAACCAAGCGCTATTGGGTGGACTGCACCGGCATCGGTACCGGGGTATGGGCGCAGGTGTTGCTCAACTGGTTAAGCAGTTCTTCCCAGGGCTGCGGACGTTCAGTTACAGCCCGGAGGTGAAAACCAAGCTCGTGATGAAGGCGTGGGACGTTATCAGCCAGGAAGTTTACGTGCTGCCGGCGCAAGCACTACCAGAACGGCAATCATTCGGGGTTCATCCTGTACATGACGGACGCGGTGCAGGATGAATCGTTCGTCTCTGATCTGCGCGCGGCGATGAAGGACAGCTACTGACTTGGACAGATTGCCTTTGCTGGTGATTCTTGGTGAGTTGTCAGGTAATAAATTATTATCTGATTGTTTTTAAAGAGTTTTTATTTTTAGGGGCATTGCGCCGAGATTGAATAATGAGCTTACCTAGAAATTACCAAATTATTACCGTTAGGAAATCTAGGTAAACCTTTGATCTGTTTGGGTTTCAGCTCATAAATTCCACTCGATTACCAAAATTAACCTAAAAAGAGGGCTGAACTGAAAATTTGGTTGACCACGCCGGAGGCGCCTTTTAAAGTGCCGCTCCCCTTCGTTCTTGGGAACGACTTGGGAACAAATTCAGGCTGACGCTCTGAGCGCGAGCCAGAGAGAATGCGGGTTACACGTGTGGTGGGGGAGGCTGCGATGAGCTCGAGTCTCTCCGTCCGCACCATCTTTAGCGCCCCTCCCGTTTGCCACCTGCATCTAGGGTGACTTCTGCAACACCTCCCTCTAGAATGCATGCCCTTAAATGGGGTCGGTAAACGGCCGGCATACGTCTGTGCAACGAGGAATATCCATGCAAGTTTCTGTTGAAAGCACTTCCGCTCTCGAGCGCCGCATGAGCATTACTGTGCCGGCCGAGCGTATCGAGACTCAGGTCAACAAGCGTCTGCAGCAGACTGCACAGAAGGCCAAGATCCCTGGTTTCCGTCCTGGCAAGGTGCCAATGAGCGTGATTCGTCAGCGCTTTGAAGCCGATGCACGCCAGGAAGCCGTAGGCGACGTGATTCAGTCCTCCTTTTATGAGGCAATTGCCGAGCAGAAGCTTGCGCCTGCCGGTCAGCCGTCGGTCGAGCCGAAAGTGCTGGAGAAAGGTAAGGATCTGGAATTCATCGCTACCTTCGAAGTGTTCCCGGAAATCACCATCGGTGGTCTTGATGGCATCGCTATCGAGCGTCAGCAGGCCGAAGTGGCCGACACTGATGTCGATAACATGCTGGATATCCTGCGCAAGCAGAACACCCGTTTCGAAGCCGTCGAGCGTGCTGCCGAGAAAGACGATCAACTGAACATCGACTTCGTCGGCAAGATCGACGGTGAAGCCTTCGCTGGCGGTTCCGCTACCGGCACTCAGCTGGTTCTGGGCTCCGGCCGTATGATCCCAGGCTTCGAAGACGCCCTGGTCGGCGCCAAAGCTGGTGAAGAGCGCGTGATCAATCCGACCTTCCCCGAGGACTATCAGAACCTCGACCTGGCCGGCAAGACCGCTGAATTTACCGTCAAGGTGAACAGCGTCTCCGCTCCGCAACTGCCAGAGCTGAATGATGAGTTTTTCACTCTGTTCGGTATCAAGGAAGGCGGTCTGGAAGGTTTCCGCACCGAAGTTCGCAAGAACATGGAGCGTGAGCTGCGCCAAGCCATCAAGTCCAAGATCAAGAACCAGGTAATGGATGGCCTGTTGGCATCGAATCCGGTCGAAGTGCCTAAGGCGCTGATCGCCAGTGAAGTCAACAATCTGCGTGTGCAGGCTGTTCAGCAGTTCGGTGGCAACATCAAGCCTGACCAGCTGCCGGCCGAGCTGTTCGAAGAGCAAGCCAAGCGCCGTGTTTCTCTCGGCCTGATCGTTGCCGAAGTGGTCAAGCAGTTCGAACTGAAGCCTGACGATGCCCGCGTCCGTGAATTGATTCAGGAAATGGCTTCGGCCTACCAGGAGCCGGAGCAGGTCGTGGCGTGGTACTACAAGAACGACCAGCAGATGAACGAGGTTCGTTCGGTTGTACTGGAAGAGCAAGTTGTAGATACTGTTTTGCAGAAGGCTAACGTGACTGACAAGTCAGTCTCTTACGAAGAAGCAGTCAAGCCGGTAGAAGCTCCGCAAGCCGCCTGATCGTCTCTGCGCTAAGACGTACACCATAAGCCAGCCTTCGCGCTGGCTTATGCGTATTCAAGACATAACTATTTGGGAGTGACTGCAGAGCATGTTCCGTAATTCGTATATTCAGCAGAACTCTGATATCCAGGCCGCTGGCGGTCTGGTTCCGATGGTTGTCGAGCAGTCAGCTCGTGGCGAGCGCGCCTATGACATCTACTCGCGCCTGCTCAAGGAGCGAGTGATCTTTCTGGTGGGCCCTGTAGAGGACTACATGGCCAACCTGATCTGTGCGCAACTGCTGTTCCTTGAAGCGGAAAACCCGGACAAGGACATCCATCTCTATATCAACTCCCCGGGCGGCTCGGTGACCGCGGGCATGTCGATCTACGACACCATGCAGTTCATCAAGCCTAACGTGTCGACCACCTGTATTGGTCAGGCGTGCAGCATGGGCGCATTCCTGCTGACTGCCGGTGCGCCCGGCAAGCGTTTCTGCCTGCCGAACTCGCGTGTGATGATTCACCAGCCACTGGGCGGTTTTCAGGGGCAGGCGTCGGATATCGAAATCCATGCCAAGGAAATCCTCTTCATCCGCGAGCGTTTGAACACGCTGATGGCCAAGCACAGCGGGCACACCCTTGAGGAAATCGAGCGCGACACCAATCGCGATAACTTCATGAGTGCAGAGGCTGCTCTTGCGTACGGGTTGATCGACGAAGTCATCGCCCAGCGTCCTGCTTAAAATAAGCAGCTCTAAATAGGCGTGGTCGGTTGTATCGATCACTTGCGGGCTTGAAAAAGCCCGCAATAGCCTTCATCTTCTGTTGTAAGCCTATCGGATTTGGATCGAACGAATGACTGACACCCGCAACGGCGAGGACAACGGCAAGCTGCTCTATTGCTCCTTCTGCGGCAAAAGCCAGCATGAAGTGCGCAAATTGATTGCCGGGCCCTCGGTCTTTATCTGCGACGAGTGCGTCGACCTGTGCAACGACATCATCCGCGAGGAGGTTCAGGAAGCCCAGGCCGAGAGCAGTGCGCACAAGCTGCCGGCTCCCAAGGAGATCAGCTCGATCCTCGATCAATACGTGATCGGTCAGGAGCGGGCCAAGAAGATCTTGGCGGTCGCGGTCTACAACCACTACAAGCGCCTCAATCAGCGTGAGAAGAAGGATGACGTTGAGCTCGGCAAGAGCAACATCCTGCTCCTTGGCCCGACAGGCTCTGGTAAGACGCTGCTGGCTGAAACGCTAGCGCGGCTGCTGAATGTTCCATTCACCATCGCCGATGCCACCACCCTGACCGAAGCCGGTTATGTGGGTGAAGATGTCGAGAACATCATTCAGAAGCTGTTGCAGAAGTGCGATTACGATGTCGAGAAGGCCCAGATGGGTATCGTCTACATCGATGAAATCGACAAGATTTCCCGTAAGTCCGACAACCCGTCGATTACCCGTGACGTTTCGGGTGAGGGCGTGCAGCAGGCGCTGCTGAAGCTGATCGAAGGCACTGTCGCCTCGGTTCCGCCTCAGGGTGGCCGCAAGCATCCTCAGCAAGAGTTTTTGCAGGTTGATACCCGCAACATCCTGTTCATCTGCGGTGGTGCTTTCGCCGGTATCGAGAAAGTGATCCAGGGCCGCTCCACCAAGGGCGGAATTGGTTTCAGTGCCGAGGTGCGTACCAAGGATCTCGGCAAGAAAATCGGTGAGTCGTTACGCGAGATAGAACCGGATGATTTGGTCAAGTTCGGTCTGATTCCCGAGTTCGTTGGCCGCTTGCCGGTCATCGCGACGCTGGAAGAGCTTGATGAGGCTGCCCTGGTGCAAATTCTCACTGAGCCGAAGAATGCGCTGACCAAGCAGTACGGCAAGTTGTTCGAGATGGAAGGCGTGGATCTTGAGTTCCGTCCTGATGCTCTCAAAGCTGTTGCTCTGAAGGCGCTGGAGCGTAAAACCGGCGCTCGGGGTCTGCGTTCGATTCTTGAAAGCGTGTTGCTTGACACGATGTATGAGATTCCATCGCAATCGGACGTCAGTAAGGTAGTCATTGATGAGAGTGTCATCAATGGCACCTCCAAACCGCTGCTGATCTACGAGAACACTGAGGCGCCTGTTGCCAAGGCGGCGCCTGACGCGTAACGCGTCCGTCACATGTTGAAAGCAAGGGGCCTGCGGGCCCCTTTGTTTTTGCTGATAGCAGTGCTTGTTTTTTCCTGGGGCTACCCCCATCTTAACGTCAAGGGTATTCCCACTGTTTACGGCCGCAAGGCCGCTGTAGAGCCAAAATCATGAAGACAACCATCGAATTGCCTCTCCTGCCTTTGCGCGATGTCGTGGTCTATCCGCACATGGTCATCCCGCTTTTCGTGGGGCGCGAGAAGTCCATCGAGGCGCTTGAAGCCGCGATGAATGGGGAAAAGCAGATCCTGCTACTGGCCCAGAGAAATCCCGCTGACGATGAGCCGAGTGAAGAAGGGCTCTACCGCGTCGGCACCGTCGCGACTGTGCTGCAGTTGCTCAAATTGCCGGACGGCACCGTCAAGGTGTTGGTTGAGGGCGAGCAGCGTGGTGAGATCGAACAGTTCATTGAGGCTGACGGTTACAGCCGAGCCGAAGTTCAACTGCTTGACGAGGTCGATGCACCCGAGCGTGAGGCCGAGGTGTTCACCCGCAGCCTGCTGAGTCAGTTCGAACAGTATGTGCAGCTGGGCAAGAAAGTACCTGCCGAAGTGCTGTCGTCTCTCAACAGCATCGATGAGCCCAGTCGCCTGGTCGATACCATGGCGGCGCACATGGTGCTGAAGATCGAGCAGAAGCAGGAAATCCTCGAGATCGTTGATCTGCCAACACGTGTTGAGCACGTCTTGGCACTGCTGGATGCCGAAATAGATCTGCTTCAGGTTGAAAAGCGCATTCGCGGCCGCGTGAAGAAGCAGATGGAGCGCAGCCAGCGCGAGTACTACCTGAATGAACAGATGAAGGCCATTCAGAAGGAGCTTGGCGACGGCGAGGAGGGACACAACGAGCTTGATGAGATCAAGCGTCGCATCGAGAATGCCGGGCTGACCAAGGAAGCTTACGGTAAGGCTCAGGCTGAGCTGAACAAGCTTAAACAGATGTCACCGATGTCCGCTGAAGCTACGGTGGTGCGCTCCTACATCGACTGGTTGGTGAATGTGCCGTGGAAGGCACAAAGCAAAGTACGCCTGGATCTAACCCGTGCCGAAAGCATTCTGGATGCCGATCATTACGGCCTCGAAGAGGTCAAGGAGCGCATCCTCGAGTATCTCGCCGTGCAGAAGCGCGTGAAGAAGCTCAAGGGACCGGTTCTGTGCTTGGTTGGCCCGCCTGGCGTTGGCAAGACGTCTCTTGCCGAATCCATTGCCAGTGCTACCAATCGCAAGTTTGTGCGCATGGCCTTGGGCGGTGTGCGAGATGAGGCGGAAATTCGCGGTCATCGCCGTACCTATATTGGCTCCATGCCTGGTCGTCTGATACAGAAGATGACCAAGGTTGGTGTGCGCAACCCGCTGTTCCTGCTCGACGAAATCGACAAGATGGGCCAGGACATGCGCGGCGACCCTGCTTCCGCGCTGCTCGAGGTGCTCGATCCGGAGCAAAATCACAACTTCAATGACCATTATCTTGAGGTCGATTACGACCTGTCCGACGTGATGTTCCTGTGCACGGCCAACTCCATGAATATTCCGGCAGCCTTGCTGGATCGGATGGAAGTGATTCGCCTGCCGGGTTACACCGAGGATGAGAAGATCAATATCGCCGTCAAATACCTCGCGCCCAAGCAGATTCAGGCCAATGGACTGAAAAAAACCGAGCTGGAATTCGATAATGAGTCGATTCGCGACATTATTCGTTACTACACCAGAGAAGCGGGTGTGCGCAGCCTAGAGCGACAAATCGCTAAAGTCTGCCGCCGTGTCGTCAAGCAGCACATCAAGGAAAAACGCTTCCAGGTACTGGTAACGGCCGATATGCTCGAAGAGTATTTGGGCGTTCGAAAGCATCGTTATGGCCTTGCCGAGCAGCAGGATCAGATCGGTCAGGTAACCGGTTTGGCGTGGACTCAGGTGGGCGGTGAACTGCTGACAATCGAGGCCGCAGTGGTGCCTGGCAAGGGTAATCTGATCAAGACTGGCTCACTGGGCGATGTGATGGTCGAATCGATCACAGCCGCGCAAACAGTGGTGCGCAGCCGTGCTAAAAGCCTCGGCGTGGCTCCGGATTTCTACGAAAAACGTGATATCCACATCCACATGCCGGAAGGTGCCACGCCGAAGGATGGCCCGAGTGCGGGTGTCGGTATGTGCACTGCTTTGGTGTCGGCATTGACGCAGATTCCAGTCCGTGCGGATGTTGCAATGACCGGTGAAATCACCTTGCGAGGTCAGGTACTGGCGATCGGCGGTTTGAAGGAAAAGCTGCTTGCGGCGCATCGAGGTGGAATCAAAACGGTGATCATTCCTCAGGAGAATGTTCGCGATCTCAAGGAAATTCCGGAGAACATCAAGCAAGACCTGCAGATTAAACCGGTTAAATGGATTGACGAGGTCCTGCAAATTGCGCTGCAATACGCCCCGGAGCCCTTGCCAGACGCGGCTCCGGAGTTGGTTGCAAAGGATGAAAAACGCGAGACTGATTCCAAGGAGCGAATCAGCACGCATTAGCCGGCTGGCTTCCTTGACACTATTTTAGAGCCCTTGCTATAAAGCGGCTCTTACCCGTGTCGGCAGGCCATCCAGCACCCGATTCGCTTCCATTAAAATCAAGAAACAAACTCAACCGAAATTAAGGGGACTTAGAGTGAACAAGTCGGAACTGATCGATGCCATCGCTGCATCTGCTGATATCCCGAAAGCTGTTGCTGGCCGTGCGCTGGACGCAGTGATTGAATCCGTTACTGGTGCTCTGAAAGCTGGGGACTCCGTTGTACTGGTGGGTTTCGGTACTTTCGCTGTCAAGGATCGCGCTGCTCGCACTGGCCGTAATCCGCAGACTGGCAAGCCGATCAGCATCGCTGCTGCCAAGATCCCAGGTTTCAAAGCTGGTAAAGCACTGAAAGACGCCGTCAACTAAGCGTCTTCGGGCCTTTGCCCGCCGGGTCGGCTAACCCCGGCTCGGTTGTGGAGCGGCAATAAGACTATCTGGTCTGTGACGCCGGGGATTGTAGATTGATGATCCCGATCCGCTTCGCACGTTACGAGAAGGCGCATCCCAGGATGCGCCTTTCTTCTATCCGGAATTTACCCACGCTGCGCGGCCATTTTTAGTACGTGGTCGTTCTGGGGGAAGCATGCTGCAAAATATCAGGGACAATTCACAGGGTTGGATTGCCAAAACCATCATCGGCCTGATCGTCGTTCTTATGGCGCTGACCGGCGTTGACGCCATTATTACCGGTACCAGCAACAGCCAAAACGCTGCCGAAGTGAATGGTGAGGCAATCAGCCAGAACGAACTCAATCAAGCTGTGGAAATGCAGCGTCGCCAACTGTTGCAACAGCTTGGTCAGGAATTCGATGCATCGCTGCTGGATGAGAATCTGCTGCGTGAAGCTTCCTTGAAAGGGTTGATCGAGCGCTCACTGCTGGTTCAGGGCGCTGCCGATGCCAAGTTCGCCTTTTCTCAGCCTGCACTCGACCAAGTGATCGTACAGACGCCTGAGTTCCAGGTTGATGGCCGTTTCAACGCTGAACGCTTTGATCAGGTGATTCGTCAGCTCGGCTACAACCGCATGCAGTTCCGTCAGATGCTCGAGCAGGAAATGCTGATCGGCCAATTGCGTGCCGGACTGTCTGGCAGCGGTTTCGTCACCGATGAAGAAGTGACCGCATTCGCCCGCCTGGAGAAACAGACCCGCGATTTCGCCACCCGTACCATCAAGGTGGATGCCGGTGCGGTGCAGGTTAGCGATGATGACGTTAAAGCCTACTACGACGCTCAGCAGTCTCAGTTCATGAGCCCAGAGCAGGTGGTACTCGAATATGCGGAATTGAAGAAGGATGCCTTTTTCTCCGAAATTTCGGTTAGCGACGACGAGCTCAAAGCTGCTTACGAATCGGAAATCGCCAATCTGGCTGAACAGCGCCAAGCCGCACACATCCTGATTGAGGTGGGTGGCGACACCAGCGACGAACAGGCCAAGGCGAAGATCGAAGACGTGCAGAAGCGCCTGCAGCAGGGCGAAGATTTCGCTGCGCTGGCCAAGGAGTTTTCTCAGGATCCAGGTTCAGCCAGTGAGGGTGGGGATCTCGGTTACGCGGGCAAGGGTGTGTATGACCCCGCCTTCGAGGATGCTCTCTACGCATTGAACAAAGACGAAGTATCGGCACCGGTACGTAGCGAGTTCGGCTGGCATCTGATCAAGCTGTTGGGCGTGCAGGCTCCTGAAGTGCCGACACTCGCCAGCATGAAGGAAAAACTGGAAGCCGACCTCAAGACTCAGCGCGTCGAACAACGTTTCGTCGAAGCGACCAAGCAACTGGAAGACGCTGCGTTTGAATCCTCGGATCTGGCTCAGCCAGCCCAGGAGCTGGGCCTGAAAGTGCAAACAAGTGAGCCGTTTGGTCGTCAGGGTGGTGAAGGCATCGCCGGTAACCGCCAAGTGTTGCAGGCCGCTTTCAGCGAGGAAGTGCTGGAAAACGGTAGCAACAGCAGTGCCATTGAGCTTGATCCAAGCACGCTGGTAGTGGTTCGCGTCAAGGAGCACCGCAAGCCGCAGCAGCTGACGCTGGAGCAGGTGAGTGGCAGCATTCGCGAGCAACTGACCCAGACCCGTGCTAGCGAAGCAGCCAAGGCTGCTGGCGAGTCGCTGGTTACCGAGCTGCGTGACGGCAAGGGGCAGGTTCAAGATTCGGACTGGCAAGTGGTGGAGGCTGCTACCCGCAACCAGGAAGGTGTTGACCCGGCTGTGCTGCAGGCACTGTTCCGTATGCCCAAGCCGACTGGCGAAGCTTCAGAATTCAGCGGTATAGCGCTGAATAATGGAGACTTCGTGGTTATACGCCTGAAAGGTGTCAGTGAGCCTGAAGAGGCGCTGAGTGACGAAGAGAAGGCGATGTACCGTCGCTTCCTGGCCTCACGCAGTGGCCAGCAGGACTTCGCGGCCTTCCGCAAGCAGTTGGAAAGCAAGGCAGACATCGAGCGCTTCTAAGTGCCACTGCCCGCTTGAACAAACAAAGGCCCCGATTTTGGGGCCTTTGTGTTTTTGTGTGCTCCGTCTCGCCCAACTCACGGGCAAAGAAAAAGGCCCCGTCTTCCTGCGAAGCGGGGCCTTTTCTTTGCCCGTCATCAGTTCAAGCGCTGCTCGCTGGTAGGAGGAACGCTGCTTCCAGCAATTGCTGGGTGTAGGCGTGCTGCGGCGCCCGGAAGATCGCCTCGGCGTCACCTTGTTCAACCACCTGGCCCTGCTTGACCACCATCAACTGATGGCTGAGCGCCCGTACCACTGCCAGATCATGGCTGATGAACAGGTAAGTCAGGTTGTACTTGGTTTGCAGCGAGCGCAGTAGTTCAACCACCTGACGCTGTACGGTGCGATCGAGTGCCGAGGTCGGTTCATCCAGCAGGATCAGGGCCGGTTTGAGCACCAGTGCGCGAGCGATGGCAATACGCTGCCGCTGACCGCCGGAGAACTCATGGGGATAGCGATGGCGGCTTTCAGGATCCAGGCCGACCTCCAGAAGCGCTTCAGTGATGGCCTGCTCTTGCTCAGCGCCACTGCCGATGCCATGGATGCGCAAGCCTTCGCCGACAATCATACCCACGGTCATGCGCGGGCTGAGGCTGCCGAAGGGATCCTGAAATACTACCTGCATCTGGCGCCTGAAAGGGCGCACCAGGTTTTGCGACAGGCCATCCAAAGACTGCTTGTCGAAGCGAATGCCACCCTGGCTACCGATCAGGCGCAGAATGGCCAGCCCGAGGGTGGATTTACCCGAGCCGCTCTCACCGACGATGCCCAGGGTTTGGCCGCGCTGCAGGCTGAAATTGATGCCGTCTACCGCCTTTACATGATCGACGGTGCGGCGCAGCAGGCCTTTCTTGATCGGGAACCAGACACGCAGGTCATCGACCTCGAGCATGGTGTCGGCAGCTTGCGTCGCAACCGGGTTGCCATCCGGTTCGGCGGCCAGCAACTCGCGGGTATAGGGGTGTTGCGGGCTGGTGAACAGCGCCTCGCACTCAGCCTGCTCGACCAGTTCGCCGTTCTGCATCACGCAGACGCGGTGAGCGATACGCCGCACCAGGTTGAGGTCATGGCTGATGATCAGCATGGCCATGCCCAGGCGCGCCTGCAGCTCCTTGAGCAATTCGAGAATCTTCAATTGCACGGTAACGTCGAGGGCGGTGGTCGGCTCGTCGGCGATCAGCAGTTCTGGCTCGTTGGCCAGGGCCATGGCGATCATCACGCGCTGACGCTGCCCGCCGGAAAGCTCATGGGGCAGGGCCTTGAGGCGCTTCTGCGGCTCAGGTATGCCGACCAGCTCCAGCAGCTCCAGAGTGCGCCGTGTAGCCGCCTTGCCACTCAGGCCCTTGTGCAGGGCGAGTACTTCGTTGATCTGCTTCTCGATGCTGTGCAAGGGGTTCAGCGAGGTCATCGGCTCCTGAAACACCATGGCGATGCGGTTGCCACGGATGCCGCGCAACTTTTTCTCGCTGAGTTTGAGCAAATCCTGATCGGCGTAGTGAATGCTGCCACTGGGGTGCTGCGCCTGCGGGTAGGGCAGCAGGCGCAGGATCGAGTGGGCGGTGACTGACTTTCCTGACCCGCTTTCACCGACCAGTGCCAGGGTTTCGCCCCGGCGAATGTCGAAGCTGATGTTGTTGACCACCTGCCGATGGTTGTCGCCATTGACGAATGCCACGGACAGATCGCGCACTTCAACGAGGTTTTCGGGATCGGTCATCTTATTTCCTCGGGTCGAAGGCATCGCGGGCGGCCTCGCCGATGAATACCAGCAGGCTGAGCATGATGGCCAGCACAGCGAAGGCGCTCATCCCTAGCCACGGCGCCTGCAGATTGGATTTACCCTGCGCCACCAGCTCGCCAAGTGACGGTGAGCCGGCTGGAAGGCCGAAGCCGAGGAAATCCAGGGCGGTAAGAGTGCCGATAGCACCAGTGAGGATGAACGGCAGGAAGGTCATGGTCGAGACCATGGCGTTCGGCAGGATATGCCGGAACATGATCGAACCGTTACGCATGCCCAGTGCGCGGGCGGCACGCACGTATTCCAGGTTACGGCCACGCAAGAACTCGGCACGCACCACATCCACCAAACTCATCCAGGAAAAAAGCAGCATCAGGCCGAGTAGCCACCAGAAGTTCGGTTGCACGAAGCTGGCCAGGATGATCAGCAGGTACAGCACCGGCAGACCTGACCAGATTTCCAGGATGCGCTGCCCAGTCAGATCCACCCAGCCACCGTAAAAGCCTTGCAAGGCACCTGCCGCGACGCCGATCACCGAGCTTGCCAAGGTTAGCGAGAGAGCGAAAAGCACCGAAATACGGAACCCGTAGATCACCCGGGCAAGCACGTCGCGGCCTTGGTCATCGGTGCCCAGCCAGTTGTCCGCCGAGGGCGGAGCGGGGGCCGGCACCTTGAGATCGTAGTTGATACTGGAATAACTGAAGGGAATCGGTGGCCAGACCATCCAGCCATTCTTCTGCTCGATCAGCTCCTGGATATAAGGGCTCTTGTAGTTCGCCTGCAGGGGGAATTCACCGCCGAAGGTGGTTTCCGGGTAGCGCTTGAGCACCGGGAAGTAGAGCTCGCCGTCGTAACTGACGACCAGGGGCTTGTCGTTGGCGATCAGCTCGGCCCCCAGGGTCACGAAGAACAGGGCAAGGAAAATCCACAGCGACCACCAGCCACGCTTGTGGGCCTTGAACAGCTCGAAGCGGCGTTGATTGAGCGGGGAAAGTGCCATGTCAGCCCTCCCTGCTTTCGAAGTCGATGCGTGGATCGACGAGGGTATAGGTAATGTCGCCGATGAGTTTCACAACCAGTCCCAACAAGGTGAAGATGAACAGGGTGCCAAAGACCACCGGGTAGTCGCGGTTGATCGCCGCCTCGAAGCTCAGCAGGCCAAGACCGTCGAGGGAGAAGATCACCTCGATCAGCAGCGAGCCGGTGAAGAACAGGCCGATGAAGGCTGCCGGAAAACCAGCGATGATCAGTAGCATGGCATTGCGAAAGACGTGGCCATAAAGCACACGGGTGTTGCTTAGGCCCTTGGCCCGGGCGGTGGTCACGTACTGCTTGTTGATTTCATCGAGGAAGCTGTTCTTTGTCAGCAGGGTGAGGGTGGCGAAGTTGCCAATCACCAGTGCGGTGACGGGGAGTGCCAAGTGCCAAAAGTAGTCGAGCAGCTTACCGCTGAAGCTCAGTTCGTCGAAGTTGCTCGAGGTCAGCCCGCGCAGCGGGAACCAGTCGTAATAGCTGCCACCAGCGAATAACACGATCAGCAGAATGGCGAACAGGAACGCCGGAATCGCGTAACCAATGATGATCGCCGAGCTGGTCCATACATCGAAAACGCTGCCATGGCGTGTCGCCTTGGCGATACCCAGTGGAATGGAAACTAGGTACATGATCAACGTGCTCCATAACCCGAGGGAAATGGACACGGGCATTTTCTCCAGGATCAAATCGATGACCTTGGCGTCACGAAAGAAACTCTCACCGAAATCCAGTTGGGCATAGCTCTTGAGCATGATCCAAAAGCGTTCGGGCGCCGACTTGTCGAAGCCGTACATCTTCTCGATCTCGGCGATCAGTTCAGGATCGAGGCCCTGGGCGCCGCGGTAGTTGGAGCCCGCGGTTGCTACCTCACCGCCACCACCACCGGATATACGCCCCGTGGCGCCACCGGAGGCGGCATCGAAGCCTTCGAGCTTGGCAATCATCTGCTCGACTGGTCCGCCAGGTGCGGCTTGAATGATCACGAAGTTGATCACCAAAATGCCGAACAGGGTCGGGATGATCAGCAGCAAGCGCCGCAGGATATAGGACAGCATTTAGCGTTCTTCCTGCTCGGTGGTGGGCGTTTCTTCAGGAGTGACCACTTCGCCGACCGGCTTTTCCTGCCACCAGGTCATCAGACCGTAATCGTACAGTGGCGATTTCTCCGGGTGCCCGAAGCGCTTCCAGTAGGCCACGCGGTAGGCGTCGACGAAATAGTTCGGCACCACGTAGTTGCCCCATAGCAGTACGCGATCCAGCGCTCTTGTATGAGTGATCAGCGATTGGCGCGAGTCCGCACGGATCAAGCCATCGACCAATTGGTCGATGGCTGGGTCGCGCAGGCCGATCAGGTTGCGGCTGCCTGGATTGTCGGCGCTACTGGAGTGCCAGAACTCGCGCTGCTCATTGCCCGGCGAGCTGGACTGCGGCCAGATCGCCGAGGTCATGTCGAAGTCCCGCGAACGCAGGCGGTTGATGTACTGGGAGACGTCGACCCGACGAATCTGCAGGTCGATACCCAGTTCCGCCAGGTTGCGCTTGAACGGCAGAATCACGCGCTCCAGGTTGGCCTGGTGGTTGATGAATTCGAACGCAAGCTGGTTGCCATTGGCATCGACCATCTTGTCGTTCTCGATACGGTAACCGGCTTCAGTGAGTAGCTGATAGGCGCGGCGGGCCTGGTCGCGGATGATGCCGGTGCCATCGCTGACTGGGTTTTTGAAGGCTTCGGTGAACACCTGTTCAGGGATCTGCCCACGTAACGGCTCCAACAGCTTCAGTTCTGCTTCGCTGGGCAGGCCGTTAGCCGCCATTTCCGAGTTCTCGAAGTAGCTATGCGTACGCTTGTAGGCGCCGTAGAACAGCTGCTTGTTGGCCCACTCGAAATCGAACAGCAGGGCGATCGCCTCACGCACGCGTGCATCCTGGAACAGGGGCTTGCGGGTGTTGAAGACGAAGCCCTGCATGCCGGCCGGATTACGGTTGGGGAAGGCTTCCTGCACGAAGCGCCCGGCGCGCAGCGCCGGTGAGTTGTAGCCGGTGGCCCAATCTTTTGCCGAGTATTCGAGGTTAACGTCGAATTGGCCTGCTTTGAAGGCTTCCAGGGCGACGGCCATGTCGCGGAAGTACTCAATACGAATTTCGTCGAAGTTGTATTGGCCGCGGGCCACGGGCAGATCCTTGGCCCACCAGTCCTTGACCCGCTCGAAGCGGATCGAGCTGTTCGGTGAAAATTCGGCGATTCGGTAGGGGCCGCTGCCCAGAGGAATTTCCAGGCTGCCACGGGAGAAGTCGCGGCCAGTCCACCAGTGTTTAGGCAGGACTTGCAGTTGGCCAAGAATCAGCGGCAGCTCGCGGTTTCCGGCATGTTTGAAATTGAAGCGCACGGTGCGCGGGTTTTCGGCAATGACATCAGCGACATCGGCGTAGTAGTGGCGGTACATCGGATCGCCATGCTCGAGAAGGGTGTTGAAGGTAAAGATCACATCCTCGGCGGTGACCGGCTCGCCATCGTTGAAACGTGCCTTGGGGTTGAGGAAGAAGCGCACGTAGCTGTCATCTGCAGCCTTTTCCACTTTTTCGGCCAGCAGCCCGTACTCGGTGAAAGGCTCATCTGGAGAATGGTAGGTCAGGGTGTCATAGATCAGACCCAGGCGATCCGCCGCGTTGCCCTTGGGAATGAACGGGTTGAAGCTATCGAAGCCGTTGAGGCCAGGCAGACGCAGGATGCCGCCCTTGGGCGCATCGGGATTGACGTAGTCGAAATGTTTGAAGCTGGCCGGGTACTTCGGCGGCTCGCCGTAAAGCGTCAGCGCGTGTTGTGGCGCAGCCTGGGACAGGCTGGCAAGGCCAAGCAGCAACAGGGCGCTGCCATGCATCAGGAATGAGCGCAGTGGACGCGTCATCGGGCGGTCTCCGTGGGTTTCAGCCACCATGTGCGCAGCCCCAGCGTGTAGGGCGGCGTGGTGACGAATGCAAAGCGGTTGCGGTACGCCAGGCGGTGATAGTCGATGTACCAGTTTGGAATGGTGTAGTACTGCCAGAGCATCACGCGATCCAGGGCGCGGGTAGCGGCCATCTGTTCGTCGCGGCTACGGGCAGAGAGTAGTTTTTCGAGCAGGGCGTCGACCACCGGGTCGTTGATGCCTGCGTAATTCTTCCCGCCTTTGACGCTGGCCTGGCTGGAGTGAAAGTACAGTGACTGCTCCAGGCCCGGGCTGAGGGTTTGCGGCAGTGTCAGCAATATCATGTCGAATTCGAACTGATCCAGACGTTGCTTGTACTGGGCGCGATCCACCGTTCTCAGAGTGGCCTGGATGCCGATGTTCGCGAGGTTTTCAGTGAAGGGCTGGAGGATGCGCTCGAGATTGGGATTGACCAGCAGGATCTCGAAGCGCAGCGCCTGGCCCTTGTCGTTCATCAGGCGCTGGCCTGAGGGTTTCCAGCCAGCGTCGGCCAATAGACCGAGGGCGCGGCGCAAGGTTTCCCGAGGGATGCCACGGCCGTCGGTGACCGGCATCTGAAACGGCTCGGTGAACAGCTCTGGTGGCAGTTGGGCACGAAAGGGCGACAGCAGCAGCCACTCCGCACCCTCTGGCTTCCCTTTGGCGGAGAACTCACTGTTGGGGTAATAGCTCGCGGCGCGGGTGTAGGAACCATTGAACAGAGTGCGGTTGGTCCACTCGAAATCAAACATCAGACCCAGCGCTTCGCGCACGCGCACGTCGTCGAAGGTGCCGCGCCGCGTGTTCATGAACAGCGCCTGGGTCTGGGTGGGGATCTGGTGAGGGATTTCCGCACGTACCACATCGCCACGGGTGACCGCCGGAAAGCGATAGTTGTTAGCCCAGTTCTTCGCCTGCTGCTCGATGTAGAGGTCGAATTCACCGGCCTTGAAGGCTTCGAAGGCGACATGGCTATCGCGGTAGAAGTCCACTTCGACGCGATCGAAGTTGTATTTGCCGCGGTTGACCGGCAGCGAGGCCCCCCACCAGTCCTCGACCCGCTCGAAGCTCAGGCTGCGTCCGGGATTGACCCCAGTGATTCGGTAGGGGCCGCTACCCAGCGGTGGCTCGAAGGTGGTCGCCTTGAAGTCGCGATCCTTCCAGTAATGTTGCGGCAGTACCGGCAGCTCGCCCAGGCGCAGGATCAGCAGCGGGTTGTTCGAGCGCTTGAGTACGAAGCGTACGCGATGGCGATTGAGGATATCGACGCGCTTCACTTCCTGCAGATTGGTACGGTACTGCGGGTGACCTTCCTTGAGCAGCAGGCGGTACGAAAAGGCCACGTCGTAGGCAGTGATCGGTTTGCCATCGTGAAAGCGCGCTTCCGGGCGCAGATTGAATACCACCCAGCTGCGATCTTCGCTGTACTCCACCGATTGGGCGATCAGCCCGTAACTGGAGGCGGGTTCGTCACCTGAAGGGTCGTACATCCCGGTGCCGACCATCAGCGGCTCGTTCAGCTCGGTCACGCCATATTGCAGAAAGTTGGCCGTGGCGACCGGACTGGTGCCTTTGAAGGTGTAGGGGTTGAGGGTGTCGAAGCTGCCAGCAGCCATGATCCTCAGTGTTCCGCCCTTGGGCGCTTCGGGGTTTACCCAGTCGAAGTGGGTAAAACTGGCTGGATACTTGAGTGCGCCGAACTGCGCATAGCCATGGCTTTCGCTGAGCGTTGCCAGGGCCGGGAAGCTGGTGGCCAGGCCGAAAATCAGCGAGAGGAGAGGGCGTCTCAAGTGCAGTATCCGATCCGGGGCGGCAGAGGTCTTCGTACAGTAACAGCTTGTCTGTACAGGAAAAAGGCCGGCCCCGGCGGTGTGCATCAAGTGTGTCGCAATGAACTTCAGTTAGGCAGGCGCAGGGTCAGTACTTGGCCCGGTTTGAGCGCCTTGCCGGTTCTCGGATTCCAGCTCTGCAGGTTTTTCATCTGCACATTGAAACGCTTGGCGATCAGGTGCAGCGAGTCACCCTTGCGCACCTTGTAGTAGGTCACGTCATCGCGTTCCAGGCTGGCGACTGCCTGAGTGCCCGCCGTGCCCTGCAGCTTCAGATTCTGGCCGACACGCAGGGAATTGCCCTTGAGCGTATTCCAGCGCTGGATGTCGGTCACCGCGACGTTGTGGGCTTTGGCGATCTGCCACAGGTTGTCACCGTTGCGTACCTGGTAGCTGCGCGAGGCGATGGCGGTGTTGGCAGTGCGTTGCGGTGTCGAGTCCGGTGCTGGTTGCGCGGTGGTTGGCAGATTGAGGTGCTGGCCGACGCGGAGGGTATTGCCGGCGATCTGGTTGAGCTCCTTGATACTGGCAACGCTCAGCTCGTAGCGGTTGGCTATGCCGTGCAGGTTGTCACCTGGGCGCACCACATACTCCTGCCAGTTCTGCAGATCCTCTGGCTTGAGGGTCGACAGGTTGGCAGTCAGCAGCTCGACCTTCTGCGTCGGTACCAGCAGATGCTGCGGGCCGTCGACGGTGATGCGCTTCTTGAAGGCCGGATTGAGCAGATACAGCTCGTCTTCATCGACTTCGGCGAGGGCGGCGACACGGGAAAGATCCATGCGCTGCTTGAGCTCAACTTCCTCGAAGTAGGGCTCATTGGCGATTGGGCTCAGGCTCACGCCGTAAGCATTGGGCGCCATGATCACCTGGGAAAGGGCGAGCAGCTTGGGCACGTAATTCTGAGTTTCCTGGGGCAGCGAGAGGTTCCAGTAGTCGGTCGGCAGACCGAGCTTCTGGTTACGCTCGATGGCCCGGCTGACTCGACCTTCACCGGCGTTGTAGGCAGCCAGGGCCAGCAGCCAGTCACCGTTGAACATCTCGTGCAGACGAGCCAGGTAATTCATGGCGGCCTGGGTGGACGCTGTGACGTCGCGACGGCCGTCGTACCAACTGGTCTGGCGCAGGTTGAAGTTGCGCCCAGTAGACGGGATGAACTGCCACAGGCCAACTGCATCGGCTGGAGAGTAGGCAAATGGGTTGTAGGCACTTTCGATCATCGGCAGCAGTGCCAACTCCATCGGCATGTTGCGTTCTTGCAGACGCTCGACGATGTAGTGAATGTACGGGTTGCTGCGCTCGCCGGACTTCTCGACGAAAGACGGGTTGCTGGCGAACCACAGGCGCTGCTGTTCGATACGCGGGTTGACGCCGATGTTGTCCTGCAACTGATAACCCGCTCGCACCCGTTCCCAGATGTCCTTGGGTTGCTCAGCCTGAGCCGGCCCATTGATCCACAGAGGCTCGTGCGGCGTCCTGCCGCTCAGATCGACCGCAGGGGCTGAGTCAATGGTCTGTTGATCCAGGCTTTGACAGCCGCTGAGAATGGCAAAAATGGCCACTGCAAGCGCCGGATAACGCAAGGACAATGCCTTTGAATTCAGTGAGTTACAGGGCTGATAAGGCATTGGTTAGTGGGGGTATCCTGGATCGAAAGTTGGAGGATTCTAGAAACCGATCCAGGGGTGGTCAAGTTTTGACCAGAGTTTTTGCGGCCCAGTCGTGTTTCAGAAGTGATCTTTCCAGGCACGTAATGCCGCGAAAACCTCGGCCTCGCTGTCGATCGAGCGACCCTCGCGGCTGGCGATCATTTCTTTAACCGATGTTTCAGCGCCGCGCAGAAAGGGGTTGGTCGCGCGCTCCAGTTCCAGCACGGAGGGCAAGCTAATACGGCCCTGATCACGCCATTCGCTGACCTGTTGCAGGCGTTCGGTCACGGCCGGGTTGCCGGGTTCCACTGCGTGGGCGAAGCGCAGGTTGCTCAGGGTGTATTCGTGGGCGCAGTAGATCAGGGTGTCATCCGGCAACGCGACAAGGCGCTGCAGCGAATGGTGCATCTGCACGGGGGTACCTTCGAACAGCCGGCCGCAACCCGCGGCGAACAGGGTGTCGCCACTGAACAGCCAGTGATGGTCGCCTTGATAGAAGGCAATGTGGCCCAGGGTGTGGCCGGGCACCTCAATCACCTGCAGGGTCAGGCCGAGCACTTCTATATGCTCACCATCGACCAGCGCCTGATCGCGGGCGGGGATGTTTTCCTTGGCCGGGCCATAGACGCGCGCACCACTGTCACGGCGCAATTGCTCGACGCCGCCTACGTGGTCCGGGTGATGGTGGGTGATCAGGATATCGCTCAGCGTCCAGCCTGGATGCGCCTGCAACCAGGCCTGCACGGGCGCCGCATCACCGGGGTCGACCACAGCGACGCGCTTGTCCCGTTCATCCTGCAACAGCCAGATGTAATTGTCCGAGAATGCACTCAGGGCTTCGATCTTGATCATCAGGTGGTCGCCAAGTTGGGGACAAAGGTGCATCTTAGGTGTCATTGTTGAAGATGGCTATGCAGGTAATCCCTATGAACAAGCGTCCATGAGCGACAATCCCTTTGCCCAAGCTGATGCCGATTGGCTTCAGCTGATTGGTGCTGCCCGAGAGTGGTTCACCACCCCCTTGGGGCGTCTGCTGCTGGAGCAGGAGCAGCGCTTGCTGGATGAAGAACTGGCACGTTTCTTCGGCGGTTACCTGGTGCATTACGGCCCATGCGCCGAAACCTCCATCGAGACCCAGCAGATCCAGCGCAGCGTGCGCCTTGGCGCGCCGTTCGCGGGGGTCGAGATCGTCTGTGAAGAGCAGTCCTGGCCGCTGGTCGAGCAGGCCGCCGACGTGGTGGTGCTGCAGCATGGTCTGGACTTCTGCCAGTCGCCTCATGGTCTGTTGCGCGAGGCTGCGCGCAGCGTGCGTGCGGGTGGTCACTTGCTGGTGGTCGGCATCAACCCGCTGAGTGCCTGGGGCGCACGTCATCTGTTCGCTCATGACGTTCTCCACGACGCCCGCTGCATCGCTCCCGGGCGCCTTGCCGACTGGCTCAACCTGCTCGGCTTCGCGCTGGAGAAACGGCGCTTCGGATGTTATCGTCCGCCGCTTGCTTCCGCTGCCTGGCAGGCTCGGTTGGCCCCGCTGGAACGCTGGGGCGGTGCCTGGCAGTCGCCGGGTGGCGGTTTTTACGTATTGGTAGCGCGCAAGCTGGTGGTCGGCCTGCGCCCCCTGCGCCAGTCCCGTCGCGAGCCGATGGGCAAGCTGGTGCCCATGCCGGTTGCCAAGGTCAGCCGTCGCGAAAGCGATGCGCCCTGAGCCACTGCTGAAATCTCGAATCAGACCATAGATAGAAAGGCGCTGAATGTCCGAACAAGTTGAGCTTTACACCGACGGTGCCTGCAAGGGCAATCCTGGCGTCGGTGGCTGGGGCGCATTGCTGGTGTTCCAGGGTGTGGAGAAGGAGTTGTGGGGCGGTGAACTAGCGACCACCAACAACCGCATGGAGTTGATGGGCGCGATCCGCGGCCTCGCCGAGCTGAAGCGTCCCTGTGACGTGCGTCTGGTCACCGACTCGCAGTACGTCATGAAGGGTATTCAGGAATGGATGCCCAACTGGAAGAAGCGTGGCTGGAAAACCGCCGCGAAAGAACCGGTGAAGAACGCCGACCTGTGGCAGCAGCTGGACGAGCAGGTCAACCGCCACAACGTGACCTGGCAGTGGGTGCGCGGCCACATCGGCCATCCGGGCAACGAGCGTGCTGACCAACTGGCCAACCGCGGCGTCGAAGACATCAGGAGCATGAAGCGTGCGTAGAGTCGTACTGGATACTGAAACTACCGGTATGCCGGTAGGCGATGGCCACCGGGTCATCGAGATCGGCTGCGTCGAGGTTGAGGGCCGTCGCCTGACCGGGCGCCATTTCCACGTGTACCTGCAGCCCGATCGTGAGATCGACGAAGGCGCCATCGCCGTTCACGGTATTACCAGCGAAGACCTCAAGGACAAGCCGCGCTTCAAGGAAGTCGCCGACGAGTTCTACGAGTTCATCAAGGGCGCGCAGCTGATCATCCACAACGCGCCGTTCGACGTGGGCTTCCTCAACAACGAGTTCAATCTGATCGGTCAGCACGAGCGCGCCGATCTGGCTTCCTACTGCGACGTGCTCGACAGCCTGCAAATGGCCCGCGAGCGCCATCCGGGCCAGCGCAACAGCCTCGATGCGCTGTGCAAACGCTACGGCGTCGACAACTCCGGCCGCGAACTGCACGGCGCCTTGCTCGACTCGGAGATTCTGGCCGACGTCTACCTGGCGATGACCGGTGGGCAGACCAATCTGTCCCTGGCCGGCGATGGTTCGGAGGGCGACGGTAACGGCCGCCAGCAACCGACGCCGATCCGCCGTCTGCCGGCTGATCGCGCGCGTGGCGCCGTGATCGCTGCCAGTGCCGACGACGTTGCCGCACACGTTGCACGACTGGCCGCTATCGAGAAGTCCGCCGGCGCACCGGCGCTATGGGCGCAGCTGGAGCAGGGTACATCCGCCTCCTGAGCGGCGAATTGCGACCTTTTCGTATAGCACCGCCTGCGAGGGGTTCCGTCCTCTCCGGCGACCCTCTACCCTGAGGGCACAGCGGGCCAATCCCGTGTGACCTCAGGTGTAGCTGATGTACAAAGACCTCAAGTTCCCCGTACTCATCGTTCATCGTGATATCAAGGCCGATACCGTGGCCGGCGAGCGGGTACGGGCCATCGCCCAGGAACTGGAGCAGGACGGTTTCACCATCCTCTCCACCGCTAGTTCGGCGGAAGGGCATATCGTCGCGTCGACCCATCATGGCCTGGCCTGCATTCTGGTCGCCGCCGAGGGCGCCGGGGAAAACCGCCATTTGCTGCAGGACATGGTCGCGCTGATCCGCATCGCCCGTCGGCGTGCGCCGCAGTTGCCGATCTTTGCCCTGGGCGAGCAGGTCACCATCGAAAATGCGCCGGCCGAAGCCATGGCCGATCTCAACCAATTGCGCGGTATTCTCTATCTGTTCGAAGACACCGTGCCGTTTCTGGCTCGCCAGGTGGCGCGCGCTGCCCGCAATTACCTCGATGGCCTGCTGCCGCCGTTCTTCAAAGCGCTGGTGCAGCACACCTCGCAGTCCAATTATTCCTGGCACACGCCGGGCCACGGCGGCGGCGTGGCCTATCGCAAGAGCCCGGTCGGGCAGGCCTTCCACCAGTTCTTCGGCGAGAACACCCTGCGCTCCGATCTTTCGGTATCGGTGCCCGAACTGGGCTCGCTGCTCGACCACACCGGCCCCCTGGCCGCCGCCGAAGAGCGGGCCGCGCGCAACTTCGGCGCCGACCACACCTACTTCGTGATCAACGGCACCTCGACCGCCAACAAGATCGTCTGGCATTCGATGGTTGGCCGCGATGACCTGGTTTTGGTCGATCGCAACTGCCACAAGTCGATCCTCCACGCGATCATCATGACCGGGGCGATTCCGCTGTACCTATCGCCGGAGCGCAACGAGCTGGGCATCATCGGGCCGATTCCGCTGAGCGAGTTCTCCCGCGAGTCGATCCAGGCCAAGATCGATGCCAGCCCGCTGGCCCGCGGCCGTGAGCCGAAGGTCAAGCTGGTGGTGGTCACCAACTCGACCTACGACGGCCTGTGCTACAACGCCGAGCTGATCAAGCGTACCTTGGGCGATTCGGTGGAAGTCCTGCACTTCGACGAAGCCTGGTATGCCTACGCCGCCTTCCACGAGTTCTACGCCGGCCGCTACGGCATGGGCACCACGCGTGAGGCGGGTGGGCCGATGGTGTTCACCACCCATTCGACCCACAAGCTGCTGGCTGCCTTCAGCCAGGCGTCGATGATTCACGTCCAGGACGGAGGCGTGCGCAAGCTCGACCGCGACCGCTTTAACGAAGCGTTCATGATGCACATCTCCACCTCGCCGCAGTACGGCATCATCGCCTCGCTGGACGTCGCTTCGGCGATGATGGAAGGGCCGGCCGGGCGCTCGCTGATCCAGGAAACGTTCGACGAAGCGTTGAGCTTCCGCCGTGCCCTGGCCAACCTCGGTCAGAGCCTGAGCAGTGAGGACTGGTGGTTCAGCATCTGGCAGCCACCGCAGACCGAAGGCGCCGACGACGTATCGACGCCGGACTGGCTGCTGCAGCCCGATGCCGACTGGCACGGCTTCGGCGATGTGGCCGAGGATTACGTGCTGCTCGATCCGATCAAGGTGACCCTGGTCATGCCTGGGCTGACCGCAGGCGGTCGTCTCGATGAGCGCGGTATTCCTGCGGCGGTGGTCAGCAAATTCCTCTGGGAACGTGGCCTGGTGGTCGAGAAGACCGGCCTGTACTCGTTCCTGGTGCTGTTCTCCATGGGCATCACCAAGGGCAAGTGGAGCACGCTCTTGACCGAGCTGCTGGAGTTCAAGCGCAGCTATGACGCCAATCTGCCACTGGCCTCAGTACTGCCTTCGGTGGCCCGTGAAGGCGCCAGCCGTTATCAGGGCATGGGGCTGCGCGATCTGTGCGATGCGCTGCACGATTGCTACCGCGAAAACGCCACCGCAAAATCCCTCAAGCGCATGTACACCGTGCTGCCTGAAATTGCCTTGAAACCGGCCGATGCCTATAACCAGCTGGTACGTGGCGAGGTGGAGGAGGTGCTGGTCGATGACGTCGAAGGGCGCATCGCTGCGGTGATGCTGGTGCCTTACCCGCCGGGTATTCCGCTGATCATGCCGGGCGAGCGGTTCACCGCGGAAACCCGCTCGATCATTGACTATCTGCGCTTCGCCAGGGCTTTCGAGCAGCGTTTTCCTGGCTTCGATGCCGACGTGCACGGGTTGCAACGTCACCAGGGCGAGCAGGGCAGTTATTACACGGTCGATTGCATCATCGAGGCATAACCGCGTTACAGGCGTCATGCAGGAACATCGGCTTGGGCGAGGCGTGCTGTACGTCACACCGGGCGTGATCGACTTTCAGGCGCCGCTTGCTATAGTTGCGCGGTTCTCAAGCAGCTGCCGTCGCGGGGCTTACAAGCCGCTTTTAGATACTGAACGTACCGAGCGCCCAGCGCCGTCTGCCGAGGATGACTGCCATGACCGAGTATCAGGCCTTTCGTGTCGAGCTGTTGGACAAGGTCGCCCATGTGGTGATCAATCGTCCTGACAAGATCAACGCCATGAATGCCGCCTTCTGGACGGAAATCATCGAGATCTTCCGCTGGATCGACGAGACCGATGAGGTGCGCGCTGTGGTGTTGTCCGGTGCAGGCAAGCACTTTTCCTCGGGCATCGACCTCAGCCTGCTGGCGCAGCTCGGCACTCAGTTGGGGAAGGATGCAGGTCGCAATGCTCGTACGCTGCGGCGCAAGATTCTCGAGCTGCAGGCCTCGTTCAACGCCGTCGATGAATGCAGCAAGCCGGTGCTGGCAGCCATTCAGGGTTATTGCCTGGGTGGCGCGATCGACCTGGTGTCGGCGTGCGACATGCGCTACTGCGCCGAGGATGCCCAGTTCGCCATCAAGGAAATCGATATTGGCATGGCCGCCGATGTCGGCACTCTGCAGCGGCTGCCGCGAATCATTGGTGACGGCATGCTCCGTGAACTGGCCTACACCGGGCGTACGGTCGGCGCCGCCGAGGCGCGGGAAATCGGGCTGGTCAACCGAGTGTTCAGCGATGCCGACACGCTACTTGCGGGGGTCATGGACATTGCACGGGTGATCGCTGCAAAATCGCCGATTGCCGTGAGCGGTACCAAGGAAATGATTCGCTATATGCGCGATCATCGCGTCGACGACGGACTCGAATACGTCGCCACGTGGAATGCCGCCATGTTGCAGTCTGCTGATCTTCGCGTGGCCATGGCGGCCCATATGAGCAAGCAGCACCCGGAGTTCGCCGACTGATGCGGCTTCATATACCTGTGCAGGGGGCACAATAGCGAATGGTTTCTGGAGCATCGTCACTGGGGCTGGTTCGCAACGAACTGTTCGCCACGATCGAAGAGGCCGAAGCGAGCCTCGAACAGTTCATCGTCGAGCGCAATAACGGCAGCTTGCTGCAGCAGGCCGTGGACAATCTGCAACAGGTGCGCGGTACGCTCAATCTGATCGAACTCACCGGTGCCGAGCTGCTCGCCCAGGAAGTGCTCGACCAGGCGACTGACATTCCCGCCGGTGTGGGCTCCGAACGCGACGCCCAGTTGGCGGCGCTGAGCAATGCCCTGCATGTACTGCGTCGATATCTCGAAGGCCTGGACGCGCATCGTCAGGAAATGCCCGAACTGCTGCTGCCGGCGATCAATGATCTGCGCCAGGCCTGCAAGCAGCCACCACTACCGGAAAGCTTTTTCTTCAGCGTACGCCTCGACCAGGCCCGGCCGCGCATGGTGCCACCGGCCTTGGATGCCGCCGCCAAGGAAAGCGAAGGCCGCCGTTTACGACAGATGTACCAGGTGGGTTTGCTCGGTTTCATCCGCGAGCAAAATCCTGCCGCCAGCATGAAGTTGATGGGGCGTGCGATGAGCCGCTTGGACGGGTTGTTCGCCAACGAGCCGCGCGGTCGCCTGTGTTGGTTGAGTGCGGCAGCCCTCGAAGCGCAGAACGATGGCCAGCTGTTGCCGCGCAAATCGCGCAAGCAGCTGTTCTCGCGGATCGACCGCGAATTACGACAGATGCTCGTCAACGGTGCCTACGAACCGCCGCGCAGCCTGCTCAAGGAATTGCTGTATCTGGTCGCGCTGTCCGGTGGTCGAGGTGCGCTGGCAGGTGAGGTGCGCGAGTTGTTTGGCATCACGCCGTTGCCGTTCACCGATCACCTGCTGGAAGAGGAGTATCAGCGACTCTCCGGGCCCGGACAGGCGGTGATGCGTTCGCTCAGCTCGGCCATTCGTGAAGAGCTGGCCAGCGTCAAGGATTTGCTCGATCTGATCGAACGCGGCACTTTGCAGGAGGAGGGTTTGACCAACCTGCATGCATTGCTGGGCAAACTGAGCAAGACGCTGGCCATGGTCGGTCTCAGTTCTGCGGGCAATTCACTGTCAAACCAATTGCCGACGGTTAATGGCTGGTGTGAGGGCGCCCCAGCAGAGCCAGAACAATTAGTCGTTCTGGCTGACGTCGTGCTCTATGTCGAAGGCATGGTAGCAACGCTCGAGCGTGGTGAGCGGGTGAGCGTGCCACGCCCGGAACCCGAGATTTGTACCTTCGCCCAGCATCAGCTTTTCGAAGCACGGATCGTCGTCTTGGATGAAGCGCGTGCGGGCTTGGCGCTGGCCAAACGCGCGATCACCGCCTACCTCGAGGCGTCTGGTGACCGCATGCACCTGGCCAACGTGCCATTCAGCTTACAGGCGGTTCGTGGCGGCTTGTGGTTTCTTGGCCAGGAACGTGCGGCGGCGTTGGTCGGCGCCTGTGCGGACTACATCCAGACACAGATGCTCGATGCTGAGCAGATGCCAGCCGATGCGCGCCTGGAAGTGCTCGCCGATGCGCTGAGCAGCCTTGAATATTACCTGGAAGCCGATAACGGTTTGGCACAGCCGAGCGTGCTGGATCTGGCCGCGGAGAGCGTGCGCGCCCTGGGTCAAGAGGTGGCGGCCTGATGACCCCGAGCTGGTTGCCCGAGCTGCTGGATTGTGGGCAACCTGGAGGCTGGGTGCTGGCTCACCACCGACAGCATTTTCTGGCCGATACCAATGGCCTGCTGTTTCCCCGTGACTGGTTGAAGAAGCAGGGTCTGCCGGTAATCGCCGAGCATGGCCTCGGGCATTTTCGCGGCGATCCACTCTACCTGCTGGAGCTGGAGCACAAGGCCGAGCTGCCGGGGTGCAGCTGGCAGGGCCTGCGTCAGGTCATGCTCGAAGGTGATGCCGAACTGTTCCAGATGCTTGGCTACGCCGCGCAGATCGGCACCTGGGCCAGTGATAATCGCTTCTGTGGCGGCTGTGCCACTGCCATGGAGCCTGTAATAGGCGAGCGTGCGATGCATTGCCCACGCTGCCTCCTGCGCCAGTACCCACGCTTGTCGCCGAGCATGATCGTGTTGGTCACCCGTGGTGATGAGGTGCTGCTGGCTCGTTCACCGCGCTTCGTCATCGGCGTGTACAGCACCCTGGCCGGTTTCGTCGAGCCTGGCGAGTCGGTGGAGCAGTGCGTCGCGCGGGAAGTGCGCGAAGAGGTGGGCGTGGAAGTCTGTGATATCGAGTATCAAGGCAGCCAGAACTGGCCGTTTCCGCACTCGCTGATGCTAGGCTTCCATGCCCATTATGCCGGTGGTGAGATCGTCAGGCAGGAAGCGGAGATCGAAGACGCGCAGTGGTTTTCGGTACATGAGCTACCGCCATTGCCGGCGTCCCGATCCATCGCTCGTTACCTGATCGACCTGTATGTGGCGCGCCGCTTAGGCCGCGCCGAACCAGTGCTGCCAGACTAGCCGCGTAGTCAGGCCCAGAACCACCAGAATGAACACCGGGCGGATGAACTTCGAGCCGCCGCCAATCGCTGTGCGCGCGCCGAGAAAGGCGCCGCCCATCAGCGAAAAGCCCATGCACAGCCCCACCAACCAAGCCACCTGACCCGCCGCGATGAACACCACCAGTGCGCAGGCATTACTGATGAAGTTCATCGAGCGTGCCACGCCACTGGCGCGCACCAGATCGAGCGGATACATCAGTAGCGTGCTGACCGTCCAGAAAGCGCCGGTACCGGGACCAGCCACGCCGTCGTAGAAACCCAAGGTCAGGCTCTGCGGCCACTGGCGTTTTTTGGCGATCGGCAGGTCGGCATCCAGCGGTGCGCTGGGCGTCTTGCCGAACAGCAGATAGATGCCGCAGGCGAATACCACCACCGGCAGCATCTTGTTGATCCACTCCGCGGGTATCCAGTGCACCAGTACGGCACCGGCAATGGCGCCGATGGCTGTGCCGATCATCGCGTTGTACCACTTGGCCGGGGTGAACAACTTGCGCCTATAGAAGGCGTAGCCCGCGGTACCCGAGCCAAAGGTTGCGCAGAGTTTGCTGGTGCCCAGCACCAGGTGCGGCGGCATGCCGGTGGTGAGCAGGGCGGGAATGGTCAGCAGCCCGCCACCCCCGGCAATGGCGTCGATAAACCCGGCGATGAAGGCAACCAGGGCGAGCAGTAGCAACGTCGTGGGATCGACGGCCATTTCGAACGGGAAGGACATAAAAGGCGACCTGTATCCGATTGTGCGGTGTCAGCGCTATTCGCATGCGAATGCGCTGCGCATAATGCCGACATTTTCACGCACAAGGAATTGATTCCATGCAGTACAACGGTCTTGCCTGGGCAACAGCCCTACTGGCGCTGCTGGTGGTCTTCGTCGCAGTTCGTATCCTGTTTGGCGGGCGTTGGTTTCTGGCCTGGCTGCGCGGCACCTGCGGCCTGATCTTTCTGGCTGTCGCGGTGCTGGTCGGGCTGGTGGCCTATGACCTCAGTCGTTACGACCCCTGGCCGGCGGACAAGCCGCTGCTGACTCTGAGCTTCCATCGCGCGGGTAACGTTTATCAGGTCGATATCACCGAGGGCGGTGCCCAGCGCAGCGTCAACCTTGAAGGCGACCTGTGGCAACTGGATGCGCGCCTGCTGCAATGGAAGGGCTTGGCCGCCTTGATTGGATTGGAGCCGGGCTATCGGTTGGAGAAGCTCAACAGCCGCTTCCTGGCCATCGAGCAACAGAGCCAGGCTCGCTACACCCAGGTGGAACTGACCCAAAGCCTTTATGGCGTCGACCTGTGGCGCTGGCTGCGTGTGGGGCAGCACGACCTGTTCATGTTCGATGCCCAGGCCCGCCGCGTGACCTATCTACCGATGGCCGACGGGGCGGTGTTCAACATCAGCCTGACGCCTACCGGGTTGCTGGCCCAGCCGATGAACCAGGCCGCCCACCAAGCGCTGCAGGACTGGCAGTAAGGCATCCAGCTTCAGGACAGGAAGCCACCGTCGACATTCAGCGACACGCCGGTGGTGTAACTCGACGCGTCACTGGCCAGGTAGAGCACCGCGCCGGCCATTTCGCTCGGGTCGGCCACGCGCTTGAGCGGAATGCGCTGCAGGGCGAAGTTGAGGATCGCTTCGTTCTTGGTCAGCGCCGAGGCGAAGCGGGTATCGGTGAGGCCCGGGAGCAGGGCATTGCAACGGATGCCAAACTGCGCGCACTCCTTGGCGAACACCTTGGTCATGCTGATCACTGCGGCCTTGGTCACCGAGTAGATGCCCTGGAACTCACCCGGCGATACGCCGTTTATCGACGCCACGTTGATGATGCTGCCGCCGCCACCTTCCTTCATCAGCTTGCCGCCTTCGATGGACATGAAGTAATAGCCGCGGATATTCACGTCGACGGTCTTCTGGAAGGCGCCGAGATCGGTATCCAACACGTTGCAGAACTGCGGGTTGGTGGCGGCGTTGTTGACCAGAATGTCGAGGCGGCCGAAGCGCTCGCGAATTTGTGCGAATACCGCCTGGATCTGCTCCATTTCGCCAATGTGACAAGCCATCGCCACCGCCTTGCCACCTTTGGCAATGATGGCATCCGCCACCGTCTGACAGTCGTCCAGCTTGCGGCTGGCGACGATCACCTGGGCGCCTTGCTGGGCCAGCAGATGGGCGATCGCTTCACCGATCCCGCGGCTGGCACCGGATACGAAGGCAATCTTGCCATCGAGGTCGAACAACTGGGTCTTGGACATATGAGCCTCTCGTAATGGGTGACGTCAAAGTGACGAGCGAGCGATGACCCCAAGGGCCATATGTTCCAGCAATGCGTTCATCTGCACGAAGGAGGCGAAACGCTTGTCGGCGGTCTGACCGTGGTAGTAGCGGTAATAGATCTGCTGGACGATTCCGGCGAGGCGGAACAGGCCGTAGATGTAATAGAAGTCGAAGCGCTCGATCTCGATGCCGGAGCGTTGCGCGTAGTAGTCGACGAAGGCCTGGCGAGTCAGCATGCCGGGGGCATTGCTCGGCTGGCGGCGCATCATCTGCACGGCAGGTGGATCATCCGCCTCGATCCAGTAGGCCAGGGTGTTGCCCAGATCCATCAGCGGGTCGCCCAGGGTGGTGAGCTCCCAGTCGAGCACGCCGATGATGCGCATGGGATCCTGCGGATCGAGGATCACATTGTCGAAGCGGTAGTCGTTGTGCACGATTGCCGGTTGCGGGTGGTCGGCCGGCATCTTCTCCTGCAGCCAGTTCCTGACCTCTCGCCAGAGCGGGGCGTCGGGTGTGCGGGCGTTATCGTAGCGCTCGCTCCAGCCACTGATCTGCCGCACCACATAGCCGTCCGGCCTGCCAAGATCGGCCAGGCCGCAGGCGGCGTAATCGACCTGATGGAGTTCCACCAGGCGATCGATGAAGCTCTTGCACAGCGAGGTGGTCTGCGCAGGCGTGAACCCCAGCTCGGCAGGCAGATCGGCACGCAGGATGATGCCCTCGACGCGCTCCATCACGTAGAACTCTGCGCCGATGACAGCCTGGTCGGTGCAGTGCACGAAGGCCTGCGGGCAATAGGGGAAGGCGTCGCGCAACTGGTTGAGGATGCGGAATTCGCGGCCCATGTCATGGGCGGACTTCGCCTTGCTGCCAAACGGCGGGCGACGCAGCACCAACTCCTGATCGGCATAGCACAGCAGGTAGGTGAGGTTCGAGGCCCCGCCCGGAAACTGGCTGATCTGCGGCTCGCCGCTCAGGCCGGCGACATGAGCCTTGAGGTAGGCATCGATGGCCGTGGCGTCGAGTTCCTCGCCCTGGCGGATGGCGCTGGATCGGTCGGTGAGTGTCATCCCTATCCCTTTTAGTTGTCGTTGGCGGTGATGATCTGGCCAATCTAATCAGCCCAAGGCAGCGCCACAAGCACATCATCCGCTTATCTATATGGCTGTTGGCAGCGGATCAAGGCCGCTGATACGCCGCCGGCAGGCGAAAAAAAACCGGAATCACAAGACTCCGGTTTTGGCTGTCGAACGCTGGTCTCAGACCGGGAACAGTTCGCTCAGCTTGAGGGCCAGCATCATGTCGCCTTCGGCGCGCAGCTTGCCAGCCATGAATGCTTGCATGCCGTCGGTTTCACCGGTGGTGATGCCCTTGAAGGTCTCCTTGTCCATGATCAGGGTGACGCTGGCATCCGGGCTGTCGCCCTGTTTGACGTCGCAGGTGCCGTCCTTGACGATCAGGTAGTGGTTATCGGCATCTTCGATATTGAACTGGAAGACCAGATCCAGGCCTTCGGCGGCGCTGGGGTTGAACTTGGCCTGCATGGTTTGGACGATGTCTGCGACGCTCATGGTGGTTTCCTTTGTTTTCGGGTTGTTCTGCACCCTCACGGGTACGTTGACCGAGGCTCAGCGATAGGTGATGAGCGACGGTGTATTCAACAGCTGCAGATGGGCGAGGCTGTTGAACGAAGCCAGGGTCACCCGCTCGCCCTGAAACTTCAGGCAGCTTAGCGAGGTGTTGACGATTTGCCAGTTCATTGCGAAGGCGCTGGCGACCGGCATACCGGTCAGCAGGTGCAGCAACGCGGTGATGGTGCCGCCGGAGGTGAATACGGCGACTTTCTCTCTGGATGTTGCACTGCCGAGCAGGCGCTGCAAGCCGTCGTCAACCTGGTCGACAAAAGCCTGCCAGCTCTGCAGCCCCGGGACGTCGTAATCGCCGCCTATCCAGGTTTCCAGCAGACGCACGAACAAACGCTGAAACTCGGCGCGGTTGTGCGCCGCATTACGCATTATTTCGATGGCTTTCGGTTCTTCGGGCAACAGCGCCGGGAGCAGGGCGCGGATAACGCCTTCGGCGTCGAACTCGTTGAATGCCGGGTCAGTTTCCAGCGCAGGGGCCTGCTCCAGTTGTTCGAGTACCAGGCGGCCGGTATGGGCCTGACGCAACAGGCTGCCGCTGATCGCCCGATCGAGGCGTAGCCCGCCTTGCGCCAGGTGGCTGCCAAGCAGGCTGGACTGCTGCTCGCCCAAGGGCGATAGAACGTCGTAATCCTCTGCACCGAACGAAGCCTGGCCATGTCGAATCAGGTAGATGCTGCCCACGTCCGCTGTAACCCGGGAATCTTGAATGTTTGCCGAGGGTAGGAGGGTGGCCGGAGGCTGTCAACGAAAATTCATACGTTTGTTTGAATTCCTGTGTCGTGCATCCGCTGAAAGCCATGAACCTGTCTGGCCGTGCCCAGGTGGCGCCGGTATGCTTGGGCAACGCAAGGCCTCTGCGAGAGGCCATCGATTGGATATAGGGGAAGTGTGTGGAGTTTCTTGCTGATTACGCGGGGTTTCTGGCCAAGACAGTCACGCTGGTGGTGGCTTTCATCGTCGTACTGGTCGCCCTGGTTGCGGTGCGTAGCCGCGGCCGTCGTGGCGGCGGCCAACTGCAGGTGGTCAAACTCAACGATTTCTACAAGGCACTGCGTCAGCGCCTGGAGCAGTCGATCCTGGACAAGGATCAACTCAAGGCCCTGAGCAAAGAGGAAGCCAAGTCGGCCAAGCTGGCCAAGAAGAAGCCGCAGCAGAAGTCCCGGGTTTACGTGCTGGATTTCGATGGCGACATCAAGGCCTCGGCGACCGATGGCCTGCGTCATGAAATCACCGCACTGCTGAGCCTGGCCACGCCTCAGGATGAGGTCGTGCTGCGTCTGGAAAGTGGCGGCGGCATGGTGCACAGCTATGGGCTGGCCTCCTCGCAACTGGCGCGTATTCGCCAAGCCGGCGTGCCGCTAACGGTGTGTATCGACAAGGTCGCGGCCAGCGGCGGCTATATGATGGCCTGCATCGGCGAGAAGATCATTTCCGCGCCGTTCGCCATCCTCGGTTCCATCGGCGTGGTCGCCCAACTGCCGAACGTCAATCGCCTGCTGAAGAAGCACGATATCGACTTCGAGGTGCTGACCGCCGGCGAGTACAAACGCACCCTCACGGTGTTCGGCGAAAACACCGAAAAGGGCCGGGAGAAGTTTCAGGAAGACCTGGAAACCACCCACGAGCTGTTCAAGAATTTCGTGGCCCGCTATCGCCCGCAGCTCGAGATCGACGAAATTGCCACCGGCGAAGTCTGGCTGGGCATGGCTGCACTGGAGAAACAGCTGGTCGATGAGCTGAAAACCAGTGACGAGTATCTGGCCGAGCGTGCCCGCGACGCCGATCTGTTCCAACTGCACTTCGTGCAGAAAAAATCCCTGCAGGAGCGTGTCGGCCTGGCGGCCAGTGTGGCGCTGGATCGCTTCGCACTGACCTGGCTTGGCCGTCTCGGCCAGCAACGCTTCTGGTAACCAGCACCTTCCGCCAAGGCGGATGAGGAGGTTCGGATGACGAGTTTTTTCGCTCTACAGGCAGCCCCTGACGTAGGTGGCACGTTCACTCAGCAAGTGGTCGAACGCGATGTCATCGACTTGCCTGCGGGCGAGCTGCTGATCCGCGTTCAGTATTCTTCTCTCAACTTCAAGGATGCGCTGTCGGCCAGTGGGCAGCGGGGTGTAAGCCGTCACTACCCGCATACCCCTGGCATCGATGCCGCTGGCGTGGTGGAACATTCCAGCGCGGCCGAATTCAACGAGGGCGACGAGGTGATCGTCACCGGCTACGACCTCGGCATGAATACCGCTGGCGGTTTTGGCCAATACATCCGTATTCCGGCCGGCTGGGCGATCAAGCGGCCCCAGGGCCTGTCGCTGCGTGAGGCAATGATTCTCGGTACCGCAGGCCTGACGGCAGCTCTGTGCGTCGACAAGCTAGAGCGTGCCGGGCTAGCCCCGGATGACGGTTCGGTGCTGGTGACTGGCGCCACAGGTGGTGTTGGCAGCATCACGGTGATGTTACTGAGCAAGCTGGGCTATCAGGTAACGGCGGCGACCGGCAAGGCGCAGGAAAGCGAACTGTTGACCCGCCTCGGTGCCACGCAGGTGATCCCGCGTCTCGAACTGCAGGCCGGTGCCGATCGGCCACTGCTGCGTGAGCAGTGGAGCGGTGCGGTGGATACGGTGGGGGGCGACATCCTTTTCAACGTGCTCAAGGCCACCCAATACGGCGGCAGTGTCGCCTGCTGCGGTTTGACGGCCGGGGTCGAATTCCAGGCCAGCGTGCTGCCGTTCATCCTGCGTGGCGTGAATCTGCTGGGTGTCGACTCAGTCGAGCTGCCGCTGGTGGTCAAGGCGTCGATGTGGGACAAGCTGTCGCTGCAGTGGAAGCTGCCGAACCTCGATGATCTGGTCAACGAAGTGGGGTTGGCGCAGTTGCCGGAGGCGATCGAGCGAATTCTGCACGGTGGTCAGGTCGGGCGGGTATTGGTCAGGCTGGATTGACGTCGCCGGCTGGCTCAACGAAACGCCCGGTGCTTGCGCCGGGCGTTTTCATTTCAGCTGCCACCACGGCCTGTCTCTCATCGATCCATACCGTTGATCAGGCGAAAAAAGCCCGGCGGGTGCCGGGCTCAGATGTTGCGGGTATCAGACTTGCGGTGGATTGGTCTCGCGCGATGGATGGCGATGCTGGGCAATGCCGGCGATCAGTTGATCGATGAGCGCCTGATCCGCACTGCTGCCGTCGTAGACCCCCGCAGGGGCGGCCTGCAGTGGCACATCGGCCTTCTCCAGCAACTGCGTGCCGGCACCGATGGCGAGAATGCTCTTGCCGTGGCGGAAGCTGTCACGCACGAACTCCAGCGCACGCCCATCGGCCTGCAGCGTGTTGCTGGCATCCTGACCGTCAGGTACCACCAGCGCATCGAAGAGTGGCGCTGGCTGGTTTTCCAGCGAGCAGTCGGCTTCGATCACGCTGCCATCGGCGGCGGTGAACGGGCCGACCCGTGGACCAACCAAGCGCACCACCGCACCTTCGGCCTGCAAAGCGCTAGACACCGCTTGCAGCGAAGTGGCATCGACACCAGCAGCCAGCAGAATCGCCACCTGACGGGTGCGAATGCCGCCATCGCCTGGTCGTGCCAGCAGCGACAGGGCAGGAGAGTCATCGATTTCGGCCGCTATGGGCTGCGGATTGGCCTTTGGCAGCGGCTCCGGCAATGGCATGCCGAGACCATCGGCGACGCCCTGGGCCAGCGTTTCCGAGATATTGCGCAGCATCGCCAGGGTGCGATTACGGATGCCGGGCACTGTCACCTTGCTCAATTCGAACCGCAGCGCATCGATGATGTGCTGCTGCTCATGGGCTGCCTGGCTATTGAAGAACAGGGTGGCCTGGTTGTAGTGCTCGGCGAACTTCTCCGGCTTGCCACGCACTTCGTCGCCATGAACCGGCTCGGGGAAGGGGACGAAACCCATCTCGCCGTTCTGGAATGGGCAGCCACCAGCCAGGGAGTTCGGCTCGTAGGCGACCCGACCACGGTGGATGGTCTGGCGATGCATTCCGTCGCGCTGATTGTTGTGAACCGGTACCACCGGGGCGTTGATCGGCAACTCCTGGAAGTTGGCACCACCCAGGCGCGTGATCTGGGTATCCACGTAGGAGTGGATGCGCCCGGCCAGCAGCGGGTCGTTGCTGAAGTCGATACCCGGCACCACATGAGCGGTACAGAAGGCCACCTGCTCGGTTTCGGCGAAGAAGTTGTCCGGATTGCGGTTGAGCACCATGCGCCCGATCGGGCGCACCGGTACCAGTTCTTCGGGAATCAGCTTGGTCGAGTCGAGAATGTCGAAGCTGAAGGATTCCGCCTCGGCCTCGGAGATCACTTGTACACCCAGCTCCCATTCCGGGTACTCGCCGGCCTCGATGGCTTCCCACAGATCACGGCGGTGGAAGTCCGGGTCGGCACCGGAAATCTTCACGGCCTCGTCCCACACGTGGGAGTGGGTGCCCAGCTTCGGGCTCCAGTGGAATTTGACGAAGTTCGATTCCCCGGCTGCGGTGACGAAGCGGAAGCTGTGCACGCCAAAGCCCTGCATCATCCGGTAGCTGCGCGGGATGCCGCGATCGGACATGACCCACATGATCATGTGCGCCGACTCCGGCATCAGCGAGATGAAATCCCAGAAGGTGTCATGGGCGGAAGCCGCCTGCGGCATGCCGTGGTGGGGCTCGGGTTTGACCGCATGAACCAGATCGGGAAACTTCATGGCGTCCTGAATGAAGAACACCGGGATGTTGTTGCCCACCAGATCCCAGTTGCCTTGATCGGTATAGAACTTCACCGCGAAACCACGGGCATCGCGAGCGGTGTCCTTGGAACCACGCTCGCCGGCCACGGTGGAGAAACGCACGAAGACCGGAGTCTGCTTGCCTGCTTCGGCGAACAGCGACGCGCAGGTCAGATCCTGCAGCGAATCGTAGCTCTCGAAGTAGCCATGGGCTGCCGAACCGCGGGCGTGGACGATGCGCTCCGGAATCCGCTCATGGTCGAAATGGGTGATCTTCTCACGCAGGATGAAGTCCTTCAGCAAAGCCGGGCCACGCAGCCCTGCCTTGAGCGAGCTCTGATTGTCGGCGATGGGCACGCCGAGGTTGGTGGTCATGCCCTGGCCACCGCTGTCGGCCCTGACTCTCGGCAAGTGGCCACTGGCGGCGTTGACGCCTTGCTCGGGTGCGTCACCGGTCTTGTCGTTGGTATTGGTCTCGCTGACGGTGCTGGCACCCACACTGAAGGGGCAGCCGACCGTAGCACCCTGGCGTGGCTTGCTGGAGGCCTCGCCGTATTCGTCGGCCTTGTTGGCGTTGTGCGGCATGGCGTCGACGGTATCGCCGGTCGCGCGTTTCTGTTCGATGACGGCATTGCCGGTGCCGGCCGGCGGGGCCGCAGCAGCGGCGCTATCGCTCTTTAGATAGGCACTGTCGGCGGCAGAGGATTTCGGGGTGGAGGTTTTGCGCGAAGCCATTTGCTTTATCCTCATCAGGGTTGCCACGCATCGGTTGTGCGCAGCTGGTTGTAGACGAGGGCTATCGAGCGATTTTAGTAGTTGCTGTGGCTCGATGCCCATGACCTTGGTAGGCCTATGGGTATCGAATGACCTGATGCGGGTTAGGTTCAGGGTAAAGTCCTCAACGGTCGCAGGCCTTGTGCCACCTTAAAGAGGGTGTAACGATGCCGCCCACTCGATTCATCGATACAGGAGAAACCATGGATACGATGGCGGTTACAATCGAGGATTGGGATGGCGACGGTGCCATACGACTGCCCGATGAGGCGTTGCAGGAACTGGGCGTCGATGTGGGTGACAAGCTCTACCTTCTTGAAACCCTGGTGGGCAACCAGAAAGCCTTCATCCTCTCCAGACAGCCACAGATACCCGAGCGGATCGATGAGCTTGCCGAGCAGTTCGGCGAAGTCGACCGATAGCAGGAAGTCCGCGTGCAGAAAAAAGCCCCGCCAATTGGCGGGGCTTTTGGTTTCAGGCGCGGCGCCTGAACAGAGGCACCGGCTGGTCGCTGGAGGCTTGATACACCTCGGCGAACTCCTCGAAGGCTTTCAGCGCGTCTTCAGGATCCTTGTCTTCGCGCAGGGCGAAAGCATCGAAGCCGCAACGCTTGAGCGCCCACAGCTGGTCACGCAGCACATCGCCAATGGCGCGCAGCTCGCCCTTGAAGCCGTAGCGGGTGCGCAGCAGATAAGCGGAGGAGGAGTGGCGGCCGTCGGTGAAGGCCGGGAAGTTCAGCGCGATGAGCTGAAAGTCGTCCAGCGCGTCAACGATGGACTCGATTTCTTCCTCGGCATCCAGCCACACGCCCAAACCGCCGTCGCGGGCTTTCAGCGCGTTGCCATGCTCCAGCCAGAGCGCCAGCGGGACGATCAGGTCGTCGCAGTTGGACAACTCTTCGAAGGTGGTTTCCTTCGGCAGCAGGTGCCAGCTTTCGTCGACGATCTGGCCGTTCTTAATGATTCGCTGCATATACGCGCTCCTTGAACGGGGCGACACCGATACGGCGGAAGGTGTCGAGGAAACTCTCTTCTTCGGTACGTTGTTCGACATAGACGTTGACGATCTTGTCGATCACGTCCGGCATGTCATCCTGAGCGAAGGACGGGCCGAGAATCTGCGCCAGGCTGGCGTCACGACCGGCGCTGCCACCAAGGGAGACCTGGTAGAACTCCTGGCCCTTCTTGTCCACGCCGAGAATGCCGATGTGGCCCACGTGGTGGTGGCCGCAGGCATTCATGCAACCAGAGATGTTCAGGTCGATGTTGCCGATGTCGAACAGATAGTCGAGGTTGTCGAAACGACGCTGGATGGCTTCGGCGACCGGAATCGACTTGGCGTTGGCCAGGGAGCAGAAGTCGCCACCCGGGCAGCAGATGATGTCTGTCAGCAGGCCCACGTTCGGCGTGGCGAAGCCCTGCTCGCGCAGCTCGCCCCACAGGGTGAACAGCTGCTCCTGCTCAACGTCGGCGAGGATGATGTTCTGGTTGTGGCTGTTGCGCACTTCACCGAAGCTGTAACGGTCGGCGAGGTCGGCGATGGCTTCGAGCTGCTTGTCGGTCACGTCACCCGGCGCTACGCCAGTGGGTTTGAGCGACAGCGTCACGGCGACATAACCCGGCTTCTTGTGGGCGAAGGTGTTGCGCTCACGCCAGCGGGCAAAGCCTGGGTGCTCGGCGTCGTGGCTGACGAGGAGGGCGTCCTGATCCTGCAGCGCCTGGTAGGCCGGGTCGACGAAGTGCGCAGCGACACGCGCCACCTCTTCATCGGTCAGGGTGGTCGGGCCGTCCTTCAGGTGCGCCCACTCGGCGTTTACCCGCTCGGCGAACACTTCAGGGGTCAACGCCTTGACCAGAATCTTGATGCGTGCCTTGTACTTGTTGTCACGACGGCCATAGCGGTTGTACACACGCAGAATGGCGTCGAGGTAGGAGAGCAGGTGCTTCCACGGCAGGAATTCATTGATGAAGCTGCCAACGATTGGCGTACGGCCCAGGCCACCACCAACGGCGACGCGGAAACCCAGTTCGCCGGCTTCGTTGTTGACCGCTTCCAGGCCGATGTCATGCACTTCGATGGCCGCACGGTCACCGGCAGAGCCATTGACGGCAATTTTGAACTTGCGCGGCAGGTGGCTGAACTCGGGATGGAAGGTCGACCACTGACGGATGATTTCGCACCACGGGCGCGGATCGATCAGTTCGTCCTTGGCAACACCGGCGAACTGGTCGGTGGTGGTGTTGCGGATGCAGTTGCCGCTGGTCTGGATCGCGTGCATTTGCACGGTGGCCAGCTCGGCGAGAATCTCTGGCACGTCTTCCAGCTCTGGCCAGTTGAACTGGACGTTCTGGCGGGTGCTGATGTGGGCATAGCCTTTGTCGTAATCGCGGGCGATTTGCGCCAGCTTGCGTACCTGCGTGGACGACAGCAGGCCGTAAGGCACGGCGACGCGCAGCATGGGCGCGAAACGCTGAATGTACAGACCGTTCTGCAGGCGCAACGGACGGAATTCTTCACCGCTCAGCTCGCCACTGAGATACCGGCGGGTTTGATCGCGGAACTGCTTGACGCGGTCCTCGACGATTTGTTGGTCGTACTGGTCGTATACGTACATGGAGAATCCTGTTATCAGGCTGCTTGCCAGATCGGTGAAAGGCTACTGCGCGCAGCTGTGCGGTGTGGAAGTCAGTGTTGAAACGGTTAATCGCTCGTTTACTGACTCCGTTCCTGGCTAGCCGTCGCTCGCAACGTTCTCGATGACCTGTTACAGCAAATCTGCGCGCACGGCCGCGCACTCCAGGCGGAGCCGAGGGAAGATACCAGTTCGGGTTTATGCGCAAAAGTGAAGTTTTAATATATGAAAAGAACTTTTAGTGCTAAGCGAGCGCGCATGCATAACTGCGCTGGTCGAGACGGGTAAAGAAACCTTCAAAGTCATCATGAATGCCTCGCCAGCGCTGTGCTCTATTCAGGAACGGTTCGCAGTAGCCTGGTAAAACAAGAGCTTGAAGATCAGTTGGGGCCTGTTCTTTATCGGTACCAACCGAGATGCTAAAGGCCTTCGATTGGTTTACCCGTTACTCAGAACTGACGCTGGGCAACCCAGTGCGACTCGAAGCGCAAGCATACGCTCACCCTCATCTTCGGATAGCGTCATGACCGATGAGGTGGACGATCGGTACGTAAGGTTAAGATGAAACGCTCTGGATCATCGGGCTGTCGCAGCTATCAAGCAGGTGTTCAACGTCTTCACTCCATTCAATCAGAGGGGTTACATGCAAACGCTTCCACAGCCCACCAGTTTTCTGCAGGCTTGGCTTACCCAGGCGCGAGCATCACCCTGGGTCGCCGCTGGGCTCGGGGTCGCATTGCTGGTGGTGCTCTGGCTGCTTATAAGCAGCCTTTTCAATGTGTTCGAAGATGGTCACCCGGAGCGTATACGCTATGCCCTGTATGGTGGTGGTGCTGGGTTCGCGGCAACGGCAGTGGGGGCATTGGCAGCCCTGGTGCTTGGCACCATCAGCGTAAAGACCCAGGACAGCCTGCTCGGTTTTGCCGCCGGCATGATGCTCGCCGCTAGCTCCTTCTCGTTGATCATTCCGGGTTTGGAGGCTGCTGAAAATATCACCGGCAGCAGTATGTTGGGCGCAGCGACGGTGGTGGTGGGTTTGGCACTTGGCGTTCTGCTGATGTTGGGGCTCGACCATTTCACCCCGCATGAGCACGAGAGTACCGGGCCGCTTGGGCCGCAAAGCGAGCGACTGAGCAGGGTATGGCTGTTCGTGTTCGCCATCACCTTGCATAACCTGCCGGAAGGCATGGCTGTTGGCGTTGGTTTCGCCGGTGATGACATGAAAGTGGGTATACCCCTGGCGACCGCCATCGCCATCCAGGATATCCCCGAAGGACTTGCCGTCGCTCTGGCGCTGCGCACTACTGGTCTATCCGCGTTGCATGCGGCGCTGATTGCCGTCGCCAGCGGCCTGATGGAGCCGCTGGGCGCATTGGTTGGCGTCGGCATGTCCAGCAGCTATGCGCTCGCTTATCCCGTCGGTTTGGGTTTGGCGGCGGGCGCTATGCTGTTCGTGGTTTCTCATGAAATCATTCCGGAAACCCATCGCAACGGCCACCAAACACCGGCGACTTTAGGCCTGATGGGTGGCTTTGCTGTGATGATGTTCTTGGATACGGCATTGGGTTGATTGGCGTTTGCCTACGCCTGATGCACACTGCGGCGGGTATCGGATTGAGGTTCGCGTGTGCAAATAAGTGATCTCATGGCCTGCAGTCGTCGGGCTGGCTATGCGCTATTACTGGCCGGCGTTTTGGGCTGCGCAAGCCGCGTGCAGGCCGAGCCGCTGAATATTTATGTCGGCCAGGGGCAGATGCCGTTTGCCGACGGCGTGGCTGCGCGGGCGGGGCTGTTTGGCGATCTGATGCGTGAGCTGTGCGTGCGCACCGACCAACAATGCGTGTTTCGCAGCGTGCCTTGGCGTCGAGTCTTGAGCGACGCGAGCGATGATGAGCATGGCATCGTGCTGAATCTGGGGCGTACCGCCGAGCGTGAGGGTGATTTCGCCTGGTTGCTCGATGTGCTGCCTACTCCCTACGTGCTGGCTAGCGTCGATCATCCTTACAACAGCCTGGCTGAGGCGCTGAAGGCTGGCCCGGTAGCGGTTATGGGCGGTACGCCGAGAGCCAACGATATCAATGCCATCCGTACCTCGGGGCAACGGGTCGTCGAAGTCACTGATCCGCAGCAGGCCGCGCAACTGCTGCACAGCGGCCGCGTGGTCGCCTGGTTCGAGATCGACCTGCGTGCGCTGTATCTGTGGCGTGAGCTGGGGTACGAGGCGCCTCTGCTATTCGGCAAGCCACTCAGCCAGACACGCAGTCATATCGCTGCCAGTCTCAAGTTCGATGGCGCTGAGGCCTTGCGTCAGCGGATGAGCGATGCTTTTGTGCAAATGCGCAGCGACGGTAGCTGGCAGCGCATATTGGCGAGCTATCTGGGCTTGGAGAAGTCACAGGCTTTGCTGTCCGACGGCTGGTGAGTCATGCTATCGCCCTGAAAACACGCGTGGAGCGCCTGATGAAGTTCATACACCAGCGCGAGCACCTCAACGAAGACGATCTGGTCGTTATTGAATGCTCGCAAACCTGCAATATCCGTCTGATGAGTGATGCGAACTTTCGCAGCTTCAAGAATGGCGGTCGTCATTCCTATCATGGTGGTGCTTTCGACACGTTCCCGGCCAAAATCACCGTGCCGAGCAGTGGTTTTTGGAATATCACCATCGATACCGTGACCCAAAGGGCGATTAGCGTCACACGCAAGCCGACCCTGAAGCACTCGATCAAGATCGTACGCCGATCCGCCTCCCGGCTATCGTGATGATCGCGCCCGCCACGGGAGTGGATTAGCCGCCCGCGTGGCCTCGTACTGTCGCAAGGTCGATGTTTCGAAGCCCGTGCGTGATCCTGAAAATGTGCAGTCTTCAGATCACGCTGGTATTGAAACTCTCCTCGATGAGCAATTCCCCAGTGGCGGGCGTAAAGCTGCAAATCACTTCGAGACCCAGATAGTCAGTTTCCGCGTGGGTGGTTTGCTCCAGGCAGCGGATCTGAATCCACAACTGGTAATCGCCGTCGCCGCTGTAGCCTTCGAACGTTTGTGAGCCGATGTAGTAATGCCCCGACAGCTTGTTGCGGCAGGGAAATTGTTGCTCGTCGTTAAAGCACTGGCGCGGATCGTTGACGAACGTATTGAGCTGAGCATCAAGACTGGTGTGGATTTGCGCCAGCAGCGGCTGAAAAGCCCGCTGACTAGCCTCGCCATCGTCGCCTAGGTAGTCGATCACCTGACGTGCGTAGTCGGGTGCCCAGTGCGGCGGGTCGATGCGGGTCATCTTCAGCACGTGGGCATCTCCTTATGGGCGTGGCCGCTACTCGTCGTCGCTGCTGGCAGCGGTTGCGGAGAAACAGCGCAACTGATGGCCATCCAGAAGCCAGCTGTCGTCGGCTGCCTGATAGTCGGCTTCCATTACTGCGTTATAGCTGAACTGCCAACTTTTACGCTCGCGGCCGTCTTGTACTTCGATGTGTAGCACAGTGGCGTCGCTGGCGAATGGCTGGTCAGCTTCGGCGGCTGCATCGGCCTGGTCGAGTAGCCCATCGTCGAGTTGGAAATCAAAGGCATGTAAGCCATCGATTTCCAGCATGTCGGCAGTTTCCAGCTGGTCGAGTAGATACGTCATTCGTCATACCCCAGATTAGGTGCCAGCCAGCGCTCGCTGACGCTCAAGTCTTGCTGTTTGCGGGCGGTGTAACTGTCGATCTGATCCTTATCGACCTTGCCTACCGCGAAATACTGCGCTTGCGGGTGGGCGAAGTACCAGCCGCTGACCGAGGCCGCCGGGAACATGGCGTAGTGCTCGGTGAGGAACACGCCACTGCGCCCCGCTTGATTCTCTGTAGCGGCGGGGTCAAGCAGGTCGAACAGCGTGCCTTTTTCGGTGTGATCCGGGCAGGCCGGGTAGCCGGGGGCAGGGCGGATGCCTTTGTACTGTTCTTTGATCAGCGCCTCGTTATCCAGAGCTTCATCCTGATCGTAGCCCCAATAGGTTTTGCGCACCTGCTGATGCAGCCACTCAGCGCAGGCTTCAGCCAGGCGATCGGCCAGGGCTTTGACCATGATCGAGTTGTAGTCGTCGCCAGCGTTTTGATAGGCCTTGGCCACTTCTTCCGCGCCGATGCCAGCTGTGGTGATAAAACCGCCGACATAATCGGTCAGGCCGCTGTCTTGTGGCGCGACAAAGTCGGCCAGGGCGAAGTTCGGCTTGCCGTCCGGCTTGATAGTCTGTTGGCGCAGGTGGTGCAGTTTGGCCAGCGGCTGGCCGTCGTCGCCGTATAGCTGGATATCGTCGTCCTGCACCTGATTGGCGGGCCAGAAGCCGAATACCGCACGGGCACTGATCAGTTTTTCGTCGATCAGTTTGCGCAACATGATCTGGGCATCGTTGAACAGGTCGGTGGCGGCCTGGCCAACCACTTCGTCAGTCAGGATGCGCGGGTATTTGCCGGCCAGATCCCAAGAGATAAAGAACGGCGTCCAGTCGATGTATTCGGCCAGAACATTCAGGTCGATGTTGTCCAGCACTTTGGTGCCGGTAAACGTCGGCACGGGTGGCTGGTAAGTGCTCCAATCGAACTTGGGTTTTTTCGCCACGGCGGCGGCATAGGGCAGGCGCTCAGTGCGTGAGCTGCGGGCTGCGGTGCGCTCACGTACTTCGATGTAGTCGAGGCGGGTGCTTTCGACGAATCCGGCCTTCAATTCTTTGGACAGCAACTGAGTCGCTACGCCCACAGCACGCGAGGCGTCGGTGACATAGACCACGGCGTCGTTCTGGTATTTGGGTTCGATCTTTACTGCAGTGTGAGCTTTCGAGGTGGTGGCGCCGCCGATCATCAACGGCAAGTGGAAGCCCTGACGCTGCATTTCGCGTGCGACATGCACCATCTCATCCAGCGACGGGGTGATCAGGCCGGACAGACCGATGATGTCGCATTTTTCGGCGATGGCGGTTTGCAGAATTTTCTCCGCCGGCACCATCACGCCCATATCGACGATGTCGTAGCCGTTACAACCGAGCACCACGCCGACGATATTCTTGCCGATGTCGTGCACGTCACCTTTCACCGTGGCCATCAATATCTTTCCCTTGGCTTCCGGTTTGTCGCCTTTTTCCAGCTCGATAAACGGGATCAAGTGGGCCACCGCCTGCTTCATCACACGGGCGGATTTCACCACTTGCGGCAGGAACATCTTGCCGGCGCCGAACAGGTCGCCGACCACGTTCATCCCGGCCATCAACGGGCCTTCGATCACTTCAATCGGCCGCGCACATTGTTGGCGACATTCTTCGGTGTCTTCGACGATAAACGCGGTGATGCCTTTGACCAGCGCGTGCTTGAGCCGCTCTACCACGCTCCACGTACGCCACTCCTCGGTTTCGGCTTCCTTGACGCTGCCGTCGCCCTTGTAGTTGTCGGCGATGGCCAGCAGTGCATCGGTGCCGCCTTCATTGCGGTTGAGCACCACGTCTTCGACCGTGTCGCGCAGCAGTTTGGGAATCTCATCGTAGATTTCCAGCTGGCCGGCGTTGACGATGCCCATGGTCAGGCCGTTTTTGATCGCGTAGTAAAGGAACACCGAGTGGATCGATTCGCGTACCGGGTTGTTGCCACGGAACGAGAACGACACGTTGGACACGCCGCCAGAAGTCAGCGCGTAGGGCAACTCGTCGCGGATGTAGGCGCAGGCGTTGATGAAGTCGACCGCGTAGTTGTTGTGCTCTTCAATGCCGGTGGCGATGGCGAAGATGTTCGGGTCAAAGATGATGTCCTGCGGCGGGAAGCCGACTTCGTTGACCAGAATGTCGTAGGAGCGTTTGCAGATTTCTTTCTTGCGCGCTTCGGTATCGGCCTGGCCGGCTTCGTCAAAGGCCATCACCACCACGGCGGCGCCATAGCGCTTGCACAGCCTGGCGTGTTGCTTGAATTGTTCGACGCCTTCTTTCATGGAGATCGAGTTGACGATGCCCTTGCCCTGGATGCACTTGAGGCCGGCTTCTATCACCTCCCACTTGGAGGAGTCGATCATGATCGGCACCCGCGAAATATCAGGCTCGCCGGCGATCAGGTTGAGGAAGGTGACCATCGCCGCCTTGGAGTCGAGCATGCCCTCATCCATGTTGATGTCGATGATCTGCGCGCCGGCTTCTACCTGCTGCAGGGCGACCTCAAGGGCTTCGGTGTAGTTGTCTTCACGGATCAGGCGGGCAAACCTGGCTGAGCCGGTAATGTTGGTGCGCTCGCCGACGTTCACGAACAGCGAGTTACGATCGATGGTGAAGGGTTCCAGACCCGACAGGCGACACGCCTTGGGAATATCCGGAATGGCGCGCGGCTTGTATTTGGCCACCGCCTCGGCAATCGCCTTGATGTGCGCCGGCGTGGTGCCGCAGCAGCCGCCGACGATGTTCAAAAAGCCGCTGGCGGCAAACTCTTCGACCACCACGGCCATTTCTGCCGGGCTTTCATCGTATTCACCGAAGGCATTCGGCAGGCCGGCGTTGGGGTGCGCTGAAACGCAGGTATCCGCCTTGCTGGCCAGCTCTTCCAGGTAGGGGCGCAGTTCTTTGGCACCCAGAGCGCAGTTCAAACCGACCGAGATGGGCTTGGCGTGGCTGATGGAGTTCCAGAATGCCTCGGTGGTTTGCCCGGACAGGGTACGGCCGGAGGCGTCGGTAATAGTGCCGGAAATCATGATCGGCAACTCGAAACCCAACTGCTCGAAGACTTCCTGTACGGCGAAAATCGCCGCCTTGGCGTTGAGCGTGTCGAAGATGGTTTCGATCAGGATCATATCCGCGCCGCCTTCGATCAGGCCGCGGGTGGCTTCGATGTAGTTGGTTACCAGCTCGTCGAAGGTGACGTTACGGTAGCCAGGGTTGTTCACATCCGGCGATAGCGAGCAGGTGCGGCTGGTGGGGCCGAGTACGCCGGCGACGAAGCGCGGCTTGTCCGGGGTTTCCAGGGTTTTGGCATCGGCGACGCGGCGCGCCACTCGAGCGCCTTCAACGTTCAATTCATACACCAGGTTTTCCATGCCGTAATCGGCCTGGGATACCTGTGTGGCGTTGAAGGTATTGGTCTCCAGGATGTCGGCGCCGGCATCGAGGTAGGCCTTTTCGATGGCGGCGATGACATCCGGGCGCGAAAGCAGGAGCAGGTCGTTGTTGCCTTTGACGTCCTGTGGCCAGTCGGCGAAACGCTCACCACGGTAGTCTTCTTCCTCCAGCTTGTAGCTCTGGATCATGGTGCCCATGCCGCCGTCGAGAATCAGGATTCGATCCTTGAGTGCTTGCTGAAGTGCTTGGAGGCGGGCGCTACGATCTGACAGGGGCATGGAAAAGACTCTGAACGGGAGGCGACGACAAGGGCCGCGATCATAACAAAAGTTGCTGGTTTTTCTGCATCGCGCAGTTGTGCATGAATGATGCTCATGTTGGCCGGCGGGCAGCGGGTTAGTTTTCAGCGCGTGCAGGCATAGCGATAGCACAAGCGAGACGGCTAGAATAACCGGCTATTTTTGTGGAATTGCGACCATGCACTACCGGCTGCTATTGAGCGTTTGCCTTGTTTTTATCAGTCCGTTGGTGATGGCGCAGACCGTTTCCTACAGCCGTGACATCCAGCCGATCTTTACCCAGAACTGCGTAGCCTGCCATGCCTGCTACGACGCGCCGTGCCAGCTCAACCTGGGCAGCGGTGAAGGTGTCGAGCGCGGCGCCAGCAAGGCCACAGTCTATGACGGCACGCGCACCAAGACCCAGGCCACCACGCGGCTGTTCATGGATGCCCACGGCGAGCCGGCCTGGCGCCGCAAGGATTTCCACTCGGTACTCGATCAGCAGGGCGGCCAGGCCGCGTTGATGGCGCGCATGCTCGAGCTTGGGCACGCCACGCCGCTGCCTGCCAACAGCAAACTGCCGAAGAACCTGGCCATCGGCATCGACCGGGACAATCAGTGCCCGCTGCCGGGCGAGTTCGAGGCTTTCGCGGCGAAGAACCCCATGGCCGGCATGCCATTCGCGGTCACCGGCCTCACCGAACAGGACTATCAGACAGTGCAGCGCTGGCTGGAGCAGGGCGCTGCGGTGGATGAGCAGGCACTGGTCGCGAGTGCTGCCGAGGTGCGGCAGATCGCCGAGTGGGAGCGTTTCCTCAATACGCCCGGCGACGAGCAGGGCTTGGTCAGCCGCTGGCTCTACGAGCACCTGTTTCTCGCTCATCTGCATTTCCAGGGCGGCGAGCCCAGGCATTTCTTCCAGATGGTGCGTTCGCGCACGCCCAGCGGCCAACCGGTGGACATTATTGCCACCCGGCGCCCCAATGACGATCCAGGCACTACTGTCTACTACCGCCTGATGCCGATCCAGGGCGTGATCGTCCACAAGACCCACATCACCTACCCGCTGAGCGCCGAGAAACTGGCCCGGGTCAAATCGCTGTTTTTCGGTAGTGATTGGCAGGTGGGCGTGGTGCCGGGCTATGGCGTGCAGCGCCGCTCCAACCCGTTCGAAACCTTCGAGGCGATTCCTGCCCAGGCGCGTTATCAGTTCATGCTCGATAACGCCGAATATTTTGTGCGCACCTTCATTCGCGGGCCGGTCTGTCGCGGGCAGATCGCTACTGATGTGATTCGCGATAATTTCTGGGTGGTGTTTCAGGATCCGCAGCATGATCTCTATATCACCGATCCAGCCTACCGGGGCGAGACGACGCCGTTGCTATCCATGCCCGGCCAGCTCGACCAGATTGGCGACCTGCTCGGCCTGTGGCGCGCCTATCGCAACAAACGCAACGATTATGAGGCGTTGCGCACCGACGGTTATGCCGAAGCACCAGCGCCCGACTGGTCGCATATCTGGCGCGGTAACGATAATGCGCTGCTCTCTATTTTCCGCCAGCACGACAGCGCCTCGGTGCGTAAGGGGCTGGTCGGTGAGATTCCGCAAACGCTGTGGTGGATGGACTATCCGCTGCTGGAACGCACGTATTACCAGTTGGTGGTGAATTTCGATGTGTTCGGTAATGTCTCGCACCAAGCGCAGACGCGCTTGTACTTTGACCTTATCCGTAATGGTGCCGAGCAGAATTTCCTGCGCCTGATGCCTGCGGATGCGCGTTCAGGGCTGTTCAGTGACTGGTACCAGAACAGCGGCAAACTCAAAGCGTGGATGGATTACTACCCACTGGACAAGAAAACCCCAAGTGGCCTGCCGCTTTCCGGCGAAGATCCCAAGCGGCAGTTCGGCGAACAGTTGCTGCAGCGCTTCAGCGCGCTCAATGCGCGGCCAGATCCGATCAACCGTTGCAGCGATGGACGTTGCTATCGCGCCGTTCTGCCTGATGATTTGCTTGAGGCGGAACAGGCGCTCAGCCTCTTGGCATCACGACCGGCCTCGCAACTTAAAGTGATTCACCAGTTACCGGAGGCCACCTTACTGCGCGTTGAGGCAGGCAATGGCCGCCGTGAGGTCTACAGCCTGCTGCGCAACCGCGCCCACAGTAACGTGGCATTTATGCTCGGTGAGGATCTGCGCTACCAGCCACAGTTGGATACCCTGACCATCTATCCGGAAGTGATGACCAGTTACCCGAACTTCATGTTCTCGGTATCGGCCAATCAAGTGCCCGAGTTCGTCGCGGCACTGCAGCGGGTGAGCGATACCGCCAGCTTCGACAAGGTGGTCGAGCGCTGGGGCATCCGCCGCACCCATCCGCAGTTCTGGCGCTACTTCCACGATCTGACAGCGCATATCCGTGAACACGATCCGCTGGAGGCAGGCGTGCTGGATATGAATCGCTACCAGAACCTCTGATTGCCTGCGGGCTAGCGCTGCCAAGCTGGCCCGGGCATTTCCCTCGACCTTTCTCCCGCCGCTGCGGTCGGACGCTGTAGCAGCCTGATTCTGGGCTGTCGCGTACCGATTTCAACGAGAGGGAGAATGGCGGTTCTATGCTGATTTCAGTGCAGGCATTGCGGGCGTTAGCAGCCTGGGTAGTGGTTTTTCACCATGTCATGCAGGTGTTTTTCGATTTCAAGGCGGATAGCTTCATGGGCTATCTGTTTGCCGACAAGGGGGCCGTGGGCGTCGATATCTTCTTCGTCATCAGCGGGCTGGTAATCTATCTCTCCACTCAGGGAAAAAGCATCACGCCGTGGCGATTCATGCTTAACCGCGCACTGCGTATCGTGCCGGCGTACTGGCTGTATTCACTGATTGCTGCGCTGATCATCGCCTTCGCCAACCCGGTGATGCCAACTCAAGCATTCGACCTGCAGCACCTGATGATGTCCCTGCTGTTCATCCCCGCAGAGAACCCTGCCGGTTTTGGCCTGTATCCCACGCTCAATGTGGGTTGGACGCTGAACTACGAAATGTTCTTCTACCTGCTGTTCGCGCTGGCGTTCATCGTGCCGGAGCGCTTGCGCTTGCTGCTGATCACCAGCACCTTGCTGGTCTTCGGGCTGTTGGCAACGCAGCCGTGGGTCAGTGATTTTTACCGCAACAGCATCGTCTACGAGTTTCTCTTTGGTGTGTTGCTGGGCATGGTCTACAACCGCGGCTGGATTCGTCAGGGCCTGTGGCTGCCGCTGCTACTGATTGCCGGTTCACTGCTGGCCATCTATCACCTGGATAATTCCATGCGCCTGCTGCACTGGGGCGTGCCAAGTGCGCTGATCGTCGCCGCCTGTATCGCCATGGAGCCTTGGTTCAACGACAACCGTCTACTGGCGCGGATGGGCGATTGCTCCTACTCGGTGTATCTGCTGCATGTGATCGTGCTCTCACTGGGCTGGTACCTGCAGGCCAGCCTGGATCTCAATCCGTACCTGGTGATCGCCGCCTGTATGCCGCTGATTGCTTTAGCGTCCTGGGGCAGTTACGAGCTGATCGAAAAGCGGTTTTTCGTTCGCGCCAAGGCTTGGTTCAGTGAAAAAGCAGTCAATGGAAGGCCTCAGATACTATCCTGAGTAAAATAGTAGGACTTTATCCGAGGGCGCCATTTGGCGTACACTGCGCCACATGACCGTGAGGAGTTGCCATGAGCACAATTACCATTACCGATGCCGCCCATGATTACCTGGCAGACCTGCTGAGCAAGCAGAATACTCCGGGAATCGGCATCCGCGTTTTCATCACCCAGCCAGGTACCCAGTACGCGGAAACCTGTATCGCCTACTGCAAACCTGGTGAGCAGAAGCCCGAAGACCAGGCCATCGGTTTGGCCAGCTTCACCGCCTGGATCGACGCTGTCAGCGAGCCATTTCTGGAAGACGCAGTCGTCGACTACGCCACTGACCGCATGGGCGGCCAGCTGACCATCAAAGCGCCCAATGCCAAAGTGCCGATGGTCAACGAAGACAGCCCGCTCAACGAACGCATCAACTACTACCTGCAGACCGAGATCAACCCCGGTCTGGCCAGCCATGGCGGCCAGGTTACGTTGATCGACGTGGTCGACGAAGGCATCGCCGTATTGCAGTTTGGTGGCGGCTGCCAGGGCTGTGGCCAGGCTGACCTGACACTCAAGGAGGGGATCGAGAAAACCTTGCTTGAGCGTATTCCCCAGCTCAAGGGTGTGCGCGACGTAACCGATCACAGTAACAAGGAAAACGCCTACTACTAACAGGCGTGCTTGCAGATAAACAAGGCGACTTCGGTCGCCTTGTCGGTTTTAGGGTGCTAGCGTTCACGAAAGCAGGATAAAATCTGAAGTGTAGTGGCTTTTTGCTATAGTTTATTTAGCGCGCTCTAGGATGGGCCATCGCTGCAGGTATTTGCACCTCAGCGGTATACAGGCCGGACACAGGCTCACTTTCTTGAGGCGTTATTGATGCCAAAAGCATCTCTTCTCGTGTGTGACGATTCGAACATGGCCCGCAAGCAACTGCTGCGCGCTTTGCCCGTCGATTGGCCGGTGACGGTCAGCCAAGCCAGCAATGGCGAGGAAGCGCTCGAACAGCTGCGTACTGCGCATTTCGATCTCCTGTTGCTCGACCTGACCATGCCGGTACTTGACGGCTATGGCGTGCTGGCTGCGCTCAAGGCCGAAGGCCGTGCGCAGAAAGTCATCGTGGTGTCGGGTGATGTGCAGGACGAGGCCGTGCGACGTGTTCAGGAGCTCGGGGCACTGGCCTTCCTGAAAAAACCGGCCGACCCTGAGCTGTTGCGTCAGGCGCTGGACAAGCTGGGTTTGCTCAGTACGCCAGTGATGCCCACGAAACCGGTCAATACCGCGCTAAGCGAACCCACGGTGTCGTTCCGCGATGCTTTTCGCGAGGTAGTCAACGTTGCCATGGGCCAGGCAGCAGCGCTGCTCGCGCGAGTGCTGGGCGTGTTCGTGCAGTTGCCAATCCCCAACGTGAATATCCTCGAGGTCAGCGAACTGCATATGGCGCTGGCAGATGCCCAGCGCGGCAATGGATTGACCGCCGTTTGCCAGGGCTATATTGGTGGCGGTATCTGCGGTGAAGCCTTGCTGATCTTCCACGATTCGGAAGTGGCCGACATGGCCAAGCTGATGGATTGGCAGCAGCAGGACTACTCATCCATGGAAATGCTCCTGGATATGTCCAGCGTGCTGATTGGCGCCTGCCTGAGCGGTATCGCCGCACAGCTTGACGTGAGTTTTTCCCAAGGCCATCCCCAGATACTGGGCGAGCATGCCTCCATCGACGAACTGATCCGCATCAACGGTCAACGCTGGCGCAAGACCTTGGCAGTGGAGGTGAGTTACAGCATCGAGGGGCATAACATCCATTTCGACCTGCTACTGCTGTTCACCGAAGATTCGGTGCCGCTGCTGACTAACAAGCTCGCCTACCTGATGGAATGACAGACATGGCCGCGAACATGGATTTGAACGAATTCCACTGGCTACTGGCGATCGTGCAGAGTATCGACGTTGGCGTGGTGGTGCTGGATCGCGACTACCGGGTCGAAGTATGGAACAGCTTCATGGAGAACCATTCCGGCCGTACGGCTCGGGATGCGTCCGAGCGCTCATTCTTCGAACTGTTTCCGGAGGTCGAAGAAAGCTGGTTTCGCCGCAAGGTTGAAAGCGTTGCCACGCTGGGCACGCCGGCTTTTACCATTTGGGAGCAGCGGCCCTATTTGGTGCGCTTCAAGAACTACCAGCCGATTACCGGTCTGGAAGATTTCATGTACCAGAACACTACCGTTCTGCCGCTACAGGCTACCAACAGCAAGATCGAGCACCTGTGCCTCATCATCTATGACGTCACCAGCGTTGCGGTGAACAAGCGCCAGTTGCAGTCGATGAATGACCAGTTCAAGCACCTGTCACGCACGGATCGGCTAACCGGTCTGAATAATCGCGGGCACTGGGAAGAAGAACTCAAGCGTGAGCATGCCCGTCACCGCCGTTATGGCAGCGGCGCATCGCTGGTGATCTTCGATATCGATCACTTCAAGAAGGTTAATGACACCTACGGCCACCAAGCGGGCGATGCGGTGATCCAGGGGCTGGCAAGGGTGGTGCGTGAGCAGGTTCGCGATACCGACATCGCTGGGCGTTACGGTGGCGAAGAGTTCGTGGTGCTGCTGCCCGATATAGATTCGGTAGGCGGTAGCATCTTCGCTGAGCGTCTGCGTGGCGTGGTCGAGCGCTTACAGATCAGCCATGAGGGGCAGGTGATTCCGTTCACCATCAGCCTGGGCGTGGCCGACCTGAGCGAGCCCTGCAACGACCATCAGCAACTCATCGAGCGGGCCGACCAGGCCCTGTATAGCTCCAAGCGCAACGGCCGCAACCAAGTGACCGTTTTCGGCGCCTGATGGCTCGTCCTGTTACCTACCCGAATAGCAGGACGGTCGTCGCATATCACCAGTATTTGGGATAGCGGGCTTGGCGACTTGCGTTGTTATAGATCAACGCCACCAGAACCACTAGTAGAGCGCCACTGAGCGTGGGGTAGAGCAGAAAATCCCAGCCTGGCTGCGCCAGGAAGACGATCACCGGATTGGAACCAGCCGGTGGGTGCACGGTGCGGGTCAGCATCATCAGTGCAATGGCACTGCCTACTGCCTACTGCCTACTGCCAGCGACACGGCCCACCAATGCGGCCCGCAGAGGTTCAGTAAGACCAGGCCCGTGAACGTACTCAGCAGGTGTCCGAATACCACGTTACGCGGTTGCGAGAAGGACACATCGGGAAAGCCGAACACCAGCACGCACGATGCGCCAAAAGAGCCCAGCAGCAAGCTCAGGGTCAACACGTCCCCAAGTCCGGCAATCGCCGCAATCGCTATCACACCGCCCAACCAGGCGATCAGCACCTGGCGGAGGTTGGGGCGCGGGGGCAGGGCCACGGCGTCGCCACGAAGCTTGTTCACGAACTTGAGCATGGCGGTCTTCTGAATCAGGTGCGCTGGGCACAGCCAGCGGGGTTGTGGATCCGTAACGTTGACGGCGGGTTGGCGGGTAGTTTCGTGGCCGGCCGGATCGGGCGACGAACCAGCTCTCCCGTGCAATTCGGGCAACGGCCTTGCAGGTGGGTGTCGGCACAATCACTGCAGTAGGTGCATTCGAACGAACAGATGCGTGCTTCACTGGACTCGGGTGGCAGGTCGCGGTCACAGCATTCGCAATTTGGGCGTAGTTCAAGCATGGGATGTCTCCTGGCCGAAACGTTCGGCGTATTCCTGAGGGCTGATGGACAGATGTTTGTGAAAGACCCGGCGCAGGTTCTCCGGATGGCCGAAGCCGGTCAGGCGTGCGACCGTCGCGACGGAGGCCTGGGCGTCCTGGAGCAGCGCGCGAGCAGCCTCCAGGCGAATGCGTTCCACGTAGCGTGCCGGGCCGGTGCCTAACTCTCTGGCGAAAACCCGCGATAGGGTGCGCGGCGCCATTTTCGCTTCGCTGGCCAGCGCCTCCAGAGATAGGTCTGCACCCAGATTGGCGGGTATCCAGTCCAGCAATTCGGCAAGCCGGGGCGTACGGCTGGGTTCGGGGGCGAGCAGGGCGCTGAACTGTGCCTGGCCGCCGGGGCGGCGCAGGAACATCACCAGGCGTCGCGCCACGGCCAGCGCCATGCTGCGGCCGAGGTCGGCCTCCACCAGCGCCAGGGCCAGGTCGATACCGGCCGTCACACCGGCGGAGGTGAACAGGTGGTTGCTGCCACTGGCGCTGGCGGGGTCGTAGGTATGCAGGCAGTTGCTGTCGACGCGCAATTTATCGTGTTGGCGCAGGGTGTCGATGTCGGCCCAGTGGGTGGTCACGCGCTGGCCGTCAAGCAGGCCGGTGCGGGCGAGGATCAAAGCGCCCGAGCAGACCGAGCCCAGCCTGCGTATATGCGGCTCGGCGTCGCGCAGCCAGTTCAGCAGGGGTTGGTTTTCACACTGTGCGGTTTCACCGATACCGCCGGGAATCAGCAGGGTGTCCAGGCTGGCGGGGTCACAGTCCGCCCACGCGGCGTCTGCCACTACGCGCATGCCTGAAGAGCTGCGCACGGCGCCTGCCTGCTCAGCGAGCATCAGCAAGCGATAGGCGTCGCCCAACCCCTGGCGATTGCGCTCAGCGTTGGCGGAGGCGAACACCTGCAAGGGGCCGACTACATCCAGACTCATGAAGTCGGTGTAGATCAACGCGGCGATGCATCTGCTTTCGTCCATGGCAATCCCTCGGGGAAGATGGACGAAGTGTGCGCGGGCGAGAAGGTGGCGGCAATGACATTATTCCCACAGATCTCGCCACTTCGAAGATGGGCTCAGGCCGTTGGGATCTTTTCCAGAAAGCGCATCAGCAGGCTTTCTTCGGAGCGCAACCCTTTACGTGCTGCTGCCAGGCGCAAATCGGCCAGCTCACCGGCATGGAAGGCGTCTATCAGGGCGGGGTGGATATAGCACTTGCGGCACACCGCCGGGGTGTTGCGCAGCTCCTCAGCAACCTGTTTGACCATCGCCACCACATGCTTCTTGGCCGAGTTCTCGGGCTGCCACTCCAGTTCACGCAACAGCGTCAGGGCCAGAGCGCTTCCTGCCCAGGTGCGGTAATCCTTGGCGGTGAAATCGGCTCCCGTCAGCTCGCGCAGGTAGTTGTTGATGTCGCTGGAGGTAACGGTGTGGCGTACGCCATTCGCGTCCAGGTACTGGAACAGGTGCTGCCCTGGCAGCTCCAGGCAGCGCCGGATGATGCGCGCCAGGCGCCGGTCGCTGACCTCCACTTCGTGCTCGATTCCGCTCTTGCCGCGGAAGTGGAAGCGTATGGCGCTGCCCTGCACCTCGACGTGGCGGTTTCGCAGCGTCGTCAGGCCGTAGGAGCGGTTCTCTTTGGCATAGCGCACATTGCCGATGCGGATCAGCGTGTTGTCGAGCAAGGTAATGACCGTGGCCATTACCTTTTCGCGGCCGTGTTCGGGCAGCAGCAAGTGTTGTTCCACCGTCTGGCGCAATTTCGGCAGGGCTTTACCGAATAGCAGCAGGTTGGCGTACTTGTCGGTGTCGCGGACTTCGCGCCAGCGCGGGTGGTAGCGGTATTGCTTGCGACCACGTGCATCGCGGCCGGTGGCCTGCAGGTGGCCCTTCGAGTCCGGGCAGATCCATACGTCGACGTAGGCGGGTGGAATGGCCAGCGCGTTGATGCGAGCGATCTGCTCGGCATCGCGAATGCGTTCACCGCCGGGTTCGAAGTAGCAGAACTTGCCGCGCAGCTTACGCCGGGTGATGCCCGGGCCGCTGTCATCGACGTAGTGCAGATCGTTGGGTAGTTCGGGGATCAACGGCGAGTCGTTCATCGACGACACTCCAATACGGTAATGGAGGCGCCAACCAAGAGGTAAGCGACGCAATGCGTCATCGGAAACCGCTGTACTTCAACGACGTAATGCATGCAGGCCAGCTCGTTGCGACGGATAAGTACTTAGCCAGCCGAACACGATCTTAAGTTCAGTGTTTCCGAATGCGGTGAACCGGGAAATAAAACAGGGGAGGGATGTTTCAGTACCGAGACAAGTTGCCGCACCGGAGGTGCGGCAACTTTCATGACATAGTGAAAGTGAGCGACTACCGCTCTATTCCGGCATGCTCCACGGCGCGAGGTTAAAGCCTTTGCTGCTCAACTCGTCGCGGGATTTTTTCAGGGCCTTGGCCAGCTCCTGTGGGTCGCTGTAAATGCTGCTGGTGAGTTGCGTACGATCGATCAGGCGAGTGCTGGTACGGTCTACGACCGTAAGGCTCAGCACGCCGGTGCCGTCCTGGGGAGCCCAGGCTACACAGTGAAAAGGTTGAAAGGCACGATCGGCAATCAGCAGTGCATCATTGAAACGCAGCGAAGCGTTCATGGGGTCGGTTCTCCGAGGTTTTCCCAGTGACTCATAGTGTCAGCGAGCTTGTTAACGCTGACGTTCATAGCTGTTGATGTTTCGATGAGCCCTGCAAGTCACATCCGAATCAATTAATTTTTCAAAAAACCGAAAATTAAATTGTGAAGTTGACGAGCGTCAAAGTTTTCAAGGGTTAGGACACTCATTGCGTTACCAACCATTGAAACGACACCAACAGTTAATAGGAAAATAACCTGAGTATTCGGTTCCGTTTGGTTCCGTGTTTTTTATCAATAATGGCAAGCGTTTAACGGCAGTAGGCGAGCCGCTGCCAGTTTTCCGACGTTTACGTCGTGAAACGCTGCCGGAATCTACAGTGGCTGCAGGCGATCAGCCAGGCTGCCTGCCTCTAGCAGCTCGAGAAACTCATCACCCAGGCGCTGGCTTTCGTCCATTGCCAGGCGCCAATATCGCTCGCGCCCGGCGTCATCACCGAGAAAACGGCTGAAATCCTTGCGATCTGGCAGCTTGCCGTAGGGCAGACGTGCCAGGTATTCGCGCGACGGAGCGAGGAGCAGGACATTCTGCAGGCGTGTGGCATCACCGCGACGCCAGGGCATGCCCTTGTCGAACCAGCCGGGAATGATGCGATCAGTAAAATGCGGGTACAGCACGATGTCATCACCGCTGTACGGCAGATCCAGGTGGTAGTCGAGCAAGCCGCCATCTCGATAGGTGCCCGGGCCCACGCCGGGGATGTCGCGTACGCCCTGCATCACGAATGGTATCGAGCCCGATGCCAGCAGCGCATGGCGCAAGTTGCCGATATCCAACGGCAGGCAGCGCGAAGGAAAATCGGTGAGCGGGTGCAGCGGTGGTGCCAGGCGCGCGTCGTGGAGAATCACCCGCTCGAAGTGGCGGGCCAGACGCGGGCGCCCCAGGATATTGCTGCCCATCACCGACGAGAGGCCCAGCCCCAAAGCGCGCCGGCCATCTTCGGCAAGCCGACCATGGCTTTTTACCACCATGATATTGAGCCGGTAATGAGCATTGTCGAGTACATCGGCATCTTGCTGTTGCAGCAGTTCATCGAGCATTTGCGTGCAGCGCCGGGACACCTCGAGCATGCTCACGCCCTTGGTGAAACGCATGCCGGTATACAGCTCGCCCAGGCGCCGTAATGCCACAGCGGGCTCTGGCAGACAGGCACTGGCGAAGCGCCAGGAACCAATCGAGGCGCCGATCAGTGAGCGTTCCCGCGGTGCGCGCGCCAGCCAGTCGCCGAACAAGGCGATATCCAGCCCCTGGATGCCGAGTGCCTTGGGGCCACCAGCCGCACCGGGCAGGGTACCGACATCCGCCGGCTGCAGATTACGTTCGCGAATGCGTGCCAGGGCACGGCGGCCAGCCTTGAGGGTAAGGGCGGGGTACTTGATCTGAATGGCGCTCATGCGGGGCTCCAGTTGCGAGCGGCCAGTATAGAGGGCGCAGGTATGCAGGTCTGTGGAGCAATTCAGTTTGAGTTAAGTCGCCTCCCTTAATCTGAACACCGTCGAAACAGATCACCAAGGAGTTAACCGTGAAGAAATTGACTGCATTGTTCGCCGCTGCCGCCCTTACCGCCACCGCCGGTATCGCCCAGGCCCGTGACCTGGGTCCGGATGAAGCGCTGAAGTTGCGTGACGCCGGTACCATCCAGTCCTTCGAAAAACTCAATGAGGCTGCCCTTGCCGCACATCCGGGCGGTAAACTGGAGGACACCGAACTCGAGGAAGAATATGGTCGCTACCTCTATCAGGTAGAAGTGCACGACGCCCAGAACCGCAAATGGGATGTCGAACTCGACGCGACCAATGGCACCATCCTCAAGAACCATCAGGATGATTGATGAAAGGCAACCCGGTTTTACGCTTCATTTCCATCATGCTGCTGGTGACGCTGACCTGCGCCGCCAGCGCGCGTGACCTCGACCAGGACGAGGCGCGGGATCTGCGCTTGAGCGGCGTGATCCTGCCGCTCGACCAGTTGATGCGTGAGGCGCTGCAGCGTTACCCCGGCGCGACTCTGCTCGAGGCCGAGCTGGAGGAAGAGGACGATGTCTTCGTTTACGAAGTGGAACTGCTGACCCGCGAGGGCGTGGTTCGCGAGTTGGAACTGGACGCCCACGACGGGCGGATTCTGAAGGATGAGGTAGACGACTGACATGCGCCTGTTGCTGGTGGAAGACCACGTTCCTCTTGCTGATGAGTTGATCGCCTCGCTGACCCGCCAGGGTTACGCGGTGGACTGGCTGGCCGATGGCCGCGATGCCGTGTACCAGGGCGCCAGCGAGCCCTATGACCTGATCATTCTCGACCTCGGTTTGCCCGGCAAACCGGGGCTCGAGGTGTTGCAGGAATGGCGTAAGGGTGGCCTCGCTACCCCGGTGCTGGTGCTCACCGCCCGCGGCTCGTGGGCCGAGCGTATCGAAGGGCTGAAGGTCGGTGCCGACGATTACCTGACCAAACCGTTTCACCCTGAAGAGCTGCAGTTGCGCATCCAGGCGCTGCTACGTCGTGCCCGCGGTTTGGCCAATCAGCCGCAACTGCAGGCTGCCGGCTTGCATCTGGATGAAGGCCGGCAGTGCGTCAGCCGTGGCGAGCAGGAGATCGAGCTGACCGCTGCAGAGTTTCGTCTGCTGCGCTACTTCATGATGCACGCCGGGCAGATTCTCTCCAAAAGCCACCTGGCCGAACACCTCTACGATGGTGAAACCGAGCGTGACTCCAACGTCATCGAGGTTCATGTCAATCACCTACGCCGCAAGCTCGGCCGTGAAGTGATCGAAACCCGTCGTGGCCAGGGCTACCGGTTCTGCGGTAGCGCCGCTTGAGATCGATTCAGCGGCGTCTGAGTCTCGGCCTGATCAGCGTACTGTTGATCATTGGCCTGTTACTGGCACAGACCTGCCTGTGGCTATTCGACAACAGCCTGCGCCGCTACATGCAGTCGGGGCTCGAGGAGGAGGCTCAATCGTTACTGATTGCCCTGGTACGCGGCCCTTCCGGTATCCAGTTGGATGAATCGCGGCTCAGTGCAGCCTTTCAGCGACCATACTCCGGGCTTTATTTCCGTATCGACTTTGCCGACAAGAGCTGGCGTTCACGCTCATTGTGGGACAGCGAACTGCAGCCCTCGGATATCGATGGCCTGCAGCCCGAGCTGCAAGACGGGCCACAGGGACAACTGCTGGTCGCCTACCGCGGCGAGTACCGACGCTTTGGTCAACAACTGACCATCTCCGTGGCACGCGATTACACGCCTGTTTTGGAAAGTTTTCGGCGCGTACAGCGCATCGGCCTTGGCCTGGGCCTGGGTAGCCTGGCGCTGATTCTGTTATTGCAACGCATCGCCGTCAGCCGCGCTCTGCGCCCACTGGAGCAGACCCGGGTGCAGATCGCCCAGCTGCAGCAAGGCCAGCGTTCGGAACTGGATGAGCGGGTACCCGAGGAACTCGAGCCACTGGTCGAGCAGATCAACCATCTGCTCGCCCACACCGAAGACACCCTGAAACGCTCGCGCAACGCCCTCGGCAACCTCGGCCATGCCCTGAAAACGCCGCTGGCGGTATTGGTCAATCTGGCCTCGCGGGACGAACTGCGTGCTCATCCAGAGCTGCGCGACAACCTGATCGAACACCTGCAGCAGATCGAACAGCGTATCGCCCGCGAACTGGGCCGTGCCCGGCTGGCCGGCGAAGCCTTGCCCGGTGCGCATTTCGATTGCAAGGAAGAGTTGCCGGGGCTGTTCGCCACCCTGGGCATGATCCACGACAGCGGCCTGGAGTTGAGTTGGCAGACGTCGCCGCCGGATTTGCGCCTGCCACGCGACCGCGAGGATTTACTGGAGCTGCTCGGCAACCTGCTGGATAACGCCTGCAAGTGGGCGGACAGCCAGGTGCGCCTGCAGATCGTACAGACGGGCGATGCTTATGTGCTGAGTGTCGATGACGATGGCCCAGGGATCGAAAGCGAGCGCCGCGAGGATGTGCTGAGCCGGGGCATTCGCCTGGATGAGCAGACCGCTGGGCATGGTTTGGGCTTGGGCATCGTGCGCGATATCGTCGACGCCTGGGGCGGCACGATATCGCTGCATGACAGTGATCTGGACGGCCTCTGCGTCAGGATCGAGCTGCCGCTGCGCGGCCGTTGATCTGTAGCCTGCTACTGAGCGCCGTAACGAGAGTTTCCCCGGATTTCGCTTCACTCTACCCAGGCTACAGGGCCGCGGATCGCTGCTAACGTTTTGATCCCCGTCTTGCCGGAGGCATCCATACAGTCGATGAATGCCTCGCTGTTGCTTACATGCCGTTGGTGAACGCCGGATCGCTCAGGTCGATATTGGCGCGAACCCGCTTCAGCGCTTCACCGTACTGAGCAAGGATGTCCAGGGTGTAGTCGATACGCGCGCGAATGCGGCTGTCGTCTTCGCTGGCCGGCTGCTCGTCATTGAGCACCTTGGTCACCTGGCGGATGATCAGGTGCTCCGGTAGGTAGTTCACGCGGCAGTTCTTGTAGCTCGAGCTGCGCAGCTCGGCGATCGGGCTACCGCCGCCAATACCCGACGATACACCCACCAGCAGACCCGGCTTGTGGGCCAGCTCGGCCTTGCTGGCATAGATGAAGAAATTCTTGATTGCCGGCCCGGCCATGCCGTTCCACTCGGGGGCGATCACCACCACCGCATCGGCACTTTTCAGGCGCTGGCTGTAATCCGGCCACGTGCCTTTGTCTTCGGCAGGCCACAGGGGCAGGGGGCCGGTGCCCAGATCGATGACCTGGCTCAGCTCAGCGCTGGTCTTGCCCAGGGCAATCAGACGTTGACGCAGAAAATGGGCGACTTTTGCGGATTGGCTATCAGGGCGGCTTGAACCGGCGACTAGAACGATATCGAGCATATGGATCTCCATGGGTAAAAAGGCGTGAGGCTAACGCCCGCTATCGCAAGCGCAAAGGACGTTTGTGCTATTTGCTTAGAACCGTTCTCGAGGGAGCCTCATGAATCTGGCCGCAAGGCCTGTGCCGATTTTGACACCTAGGTCAGCTTCCGGCAGAGTGCGACGCTTTTTGTGGCCTGCCACCCTTGGCGGTCATCCCAATGGGCCGTGGCTTGCGCGGCGATTCCAGGAGCCATTCATGAACGCAGTTATCGCCGCCGTCGGCATCATGCTGATTCTCAGCCTTTGCCGAGTGCATGTTGTGGTGGCGTTGATCGTCGGTGCTCTGGCAGGTGGGATGATCGGCGGCCTGGGTATCGAAGGCTCTCTGGCTGCGTTCAACAAGGGGCTGGGTGGGGGCGCTACCGTAGCGCTTTCCTATGCATTGCTGGGCGCCTTCGCCGTGGCGATCGCCAAATCCGGTTTGGCCCATGCCCTGGCCGACAAAGCACTGGTTCTGGTTGGGCGCCAGGACGCACGCGGTGGTGGCGGTGCGCTGAAGTGGATGCTGGTTGGCCTGCTGTTGACGGTGGCGATCTCCTCGCAGAATATCCTGCCGATCCACATCGCCTTCATCCCATTGCTGGTACCGCCGCTGCTTTACGTCATCACTCGGTTGCAGATTGATCGGCGGCTGATCGCCTGCGTGATCACCTTCGGACTGGTTACGCCTTATATGTTTCTGCCAGTAGGCTTTGGCAGTATTTTTCTCAACGAGATTCTGATGGCCAACGTAGCTCGCAGCGGCGCGGATGTCAGTGGCGTGAACGTCAGCCATGCCATGCTGATTCCCGCCCTGGGGATGTTCACAGGCCTGCTGCTGGCACTGTACAGCTATCGCGGCAAGCGCCATTACGACCTGGCGATGGTCGAACGCACAGAACGTGTAGGCGTTGCCTACAGCGCACGCAGCCTGCTGGTGGCTGGCGTTGCGGTGGTTGTCGCCTTCGCCGCTCAGTTGTGGCTCGACTCCATGATCATCGGTGCACTGCTCGGTTTTGTGGTGTTCTCCGCCTCGGGAATCGTGCGGTGGAAGGAAACCGATGACCTGTTCACTGAAGGCATGAAGATGATGGCGATGATTGGTTTCATCATGATCGCCGCTTCGGGCTTCGCCGAGGTCATGCGCGAGACCGGCGAAGTCAAGGGGCTGGTCGATGCCAGTGCCCAGTGGATTGGCGACAGCAAGGGGCTTGGTGTGTTGGTGATGCTGCTGGTCGGCCTGTTGGTGACCATGGGTATCGGTTCTTCATTCTCCACGGTGCCCATCATCGCAGCGATCTTCGTGCCGCTGTGCATGGCGCTGGGCTTCAGCCCACTGGCCACCGTCGCCATAGTCGGGACTGCGGGGGCTCTGGGCGATGCCGGGTCGCCTGCTTCTGACTCGACCCTGGGGCCTACCTCCGGCTTGAACGTGGACGGCCAGCACAACCATATTTGGGACACCGTGGTGCCCACCTTCCTGCACTACAACCTGCCACTGATGGTGTTCGGCTGGGTGGCTGCGATGGTGCTGTAGCACGACAGGCGCAGTTTCCGCGTGGCTGCTCGCGAACTTAAGGTTTGCCGGCGCCTGCCGATGACGTGAGTAGAAGCCTTTCCCGTTGGCTTCGCCTGGCCACAAGGAAAATAACAATGCGCCTGACCTTGAAATCCAAAGTCGTGCTGTTGGCACTGGTTCCCGTTCTGCTGTTCGCCCTGGTGCTCAGTGGCGCTGCCGCCAAAGTGCTATATGGCCTGGCTGAGGAGGAAGTCGCCGAGACCCGCGAGCGCCTGCTGGATGAAAAGCGCAACGAACTGCAGAACTACAGTTCGATTGCCCTCGGTGCCGTACAGAGCCTCTATGAAGCTGCTCCCAACGGCGACCTGGCCAGCCGCGCGCAAGCTATCGCTATCCTTTCGAAGATCAAATACGGCAAGGACGGCTATTTCTTCGGTCACGACTCCAACGTCGTCAGGCTGTTTCGCAGCGACAGCCCAGTGGATGTCGGCAAGAGCCTCACTGACCGGCGGGACGTCAATGGTGTCTACGTCAACCGTGAGTTGGTGCGTGTCGCCAAGGACAACAGTTACTACGTCAATTATTCCTCACCGCTACCTAGCAACGAATCGATCCAGGTGCCCAAACTCGCCTACAGCTATTACTTGCCGAAATGGGATATGGCGCTCGGTACGGCGATCAATCTGGACGGCGTTGAGGCGCAGATCGCTGCTGTGCGTGAGGGTATCGATCAGCGAGTGAGCACCATCATCACCAGTATCCTGGTGATCGCTGTGGTGCTGCTGGTGGTCTTCGGGGTGGTCGGCGCGATTCTCGCCAACACCTTCCTGCGTCCGCTGCAGCAGATCAAGGCCAATCTCGACGATATCGCGGCCGGGGACGGGGATCTGACTCGTCGCCTGCCGGTAACCAGCCGTGATGAGCTGGGTGAGTTGGCCGGTTCGTTCAACCGTTTCGTCGACAAGGTGCACGGCCTGGTACGGCAGATCGCCGACATGACCGGACAACTGACCGAATTGGTCGGTCAGGTTGCCGCCCAGGCGCAGCGCTCCGAGCAGGCCATGGAGCGCCAGCGCCATGAGACGGATCAGGTAGCCACGGCGATCAACGAGATGTCCGCTGCTGCTCACGAAGTGGCGAAGAGTGCCCAAGGGGCTGCGGAAGCTGCCCAGCAGACTGATCGCGAAGGTCAGGCGGCCAAACAGGTGGTCGACGGCAGCATTGCCCGCATTCATTCCTTGGTTGGCGACATTCGCGGTAGCGGCACGTCACTCGATAGCCTGCAAAAGGACGTTCACTCCATCGTCAGCGTGCTCGACGTGATCCGCTCGATCGCCGAGCAGACCAACCTGCTGGCCCTCAACGCGGCCATCGAGGCAGCACGTGCCGGCGAGGCTGGCCGTGGTTTCGCCGTGGTTGCCGATGAGGTGCGAGCGCTGGCCAGCCGCACCCAGCAAAGTACCCAGGAGATTCAGGGCATGATCGACCGCCTTCAGAGCGGCACCCGGGATGCGGTCAATGCCATGCGCCAGTCCAGCGATGCCGGCGACATCACCAGTGAACAGGCCAACAAAGCGGGTGCCTCGCTTGATGCCATCGCCGGGCTGATCGGTACCATCAATGCCATGAACGCGCAGATCGCCAGCGCCGCCGAGGAGCAGACCGCAGTCGCCGAAGAGATCAACCGCAGCGTGCATCAGATCGCCGGCGCGGTGGACAGTGTCGCCGACGAAACCCGCCAGGGCGCGCAGACGGCACGCAGCCTGGCGCAGCTGGGGCAGGGCCTGGAGCAACTGGTGCGGCAGTTCAGAATCTGAGCAATACGGGCAAGGATGCCCTTCTGGAGAAGTTTCTCGCACTTTGTCCGGACCACAGCAGACTAACGGGCATACCCCTTCTGTGATCCGACCATGCCCACTACCTCCCTCGAAAAGAAAACCTTCATCCTGCTGCTCGTCCTCGTGACGATCGCCTTCATCTGGATCCTGCTGCCGTTCTACGGCGCGGTGTTCTGGGCGGTGGCGCTGGCGGTGGTGTTCGCCCCCTTGCAACGGCGTATGGCCCGGCGCATTGGCGGGCGCGGCAACCTGTCGGCTTTGCTGACGTTGGTTATTTGCCTGTTAGTGGCGATTTTGCCGGTGATCTTCATCACCTCGGCGATGGTGGCGGAGGGCACCAGCATCTATCAGCGTATCGAGTCGGGCGAGCTGGATGTCGGTGCCTACGTTACCAGCACCAAGGAAATGCTTCCTGCGTTTCTGCAGCAGCAGATCGACCGCATCGGCATGGGCAACCTGGACGGCCTGCGTGAGCAGATATCCAGTGGCGCCGCAGCCGGCAGCCAGTACCTGGCTACCAAGGTGTTCTCCATTGGCCAGGGCACCATTCAATTCGTGATCAGCTTCTTCATCATGCTGTATCTGCTGTTTTTCCTGCTGCGTGATGGCCAGGAGCTGGTGCGTGATATCCGTATGGCAGTTCCGCTGGGCGACAACACCAAGCGCCGCTTGCAGATCAAATTCACTCGGGTGGTTCGCGCGACGGTCAAAGGCAATATCGTGGTAGCAGCGGTACAGGGTGCACTGGGCGGTTTGATCTTTTGGGTGCTGGGCATTCCCAGCCCACTGCTGTGGGGTGTATTGATGGCCTTCCTGTCGCTACTGCCCGCTGCAGGCGCCGGCATCGTCTGGGCTCCTGTTGCCATTTACCTGTTCCTCAGCGGCAGCATCTGGCAGGCCGTGGTACTGACCCTGTTCGGCGTGCTGGTAATCGGCCTGGTGGATAACATCCTGCGACCGATCCTGGTCGGCAAGGACACTCGCTTGCCCGATTACCTGATTTTGATCTCTACCCTGGGCGGCATGGCGCTGTTCGGCCTCAACGGCTTTGTTCTCGGCCCGCTGATCGCCGCATTGTTCGTGGCCAGCTGGAACCTGTTCAGCGCCGGCAAGAAGACGGTCAGATTGCCTGAATAAGAGCTGACACAAACCAAAACGGCTGCCCTTTGGGCAGCCGTTTTTTGTTGTCACGCAGAGCCATCGGATCATGGGTAGCCTGGGTAGAACGAAGCGAAACCCGGGAGCGGTAGCCCCGCGAGTGAGCGTACTCGTCTTCAAACCCATCCTGCGCATCGCTTCGCTCAGCGGCAGGCTATGTGATGGCTTGTCTGCGGCTGCCCGGCCCGCTTTCGATGCTAGATGAAAAATGGCTGCCCAGTGGCAGCCATTTTTCGTTGCGTTGCGGTCAGAGCGCGGCGCCGAGACCGGCCTGTTGCACCAGCTCCAGCAGTGGTTGCGGGTAAACGCCGAGGATGAAGGCCAGAATGGTTACCAGGATCAGCATGATCCCACCGGCACGCTGGCCCCAGTTGAACTGGGCATCATGGCGATGCAGATTGGGCTCGGCCAGGAATAGCGTGACCATCACCCGCAGGTAGTAGAACACCGCGATGGCACTGCCCAGAATCATCGCACCGATCAGCCACCAGAGCTGCGCCTGGACGCCTGCGGCAATCACGTAGAATTTGCCGATGAAACCTGCGGTGAGCGGAATACCAGCCAGCGACAGCATCATCACCGTGAGTACCGCCGTCAGGTATGGACGGCGCCAGAACAGACCGCGGTACTCGTACAGCGCGTCAGCATCACGGCCGTTGTAAGGCGTGGACATCAGAGTGATCACACCGAACGCGCCAAGACTGGTGAGCACGTAGGTGGCCATGTACACGCCAATGGCTTCCACGGCCAGGCCCTTGCTGGCAATCAGCGCCACCAGCAGATAACCGAAGTGGGCGATGGACGAATAACCGAGCAGACGCTTGAGGTTGTTCTGTACCAGAGCCAGCAGGTTGCCGAACAGGATCGAGGTGATGGCGATGACCGTCAACAGATCGTTCAGCCAACCACCGGCGGTGGCCGGGGAGAGCTGATAGAGGCGCAGCAGCACCGCGAACACCGCAACCTTGCTGGCCGTGGCCAGGAACGCAGCCACAGGAGCTGGAGCACCTTCGTAGACGTCTGGCGTCCACAGATGGAACGGCACCATGGACAGTTTGAACGCCAGGCCGATGAGCATCATGCCGATGCCGATCTGTACCAGTTGGCTTCCGCTGGCACCGGCCAGGCTGGCACCGATTTCGGCGAAGCTCAGGCTGCCGGCGTCTGCATACAGCAACGCCATGCCGAACAGCAGGAAGGCACTGCCGGCTGCCGACAGCACCATGTACTTGATGCCGGCTTCCAGGGAGCGCTTGTTGAAGTAGGCGTAGGCGATCATCCCGTAGGTCGGTACCGAGAGCAGCTCCAGCCCGATGAACAGGCCCGCCAGGTGCTCGGTGCTGACTAGCACCAGGCCGCCGGCAGCGGAGAGCAGCAGCAGGAGATACATTTCCTCGCGGTTGCGCGGGTAGCCCTTGGTCTTGCCATCGTCGACCGTCGCTTCGCCCAGGTAGGCGTGGGTCAGGGTCACGCAAGCCAGTGTCGCGATCAGCACCAGGGCCATGTAGTAGCAGGCGAAGGTGTCGATCTGCATCAGCGGCGTGACCTGCAGCGGGGTGACGCCGATGGCTGGCAGCAGTGACAGCAGCGCCGCGTTGAGGCCGATCACCGAGAGCACGAAGGTCATTGCATGACTGCGTTTCCAGGCGATGGCCAGCATCACCACGACCACGGTGGCGCATGTGACCAGGAGCGGGAGCAGGGCGATCAGGTGTTGGGTGGTGAATTCCACAGCGTGATGTTCCATAACGTCTACTGGCCCGAAGCGAGTTGATTGAGGGCGCCGCTGAACCACTGCTGCACGCCTTGCATGCTGGCGGCGGAAGTGTCGAGCACCGGCTGCGGGTAAACGCCGAGCAGAATCAGCAGCACGGCCAGGCACAGCACCATGCTCAGTTCACGAAATTGCAGACCTGGCAGTGGGCTGTCGTTCTTGACCGGGCCGAAATGCGCACGGTGGATCATGATCAGAGAATACACCGAGCCCAATACCAGGCCGGTCGCCGCGATCACGGTAATCCACGGAGCGGTCGGGAAGCTGCCGATCAGGATCAGGAACTCGCCAACGAAGTTGCCGGTGCCCGGCAGACCCAGTGCGGCGGCGGCGAAGAACAGGCTCAATGCCGGCAGCCAGGACATACGTGCCCAAATGCCGCCCATCTCGCGCATGTCACGGGTGTGCAGGCGCTCGTAGAGCTGGCCACAGAGGATGAACAGCGCAGCAGCCGAAAGACCATGCGCCATCATCTGCACCACGGCGCCCTGCAGGGCGATCTGGCTGCCGGAATAGATGGCGATCAACACGAAACCCATATGCGACACGCTGGAGTAGGCCACCAGGCGCTTGATGTCGGTCTGCGCGAAAGACAGCAACGCGCCGTAGATGATCGCGAACACACCCAGGCCCATGGCGATGGGCGCGAACTCCACCGACGCATTGGGGAACAGCGGGAGTGCGAAGCGCAGCAGGCCGTAGGCCGCAGTTTTCAGCAGGATACCGGCCAGATCCACGGAGCCGGCGGTCGGCGCCTGGGCGTGAGCGTCCGGCAGCCAGGAGTGGAAGGGCACCACCGGGAACTTCACCGCAAAAGCGATGAAGAAACCGAGCATCAGCAGGTACTCGGTGCCTTCCGACAGCTGGGTTTTGAGCAGATCCGCATAGTTGAAGGTGAACACGCCGGTCTGGTTGAAGTGCACGAACACCAGGCCGAGGATCGCCACCAGCATCACCAGACCGCTGGCCTGGGTGAAGATGAAGAACTTGGTGGCCGCAGTGATGCGGCTCTTGCCAGGGCTGCCGCTATGACCCCAGAGCGCGATGAGGAAATACATCGGCACCAGCATCATTTCCCAGAAGAAGAAGAACAAGAACAGGTCGATGGCCAGGAACACACCCACCACACCGCCGAGGATCCACATCAGGTTGAGGTGGAAGAAGCCGACACGGTTGTGGATCTCGCTCCACGAGCAGAGTACGGAGAGCACGCCGAGCAGGCCGGTCAGGGTGACCATCAGCACCGACAGGCCATCCATCGCCAGATGAATGCTGATGCCGAAACGCTCGATCCAGCGCACCTGGAACTCGTGAGCCCAGCGCGGTTCGGCACCCGGCGCAGGCGCCTGGCTGAAGTCGCCGGTGCCCCACAGCCACAGGCCGAGGCCAAACAGCAGGGACATGGTCAGCAGGGCGATCCAGCGTGGCAGGGTGGCGCCAAAGCGCTCGCCTTGCCAGCACAACAGGCCGCCGATGAAGGGAATCAGGATTAGCCAAGGCAGAATCATGACGGACGGGATTCCTTAGAAAAAGTATTCGAGATCATCGGTCAGGCCACCAGCACGGCGGCGAGCACCAGCACGGCGCCCCCGGCGATGGAGATGGCGTACCAGCGCAGCTGCCCGGTCTCGCTGCGGCTCAGCACACCATGCCCGCCACGCGCCAGGCGCGGGATGATGCCGATGGCGCCATCGATGGGGTCGCGGGCGAGCACGCGGCAGAGGAACAGGTAGGGCTGCACGAAAATCTTGTCATAGAGCCAGTCGAAGCCCCAGGCAGCGAACCACCAGGCCGACAGGAAACGCCCCGGCGCACTGTTGGCGACAGCGGTAGCGAAGCTGCGCTTGCCGAGGAACAGCATGGCCGCCAGCAGGATGCCGGCCAGGGCGATGCAGCCCGAGACGATTTCCAGGCTGTGCTTGGCTTCGCCACCGGCATGGCCGGCGCTTTGCGGCAACACGCCTGCCAGCGGCGGAGTGATCCAGGCGCCGATGAAGGTCGACAGCACGATCAGCACCAGCAGCGGCAGGTTGTGAGCGATGCCATGACCGGCATGGGCCTCGGTCTTCTGCTCGCCATGGAAGGCGATGAAGATCAACCGGAAGGTGTAGATCGAGGTCATGAAGGCGCCCAGCAGGCCGGCGTAGAGCAGAGCGGAGTTACCGCTGGCGAAGGCTTCCCAGAGAATCTCGTCCTTGGAATAAAAACCCACGGTGATCAGCGGCAGCGCCGCCAGAGCCGAGCCACCGACGATGAAGCTGGCGTAGGCCAGTGGCAGCTTCTTCCACAGGCCGCCCATCTTGAAGATGTTCTGCTCGTGGTGGCAGGCATGGATCACCGAACCGGAGGCGAGGAACAGCAGCGCCTTGAAGAACGCGTGGGTCATCAGGTGGAAGATCGCCGCGTCCCAGGCGCCAACGCCCAAGGCGAGGAACATGTAGCCGATCTGGCTCATGGTCGAATAGGCGAGGATGCGCTTGATGTCGGTCTGCACCAGAGCGGCGAAGCCTGCCAGTACCAGCGTCACGCCGCCGACGATGCCGACCAGTTGGAGAATCTCCGGGGTCAGCAGGAACAGGCCGTTGGTACGGGCGATCAGGTAGACGCCCGCGGTGACCATGGTGGCGGCGTGAATCAGTGCCGAAACCGGGGTCGGACCGGCCATGGCGTCAGCCAGCCAGGTCTGCAGCGGCAACTGAGCGGATTTGCCGACGGCGCCGCCGAGTAGCATCAGGGTCGCCAGCCACAGCCAGGTATCGCCAGCCATGTACTTCTGCGGGGCCAGCACCATCAGCTCCTGAATGTTCAGGGTGCCGAGGTTGAGGAACAGCAGGAACAGGCCAATCATTAGGAACACGTCACCGATGCGGGTGACGATGAAGGCCTTCAGCGCCGCGTTACCGTTGGGCACGTGCTTGTAATAGAAGCCGATCAGCAGGTAGGAGCACAGGCCCACACCTTCCCACCCGAAGAACAGGGTCATCAGGTTGTCGCCCAGCACCAGCAGCAACATGCTGAAGATGAACAGGTTGGTGTAGGAGAGGAAGCGCGAGTAACCCTCTTCACCACGCATGTACCAGCTGGCGAACAGGTGAATCAGGAAGCCCACGCCGGTCACCACGCCGAGCATGGTCAGCGACAGGCCGTCCAGATACAGGGTGAAGCTCGGTGCCAGACCCTCGACGCTCATCCACTGCCACAAGGTTTGGGTATACACACCGTCTAACGGCGGCACGGTATTGAACTGCCAGATGATCACGGCGGTGGTCAGCGCCGAAAGGCCAACAGAGCCAACGCCAATGATCGCTGCAACAGTTTCTGAAAGGCGGCCACGGGAGAAGGCCAGGATGAACCAGCCAATCAGTGGGAACAGTAAAGTCAGGAATAGGACGTTCATCCGCGCATCTCGCTGGCTGCGTCGATATCGAGGGTGTGGAAGCGGCGATACAGCTGCAGCAGGATCGCCAGGCCGATGCTCGCTTCGGCAGCCGCCAGAGCGATGATCAGGATGAACATGATCTGCCCATCAGCCTGCCCCCAGCGTGCACCTGCCACGACGAACGCCAGGGCGGCGGCGTTCATCATCACTTCCAGGCTCATCAGTACGAACAGGATGTTGCGACGCACCATCAGACCGACCAGGCCGAGGCTGAACAGCACGCCGGCCAGCGCCAGGCCGTGCTCCATTGGAATACCGTTCATGGCGTAGCGTCCTTGATGTCATTGCGGCCCAGGTGATAGGCGGCGACCAGCGCGGCGAGCAGCAGCATGGAAGCCAGCTCCACGGCGAGCAGATAAGGGCCGAACAGGTGAATGCCAACGGCTTTGGCATCGACCGTGGTATGGCCGATGGTGGCGCCACTCGGTACGGCAAACAGCGCGTACAGCAGTTGCCCCAGCAGCACGGCGGAAAGCAACCCAGGGCCGATCCAGATACCCGGTGTCAGCCAGGTGCGTTCCTGCTGCACGGAGGCCGGGCCAAGGTTGAGCATCATCACCACGAACACGAACAGCACCATGATCGCGCCTGCATAAACGATGATTTCCAGGGCGCCAGCGAACGGCGCGCCAAGGCTGAAGAACACCATCGACACAGCGAGCAGGGAAATGATCAGGTAGAGCAGGGCGTGCACCGGATTCTTGCCGGTGATCACGCCAAAGGTCGAGGCAACCGCGACCCCTGCTGAGAAATAGAAGGCGAATTCCATTATGGCAACAACCCCTTGACGTTGATCGGCTCGGCTTCGTTCTGCGCAGCGCCTTTCGGCTTGCCGGCAATGGCCATACCGGCCACGCGATAGAAGTTGTAGTCGGGGTATTTACCGGGGCCAGAGATCAGCAGATCTTCTTTCTCGTAGACCAGATCCTGACGTTTGAACTCGCCCATCTCGAAATCCGGAGTGAGCTGAATCGCCGTCGTCGGGCAGGCTTCCTCGCACAGACCGCAGAAGATGCAGCGCGAGAAGTTGATGCGGAAGAAGTCCGGGTACCAGCGACCGTCTTCGGTTTCGGCTTTCTGCAGCGAGATGCAGCCCACCGGGCACGCCACGGCGCATAGGTTGCAGGCTACGCAGCGCTCTTCGCCGTCAGGATCGCGGGTCAGTACGATGCGGCCACGGTAGCGTGGCGGCAGGTAAACCTGCTCTTCCGGATATTGCAGGGTGTCGCGCTTGCGGAAGCCATGACTGAAGACCATGACAAGGCTGCGCAATTGGGTCGCGGTACCGACCAGTATGTCCCAGATATATTTGAACATCGCTTTCTCCTTACTGGGCCGTGGCCAGCACAACGGCGCCGGTCACCAGCAGGTTGATCAGGGTCAGCGGCAGACAGAACTTCCAGCTGAAGGCCATGACCTGGTCATACCGTGGGCGCGGGATGGACGCGCGCAGCAGGATGAAGATCATGATGAAGAAGCAGGTCTTGATCGCGAACCAGAAGAACGGGATCTGCGGCAGGATGCCGAACGGGCCGTGCCAGCCGCCGAAGAACAGGGTCACCAGCAGAGCGGAAATGGTCACGATGCCGATGTATTCACCGACGAAGAACATGCCCCATTTCATGCCGGCGTACTCGATGTGGTAGCCGTCGGCCAGTTCCTGCTCCGCTTCCGGCTGGTCGAAGGGGTGACGGTGAGTCACGGCAACGCCAGCGATGAAGAAGGTACAGAAACCGAAGAATTGCGGGATGATGAACCACAGATTCTCGGCCTGGTAATCGACGATATCACGCATGTTGAACGAGCCAACTTGAGCGACGATGCCCATCAACGCCAGGGCCAGAAACACTTCGTAGGACACCGTCTGCGCCGAAGCTCGCAGGGCACCGAGCAGGGCGAACTTGTTGTTGCTCGACCAGCCCGCGAACAGCACGGCGTATACCGACAGGCCAGCCATGGCGAAGAAGAACAGGATGCCGATGTTCAGATCCGCCACGCCCCAATTAGGGGTGATGGGGATGATCGCAAAGGCGATGAGCATGGCGCCCATACCGATGATCGGCGCCAGGGTGAATATCACCTTGTCAGCGAACGGCGGCGTCCAGTCTTCCTTGAAGAACATCTTCAGCATGTCCGCAGCGATCTGGAACATGCCGAATGGGCCAACCCGGTTGGGGCCGTAGCGATCCTGCCACCAGCCGAGCAGGCGGCGCTCGACGAAACTCAGCAGCGCGCCGCACACCACCACGGCAAGCAGGATGACAATGGCCTTGAGCACTTCCTGAATGATGTCGAGCAGCGCGGGAGTCAGCCAACTCATTGTGTGGCCTCCTCAGTGCGGGTAACTGACAACGCGGTCACTGCAGCACCGGCAAGCGCCGGCGGAATACCCGGCAGGCCAACAGGCAGGCCGATCAGGCCGATACCCAGCTCGTCGATGATGCGCAGCGGCAGGTGCAGCGCCTGACCATTGACGGTCAGTTGCAGCAGGGCACCGTCGCCCGCGCCCAGGCGACCAGCTTCTTCCTTGGCCAGCGCGATGTAAGGCGCAGGCATACGTTCGGCGATTGGCGCGGCGCGCGAGGAATTTTCCTCGCTGCCGAACAGGTGGTGCAGCGGCACTGCCTGCCAGGTGCCCTGGGCCGGATTGAACGGCGCAGGGGCGGCGAACCAGTCAATGCCCGCGCCAGTAGCTTCGATCAGGCGCACACCTGGGTCACCGGCACGCAGGTGACCGCCGACTTCGTCCTGGAACTTGTTCCAGGCCTGCGGCGAGTTCCAGCCTGGCGACCAGGCAAAGGGGATCTGCTGGCGGTCTTCCTTGCTGCCCGAATAGCCTTCCATGGAGAAGGCGAAGGCCGAGTCCTTGTCCTGGGGCTGACGCGGTTCGTGCACGCTGATATTGGCGCGCATGGCGGTACGGCCGCTGTAACGATGCGGTTCACGGGCCAGTTTGAGGCCCTTGATGCGGAACGAGGCGCCTGGCGCGGCATCACGGATACCGGCCAGTTCGGCACTGCTGGCCGCACAGGCGGCGGTGACCTGATCCAGTTGCGTCCAGTCCACGCCACGGCCCAGCAGTGTGCTGTGCAGGGCGTGCAGCCAGCGCCAGCCTTCACGAACCAGAATGTTGGCGTCGTAGTAGGACGGATCGTAAACCTGGAAGAAGCGCTGGGCGCGACCTTCCTGGCTGACCAGGGTGCCATCGCCTTCGGCGAAGCTGGCGGCCGGCAGCAGCAGGTGCGCTTTGGCGGTGGTGGCTGTGCTCTGGTGATCGGCGACGATGACTACCTTGGCGGCAGCCAGGGCGGCGTCTACACGGGCGGCATCGGCACGGTGGTAGAGGTCGTTTTCCAGCACCACCAGTGCATCGGCCTGGCCCGAGGTGAGCGCTTGCAGCGCGTCGTCCAGGGTGTGGCTGGCGAACTGCTCACCCATCAGCAGGGCCAGGCCCAAGCTGTTGGCTTCCGGCACCACCAGGCTGATGGAGCCGGCCTTGTCGCGATTCTTCAGCGCGCTGGCGATGTTCGCCGCCGCTTCGATCAGCGCCCGGCTACCCAGCGAGGCACCGGATACGATCAGCGGGCGGCGTGCATTGAGCAGCGCCTCGGCGATGCGCTGCACCAGCTCGGCGGCTTCACTATCGATACCACTGACTGCCGGAGCGCTCGGATCGATGGCGTGGGCCACGGCGAAACCGATACGAGCCAGGTCATCCGGCGCCGCCTGTACGCACTGCTCGGCGATATCGTCGAGGCGGGTAGCGGTGACGCTGGCGATGAACAGCGGATTGAGCGCGTGCTGGGCGACGTTCTGCACCGCAGCCATGTGCCAGTCCTGAATCTTCGCACCGGCAGCGATCTCGGTGGCCTTGCCCTTGACCGACTGGCGCAGCGCCAGAGCGATGCGCGCGGCGGTCTGGGTCAGGTCTTCACCGAGCACGAATACCGCGTCGTGATCCTCGATATCGCGCAGGGTCGGCACCGGCAGCGGGCCGTTCTGCAGTACGTCACGGATCAGGCGGATATTGGCCTGCTCGGCCGCGGCGATACCGGAGTAGAAGTTATCGTTGCCGACCAGTTCGCGCAGGGCGAAGTTGCCCTCCAGGCTGGCCCGTGGCGAGCCGATGCCGATCACCTTGCGGTTCTTCAGCAGCGCGGCCGCCTGATCCAGTGCGGAATCGAGGCTCATCTTCATCTTGCTGAGCATCATCATCGGCTGACGTGGCCGGTCTTCGCGGTTGACGTAGCCATAGCCGAAACGGCCACGGTCACACAGGAAGTAGCCATTCACCGAGCCGTTGAAGCGGTTCTCGATGCGGCGCACTTCGCCATAACGTTCACCCGGGCTGGTGTTGCAGCCGCTGGAGCAGCCATGGCAGATGCTCGGGGCGAACTGCATGTCCCACTTGCGGTTGTAACGCTCGGAGTGGGTCTTGTCAGTGAATACACCGGTCGGGCAGACCTCAACCAGGTTGCCGGAGAACTCGCTTTCCAGGGTGCCGTCTTCGACACGCCCGAAATACACGTTGTCGTGCGCGCCGTAGACGCCCAGATCGGTACCGCCAGCGTAGTCTTTGTAGTAACGCACGCAGCGATAGCAGGCGATGCAGCGGTTCATCTCGTGGGCGATGAACGGGCCGAGTTCCTGGTTCTGGTGGGTACGTTTGGTGAAGCGATAACGACGGGTGTTGTGGCCGGTCATCACCGTCATGTCCTGCAGGTGGCAGTGACCACCTTCCTCACAGACCGGGCAGTCGTGCGGGTGGTTGGTCATCAGCCATTCGACGACGCTCTTGCGGAAGGCCACGGCCTCTTCGTCGTCGATGGAGATCCAGCTGTTGTCGGTGGCCGGCGTCATGCAGGACATGACCAGGCGGCCGCGCTTGTCGTTCTCGTCGGTGTACTGCTTCACCGCACACTGGCGGCAGGCGCCGACGCTGCCGAGCGCCGGGTGCCAGCAGAAGTAGGGGATATCGAGTCCGAGGGACAGACAGGCCTGCAGCAGGTTGTCCGCACCATCGACTTCGAGATCTTTGCCGTCTACGTGGATAGTGGCCATTTTCTTCAGTCTTCGTTTGCCCACCCGAAGGTGGACGGGCTAAGGGAATTCTTTGTCGTGACCCGGGCCGGACGGCGCAGCGCGCCCACATGTCCGGCCATCAGGTTCATACCGCGTGTGCCGCCACTGGCGGCTGGATCGCGTCGGTGATCACACCGGCGTCGAACTCCTCGCGGAAATACTTGATCGCGCTGCCCAGCGGCTCCACGGCACCCGGCGCGTGAGCGCAGAAGGTCTTGCCGGGACCGAGGAAATTGACCAGGCCGAGGAGGGTATCGATGTCCTCGCGGGTGCCTTGCTTGCGCTCCAGGGCGCGCAAGATCTTCACGCTCCACGGCAGGCCGTCACGGCATGGCGTGCACCAGCCGCAGGATTCGCGCGCGAAGAACTCTTCCATGTTGCGCAGCAACGACACCATGTTCACGGTATTGTCGATGGCCAAGGCCAGGCCGGTGCCCATGCGGGTGCCGACCTTGGCGATGCCGGCGGCGTACATGGCCGCATCCAGGTGTTCGGGAAGCAGGAAGCCGGTACCGGCGCCGCCTGGTTGCCAGGCCTTGAGCGTGTAACCGTCGCGCATGCCACCGGCGTAGTCTTCGAACAGCTCACGGGCGCTGATGCCGAATGGCAGCTCCCAGATGCCTGGATTCTTGACCTTGCCGGAGAAGCCCATCAGCTTGGTGCCGTGGTCTTCGCTGCCTTCGCGGGCCAGGGATTTGTACCAGTCGACGCCGTTGCCGATGATTGACGGCACGTTGCACAGGGTTTCGACGTTGTTGACGCAGGTCGGCTTACCCCACACGCCCACGGCGGCCGGGAAGGGCGGCTTGGCGCGCGGGTTGGCGCGACGGCCTTCCAGGGAGTTGATCAGTGCGGTTTCTTCACCGCATATGTAGCGTCCGGCGCCGGTGTGCACGATCAGCTCGAAATCGAAACCGCTGCCGAGGATGTTCTTGCCCAGCAGGCCAGCGGCTTTCGCTTCGTCGATCGCCCGATTGAGGTTAGTGGCCGCGTCAACGTACTCGCCACGTAGGAAAATGTAGCCGCGATAGGCTTTCAACGCCCGGGCGCTGATCAGCATGCCTTCCACCAGCAGGTGCGGCAGCTGCTCCATCAGCATGCGGTCTTTCCAGGTGTTGGGCTCCATCTCGTCCGCGTTGCACAGCAGGTAGCGGATGTTCAGGGATTCGTCGTTGGGCATCAGGCCCCACTTCACGCCGGTGGGGAAGCCCGCACCGCCACGGCCCTTGAGGCCGGAATCCTTGACCGTCTGCACGATGTCGGCCTGGGCCATCTCGGCCAGCGCCTTGCGTGCAGCGGCGTAGCCGTTCTTCTGCTGGTATTCCTCCAGCCAGACCGGCTGCGCGTCGTCGCGCAGGCGCCAGGTCAGCGGATGAGTCTCTTCGCTGCGGGTAATACGGTTCGCCGGGCCGAAAGACGTCAGCAGATTCGAGCTGCGACTGATCATTGGAAATTCTCCAGCAATTGCGCCACACCTTCGGGTTGAACGTCACCGAAGGTCTCCTCGTCGATCATCATCGCCGGTGCCTTGTCGCAGTTGCCCAGGCAGCACACGGGCAGCAGGGTGAAGCGGCCGTCAGCGGTGGTCTGCCCGGGCACGATGCCCAGTTCGGACTTGATGCTGCCAAGCACGTTCTCATGGCCACCGATGAAGCAGGTCATGCTGTCGCATACACGGATGATGTGGCGGCCGACGGGCTGACGGAAAATCTGGCTATAGAAGGTGGCGACACCTTCCACGTCGCTGGCCGGAATACCGAGGATCGCACCGATGGCATCGGCGGCGCCGTCTGGCACCCAGCCGCGCTCTTTCTGCACGATCTTCAGGGCTTCGATGGACGCCGCACGCGGATCCTCGTAGTGGTGCATCTCGTGCTCGATGGCCGAGCGCTCGGTTTCGCTGAGGGCGAAACGGTCGGTCTGAATCAGGGCTGCATTGCTCATGGTGTTTTCCTCAGCGATCCACGTCGGCCATAACGAAGTCGATACTGCCCAGATACGCGATCAGGTCAGCGACCATGCTGCCGCGGATCACCGAAGGGATCTGCTGCAGGTGCGGGAAGCTCGGGGTACGAATGCGGGTGCGGTAGCTCATGGTGCTGCCGTCGCTGGTCAGGTAATAACTGTTGATCCCCTTGGTCGCTTCGATCATCTGAAAGCTTTCGTTGGCCGGCATGACCGGGCCCCATGAAACCTGCAGGAAGTGGGTGATCAGCGTCTCGATGTGTTGCAGCGTGCGCTCTTTGGGCGGCGGCGTGGTCAGCGGGTGATCCGCCTTGTACGGGCCTTCCGGCATGTTGCGCATGCACTGGTCGATAATCTTGATGCTCTGGCGCATCTCTTCGACGCGCACGATGCAGCGGTCATAGGCATCGCCATTGACGGCCAGCGGCACTTCGAACTCGAAGTTCTCGTAGCCGGAGTAGGGGCGCGCCTTGCGCAGGTCGAAGTCGCAACCGGTGGAGCGCAGGCCGGCACCGGTGGTACCCCATTCCAGGGCTTCCTTGGTGTTGTACTGCGCCACACCAATGGTTCGCGCCTTGAGAATGCTGTTGCGCAGCGCGGCCTTCTCGTACTCGTCGAGGCGCTTGGGTAGCCAGTCGACGAATTCCTTGACCAGCTTTTCCCAGCCGCGCGGCAGGTCGTGAGCGACACCGCCAATGCGGTACCAGGCCGGGTGCAGGCGGAAACCGGTGATGGCTTCGATCACCTTGTAGGCACGCTGGCGGTCGGTGAAGGTGAAGAACACCGGGGTCATGGCGCCGACGTCCTGGATATAGGTACCCAGGAACAGCAGGTGGCTGGTTATGCGGAAGAACTCGGCCATCATGATGCGGATGGTGTCGACCTTCTGCGGCACCTTGATGCCAGCGAGCTTCTCGACCGAGAGCACGTATGGCAGGTTGTTCATCACTCCGCCGAGGTAGTCGATACGGTCGGTGTAGGGGATGAAACTGTGCCAGCTCTGGCGTTCGGCCATCTTCTCGGCACCACGGTGGTGGTAACCGACTTCCGGCACGCAGTCGACGATTTCTTCACCGTCGAGCTGCAGGATGATGCGGAACGCACCGTGAGCAGAAGGGTGGTTGGGGCCGAGGTTGAGGAACATGTAGTCCTCGTTCTCGCTCTGGCGCTTCATGCCCCAGTCTTCAGGATTGAAGCGTGCGGCTTCTTCCTCGAGCTGTTGCTTGGCCAGGGTCAGGCTGAACGGATCGAATTCGGTGGCGCGCGCCGGGTAGTCCTTGCGCAGCGGGTGACCTTCCCAGGTCGGCGGCATCATTATTCGGGTCAGGCGCGGGTGACCGGTGAAATGGATGCCGTAGAGATCCCACACTTCACGCTCGTACCAGTTGGCGTTCGGCCAGATACCGGTCACGGAAGGCAGGTTGAGGTCGCCCTCGCGCAGGGCCACCTTGATCATCACGTCGCTGTTACGCTCCAGCGACATGAGGTGGTAGAACACGGTGAAGTCTGCGTCCGGCAGGCCGCGGCGCTGCGTACGCAGGCGCTCGTCGACGCCGTGCAGGTCGTACAGCATGACGTAGGGGCGCGCTGCCTGGCGCAGGAAGCGCAAGACTTCGACGAGCTTGTCGCGGCCGACCCAGATGACCGGCATGCCGATGCGGGTGGCCTGCAGCGTGAAGCTGTCGGCGCCAAAACGGGATTGAAGCTCAACGACGACGTCTTGGTCGTCCGCCTTGTACGGCGCAATGGACACGGTGGTGTCTGCAGTCATGGTCTCGATCGCTATCGGTCAACGGTGAGAGTGAATCCGGCCTTGCTTGAAAGCGGGACTCAGACTTCGTCAGGGGAACGCAGGTTGGTAACCGCAATACGCTGCTCGCGGCGCTGTTCTTTCTGGGAAGGCATCTCGGCGCGATAAACGCCTTGATCGCCAACGACCCAGGACAGCGGGCGGCGCTCCTGACCGATCGATTCCTGCAGCAGCATCAGCCCTTGCAGAAACGCCTCGGGACGGGGCGGGCAACCGGGTATGTAGACGTCGACGGGAAGGAACTTGTCGACACCCTGAACGACCGAGTAGATGTCGTACATGCCGCCGGAATTGGCGCACGAGCCCATGGAAATGACCCACTTGGGCTCGAGCATCTGCTCATAGAGGCGCTGGATGACGGGCGCCATCTTGATGAAACAGGTGCCGGCGATGACCATGAAGTCCGCCTGGCGTGGGGATGCGCGGATTACCTCGGCACCGAAGCGCGCAACGTCGTGCGGCGCGGTGAAGGCGGTGGTCATTTCCACGTAGCAGCACGACAGGCCGAAGTTGTACGGCCACAAGGAGTTCTTGCGACCCCAGTTCACCGCGCCGTTGAGAACATCCGAGAGTTTCCCCATGTAGATGTTCTTGTGCACTTCGTCCTCTAGCAGCGGGTCGGAAACGACCTCCCGTTTACCGATCGGGTAGTGCTCGTTGGGAGCATCCGGATCGATCCGAGTAAGTTTGTATTGCATCGCCAAAGCCTCATTGTTTGAGCTTCGCCTGCCGAGCCTTACGACTCTCCGGTGCCCAATCAAGCGCACCGATACGCCAAAGGTAGACAAGACCTGCCAACAGAATGTTTATGAAAACGGCTGCTTCGATAAAGCCGGCCCAGCCGCTTTCGCGAACAGAGACAGCCCAGGCGAAGAGAAAGAGGGCTTCGACGTCGAAGATCACGAAGAGCATCGCGACCAGATAGAATTTTGCGGACAGACGCAGGCGAGCGCTGCCAGTGGGAAGCATGCCTGATTCGAACGGCTCGTTCTTGCTGCGGCCCCATGCCTTGCTGCCCAGCAGGCTGGACAGACCCAACATGAATGCACAAAGGGCGACGACGCCCAGCAGAAAAATGGCCAGCGCCCAATTGTGGGACAGGGAACTGCTTGCTTCCAACATGCCGGGACTCCTCAGGCAAGGAACGGCTTCGCGCGTAATTAAAGTTATGGCAAGACAAATCAAGTCGTCTTGCAATCTATCTGCATAATGTTATGCCTGTATTGCGTGTAAGTAAATTTTTCAGATCAAAAAAATAATATTAAGTCGCTCGAACGCCATCAAGAAAATATATTTTTTCAATAAAAATCAAACGTCTATGGAAATAGGAAGGTTTTGATAGCGGCAAGCGCTATGTATGTAGTGAATAATTAAACTCACTTCAATGGGAATATTTATCATTTGAGAATCTGTTCTTTTACGCTAATAACTGTCGCTTAGTTGTCCATCTATGGCGCACTTGAACACACAGCGGATATTGAGTTTTTCTTTGTTCTAGTTATAGCAATAAAAAGCCCCGGCATCGCTGCCAGGGCCAAAGGGTTAATCAGGCACCTTGCAGTGCCCTGGCAGCTCTCAATGGAACTGGTTCATCGTGTTGTCCTTGCCGCCCGCTTTCAGCGCGGCTTCGCCGGCAAAGTACTCCTTGTGGTTGTCGCCGAGATCCGAGCCGGCCATGTTCTGGTGCTTGACGCAGGCGATGCCTTGACGGATTTCTTGACGTTGCACGCCTTTGACGTAAGCCAGCATGCCCTGATCGGCGAAGTAGCCCTTGGCCAGGTTGTCGGTGGACAGAGCCGCCGTGTGGTAAGTCGGCAGTGTAATGAGGTGATGGAAGATGCCGGCGTTGGCCGAACCATCGCGCTGGAAGGTGCGGATCTTCTCGTCGGCAACTTGAGCCAGCTCGGTCTCGTCGTACTCGACGCTCATCAGCTTGGCGCGGTCGTAGCCAGAAACGTCCTTGCCGTCAGCGACGAACGCATCGAATACCTGCTGACGGAAGCTCAGCGTCCAGTTGAACGACGGGCTGTTGTTGTAGACCAGCTTGGCATTGGGGACGACTTCGCGAACGCGATCGACCATGGCCTTGATCTGCCCGACGTGAGGCTTCTCGGTTTCGATCCAGATCATGTCGGCGCCGTTCTGCAGCGAGGTGATGCTGTCCAGTACACAGCGGTCTTCGCCGGTGCCCTTGCGGAACTGGAACAGGTTGGACGGCAGGCGCTTGGGTCGCAGCAGCTTGCCTTCGCGGTTGATCACCACGTCGCCGTTCTTCAGCTCGGCTGCACTGATTTCATCGCAGTCGAGGAACGAGTTGTACTGGTCGCCCAGGTCACCTGGCTGGTTGGTCACGGCGATCTGCTTGGTCAAGCCGGCGCCCAGGGAGTCGGTACGAGCGACGATCACGCCGTCGTCCACGCCCAGCTCGAGGAAGGCGTAGCGCACGGCGTTGATCTTGGCCAGGAAGTCGACATGGGGAACGGTGACCTTGCCATCCTGGTGGCCGCACTGCTTCTCGTCGGACACCTGGTTCTCGATCTGGATGCAGCAGGCGCCTGCCTCGATCATTTTCTTGGCCAGCAGGTAAGTGGCCTCGGGGTTGCCGAAGCCGGCGTCGATGTCGGCGATGATCGGTACCACGTGGGTTTCGAAATTGTCGATCTGCGCCTGAATTTCGCTCTGCTTGGCTTTGTCACCGGCGCCCCGTGCCGCGTCCAGGGCGTTGAACAGCAGATCCAGCTCACGGGCGTCGGCCTGGCGCAGGAAGGTGTAGAGCTCCTCGATCAGCGCAGCGACTGCGGTCTTCTCGTGCATGGACTGATCGGGCAGTGGGCCAAAATCGGAACGCAGCGCGGCGATCATCCAGCCGGACAGGTAGAGGTAGCGCTTATTGGTGGTCTTCAGGTGCTTCTTGATGGAGATCAGCTTCTGCTGGCCAATGAAGCCGTGCCAGCAGCCGAGCGACTGGGTATAGACGGAAGAGTCGGCGTCGTACTCGGCCATGTCCTTACGCATGATGGCGGCCGTGTACTTGGCGACGTCCAGACCGGTCTTGAAGCGGTTCTGGGCACGCATACGTGCGACGGACTCCGGGTTGATGGCGCTCCAGCTGCTGCCAGCGGCCTCTTTGAGGGCGGCAACGGCTTTGATGTCGTTTTCGTAAGCTGACATGGTCAATCCTTCAAGTGTGTGTTTGGTCGAGCACCGAACGTCGCGCACAGTCCAGGCGCAGGGCTCGGAGCGAGCTCACCGCAGACGTTGAGAGGAAACTGGAAGGAGGGCACTTTGGGCCGGGTGGACGAAACGCATCGCCAGACACCACCCGCCGGGTAGGCGAGTCATTGTGCGTATGGGCCCGTGGACGCCCGCGGCACTGTGCTGATCGATACGTGAAACGCTTCCCCGTCCCTCAGGACAACCTCGTTCCAGTCGCCATCTCGTCGAACTGCCTTGTGGGCTTAACAACACGAATCGATCCTCCGGTAAGCGAGGATGCGACCCGGAGGCTCCGTTTCCGGAGCCCCTGATTAGCGGGAGCGAGGCCATCATGCGACCGACGAAAATGTTCGTCAATCGTTTTTGTAGTGTTTTTTTAGATCTACTACATAAGTCTTAGATCGACCGTATGGTCACGTTTTACGGGGCTCTCAGTCGATTACGTCGACCTTAACGCGCATACTCATATCTTCACGGCCTTCGGTGGAGTAGCGGCGCAATACGCCGTTGCGATCAGCCTGGCTCTGTTCGCTGCTGCCACCGATGCTGATCCATTCGCCCACTCGGCCGCTGACGCGGGTATCGGCCTGCTGGATGTCAATCACCCCAGACTGGGTCTGGCTGACTCGATCACGGTTGCTGCTGATGTCCAGGTGCACGACATCGCCGGCGAGGCTGGCGGTGACGTAAAAGCCCTGGGTGACGTTTCGGTACTCGGTGTTGTTATAGACCTGGCCATAAGGCCCACGACTGCTGGTGGTTACCGGCACGCTCTGGCCGACCTGGATCAGCGCCGGATAGCCTTCACTGGTCTGCACCTGTTGAGTGCCACCTCCACGGCTGTCGGTGCTGCGGCGGATGACACGCGCTTGGTCGCGACCGTTGACTTCGCCGCGGCCAATCTCCACGCGGCCACTACCGGCGCTGATGCTGCCATCAACGCTGTAACCCCGGTCGTCTCTGTAGGTGGATTCACTGGTGTCAACGCTGATCAGCAAGCGCCGCGGTTGAGTATCGAGCTGACCGAGGAGGGCGCGGACTTCTTCGATTTTTTCCGCCGGCGCATTGACGATAAGCTGGTTACCGTAGGCACTGACGCGCCCCTCGTTGCCTAATGCCGACTGCACCACGGGCAGCAAGTCGCCAGCTGTCCGGTAGTTGAGCGCAATGACTTCAGTGGCAGCCACTGCCGACAGGCTGAGCGCGAGCAGGGCCGCACCAAGAAAATGTCGTTTCATAACAGAAAACTCCGCAGGTCAGGATCGGTAATGCTGGTATCCCAGGTTTGGTCGAACAGCCGCTGCAATTGGCGAACATGACCCGGATCCTGGTATTTCGCGTACCCGGCAAATTGATCCGGCTCGGTCCGCATCAACAAGCCCTGATCGTCAGCCAGCAGAAACGCACCTTCGGGGGCGGGATAATTGGGGTTGCAGAGGCGGATCTGGACGTAACTGGACAGTTTGTGCGATAGCGCAATCAGCCGATGACCGTCACGAACCGCACGATTACTGTCACGCAGCAGTATGCGCAGCCGACGGTTGCGATTGCCCAGCAGAAATTGTGTGCATGCTTGTTGAATACTGCTGTGGTGGTAGAGCCAGGGTTCGAGATCCGGGCTGTATAAACACAGCGTACGAGTGGCTTGCTGCATCAAGGCAAGAGTATGGGCGCGGGCCTGATCGGGGAGACTGAAACGCTGCAACGCCTGCTCGGCCCCGAGCACAAACGGAGCCGGCTCCCAGATGGCTGGCGGCGGTAATTCGCTTTCGGGGTTATGCAGGGTAAAACGCCCTGGCGACTCGAACTCGATCAGGTCGAGGGCTTCACCAACGGGCGTATCTTCATCGCTCATGCTGACCTCTGTGGCACTGGCCTAACGTGGCACAGGCCACAGCTGATCATCAGCCGCTGCTGCGCACCATGTCGACGTGGGGAATGCCTGCTTCCAGGTATTCATCACTCACTACAGTGAAGCCCAGCTTTTCATAGAACGGTGTCGCCTGCACCTGGGCGCTGAGCATTTGCTGACTCAGCCCACGCTTTTCCGCCTCGGCAATCACCGCCTGCAGTAGCCTTTCGCCGATCTTTAAACCACGCCAGTCCTTGAGCACCGATACCCGACCGATCTCACCGTCTGCCAGCAGGCGTGCGGTTCCGATCGGGTAGTCGCCTTCGCAGGCGAGAAAATGCACGGCATCACTGTCTTCGGCGTCCCATTCCAGTTCAGGCGGCACCGCCTGCTCAGCGACGAATACCGTTTCACGGATGCGGCGCAGTTCGTCGTAATCCTTGTGCCAGTCGGCGATGCGTACGTGCAGGTCATTCATCGGCAGCAAACTCCAGACTTCCTTGTTTGGTCAGTTCGAGAACCAATTCCCGAGCTTCGTCGTTGGCTATCCATGGGCCAATATTTTCCAGGTGCAGGGCGTCGGCCGAGCAGATCAGTTTCAGCAGTTCACGCAGGCTAGCGGAAACCAGGCGGCTCTGCCCGCTGGCGAACAACACCAGGTCTTCACCGACTTCCGACCACGCCATACGCGCACTGGGGTTACGGATCATCACCGCACCGTCTTCCAACTGGTCGAGGAAGCCGTCTTCGTCAATCTCGATACCGGCGATCAGTTCCGGGTAGCGCGGTTCGGTCATGAACTGGCCGAACCAAGTCATCAGCAGGCGCTCGTCGCTCATATGTTCGGCGAGCAGTGCTTTGAGGCGATCCAGAGCGTCGCGCTGAATTTCGTTGGGGTCACTGACCGGCGCGGTGCCGGCATCGCTGTAGCGCGTTTCGTCGGGCAGGAACTGGCCGAGAAAGTCAGTGAAATGGGTCAGTACTTCGGCCGCGCTGGGTGCGCGGAAACCCACGGAATAAGTCATGCAGTCGTCCTCGGCGGTGCCACTGTGGGCCAGGAGCGGCGGCAGATAGAGCATATCGCCGGGCTCGAGTACCCATTCTTCGGTTTGATCAAATTGAGCCAGGATCTTCATTTCGAGATCAGGCAGCAAGGGGCTTTGCGAATCGCACATCTGGCCGATCTGCCAGCGGCGACGGCCATGGCCCTGTAGGAGAAATACATCGTAGTTATCGTAGTGCGGGCCAACGCCGCCGCCAGGCGCGGCAAAGCTGATCATCACGTCATCGATACGCCACTTGGGCAGGAACTTGAATTCTTCCAGCAGCTCGGCAACCTCGGGAACGAACTGGTCGACAGCCTGCACCAGCAGCGTCCATTCGCGTTCGGGCAACTGCGAGAAGGCGTCCTCGGCGAACGGGCCGCGGCGCACTTCCCACGGCGTTTCGCCGTGCTCGATCACCAGGCGCGATTCGACTTCTTCTTCGAGGGCGAGGCCGGCCAATTCGTCCGGAGAGATCGGGCTTTCGAAATCAGGGATGGCCTGGCGCACCAGCAGGGGCTTCTTCTGCCAGTAATCGCGCAGGAATTCACGTGCGCTCAGGCCACCCAATAGCTGAAGAGGAGCATCAGGATTCATCTGTAAGTCCTTGATATTTATTAAAGCGTATAAAAAGAAACGCCCGGCTTCAGCCGGGCGTCCTTGAGACGGGCTACAGCTTAGATGCGTTTGGCCTGAGCCACCGCGTTGCCGATGTAGTTGGCTGGAGTGAGCTGCTTGAGCTCCTCCTTGGCTTGCTGTGGCATATCCAGGCCGTCGATGAAGGCCAGCAGTGCTTCCGGCGTGATGCCCTTGCCACGAGTGAGCTCCTTGAGCTTCTCGTAGGGGTTCTCGATAGCATAGCGGCGCATGACGGTCTGAATCGGCTCGGCGAGGACTTCCCAGCAGGCGTTCAGGTCTTCAGCAATACGTTGAGCATTGAGCTCCAACTTACTGATTCCCTTGAGGCTTGCTTCGTAGGCGATCACGCTGTGGGCGAAGCCGACACCGAGGTTGCGCAGTACGGTGGAGTCGGTCAAGTCACGCTGCCAGCGGGAAATCGGCAGCTTGCTGGCCAGGTGCTGGAACAGCGCGTTGGCGATACCCAGGTTGCCTTCGGAGTTCTCGAAGTCGATCGGGTTGACCTTGTGCGGCATGGTCGAGGAGCCGATCTCGCCCGCGATGGTCTTCTGCTTGAAGTAGCCCAGGGAGATGTAGCCCCAGACATCGCGATCGAAGTCGATGAGGATGGTATTGAAGCGGGCGATGGCATCGAACAGCTCGGCGATGTAGTCGTGCGGCTCGATCTGTGTGGTGTAGGGGTTCCACTGCAGGCCCAGATCGTTCTCGATGAACTGGCGGGCGTTGGCTTCCCAGTCGATCTGCGGGTAGGCGGACAGGTGGGCGTTGTAGTTACCCACGGCGCCATTGATCTTGCCCAGCAGTGGCACGGCGGCGATCTGCACGATCTGACGCTCGAGGCGATAGACGACGTTGGCCAGCTCTTTACCCAGGGTGGTGGGCGAGGCCGGTTGGCCGTGGGTGCGCGACAGCATCGGCACGTCGGCGAACTTGACCGACAGATCACGGATGGCAGTGGCGATCTGACGCATCAGCGGCAGCAGCACGTTGTCACGGCCTTCGCGCAGCATCAGAGCGTGGGACAGGTTGTTGATGTCCTCGCTGGTGCAGGCGAAGTGAATGAACTCGCTGACCTTGTCCAGCTCCGGCAGCTTGGCAGCCTGTTCCTTGAGCAGGTACTCCACGGCTTTGACGTCGTGGTTGGTGGTGCGCTCGATCTCTTTGACGCGTTCGGCGTGCTCGACGGCGAAGTTCTCGGCCAGCTCATTGAGCAGCGCGTTGGCTTCGGCGGAGAAGGGCGCGACTTCGCTCACACCTTCATGGGCAGCGAGGCGCTGCAGCCAGCGGACTTCAACCTGAACGCGGAAACGAATCAGACCGTATTCGCTGAAAATGGGGCGCAGAGCGCTGGTTTTGCCGGCATAGCGGCCATCTACGGGCGAAACCGCGGTGAGCGAGGAAAGCAGCATGGGAGGCGTTCTCGGACAGTCGGGCGTTGAAAAGGGCGCATATCATACATGAAGTAGGGCAGCTATCGGCGGCGACCCTGAGTCATTCGATGAACGAGATGCACATCAGAAAAAGTGCTGCGCTTAGTTGCGCAGCATTGGGTACAGCTCTCTCAGCAATTTGCGGCGGCTAAACACCAGTTGCCAGCGATGACCGCCGAGCTGTCGCCACAAGCGACCTGCGCGGATGCCGGCGAGCAGCAGGGCGCGGATTTTCGAGGCATTGGCAGGTTGCTGCAGAAAGCGGCTGTCGCCTTGCACCTGAATGCGCTGCTTGAAGGTGCTGATGGTGTCCTGATACAGCGCACCGCATGAGGAGATCACGTTCTCATGGCCAATGCCGAAGTGTTCGGCTTGATTCTGGATCTGATCCAGGCGCCCGCCCATCAATTGCAGGAGGTCGCCACGCTTGTCGAGCTGACGTTCCAGTCCCAGCAGGGCGAGGGCATAGCGCAGCGGCTCGCGCTGCAGGCTGGTGGGGTCGCGTTCCAGCGCGCTGACCATGGCACGGTAACCTTCTCGAAGGTTGAGGTCGTCACCGCCAAAAACATCCAGAGTACCTTTGGCGTCACGCACCAGCAGGCTAGCAATCAGGCAGGTCACTTCGCTTTCGGCGGCCTGGCCGGTCTTGGCGATCTTGTCGACCATCACAGCGGCCTGAAACACCGCACCGAGCGCGATCAGTTGTTCTTGTGTCGGGTTCATCGTGGGGCGCCCTCGCTCCAGGGCTCGGCGCTTTCGATCACGCCACCGCCAAGACAGATATCACCATCGTAAAAAACCACGGACTGTCCGGGCGTAACCGCGCGCTGCGGCTGCTCGAACGTGGCCCGGTAACCCGCTGCGCTGCGCTCCAGCGTGCAGGTCTGGTCTGCCTGGCGGTAGCGCACCTTGGCCGTCAGTTGACGCGGAGCATCGAGCTCAATCGGGTTGACCCAATAGATCTGCGAGGCATTGAGGGCGCGGGAAAACAGCCATGGGTGTTCGTTGCCCTGACCGACCACCAGCACATTGCGGGTCAGATCCTTGTGCAGCACATACCAAGGCTCATCGCTGGCATCTTTCAGCCCACCAATGCCCAGGCCTTGGCGCTGGCCAATGGTGTGGTACATGAGGCCGTGGTGCTTGCCGATGACCTCGCCCTCGGTGGTTTCGATATTACCCGGCTGCGCCGGCAGGTACTGCTTGAGAAAGTCGCTGAAACGCCGCTCTCCGATGAAGCAGATGCCGGTGGAGTCTTTCTTTTTGGCAGTGGCCAGCTCGTATTTTTCGGCGATAGCGCGTACTTGAGGCTTTTCCAGCTCGCCGACGGGAAATAGCGTCCTGCCGATCTGCTCACCGCCAACGGCGTGCAGGAAGTAGCTCTGATCCTTGTTCGGGTCGAGGCCCTTGAGCAGCTCGCTGCGCCCGTCGATATCACGGCGACGCACATAGTGGCCGGTGGCGATCAGGTCGGCACCAAGCATCAGGGCGTAGTCGAGGAACGCCTTGAACTTGATTTCACGGTTGCAGAGGATGTCCGGGTTAGGCGTGCGGCCAGCCTTGTACTCGGCCAGGAAGTGCTCGAACACGTTGTCCCAGTACTCGGCCGCGAAGTTGGCGGTATGCAGCTTGATGCCAATGCGGTCGCACACGGCCTGGGCGTCTGCCAGGTCGTCCATGGCGGTACAGTATTCGGTGCCGTCGTCCTCGTCCCAGTTCTTCATGAACAGGCCTTCGACCTGATAACCCTGCTCAAGCAACAGCAGGGCCGATACGGAGGAGTCGACGCCGCCGGACATGCCGACGATTACGCGCTGAGTGGCTGGATCTTGCATGGTCGGGATCAATACAGGCTTCAAAGGGGCGAGATTCTAACAGGATGCGCAGGACGTTTCAGTTCTGCCGATTGTGGTTACATCGGTTCGTGAATGAGGCTGAGGGGAAAGCGGGCACCCGCCAGGTAGTCATCCAGGCAACACATCACCAGCTCGCTGCGCAGATGATCGGACTCGACCTTGAGCTCTTCATGGTTGAGCCAACGGATACCGCTGATGTCGCTGTCCAGCACGCGCTCGGGGTGATGCTGGAGCAGGTTGGCGGTGAAGCAGATGCGTTGGTAGGTCACGCCGTTGCTCGGTGCGGTGTACAGGTAAATGCCGGTAACGCCGGTCAGCTCGACATCGCAGCCGGTCTCTTCCAGGGTTTCGCGTACTGCGGCCTGCAGCAGGCTTTCCCTAGGCTCCAGATGGCCGGCAGGCTGGTTGAGCACCAGGCGGCCGCCCTTGAGTTCTTCGACGAACAGAAAACGCCCGTCGTGCTCGACTATCGTCGCAACGGTGACGTGTGCATGCCAGGTCATAAAGCTTCCTTCTAGAGGATATGAAAATAAAAACCCCGGCACAGGGCCGGGGTCTTTTTACCTCAACGAATCACTCAGGCCAGAGAGGCCAGAGCTGCGTTGAGGGTCGCGCTTGGACGCATGACTTTTTCGGTCAGCTCCTTGTTCGGCGCGTAGTAGCCACCGATTTCAGCCGGCTTGCCCTGTACTGCACCCAGTTCGGCAACGATCTTGGCTTCGTTGTCGCCGAGGGTCTTGGCCAGTGGTGCGAACTGCGCTTGCAGTGCGGCGTCTTCGCTCTGCGCTGCCAGAGCCTGAGCCCAGTACAGCGCCAGGTAGAAGTGGCTGCCACGGTTGTCGATACCGCCGACCTTGCGCGCTGGCGACTTGTCGGTGTCGAGGAACTGGCCGGTAGCCTGATCCAGGGTCTTGCTCAGTACCAGTGCCTTCGGGTTGTCGTAGGTGTTGCCCAGGTGCTCCAGGGAAGCAGCCAGAGCCAGGAACTCACCCAGCGAATCCCAGCGCAGGAAGTTTTCCTCGACCAGTTGCTGTACGTGCTTAGGCGCGGAACCGCCAGCGCCGGTTTCGAACAAACCACCGCCATTCATCAGCGGCACGATCGACAGCATCTTGGCACTGGTGCCCAGCTCCATGATCGGGAACAGGTCAGTCAGGTAGTCGCGCAGTACGTTGCCGGTCACCGAGATGGTGTCCTTGCCTTCGCGGATGCGTGCCAGGGAGAACTTGATGGCTTCGACGGGGGCGAGGATACGAATGTCCAGGCCGCTGGTGTCGTGATCCTTCAGGTACTGCTCGACCTTTTTGATCATTTCGGCGTCATGCGCACGTGCCGGATCCAGCCAGAACACCGCAGGGGTGTCGCTCAGACGTGCACGGTTGACGGCCAGCTTGACCCAATCCTGGATCGGCTCGTCCTTGGTCTGGCACATACGGAAGATATCGCCTTCCTCGACCGACTGTTCCATCAGCACTTTGCCATTGGCATCGCTGACGCGAACCACGCCATTGGCCTGGATCTGGAACGTCTTGTCGTGGGAACCGTACTCTTCGGCTTTCTGCGCCATCAGGCCAACGTTAGGCACGCTGCCCATGGTGGTCGGGTTGAAGGCACCATTGGCCTTGCAGTCCTCGATGACCACTTGGTAGATGCCGGCGTAGCAACGATCCGGAATCACGGCTTTGGCGTCTTGCAGCTCGCCTGCGGTGTTCCACATGCGGCCCGAGTCACGAATCATCGCTGGCATCGAAGCGTCGACGATCACGTCGCTCGGCACGTGCAGGTTGGTGATGCCCTTGTCGGAGTTGACCATCGCCAGCGCCGGACGATCGGCGTAAACGGCGTTGATGTCGGCTTCGATCTCGGCCTGCTTGTCAGCGGGCAGCTTCTTGATGCTGGAGTACAGGTCGCCGATACCGTTGTTCAGGTTGAAGCCGGCTTCCTGCAGGGCAGCAGCGTGTTTCTCGAGGGCGGCCTTGTAGAACTCGGCAACGATCTGGCCGAAGATGATCGGGTCGGAGACCTTCATCATGGTGGCCTTCAGGTGAACCGAGAACAGTACGCCCTGTTTCTTGGCGTCTTCGATCTCTGCGGCGATGAAGCTGCGCAGTGCCTTCTTGCTCAGCACCGAGCAATCCAGGACTTCGTTGGCCAGAACCGAGGTTTTCTCTTTCAGCACGGTGGCGCTGCCATCGGTGCCGATCAGCTCGATCTTCACGCTGCCTTTGGCGTCGATCAGGGCAGCCTTTTCGCTGCCGTAGAAATCGCCGCTCTCCATGTGTGCCACGTGGGACTTGGAGTCAGCGCTCCAGGCGCCCATCTTGTGCGGGTGCTTGCGGGCGTAGTTCTTGACCGACAGCGGGGCGCGGCGGTCGGAGTTGCCTTCACGCAGTACCGGGTTAACGGCGCTGCCCTTGACCTTGTCGTAACGGCTGCGGATGTCGCGTGCTTCGTCGCTGTCGCCAGTGTCCGGGTAGTCTGGCAGTGCGTAACCCTGGGCCTGCAATTCTTTGATCGCGGCCTTCAGTTGTGGAACCGAGGCGCTGATGTTCGGCAGTTTGATGATGTTGGCTTCTGGCGTAGTGGCCAGTGCACCCAGCTCGGCCAGGTGATCACCCTGTTTCTGAGCATCGGTCAGAAACTCGGGGAAGAGGGCCAGGATGCGGCCGGCCAACGAGATATCGCGGGTTTCGACGGCGATATCCGAGGAGGCGGTGAACGCTTTTACGACGGGGAGCAGGGAGTAGGTCGCAAGCGCAGGGGCTTCGTCGGTGAGGGTGTAGATAATCTTCGAGCGTGTGGTCATATTTGATTTAACTCTCTTTTTGCTGAACTTGCACAAAGCACTGATCCGGGTGAGGTGGCTTCTGACCACAGCTCGGCATCAATGATGTGAATTCGAAGTTCCATCCCGATGATGTTGGGTGTCGCAATCGACCGACGGCGATAGCGGATCGCCTCTGACGGTCGGCACGACGAGTGCTGGAAGCCGTACTCCAGGCTAATGCGCCTTTATGACTACTCAGTCAGCGCCCGAGTATATCAAACCAGAGGGCGATGGCAGTGACCAAGTTGCTGGCAGTGCGGAGAGGATGGGCGTTTCCAGCTGCCGAAGCCGGTGCGAAGGGGCCTTTTCTAGATCCGGGATGGGCAAGAATGAACGGTATGTTTTCCGGCCGGGCTCAATTGTTTCGCGGCCTGTCGCGGTCAATACGACCAAGGTCGGATCATGCTTGCCCAAGGCTGGGCTGACAAAGTCTTCCTGGCAGCACGAAAAAGCCGACCCTGGGGCCTGCTTTTCCGTGCAGCTAAGCAGCTTAAGAAATCAAACCTCGACCGTCTCCCCGCGCACTCTACTGGTGGCGGTGGTGGTAGTAACTTCAGAAGCCGCCTGGGCAGCGCTGATATTCACGGCGTGGAGGCCCTTGGGGCCTTGAATAATATCGAAGCTCACGGCTTGTCCGGCTTTCAGGGTCTTGTACCCGTCCATCTGGATGGCCGAATAATGGGCGAACAGGTCCTCATCTCGGCCATCGGCCAGGATGAACCCATAGCCCTTGGCGTTGTTGAACCACTTGACCTTACCACTTAGCATGCTGATATCCCTCTGCAAGGAACTCCATTGCTGGAGTATCATCCACATTAGATCCCGCGTCCGTTAGATCACTCGTACGAGCGCAAGCCCTTTCACCCCGTAGGGGTATCCATTGGTTGTAACACCCTTTTGCCGATAGTCAAGGCAACGCACGAAGCACCGATAAACGGGTCTTATTTTTGTTACCCGTATCCATTCACCCACGAACCTTTTATCCAGCATGCATGCAAGTAGCCAGATTCGACTAACATTCAATCAGGATCGACCCGCACCGCATGAGGACGACTCTTCAGGCTTGGCCGTCGAGGAATCCAAGCCGGCATTGCAGGCGCCTCCGCTTTATAAGGTGATCTTGTTCAATGATGACTACACCCCCATGGATTTCGTGGTCGAGATACTCGAGACCTTCTTCAGCCTCAATCGGGAGGTGGCGACCAGAATCATGTTGACCGTGCACACCGAAGGTCGCGCCGTTTGCGGTCTCTATACCCGCGATATCGCTGAGACCAAGGCCACACAGGTCAATCAATACGCGCGGGAAAGTCAGCATCCATTACTCTGTGAAATCGAGAAGGACGGTTAACGCCGGCCATTTGGGCATGAGGTGAAGCTATGTTAAATCGAGAGCTCGAAGTCACCCTCAACCTTGCCTTCAAGGAGGCGCGAGCCAAACGTCATGAATTCATGACGGTTGAGCACCTTCTGCTGGCTCTTTTGGATAACGAAGCAGCAGCCAGTGTGTTGCGCGCTTGCGGTGCAAACCTGGACAAGCTGCGCAACGATCTGCAGGAATTCATCGACTCTACGACCCCGCTGATTGCACAGCATGATGAAGAGCGTGAAACCCAGCCAACGCTGGGCTTCCAGCGCGTTCTGCAGCGTGCGGTGTTCCATGTGCAAAGCTCCGGCAAGCGTGAAGTGACTGGCGCCAACGTACTGGTCGCGATCTTCAGTGAGCAGGAAAGCCAGGCCGTGTTCCTGCTCAAGCAGCAGAGCGTGGCGCGCATCGACGTAGTCAATTTCATTGCCCACGGCATTTCCAAGGTGCCAGGCCAAGGAGCATCGCCGGACGCCGAGCAGGAAATGCAGGACGAAGAGGGCGGTGAGTCCTCATCTTCCAGCAACCCGCTGGATGCCTACGCCAGCAACCTGAACGAACTGGCGCGTCAGGGCCGTATCGATCCGCTGGTCGGCCGTGAGAACGAAGTCGAGCGTGTGGCGCAGATTCTCGCCCGGCGTCGCAAGAACAACCCACTACTGGTCGGTGAGGCGGGCGTCGGCAAGACGGCCATCGCCGAAGGGCTGGCCAAGCGCATCGTCGATAATCAGGTACCTGATCTGCTCGCCGACGCGGTGGTCTACTCCCTCGACCTGGGTGCACTGCTGGCAGGCACCAAGTACCGTGGCGATTTCGAGAAGCGCCTCAAGGCACTGCTCACCGAGCTGCGCAAACGCCCTCATGCGATCCTGTTCATCGACGAGATCCACACCATCATCGGTGCCGGTGCAGCGTCGGGTGGCGTCATGGACGCTTCCAATCTGCTCAAGCCGGCGCTGTCGTCGGGCGAGATCCGTTGCATCGGCTCCACCACCTTCCAGGAGTTCCGCGGCATCTTCGAGAAGGATCGCGCCCTGGCGCGGCGCTTCCAGAAGGTCGACGTGGTCGAGCCCTCGGTGGAAGACACCATCGGTATCCTCAGGGGCCTCAAGGGGCGCTTCGAGCAGCACCATGACATCGAGTACAGCGATGAGGCTTTGCGCGCAGCTGCCGAGCTGGCCTCGCGCTACATCAATGATCGCCATATGCCCGACAAGGCGATCGACGTAATCGACGAGGCAGGTGCCTATCAGCGCCTGCAGCCGCAGGACAAGCGCCTCAAGCGCATCGACGTCCCGCAGGTCGAAGACATCGTCGCCAAGATCGCGCGGATTCCGCCAAAGCACGTCAGCAGCTCCGACAAGGAATTGCTGCGTAACCTGGAGCGCGACTTGAAACTGACCGTATTCGGTCAGGACGCTGCCATCGATTCGCTGGCCACCGCCATCAAGCTGTCGCGCGCCGGTCTCAAGGCGCCGGACAAGCCGGTGGGCTCGTTCCTGTTCGCCGGCCCGACCGGCGTCGGCAAGACCGAGGCGGCTCGCCAGCTGTCCAAGGCTCTGGGTGTCGAGCTGGTGCGCTTCGACATGTCTGAGTACATGGAGCGGCATACCGTTTCTCGCCTGATTGGCGCGCCTCCTGGTTATGTCGGTTTCGATCAGGGCGGCTTGCTCACCGAGGCAATCACCAAGCAGCCGCATTGTGTGCTGCTGCTCGACGAAATCGAGAAGGCGCATCCGGAAGTCTTCAACCTGCTGCTGCAGGTGATGGATCACGGCACCCTGACCGACAACAACGGGCGCAAAGCGGATTTCCGCAATGTCATCCTGATCATGACCACCAACGCCGGTGCAGAGACAGCCGCGCGTGCGTCGATTGGCTTCACGTATCAGGATCACTCTTCCGACGCCATGGAAGTCATCAAGAAGAGCTTCACGCCGGAGTTCCGCAACCGCCTGGACACCATCATCCAGTTCGGCCGCCTCAGCCACGAAACGATCAAGAGCATCGTCGACAAGTTTCTCATCGAGCTGCAGGCGCAGCTCGAGGACAAACGCGTCATGCTCGAAGTCAGCAACGCTGCGCGTGACTGGCTGGCGGAGCAGGGCTATGACGTGCAGATGGGAGCACGACCGATGTCACGCTTGATTCAGGATCGAATCAAACGCCCATTGGCCGAAGAAATTCTCTTTGGTGAGTTGGCTGAGCATGGTGGCACGGTTCACGTGGATCTCGACAATGGCGAACTGACGTTCGATTACGAGACAACTGCGGAAATGGCCTAAGGCGATTCGGCGGGCTCACAGAGCCCGCCAGTCGCACCTAGTTGCATAATGATGAAAACGAAAACGCCCGGCATATGCCGGGCGTTTTCGTTGCCGCTGCGCTTGGCAGACTGGGAAGCGTTGCTTCCTGCCTGTTAGCGGGCGCGGTAGGTGATACGACCCTTGCTCAGGTCGTAAGGCGTCAGCTCTACGCGCACCTTGTCACCAGTTAGAATGCGGATGTAATTTTTGCGCATCTTTCCGGAGATATGCGCGGTAACGACGTGCCCATTTTCCAACTCCACGCGAAACATGGTGTTGGGCAGGGTGTCGACGACAGTGCCTTCCATTTCGAAGCTGTCTTCTTTCGACATGCAGTAAAGCCCTCGGTATCCAATGAATGGCCCGGCGCAACTGGCCCCAGGCAAAAGCGGCATGCATTGTGCCCGAAAACCAGGGTTGACGCCAAGAGATTCAGGTGAGGGTGACCCAATGTTGATTGACGAACAGCTCGATGGGGCGGTATTGCGTCTTGTAATTCATCTTTCGGCAATTCTTGATCCAATAACCAAGGTAGACGGCCTGGAGATCCAGTCGATGAGCCTCGCTTATCTGCCAGAGGATCGCGAAGCGGCCGAGGCTGCGGCGTTCTTCGTCAGGGTCGTAGAAGGTGTAGACCGCTGAAAGCCCATTGGGCAATACGTCCGTCACGGCAATGGCCAGCAGTCGGCCATCGTCTCGAAACTCGTAAAAGCGCGCGAAGGGCAGGTCGCGTATCAAAAAGGTGGAGAACTGTTCGCGGCTGGGCGGGTACATATCGCCATCGGCGTGGCGCTGCTCGATATAGCGCACATAGAGGTCGTAGTACTCTTCGCTGAATACCGGCCTGACCGCGCGAACTTGAACCGACTCGTTGCGCTTGATGATTCGCCGCTGCTGTCGATTGGCCGTGAACTGGGCAACAGGAATACGCGCGGGCACGCAGGCGGTGCAGCGCTGGCAGTGGGGGCGGTAAAGGTGATCGCCGCTACGCCGGAAGCCAAGTTCGGAAAGCTCGGCGTAAACGTGCACGTCCATTGGCTGACTGGGATCGAGGAACAGGGTGGTGGCCTGTTCTTCGGACAGGTAGCTGCAGGGATGCGGTTGGGTGGCATAGAACTTCAGGCGAGCCAGCTCGGTCATGGTCGGCTTCCGGGATTAGCCTTGAATCAGTGTATGCCAGCTGGCAAGAGTCGACCAGAAAGAGCGGGTCATCTGTCGGCCTGCATTGCATTGCTGGACCAGGTGGCGGTGTTGGGCTGATCCAGGAAACGCTGCAGGTAGTCAGCGAATACGGTTCTGGTAATGGCGCGTGCGCCGAGGCTGTGAAGATGCTGGGTTGGCATCTGGCAGTCGACCAACTCGAACCCCCAGGCGTTGAGGTGCTCGATTAGCGTTACGAAACCCACCTTGGAGGCATTGTCGGCCCGGCTGAACATCGACTCACCAAAAAACAGTTTGCCCATGGCCAGACCGTATAGCCCGCCGACCAGTTGTTCGTCTTGCCAGACCTCCACGCTATGGGCCAGGCCGCGCCCGTGCAGCTCGATGTAGGCCTGCTGCATGGGCGTGGTGATCCAGGTGCCGTCAGCGTAGTCACGTGGTGCAGCGCAGGCCTGGATGACGTCCGGGAAGGCTTGGTCGAAGGTGACCCGATAATGCCCCTGGCGAATCACCTTGCGCAGGCTGCGCGAGACATGCACTTCGTCGGGAAACAGTACGGTGCGCGGATCAGGCGACCACCACAGCAAAGGCTGGCCATCCTGATACCAGGGAAAGCAGCCGTGCTGGTAAGCCGCGATCAGCCGCTCGGCACGCAGATCGCCGCCAGCAGCCAATAAGCCGCTAGGCTCGCGCAGCGCCTTGTCGAGGGGCGGGAAGGTCAGTGAGTCGCGTTGCAACCAAGTGAGCATTGGCGAAACCGCAGCGGGGGAGGGCGGGTTGATCCCGCCCAGGATCATCAGTTGTCGTCGAGGAATTTTTCGACGTCGAGAGCAGCCATGCAGCCAGCACCGGCGGAGGTGATGGCCTGACGGTAGACGTGATCGGCCACGTCACCAGCGGCGAAAACACCTTCGATGCTGGTGGCTGTGGCGTTGCCTTCGTTGCCACCCTTGATCAGCAGGTAGCCATCGCGCATTTCCAGCTGGCCCTGGAACAGATCGGTGTTGGGCTTGTGGCCAATGGCGATGAATACGCCAGCCAGCGGCAGGTCACTGGTGCTGCCGTCCTGGGTGTTGCGCAGGCGGGCACCGGTCACGCCAGTGGCGTCGCCGAGCACTTCTTCCAGCGTGTGGTTCCAGTGCAGGCGCATGTTGCCGTTGGCGGCCTTGTCGAACAGTTTGTCCTGCAGGATCTTCTCGGAGCGCAGCTTGTCGCGGCGGTGCACCAGGTGCACTTCCTTGGCGATATTGGAGAGGTAGAGCGCCTCTTCGACAGCCGTGTTGCCACCGCCGATGACCGCAACTATCTGGTTGCGATAGAAGAAGCCGTCGCAGGTCGCGCAGGCGGAAACGCCCTTGCCGGCGAAGGCCTCTTCAGACGGTAGGCCCAGGTACTGAGCCGATGCCCCAGTGGCGATGATCAGCGCGTCGCAAGTGTAGGTACCGCTGTCGCCCTTGAGGGTGAACGGACGGCTCTGCAACTCGGCAGTGTGGATGTGGTCGTAGATGATCTCGGTTTCGAAACGCTCGGCGTGTTTCTGCATGCGTTCCATCAAGCCCGGGCCTGTCAGGCCTTCTACGTCACCTGGCCAGTTGTCCACTTCGGTGGTAGTGGTGAGCTGGCCGCCCGGTTGAATGCCGGTTATCACGACAGGCTTCAGATTGGCACGAGCGGCGTACACAGCGGCACTGTAGCCGGCGGGTCCGGAGCCCAGGATTATCAGGCGGGAATGCTTGACTTCGCTCATAAAAACACCTCATAAGCCTTTGTCACAAAAGAGAATGCGTGCTCAAATTGAGCCGCACGGACGAATAGTGGCCGCTATGCTACACCGAAGCATGAAGCAAGCGGGAGATCAGCTCCCCATCAGCGGAGCGGCATGCCGTACAATGGCGACGTTTCGTCCTCTACCGATCATGCGGCGCGCTACCGGCGCAGGAACAGATGCGTTTTGAAGAATTCTAGCTCTACAGCACCGACACCAGCTTGGCGTCAGCAACTGCCGTACCGCCTCAAGGAGGGTGCGCTGATCGCCCTCGGGGCCTTGTGCCTCTACGTGTGGATGGCGCTGCTCACCTATGATCCGGCAGACCCGGGCTGGACCCATACCAGCAACGTCGAGCAGGTACACAATGCTGCTGGTCGTGCCGGCGCCTGGTTCGCCGATGTGCTGTTCATGGCGCTGGGCTATTTCGCCTATCTCTTCCCGCTACTGCTCGGTATCAAGGCGCTGCAGGTGTTCCGTGCCCGTCACGAACCCTGGCACTGGAGCGGTTGGCTATTTTCCTGGCGTTTGATCGGCCTGGTTTTTCTGGTGCTGTCAGGCTCGGCACTGGCCTATATCCACTTTCAGGGTGGTGCAGGCCTACCGGCATCTGCAGGCGGCGCACTGGGTGAGAGTCTGGGGCAACTGACCGTAGCGGCCCTGAACGTGCAGGGCAGTACACTGCTTTTCATTGCCCTGTTTCTGTTCGGTTTGACGGTATTCACCGACCTGTCCTGGTTCAAGGTGATGGACATCACTGGCAAGATCACTCTGGATCTGCTGGAGCTGGTACAGAGCTTGGTCAACCGCTGGTGGAGTTCGCGTCAGGATCGTAAGCAACTGGTCGCCCAGTTACGCGAAGTGGATGAGCGTGTTCATGACGTGGCGGCGCCGATGGTGCGTGACCGTCGTGAGCAGGCCAAGGTCAAAGAGCGCCTGATCGAGCGTGAAGAGTCGCTCAACAAGCACATGAGCGAGCGCGAAAGCCGTCCCGCTCCGGTCATCACAGCTCCGAGTGCGCCCAAGGCGCCCGAGCCGAGCAAGCGCGTGCAGAAAGAGAAACAGGCGCCGTTGTTCGTCGACAGCGCGGTGGAGGGCACGCTGCCGCCGATCTCGCTGCTCGACCCGGCAGAAGCCAAGAAGATCGAGTACTCGCCCGAGTCCCTGGCGGGCGTCGGCCATCTGCTGGAGATCAAACTCAAGGAGTTCGGTGTCGAGGTATCGGTCGACTCGATCCATCCTGGCCCGGTGATCACCCGCTACGAAATTCAACCTGCCGCGGGCGTCAAGGTCAGCCGGATCTCCAACTTGGCCAAGGACTTGGCGCGCTCGCTGGCAGTGACCAGCGTCCGTGTGGTTGAAGTGATTCCCGGCAAGACCACCGTCGGTATCGAAATCCCTAACGAGAACCGCCAGATCGTGCGTTTCTCCGAGGTGCTGTCGACCCCTGAGTACGACGACGCCAAATCACCGGTCACCCTGGCTCTGGGTCACGACATCGGCGGCAAACCGGTCATCACCGACCTGGCGAAAATGCCTCACCTACTGGTTGCCGGTACCACCGGTTCCGGTAAGTCCGTGGGCGTGAACGCGATGATTCTTTCGATCCTGTTCAAGTCAGGTCCGGAAGACGCCAAGATGATCATGATCGACCCGAAAATGCTCGAGTTGTCGATCTACGAAGGCATTCCCCATCTGCTCTGCCCGGTCGTCACCGACATGAAGGAAGCGGCCAACGCGCTGCGCTGGAGCGTCGCCGAGATGGAGCGCCGCTACAAACTGATGTCGAAGATGGGCGTGCGTAACCTGGCAGGCTTCAACCGCAAGGTGAAGGATGCCATCGAGGCCGGCGAGCCGCTGTCCGACCCGCTGTATCGCCGCGAAAGCATGGAAGACGAAGCGCCGCTGTTGAAAACGCTGCCGACCATCGTAGTCGTCGTGGACGAATTCGCCGACATGATGATGATCGTCGGCAAGAAGGTCGAAGAGCTGATCGCCCGTATTGCCCAAAAGGCGCGAGCGGCGGGTATTCACCTGATTCTCGCTACCCAGCGGCCGTCGGTGGACGTGATCACCGGTCTGATCAAGGCCAACATTCCGACCCGCATGGCCTTCCAGGTATCGAGCAAGATCGACTCGCGCACCATCATCGACCAAGGCGGTGCCGAACAGCTGCTCGGCCACGGTGACATGCTCTACATGCCGCCTGGTACCAGCTTGCCGATTCGTGTGCATGGCGCGTTCGTCTCCGACGATGAGGTGCATCGCGTTGTAGAAGCCTGGAAGCTGCGGGGCGCGCCGGACTACAACGAAGACATCCTGGCCGGCTCCGAAGAGGGCGGTGGTGGCTTCGATGGTGGTAGCGGTGGCTCCGACGGTGGCGACGACAGTGAGTCGGATCCGCTGTACGACGAAGCGGTCAACTTCGTATTGGAAAGTCGCCGCGCGTCCATCTCCTCGGTGCAGCGCAAACTGAAGATCGGCTACAACCGCGCAGCCCGTATGATCGAAGCCATGGAAATGGCTGGCGTCGTCACACCGATGAATACCAACGGTTCGCGCGAGGTCATTGCACCTGGTTCGAGCCGCGATTAACCCTGACAGAGGATTCACATGCGCCTGATACGTTTGATGTTGCTCGCCGTCCTCACCACCGCGAGCCTGTTCGCCCACGCCGACGATGAGGCCGCCGTAAAACGGCTGACCGAGTTGCTCAACCAGGCGCAGACCATCACCGCGCGCTTCTCCCAGCTGTCCCTCGATGGCAGCGGTACCCAGCTGCAGGAAACTGCGGGTGAGTTGGCACTCAAGCGTCCGGGCCTGTTCCGCTGGCACACCGATGCGCCGATGGAGCAGTTGCTGGTTTCCGATGGCAAGCAGGTGTGGTTGTACGACCCGGATCTCGAGCAGGTGACCATTCAGTCCCTCGATCAGCGTCTGACTCACACCCCGGCCTTGCTGCTTTCCGGTGATGTCTCGCAGATCCGCGAGAACTTCGAGATCACCTTCAAAGAAGGTGGCAACGTGGTCGATTTCATTCTCAAGCCCAAGTCCAAGGACACGCTGTTCGACAGCCTGCGCCTGTCCTTCCGTAATGGCGTACTGAACGACATGCAACTGATCGATAGCATCGGCCAGCGCACCAACATTCTGTTCATGAGCGTGAAGATGAACGAGCCCCTGGATGACAAGCAGTTCAGCTTCGAAATCCCAGAGGGTGCGGACGTCATCCAAGAGTAGGTAAGTCGTGGATCTGTTTCGCAGCGCGCCCGTCGCCCAGCCACTGGCCGCCCGTCTGAGGGCGACCACGCTGGACGAATACGTCGGTCAGGAGCATTTGCTGGCCCGCGGCAAGCCGCTGCGCGAAGCGCTGGAGCAGGGCGCCTTGCACTCGATGATCTTCTGGGGGCCGCCCGGTGTCGGCAAGACCACCCTGGCCCGCTTACTGGCTCAGGTCACCGATGCGCATTTCGAGACCATTTCCGCGGTGCTGTCCGGGGTCAAGGAAATTCGCCAGGCCGTCGAGGTCGCCCAGCAGCACGCGGCCCAGTATGGCCGTCGCACCATTCTGTTCGTCGACGAAGTGCATCGCTTCAACAAGTCGCAGCAGGATGCCTTCCTGCCGTACGTCGAAGACGGCACGCTGATCTTCATCGGTGCGACCACGGAAAACCCCTCGTTCGAACTCAATAACGCCTTGCTGTCCCGCGCGCGCGTCTACGTGCTCAAGAGCCTGGATGACGCGGCGCTGCGCAAGCTGGTCGACCGCGCACTGAGCGAAGCCAAGGGCCTCGGTGAGCGCAAACTGACACTGCCGGACGACAGCTTCGACATTCTAAAGAGTGCTGCGGACGGCGACGGCCGACGCTTCCTCAATTTTCTCGAGAACGCCGCCGACCTGGCCGATGACGGTGGTGAGATCAGCACCGAACTGCTGCTCGACCTGCTCGGTGATACCCGACGGCGCTTCGACAAGGGCGGTGAGGCTTTCTACGACCAGATTTCCGCGCTGCACAAGTCGGTACGCGGCTCCAGCCCGGACGGTGCCCTCTACTGGTTCGCGCGCATGCTCGATGGCGGCTGTGATCCCTTGTATATCGCCCGGCGCGTGGTGCGCATGGCCAGCGAGGACATCGGCAATGCCGACCCCCGCGCGTTGACCCTGTGCCTGAATGCCTGGGACGTGCAGGAGCGCCTCGGCAGCCCGGAAGGTGAGCTGGCCGTGGCACAGGCCATCGTTTACCTGGCCTGTGCGCCGAAAAGCAACGCCGTGTACAGCGCCTTCAAGGCTGCCATGCGTGATGTCGCGGAGAACGGCTCGCGGGAAGTACCACTGCACCTGCGCAATGCACCGACCAAGCTGATGAAACAGCTCGGCTATGGCGATGAATACCGCTACGCCCATGACGAGCCCGATGCCTACGCCGCTGGCGAAGATTACTTTCCCGAAGACGTCGAGCCGCGCCGCTATTACCAGCCGGTGCCACGCGGCCTGGAACTGAAGATTCGCGACAAGCTCGCCCATCTGGCTGATCAGGATGCCAACAGCCCTCGGCAGCGGAGAAAATCATGATTCTTACGGTATTGGCGGTGGCGCTGGGTGGTGCTCTGGGCACACTGGCGCGTTTTTTCACCGGTAACTGGATCAGTGCCAACTGGCCGCAACATTTCTATGGCGCGACCCTGATCGTCAACCTCGTCGGCTGCCTGCTGATCGGGGTACTCTATGGCCTGTTTCTGCTACGTCCCGAAGTGTCGCTGCCGTTAAGAGCAGGGTTGATCGTGGGCGTGCTGGGTGGCTTTACCACCTTTTCTTCATTTTCCCTCGACACCCTGCGCCTTCTCGACAGCGGCCAGGCGCCAATAGCCATAGGCTATTTGGCGGTAAGTGTTGTGGGCGGCCTGCTCGCTACCTGGGCAGGCCTTTCGCTAACCAAAATCTGATCGACGAGAACCTGAAATGCTCGATTCCAAACTGGTGCGCAGCCAACTGCACGAAATTGCCCAGCGTCTGGCCACCCGTGGCTATGAACTGGACGTGACCCGCGTCGAAGCCCTTGAGGCCCAGCGCAAGTCCGTTCAGACCCGTACCGAGCAATTGCAGGCAGAGCGTAACAGTCGATCCAAGTCCATCGGCCAGGCCAAGCAACGCGGTGAAGACATCGCGCCGTTGCTGGCCGAGGTCGACCGCATGGGCAGCGACCTGGAGGAGGGCAAGCGCGAACTGGACGCCATTCAGGTAGAGCTCGACAACCTGCTGCTGAGCATTCCCAACCTGCCGGACGATTCGGTACCGGTCGGTGCCGACGAAGACGGCAACGTCGAAGTACGTCGCTGGGGCACGCCGAAGGCCTTCGACTTCACCGTGCAGGATCACGTCAGCCTCGGCGAGCAGCACGGCTGGCTGGATTTCGAAACCGCCGCCAAACTGTCCGGCGCGCGTTTTGCCCTGCTGCGTGGCCCAATTGCCCGCCTGCACCGCGCCCTGGCGCAGTTCATGATCAACCTGCACACCGCCGAGCACGGTTACGAAGAGGCCTATACGCCTTATCTGGTTCAGGCCCCGGCGCTGCAGGGTACAGGTCAGCTGCCGAAGTTCGAGGAAGACCTGTTCAAGATCAGCCGCGAAGGCGAAGCCGATTTCTATCTGATTCCGACTGCCGAAGTGTCGCTGACCAATATCGTTGCCGGCGAGATCATCGATGCCAAGCAGCTGCCGCTGAAGTTCGTCGCGCATACACCATGCTTCCGCAGCGAGGCCGGTGCATCGGGCCGTGATACCCGTGGGATGATCCGCCAGCACCAGTTCGACAAGGTCGAAATGGTTCACGTGGTCGAGCCGGGCAAATCCTTCGAGGCGCTCGAGGAACTGACCGGCCATGCCGAGAAGGTTCTGCAACTCCTCGAACTGCCGTACCGCGTGCTGGCCCTGTGTACGGGTGACATGGGCTTCAGCGCGACCAAGACCTACGACCTGGAAGTCTGGGTGCCGAGCCAGGACAAGTACCGCGAAATCTCTTCCTGTTCCAACTGTGGCGACTTCCAGGCCCGCCGCATGCAGGCGCGCTATCGCAACCCGGAAACCGGCAAGCCGGAACTGCTGCACACCCTCAACGGCTCTGGCCTTGCGGTGGGTCGTACCCTGGTGGCGGTGCTGGAAAACTACCAGCAGGCCGACGGCAGCGTCCGTGTTCCCGAGGTGCTGAAGCCCTACATGGGCGGTATCGAAGTGATCGGCTGATCCATGCGTGACGGCGGCACCTCAGTGTGTCGCTTGCCGCCGCATTTCAGGCCCCGAGCTGAGTCTCGGGGTCGTCATTTTCACCATGTCGCTCGCGAGCGACCGTAATGGGCATCGTCATGGACTTTCTTCCCCTGTTCCACAAACTGCAGGATCGCCGCGTGCTGGTGATCGGCGGCGGAGAGATCGCCCTGCGCAAGGCGCGTCTACTGGCCGATGCCGGAGCCTGCCTGCGTGTCGTATCGCCTGAGGTGGGTAGCGAGCTGCGCGAACTGGTGGAGCAGGGCACTGGCGAGTTGCGCTTGCGCAACTACCAGGCCGACGATCTGAATGGCGTGTCGCTGGTGATCGCCGCGACCGATGATGAAGCCTTGAATGCCCAGGTTTCCCAGCAGGCCCAGGCAATCGGCCTGCCGGTCAACGTAGTGGATGCGCCTGCGCAGTGCAGCGTGATCTTTCCTGCCATCGTCGACCGTTCGCCGTTGATCGTCGCGGTCAGCAGCGGCGGTGATGCCCCCGTGCTGGCCCGGCTGATCCGCGCCAAGATCGAAACCTGGATTCCCTCGACCTACGGTCAGTTGGCCGGTCTGGCGAAAGTCTTCCGGGCACAGGTCAAGAGCCTGTTTCCTGACGTGCAGCAGCGCCGAGTGTTCTGGGAAGACGTATTCCAAGGGCAAATTGCGGAAAGCGTATTCGCCGGCAAGCTCGGCGAAGCCCGCCGCCTGCTGGAGGAGAAGGTCAGTGGCGCCGCGCCCCGTGCTCTGGGTGAGGTCTATCTGGTCGGTGCAGGCCCGGGTGATCCCGATCTGCTGACCTTCCGCGCCCTGCGCCTGATGCAGCAGGCCGATGTGGTGCTCTATGATCGCCTGGTCGCTCCTGCAATCATCGAGCTGTGCCGCCGTGATGCCGAACGCATCTACGTCGGCAAGCGTCGCGCCGATCATGCCGTCCCTCAGGAACAGATCAACCAGCGTCTGATCGACCTGGCCAAGGCCGGCAAGCGCGTGCTGCGATTGAAGGGCGGTGATCCGTTCATCTTTGGCCGTGGTGGGGAAGAGATCGAGCAACTGGCATCCCATGGCATTCCTTTCCAGGTAGTGCCGGGGATCACTGCGGCCAGTGGCTGTTCGGCCTACGCGGGTATTCCGCTGACCCATCGTGATCATGCGCAATCGGTACGTTTCGTCACCGGCCACCTCAAGGACGGCAGTACCGACCTGCCATGGTCGGAGCTGATAGCCCCCAGCCAGACGTTGGTGTTCTACATGGGGTTGGTTGGTTTGCCGACCATCTGCCAGCAACTGGTCGCCCATGGTCGTGCAGCGAGCACGCCGGCAGCGCTGGTGCAGCAGGGCACCACGGCGAATCAGCGGGTTTTTACCGGCACCCTGGCCAATCTCCCGGATCTAGTGGCGCAGCATGAGGTGCATGCACCGACGTTGGTGATCATCGGAGAAGTAGTGCAACTGCGTGACAAGCTTGCCTGGTTCGAAGGTGCTCAGGAGACGGCTCGATAGAGTCGTGTGCCGCTTACCCGTAGCCTGTGGTTGAGCGTAGCGATACTCAGGGCAGTCATTACCGGGTATCGCTACGCTCAACGCCGGGCTACAAGAGCGAGCTACTCTGGAGTGATGTTTCCCAGGGTTCGCAGCGCTCAACGCAGGCCACTGGCGAAGCGATCAATTCTTGCGATTGACCGTTTGCGCTGCCTTGATCACGTCTGCACCGATCTCAGCCTCGAACTGCTGCCACACGGGGCGCATGGCCTCACGCCAGGCGTTGCGTTGTTCCGCCGTGAGGCTGATGATTTGGCTCTTGCCTGAGGCTTCGATACGGCGACGATCTGCCTGATTGGCCTCTTCGGCCTGACGGTTAACCGCATATGTAACCTCGTCGATGATGGCCTCAAGCTCGGTGCGAATCTGGTGAGGAATGCCGTACCAGAAACGCGCGTTGCTGATCAGCATGTAATCGAGCACGCCATGGTTGGTTTCAGTGATATAGGGCTGAACCTCGTGCAGACGCTGGCTGTATAGGTTCGACCAGGGATTCTCCGCACCCTGCACCTGGCCGCTCTGCAGCCCCTTGTAAACTTCTGCAAACGGCATTTTTACCGACGTCGCGCCCAGTTGGGCGAACTGGGCATCCAGTACGTTGGAATTCTGGATACGGAAACTCAGGCCTGCAGCATCAGCAGGCACACGCAGGGCCTTGGTCGCCGACATCTGCTTCATGCCGTTGTGCCAATAGGCCAGACCCACGATGTTCTGATCTTCCATCGAACGCAGCAACTGGCGGCCTTTGGCGCGCTTCTGGAAGCGGTTGACCGCCTCCAGATCGTCGAACATGAAGGGCAGATCGAATACCTGCAGCTGCTTGGTGTATTTGTCGAATTTGGCCAGTGAAGGGGCCAGCATCTGTACCTCGTTGTTGCGCAGCGCTTCCAGCTCGTTAGCGTCGCCATACAGGGACGAGTTGGGGTAGACCTCAACCTTGACCTTGCCTTCCAGGCGCTGGTCGACCAGGCGCTGGAACATCAGCGCTCCCTGACCTTTTGGCGTGTCGTCAGCCACCACATGGGAAAGCTTGATCACCAATGTGGCTTCTTGGGCAAAGGCAGTGTGCGAGCTGAGCGTCAGGGCGCAGGCGGCCGCAACGGCGATCTTTTTGAACATGCGGGTGACCTTATTCTTATCGACTATTTTTAGGTCGGACGCTGGTTGGCAGAAACGTCCGTGCTGGAACCGGTTACGGTTATTTGCGAAGTCTACTGCAATCATGACGCCATATTTGTGACATCCGTCTGAGGAGCTGCAGGAAACCTGGCAGATTGCCCTCAAATGCTTGCTTTTACCGGTATAGCTGCATTCTTGGCCGCGATCCACTGCGACATGTACTGGGTGCTCTTGTGCTGATGGTGACGCAGCATGGCGCCCACGAAATTGGCCTGACGATGTTGCTCTCGCGTCGCGAACAGCAGATTCAAGCGGGCCACCAACGTTTCGCCGAGTCGCTGGCGATCGAAACGGGCAGCGAGCAGGGCATGGCCTTGTCGCTGCGCGTCGAGCCAGCGAGCTTCGTTCTCATACAGCTGCACCGCAGCATCGGCGATTGCAGTGGCATCAGCAGCGATGCTGCCGGGCCATGGCAGCTCGCCGTGCATGCCTTCGCTGCCGATCAGGGTGGTCACGCTAGGCGTGCCGCAGGCCATGGCGTCGGCCAGTTTGCCTTTGATGCCAGCGCCGAAGCGCAGAGGGGCCAGGCAGATCCGCGCCTGAGCCATCACTCGATGAGCGTCGTCGACCCAGCCGAGTACATGGAAGCCTTGTTTGGGATTGTGCAGTGCAGTGGCCTTGGGTGGCGGGTAGGCGCCGTAAACATGCAGTTGCGCCTGGGGCAGGCGCGCGCGGATCAGCGGCCACAGCGCATGCTTGAGCCACAGCACGGCATCCCAGTTCGGCGCATGGCGAAAGTTGCCGATGCTCAGGAAGTGCTGTCGCTCGGCAAACGGCAGACTCTCGAGCGCAGGCGGAATCAGCATCAGCGCACAGTCATGCAGCAGCGCTGCCGGCACCTTGAACTGTTCCTGCAGCATGCTTATCTCGAATTCGGAAATCATCAGCGTGAGGTCGCAACGGTAGATCGACGCGATTTCGCGCTGCGCCATGTCGCTGTCCGCCATGGCCTCGTACAGAACCTGTGCAGTGGCGTGCACCGGGCCGACCTGCTGCCGCTCGGTTTCGTTCGAACAGGCGTGCTGGCTGGCCTTGAGCAAGGCGTGACGGGCGTCGCGCAAGCAGTGCAGGTCGCTGGTGTCGAGTACCCGCAGGGCCTGTGGCCAGGCGCGCTCGACCCGCCAGGCGAACTGCTCTTCGGTGAAGAATCGGTCGAACAGCACCAGATCCGGCTGCAGCTGAGCAACCAACGCGTCGAAACTGTCGCAGTTCAGGGCAACGGGCACTTCGGCGATCTGCAATTCGCTCAAATCCGCGCGATGCGAAGACAGCGCCGCCGCGCTGGCGAAGGTGACCTGCCAGCCCTGGCCGTGAAACACGCCGAGCAGTTCGAGCATGCGGCTGCCCGCTGCGGACGAACGGGGTTCCGGCCAGACGTAGCCGATGACCAATACCTTGCGCATATCGGGCTCAGCGCTTGCCGCGGATGCTGCGCCACAAGGTGAACAGCACCAGTGCGAACAACACGGCGATGCTTGCCAGGGTCCAGACGGTGAAGGGCAGGCCGAGAATCTTGTAATCGTTCTGCCCGCAGATGCCACCGCTCATGAACACGCCCGGCCAGTATTCGTGTAGCGGCAGGGTCTGGTAATAGAACGGGAAGGGCGAGCAGCTGAAGCTTTCCATGATGCCCAGCTCGATGAGAGTGACGTGGGCGTTATCGATCAGCGCCATGCCACTGGCGGCGAGCAGCAGTGGCCACAGCAGCACCGCCAACCAGGTCTGCCGGGCCGCTGCGGCAGCGCTGAGCAGCAGGGCGATAACAGTGACCAAGACCAGCCACAGACGGATCTGCACACACAGCGTGCAAGGCTCCCAGCCAAAGACGTGCTGCGCGATCAGCGCACCGGCGAGCATGGCGGCGCTGGCCAGAGCGATCACGAGCAGCAGCGGGGCGGGCGTGGTAGAGCGGGACATGAACTTCTCCAACGAGACGGGACGGCCGGGCCACGGCGACAAGCTGCCGTTTGTACCGGAAGGCGGCGTGCGCGGCAATCGAGGATTCCGATGAAAACCATCATTTTCAATGACACATGACCGCGCCGCAGGCTTCCGCTGCTTGGTGACGCCGGGCCACGGGGCTGCTCCTGTAGCCCGGCGTCGAGCGCAGCGATACCCAGGAAGCATGTGCCTGCCCGAATACGAAACCGGCGCCCATAAAAAAGCCCCTCGGTCAGGAGCACGAACCGAGGGGCATCAAGGGCCAGCTGCGCTGGCCAGGGAGGGAAAAGCGATTCAGGACGCTGGCTGCCAACCGCCACCCAGCGCCTTGTAGATGGCGACGATGCCTTGGTACAGCTCGACCTCGGCCTGGGCCTGGCTGTCTTCGGCGGCCAGGCGCTCACGTTCGGCGTCGAGCAACACCAGAAAATCGGCCGTGCCTTCGCGGTACTGCAAGCCGGCCTGAGCCGCAGCACCACGGCTGGCCTCGGACTGACGTACCAATGCAAGCAGACGCTCTTGGCGTTTGGCGTAATCGCTGAAGGCGTTTTCGGACTCTTCCAGAGCCAGCAACACCTGCTGCTCGTAACCCGCCAGTGCGCCATCGGCATCCGCCTCGGCGCCGCGCAGACGGGCACGTACGCTGCCCAGATCGAACGCCGCCCAGGTGATGGTCGGTGCTACGCCCCAGGCGCGTGCCGCCGATGAGCCCAACTGCGAGCCACGGCCCGCAGTGAAACCGAGGAAACCGGACAGGCTGACCCGCGGGAACAGATCAGCCGTGGCTACGCCAATCTGAGCGGTGGCTGCGGCCAGCTCGCGCTCGGCTGCGCGAATATCCGGTCGCCGACGCAGTAACTCACCCGGGTCACCAATAGGCAGTGCCTTTGATATGGCGGGTAGCGGGCGCGCTGCCAGGTCCACACTGAGTTGATCCGTACGCTGACCAAGCAGGGTGGCGATACGGTTGCGAGCCCGCACCTGTTCGGCCTGCAGACGTGGCACTGTGGCCTCGGTGGCCGCCAGACGGGCGTCGGAACGCAGTACGTCCAGCTCGCTGCCCATGCCAACTTCGCGACGTCGCTCGATGATGTCGCGCGACGAGCGCTGGTTGTCCAGATCGTCACGGGCGATACGTTCACGCAGCTGTGCGCCACGCAGCGTGCCGTAGGCATCCACCAGCTCGGCGATCAGGCTGACCTGCAGTTGCTGATAATCGGCCTGGGCGACATCGATCTGCGCTTCGCTGGCTTCTAGCTGCCGCTGAATACGCCCGAACAGGTCGAGTTCCCAGGCCATGTCCAGGCCCAGGTCATAACGCTCGGCATTGATCCGTTCTTCAGTCACCCCAGGTTGCTGGGCCTTGCCGATTTCGCTGCTGGCCCGGGTGGTTACGGTGGGCAAGCGGTCATTGGCGACATCGTCGCGGATCGAGCGGGCAGCACGCAGGCGGGCATAGGCCACGCGCAGTTCGCGGTTATCCTGCTGCGACTGCTGCACCAGCTGGCTCAGGGTCGGATCTTCGAACTGCTGCCACCACTGGGTTTCGAAACGGCTGGTGTCGTAGCCTCCCCCGGCGCTTTGCGCCGAGGTCACGGTGGCGCTGTCCGGCGCCTTGTAATCAGGTCCGACTGCACAGGCAGTCAAGGCAAGCGTCAGGGCACTTAGCAGCAGACTGCGGGGTACCATCTTGGTCAGGGAATTCATGCCTGCACCTCCTGCAGACGGGCTGCCTTGCGGGCTTCGCGTTTTTCCACGAAAGCGCGGATCAGCACATAGAACACTGGCGTCAGCAGCAGGCCGAAGAAGGTCACCCCGAGCATGCCGCTGAACACCGCAACACCCATGGCATGACGCATTTCCGCACCGGCGCCGCTCGACAACACCAGGGGCACCACGCCCATGATGAAGGCGAAGCTGGTCATCAGGATGGGCCGCAAGCGCAAGCGGCAGGCTTCCAGCACCGCGGCTACGCGATCGAGGCCATGCTCCTGTTGCTCCTTGGCGAACTCGACGATGAGGATGGCGTTCTTGCACGCCAATCCCACCAGTACGATCAATCCGATCTGGGTGAAGATGTTGTTGTCACCCCCCGCCAGGATCACCCCGGTGATGGCCGACAGCAGGGTCATTGGTACGATCAGGATGACCGCCAGCGGCAGGCTCCAGCTTTCGTACTGAGCAGCCAGCACCAGGAAGGCCAGCAATACGCAGAGCGGGAACACGAACAGCGCGGTGTTACCGGCGAGGATCTGCTGATAGGTCAGCTCGGTCCACTCGAAGCTCATGCCGTTGGGCAGCTCTTCCTTCAGCAATTTGGCCATCGCCGCTTCGGCCTGGCCGGAGCTGTAGCCGGGCGCCGCCGCACCGTTGATTTCCGCGGTGATGAAGCCGTTGTAGTGCATAACCCGGTCAGGCCCGGCACTGTCGCTAACCTTCACGAAGGTCGACAGCGGGATCATCTCGCCACGGTTGTTGCGCACCTTCAGTTGCCCGATCTGATCGGCTTCCAGGCGGAACTGCTGATCGGCCTGGACGTTGACCTGATAGGTACGACCGAAACGGTTGAAGTCGTTGGCGTACAGCGAGCCCAGATAGACCTGCATGGTGTCGAAGATTTGATCGATGTCCACGCCGTGGGTCTTGGCCTTCTCACGGTCGATGTTGGCCTCCACTTGTGGCACGTTGACCTGATAGCTGGTGAACAACCCGGCCAATTCCGGTACCTGCTGGCTCTTGGCGATGATGTTCTGGGTCTGTTTGTACAGTTCGTCGTAGCCCAGGTTGGCGCGGTCCTGAACTTGCACACGGAAGCCGCCAATGGTGCCAAGGCCCATCACCGGTGGTGGTGGGAAGATGGCGATGTAAGCCTCTTGAATATCGGCGAACTTGCCGTTGAGTTCGGCCGCGATGGCATTGGCGCTCAGCGATGCATCCTTGCGCTCGTCGAAGTCTTTCAGGGTGACGAACACGATGCCGCTGTTAGGGCTGTTGGTGAAGCCGTTGATCGACAAGCCAGGGAACGCCACAGTGTTGGCCACACCGGGGTGCTTGGAGGCGATGTCGGACATGCGTTTGATCACCGCTTCGCTGCGATCCAGGCTGGCAGCATCCGGCAACTGGGCGAAGGCGACCAGGTACTGCTTATCCTGTGGCGGCACGAAGCCGGTCGGCGTGCTGGCAAAGCCCAGGTAGGTCAGGCCCATCAAGCCGGCGTAGACCACCAGAGCGATGCCGCTGCCGCGCAGTACCCGGCGCACGGTACCGACGTAGCCATTGCTGGCACGGTCGAATACCCGGTTGAAGGGGTTGAACAACCAGCGCCCGAACATGCGGTCGAGAACGCGCGAGAAGCGATCCTTCGGCTCGTTATGACCTTTGAGCAGCACGGCAGCCAGGGCCGGCGACAAGGTCAGGGAGTTGAAGGCCGAGATCACCGTGGAGATGGCGATGGTCAGCGCGAACTGCTGATAGAACTGTCCGGTAAGCCCGGAAATGAACGCGGTAGGGATGAACACCGCACACAGCACCAGCGCCGTGGCAACGATGGGCCCGGTGACTTCCTTCATCGCTTGCTTGGTGGCTTCGACCGGCGTCTTGCCGAGGCCGATATTACGCTCGACGTTCTCCACCACCACGATGGCGTCGTCCACCACGATGCCGATGGCCAGCACCAGGCCGAACAGCGAAAGGGCATTGAGCGAGAAGCCGAACATGTGCATCACCGCGAAGGTGCCGATCAGAGACACCGGCACGGCGGCCAGGGGAATGATCGACGCGCGCCAGGTCTGCAGGAACAGGATCACCACCAGTACCACCAGCACGATGGCCTCGAGCAGGGTGTGCACCACCGCCTCGATGGAGCCGCGTACGAAGATGGTCGGGTCGTAGACGATTTCGTAGTCAACGCCCTGAGGGAAACTCTCCTTCAGCTCGGCCATGCGCTCACGCACCGCATCGGAAATGGCGATGGCGTTAGAGCCGGGGCGCTGGAAGACCGGCATGGCAACGGCCGGCTGATTATTGAGCAACGAACGCAGAGCGTACTGCTCTGAGCCCAGTTCGATCCGCGCGATGTCCTTGAGGCGAGTGATCTCACCATTTTCACCGGCACGGATGACGATGTTCTCGAATTCCTCCTCGGTAACTAGACGGCCCTGGGCGTTGATCGACAGCTGGAAGCTGGTGTCACCGGCGCCTGGCGGTGCGCCCAGGGAGCCGGCGGCCACCTGACGGTTCTGCTCGCGGATGGCGTTGACCACGTCGGTGGCGGTCAGCCCGCGAGAGGCGACCTTGTCCGGGTCGAGCCAGACGCGCATCGAGTAGTCACCCAGCCCGAACAAACGCACATCACCGACACCGTCCAGACGCGACAGCTCGTCCTTGATGTTCAGCGCCGCGTAGTTGGACAGGTAGAGCATGTCATAGCTGTTATCCGGCGACGTCAGGTGAACCACCATGGTCATGTCCGGCGAGGCCTTGTCGACCGTCACACCGAGGCGCTGCACCTCGGTGGGTAGGGTCGGCATGGTACGCGTCACGCGGTTTTGCACCTGCACCTGTGCGGTATCCAGATTGGTACCCAAGGCAAAGGTGATGGTCAGCGTCATGCGCCCGTCATTGTTGGCCTGGGAGGACATGTAAAGCATGCCCTCGACACCAACGATGGCCTGCTCCAGCGGCGATGCCACGGTTTCACCGATGACCTTTGGGTTGGCGCCCGGGAAGTTGGCGGTGACCACTACAGTGGGCGGTACCACTTCCGGGTATTCACTGATCGGCAGTTGGAACAGCGAGATGGCGCCGCCGATCAGAATGATCAGCGACAGCACGGCGGCGAAGATCGGCCGCTGGATGAAGAACTGGGAAAAGTTCATCTGAGTGTCCTTGGAATGACGGGCACAGCCCAGCCTGCCCACGCCATCAATGGCGCGAGCAGGATTTCAGGTAAGGGAAAAGCGGGTGAAGCAGGGTGTTACTTGAGGCTGACCTTCAGCGGCTCGTCACTGCGTTCGGCGCGGGCCGAAGCTACCGCTCGGCGCTGACGTTCCAGAGCCGCCAGGGTTTTCTCATCGGCCATCGGCACAGACTGTGGATCCACCGTACTGCCCGGGATCGCCCGTTGCAGGCCATTGACCACGACACGTTCGCCCTTGGCCAGGCCATCACGGACGATGCGCAGACCTTCGAGCTTCGGCCCCAACTGCACGGAGCGGTAGACGACTTTGTTGTCGGTGCCGAGCACCAGCACGAATTTCTTGCCGAGATCGGTACCGACGGCGACATCCTGAATCAAGGTGGCGTCGTAGGTATCGCTGCCGACCAGCTTCAAACGCGCATACAGGCCCGGGGTGAAGCGGCCGTCTGCGTTATCGAACACTGCGCGGCCACGGATGGTGCCAGTACGCGGGTTGACCTGGTTATCGAGGAAGTCCAGCTGGCCCAGATGCGGGTTACCGTCTTCGTTCGACAGCCCCAGATAAACAGGGCTCTTGCCGCGGCTGTCGTGGCCGGACTGGCGGGCCAACTCGGTGTACTTGAGGAAGGCACGTTCGTCAGCGTCGAAGTAGGCATACACCTTGTCGGTGGACACCAGCGAGGTCAGCAGCGACTCGCTGGCGGTCACCAGGTTTCCGGCAGTGACTTCGGCACGGCTGACGCGACCGTCGATAGGCGCGGTCACGCGGGTGAAGCTGAGGTTGAGGCGGGCGTTGTCGAGCTCGGCCTGAATCGAGGCCGCTGCAGCCTGAGCTTCCTGGGCCGCGGTTTTGCGCGCATCAGCCAGTTCGGTGGAGATCGCATTGCCCTCACGCAGACGTTCGCCACGGCGTGATTCACTGACCGTGCGAGCCTGATTGGCACGGGCTTGCTGCAGTTGCGCTTCGAGGCGTTTGACTTCGGCCTGGAAGGGGCGCGGATCAATCTGGAACAGCAGATCACCTTTCTTCACCAGGGCGCCTTCGTTGAAGCTTACCTTGTCGACGAAGCCCGAGACGCGTGGGCGGACTTGCACGGATTCAGGTGCCTCGAGGCGGCCGGTGAATTCATCCCACTCGTTGAGTGGCTGTTCGATGACCTCGGCCACAGTGACTTTCGCCGCAGGCATCTGTTGTTGCGCCACATCCTCACTCTTGCCGCAGGCGGCGAGCACCAGAGTTGCGGCGAGTGCCAGAGGAAAGGGCCAGAGCCGGGTAGTGGGCTGTTCCATGATTACGATCCGCCAAGGTGTTAGTAGTGATGGAGGCGGAGTCTGGTCTCAGCAACATCAAGGAACGAATCGAACGCTCCGAAGATAGATATCACTGTGAATGATGATATTACGATTTGGAATATAAATAGCAAGCTACCTATCTATACTGCATAGATCGCCCGGTATGGCTGAATCTGTTATTCGAGGCTGTCCGGATCACCGAAGAACATCTGGATCCGCGACCGCAGCCAGCGCTCGGCCGGGTCGTTGTCCTGAGCGCCGCGCCAGGCCATGGACATTTCGAACGTGTCGCTCTCGAAGGGTGGGTCTTCGGCGCGCAGCCCGCCAGCAGCGGTGAGGGTAGCAGCGGTGTAGTCGGGGACCACGGCGATCAGGTCGGTGCCTGCCAGCAGGGTGCCCAGGCCATTGAACTGCGGCACGGCGAGCACCACCTTGCGGCTGCGATTCAGGCGCGCCAGTTGCTCATCGACAAAACCATTGAGATCCCCCGCGAAGGACACCATGGCATGCGGGCGAGCGCAGTAGTCGTCCAGGCTCAGCGGTCCGGGCACGACATCGGCACGCAACAGCTTCGGCTTGCTGCGGCGCAGGGTCTTGCGCTTGGCGTTGGCTGGCAGCTCCTCGGTGTAACTGACACCCACCGAGATCTCGCCAGAGGCCAGCAGGTTGGGCATCAGCAGGTAGTTGGCGCGGCGCACCACCAGCACCACGTTGGGCGCCTCGGAGCGCATACGGCGGAGCAGGGCAGGAAGCAGGGCGAACTCGACATCGTCGGAGAGGCCGACGCGAAATACTGCCGTACTGGTGGCCGGGTCGAATTCAGAAGCACGGCTGACCGCCGTCGAGATCGAATCCAGGGCGGGCGAGAGCAGGCCGAAGATTTCCTGGGCGCGGGCCGTGGGCTCCATGCTGCGCCCGGTGCGCACGAACAAAGGGTCGTCGAATAGCGTACGCAGCCGCGACAACGCGGCGCTGATCGCCGGCTGGCCGAGAAACAGTTTCTCTGCCGCGCGGGTCACGCTGCGTTCATGCATGAGTGTTTCGAAAACGATCAGCAGGTTGAGATCGAGACGGCGCAGGTCGTTGCGGTTCATCCAAGTACCAATGTGCGGGCTTGCCAGAGCGGGACGCTAGTGAGAGCCTTGTCCGCCAATAGTACGAGCACTTGAGCGAATTGGGAAAGACACCGGTATCATCGATATATCCACACGTTCTAGTGGCCTATATCACTGTCAGGCATGACGACTATCAATCGGGCCGGGTGGTGTACGTGAAGGTCAGCAGATAAAGTCGATTCCAATGAATAACCAATCCGCGATCAGTTGAGGTTGACGATGTCCCGCATGATCCGTTTCCACAAGTTCGGCGACGCCAGCGTATTGCAGTGCGAAGAAATGCCGACACCTACCCCCGCAGCGGGGGAGGTACTGGTACGCGTCCAGGCCCTTGGGGTTAGCTGGGGTGACGTACTGTGGCGCCAGAACCTGGCGTCGGAAGAAGCCAAATTACCATCAGGTGTCGGCTCAGAATTGGCCGGTATCGTAGAAGCCGTAGGCGAGGGCGTTGATGACCTCGAAGTCGGCGCGCAGGTTGCCGCCTTCCCGGCCAGTACCCCCAATCGCTATCCGACCTGGGGCGACCGCGTGGTCGTGCCGCGTTTTGCACTGACCCGCTTTCCTGACGTGCTCAGCCCGCAGGAAGCCAGCGTGCATTACACCGGCCTGCTGTTCGCCTACTTCGCGATGGTCGACCTGGCCAAGCTCAAGGCGGGTCAGCACGTGCTGATCACGGAGGCCTGCCATTGCCTGGCTCCGCAGTCGGTTCAACTGGCCAAGGCGCTCGGCGCCAATGTCATCGTATCGACCAGCGTGCCGGACAGCCGTGAGTTCCTGCGTGAACTAGGCGCTGACAAGATCATCTTCACCGAAGAGCAGGATCTGGTTCTCGAGGTCGAACGTTACACAGAAGGCAAGGGCGCCGAAGTGATCCTCGACCATTGCGCTGGTCAGCAGCTCAAACTGCTCGGTGATGTTGCGGCCACCCGGGGCAAGCTGATTCTGTACGGGCTCAACGGCGGTAACGATGCCGCATTCCCGGCCTGCGCCGCGTTTAAGAAACACCTGCAGTTCTTCCGTCACTGCGTGCTGGATTTCACTGGGCACTCGGAGCTGGGGATCGAACAGGATTGCGCAGCAGTGCAGCGGGCGCTCGATCACATCAACAAGCTCACCGCGGAAGGTGTGCTCAAGCCGCGTATCGACAAGACCTTCCCGTTCGAGGAGTTCGTCGAAGCACATCGCTACATGGAAGCCTGCCCGGATCGTGGCCGCGTCGCACTGACGCTGGAATGATCCAACTCTGAATGAAAGAAGCCCGGCATCTGACCGGGCTTTTTTCTGGGGCGACACATCCCTGTGTCAGGCCTGAAGCATGTCGCAAATCGATTGCGGTTTGATGACGGAAGCCGGGGGATCCACTAACTGCTTTCACGCACCCGCAGTTCGAAGCCGAGGTCGACGCTTGACGCGGCAGGGCGGCCATCGAGCATTTTCAGCAGCAGATTGGCGGCTTCGCGGCCGACTTCGGTGCGCGGCGTGTGAATCGACGACAGCCTTGGCACCGTATGGGCGGACGCTGGCAAGTCGTTGAAACCGACCAGCGCCACACGCCCGGGAACCGCGATACCACAACGCTGCGCTTCGAACAGTGCGCCCTGAGCAAGGTCGTCATTGCAGAAGAAGATGCCGTCGATATCCGGGTGGCGTTGCATCAGCTCACGAAACAGCTGGCCACCCAAGCCGATGGATGAGGGCAGGGGGTGCAGCAGCTCTAGCGCCGGGTCATACACACCGGCGGCCTGCAGCGTGCGTCGAAACCCCTCACCACGCTGCATCACCCGCGGGTCTAACTGAGCTGCGACATAAGCGAGCCGTTTGCGCCCCTGCTGCAGCAGATGTTGCGCTACAGCTTCACCGGCTGCCTGCTGAGAAAATCCGACGCTAGCGATACCGGGTGCACTGCTCAATTCCATCATGTGCACGCAGGGTATGCGACTGGCACTCAGCAGGTGTCGCGTGCCCTCGGTGCGGTCGAAACCGGTCAGCAGCATGCCCATCGGCCGATACGGCAGATAGTTGCGCACCAGCCGTTCTTCCTCATCCCGGCAGTAGTGGTAATCGCCAATCAGAACCTCGATACCACGTGGGCGCATCACTTCGTGAATCGCATCCAGTGGCTCGATGAACAACTGGTTGGACAGGGAGGGGATCAACACCACGACCGACGTGCTACGCGCCGACGCCAGGGTGCGCGCGGCAGGGTTCGCCACGTAGCCCAGTTCATCGGCCGCCTTGCGCACGCGTTCAGCGAGATCAGCCCCGACTGTCGCAACACCACGCAATGCACGTGATGCGGTGATAGTGGAAACCCCTGCGCGTTCGGCGACTTCTGCCAGCGTGGGCATACCAAGGGTACGGGAGTTGCTGGGCGTCGGAGATTTCATTGCAAGGGCTTGTCATCGGCAGTAATTGGCGTTTAAGGTAGCGCTGTCTCGGTGGCTTGGCAATCATGTGGATTGCTCATATGGCCCGGAGCAGCAGTACCTGGCGAATAACATTTACAACATTCGAAGCCGCCGTCTTGCAGATATTTACGATCTTCAAAGATAGCGCTGTCTTCCGCTGGAGTTGAGATATGCATAACCCAATAACCGCCTTGGTAGTCATGGGCGTATCCGGCTGTGGCAAGAGTTGCGTCGGAGAATCGATCGCCGAAAAGGTCGGCGGTTACCTGATTGAAGGTGACCAATTTCACCCTCCCGCGAACATCGAGAAGATGAGCGCCGGCACGCCTCTTACCGATGAGGATCGTGCTGACTGGCTGACTCGCCTGGGCCAGGAATTGGCCAGCGCACTCGAAACCCATGATCGGCCATTGCTGGCCTGTTCCGCACTCAAGCGCCAATACCGTGATCGGTTGCGCGAGGCAGTGCCCGGGCTAGGCTTTGTCTTTCTCGAGCTGTCCCGCGAAGAAGCTGCCAAACGTGTGGGCGACCGTCCCGGTCATTTCATGCCTGCCAGCCTTATCGACAGCCAGTTCGCCACACTCGAATCGCCTCGCGGCGAGCATGCAACGCTGACCCTTGATGCCACGCAAGCCATCGATACGCTCGGCCAGAAGGCCGCTGACTGGTGGTGCGCGTCCGATCGATAACACCTGCTGATAACGCAACAACCCAGTTTCTCCCATAACAAAGACAAGTGGAGACGATATGAAAACCATCCATCACGCTCACCGTTACCTGTCCCTGAAAGATGATCACGCTCGGCCTTGCCGAATGGCAGCAGTTGTAGAGGAGGGCGCTCATCATGAATGAGGTAGCCACTACCCTCGGCGCTGGAGCGCTTCTATCCATCGCAGCAGGCGCCGTACTTCTGCTGCTGTTGATGATCATCCGTTTTCGTCTGCATGCCTTCGTCGCGCTGGTGCTGGTCAGTATCATCACCGCGCTGGCTACGCAGATCCCCTACGATAAAGTCGTCCCAGCCCTATTAAGTGGGTTCGGCAGTACCTTGGCAGCCGTAGCGTTACTGGTTGGTCTGGGTGCGATGATTGGCCGATTGCTTGAAGTCACTGGTGGCGCTCAGGTGCTTGCGGACACGCTGATCAATAAATTCGGTGAGCAGCGTGCGCCATTTGCCTTGGGCGTCGCCTCGCTGCTGTTCGGCTTCCCGATTTTCTTTGATGCCGGATTGGTCGTGATGCTGCCGATCATTTTCAGCGTGGCCAAACGTTTCGGCGGCTCCACGCTGACCTACGCATTGCCTGCAGCCGGTGCCTTTGCGGCCATGCATGCCCTGGTGCCACCGCACCCTGGCCCCGTTGCAGCGTCAGAGTTGCTGGGTGCCAATATTGGCTTGCTGGTTCTCGTAGGCGGGTTGATCGCGTTGCCAACCTGGTATTTCGGCAGTTATCTGTTCGGCTTGTGGGCAGGCAAACGCTTTGACCTGAAGCTGCCGGCTAGCTTCCTGACGGAGGTCGAGCGCGACAACAGTGTGGCACCGCCGTCGTTCGCGCTGGTGATGACCATTCTGCTGATGCCGCTCGTGCTGATCTTCCTCGATACCGGGCTTAACACCCTTAGCGTGGTGGGTGCGGTCGATGGCAGCAGTGACTGGGTACAGTTCCTGCGCATGATCGGCAAAACGCCAGTAGCACTGCTGATAACGGTGATTTTTGCTCTGATCGCCTTCAGCGGTCGTCATGGGCGCAAGCACCTGGAAAAAATCTGTGAAGGCGCGCTTGCACCAATCTGCTCGATCATCCTTGTAACAGGTGCAGGCGGCATGTTCGGTGGCGTATTGCGTGCCAGCGGCATCGGTGATGCTCTGGCGGCAACGCTCTCGGATACAGGGATGCCCGTTATCGTTGCGGCATTTGTGATCTCTGCGGCGCTGCGTGTGGCCCAAGGCTCAGCCACAGTAGCACTGACCACGGCGGCGGCGCTGATGGCTCCCACGGTTGCGGCAACTCCAGGACTGAGCGAGTTCGATCTGTGTTTTATCGTCGTCGCTATTGCCGGTGGTGCAACGGTTCTTTCTCACGTCAATGATTCGGGCTTCTGGCTGGTCAGCCGTTTCTTGGAAATGGACGAGAAAACCACCCTAAAGACCTGGACAGTGATGGAGACCTTGCTGGGCAGCATTGCCTTCCTGCTGGCCTTGATCGGTAGTCTTATCCTCTAAACGCTCCTGCAAACAAGGCTTTCACTGCGTGTCGCAAAAGGCGCAGCGAAAGCCTTGGTCATTTGCGCTAGACGTATCCGTTCAATCACCTACAGTGAAATGAGAGAAATAGGCGGCTTAAATCTTTCAGAGTGTTTTCACCATGACGACTCTTACCAGCAAAAAGCTGGCATTCACTCACACCAGCAGAAGCGGCTCACGCAACGTGCAGCTCGAATTCATCTGGGCAACTGAACTGGGCGGCGTCGCACAAGCAGTCATCGCCACATTCCAGGACGACAACGGAAAACCACTCAAGCAATTCACCATATCAGGACCATTCAGTGAATCTGGCAGCGCACGCAAAGCGGTGATCGCTAAAGCGAATGCTTGGTTTGATCATGATCGGGAGTGAACCTGCACAAACCGCTAGATAGCTTATAGCTTACCCGTGAGCGGCAGCTTTAGTTCGCATAATGTATATTATGTTAAATTACGTGTCAGAATATCTGAAGCCGTCGGAAGCCGTCGGCTTTAGTTCGGGCGCTGAGATGGGAACGATCCAGGTTTTCTGCGCCATGCGAGTGCAATAGTTGAGCGCCCACGCTGACGTGGATTACGGCGAGGTGCTGGTGATCTTGACCATTTCGTTGGTCACGTCCGGTAATCCGCCTTGGGCAGGAACGAAGGTTTTCAGGAGGCGGCCGCCATAAGGCCCCTCGGACGCGAACCAGCTCTCGATGACGGCCAGATGTCTTCCATCCTTGCTGGATGCGGACCCCGAGGAAATCTCATTGGTGAACTTGCAGGTATCGAAGGTACCCAGCGGTGTCGTGATCGTCTCTCGACCGATGTAGGTGTGCTTCTCCGTGATCTCGGACTCTACGCCCGGGCCGGCCGTGACGGTTTTACTGAGATAGCTGACCGTAACGCTTTGCCCCGGTTGAAGATCGATCGGAACGGCCGGTGGCGGGATGTTGTAGGTAGTGACCAGTGAAGCACCGCTGCCGTGTTGGTTGCCATATCGGATGATCTTGCCATCCACGAGGTCAACGAAGACGTAACCCGTGAAGGCCGGGGCGTTATTGATCAGCGTCGTTTGTGCTTGAACCAGCGGATTGGCATCTGCGAAGGACTGACGGCCCAGGGTTTCGGTTTTGTTGTGACCCAACACGTCGGGCGCGTTGCTGATCCGAGCCTGCGTTTCGACCACACTGCCCTGTCGGAAGTCTGACTCGGCAATGCAGGCGCCCGATGACGCATCACTTGCAGCCGATGAACCCGCGAATGCCCCGCTCCACGCCACTACTATCACAGCCGTAACGCGCGTCGTTCGCTTGAGAGAACGACGTTGCGAACTGATTTCACCCATGAAGCGCCTCTTGTCTGGCAGCAATGAACGCCCTTCGCCTGGCACTCGCTGCGCGAATCACTCGGCTGCGTCAGGATAAAGACAAACCATGGAAATTATCAGCAGCTCTAAAAGGGCTCAATAGCACAGATGTGCTGCACGACTGCCCTCTCCGCCCACCACGCCGAATAGCCGGATCGATGAGCCGGAGAGGATTTTCAACAGTCGCCCCGGCTTCACAACACGCTGGCCAAAAACTCGCGCAGGCGCGGATGCTGCGGATTGTCGAGCAGCGTACGGGCGTCACCGCCCTCCACCACTCTGCCGTTGTCCATGAACACGATATTGTCCGCCACTTCCCGGGCAAAACCGATTTCATGGGTCACCACCACCATGGTGATGCCCGAGTGCGCCAGTTGCTTCATCGCCTGCAGCACCTCGCCGACCAGTTCGGGGTCGAGGGCAGAAGTCGGTTCGTCAAACAGCATCACGTCGGGCTGCATGGCCAGCGCGCGGGCGATTGCCACACGCTGCTGCTGCCCGCCGGACAGCTCGCGCGGCCAGGCTTGCGCACGATGCGCCAGGCCCACCTGTTCGAGCAGTTGCATGGCCCGCGCTTCCACCTCTGCACGCTTCTGACGAAGGATGCGCATCGGTGCATCGACGATGTTCTGCAACACGGTGCGATGCGGGAACAGGTTGAACTGCTGGAACACCATGCCGATACGCTGGCGCTGCTGGGCCACGACCTTTTCCGGCAGCTCGTACAGGGCCTGGCCCTTGCGCTGGTAGCCGATCAGGGTCTCGCCGACATGGATGGTCCCGCCGTCGAGCTTTTCCAGGTGGTTGATGCAGCGCAGCAGGGTCGACTTGCCGGAACCGGACGGCCCGAGAATCACCGTCACCGAGCCGGCGGCGATGTCCAGATCGATACCGTGCAGCACGGTGTTGCCGGAGAACTGCTTGTGCACGCCACGCAGGCGGATGGACTCACTCATGCTTCGGACTCCTGCGTGCCCTTGTTGCGGCGCAACCAACTGCTGCGTGCCGGGCCATTGCCGCGGCTGAACCACACTTCCACGTAATGCTGCAGCACCGATAGCACCGAGGTCATCACCAGATACCAGGCGGTGGCCACCAGCAGCAGCGGAATCACTTCATAGGTGCGCTGATAGATGATCTGCGCCGAATAGAGCACGTCCTGCAGCGCGATCACCGACACCACCGCGGTGGTTTTCAGCTGGCCGATCACCTCGTTGCCCGCTGGCGGGAGAATGGTTCGCATGGCCTGTGGCAGCACCGTCTGGCGGAATATCTGCCCTGGGCGATAGCCGAGCGCCTTGGCGGCTTCGAGCTGGCCCTGGCCGACGCTCTGGATGCCAGCCCGGATGATCTCTGCCGCATAGGCGGACTGGTGAATGACAAGTGCCAGAACCGCCGCGCTGAACGGGCTGATGACCTCGTTGGTGGCAGCGCTCCACACCTCGCCAACGAACGGCAGGCTCAGCGACAGCTGCGGATAGAGCGCGGCGACGTTGTACCAGAGGAACAGCTGCACCAGCATCGGCACGGCCCGGAAGAACCAGGTGTAGCCCCAGCTGACACTGACCAGCACCGGGTTGGAAGACAGCCGCATCAAGGCCAGCAGCGTGCCGCCGGCGAAGCCGAAAACCACCGAGATGGCCGTCAGCTCGATGGTCATCAGCACGCCGTTGAGGATCGATTCCTCCGTCAGGTTCTGTGCCACTACGTCCCATTCGAAACGTGGGTTGTTGACCATCGAAGTAGCCACTAGCGATAGCAACAGCAAGACGATCAAGGCGCTGAACCAGCGCCCCCAGTGACGGTGTTTGACGATGCGCAGCCCGGCGATGTCGTCGTCAGGCCGTGGGCTCATTTGATGTTTTCTTCGTTGAGGCCAGCGGACTCGACCGCACCGAAGCCGATTTCCCACTTGTCGAGAATCTGCTGGTAGGTGCCGTCCTTGATCAGCGAATTGACCGCTGCCTGGATCGGTTTACCCAGCGGAGAGTCCTTGGCCAGGGCGATGGAAACGATGGTGTCCTCGATGGTGATCTCGCCCGCCAGCTTCAGCGCCTTCACCTGGCTGGCCTGGTAGCGCAGGCCTTCGTAGGGGCCGAAGAACATCGGCACGCGGCCACTGATCACCGCCTGCACGCCAGCCGGACGATCCGGGAAGATCGGCACGTTGATGGCAGGCTTGCCATCGGCCACGCAGGCTTCGCTGGCTTGCTGCAGACGGGTCACCTGGGAGGTGCCGGCACCGGCACCGACAGTCTGCCCGCACAGTTCCGGGAAGGTATTGAACGGCCCATTGGTGGCGTCGCTACGGCCGATCAACGCCAGCTTGGAGGCGTTGTAGTAACCGACGAAATCCACCTGTTCGAGACGCTTGGCATTGGCGTCGATATTGGAAATCGCTGCATCGTAACGCCCGGACTTCAGGCCCGGAATGATGTTGTCGAAACCACCGGTATCGCGCAGCTCCAGCTTCACGCCAAGGCGATCGGCAACGGCGCTGATGATGTCGATTTCACGCCCGGCCAGGGTCTTGTTGTCGGCCTGGTAGAAGGTCGTCGGCGGCGTGTTCGGGTTGGTGCCGGCGATGATGCTGCCACGCTTCTTGATCGCTTCCGGCAGGCTGTCGTGCAGCGCAGCATCGGCCTCGGGTTTGGCGGTGGCGTTGAAGGGTACGCCCTTGTCGGCGGCGAAGGCGCCGGAAAGTGGCAGCAGTGCGAAGGCAGCAGCGGTCAGTGCAAGGCGTTTCATGGGTTATTCCTTCTCGGTTGCTAGCGGGGCAACGGCGGCAAAATTTTCGTCAACGGAGGGCAGGCCGAGGTTTTCACGCAGCGTGCTGTATAGGTATTCGCTGCGGAACAGGCCGCGGCGTTGCAATTCGGGAATCACCAGCTCGACGAACAGTTCCAGTTGGTCAGGCAGCACGGCCGGCATGATGTTGAAACCATCGGCACCGCCCTGCTCCAGCCAGAGCTGGAAGTCATCGGCGATATCTTCCGCAGTACCAACCACCACACGGTGGCCGCGCGAGCCAGCAGCCACCGCAGCCAGTTGGCGCAGGGTTAGGTTTTCCCGGGCGGCCAGCTCGGTGAGCAGCTTGACGCGGCTCTGGCTGCCTTCGGTCGCGGGAATCTCCGGCACCGGGCCATCGAGCGGATACGCCGTCATGTCCACGCCAAAACGGGCGGACAGCTGCTCGATACCGTTGTCGATATCCACCAGTTCATTGAGCTGGTTCCAGACTTCCTGCGCCTGTTCGCGGGTACGCCCGACAATCGGCATCACCCCCGGCAGAATCAGCAGGTGGTCGGCATTGCGACCGGCGTCACGCACGAACTGTTTCTGGCTTTTGTAGAACGCCTGGCCTTCTTCCAGCGAAGACGCCGCGGTGAACACCACCTCGGCGGTTTGCGCCGCCAGTTGCTGCCCGGCAGGAGAAGAGCCCGCTTCGATGATCACCGGACGACCCTGGGGAGAGCGCGCGATGTTCAGCGGGCCCTGCACCTGGAAGTGCTTGCCCTTGTGGTTGGCCGCGTGAATCTTGCTTTCGTCGGAGTAACGGCCAGTGTCCTTCTCACGGACGATGGCACCCTCCTCCCAGCCATCCCACAGCTTGAAGGCCACATCGAGGAACTCGCGGGCCATTTCATAGCGGTCGGCGTGGGACGGCAGGTCTTCACGGCTGAAGTTGCGCGCAGCGTCAAGGGAGAACGAAGTGACTACGTTCCAGGCGCCACGCCCGTGGCTGATGTGGTCCACCGAGCAGAGCGCGCGCGCCAGGTGGAACGGCTCATCGAAGGTTGTGGAGGCAGTGGCGGCCAGGCCGATGTGCTTGGTTTGCACGGCCAGCGCAGACAGCAGGGTCAGCGGCTCAAGGCGCGACATGGTGGACGGCAGACGATGCACACTGGTAGCCAGCGCATCGCCGACGAAGAACATGTCGAACTTGCCCGCTTCCGCGGTCTTGGCGATCCAGGTGAACCACTCGACATCGGTGGGCGAACCTTTCGCGCCCTCAGCACGCCAGCCACCCACGTGGTGCCCCAGCGCCTGCACGAACAGACCAAGGCGTAGCTGACGGGGCGACGTTTGTTGCACGGACATAACCAATCCTTATTGAAAGCCAACGAGTGAGATCAGGCGATGCAGCGCGGCATCGTCTGCAAGGCGTAGATCCTGACTGATTGCGACTACTCGCTCATCAGGCAGCGATTGAAGATTCTTGTGCAGTTTCGCCTGCACGTCGGTGGGCAGTGCAGCGGTCTCCTTGCGCGTCACGCAATGGCTGTGGGAAGACCCATCGGCCATGAACAGGGTGACCCGGTGAAAGCGCAGGTCGGGGTCGAGCTCGTCCGCCGGCGCATTCAGATCCGGCACGCGGCGCACCCGTGCAGCCAGTGCGGCAATGGTCGGGTCGACCGGTGCCTCGCCGTAGCGCTCGAGGGATACCGCACCGTTGATCAGCGCATCGGCGATCACGTATTCCAGGCTGAAGCGCGCTTCCACACCATTGACCGGCGCGATGATGTTCGGCGCGGTATCGGCCCCCGGCGGAAAGCTCACCTCAATGTGCCGCACAGCATCCAGCTCAGCATCGAGCCGCTCGCGCAGTACGAACGCCGCCTCGGCAGCACTGTGCGTACCGCCGCAGGTGGGGTAACGCTTGAACTCCAGCCCCGGCGCGATGATCCGCCACGGCTCGCCCCAGCCCGCCAGCAGGTCAGCCGGCTGGGCGACGCCGAAACCGAGCGTGGCGAGAAATGCCTCCAGCACCCCTTGGCGCTGAGCCGCGAACCCGCTACGGGACAGCTCGATGCTGTTGACTGCACTGCGCGCCGCGTATCCAGCATGCAACGCCTTGGCAGCAGAGCCGAACTGGGCGCGCAGGCCCGAAGCCTGGGTAGCGGCAAGGCCAATGGCAACTTCGGTCTGCTCCAGGGTCAGGCGCAGCAGGCGGCTGGCAGCACCGACGGCGGCAATCACCCCCAGGGTCGCAGTACTGTGCAAGCCGGCCGCGTAGTGACGGGTGCCGATGGCCTTGCCCAAGCGGCCGGCCAGTTCCACGCCGACCACATAGGCATCGAGAAAGTCGTCAGCCGCCTGGCCCGGATAACGTCCGCTCAACGCCAACAGCGTGGAGAGCACCACCGTGGTGGGATGCCCACGAAACGTCGCATGGTAGTCGTCGAAATCCAGCGCATGGCTCATGTAACCCAGCTGCAGCGCCTGGTTCTCCGTACTGCCCGCCGCGGGGAATACGTCGCGAACAGGCACCAGCCCGGAATCGGCAAGCAGACCAAGCTGCACTGGCAGCAGGCACGCGAAGTAATCCATCAGCCCTTCACGGGCATGCTGACGTTCACGTTCACCTGGATGGATGTCGAAAAGCGCCTTGGCCAACTGGCCGCTAAGGGAAATGTTCAAAAGGCACCTTTAAAAGTAAGGCTTTGACCTACATCAAGAATTTTTTACCATCGGGCATTTTCCTTGGCCAGCAAAAGCCCCGCAAATATCCAAGAGCTATTTGCTTAGTTCCAAAAGAAATAAGAAAGCGTGCCCTGAATACCGCAACACACTCCGTAGCCGGGTACCCGGGACGGCTCCCAGAGCTGATACCAGCCCCAATCCTGACGCGGCGCCAGGCTTGCCTTGGGTATTGCTGTGCTCAACCACAGGCTACCGACCCCCACTGCGTGACTATCCGTAGAATGGCTTGGCGGAAATGTCCTACTGGACAGCTGCGTTAGCCACTGACCCGGAGTCATTCCTGGCAGGGATAACCATGCTTTTGCCGAAGCGGCTAACGAATGGGCCAGCGCCTGGGTCAGTCATCTTTTGCGGCTCTTTACGCCGTAGCCAATTGCCTGGATTAGGCTCGAGCACAGCCGTTTGGGGCTCGGCTCAAGGCTAGCGGCCTGAGCACACTCAGCAGCCCCAGCAAGGCCAGTCCGGCGCCGACCCACAGTGGCGCGCGCAGGCCATAACCCGACTCGATTGCGGCACCGCCCGCCCAGCTTCCCAAGGCCAGTCCAGCGGTTATCACTGAGGTGTGCAGCGTATTGACCAGCGGTCCGGATTCAGCCGCTTTCATCACCCGAGCGACCATTGCCGGGTTCAGCGCCACGCCGGTCAGACCAATGGCGATGAAACATCCGAGGTTCAACCAAAGCTGATCACCGGCCAGGGCAAAGCCGCTCAGGGCAAGCACCAATAGGCCCAGGCCCCAACCCAGTGCGACGAACGTATGACTCTCGGCAACACGCCCCACAACCATGTTACCCAGCAAATTAGCCACGCCATACAGCGCCAGTAGCGGTGCCACCTGGCCAGGCGATATGCCGACTTCTTCGATCAAAATGGGTGTGCAATAGCTGAATGCCGCGAACGTGGCACCGATGATCAGGCCGCTGGTGAGGTACGCCGCCCACAGGCTACGGTTACCGAGTGTCGCCCACTGCCGCCGCAGCCCTGCCTGGCCGGCGTCACTGGCCGGCAAGCGCAACGCCGCAAAAGTGGTGCAAATGAGAGCCAGCAGCACCACCGCCCAGGAGCTGGCACGCCAGCCAAAATGATGTTCGATCCAGGCCGTCATCGGTACGCCCGCCACAGGCGAAAGCATCAGCCCTGCCAGCACCACCGACACTGCCCTGCCCCGCGCCTCACGCTCGACCATCGCAGCACAGACCGTCATGCACAAACCGATACAGGCAGCACTGGACACGCCCATGATGATCCGCGCCAACGCCAGCACCGAGTAGTTCGGTGCTGCCGCGGCAAGTGCGCCGGCCGCCACATACACGGTCAGCAGCCCGACCAGCGCGCGTTTATTGCTGATGCCCCGAGCGAGCAGCAGGATGGTCACCGGTGGCCCACCCAAAGCCATGCCGAGTGCGTAAAGCGCGATGAGGTTGCCAACTTGCGCCAGGCTCACTGAAAACGCATCGGCCAAGGCGGGCATCATGCCGGCGACCATGAATTCGGCAGTGACCAACGAGAAGATGGTCGCCCCTAGCAGGTAGACGGTAGCTGGCAGTTTAGAGCGGCTGGTCATAAGTACTTCTGGCGGGAAAACGGTCGCACACCCTATGCATTGTTGAACGATTGGTCAAATAACGACTGCGCATAAGATCATGACTGGAAACCCTATGGGATTCCACGTCCCTGCAGTGGCGTTTTTGAGCCGAGGAGTGGGTAAACCAGAGCGATCAGCATTGCAGCGCTGTGGGCATGACGCTTTTAGCAGAATCCCTTGGGTTTAGGCGAAAGGCAGCACCACGCAAACCATCAAGCCACCCTGCTTGCGATTACGCAGCGTCAGCGTACCGCCGTGCTCCAGCACCGTGGCCCGGGCGGCTGACAGGCCCAGGCCAACGCCACCGGTATGCTTGTTGCGCGAGCCTTCGATGCGGAAGAAAGGTTTGAATACCTCATCCAGATGCTCTTCAGCGATGCCTGGCCCACGATCCAGCACGCGGATATTGATTACGTGCGCGCCCTCCCCTAGCTCGATGGCCGGTTCCTGGCCGTAGCGGATAGCGTTGTCCAGCAGGTTGGTCAGCATGCGCTTGATGCCGATAGGACGACCGACGTAAACCACCCGACTCGGGCCGCTCAGTTGCACCTCGATGCCAGCATCCTTGTAGTCGTCGACGATGGTATGCAGCAGCTCGGCCAGGTCGAAGGCGGTCGCCGGTTCGAGGCGCGCGTCGTCACGGAAGAATTCCAGGGCGCTGTTGACCATCACCTGCATCTCGTCCACGTCGCGGAACAGCTTGGCCTGCTGGTCGGCGTCGTCGATGAATTCGCCGCGCAGGCGCATACGTGTCAGCGGCGCGCGCAGGTCGTGGGAGATCGCGGCGAGCATCTGCGTGCGGTCGTTGATGAAGTGTTGCAACTGAGCCTGCATGGCGTTGAAGGCGACGATGGCCTGGCGGATTTCCTGCGGCCCCTCCACGGCAATCGGCGGCGCGCGGAAGTCACTGCCGAAGCGCCGCGCACCGCGGGCGAAGCGCTCCAGGGGCGCGGCCAGATGACGGGTGGCGACCAGTGCGACGATGATGGTCGACAGCAAGACCAGAGCAACGATGATGAGGCCGCGAGGCAACTCATTCAGGCCCCAGATGCGCGTCAATGCCGAGAATTTCACCCAGCTGCCATCGTGCATTTCAACCATCAAGGCATAACCCGCGCCCGGCTGATCCGATGGCCAGTCGGCAGGCTCGTAACCTTCTATCCTCGCGTTGGGATTTCGCAACTGACTGCGTAAATAGTCCTCACCGGTGCGAAACCCGACGTCCTCATCCGCCGGTGGCAGGCTGGCCTCTTCGTATGTCAGCAACCAGGTGGTGGAATAGGTTTCATCGCTGGCGGATCGGGCGATGGCCGGCCGCTGCTCGGGTGGTGCTGCGTCGATGATGCGGCTGATGCTGGCCAGCCGCTCCAGCAAACCGGTCTCCAGCAGCGGCGGTCGTGCCCACACGCCGGCCAGTTGGCTGAGCAACCAGGTGAGGGCCAGCGCCGTCAACATCGCCGCCATGGTGGTCAGGGCGATCCAGCGCGCCACGGTATCGCTGGGACGATTGAGCCTCTCCAGCAGTTTCATCGTTTCACCAGTACGTTGGGCGTGAACAGGTAGCCGCTGTTGCGCACGGTACGAATCATCGGCGAGGCACAGACATCGCCCTCCAGCTTGCGGCGCAGGCGGCTGACCTGCACGTCGATGCTGCGGTCGAAGGCCTCGAAGGCTTCGCCGCGGGTCATGTCGAGCAGTTGCTGGCGACTCAGCACTCGACGCGGATGTTCGGCGAACACCAGCAGCAGTTCGAACTCACCGCCGGAGAGCGGAATCATCACCTTGTCCGGCGAGCGCAGCTCACGGCGGGTGACGTCCAGCTGCCAGCCGGCGAACTCCAGGGTTGGCCGCGGTTTATCGTTCAGTACGCTCTTGACCTCTCCCGTGCGGCGCAGCACCGCCCGTACCCGGGCCAGCAGCTCGCGGGCGTCGAAGGGCTTGGTCAGGTAGTCGTCGGCACCCAGTTCCAGGCCCACCACGCGATCGCTGAGTTCGCCCATGGCGGTGAGCATGATCACCGCCACCGCGTGCTCGCTACGCAGGCGCTGGCAGAGCACCAGGCCGCTTTCGCCGGGCAGCATGACGTCGAGGATGACCAGATCCGGCAACTGCCGCTCCATCGCCTGCCACAGGCTGTTGCCGTCGGTTGCCACATCGACGCAATAGCCGTGTTGTTCGAGGAATTTCTTCAGCAGGGCGAGGACTTCGAGGTCATCGTCGACAAGCAGTAAATGGATCACGTAAAGCTCGCTGCCGGCAGGTTCTGGAGCGGCTATCTAAAACCATTGGCGCGGGCGCGTCATATATTTCAATTCGGCAATAAAGCTGCGCTGTTGCAACAGTTGAGACATTCCCGAGCAAAACCTCGGAGGCAGCATGGGTGCATCCCCCATCGAGGTTTCACAATGCTGACCATCACCCTCGCTTCTCCCTTCGTCCGCAGCCTTTCACTTGCCGCTGCCGTGGCACTTGCCAGTGGCTGCGCGAGCTCGCCACCAGCCGGCAGCAGTGCCGCCTGTCAGGCGGCGGCCTACGAACCCCGTGACCCTGCCGAGCCGGTCAACCGCGGCATCTTCGCCTTTAACCGGACGGTGGACGATTACGCGTTGTCTCCGGTCGCTCGAGGTTATCGGCACCTACCGGGCTTCGTGCAGAGCGGCGTGCACAACTTCGTGGCTAACTTCGGCGAGCCCAAGGTATTCATCAACGACCTGCTGCAAGGCAACGGGCGGCGCTCGGTGACCACGCTGGGGCGCTTCGCGCTCAACACCACGGTGGGCATCGTTGGTCTGGTGGATGTGTCCGGGCGGCTGGGCATGGAGCGCCACGACGCCGACTTCGGCCAGACCTTCGGTGTGTGGAATATCGCCAACGGCCCCATCGTCGAACTGCCGCTGTTGGGCACCGGCAACCTGCGCGACGCCACGGGCAAGGTGCTGAGTTTCGCGGTGTCGCCGTTCGGTGGCAGCGATACGGTGGAAACACTCAGCACGGTGGATACCGTGGGCGGCATCGTCGATGGCCGCGCGGAGGCCCTGCCGCTGACCGACGAGCTGAGAAAAGAGGCCGACTACTACGTAGCGCTGCGTAACGCCGTGGCCGAGCGCCGGGCGCACTTCGTGAGCGAAGGGAAACTCGGTGCCGAACTGGATCTGGCTCATGGCTGCGAGAATGGAGCGCAATGATGAACGACGACGTGCTGGTTCTACATCGGCGGATAAGAACGCCGGACAGGGCGTCGCTGCACTGCCGTGAACTCGAACTGCGCCTCGACGCCGATGGCCGCCACCTGGTGCTCAGCCGCTATACCGAGCTGTATTGCGAAGACCAGCCCATCTGGGGAGCCACACGCGATCACAAGGTGCCGCTGGTCAGCCTGCTGCGCTGGATGATCAGCCAGGGGCACGGGCCCGAGATCGCCGTGGTGGACAGACAGAGCGTTGTCCAGCCGTCGTCCTGCTAGCTTGTCGCGGAATTGGTGGGCTAAAGCCCACCCTACCTGTGCCCCTCCCTCCGTAGAGTGGATGACGCTTTTTTCATCCACCATTGCCGATCCCCATTCGGGACGCGTGTAGGGCGGGCTTCAGCCCACCACCTGGTCTAGCCGCGCCTGCAACTCGGCGCGCCGTGCAGCATCGGCGGCTTCCTTGTTCTGCAAGCGCTCCAGCAAGCCAGCGGCCTGTCCGGCCTCGAGCACGTAGATGCCATCGTCGTCGGCCACCAGCAAATTGCCGGGCTGCACGTTGACGCCGCGGATGGTCACCGGCACGTTCACCGCGCCGTGCTCACCGAGGGAGCGCGTGGTGTAGGCGCTGACGCCGCTGCAGAAGATCGGCAGACCGAGCGCTCGCAGGGCGCGCACATCGGTCACCGGGCCGTCGATCAGCACTGCGGCCAGGCCCTTGATGCGCGCGGCGATGGTACGCAGTTCCCCCCAGCAGGCGCAGCCCTGCTCACCCAGGTTGGCGACCACCAGCACATCACCGGGCTGGCTGGCGATCAGGGCGTCGCGCAGCACGCTGCCGTCCGGCGCGTGGATCTGCACGGTGGTGACACGGCCAACGACGTGCACGTCGCCCACCAGCGGCGGCAGGCCGTGAATGTGGCCCTCACGCAGAAAGTGGCCGATGGTCGACGCGGCGATGCCTCGGTAGGCATCGAGCAGCGCGGCGGGAATGTTGTCGGCGGGTGCTGCGAGCGTCATCTGGCGGCCCTCGGGCGGATCAATGGGCAGGTCGAGCAATACTCCACCGGATCGCTGGCCTGGTAGTAGAAGCAGCAGGTTCTGCGAAAGCGCACGGCACGTGCGCCGTCGTCGACCAGCGTCAGCGGCCGGTTGAAGTGCTTGAGCGGGTTGTAGTCGAGGCCGAACACGTTGCCAGGCGCCTGCTCCGTCAGCCAATGAAAGTCCTCGGTGCAGCGCTGGCGGGTTTCGGCGCAGTCGAGCTTGGCCAGGCGCCGTTCGTACAGCGAGTACACCCGCACCGCGGTGTTTTCCCAGAGAATGCGCCGCGATACGCCCGTGACGCCGTAGAAGGTTTCCCACAGGGGCTGCAACAGCCCGGCGAACAGCTGCGTGGCCACAGCCTCGCGCCAGTCATCACGAGCGCCCGCCTCGGGTAGGCTGACCGCCAGGCTGTGCAGCGGCAGCGACGAAGTCCACACGCCGTCGTCGTGGCCGTACTCGATGAAGGTGTTGCCCAGCGAAAGCTGCAGCCCTTTGTCGTAGGCCGACATCGCGTACAGGCAGGCGCCGGTGAGCAGGAACGACAGGCGCTTGCCCAGCAGGGAGGCGGTGATGCGCCGCGATGGCGAAAGGATCACCGGGCCGAGCTGATCCAGCAGCGCTATGCAGGTGGTTTCGCCCAGCAGCTCGGCAGCCGGCAGGCTGCGCCCACGGTCGCGCTCCTCCTCGCGGCGCAATCGCAACGCGCCTGACAGGCTGGTCCATTCGGCACCGCTGAAGCTCATCGTGGAATGTCCCGACCAAACGGAATGCACAGGGGCGTATGGAAGAACGGATCGGGAATGATGCGGCAATCCAGATCGAACACCGTCTTGACCAGCGCTTCGGTAAGAATGTCCGCCGGTTTGCCCTGGGCATAGGCGGTGCGCTGGTGCACGGCGACCATGTGATCGGCGTAGCGACAGGCCAGATTGAGGTCGTGGAGGACCATGACGATGGTCTTGCCCTCCTGACGGTTGAGCTCGCGCAGCAGATCGAGCACTTCGATCTGATGGGCCAGATCGAGAAAGGTGGTCGGCTCGTCGAGCAGCACCAGCTCGGTTTCCTGGGCCAGGGTCATGGCGATCCAGGCGCGTTGCCGCTGGCCGCCGGACAAGGCGTCCACCGGACGTTCGGCCAGCTCATCCAGACCGGTGCGGCTCAGGGCGCGGGCCACCACGGCCTCGTCTTCGGCGGACCACTGCTGCATCCAGCTCTGGTACGGATAGCGCCCCAGAGCGACTAGTTGGCGCACGCTGATGCCCTCGGGCGGCACTGGCATCTGCGGCAGGATCGCCAGTTCCCGGGCCACGGCGGCGGTCGGCTTGCGCTGGATGTCGGCGCCATTGAGGATCACCGTCCCCGAGTGGGGCTTGAGCAACCGCGCGAAGGACTTGAGCAGCGTGCTCTTGCCACAGCCGTTGCTGCCGATCAGCACCGAGACCTGGCCGCGTGGCAATTCCAGGTCCAGGGCGTCGATGATGGTCTGGCGTTGATACGCCAGGGTCAGGTTGCGGCTCGCGATCGCGGTCATGTCGATGATTCCTCACTGCCGCTGTTTGATCAGCAGGTACAGAAAATAGGGGGTGCCGAACACGGCGACGAAGATGCCGGCAGGCAGGTCCAGCGGCAGAAACAGGGTGCGCCCCGCCAAGTCGGCGAGCATCACCAGGTTGGCGCCGACCAGCGCCGCCATGCAGGCCTGGGCGGCGAAGCCGATGGGGATCAGTTGCCGGGCGATGTGCGGAGCGATCAGCCCCACGAAGGCCATGGCTCCGCCCCAGGCGATAGCCGAGCCCGCCAGTGCCACGCTGACGGCGAGCAACGCGGCGCGCAGCCACTGCACGCGTACGCCGATGCCGCGCGCCAGCCCTTCGTCTAGTTGCTGAACCACCACATGGCGCGACAGCAGCATCAGGATCGGCAGCAGGCAGACCAGCCAGGTAGCCAGGGCACGCACTTCGGGCCAGCCAGCGCCGTACACGCTGCCAGTCAGCCAGACATAGGCCGACAAGGTGGTGGTCAGCGGGCTGAATACCAGCATGAAGGTGGTGGCTGCGGCCAGCATCGCCGAGATACCGACCCCGATCAGCACCAGCCGCAGCGGTGAAGTGCCCTGCTTCCAGGCCAGGGTATAGACCGCCAGCGCAGCGGCCCCCGCGCCGAGCATCGCCGCCAGCGGCAAGCCGCACATACCCCACACCGCTGCGAAGCTGGACAGGTACAGCACCGCCGCCGCACTGGCGCCACTGGACAGCCCGAGCAGATCCGGCGACGCCAGTGGGTTGCGCACGATGGCCTGAAGGATCAGCCCGGACACCGCCAGGGCGCCTCCGATCAACGCACCGAGCAGCAGGCGCGGCAGGCGTAATTGCTCGACGATGAACGACAAGGCCGCACTGCCCTCGCCCACCAACACCTGCAAAACGCTCTGCGGCGACAGCACGACCTTGCCCAGGCACAGGCTCAGCAGTATCACCGCCGCGCTGAACAGCACGGCCAGCAGCAGACGCAACGAGCCCTTGTGCTCGATGCGTCGGGAAAACCCTCGCCAGCGTAGAACCGTTCGCTTAACCATGACGACCTCCGCGCCTGGCCAGTGCAATGAAGAACGGCGCACCGAACAGCGCTGTCATCACGCCTACCGGGACTTCCTGCGGGAGAATCACCACCCGGGCGAGGATGTCGGCCACCAGCAGCAGCGTGGCACCGAGCAGCGCGCAGCCGGGCAGCATCACCCGGTGGTCGATGCCGATCAGACGGCGCACCAGGTGCGGCACGATCAGGCCGATGAAACCGATGCTACCAGCCAAGGCCACCGCGCTGCCGGCCAGCATCACCACCAGCACGCCCAGTTGCAGGCGAATCAGCCCGGTACGCTGGCCCAGGCCGATGGCGATCTGTACACCGGCGTTGAGCACGTTGACCTGGGCACCGAGCAGGCAGGCGACCAGCAAGGCCAGCAGCGCGCAGATCAATAACGGCTGAGCGGTTTCCAGGCTGCGCTCGCTGAGCGAGCCGGCCAGCCAGAACAGCACCGTGTCCAGGCCCTGCTGATCGATCACCAACAGCGCCTGGCTGAAGGCGGTGAACAGCGCGGTGATCGCCGCACCGGCGAGCACCATGCGCAAGGGGTTGAGTGCGCCCTGCCCGCTATTGCCCACCAGCCACACCAGCGCCCCGGCCACCGCAGAACCGATGAAGGCGCTCCACAGCCATTGCTCGGGAGAACTGATGGAAAACAGCGACAGGCAGAGAATCAGCGAAAACGTCGCCCCGGCATTAATACCAAATAGCCCTGGCGACGCCAGCGGGTTGCGGGTCATGGCCTGCATCAGTGCGCCGGCCACCGCCAGGCTGGCCCCGACCACCACCGCCATCAGCGTGCGCGACAGCCGTGTGGTGCTGACCAGCAGTTGTTCGATGTTCAAGGGGTCGGCATGCAGCAGTGCGGCGAACACCGTGCGTGGCGCGATCCAGCTGGCGCCGATGGACAGGCTCAGCGCACAGCAGGCCAGCAGCATCAGCAGTGCAACGCCCAGCTTGCCAAGTGCGCTCATGACTGGTCGCCCGGCAGAATCGTGCGTTCGATATCGTCGAGCATGCGGTTGGCACCGAGGATGCCGCCAGAGAATATCCATGCCACCCCATCCACCCACCAGACCCGCCCTGCCTGTGGCGCCCCCATGCGCTGCCACAGCGGATGCGCGGTCAAACTCTGGTAATGACGCTGTACGCCCGGGCTGTCAGCACGCCCGAAGACGAAGAACACGTCGGCATCCACCACCGGCAGGCTTTCCCGGCTGCTGAGCTTGATGGACACGCCCTGGGCATTGCGGCCCTGCTCGTTCCAGACGAAACCGAGTTGGCCGAGCACGCTGCCGGCGAAGCTGTCGGGCAGGTAGCTGCGCAGGTGATCCTCGCGAACATCCAGCACCGACACGCTGAGCGGCCAGCGCTCGCCGAAATGCCGTTGCAAACGAGCCCTGAGCATTGCGATGCGCGCGTCCCAGCTCGCCTGCAAGGCATCCGCCTCGACCTTGCGCCGGGTGGCGACACCCATCACGCGCAGGGTCTGCTGAAATTCGAAAACCTCTTCCAGCATCACCACCGGGCACAGCTGTTCGAGCAACCTCTGAATCCGCTCGTGGCGAAACCGCGAGGCGACGATCAGATCCGGCGCGAGCAAGGCGATGTCCTCCAGGCTCGGCTGAGTTTCCAGGCCGACATGGGGCACGCCTGCCAGGGCTGGGCGCAGGTAGCGATACATGGGTTTCTCGCTCCACGAATCGACTACGCCAGCCGGCCGAATGCCGAGCGCCACCGCGGTATCGGTGGCGCCCTGAAACAAGGTGATGACGCGCTGCGGTGCAGGCCCGGCCTTGGCCAGGGGGATTGCACCTGCAGCGAGAGCTCCCAGGGACAGGCGCATCAACGTGCGCCTGGACAACGACCCCTTATTACCTTCCAAACTCGATCCTTTGTAATGGATTAACAACCAGCCCCTTGCCGAACGGCATGCTGCCAGGCCCACCGGCTCGTTCGATCATCGGGCGCAGCAGGAGTTTCTGCGGCCAGGTCTCGGCCTCGAACAACTGGCCACGCAACACCGCGCGGGCTCCGTCGTCGAATGGCACGTCGGCGATTCGGTCGTTCAGCGCGTCACGCAACACGCGCCAGGCTTGCACGGCCGGCACGTCGTAGACCCGCTCCAGGGTGTCGATGATACCGCGCAGATTGACCTGGATGCCCAGCGTCTGCAGCCAGAACAGCAGATCCTCGGGGCGCTCGTGGTAGAGGGTCTGGGCGTGGCCCTTCTTGATCCGGTACTGCGGGTCAAGCATGCCATTGCGCTCCAGCCAGGGCACGTACAGGCGCAGCGAGTCGTGGTCACGCAGCAGCAGGCCGCTGACCTTGCCCGCCTCATACACCAGCACCGCGTTCTGGCCGTGTACCTCGCCCAGCATGCCGAGGCGGAACATGCGCAGGTTGACGTCGAAGAACAGCTCGCACAACTCGCCGAACAACTGCAGCACCGAGGACGGGCCCGCAGGCAGACCGCGCTGACGGGTGCAGTCGTCGAAGAAATGTCGGTCACTGCCCTGCAGCGGTGTGCCCAGCGCGGCCATGGGCAGCAGGCGCTTGGCGGGGTCTGCGAGCAGTTTCGGCGGATAGCCACGAACCATGGCCGAGAGGTGCCGTGGCGCCTCGTCGAACAATGTACCGCCGTCAGGCATGTAGCCCCACCATTTGCTTTCGTCGCAGATGTGCAGGGTTTCTCGCAGCACCTCGTCACGCTCCCGGCCCTGGCGCAGCAACGCTTCGCTCAGCCCGCCGTTGATCATCTTCACCGCGGGCAGATAACGGGAGGCGCCCAGCGAATACACGGCCATCGGCAGCTTGATGTGATCGGCCGGCGCCGCCGCGCAAGCCAGTGAACGCAGGGAGGACGTGGGGTTGAAGCTGCCCTTCTGGAAGTTCAGACGGTGACAATCACCCCGCTCGAATGCGTCGCCGAGCTGCGCAGGCAGCACCCGCTCCAGTTGCCAGGGGTGCACAGGCAGGGCGACATGACTGTCAGCGATGCCGAGGGCACGCAACTCGGCGTCCAGGTCTGCGCGCTGCTCGGAGTCGAGGATGTAGTGGGCTGGCTGGCAGCTGTCCAGGCCGTCGACGCCGTCGCCAAAGGTCAGACTGCCCTTGGCCACGGCCACCCAGTTGAGCGCCAGTGGCTGGTCGAACTCCGCCTGATACTGCCGGTACTGGGCATCGTCCAGGCCCTGCTTGGCCTTGGCCAGGGGATGGAACGGTCGGTCGCGCAGCGAGCCCCACTGCTCCATGGCCAGGAAGAATGCGGCACCGTCCTTTTCCAGCAGGCCGCCCGTAGGCACCTGATGATCGAGTGACAGCGCGGTCTGCCGGACGCTGGTACGCAGCACGTCCATGAACAGCTCGATGCCCTTGTCGTTATCGACCGCATCGACTTTCACGCCCTTGAGGGCCAGAGCCATGAACGCATCGGGGCTCAGCGGCCGGGTGCTGCCGCCCTGCACGTCGAGCACCGGGGTTCCCGGCACCTTCTCCCAGGCCTGGGTGATGCCGGCCCGCATCGCCACCGCCAGGCCACGCTGCTCGGCCGGGTCGTAGTGCCAGTGCCAGATCGTGTGCGGCGCCTCCACGCTGGCGAGCGGCGAGTCGGGCTGAGCGGCACGCCAGGCGGCAGGCTCGGTCAGGTTGGCGTCGAGGGTGCCGAAGAAGTCTTCGGCGAGCAGGCAGTCGATCAGGTCCTGCATCACCAGATCGTTGGCGATGGCTTGCTTGGTGGTGGTCATGAGATCAGTTTCCTCTCGTCGAGGTGGCGGCCAGTCTGGCCTGGAGGGCGCGGAACGCGATGCCGCGTTCGTCGCCCAGCACGAAGGTATTGACGCCGCGTTCGAGCCACCGCAGGTGGTCATCGGGCTGGCGTGGTATGGCGCAGTACGGGATGCCGGAAGCCTGGGCGGCGCGCCAGGTATCGATCAGCGCTTCCTGCACGGCGGGCTGGGCGATACGCCAGGGCGTGCCGAACGACTGGGAAAGATCGGCAGCGCCTTCGAGGATCATGTCCAGCCCCGGCACTGCGGCCAGCTCGGCGGCACGACGCACGCCCTCGACGCTCTCGATCATGGCCACGACCATGATCTGGCCGTTGGCCTGGGTGACGTACTCGGCCAGGCTGGCCTTGCCGAAGGCACCGGGACGACCGGCATTCAGGCTGCGCTCGCCCTGCGGGTGGTACTTGCAGGCGCGGATCGCCGCGCTCAGGTCTTCCGGCCGTTCCACCTGGGGCAGGACGATGCCCTGGGCGCCGCCGTCGAGCAGCCGCAGCATGCGTTTGCGGTCGAAGTCCGGCACCCGCACCAGGGGCGTGAGCCCATAGCTCTCGGCGATGCGGATCATGTGCTCGACGGTTTCCGGGTTGATCAGCACATGTTCCAGATCGATGATCACGAAGTCGTAGCCGGCTTCGGCGATCAGCTCGATGGAGGCCGCCGAGGGAATCGACGCGATCAGGCCACGGGCCCCCTCGCCCGCGGCCAGTTGCGCCTTGAGTCGATTGGTTCTCAGCATGTGCGTGGCCCATGGATGTGCAGTGGATTGAGCACCCGTTTGAAGCGTCGCTCACCGTCACCGAGCAGCCGGCGCTTGGTGAGTTCTTCCACTTCGTACTCGGCGGCGAACACGTCGAACACCGCGAAACGCGCTGCGTGCTGCGGGTGCTCGCGCTGGTAGTCGAGCACCACGGCGGCGGTCATGCGCCAGAACTCGCCCTCTTCCAGCCCATAGTGCTGACGCAGGAAGATCGCCAGCTCGGCCAGGCAGATGAAGAAGAACGCATCGCAGGAAAAGTCCCGCACCGCATCGACATCCTCGGTGAGGATGAACGAGTTGCGGTTCAGCCGCGCATGGCTCTCGGGTAGCGGCACCAGGTGTGGCGCCAGGTGCGGGCGGGCCAGGTGCGCAGGCGAGTAGCGCACGCCGTCATGGAAGTCCTTGAGGGCGATACGCTCTGGCCAGCCGTCACGGTGGATCAACACGATGTTCTGGCCGTGGGACTCCATGCCGATGCCTTCGGCATAGAGCATGTGCACGATGGGCGCCACGCTGACCCGCAGCAATTGCTGCACCCAGGCGTGCAGGCCATGGCGAACGATCCAGGCATCGATGAAGGGCTGCTGATCACCCTCGGTGTAGCGGTTCTCGACATGGCCGAGGCCATTGAACGGTACGCCCTGCTCGCCCGGTTTCAGGTACGTATTGAGGTTCTCCCGCCAGATCGCACCGAGGGTGCCGTAGGCCTGGCTTTGCCGGATGGTCGGCAGTTGGTCGTAGTCGAAACTCACCCCGGCGACCTCGCCAAGCACCACGAAACCCAGTTCCCGCGCCGTGGCGTCGGTGGCGATCAGCTGTTGCAGCCAGTCGTTGATGATCGGCCCGTTCATCACCGTGTGCCGCGCCAGAATGCGCGTGCTGGAGGTGTTGGTCATGCTCAGCGCGAGCTTCACGTAGGGTTTGGTGGGCTCCTCGACGTTGGCCAGCGTGCGGATCGACTGCTGAGCCCGGTAATCGGCCCCCGAGGTGCCGAGGTAAAGCAGCTCGCCACTCGCCAGCTCGGCCTGGAAGGTCGGCACGATGACCTGCTCCCACTGCCAGGGGTGCACGGGGATCGGCCAGTAATCGTCCAGAGAACGGCCCTGCTCGGCCAATGCGCGGTCGATCTCGGCCCAGCGCTGCTGACCGAATGCAGCCGTCAGGAACGCCTGCAGATCCACATCCCGCGAGCCATTGGCGGAGCCCAACTGCCGGGCGATGCCCAGCCAGACCACGGCCAGCGGCTGGCCGAACTCGGGACCGTAACGACGGTTGTCGTCCAGGGAAAAGCCGATGCGCGACTTGTAGCAAGGGTGGTAGCTGTGGGCATCCATGAAATGCCGTTCCAGGGTATCGGCATCCAGGGTGTGCGGCGCTGCGGCGGGCCAGTAGCTCTGGGTGCGCGACTGCAGATCCTTGAGCAGCGTCTGCTCCAGTTCCTGAATGAAGCGTGGCATGTGCGGGCCGTCGGCCAGGGCGCCAAGCAATTCCGCCAGCGCCTGGTGCAGATCCGGCTGGCTGGTCTGGCCCTGGGCATCGACACGCTGCAGGGTGGCCGGATCCAGGCGGATGATGGCGAAGCTGTCGCTGAGCAGGCCCAGGCAGCGGTACTCGACCACGGCCTGGGCCTGCTCATCGCGCCCTTCGACGATGAAGCGCTGGCGGCCGTCTGCGAGTGGCTCGCAGCGATAGCTCAGGACATCTTCGAAGAGCAGGGTTTGCAGCAGTTGCCCGATCACCCGTTGCGACACCTGGCGGTAGCGCTGAGGGTTCGCTGGAGTCAGCCAGCCGTGGGCATGGGCGATGAGTTCGGGCAAACGAAGTGGAGAAAAGGAAGACATGGATAGACACCTCATGAACGGTGTTCGGACAGGGCCGAGCCTTGCTCGACCGGGTCGTTGGAAGGGGAATGCGGAAAGCGCCAGGCGAACGGCAGCGCGAGCAGGATCAGAACCGCAGTGGCGATGAACACTTCGCCGATGGCGCTGGCCGTACCGGACTGGGCTGCCCCGGAGTGCACCGCGCCAGCATGGGCTGCCCCCCACTCATCGCCGAGGCGAATCTGCAGCCACAGCGAGGCCAGCACGATGGCCAGTGACGACAGCAGACGGCGCGAGATGTTGTTCATCGCCGCGCCCTGTGTGATCAGCGCCTCGGGCAGCACGTCCAGCCCGGCGGTAGTCACCGGCATGTAGGACAGCCCCAGGCCGGCACCGCGTACCACCATCAGCAGGCAGATGGCCAACATCCCGACATCGTGGTCGACGGTGCCCAGGGCGAAGGTCGCCAGGCCGGTCAGCAGCAAGCCGAGCGAAACGATACCCCGCGGCCCATAGCGATCGAGCAGCCTGCCGCCGTAGTGACCGAACAAGCTGGCCGACAAGGCGGTGCAGAGCAGCGCGATACCGGTCCAGATGGCACTGTGGCCCATCACCATCTGCACCAGCAGCGGCACCAGCACCAGGCACTCGAACATGCCGATGGATTGCACCACGGCGATGATCACGCTCGACCGGTAGCCTTTCAGGGCGAAGATACGCAGCTCCAGCAGGGGCGCCGTGTGGCGCAACTGATGCCTGACGAACCCCAGCAGGCAAGCCGCCGCCAGCAGCAGACCGAGCAGGTTGAGCGGATCCTGCAGGGCCTGCATGTGGCGCAGTTGCCCCACGGTGAGCATCAGCACGCCGATACCGACCGCGACCAGCAGGTAGCCGGTCAGATCGAACGGCTTGCCCGCCCCCGCCTCGTTCCTCGGTAGCACGTTGACGCCCAGACCGAAGGCCAGCAGACCGATGGGGACGTTGACCAGGAACAGCGCACGCCAGTCGTACCCCTGCAGCACCAGGCTGCCGCACAGTGGCCCGACCGCAGGCGCGAGCATCACGGCAGCGCCCCAGAGGCCGGTGACCGCACCCCGCTCGCCTTTCGGATAGACCGAAAAGATGATCGCCAGCGACAGCGGAATCATCAGCCCGCTGGCGATGCCCTGCACCACCCGCGCGGTGATCACCCAGGCGATGGAGTCGGCCATGGCGCCGAGCAGCGAGCCCGCCACGAACAGCGCCAGGCCGGCCAGGTACATGAGCTTGCGGCCCACGCGTTGCGCCAGGTAGCCGGTCAGCGGCATGGTCATGCCCATGCTCACCATAAAGGCCGCCACGATCCACGTAGCCATCACCGGGCCCAGCTCGAACGCCTCGATGAAGGCCGGCAATGCCGGATTCAGCGAGGTGTTGTTGAGGCTCACGGTGGTGGTACCGAGGATCACGGCGACCACTACCAGCCGGCGCGACGCCACGACGGGAGCCCGTGCCGGCGCCATCATCCAGCACCTCCGCGGCGGCCCTCGGCCCCGATGAACAGCTGTTCAGGCCGCGGATGACAGAGGAAATCGGCATGCGAGATGTTGTAGCCGTAGGCACCGGCCAGCGGCAGCACCAGCAGATCGCCCACGGCGGCATCGACCAGTTGACGACCACGGCTGAGCACGTCCTTGGGTGTACACAGCTGGCCGACGATGGTCCATGGGCGAGGCGTACCGCTCGGTGTACGCCCCGCCGCAGGCAGATGGATCACCGGATGGTCATGGCCCTGGGCAACCGGCAGGCGGAACTGGTGGGTGCCGCCGCGGCAGACCAGAAAGTGCTGGCCGTGGCTGGATTTGGCGTCCAGCACCTCGATGGCGTAGTAGCCGCAGAACGCACTGATGAAGCGCCCCGGCTCGAAGCGCACCACCGGCGCGTCGCGCAATGCCCCAAGGCGTTGCTCCAGGTGGCGGCACAGGCGCGCCCAGTCGAACCGCTCGCCGCTCAGGTAGTCCACCCCGATGCCACCGCCGACGTTCAGGTGAGTGATCGTCGCAGGCCGCGTGGCCAGGGCCTTCCATTGCGCCCAGCGCTGCAGATAAAGATCGAGCAACTGCTCGTGGCGCTCCACCTGCTGCTGATGGGACATCGCATGCACATGGAAGCCCTCCAGCCGCAGATGGCTGCAGGCTTCCACCCGCCTGATCGCCTCAGGCACGTCGGCCTCGTCCAACCCGAAAGGCGTCGCGGTGCCGGCCATGGCCAGGCGGCTGGAGAGCGTGGCCGGCAGTTCCGGGTTGATGCGGATGAACACCGCCTGCACACGGCCCAGTTCTGCGCCGATGCGTTGCAGGCGTTCTATCTCGCTCAGACTCTCGACGTGGATGGCCGCCACGCCATGGCTTAGCGCGGCACGCAGATCGGAGTCCAGCTTGCCGGGGCCGGAAAACACGAAGGGTTTGTCGCTGGCAGCCGCCTGCAGCCGCTCGATCTCGCCACCGGAGGAGATCTCGAAGCCGTCCACCAGGGGCAACAGCGTCTGCAGGATCGGCGCCTCGCTGTTGGCCTTGATCGCGTAATACAGCTCCACGCCCGCTGGCAGCTCGGCCATCACCTCGCGAACATGCTGCGCCAGTGCAGCGAGGTCGTAGACGAACACCGCCATGGGATCCGCCGCGCGGCTACGGGCCTGCTCGATGGCGTCGAGCACGGTCGTGGGCAGCTTATCCATGGGCTGCCCCCTCGCCCCACGGGCACACCAGCTGTACGTAACCGGCATGGCGGTCGGCCTGGGCCGAGAGACGCACCTTGAGGTTGGTCTTGCAGGCTATCGGTTCCCCGGCAAGCAGCGCGTCCAGCTCCGGTGCTGGCCGTGCCAGTTCACTACGCAGCGCGAACAACTGGCGCTCGACCCGTTGCCACATGCTGGCCGCCAGGTGCGGGCGGTCCCAGCTCAGTGCCAGGATCGCTTCGGACAGGTTGTTGACGAACAAGCAGTAGCTGATGCGCTTCCAGCCCTGCTGCCGCGAGTAAGTCAGCGACTGGCGAACGCACGACTGCACGCCCTCTTCGATGTAGCTCACCCCCAGATCGTCGGTGAGCTTCACGCCTTCGAAGTCGCGCAGCAGCAATTGCGCCGGCCAGCCGTTGTCGTGGATCAGCACCGCGTTCTGCAGGTGCGGCTCGAGCACCACACCATGATTGAAGAACAGCGACAGCACCGGCCGCAGCAACAGCGCCTGGTAGGCCTCGAACCAGCTCAGCAGATGGTCGTCGCTGGGTTTTTTCGATCCCTGCTGCAGGAAACCATGGATCAGCGGCCGCAGTTGCAGATCCCTGGCGAACAGCGTGCCCGCCATCAGGCAGGATTCGGGCGGTGCGTAGCGGCAGAAGTTCTCGCGCAGGATGGCGCCGGTCTGCTCACGGAACCAGTGACTGTCATCGGCGCTGCTCTGCGCCGGGGCCCAGCTCAGTGAACCCGGCTCGCTGACCAGGGTGGCGCCGCCGATGCTGGCCTTGTGCTCGCGCTGCAGGCGCGTGAACAGGCGGTCGATGAGCATGGCGCTGTCCAGTTCGTACCAGGCGTTCTTGCGCACGCAGTTGGTGATGCGCACGTTGAGCGAGCCCTTGAGGAAATAACCGCGGCCTTCGCCGTACCAGGTACGCATTGAGGCGGTGGGGCTGGCCAACGGGCCCTTCTGGCCGAGATCGACGATCTCGCCACGGGCGATCAGCGCCTTGACCCGCGGGTCGGCGAGGAACAGTTGCGCCTGCACCGGGTGCAGACAGATAGCCGCACGCCCGCTGCGTGCCAGACCCTGGCTGGCGAAACCTTCGAGCACCTGCTCATCGCTCAGGTCGTTGCCGCGCACCTGCAGGCCATCACGGGGGACTTCGAGAACATGCAGCGCGACTCGGGCGCGAAACTCTGGAGCATAGGTCTTCTGCCCCAGATGCTCGGGCCACAGTCGGGCCTTGGGCGCCGGGTGGTTGGGGTGGCCGAACCAGAGCCCCTGCTCGCTGGCCAGGTAGTCGCGCAGCGGGTGCTGATCCTGCACCTGCAGCGCGCTGTCGACGATGGCCGCGGTAACGCCCTGGCTCTGCATGACCTGTTCGAGCAACTCGTCGTTGCGCGAGCCGGTCAGTTGCTGGCAGGCCTCCAGCAATTGCGTGGCGAATTCGGCGAACGGCGGGCAACGCCAGTCGGCATCGCCTTGGCGCGTGTACACGTCGCTCAGGTAACGCTGGCTGCCGAGCGGATCGCGGCGATCCACCAATACCAGAAACTGCCGCCTTTGCGGCAGATCGATCACCAGCGGCATGCCCTTGCCCTGAATGGCGCGCAGGTAGCTGGCGGGTGCTATACCTCTTACATGGGACGGCCAGGCATAACGTGCGCAGTTCTCGGGCAGCGCGAACTCCTTGATCAGGCAGTTGAGCAGCGCGTGGGAGGCGGCCATTTCACTGACCACCCGCGCCAGGCTGGCACGCACGGAATCGATGCGAGTGACGTCGCTCGGCTGGGCATCGAGGTCTGGGTAGGCACGCACGGCGCGTGCAGACAGATCAGCCACGAGCACCTCCCAATGCGGCGTCCAACGCGCGTTCGAAACGGGCGATCACTTCACCGCACTGCGCCTCGTCGATGATCAAAGGCGGCAGCAGGCGGATGACACTGCCATTGCGCCCGCCTCGTTCAAGCAGCAGGCCCTGCTTGAAGCAGTGGCTCTGAATGGCAGCTGACAGCGCAGCATCCATGGGGTGGGCGCCCAGCGCGTCGGCAGGCTGACGCTCGTCGACGATTTCCAGGCCTAGCATCAGCCCGCGACCGCGCACCTGACCAATCACCGGGTAGCGCTCACGCAGCGCATTGAAGCGCTCCTTCAACCAGTCACCGCGCACCTGAGCCTGCTCGGCCAGGGCATCGTTCTGAATGATCTGCAGGGTGGTCATGCCGCTGGCCATGGCCATCTGGTTGCCGCGGAAAGTGCCGGTATGGGCGCCTGGCTGCCAGGCGTCGAACTCGCGCTTGATGGCCAGTACCGCCAGTGGCAGGCCGCCGCCGACCGCCTTGGACATGACGATGATGTCGGGCTCGATATCGGCATGCTCGAAGGCGAACATCCGCCCGGTGCGACCAAAACCGGCCTGTACCTCGTCGAGGATCAGCAGGATGCCGTGGCGCCGGGTGACCTCGCGCAGGGTTCGCAGCCATTGATTGGGGGCCGGGTTGGCACCGCCCTCGCCTTGCACCGCTTCGACGATCACCGCAGCCGGCAGGCAGACGCCGCTCTCGACATCCTCGATGAACTGGGTGAAGTAGTAGGACAGCGTACGGGCACCCGCCTCGCCGCCAATGCCCAGCGGGCAACGGTATTCGTGGGGGAACGGCATGAACTGCACGCCAGGCATCAGCGAGGCCACGGCATCTTTCGGGCCGGTATTGCCGGTCACTGCCAGGGCTCCGTGGGTCATGCCGTGGTAGCCGCCGGAAAAGGCGATCACGTTGCTGCGCCGGGTGACGGTCTTGGCCAGTTTGAGCGCGGCCTCCACGGCATCGGCACCCGAGGGGCCGCAGAACTGCAGGCAATAGCCCTGGCTCGGCAGCACGCCGAGCAAGGTCTCGCTGAAAGCGTCCTTCAGCGGCGTGGTGAGGTCCAGGGTATGCATGGGCACCCCCGAAGCCAGAAAGCTCGACAGGCTGTCGACGATGGCTGGATGGTTGTGGCCGAGCGCCAAGGTTCCAGCGCCGGCCAGGCAGTCGAGATAACGACGCCCCTCGACATCGGTCACCCATACGCCCTGCGCCTTGGCAATGGCCAGGGGCAGCTTGCGCGGGTAACTGCGCACATTGGATTCGAATCGCTCCTGGCGTTCCAGGTAATCCGCGTTGTTGCTGTGGGCCGAATCGCGCTGGAATCGGTCCAGTGGTATTGCTCGTTCACTCAACATGGTGCTCGCCTCTATCTGTTCGAGGCTCCGGTTGGAGCCGTGAAAGTCGTCAGCACTGCACTCATCAGTCAATGGCAGGTCACGCAAAGCACGGGGCAGCCTTCTGCGAGGCTTCCCGCTTCATCCCTGAATGGTTGGTTTTATTGTGTGCGGCGAGCGCCCGTTACACGGGCGTTCACCGCAGAGGTGCTGCGAACTGTCAGAACCCGAGGGTCGCCGACAGAATGAAGGTGCGCGGGGTGGAGATGGTCAGGCCAGCTTCGCTGTCGTCCGAAGCACCGGCGGAAATCCAGTCGCGCTTGTTCAACACGTTCTCGACGGTACCGCGCAAGGTGACATCGGTTTCGTCGACTTTGAAGGCATAGCGAGCGCCCACGTCGTAGCGCTCCCAGGAGTCGATTTCCTTGGAGTTGGCCTGATCCAGATACTGGGAGCTGCTGTACATGCCACGGGCGGTCAGGGTCAGGCCCTGGAGGGTCGGCACGTCCCATTCAGCACCCAGGTTGGCGTTGTACTTGGGCGTGGCTGGGGCACGATTGCCATCGTTGACGCCACCGTTGTTGGTGTCCTTCAGTTCGCTGTCGATGTACATCACCCCGCCGAGAAGACGGAAGCCTTCGATGGGCTCACCGAACACGTTCAGCTCGATGCCGTCGTTGATGCGCTTGCCATTGGGGCCGAAGGTACCCTCAAGCTGAGTACCTACTGGCGCCGCAGTCTCGTAAGCCGGTTGCTTGATGCGGAACACAGCGGCAGTAATCGCGAACTTGCCCATGTCGTACTTGGCACCGGCCTCGAGCTGACGGCTGATGAAGGGCGCGAATATATCGTTTTCGTTGTTGGAGGTCGATGGAGCGATCTTGCCCTGGCTCAGGCCTTCCATGTAGTTGGCGTAGAGCGACAGTTGGTCGGTGGCCTTGAACAGCACGCCAACCGACGGCGACAGTTTCTCTTCGTCGTAGCCGGTCTCGCCCTTGATGCCGTTTTCCCAATCGTCGACCTTGACCCGCTGCCAGCGGGCGCCAAGGGTCAGCAGTACACGATCTTCCAGAAAACCCATGGTGTCGGAGAGCGCGACACCGCTGAAACGGTTCTCGGTGTAGACCTTGGCGTCATCTCGAGTCCTCACTGTCGGCTCAGGTGTCGCGATCGGGTTGTAGAGATTGCCCGCGCGGTTGGCGTAACGCCCGCCACCATTCTCGAAGTCCATCGAGAAGTAATCGGCCGCCAGATTGATCTCGTGGCTGACCGGACCAGTCTGGAACCATTTACGCACGCCTGCGTTCACCGTACGCACGTCTTCTTCCCGGGTGAAGTCGCGCGGCGAAACGGTGAAGTCACCGGCAGCATTGGTGATCGACACGTTGTGGCGGAGGAAGTCATGGTTGCTCTTGCGCGCGCCCACCGCACCGTAAACCATCAACGAATCGTCGATATCGTACTCGCCACGCAGTGCGCCAAAGGTGTCGCTGGTTTCGGCCTTGCTCCAGGCCTGGGCGTAGTTATGACGCACGTCATTGGCTCTTGGCACGGGTGCAGCGGCGTTGACCAGCACACGTTCCTGCGGTGCATCGGTATCACGCTCGGTGTGCCCCACATCCATCGACAGACGCAGGCGCTCATCGCGGAAGTCCAGACCGAGCACGGCCATTTCGCGGTTGACCTTCTGATGATCCCACTCGGTATCGCCGGACTGTTTCACGCCGTTGAAGCGGATACCGAAGCGATTGTCCTCGCCGAAACGACGGCCGACATCGACAGCGCCGCCAACCTGGCTGTCCGACGCATAGCTGCCGGTGAATTCGGTGATCGGCTTGTCGGTGGCGCGCTTGGGAACCACGTTGATGCCGCCGCCGACGCTGCCTCGCGGCGAGATGCCGTTGACCAGTTGAGTCGGGCCTCTGAGGATATCGACGCGATCGGCCATTTCCATGTCGATGGAGTACGTCGGCATGATGCCGTACAGCCCGCCATAGGAAACGTCGCTATTGAACAGGCTGAAACCGCGGATGGTGAACTGCTCGAAACGACCGCCCGCCGGGTTGGTCGAACGTACCGCCGGGTCGCTGGCGGTCAGGTCTGCCAGGGTGCGCGACTGATTGTTCTTCACCGCCTCGCTGGTGTAGGTGGTCATGCTCAGCGGCGACTCCATGAAGTCCCGCGAGCCCAGCAGTCCTTGGGAACTGCGGCGCGCCACCTGGCCGCCAGCGTAGCGTTCGCCCTCAAGGCTCTCTGAGGGCACGGTGACACCGGTAATCGCCGTCGGGGCGATTTCCATGGCAGAGGCCCCTTCGCTGGCCGGCACCAGCGTGTAGGCTCCAGTGCCTACCGGCTGCAGACGCAAACCACTGCCCTGCAGCAGCCGCGCGAAGCCTTCATCGACGCTGTAGCTACCGGAAAGCCCCTGAGTGCTTTGGCCACTGACCAGCGCCGGATCGACGGAGAGGCTCACCCCAGCCTGACTGGCAAAACGGCTCAACGCGGCGCCCAGGTCGCTACCCGGCACGTTGTAGCTGCGCTCCTGAGTCTGTGCATGAGCGGCGAACGGTGCGACCGCCCCGAAACCGAGCAACAGGCTCAGGCATACCGTCGAGTAGGAGATGGATGACACCAGACGAGGCCGATGACGTGTCAATAGTGGCATGGGAAGCATTCTCTTTTTAATTCACTTACTACCCATGACACGCCAGTGAAGAAAAAGGGACAGAGCGCGGGGAAAAATTTCACAACCCATCTGTAGGAGCCGCGACCCCGCGGCGAATGGTGGTCAACGCCATGGATCTTCGGAACGGCACCACAACATTCGCGCCGCGCCGTCCCGACTGCGCCAGACACTCCTCTTGCAGATACATTCATACCGTAGGAGCCCGCTTGCGGGCGAATCGTGGGCATGGCACGAATTACTGGAATGGCCGCAATCGCATTGCCCGCAAGGGGGCTCCTACAGGTCAGGCCGCTCGTTCGCGAGGTACCAGAGTGACCCAGTAGCGCGTACGGGCCTGAACCTGCAGCGGCAGGCTTGCAGCAAGCAGATCGAGTATCTGGTCGGTGTCGGCGAGGCGGAAGCTGCCGGTGACGCGTAGTGATTCGAGGGCTGGCGACCAGCGCAGGATGCCGGGGCGATAGCGATCCAACTCACGTAGGAAGTCGCCCAGCGGCTGATCGTTGGCCATCAACACACCGTCACGCCAGCCGGGTACTTCGGTATCGAAGGCCAGGGTGGACTCGATGCGGCCTTCACGCAGGCGCACCCGCTGACCTGGCCGCAGGGCAAGCGTGTCGTACCCCGTAGGCCGTAATTGCGCCGAACCGCTGAAAACCGAGAACTCGCAGGTATCGCCTTGCTGCTGTACGCAGACTTCCCCAGCACTGATCGTCGCCCTGCCCTGGGCGGTATCGATGATGAACGATGAAGTGCCGGCAACCCGCAAGGCGATTTCACCGCGTACCAGGGTTAGCTGCCGCTTGCCGGCGTCGATATTCACTGCTGAAGCGGTATTCAGATCCAGCACGCTGCCATCGGCCAGGGTCAGGCTGCGGCGCCCCCCGGTGCCGGTGGAGATATCCGCCCGCCAGGCCTCGAGCGGCAGTTCGCGGCTGACCAGCCAGGCGGCTGGTGCCACAGTGGCAAGGCCAAGCATGCCCTTGAGCATGCGCCGACGGCCCTGGTCGGGGCGGTTCAGGCTGGCCATGGCCAGTTCGGGGGGCAGCCCGTCGAAACGCGAGCGCAGCGCTTGAATCCGTTGCCAGGCATGTTCGTGTGCGGCGCTGTGGTCGCGCCAACGCTGCAATGCGGCGTGGTCCTGCTCACCAGCCTCACCAGATTCGATCAGCGCCAACCAGCGGGCGGCGGAACGCGCAACACGGCGGGTATCGTCACTGACCTCAGGGTTCAACACAGTTCGACCAGCAAACAGTGTTCGTAGGCTTGAGCCATGTAGCGTTTGATGCTGCGCTCGGAAACCTCCAGGCGCTCGGCAATTTCCCGGTAGCCGAGCCCTTCAAGCTGGCTAAGTAGAAAGGCACGGCGCACCACTGGTGGTAAGCCATCGAGCAATTCGTCCAGGGCCTGCAGGGTTTCCAACAGTAGCCAGCGTTGCTCTGGCGAGGGCGCGCAGGTTTCGGGTAGTTGCAGCAGTGCATCGAGATACGCCTGTTCAAGACTGCGGCGTTTGTGCAGATTGATCAGCAGGCGCTTGCCAATGGTTTTCAGGTACGCGCGTGGCTCCTGCAGTTCGGCAATAACCTGGGAGCCGCCTAAAACGCGGATAAAAGCATCCTGACTGAGGTCAGCCGCATCCCAGCCGTTACCCATACGGCGACTCAGCCACTGCTCCAACCAACTGCGGTGGTCGCGGTAGAGATCGTGAAAAGCCTGTGCAGTGGATACTGCCGAACCGGACATGCCGGGCACCTGTTGTAAGAGTCAATAACGAGATCGATTCTAATTAACAACGGAACCAAGCGGTAGCCTTGCTGATGGATTTCGTTGCCGACTACCTTCTCCCGTTGCTGTTCATCAGACTGATGATGCGCGTATTGGAAGGCTGCCATCAGACCGGTACAAGGCGAAAATCCGGCTGAATATTTAAGCTCAGAGAGCAGCAAAACATTTGGCAATGACCGCCACTGCGCTCTATTGTGCTGCGAGTTTCCGACAGAGCGGCCTGCCATGAAGTCTATTTCCATCCTGCTTTTCAGTGTTATGTGTTCCAGCGCCTGGGCCACCGATGCGCCCGCCCCTTCCACGCCCTGGACGCTGCTGGATCAGTTCGAAAAGGCCTACACCCTCAATGACAGCGCCCGCGTGGTGCTGGTGGCACGCAGCATGTCGACCGCACGCCTGGTCAATGGCGCACTGGAGGAGAAGCCGGAAGGTTTTCTGGAGGCGCGCCACGTGGTCTACGTAGCGGATATCGAGAAGATGCCATCACTGGCGAAGATGGTCGCGGTGCCGGCCATGCGCTCGGCCAAATACCGCATCATGCTCGATCAGACCGGCAGGGTCGCAGGCCGCTATGAAGGCGACCGGGAAACCGTGCAATGGCTGGAGCTGGAAGGCGGCAGCGTGATTCGCGAACAGCGTTTCAGCGATGCAGCCGAACTGCAGAGTGCGCTGGAGGCACTCCCTCAATAGTCCCTGACGCTCACGCGAAGAGCATGCCGAGGAAGCGGCCTATATACACGTCACCTCGATAGGCCTCGTCCAGGCAAATCTGCGCACGTGCCAGGTGACCATCGAGGCGTTCGCGCACCCTCTCCTCTCCATGCAGTGCCAGCAGGGTCGACTTGCCGTCGTCCTTGCCCTGATCTTTAGCGTTGTTGGGGTTGGCGTCTTGCAGGTCATCGTAGAGCTGCACGGCATGGCCGAGTTCGACAGCGAAGCGCTGCAGCACGCTGCGCAACGGTTTGGGCGCGTCGCTGATCAGGTAGGCCATGTCCATGATCGCGCTGAACAGCACCCCGGTCTTGAGCTTGTTGGTTTCGGCGATCTCTTCTTCGGAGCGGGCATTCTTGCCATCGCGCAGATCCTGCAACTGCCCCTGCACCAGACCCTGTGAGCCGACTGTATTGGCGACGATTTCCACCAGTTGAGTGCGCACCAGCGGTTTCAACCCCTCGATACCGGCGACCACGCCAAAGGCTCGTGCCAGCAAGGCGACGGCGGCGAGAATGGCGATGTCTTCGCCGAACGCCAGGTGCACGGTGGGCCGCCCGCGACGAACCTGGGCGTCGTCCATGCACGGCATGTCATCGAGAATCAGCGAGGCGGCGTGCACCATCTCGATGGCGCAGGCCAGATCCAGTGCCTGACGCTGATTGGCGCCTAGGCCATTGGCGGCAAGTAGCAACAGCAGTGGCCGCATGCGTTTGCCAGGGGCCAGCGCACCGTCACGAACGGCAGCGGCTACCAGATCTCGTTCATTGCTGACGGCGGGTAGCAGTTCATCCAGCCGCCCCTCGATGGCACCGCGCAATTGCAGCAGGTGCTCGGTGAATCCGCTGTCGATCGTTGCAGTCGCATAGGCTGTCATCGTTCCCTCTCTTCTTCTGTATTCCCGCAACACTTGGACACGCTTTCAAGTACTGCCAGGTCACTGCAACGAAGGATCCTGACACCGAAATGATCACAACTGAAGCTGGTTTGTAATGTTGGAACGTCTAGTGCGTGCAGTTGCCTGATAATGTGGCCAATTCAAGCCTAGCGGATGTCGATATGCTATTCGATCATTCCGTTCTGCACAGACCGCGTGCACCGCAAAATGATTCCTGCGCAATGGAGCCTGCATGAATAATAACGACCTGAGTCGGCGTAAGGATGACCACCTGGATATCGTTCTGGATCGACACAAGGCGGCTACACGTGTCAGCGCAGGCTGGTCGGCCGTGCAGTTCGAACATTGTGCATTGCCTGAGCTCGATCATGGGCAGATCGACCTGCGCAGCTCGCTGCTCGGTATCGCTCTGCAGGCACCGCTGCTGATCAGCTCCATGACCGGCGGTGCCAACCGCTCCGAAGCCATCAACCGCCACCTCGTCGAAGCCGCCCAGGAGCTGGGCATTGCCATGGGCGTTGGCTCCCAGCGCGTCAGCCTGCAGACAGGCAACGACCAGGGCCTGACCCGTGAACTACGCCGCTGCGCGCCAGGTATCCCGCTGCTGTCCAATATCGGCGCCGCGCAACTGCTCGAACCTCAGGGGCTGGATCTGGCCCGCCGTGCCGTCGATGCGCTGGAAGCCAACGGCCTGATCATTCATCTCAACCCGCTGCAGGAAGCCGTTCAGCCTGAAGGTGACCGCGACTGGCGCGGTGTGCTCACGCAGATTGCGCGGGTTGTGAATAGCCTGCATGTGCCGGTGATCGTCAAGGAAGTGGGCGCCGGGCTATCGGCCTCGGTGGCTCGCTCGTTGGTCGAGGCTGGCGTCCAGGTCATCGACGTGGCAGGTGCTGGCGGCACTTGTTGGGCTGCGGTGGAAGGTGAACGCGCCGCGAATGAAGCAGATCGAGCCGTGGCGATGGCCTTCGCTGGCTGGGGCATTCCGACCGCCACGGCGCTGCAGGGGATACGGGAAGCCTTGCCTGACGTCACGCTGATCGCCTCCGGCGGTGTTCGTGACGGCGTGGATGCTGCCAAGGCCATTCGCCTGGGCGCCGATATCGTTGGCCAGGCCGCTGGCGTGCTGCCCGGGGCGACACTCTCGACCGAGGCCGTAATCGAGCATTTTCAGATTGTTATTCGCCAACTACGCACGGCGTGCTTCTGCACCGGCTCTGCCAACCTTGTCGCGCTGCGCAAGGCCCGATTGCTGCCCCAAGGCACACAGCAACTGGTTCAAGCATGAGTCATTTCGCCGTTATCGCCCCACCCTATTACAGCCACTTTCAGGCATTGCAGGCGTTGGCGGTCGAGCTACTAGACCGTGGGCACCGGGTGACCTTCTTTCATCAGTCGGACGCCGCCCATTGGCTCAGCGACCCGCGCGTCGGCTTTCGCTCAGTGGGTGCCAACAGCCACCCGCCAGGCAGCCTGGAGCACACCTTGCGCCAGGCGGCGCGACCAGACACCCCATGGGGGCTACGCCGCATCATCAAACAGATGGCGGCTACCACAGCCATGCTCTGCGCCGAGCTGCCGAGCGCACTGGCTGACAATCACGTGGACGTCCTGCTCTGCGATCAGATGGAGCCCGCAGGCGGATTGGTTGCCGAAAGCCTGGGACTGCCATTTGTTTCCGTCGCCTGCGCGCTGCCGGTCAACCGCGAGCCGGGGTTGCCACTACCGGTGATGCCGTTCGCCTACGCCACCGACGAGCGCAGCCTGCACATGTACCGGGGTAGCAGCCAGGTGTACGACTGGTTGATGAAGCCGTTGGGCAAGGTCATCCAGGATGCCGCCAAACGCCTGGATATCGCACCGCGCACGGCGTTACACGAATGCCTGTCGCCGTTGGCGCAAATCAGCCAGACGCTGCCCGGGTTCGACTTCCCGCGCAGTCAGTTGCCCGAGCACTTTCACGCGGTCGGCCCGTTGCGTAGCCCGGCGACCGAGCTGCAGGGCGAATGGCCAATCGATAAGCAGAGGCCATTTTGTTTTGCCAGCCTCGGCACGCTACAGGGTGATCGCCTCGGCCTGTTCGAACGGATTGCTACGGCTTGCCGCAGTATCGACAGCCAATTGCTGATCGCCCATTGCGGCAAACTCAATGCGGCGCAGGAACAACGTCTTATCGAGCGCGGCGCCACCTGGGTCACCGACTTCGCACCGCAGCAATGGGCACTGGAGCAGGCCGACGCGGTGATCACCCATGGCGGCCTGAACACCGTGATGGATGCAATCGCCGCACGCACGCCGATGCTGGTAATGCCGATTGCTTTCGACCAGCCTGGCGTGGCGGCGCGCGTCGCCTACCGAGGCGTGGGTACGCAATTGAGCCGTCGGGCCAGCGCCTCACGTATCGCCGCGGCGCTGCGCACCTTGCTGGCAAAGCCGTTGCCTGGTTTCGAGACGCTGAACCTGGAATTGCAGCAGGCAGGCGGCGCACCGAAGGCCGCTGATATCGTCGAAGCAGCCATGGTGCAGCACGCCCCGGCAGAGGCAGCCCAGCAATGACCTACGACCTGATTCTGGCTGGCGGCGGCCTCGCCAATGGCCTGATCGCCTGGCGTATGCAGCAGCAGCGAGCGGATCTCAAGGTACTGTGCATCGAAGAGCAGCTGAGCCTGGGCGGCAACCACACCTGGTCGTTTCACGACGGCGACCTGAGCGAAGCTCAGCATCGCTGGCTGGAGCCTCTGGTGGTGAAGCGCTGGCCGGGCTATCAGGTGCACTTCCCCTATCTGTCGCGGGCCATGAACAGTGGCTACGCGAGCATCACGAGTGAGCGTTTCGCCGAGGTCATCACCCCAGCGCTGGGTTCGACGCTTCGCCTGGGCAGCGCCATCAGCGAAATCAGCCCTACCCACGTGACACTGGAGAGTGGCGAGCGGCTCGACGCCCTGGCAGTGATCGACGGCCGCGGCGCCAAACCGAGCAGTAATCTGGTACTTGGCCAGCAGGCCTTCGTCGGCCAGCTGCTGCGCCTCGAGCAACCCCACGGCCTGACGACGCCGATCATCATGGATGCGCGAGTGCCACAGGGCGACGGTTATCGCTTCGTCTACGTGCTGCCCTTTTCGGCGGACACGTTGCTGATCGAAGACACCCACTACGTCGACAATCACCGCGCCTCCACCGAACAGTTGCGCGAACACATCGCGGCCTATACTCGTCAGCATGGCTGGCAGGTCGCCGAGTGCCTGCGTGAGGAACAGGGCATCCTGCCAATCACCCTGGCCGGCGACTTCGACGCTTTCTGGGACGAAGCCGCCGGCCAGCCGCTGTCCGGTCTGCGCGCCGGGCTGTTCCACTGCACCACCGGTTATTCACTGCCCCATGCGGTGCGCCTGGCAGACTGGCTCGCAGGCTATGCATTGCAAGACGCAGCCACCTTGGCACGCGACCTGCGCGCCCACGCCCGAAGCGAATGGCGCAACCAGAACTTCTATCGTCTGCTCAACCGCATGCTGTTCCTGGCCGGGCGCCCGCAAGATCGCTGGCAGGTCATGCAGCGTTTCTACGGACTGCCCGCAGGGCTGATCGAGCGTTTCTACGCTGGCAGCAACCCCTGGTACGACCGTGCACGAATTCTTGTCGGCAAGCCGCCGGTGCCCTTTGATCAAGCCATGCGGGCGGCCGTGCGCCATTCCCCTCGGCATTTCGAGACTCGTTCATGAACCAAGCGAAAACAGCCATCGTCATCGGCGCGGGTTTTGGCGGGCTGGCTCTGGCCATTCGCCTGCAGAGCGCAGGCATCCAGACCACGCTGCTGGAAAAACGCGACCAACCAGGCGGCCGCGCCTACGTTTACCGTGATCAGGGTTTTACCTTCGATGCAGGCCCGACGGTGATTACCGACCCCAGCGCCATCGAGGAGCTGTTCGCCCTCAGCGGCAGGAAGGTTGCCGACTACGTCGAGTTGCTTGCAGTCAAACCCTTCTACCGCCTGTGCTGGGAGGATGGCACGCAGTTCGACTACGCCAACGATCAGGCCGAGCTGGATCGCCAGATCCAGGCCCTCAACCCCGGCGACGTGGAGGGTTACCAGCGCTTCCTGGCTTACTCCCGTGCGGTGTTCAAAGAGGGGTACCTGAAGCTTGGTGCGGTGCCTTTCCTGTCGTTCCGCGACATGCTCCAGGTTGGCCCGCAACTGGCGCGGCTGCAGGCTTGGCGCAGCGTCTACTCAATGGTCTCGAATTTCGTCGAACACGACAAATTACGCCAGGCCTTCTCGTTCCATTCTTTGCTGGTCGGCGGTAACCCCTTCGCTACCTCATCGATCTACACCCTGATCCATGCCTTGGAGCGCGAGTGGGGCGTATGGTTTCCCAAGGGCGGCACGGGTGCACTGGTGCAGGGCATGGTCACGTTGTTCGAAGATCTCGGCGGTACGCTGGAGCTGAATGCTGACGTGGCCGCCATCGAAACCGAGGGCAATCGCGCCACCGCCGTGCGGCTGCAGGACGGTCGTCAATTCGCGGCCGACAGCGTGGCCTCCAACGCCGACGTGGTACACACCTACGCCAACCTGCTCGCCAAGCACCCGCGCGGGCGGCAGGAAGGTCGTCGCCTGAAAGGCAAACGCTTCAGTAACTCGCTGTTCGTGATCCACTTTGGCCTCAAGCGTCCGCAGCCACAGTTGCAACACCACACGGTGTGTTTCGGGCCACGTTATCGCGAGCTGATCGAGGAAATATTCAGCGGTCAAACCCTGGCCGAGGACTTCTCCCTTTACCTGCACGCGCCATGCGTGACCGACCCCAGCCTGGCGCCGCCCGGCTGTTCGAGCCACTACGTGCTGTCGCCAGTGCCGCATCTGGGCAACGCGCCGATCGACTGGGAGGTCGAGGGCCCGCGCTACCGTGATCGCATTCTCGCCTACCTCGAGGAGCACTACATCCCGGGGCTGCGCGAAGACCTGGTGACCTGCCGAATCTTCACACCCAACGATTTTCGCGATGAGCTCTATGCCTATCAGGGCTCGGCGTTTTCGCTGGAACCCGTGCTGCAGCAGAGTGCCTGGTTCCGCCCGCATAACCGGGATGCGCAACTGAGCAATGTTTATCTGGTTGGTGCTGGCACCCACCCTGGCGCTGGCGTTCCGGGCGTGATCGGCTCGGCCAAGGCCACGGCGGGCCTGATGATCGAAGACTTACAGCCATGAGCGCCGCCACGCCGGACGATCAGGCGCTGATCGAGCACGCTAACCAGAGCATCGCGGTAGGTTCGAAGAGCTTCGCAGCGGCCTCGAAACTGTTCGACGAGCCGACCCGACGCAGCGCCGTGATGCTTTACGCATGGTGTCGCCACTGCGACGACGTGATCGACGGCCAGGAAGCCGGACACAACGCCGTATCGATCAGCCGCGAACAAGCCGAGCAACGCCTGGCTCATCTGCAGGCACAAACCCATACGGTATATGCCGGTGGCGAGCTGAACGACCCCGCTTTCGCAGCCTTTCGCCAAGTTGTACTCGCCCACGACATTCCCGAGCAGCATGCCCTGGAGCATCTGGCAGGTTTCGAAATGGATGTGCTGGAACGCCGCTATCGGAGCGTCGACGATACCCTGCAGTACTGCTACCACGTAGCCGGCGTGGTGGGTCTGATGATGGCCCGAGTGATGGGCACTCGAGATGAGCCAACCCTGGATCGCGCCTGCGACTTGGGCCTGGCATTTCAACTGACCAATATCGCCCGGGATATCACCGAAGACGCCGCCGTGGGGCGCTGCTACTTGCCCGAACAATGGCTGGAAGAACTAGGCGTACCGCGCGATCAGGTCGCCGATATTCGTTATCGTCCGGCCGTGGCGGTACTGGGGCAGCGCCTGGTCGAGTTAGCCGAACCCTACTATGCCAGCGCTCAGGCGGGCCTAAGCGCCCTGCCCTGGCGTTCGGCCTGGGCGGTGGCAACGGCAGCGGTGGTGTACCGGCAGATCGGCATGAAGGTGCTGGACGCTGGCGACCACGCCTGGGACGAACGCATCTCTACTTCAAAGGCGGAGAAGATCGGCGCCGTGCTGATCGGCTTGTGGCAGGCGGTTACGAGTCGCTTCGCGCGCTGGCCGGCTCGCTCCGGGAACCTGTGGCAACGTCCGCATCCGTCTTGCGCAGCGGCCCGTCATGCATCGCCCGCAACTGAGCCTTCAGACGTGCCGTAGTCGGTGCGTAAAGAAAACCGAAGGAGACGCAGCGCTCCTTGCCCTCCACCGCATGGTGCATCAGATGCGCCTGATACAGGCGCTTGAGGTAACCACTGCGGGGCACGAAGCGAAACGGCCAGCGGTGATGCACCAGCCCGTCATGGACGACGAAGTACAACAGGCCATAGGCGGTCATTCCCGCACCAATCCATTCCAGTGGGTGCAGACCCTGGGTGCCCAGGGCAATCAACACAATTGCCAGCCCGGCGAATACCGCCGCATACAGATCGTTCTTTTCGAACCAGCCGTCACGCGGCTCATGGTGCGAGCGATGCCAACCCCAGCCCCAACCGTGCATCACGTACTTGTGCGCGTAATAGGCGACACCTTCCATCGCAATCAGCGTGGCGAGAAAAACCAGGCCGTTGATGATCATCGGGCGACTGGCGCTCGCAAGCTGACAGTGGCAGGCGCAAAGCGGCTGAAGTGGGTAAACGGCACGCTGTAATCCCTCTGACGATGGTGGTTGATCAAGATCCCTGCTGCATTCGTAATGTTTGGCTGCACCGTGCATAAAATCCGCAGTGCATCATTATCGGCAGTCATTGGAGGAATCGCCATCCTACAAGACCTGAGTGTGAAGCGCCGCTCTAGCAAACGCCACATGGCTAACCCAGCGGACACCAGATCTCAGTCAGCCACCCCATGCCTTCAACACCTCAAGCAAGTATCGGGCTATGCCAGCACGCAGTAGTCAACACCCTTTATAGCCAAAAAACCGGGCACGAAGCCCGGTTTCTTTAACACTCACAGCGGTTAACCGCGGCCTTCGCGGTAGAGGTTCTCGAAGCAGAAGTTGGTCGCTTCGATGTAACCCTCGGCACCACCGCAGTCGAAACGGCGGCCCTTGAATTTGTATGCCAGTACGCAGCCTTCCTGAGCCTGTTTCATCAACGCGTCGGTGATCTGAATTTCACCGCCCTTGCCCGGCTGGGTGTCCTTGATCAGGTCGAAGATATCCGGAGTGAGGATATAGCGACCGATGATCGCCAGGTTCGACGGCGCATCTTCGGCCTTCGGTTTTTCGACCATGTGGCTGACGCGGAAGATGTCGTCACGGATCATCTCGCCAGCGATCACACCATACTTGTGGATCTCTTCCATCGGTACTTCCTGCACCGCGACGATCGAGCAGCGGAACTGGTTGTACAGCTTGACCATCTGGGTCAGCACGCCATCGCCTTCGATGTTCAGGCACAGGTCATCGGCCAGTACCACGGCGAACGGCTCGTCACCGATCAGCGGACGGCCGCTGAGAATGGCGTGGCCGAGGCCCTTCATTTCCACCTGACGGGTGTAGGAGAAGGTGCAGTTGTCGATCAGGCGACGGATACCGACCAGGTATTTTTCCTTTTCGGTGTCGCGGATCTGGTGCTCCAGCTCATAGCTGATGTCGAAATGGTCTTCCAGGGAGCGCTTGCCACGACCGGTCACCATGGCGATCTCGGTCAGGCCTGCGTTGAGGGCTTCCTCTACGCCGTACTGGATCAGCGGGGTGTTGACCACGGGCAGCATTTCCTTGGGCATGGCCTTGGTCGCCGGGAGAAAGCGGGTGCCATAACCGGCGGCTGGGAACAGGCATTTCTTGATCATGTGTTTTCCTTGAGTGGTCGATGTTGCACAAGTCGCTGAACCGCTGCCGTCAGGAGGTCTGACGCAACCGTTCGTAGTAATAGGGCAGTCGAAGCAAGGCATGGCGCGCTGCGGCAGCGCGCCTTTCGTTATTGTCTCCGGGGAAGGTGACGGTCTCGCTGGTCACCCCCTGATGTTCGGCAAGGCGCGTGGCGCAGGCGAAGCACATGGCGCCGTCGATCACTTCCTGGCCGCTCTTGTCGTCAGCGGTCGGTGCGCCGGTGATCGCCAGGATGATGTCGGCGCTGCTGGTCTTCAGTACGCCCAACGCCATTTCCCTCGCCACCTCTTCGCTGTTCATACCGAAGGTGTCTATGGTCTCCAGGCTCACCCCAAGACTGGCCTGCATGGCGCGCTTGGAGTAGACGACGTAGCCGCTTTCGAGCACGCCGTCACAGCCCGGCACAGCCGCAACCGTAGCGGCTAGAAGGCCTGCCGTGGATGACTCTGCGGTGCTCAGCACCAGGTTGTACTTTTCCAGGAAATGAACCGCCTGCTCGATGTTTTGCATGCTGGCGAAATTCTCCGAGCCAATCGTTACTGTGTGTCTATGGCAGTGCATGGGGCACACAAGTTCCGGACAATTAGCAGAGACCATTTATCGAGCAGCCTGAACTCTTTGCACCGCCTGTTTTTCCCACGCTAGACAGCAGGCCGAACTCAAGGGGCAATGAAGTGAATACTCTGCGCAAGCTGCAAGACACCCATGAACTGCATGACGTGAGCGATAGCTCGATCCGCACTGCATTCATCCAGGCATTGAGCGAGAAAGCGCGCCCTCTGTTCGAAGAAGCAGCCAGTTATGCCCGCAATCACGATCTCGACGTGGTGGTCGATCTGGTGCTGGAAAATGAAAAGCCGCGCCTGATCCTGGCGGTCAGCCGACCCGATGAAGGTCTGGTGAGCAGCTACAGCCTGGTCGCCAACCTCGCAGCGCAACGCATGCTGCACGAGGAGTACTACGCCGACAGCGGCGATATCCACCGCCAGGAATCGCTGCTGGCGTCGGTCAACGAAAAGGTCATCGACACCCGTCTGGCCAACTTCTTCCGCAAGGGCTTCGCCCTGCCACTCGATTACATCAACGAGCGTCACCCCATCGGTTTCTGGTGATCGCAGCGTTTGCCTGATCCCGGGCAATGTTCCCCGGTACTCGCTGACCTACAGTAGCGATCTGTCAGCAAGTACGGGAATCGCCATGCAAGTGGATGTCGTCATCGTCGGAGCCGGGCCAGCGGGTCTATGCCTGGCCCGTTCCCTGTCCGGCCACGGACTTTCTATTCGGCTGATCGAACGCCAGCCCCTCGATGCAGTGGCGAATCCGCCGCTGGATGGGCGCGAAATCGCCCTCACCCATGCCTCACGACAGGCGCTGCAGTCACTGAACATATGGCAGCACCTGCAGGCCGACGAAATCTCGCCCTTGCGTGACGCCCAGGTACTCAATGGCCCGTCCCTTTATGCACTGCGCATCCTCGCCGCAGCCGCTGGCGAGGAGCGTTTGGGCTGCCTGGTGCCCAATCAGGCGATCCGCCGCGCAGCCTTCGCGGCGGTAAACGGCTGCCCCGACGTCGAATTGCTGAGCAGCTGCACGATCGAGGATCTGCACTGCTCCAGGCAATCAGTAACGCTGCGCCTGAACGATGGCCAGCTCCTGCATGCGCGCCTGCTGGTCGCTGCCGACAGTCGTTTTTCGGAGACCCGGCGACGCCTGGGAATCGGTGCGCGCATGGAGGACTTCGGCAAGAGCATGCTGGTTTGCCGTATGAGCCACGAACGCAGCCATGAACAGGTGGCCTGGGAGTGGTTCGGTTACGGGCAGACGCTCGCCCTGCTCCCCCTTAACGGCAACCACGCCTCGGCGGTGCTGACCCTGCCACCGGAGGAAATCAACGAGGTAATGAAGCTGGCGCCGGACGCCTTCGCCCGTGATATGGAGCGCCGTTTCGAGCGGCGCCTGGGGCGCATGGAGCTGGTTGGCGAGCGCCATACCTATCCGCTGGTGGGCGTCTATGCGCAGCGCTTCGCCGGGCTGCGTTGTGCGTTGATAGGTGACGCCGCGGTGGGTATGCACCCGGTAACGGCCCATGGCTTCAACTTCGGTTTGCAGAGCCAGAAGCGGCTGGCGCAGGTGTTGCTCGATGCATCGCGCGAGGGTCGCGACATCGGCGACCCCGACGTTCTGCAGCAATACGCCCGTGCCCAGAGGCGCGCCAGCTGGCCGCTGTATCAGGCCACCAGCCTGCTGGTGCGGCTGTACACCGACGACCGAATGCCCACGCGCCTGCTGCGCAATGCCGGGCTACGCCTGGCGCAGAACCTGCCGCCGTTCAAGGCGGCACTGGCCCGGCACCTGACGCAGGTCTCGGGCTGACTCAGCTGTCTGCAGCGCGCTGCATGTTGACCCGCTGACGCCACTCCATGTACGTCTTGAGGAACAGCGTGAACAACGCCATGCAGGCCAGCAGCGCTGCTGCGGTGAAGGCCGCCACCGGTTTGTAGTCGTTGTTCAGCTGATCCACCAGCAGCGGCAAGGTCAGGGTCTGGTTGAGGATGGTGCCGGACACCACCGACACCGCACCGAACTCGCCCACTGCCCGCGCATTGGTGACCACCACGCCGTAGAGCAGCGCCCATTTGATGTTGGGCAGCGTGATATGGCGGAAGATCTGCCAGCCATTGGCACCCAGGCACAGCGCAGAGGTTTCCTCGTCATTGCCCTGAGACTGCATGACTGGAATCAAGATGCGCGCCACGTAAGGCGCGGTGACGAACACCGTGACCATGACGATGCCGGGCCAGGCGAACATCAATTGCATGTCGTTATCGTAGAACCATTGGCCCAGGGCGGTTTCCAGCCCGTAGACCACCAAGTAGCAGAGACCGGCGACCACCGGCGACACGGCATAGGGAATGTCCACCAGGGTGGTCAGCAGCTTGCGGCCGCGGAAGTCGTAATGGGTCACGCACCAGGCCAGCAGGATGCCGAAGCACAGGTTCAGCGGCACGGTGAGCGCGGCGACCAGCAGGGTCAGGCCGATAGCGTGCTGCATGTAGTCCTGGGACAGGTTGTCGACCAACGCACTCCAGCCGCCGCTGAGCGCCTTGGTGAAAATCAGCGCCAGGGGAACCAGCAGCAGCAGCGCGACTGCACCGAGGCCAAGGATGATGAGTAACCATTGATGCCACTGCTGAGGCTTTTTCATCGACTTTGCCTCTGCCATTTGAACAGGCGCCCCTGCACTACCTGCAAGGCGAAGAGCAGGAACAGTGAGGCCAGGAGGATCACCGACGCGATCGCCGCCGCAGCCGGATAATTGAATTCCTGCAGGCGCACGAAAATCATCAGTGACGACACTTCGGTTTTGAATGGAATGTTGCCGGCGATCATGATCACTGCGCCAAACTCGCCCAGGCTGCGAACGAACGATTGCGAAGCCCCGGTAATCAATGCCGGCGCCAGGCTGGGCAGCACCACATGAGTGAAACTCTGCACCTTGTTGGCCCCCAGCGTGCTGGCCGCTTCTTCGTACTCCGTACCCAGGCTCTGCAACACGGGCTGTACGGTGCGCACCACAAAGGGCAGGCTGGTGAATACCATAGCGATCAGCAAGCCTGGGTAGGCGTAGGCGATCTTGATACCGGCAGCGTCGAAATACTGGCCAAGCCAGCCACCGGGCACCAGCAAGGTCGCAAGGGTCAACCCGGCGACTGAAGTCGGCAGCGCGAACGGCAGGTCAACCAGCGCATCGACCAGGCGGCGGCCAGGGAATTCGTAGCGGGTGATGATCCAGGCGATCAGCAGACCAACCAGCAGCGCTATCACCGTCGAATAGAAGGCACCACTGATGGTGACCTTGTAGCTCTGCACCACACGCGGGTCACTGATCGCTTGCCAGTATTGCGCCCAGCTCATGTCGCTGACGTAAAGCAACAGAGCGGACAGCGGAAACAGGATGACCAGCGACAGGTAGAAGACGCTGAAACCGAAGCTCAGGCCGAAGCCCGGCAGCAATGGATTCTGCAGAAAGAAAACGGGGGTCTTGCTCACTCGAAAGTCCTTCAATGCACAAACCGCCGGAAGGTCGGCGGTTTGTGAAATACAGCTGATGCGGTTCAGCCCTCAGTGATCATTACGATCTCGGAAGCCGCAGGGCCGACGCGCAGCAGATCGCTGCAGTCAATTACCGGCCTTCGGCCAAAAGCTGGTCAAGAATAGCATTGCCATCGAAGTGCTTGGCAGTGATCTCGTCCCAGGTACCAAGGACTTCGGTCGGGTTGATCAGACGCAGATCCTGGAACTGGCCCGCGGTTTCGGCGGCCACTTCCTTGTCTTGTACGCGGTAGTGGTAGGTGGTCAGCAGCTTCTGGATGTCCTTGCTGTACTGGAAGTCCAGATAGGCTTTGGCGACATCGCGGGTGCCCTTCTCGTCGACCACCTTGTCGACCACAGCAACCGGGAATTCGGCCAGCACGCTTACCGGCGGCACGACCACTTCGAACTCGCCGGATTTGAACTCTTCGCCCTTTGCAATATTGACCACTTCCGATTCGAAGCTCAGCAGCACGTCACCCTGACCATTCTGGGCGAAGGCCACGGTCGCACCACGGCCACCGGTGGGGAAGTTCTCGACGTTGCGGAGGATCTTGCCGACGAATTCCTTGATCTTGGCTTCGTCACCCTTGAACGCTTCGTTGGCGTACAGCCAGGCGCCCAGGTAGCTGTAGCGAGCGTTACCGGAGGTTTTCGGGTTCGGGAACACCAGCTTCACGTCGGAGCGAGCCAGATCGTCCCAGTTTTTGATGTTCTTCGGGTTGCCCTTGCGCACCAGGAAGGCAGTGGTGCTGTAGTACGGCGAGCTGCTGTTGGGGAACTGCTCGGCCCAATCCTTACGCACCAGGCCACGTTTGGCCAGGATATCCACGTCGGTAACCTGGTTGAAGGTCACGGTGTCGACCTTCTTGCCTTGAATGATGTCCTGCGCCTGGCGCGAGGTGCCGGCGAACGACTGGTCGATCTTCAGATCCTTGCCGGTCTCGGCTTTCCAGTGGGCCTGGAACTTGGGGTTGATCTCGGCGAACAGCTCACGAGCGACGTCATAGGAGGCATTGAGAATGGGCTTGTCCGCAGCCAGCGCAGCGGCGCTACCGAGCAGCGAGGTGGTGACGGCAGTCGCCAGCAGGAGTTTCTTGAGCATGATCCAGGGTTTCCTTACGAGGGGGCAGATAAGGGTGGTAGCCTGCCTGATGGCCTTATGCCTTAAAAGAACCTTTTTATCATAATCATATTCCACTACGCACTAGGGGCTGTTGACATTTCACGCACGGCTGCGCCGTAGCCCACTTTGCCGCGAGGCAAGGAACGCCTTTATCACGGCAGAACGAAGCCGGGCGCCTCAGGTCTGAATCCTCAGACAGACGGGCCTCCGTTGTTCCCCCCATGAAGGTAACTGGTATGCAAGAACAAGCAGACGGCAAGACCCCCGGCCTGTCAGCCGAAGAAGAGCGCGAGATCGATGAGAAGCTGCCGCCGCGGGCGGCGGTGTTGCATGAAACCATCAGGATCCAGGGCGACCATGAGCTGGAACGCAGCATCGCAGCATTATGGTGGTCGGCGCTGGCCGCCGGGCTGACCATGGGCCTGTCGCTGATGGCCATGGGTTTGTTCCGCTCTCGGTTGGGCTCCAGCGATGAAAGTCATGTGATCGCCAGCCTCGGTTATTCGGCAGGCTTTCTGGCGGTGATCCTCGCCCGTCAGCAACTGTTTACGGAAAACACCCTGACCGCCGTGCTGCCGGTGATGAGCAAGCTGACCCTGAACAATGTCGGGCGACTATTGCGTCTTTGGGGCGTGGTGCTATGCGGAAACCTAGCCGGCACCCTGCTGGTGGCTTGGGTGATGCTGCGCCTGCCGATTTTCGATGCCCAGACCGACCTGGCGTTTCTGGAAATCGGCCGTAAGGTGATGGAAAACGACGTGTCCCAGATGCTTGCCAAAGGCATCATCTCAGGCTGGATGATCGCCACGATGGTGTGGATGATCGCCTCGATGGAAAGCGCCAAGATCGCCATTATCGTGATGATCACTTACCTGATGGCGCTGGGTGACTTCACCCATATCGTGGTCGGCTCGGTAGAGGTGTCTTATCTGGTGTATGCCGGCGAAGTGAGCTGGGGCGATTTCTGGCTGGTGTTTGCGGGGCCTACCCTGGCCGGCAATATCATCGGCGGCAGCTTTATCTTTGCCCTGCTCAGCCATGCCCAGATCCGCAGCGAGCGTGACGTGATTGCCAAGCGCGAGCGCGACAAGAACAAGTTGCTGGAGGAGTTGCGCCGCAATCGCAAGGACTGACTGTGCAAGATCGCCAAAGGCCTCAAGGTCTCGGTGGCCGCCTTTCTCGAAGTCGAGCCTTAGAAAGCGTCGCACTGATGCCGGTGCGCATCAGCAAACGTCTGGTCAACGCCAGTGGCGCGTTCGTCAGCAGAGCGCTGTTCCCATTCGATATCACGCGCCAATCGAAACTCTACGAACCGCGCCTGGCGCCACTGGGCGAAGAACAAACTGAAGGCCATGCCCCGGAGCCCAGGAAAATCTGGTGATTCAGGGTGTGCAGGAGGTCTGCTTCAACGAGGAGCGCTATCTGCTTTCGACCGGCGACACGATTCTTTTCTACGCCGACCAGACACACCGTTATCGCAACCCGGCCGACAGCGAAGCGCCGTGCTATCTGGTGATGAAGTACCCGGAACGTCTGGACTGAAAAACGCGGAAGCCCGGCGCAAGGCCGGGCTTCTGTTCGCCGCGAGCTACTGCTGTCGAATCAGCAGGTGCGGCACATCATCATGCCGTCGGCGCGCATGCTGCATTCCATGGCGCACTGCGTGGACGGCATCGGCGTGGCGCAATCCATCCTAAACGAAAAAATATTCCCGAACCTCGTCCATAGCCGCAAATCCCTGCTGGTCTGATGCTCTGCGCGCAGATGCAACAAAGCCCGTCTGATTTCCCAGACGGGCTTTGTTGATGGCAACTGAGGTCAGCAGGCGAGCCAGTCGATCCACTTGCCGCCCCTGGTGAACTATGGAGAGCCTGCAAGCCAAGCAGGAACTGCCCTTGCTCGTCGTTCCCCCAGCCATTCCTCGAGTCGCTACGCTGCCAGAAGTGAAGCGCCCAGTATCCAGGGCTCTATCCAGTTCAACGCTGATCAGCTCCCCGGATTGGCGTAGGCTTCCTCGAAGAAGTAATCCTTCCAGGAGCTGGCCTTGTTCTTCAGCACGCCCAGTTCATGCAGCTTCTCGGCGTAGATGAAGGTGCGTTGCGGCGAGACGGTGAAGTCGTTCTCCGGGTCTTCGATGATCTTCTGCACGAACGCCAGCGGCAGCTTGGAGTTCTCGACCTTGATGTAGGTCTCTGCCGCCGCGGCCTTGTCGGCCTTGATGATTTGCGATGCCTCGACCAGTGCATCGTAGAAGGCCTTGTAGGTCTTCGGGTTCTCGTCGTGGAATTTCTCGGTGGCGTACAGCACGTTGAAGGTGGCCTGGCCGCCGAGGATGTCGTAGGAGCTGATCAGCTTGTGCACGTCCGGGTTTTCCAGTGCCTGGTACTGGAACGGCGGGCTGGAGAAATGCGCGGTGATTTCCGAGCCGCCCTTGGTCAGCGCCACGGTGGCGTCCGGGTGCGGCAGGCTCACGGAAATCTTGTCGAAACGCTGGAAGTCGGCATTTCCGTAGCGTTTGGCGGTTTCGATCTGCAGGGTGCGCGACTGGAAGCCAACACCGGCAGCCGGCACGGCGATGCGATCCTTGTCGCTCAGATCATCCAGCGTCTTGACCTCGGCGCGATTGCTCAGCAGGTAGTTGGGCAGCGAACCCAGCGACGCGACGGCCTTGACGTTCTGCTTGCCGTGGGTGCGATCCCAGACGGTGAGCATCGGCGGTACACCTGCCGATACCACGTCGATGGCACCGGCCAGCAACGCCTCGTTCATCGCCGTGGCACCGGAAATGGTCCGCCACTCGACGTCGATATCATCCAGGCCCTGGGCCTTGGCGTGCTTCTCGATCAATTGCTGATCTTTGACAACGTGCAGCACCAGATAACCGATGCCGAACTGCTGGGCGATGCTGATCTTGCCTTCCGCGTGAGCGGCCAGCGGGGTTGCCAAGGCGCCTAGAAGGCCCAGGGCGGTGGCCAGACGGCCGAGTTTGAAAGTGTTGGTCATCGATTTTTCTCGTTATGTCATTTGATGAAATAGTTAGCCTGGGTTGTGCGCAGCGAGACCCGGGAATCGCCACCTGGGTATCGCTGCGCTCAACGCCAGGCTACAAATGCTTAGCGCTGCATCCCCCAGCGTTTGACGGTGACGCGCTCGATGGTGGCGAACACCAGGTTCTCCACCAGCAGGCCGATCAGGATTACTGCGGCCAGGCCGGCGAATACCTTGTCGGTGTACAGCTCGTTGCGGTTCTGAAAGATGTACCAGCCCAGACCACCCTTGCCGCTGGACGCACCGAACACCAGTTCGGCGGCGATCAGCGTGCGCCAGGCGAAGGCCCAGCCGATCTTCAGGCCGGCAAGGATCGACGGCAGCGCAGCGGGCACCAGAATGAACAGCACGAAGCGCAGGCCCTTGAGGCCATAGTTGCGCCCGGCCATGCGCTGGGTTTCCGAGACACCGAGAAAACCCGCGTAGGTATTGAGCGCCAACGCCCACAGCACCGAATGCACCAGCACGAAGATCAGGCTGTTCTCGCCCAGGCCGAACCACAGCAGCGACAGCGGCAGCAGCGCGATGGCCGGCAGCGGGTTGAACATCGAGGTCAGGGTGGAAAGCAGATCTCGGCCCAGCTGCGTCGACACCGCCAGGGTGGTGAGCAGGAAGGCCATGCCGATACCGATCAGGTAACCCTTGATCAGCACCGACAGGGAAATAGCGGTTTTCTCCACCAGCTCGCCGGTGCCCACGCCCTCGATAAAGGCGCGCGCGGTCTGCAGAAAACTGGGCAGCAGCAGGTCATTGCCCTGGTAACGGGCCGCGAGTTCCCAGATCAGCGCCAATCCCAGCAGGATCACCGACTTGCGCAGCCGGCCCTGTTGCCAGAGGCGCTGCCCCAGAGACAGCTCGCGCTCGACCTTGAGGCCAGGCAACGGTTGCAGGGGGATTTCGTATTCCTCACGCCGTGCGGGGGAAAGACTCATGGTTTCAATCTCCTCAGTAGGCGATGCGGATGTCGTGGAAGCCCAGCTCGACGCCTTGGCCGCTGTCGACCTCCTCGTCGAACAGCAGGCGATGGATGCGTTGCGCGGTCTGTTGGAAGCCCACACCACCGAGGCTGTGCAGGTCGAACTGATGGCTGTTGATCTCCGCCCGCACTCGGCCGGGATGCGGCGACAGCAACAGAATGCGGTTACCGACGATCAGCGCCTCTTCGATGGAATGGGTGACGAACAACAGGGTGAAGCGCACCTCCTCCCACAGTTCCAGCAACTCCTCCTGCATCTTGCGACGGGTCAGCGCATCGAGGGCGGCGAAGGGTTCGTCCATCAGCAGGATCTTCGGCTGCATGGCCAGCGCACGGGCGATGGCCACACGGGCCTTCATGCCGCCGGACAGCGTGTGCGGATAGGCGTCGGCGAAAGCGGCCAGGCCAACCTTCTCCAGGTAATGCAGGGCGCGCTCCTCGGCGTCCTTGCGGCCCAGGGTGCGCGAGGCCAGCAGCGGGAACATCACGTTCTGCTTCACCGTCTTCCAGGGCGGCAGTTGATCGAACTCCTGGAACACCACGATGCGATCCGGGCCCGGCTCACGTACCAGGGCACCGTCGAGGCGAATGCTGCCACCCACCGGTTCGATGAACCCGGCGACCGCCTTGAGCAACGTGGATTTGCCGCAGCCGGATGGGCCGAGCAGTACGAAACGATCGGCACGATCCACCTCGAAGCTGACTTCGTGGGTGGCGCGTACGACGCGCTGCGGGGTGCGGTACTCGAGGCTGACCTTCTCCACCTGTAGAACGGTGTCGAAGGCGCCTGGATTCAGTGTGCTGGCCGTGTGGCCTTGCAGAGGGGCATTCATGGTTTTCAGCTTCCCTGACCGATGGCGGCGTCTTCGAAGAAGTAGTCCTGCCAGGTGGCCGGTTTATTTTTGATGGCGCCAACGCGGTGCAGGAAGTCGGCCAGCGGATAGGTATTGGTGGGGGTGACGGTGAACTGGAACTGATCGTTGTCGATGATCTTCAGCAGATACTCGCGGCTGATCTTGGCGCCGGTAACGCGGATGTAGGTGTCCGCTGCCGCGCCCTTGTCCTTCTGGGCGAAATCGGCCGCTTCGGCCAATGCACCGACAAAGGCTTTGTAGGTCTTGGGGTTATCGCTGCGGAATTTCTCGGTGGCATACAGCACCGTCGGCGAGTTCGGGCCAAGCAGCTCGTAGGTATCGAGCACCACGTGCACGTCCGGATTTTCCAGCGCTTGGTTCTGGAACGGCGGATTGGAGAAGTGCCCGGTCAGCTCGGTGCCGCCCGCTTTCAGGGACGCCGTGGCATCCGGGTGCGGCAGCGCCACGGTGTACTTGTCGAGACGGTTGAATTCCTTGTCGCCCCATTGCTTGGCGGCGGCGTACTGCAGGAAGCGCGACTGCACCGACACGCCCACCGCAGGAACGGCGATGCGATCCTTCTCGGTGAAGTCGGCGATGGTCTTGACCTTGGGGTTGTTGCTCAGCAGGTAGTACGGGAAGTTGCCCAGCGAGGCCACGCCCTTGACGTTCTGGCGACCGTGGGTGCGATCCCAGACCGTCAGCAGCGGGCCGATGCCGGCACCGGCGATATCGATGGCGCCGGACAACAGCGCATCGTTGACCGCCGAGCCGCCGGAGAGCTGCTGCCAGTCGACCTTGATGTCCAGGCCTTCGGCCTTGCCATGCTTCTCGATCAGTTGCTGATCGCGCACCACGTTGAGCAGCAGGTAAACGATACCGAACTGCTCGGCGATACGGATCTGCCCCTCGGCATGAGCGACTTGCGGCGCCGCGAGGCTGCCTGCCAGCAGGCTCAGACTCAGGGCGATGCCGCTGGCGAGGCGGCCAAAACGGGGAACAGAGGGAAAGCGCTTACCTGCCGACATGTCGAGGCTCCAGTCAAAGGTGCAGAAAATGGGGACGAGCAGGCGGGCCGCTTAAAACGGCACATCGCCCTGGATCGTGGTGCGGTGCATGCGCCGACGCAGATGGCTCGGGCAGCCGGTCGCCAGATGGATCAGCGCGCGGTTGTCCCAGAACACCATGTCGTTCGGCTGCCACTGGTGGCGGTAGATGAATTCGGGCTTCGCGCTGTGGGCGTAGAGCTCGGTGAGGATCTGCCGACTCTCGTCCTCGGGGACGTCGAGAATGTGGGTGGTGAAGTTCTCGTTGACGAACAGGCCCTTGCGCCCGGTTTCCGGGTGGGTACGCACCACCGGATGGATCACGGCCTTGACCTCGGCCAACTGCGCCTCGGTGAGTGTCGGGCGGCGAATGCCCTTGAACACTTCATCGGCATAGCGAGCGGTGTAGGAATGCGCTGCACGCTTGCCATCGATGGCTTGGCGCAGCTCGGCTGGCAGTGTCTCGTAGGCCAGTTGCTGGCTGGCGAACAGCGTATCGCCGCCCTCTTCCGGCAGCTCCTGGGCGAGCAGCATGGAGCCCAGGCTAGGGAATTCTTTATAGGACAAGTCCGAGTGCCAGAACTTACCGGCGTCACCCAGACCGATCGGCTGACCGTTCTCGACGATATTGGAAATGATGAAGACTTCCGGGTGGTTGGCGAGCAGAAACTGCTTGAGCACGTGGATCTGCAACACGCCGAAACGACGGCTGAAATCGATCTGCTGCTGCGGGCTAATGCGTTGGTCGCGGAACACCACCACGTTGTAGTCGAGGTGAGCCCGATGAACGCGGGCGAAATCGGCGTCGTTCAGCGGGCGGCTGAGGTCGAGGCCGACGATCTCAGCACCGACTGCAGCGGAAAAGGGGCGTACTTCAAAATTCTGCGTTGGCTGATGATTGGCAGAACTCAAGGACACGGCAGACATTCGCGCAACTCCACACGTAAGGGCGCCAGTAAGGCGCGTCTCAGAAGCAGGTGTTCGGCACCTGTATTCAGTCGTGCGGCGCGCCGGTTAGCCAGCGGGTACGCATGGGTAAACTATATCGGTATAAAAAAATTAATTTAAATACCTTTTTAGCATTTGCTTATGGCTATTTTCGCCTTGGAAAACAAAGCGTAAGCACCAACAAAAACGCCGACAGAGGCAAAGCCTCTGTCGGCGTTTTGGACTGCGCGGGTGAGCTCGCGGCGTTTTAGAAGGCAGGGACTACAGCACCCGAATATTTCTTCTCGATAAAGGCTTTCACATCCGGGCTGGTCAGGGCGTCAGCCAGTTTCTTGATGGCTTCGCTGTTCTGGTTGTCCGGGCGTGCTACTAGGTAGTTCACGTACGGCGAATCCTTGTTCTCAAGCACCAGCGCATCTTTGGCAGGGTCGAGTTTGGCTTCCAACGCATAGTTGGTATTGATCAGCGCCAGGTCGACCTGATCCAGCACGCGCGGCAGCATGGCCGCTTCGAGCTGCTTGAATTTGAAGTTATGCGGGTTGCTGGCCAGATCCTTCGGCGTTGCCTGGATGTTGGCCGGGTCTTTCAGCGTCAGCAGACCCGCGTGTTGCAGCAGTTGCAGCGCGCGGCCACTGTTGCTGGCCTCGTTGGGGATGGCGATGGTGGCGCCGTCCGGCAACTCTTTCAGGCTCTTGTACTTGCGCGAATAGCCGCCGAAGGGCTCGACGTGCACGCCCTTGACGATCACCAGGCGGGTGCCGCGGCTTTCATTGAAGCTGTCCAGATACGGTTTGGTCTGGAAGTAGTTGGCATCCAGCTGCTTCTGCTCGACCTGCAGGTTGGGCTGCACGTAGTCGGTGAACACCTTGATCTGCAGGTCGATACCCTGCTCGGCCAGCTTCGGCTTGATCAGCTCGAGAATCTCGGCATGGGGAACCGGCGTTGCCGCGACGGTGAGTTTTTCAGCGGCGAATGCCTGGGTAACCAGGACGGAGACCAATGCAGCCAAGAGAAGCGTTTTTTTCATGATTGTTCTCGGTAGTTGCCGCTGGATCGACAGCGGCATAGGGGTGGTCAGCCGTATGGGTAGGACGGCACGTTGAAGATACGGCGCGCTGATATAAGATGAAAATAATTTTAATTCATTCTCATATTCATTTTAAGAATAAGCAGAGACTAACGCACTTGTTGTGTTTCAGGCTGTCACTTCTAAAGTGTTATTCATCCTCCCTTCCGGCAGTGAATCCCATGATCAGTGAAGCTCTGAGCCGATTCGAGCGTCTCGAACTGGTTCCCCATGTCACTCCGCTGCAACACCTGGTGCGCCTGTCACATCACGTCGGCCGGGACATATACGTCAAACGTGATGACCTGACCCTGTTTGCCCTCGGCGGCAACAAAGCGCGCAAACTGGAGTACCTCGGCGCCGATGCCATGGCGCAGCAAGCCGATACGCTAATTACCGCCGGTGCGATCCAATCCAATCACGTACGCCAGACTGCGGCACTGGCTGCCAAACTGGGCCTCGCGTGCGTCGCCTTGCTGGAAAACCCAATCGATACTCAAGAACAGAATTACCTGCATAACGGTAATCGCCTGCTATTGGATCTGTTTGGCACACGAGTTGAGCTTGTCGACAACCTGGAAGAGCCGGATATGCTGCTAATGGCCAAGGCCGAGCGCCTGCGTGCCACCGGCAAGCACCCTTATGTGATCCCCATTGGGGGCTCCAATGCGCTTGGTACCTTGGGCTATGTCAAGGCTGGGCTAGAGTTCGCTGAGCAAGTCAATGCGCTGGGCCTCGATAGCGGCACTGTGGTACTGGCTTCCGGGAGCGGCGCAACTCATGCGGGCATGGCGCTGGCGTTAGCCCATGTTCTGCCCGATTGGCGTGTACTCGGCATTACCGTCTCGCGGCCTGCTGACTTGCAACGCCCCAAAATACTGGGACTGGTGCAACGAACCGCCGAACTGCTGGGCATCAGCGTGCCGGATAATTTGTCCATCGAGCTGTGGGATGAGTATTACGGCCCCCGCTACGGCGAACCGAATACCGGTACACTCGATGCGATTCGTCTGCTTGCCAGCAGCCAGGGACTGCTGCTCGATCCGGTTTACACCGGCAAGGCATTTGCTGGGCTGCTGGACGGCGTACAGAAAGGGGAGTTTGCAGAAGGCAAGCCGATCGTATTCCTGCATACCGGCGGTGCTCCGGCATTGTTTGCCTACCAATCCCTGACGCCATAATTGGCATATGCAAATAATTTTTTATTATTTTATCGAATAAACCTAGAACGATTAGAGTGCCGCACTTCCGCACACAACAAGACCAGAGGCTCAGCTATGACATTCGCAACATTGCGTCGCCAGTTCCTTATCGGCAGTTTCGGTCTGGCCCTCTGCGCCGGCCTCGGTAGCCAGGCATTTGCTGCCGATGATCTGCAGAAGATCAAGGACAGCGGCAGCATCAAGGTGGGCCTCGAAGGCACTTATCCGCCCTTCAACTTCCAGGACGAAAGCGGAAAGCTCGCTGGTTTCGAGGTGGATTTCTCCGAAGCGCTGGCCAAAGAGCTGGGCGTGAAGGTCAGCTTTCAACCGACCAAGTGGGACGGCATTCTGGCCTCTCTGGAATCGGGTCGCATCGACATAGTGGTCAATCAGGTCACCATCTCGGACGAGCGCAAGAAGAAGTACGATTTCTCCACGCCTTATACCGTCTCGGGGATTCAGGCCCTGACCCGGAAAAGTGACGCTGACGGCGTGAAGAGCGCGGCGGATCTGGCAGGCAAGAAGGTCGGTGTCGGCCTGGGCACCAACTATGAGCAGTGGCTGAAGGAAAACGTCCCGCAGGCCGATATCCGCACTTACGATGATGATCCGACCAAGTTCCAGGACCTCAATGTTGGTCGCATCGATGTGGTTCTGGTCGATCGCCTGGCAGCATTCGAAATGGTCGCCAAGACGGGTGACCGTATGGCCGTTGCTGGCGACGCATTCTCCCGCCAGGAATCGGGGATCGCACTGCGCAAAGGCAATCCCGAGCTGCTTGCGGCCATCAACAAGGCCATTGAAAAGCTGCGCGCTGACGGCACCTTGAAACAGCTCTCTGAAAAATGGTTCAAGGCTGACGTCACTCAATGATGCAAGACAACCTCCAGTTGGTACTGGATTCCTTACCTTTCCTGCTCAAGGGAGCAGTCTGGACGATCGTCCTTAGCCTTGGCGGCATGTTTTTCGGCATGCTGCTGGGCTTCGGCCTCGCGCTGCTCAGGCTCTACGCCATCGCGCCGCTGGGCTGGTTCGCCAGGGTGTACATCTCGTTTTTCCGGGGTACACCGCTGCTCGTGCAGTTGTTCATCATCTACTTCGGCTTGCCTGAGCTGGGATTGCAACTGGAGCCACTGACTGCGGCTCTGATTGGCTTTTCTCTGAACATGGCGGCCTACGTTGCAGAGATCATGCGCGCGGCCATCGCCTCGATCGATCGCGGCCAGTGGGAAGCAGCGGCCAGCATTGGCATGAGCAAGACTCAGACGATGCTGCGCGCCATCCTGCCTCAGGCCGCACGCACTGCCCTGCCACCGCTGGGTAACAGCTTTATCTCGCTGGTCAAGGACACCGCGCTGGCGGCCACCATTCAGGTACCGGAGCTGTTCCGTCAGGCACAGTTGATCACTGCCCGCACGTACGAGGTCTTTACCATGTACCTCGCGGCAACCCTGATCTACTGGATCCTCTCCAGCGTATTGGCGCATCTGCAAAACCGATTGGAAGCGCGGGTCAACCGCCACGAGGCGGAAAACTGATGGCCCTACCGGACACGAGCAGCAGCATGATCACCGTTCGCAACCTGACCAAGGCCTTCAAGGGCCAGACCGTTCTCAACGGCATAGACCTGAATATCGCAGCCGGCGAAGTGGTGGCTATCATCGGCCCTAGCGGCTCGGGCAAGACCACCCTGCTGCGCTGCCTCAACCTGCTGGAAACACCGGACGGCGGCAGCATTCGCGTGGGTGAGATCGAGATCGATGCCAGCAGACCGATCAGCCAGCAGCAGGGGCTGATTCGCAAGCTGCGTCAGCACGTGGGTTTCGTATTCCAGAACTTCAATCTGTTCCCGCACCGCACCGCGCTGGAAAACATCATCGAAGGCCCGGTGGTGGTGAAGAAACAATCGCGCAACGTGGCCATCGAACGCGGCCGGCAGCTGTTGGCGAAGGTCGGTCTGACGGGTAAGGAAGACGCCTTCCCGAAGCGTTTGTCAGGCGGCCAGCAGCAGCGCGTGGCGATTGCCCGTGCGCTGGCCATGGAACCGGACGTGATCCTGTTCGACGAACCCACCTCGGCGCTGGATCCGGAACTGGTCGGTGAAGTGCTGGCGACCATCCGCGCCCTGGCCGAGGAGCAGCGTACCTTGGTGATCGTCACCCATGAGATGGGGTTTGCTCGCGACGTGGCCAACCGCGTCATCTTCATCGACAAGGGCGTAATCGTCGAGCAGGGCGATGCCCGCGAACTGCTCAGCAAGCCCAAACAGGCACGCACCCAGCAGTTTCTCAGCAAGTTTCTCGGCGATGCGCTGAAGTGATCTGGCGGCTTCGCTCTGGATAGTTACTTAGGGTAATAGGCGTCCCACAGACGGTTGCGAAACTTGTAGCTGGGATCCAGCTGGCGTTTGAGCGCGAAGTATTCCGGCGCCCGCGGGTACGCCTGGAGGAATTGCTCGCGGCTGGCGTGAATCTGATAAGGCAGGTAATGCCGCCCCCCACAGCGCAGGGCGGCGGCGATCAGCTCCCGAGTCCAGGCTGCGGCTTTCTGCCGTTCGCCGTCTGAGCTGCCCTGCCGGTAGTAGAGCACCAGAGCGAAGACCTCCTCGGGAGCCCAGCTCAACACGGTATCCGGGTCAGCCTTGGCATGGCGAATGGAGACGTTGATCAGCGTGGCCTGATGCTGATGGGTCAGGAGCGCCAGCTCGCCGATGAAGCGTTCCAGCTGCGCCGGCGGTACGAAATACTCTTGCAGCACATAACTGAAGCCAGGGCCGGATATCGGTTCCAACTCGCTGACATCGAGGCTGGCCTCATGGTTGCGCCACTGCACCTTGGGGCTGCGGAACAGCAGCGGATCGAGCGCCGCTTCACGCAGTTTGATGCCCGAGGAAGAACCGCTGAGACGGATCCCCGCGCGCTGTATAGGGCTCCCTTGCTGCCTGGGGCTCAGCCGCTGCGCTTCGGTCAAGGCAGCGTCGGTGCGCCGGTAGGAAACGGCCCGCACCGTGGAGAAGTCATCGGGATAGAGAATGCCATTGTGCATCACCAGATCCGCCTTGGCCGCAACCTCGCGATAGAACCAGGGGCGATAGTCCTGCAGGGGCATGACCTGGCTTTCCCGGGCGATGCGCGTGTTCTCCACCAGGCCCAGCGTGGCCTCGACTATCACCCCAAGGCCACCATAGCCACCAATCACACCATGGAACAGCGCAGCGTTGTGGCTAGGACTGGCGTCCACCACACGGCCATCGGCGAGCACCACGCGGATACCCCGCACCGAACCAGCGATCGGCCCCTCGCCCACGTAACGGCCATGCACATTGACCGACAGCGAACCACCCACCGTGAAGTTGGCGTAGGACTGCATGATCCGCGGCGAGAGGTCGTACGGATCGACGTATTCGAGTATGGCGCGCCAGGTGATACCGCTCTGCACGCGAATTTCTCGGCGCTCGGCGGAGAACTCGAGTACCTGATCGAGGCCGCGCATGTCCAGTTGCAGCGCGCCGTCCGAGGCCGTCTGCCCACCCATGCTGTAACGACCGCCGCCGATACTGACTGGCCCGGCATGACTGCGCAGCGCCTTGACGACATCCTGCTCGCTAAGCGGCACGACGACCTGCTCGACGACGACCGGGTTGAGGCCGGTGACGTCATTGACCACCTCTTCAGCGCAGACGCCCAGGCTCAGCACGCACAGACACAGGAGCAAACGATGCATCGACCTTCCTTGGTGAACACAAATGGGTAACAGCGTTATCGAGAAGCCTGCCGCGCCCTGACGCGCAAACGTATCAATCGCGGTCGAGCAGGTGGAACCGAGGTAGCGAGAAGTGCCAGCGGATCGCTGCCAGACGGATCACCAGCACAACCAGCATGGCAATGCCGGTGTCCAGCCAGTGAGGCGTTTCCAGCATACGCAGCAGCACGAAGGTCACCGCGCCGGCCAGGCAGGCGGTGGCGTAGATCTCCTTTTTGAAGATCAGCGGGATCTCGTTGCAGATCACGTCACGCATCACTCCACCGGCGACACCGGTCATCACCCCCATGATCACCGCCGTGCTGGACGGCATCGCGTACTGCAGGGCGACCTCGGTACCGATCACGGTGAATACCGCCAGGCCGAAGGCATCGGCGATCAGCAGGCCCTTTTCGTGGATCGGCCGGGTCAGGCGCACCCAGATCACCGTGCCGACGGCAGCCAGGCAGGCGACCAGAATGTAGGTATCGTTGCGAATCCAGCTGACCGGATGATTGTCGAGGATCACATCCCGCAGCGTACCGCCGCCGAGCGCGGTGATGATGGCGATCACCAGCACACCGAACAGATCCATGGACTTGCGCCCCGCCATCAGCGCGCCGGTGATGGCGAATACCGCCACCCCGAACAAATCCGCAAGGTAAAACAGCTGGCTCATCGACAAGTCAGTTCACCGGGGTACGCAGGGTGACGAATTCCTCGGCCGCGCTCGGGTGAACGCCGATGGTTTCGTCGAACACCTGCTTGGTCGCCCCAGCCTTGATGGCGACCGCCAGGCCCTGGACGATCTCGCCGGCATCGGGGCCGACCATATGGCAGCCCAACACGCGATCGTTGTCAGCATCGACCACCAGCTTCATCAAGGTGCGCTCATCGCTTTCGGTCAGGGTCAGTTTCATCGGCCGGAAGCGGCTTTCGAAGATCTTCACCTGGTGCCCGGCCTCGCGCGCCTGCTCCTCCGTTAGCCCGACCGTGCCGATGTTCGGCAGGCTGAACACCGCAGTCGGGATGTTCTGATAATCGACCTTGCGGTACTCCTCCGGCTTGAACAGACGACGCGCAACGGCCATCCCTTCGGCCAGGGCCACGGGCGTCAATTGCACGCGACCGATGACGTCACCGATGGCGAGGATCGACGGCGCCGTGGTCTGGTACTCGTCATCGACCTTGATATAGCCCTTGTCATCCAGGCTAACGGCGGTGTTTTCCAGCCCCAGGTTATCGAGCATCGGGCGGCGCCCGGTGGCGTAGAAGATGCAATCGGCCTGCAGAGTGTGGCCATCCTTCAAGGTGGCTTGTAGGCTGCCGTCGGCCTGCTTGTCGATTCGCGCGATATCGGTATTGAACTGCACATCCAGGCCGCGCTTGCCGAGTTCTTCATGCAGGTGCGTGCGCAGGGAATTGTCGAAACCACGCAGGAACAACTCACCGCGATACAGCAGCGACGTCTGCGCGCCGAGGCCGTTGAAGATCGAAGCGAACTCCACGGCGATATAACCGCCGCCGACCACCAGTACGCGCTTGGGCAGCTCTTCCAGGAAGAACGCCTGGTTGGAGTTGATTGCGTGCTCATGCCCCGGAATATCGGGGATATGCGGCCAGCCGCCGGTGGCGATAAGGATGCGTTCGGCGCTGTAGGTCTTGCCGTCGACTTCGACGCTGTGCTCGTCGAGCAGCCGCGCATGGCCTTCGAGCAGGGTCACGCCACTGCCCACCAGCAGCTTGCGGTAGATGCCGTTGAGGCGCTCGATTTCGCGGTTCTTGTTGGCGATCAGCGTCGGCCAGCTGAACTTGACCTCGCCGGGCGTCCAGCCAAAACCCTGCGCCTGCTCGAACTCATCGGCGAACTGCGCGCCGTACACCAGCAGCTTTTTCGGCACGCAACCCACGTTGACGCAGGTGCCGCCCAGATAACGGCTTTCAGCCACCGCCACACGGGCGCCGTAGCCCGCGGAGAACCGCGCCGCACGTACACCGCCGGAACCGGCACCGATTACAAAGAGATCGAAATCGTAGGTCATCACAGCCTCCTGAACAGATGCAGAGCATACCGTAAACGAAGCGCCCTGCCCGCCTGGCACATGGCGCAAACTTATCCATTGTGTGGCTGGTCTAGGCTCAATAGACAAGGAGCCCACTCATGCGCCCGATCCTCACACACCTGGCATTGCACGTTCCGGATTTGCAGGCCTGCATCGACTTTTATGAAGGCTTCTGTGGCATGCACGTCATCCATCGACGCCCCGGCAAGGGATCGCAGATCGTATGGATGGCGGAGCCTGGTCGTGAGAGTGAATTCATCTTCGTGATCATGCCCGGTGGCGAGCCACGACGCCTGTCGGCCAACGATTACAGCCACTTCGGCTTCGCCCTGCAGAGCCGCGAGGAAGTCGACGCCATCGCCGCCAAGGCCCAGGCCGCTGGCTGCCTGATCTGGGCTCAGCGCGACGAGCCCTACCCGGTTGGCTATTACTGCGGCGTCAAGGATCCCGCAGGCCATTACATCGAGTTCAGCTACGGCCAACCGCTGGGGCCAGGCGCCAAGCCGATCAACGAAAGCTGAACATGAAAAAACCGCCCGAAGGCGGTTTTTCTGTCAGCCAGTCCAGTCAGCGAGCGATCAGCCCTTGCCAGTCTTGTAGAGGTGCTCGTAGCAGAAGTTGGTCGCTTCGATGTAGCCCTCTGCGCCGCCGCAGTCGAAACGCTGGCCCTTGAATTTGTAGGCCAGTACGCAACCGTCTTGTGCCTGCTTCATCAGCGCGTCGGTGATCTGGATTTCACCGCCCTTGCCCGGTTCGGTCTTCTCGATCAGTTCGAAGATGTCCGGGGTCAGGATGTAACGGCCGATGATCGCCAGGTTCGACGGCGCGTCTTCCGGCTTGGGCTTCTCGACCATGCTGTTCACGCGGAAGATATCGTCACGGATCATCTCGCCGGCGATCACACCGTACTTGTGGATCTCTTCCATCGGCACTTCCTGCACCGCGACGATCGAGCAGCGGAACTGGTTGTACAGCTTGACCATCTGGGTCAGCACGCTGTCGCCTTCGAGGTTCAGACACAGGTCATCGGCCAGTACCACGGCGAACGGCTCATCACCAATCAGCGGACGACCGCTGAGAATAGCGTGGCCCAGGCCCTTCATTTCCACCTGGCGGGTGTAGGAGAAGGTGCAGTTGTCGATCAGACGACGAATACCGACCAAGTACTTTTCCTTGTCGGTATTGCGGATCTGCTCTTCCAGCTCGTAGCTGATATCAAAGTGGTCTTCCAGGGCGCGTTTGCCGCGGCCCGTCACCATGGCGATCTCGTTGAGGCCAGCCGACAGCGCTTCCTCCACGCCGTACTGAATCAACGGCTTGTTCACGATCGGCAGCATTTCCTTGGGCATGGCCTTGGTTGCCGGGAGAAAACGAGTGCCGTAGCCAGCGGCGGGAAACAAGCATTTCTTGATCATGGAAGTCCCTGAATGAGAGAGGGTTATCGACGCCGAAGCAGTTTATCAGGACGCCCGCGGCTTACAACGGCAGGACGGTAATCACCTAAAACGTTTGCTCAGCCAGGCAGTCACAAACTGTGAAACCCACCGCAACGCGAGGTTCGCATGTCCATTGACAATGATTTGAAGAAAGAGGTTCTCACCCGCCTGCTGCACGCTCACCCTGCCGGCCTCGGCAAGGAGGTGCTGGATAATTTCCGCGGCGAACACGCGGTCGCCGATGCGCTCAAGCACTTGCAGGACAGCGGGCTGATTCACGATGGTGCCGTCTCGGGCACTGCTGGTGAGCTGTCCCTGAACTACCCCATCAAGCTCAGCGCTTCAGGCGTCGAAACGGCCAAACAGCTCGACGCGTGATCCGGCCCCAGCCTGTCATCGCACTGTATTGAGCGCTGCAAAAAGCGCCGTTTTCTCATCACGAGGAAACGGCGTTCTCGTCTCTGCCACCCTCCCCATATCGACACGATCCACGCTCGCAAATGCTGTACACTCGCGCGCCGCGCTGAGCTGGGACAGGCATTTTAGAGCCCTCGCCTGCCTCTGAGGCAGGTGCGTTGAACTCACCTAGCCCCTCTTATGCTGCCGCTCGCTGGAAACCGGCGGGCCGATCACTCAACACACTCCGGAACACGCCCGATGAAACACACCGCGACTTCCCTGCTGCTGGCGGGCAGCCTGCTGACTCCTGTCCAGAGCATGGCCGATCTCCTGCTGTGGCAGGACAACAGCCTGACCTACCTCAACGGCATCGACTTCAAGATCGACCTGCCTCGCCAGCAAACGCTCACTTTCGAGCACGCCAGCGGCTGGAGCTTCGGTGACCTGTTCCTGTTCGTCGACGGCATCAAGTACAACACCGAGGCCACCAATGGCGCGGGCGACGGGCATACCTTCTACGGCGAAATCAGCCCACGCCTGTCGTTCGGCAAGATCAGCGGTAGCGACCTGTCGTTCGGCCCGGTGAAGGATGTGCTGCTGTCCGCCACCTACGAGTTCGGTGAGGACGATGTCGACGCCTACCTGCTGGGCCCGGCCATCGACCTGGCGATTCCCGGCTTCGACTACTTCCAGCTCAACACCTACCTGCGCCGCCCCGACGGCAAGCGCGACGGCCGCAATGTCTGGCAAATCACCCCCGCATGGAGTTACACCGTGCCGGTCGGTAACTCAGACCTGGTGATCGATGGCTTCATCGACTGGGTGGTCGACAACGACGACAGCTACCACGCCAACCTGCACATCAACCCGCAGATCAAATACGATCTTGCCAAGGCCATGGGCTGGGGCAAGAAGTTCTACGTGGGCGTCGAATACGACTACTGGAAGCACAAGTACGGCATCGACAACGACAGCCCGTTGGGTGACGAAGTCCTGGGCGGCACCAACCAGAGCGCGATCAGCCTGCTGGTCAAGGCTCACTTCTAGATCACTGTCGGTCTTGCTGCCCCTGAAACGGCGGCAAGACTAAGCACGCTCAATTGATTGGCTCGTGACGTGAGTGATTTGGGAGATAGGGAGGATCGCATGAAGGGATCGCAGCCTTGCGCTGCAGATGGTGCCCCGAGCCGGAATCGAACCGGCAAGACCTTGCGGTCGGCAGATTTTAAGTCTGCTGTGTTTACCAATTTCACCATCGGGGCGGCGAAATATGCGAGGGCTGGACTATATACACCCCCAGGCGGCGCTGCAAGGTTAAACGACGCAATAAAAAGCCCCGTAAATCAGTGATCTACGAGGCTATATCAGTCGACCGCAGGCTGACCATGCAGCTGCGCTCGAATCGATTCTGGCGGGTCGCAGCCTGAGGCTGCGCGCCCGCAGGCACCGATTTACTTGCTGCTACGTCCGACCAGCAGGCCGATCAGCAGACCGAAGCCCGAGGCGACGGCAACGGAAGTCCATGGATTGCTTTCGATGCGATCCTGAGCGTTACCGATGGTTTCACGACCCAGCTCGACGGCCTCACGACCTTTGTCGGTGATCGAACCTTTGGCTTCATTGAGCAGCGCGATCACTTTCTCACGAGCTTCGTGTGCCTTGTCACCAGAAAAGGACTCGGCATCGCCCAGCGCTTTGCTGGCCTGGTCGAGAAGTTTCTTCAATTCCTTGGCGCTTTCCTGTTGAAACTGATCCAGGCCGCTTTCCAGCGAAGTTTTACGAGCCATTAGCGAATACTCCATAAAGTGATTGACGCTATTTTGGAGGCGCCGCCAGTCGCCAGAGTTCAGGTTTTTTGCCGATCAGCACTATCAAGCACTTAGGAGTCCAGCTCGATGAGCCCGGTATGGGCGACATGATCGCCGGCCATGCCGCGCACGCGAGCACGCAGATCGAAGGGCATATCGTGCTTGAAGGTGACGGCGTGGCCGATCAACTGGCCGTCCTCGTCGACCCGCTCGCGCTCTTCCACCATCCAGGTTTCCAGCTCATCCTCCGTCAGCCCCAGCTCTTGCGCCAGCAGCGAATGGAAGCGCTCGAGATCGAGGCCATCGAATTTTCCACCGTCCATATCGTCATCCTCTTCAATAGTCAGTACTGCTAACTGAGGCTGCGGGATGTGGAGGCAGTTCACTCTGTCTGATCGGGAGCGCGGCTGACGGCATCAGGCCTCCTTGCGATCACTCCCTGAATTCAGCGTGCGCAGATCCTGACGCAGCTGTATCACCAATTGGGATATTTGCCGTGATGTCGAGAGCTCTGCACGCGATATTCCGGTGACATTCAGATAAATCTGCGCGGTGACAGGATCCTGGATCTGGATAGTCACCGACTCATTGGCATCGATGGTGCAACTACAAACCAATGGTAGAAATGCGCATTCGACGATGCGGCGCTGCTCGAGAATGGACATCATCTTGGAAACTCCTTCCTCACTGTGATGACCCTCGAAGTTTAGTTCGCGCAAATAGACTGTCATGAGGACTTTCTGTCCCGCCTGTCGGCTAGTCGGCATGGTCGATCGAAATCCCGCGGCGCCACGCAATTCAACCGTTGGTAAGCCACCCGGGACATTGCCCCTGCGACACTCTTCACTGTTGCGTTAACTCCATGCGGAGGTACATCCAGATGAGGTGTCACATGCACGCGTACAACAATGTTGAAGGTACCGAGCGCTTGCTCTCACTAGCCGTAGGCATGGTGAGTGCAGTCGGTGGTATCAGGCAGGATGGAGTCGTCGGGCTGATCAAGATCGCGGCGCTGATCGCCCAGCGTGGCATTACCGGTAATTGTCAGCTCAAGGACTTTCTGAGCTGCGCTGAAAAAAGGGAGCGCCATGAGAGCGACACGCCCCCGCCGCAGACCACGATGAAGTGACTATCAGCCGCCAGGCGCAAGGTAGGAAGGCGAAGATGGATAAAGCGCTCAAGGAAACCTTCCCGGCCAGTGACCCTATCTCGCCGTAGGGCTAGCGCCTGCCGATCACGTGGCCAGTACGATAAGTATGTTGGTGGGCGTCATTCTTGGAACAAGCACCGGATGCCCAGCCAGGTTGGCATGCAATATCACTATGCCGTAATTCGAATCATTCGATCATCAAGCGTCGGAGCGAAATATTTGCCGCAGAACACGAGAGCGAATGCACCCTGCTCAATCTCCCCCGCCGCCGCCGTCGCCACCACCGCCAGAATCCGCCGAGACATCGTTGTCGGTAATCATGGTACCGCCAGAGCCGCCACTGGAGCTGCTGGAGTCGCTTTCGGCCTTGCGCTTTTTCGCGGCAGGCCTGAAGTAGGCATAGAGCACGCTGATGGCTAGCACGGCCAGTACCACAAGATAGATCCAGTCAATTGCGCTGAACATCCTTACCTCCAACCATTGATGACTGCCCTGATGTTACGCCATTCGCTTTTCCGGCGTGATACGTCCCACAGCAACATGAATAAACAGCCGATCGTCCAGGGATATGAACTATTGTGCTGCATGGCATCAAATAGCTATTACCACCCAACATGGAGCAGCCTACCGTGACCAAACCAGTATTCAACGCTCGTACTGCTGATAAGTTCGTGGTTCGTTTGCCGGACGGAATGCGTAAGCGTATTGAAGACCTGGCCAACGAGAATTACACCAGCATGAACACCGAGATAATCCAGGCCATCGAAGCCCACCTCGAAGGCCAGGCGCGCCAGTCTCTGCTGATCGACGCACTGCAAGCGAAGCTCAAAAGCGAACTGCAGACCACTGCCAAGCCTGGCAAGAAGGCGCAGGAGCCCAATATCGACTATCTCGATGGCCTCAAGACAGGCACACGCTAAGCCTGTCTGGTTAACGAGATGCGGCCCCGCCCACGCGGGGCCCGAGCCGGTGAAGTGAATGCGACGCGCCCGCCTCGCTCTATCATTCGGCCATTTCAGATGTGGGCTGTGGCGAACTGCACCACCGAGAACGCGCCCAGAATCCCCCAGAACCTGCTGAACATCCATGGCGAGCGCAGCGAGAACAACAGCGACTTGCGATAACGCTCTTCACACGCCTCGGTTTCGCAGAATAGCGGCGAATCATCATAGACATGCCCGAACCGCGGCTCACTGCGCAGCAGCGTGTCCTACTTAAATTGCCAGTGCCCGATGATCGCCGCAGAGGCCCTGATGCAAGGCCATGCGCTCAGCGAACTGACGATCATCAGAAACGACCGTGCCTACAGACGTTGGTACGGCTCGATAACTGGCCCGTCTCGTGATGAACTTCCCGGCGGTAGAAATCCAGGCGCTCCATCGGCGTGCCGAACATCATGTAATCGCTGGCGGATGTTTCAGTTTCGGAGGCATTGGGAGTCGCGATCAGGGGCATAACGGTTACCGCAGGCCATAAGTACAATACTTGGCAATCCAGGATAGGTCGAGGCTGAGCAGCTCCAAACTTGCCTCATGCCGGATAAGAAGTGGTGCCGGATCATTATGGGCAACTAAAGAATCAACAAATACGAAAGAGGCAACATGGGACAGCGTCAAACTCAGATATTGAAACAAGACCTCAAAGCAGTCGCAGAAGACCTGAAATGGGCATCCGTCGACCTGGTCAAAATTGCAGAACGCCTCAGAGGCACAGAGAACGAAGCAGATGCCTGGGCCATTCTTCGCATGGTCGGCGTGCTGATCAACGGCGAGGATCGGCTCAACAAATATGCTGGCGAGGTAAAGGCTGGCCGGATCGTAAGAGCTAAGGGTTGATGATGATCGGCTATCAATGCAGGAGCCTGTCGTAGGCGCGATGCGATGGCTCTCATTGCATCGCCCCTATTAAACGCTGCGGCTTGACGCGCTTACGCCAAAGACTGGCCTTTCATTTTCTGCGACGCGCCCCACATAAATACCGATGCCTTTCGCCATTGACTCAGCTATATCTCACGATCAGGATCATTGAAGACAGTTTCAGGGAGTGAGTATGTTGGTATTTATCGGCGGGCTGATCGAGTGGGTGATGGATTTCGTCACTGACGTCTGGCTCGTGCGCAAAAAACGCTCGCTGAAGAATCGCCCGGAAAACACCTGGAACAAGGCCGCAGAAGATGTTGCCTTGGTGGATGGGCTCACCACGGCGCTGCTTGCGTTCGCCGTTGTGGTTTTCGTCGTGATCCACTTTGTGGTCGGGCTCTCTCTTGGCGTAAGCCTCTCCCTCTCCATAGCACCAGCGTTACTGTACTGCTGCTACCGGTGGATCAAACTGATGAATGGCTGATTGGCACGCCCCGACAAGCGCCCCACCCCAGTAGTATCCAACAGGGTAGCGCCTCCCCTTGATGGATATACAAGTCACCAGTTTGGATATCACGTACAGCGTGCGTGAACTACTACAACTATCCAAACAGACACAAAAAAGCCCCGTAGCTATTAACTACGGGGCTTTCTGTTTGGAGGCTGAGGTCGGAATCGAACCGGCGTTCACGGATTTGCAATCCGGTGCATAACCACTCTGCTACTCAGCCTTTAAACTGAACAGGCCGTACTAGACGGCCCGTTTAAATTGGAGCGGGAAACGAGACTCGAACTCGCGACCCCGACCTTGGCAAGGTCGTGCTCTACCAACTGAGCTATTCCCGCTTGTCTTATCGACGGGCGCCATTCTATAGCTTCGCAACGCCCAGTCAAGCTCTTGATTCAAAAAAGTTATTTCTTTTCTGCGGTCACGCTGAGGTGCGGCCAGGCGGCCAGCAGGTATTGCACCATCGACCACAAGGTGAGCACAGCCGCGATAATCAGCAGCATATAACCGACCAGTACCCAGAAACCGAACAGCGGCGGGTTACCGAGCAGGATTACCAGCGCCACCATTTGCGCGGCGGTCTTCCACTTGGCCAGGTTGGACACCGCAACATGCGCTCTTGCCCCCAGCTCGGCCATCCATTCGCGTAACGCCGAAACGACGATTTCACGACCAATGATGATGGTCGCAGGCACGGTCAGCCACAGGTTGGCGTGCTCGGCGACCAGCAGCACCAAGGCGGTGGCAACCATCAGCTTGTCCGCAACAGGGTCGAGGAAGGCGCCGAACGGCGTGCTCTGCTCCCAGCGACGCGCCAGGTAGCCATCGAGCCAATCGGTCACGGCGGCAAAGGCGAATACCGCGCTGGCAGCCCAGTAGCTCCATGAGAATGGCATGTAGAACAACAAAATGAAGATCGGGATCAGCAGAACGCGGAGCACCGTTAGGAGGTTGGGGATATTCATCGGCTCGACTGGGCGGTTAGGTGAGGCAGCATTCTACTCGCTGTGCAGGGCAGCATAAATCAACCCTGCCAGCTTTTTACTAATGCCGGGTGCTTTAGCGATCTCTTCAGCACTGGCACGGGACAACTCTTGCAGACCACCAAAGTGGTTAAGCAGTTCACGGCGACGTTTCGGCCCTACTCCGGCCACTTCTTCCAGAGTTGAGGTACGTCGCGTCTTGCCGCGACGGGCACGGTGCCCTGTGATGGCAAAACGATGCGATTCGTCTCGAATCTGCTGTATCAGGTGCAGGGCCGGTGAATTGCCCGGCAAGGTAAATTCATGTGCGGCGTCGTTCAGGTACAGGGTTTCCAGGCCGGGCTTACGCGTAGTGCCTTTGGCTACACCCAGCAGAATCAACTCTGGCACCTCCAGCTCGGTCAGCACTTCGCGCGCCATGGCCAACTGGCCCTTGCCGCCATCGACCAACAGGATGTCCGGCAACTTACCCTCGTTCTGCTTAACTTTGCTGAAGCGGCGGGTCAGCGCCTGGTGCATGGCGGCGTAGTCGTCACCGCCGGTCACGCCTTCGATGTTGTAGCGCCGGTAGTCGGATTTGATCGGGCCTTCGGGGCCGAACACCACGCAAGAGGCCACGGTCGCCTCGCCGCTGGAGTGACTGATGTCAAAGCACTCTAGACGTTGCGGCACTTCGTCCATGTCCAGAGCTTCGGCCAGCGCATCGAAACGCCCTGCCATGTGCGCACGGTTAGCTAGTCTGGCGCCCAGCGCCTGCTCGGCGTTAGTCACGGCCAGGGCTTGCCAGCGTGCTCTGGTGCCACGGACACGGTAGCTGATGCCCAGCTCACGCCCACGCAGCTCCTGAATGGCGGCGATCAGCACGGGATAGTCCTCATGGGGCGCATTGACGATCAGTTCGGTCGGCAGATCGCGCTCCTGACTGCCCAGGTAGTACTGACCGAGAAACGCCACGAGCACATCCTGGGCCTCTTCTTCGATCGCCACCTGGGGGAAGAAATTCTTGCTGCCAAGCACGCGCCCGCCACGCACGCTGATTAGATGTACGCAGGCGCCACCTGGGTTGACCATGGCCGCGATGACATCGACGTCGCCGGTACCACCCTCCATGCTTTGCTGGTCCTGCACGCGGCGCAGCAGCGCCATTTGGTCACGCAGTTCGGCGGCTTTCTCGAAATCCAGTGCCATAGAGGCCTGGTGCATGTTTGTGGACAGCTCGGCATTCAAGGCATTGCTGCGCCCTTCTAGAAACATCACCGAGTGACGCACATCCTCGGCGTACTCGGCCGGTTCGACGAGGGCGACACAAGGCGCCTTGCACCGTTTGATCTGGTATTGCAGGCAGGGCCGCGTGCGGTTCTTGAAGTAACTGTCTTCACATTGGCGCACCAGAAAAGTCTTCTGCAATAGCGCCAGACTTTCCCGGATCGCACCCGCGCTCGGGTAAGGCCCGAAATAGCGGCCCTTACTGTTCTTGGCGCCGCGATGGATGTCCAGGCGCGGGTAGTCACCGTCCGACAGGAATACGTACGGATAGGATTTGTCGTCACGCAGCAGGATGTTGTACGGCGGCCGCCATTCCTTGATCAGCGTCTGCTCGAGCAGCAGCGCCTCGGTCTCGTTGGCGGTGATGGTGGTTTCCACCTGGGCGATCTTGCCGACCAGCGCGGACGTCTTGGTCGCCAGCCCGGTCTTGCGAAAGTAGCTGGCAAGACGCTTCTTCAGGTTCTTGGCTTTACCGACGTACAGAAGGTTCGAGCTTGCATCGAACATGCGATACACCCCAGGGCGACCGCTGCAGGTGGCGAGAAAGGCACTGGCATCGAACACGGGAGTGACTTCAGTTTGTGGCATCGACCATGCCGTGGCGGACAGCAAGCAACGCCAACTCCACATCACTGGTGATCGATAATTTCTCGAAAATCCGATAACGGTAGGTATTCACCGTCTTGGGCGACAGGCAAAGCTTGTCGGAAATGTTCTGTACCTTCTGACAGCCGGCAATCATGAGGGCGATCTGGATCTCCCGCTCGGAGAGCAGGTCGAACGGCGAATTGCTGCTCTGTGGCTGAAAGGATTTGAGGGCCAACTGCTGAGCAATCTGCGCGCTGATAAAACGCTGCCCCGAGAAGACCATGCGAATGGCTTGCACCATTTCTTCCAGCGCTGCGCCTTTGGTCAAATAGCCGGCAGCGCCTGCTTGCAGAAGGCGAGTCGGAAACGGATCTTCTTCACACACGGTAACCGCTACGACCTTGAGATCGGGATGGCTGCGGGTCAGCTTACGGGTGGCCTCAAGACCGCCGATACCCGGCATCTTGACGTCCATCAGGACGACATCTGGCTTCAACTCACGAACCTTCTTGAGCGATTCCTCGCCTGAGCTGGCCTGGCCGATGACTTGTAGCCCCTCAATGTCAGCCAACATGCGCGAAATGCCCGTGCGAACCAGGTCATGATCATCGACAACCAATACCTTAATCAAACGAACACCTCGTATCTGTGCGAGCGCCGCACAGCAACTGCGTGGGAGATTGCCACCATATCAAAAAACCTGACGCCTGAGTTAGCTCAAAACGTCAATTTACAAGCGTCAATTACAGGTGCGCGGCCTAACACGCTGACCGTGCACCAAGTAAGATTCTAAAGGGTTCAAAATACCCTTTCGCACGAGACCTGCAATAAACCAATGGCAGGCAATCTGCATAGGTATTGGCAGGCTGACACCCCTTGTAATTTAAGCGGAACGCTAGACCCACGGCACCACTCTGAATCACCAGACAGTGGTAAATACCGAGGGTACACATATGGATATGCTCATCAAGCAGCTCAAGACCGTAAGCGCCGGCCGTTATCACATCGTCACGGAAACCTCATCTGACGGCTTGCAGGTCGATTGCCTCGATCTGCAATGCAACCTTGTAGCGACCCGCAGGCTTTCAGCCGCGCAATTGCAAAACAAGATTCTGATGACCGCTGTGTATGCGGAGCTCAAAGGAACACTGGGGTACTGATAGATAGCCATACCGCTGCATAGCGCAAATTACGATGTCAGAGAAAAGCTCCTTGTAATCATATTTTGCTCCGAGCAAGAGTGCCAAATACAAAAAAAGGCTTAGGTTTTCACCTAAGCCTTTTTTTGTATTTGGTGGAGGGCTAGGGATTCGAACCCTAGAAACGCTATTAACGTTCGCCGGTTTTCAAGACCGGTGCATTCAACCACTCTGCCAACCCTCCAGGTCGACGTGGGTGCTTCATCTTGCCGAAACATCCCTTTGCAACCTTGTTGGTTGCGGTCGGCATCTTACCGGAACGTAACACACTGTCAAACACTCTGATTTGGCAGTACCCAAGGCTCTGCTATGATGCCTCCCGACCTTGGTCACGGAACCATTAGCCTTTACAGGAGTGTCGCCATGCGCGAACAAGATTACGCACACAACCCCACACGGGTTGAACAAACCGCAGTCAGCAGCGTTCTGCGCAATACCTACGGTTTGCTGGCTCTCACCTTGGCATTCAGTGGCATCGTGGCATTCATGGCTCAACGTGCCAATGTGCCGTACCCGAACATTTTCGTCGTGCTGATCGGCTTCTACGGCCTGTTCTTCCTGACAGCGAAACTGCGTGACTCCGGCTGGGGTCTGCTGTCCGCCTTCGCACTGACCGGTTTCATGGGTTACACCCTGGGCCCGATCCTAAACCGTTACATGGGGATGGCTAACGGTGCTGAAGTCGTCAGCTCGGCGTTCATGATGACGGCGCTGGTGTTCTGTGGTTTGTCTGCCTATGTGCTGACTACCCGTAAGGACATGAGCTTCCTGAGCGGTTTCATCACCGCCGGCTTCTTTGTTCTGCTGGGTGCTGTGCTGGCTAGCTTCTTCTTCCAGATCAGCGGCCTGCAACTGGCAATCAGCGCTGGCTTCGTGCTGTTCTCGTCGGCCTGCATCCTGTATCAGACCAGCGCGATCATTCACGGTGGTGAGCGTAACTACATCATGGCGACCATCAGCCTGTATGTATCGATCTACAACCTGTTCGTCAGTCTGCTGCAGATCTTCGGCATCATGGGTGGCGACGACTGATCGGCTACACCCATATGTGAAAAGGCCCGCCAATTGGCGGGCCTTTTCATTTCTGGCGCATTCTACTGACTGGCCTTTTCCCGCATGCCCTTGAGGGTATTGAACGGTGCCTCTACGACGAATTTATTGGAGAGCCACGAAGGAACGCTGCCGCCCGGGTCGGAATGTGCTTCGTAGATGACCTCGACCATGCCGTCAGCCTTGGGGGTCATCGTCCAGTGCCCCTCTACTTCAGCCACCCGCACATAGCCTTTCTCTTCCGGCTTGTAGTCGGGCACGCCATGCAACTTGCGGGTCACACTGCCATCGGCGCCCTGCTCGGTCGTCACTTCTATGATCGAATCACGGGGCGTGACGGGCCATGGAGTATTGAAACGCGTGTATGTCCAGCTCTTGTCCCCTTCGTTCTTGAGCAGCCGCTGCTCCTGGCACTCGTGAATCCAGGCGCACGACGCCTTGACGTCTTCCTGAAGCGCCCTGAGCCTGCTTATATCAGCCTTGATCAGGGTCACGCCGCGATAGGCCTTGTAGGGTGAACCGGCCACGTCGCTCAAGTACACCTTGATGCCCTCTTCGTCCTTCACCAGGCTCCACCCTTCGGCGTGAGTGGCAGACGCGATACACAGGGCAGTGCTTGCTACCAACAATCGGGTCAACGACATTTCATTCTCCGGGGCTGACTTGTTTTCTTGTAGCGCCTAAACAGCTGTTGCCGTAGCACCCTCCAGCCAGGCGAGCAGGCGGATAGCGTCCTCGCTGCTATTACCGCAGACATCGAGATCTGCCGAAAATGCCGAGCAAACTGCGGGGCGATCCGGATGACCGAAGATTGTGCAGCGGTTGCCCTGGTCGAGGTTTACGCAACGCTGGCCCGCCGGTTTGCCGTTGGGCATGCCAGGAATGAAGGAACTGATGGAGGGAGAAATGCAGCAGGCGCCACAACCGGGACGGCATTGCATGGGGAGGAACCTCGAACGAACGACACGGCGCTAAGCGGCGGCAATTCTAGCGTGCCTGGCGGGAGGCTGGCAGCCCCTGCCGTCAGCCCAGGCTCAAGCGAATGCTAAAGCGTGAGCCCTGACCAGGGGCACTGTCTACATCCAATTGAGCGCCGAGAATATCCACCGCCAGCTGGTGGGTGATATGCAGGCCGAGGCCCGTGCCGCCCTGTCCGCGGCGAGTTGTGAAGAATGGATCGAAGATCTTGCCCTGCAGGTCGTCGTCCATTCCACGTCCATCATCGCTGACTTCGATCACGCAATGCCCTTGGGATTCGTCGACCTCACAGCGCACCGTCACCACCCCTTTAACGCCCGGATCGAAGGCATGAATCAGAGCGTTGTCGATGAGGTTCTGCAAGATCTGCCCGAGAGGGCCTGGATAGCTGTCAAGCATGAGATTTTGCGCGACGTCGAGTTCGATACGGTGCGGGCTCTGCCGCAGCTTCGGCTGCAGCAGCAGAACGACTTCATCGACCAACTCGCGCAGATCGAAGCGACGTCGCTCGGTACTGGCACGGTCGGTGGCCAGTTGCTTGAACGCCCGAGTAAGCTGCGACATACGCTCCAGGCTCGTAAGAATGATGCCCAGACCATCATCGGTACGCTGTACGAAACGATCCAGTGTGGTGCGCTTCAAGCCCTCACGCATTCCGGCCTGGAACTCCTGGCTGGCTTTCTCCAGCGTCGAAGCCGCCACACTTGCCGCGCCGATTGGAGTGTTCAGTTCGTGGGCGACACCGGCAACCATGGTGCCCAAAGACGACAGCTTTTCCGCCTGCAACAGGGCGCGCCGGGTTCGCTGCAGTTGGTCGACGGTGCGCTGCAATTGCTCATTGCTGAAGGCCAGGGCTCGGCTGCTGACATGCAACTCGTGCTCAGCCCGCAAACGCTCCGCTTCGTCGATGGCGCGCCGCACGCTGACCAGCAGCCCAAGCCCCTGCAGTACACCGAAGAACAGCAGTACCCGCCACAACACTTCCCAACGCAAGGCATCAAGATTCTCAGCGGGCAGGTGTGACAGCAGCAACCAGTGATCCGCCACGTTTATGGTCGCCGAGTTACCGTCGCCCGGACGGAAATGGTTGTACGCCCAGAAACCGGCGGAGTCGATGAACGAGCCGCGCTGCTCTTGCTGCAATCGTCGCCAGCTCGATGGTTGAAGGCTGGCGAGCGTCATTTCGGGCTTGCCGAGCATGAAGCCCCAGGCATATTCGGGGCGCTCGCCCAGCATCCAGTAGCCTTCATGGTCGAGCAGTTGCAGCGAGCCACCATAAGCGGCGGAGGTTTCCTGCAAGCGGCCAAGCAGGCGTTCGGCTCGGTAGTCGAGGATCAGGATGCCTCGCCGCTCGCCCCGATCACTGAACACGGGCACCGCAGCCCGCAATATGGGCACCAGCGCGCGGATCGAGCCATCAGGCCGATATTGCCGATCGAGGTCGAAGCGCGACAGGTAGGACTCGCCCCGATACAAGTGCATGGTTTCCACGAAATAGTAGGCAGCGGAGTCATTTTGCAAATCCGTTGTGTCTACTGCCCGCACCGCACCGGAAACTGCATCGACACGAACGCGCTCCATGCCGGTTTCATCGAGCCAACGGATGCGCTGGTAAACCCCACGACTGCTGGAAAACTCGACGAACAGCTCGCTCAACGCGGCGTAGCTGTCATTGGAAGCGTACTTGATGGCTCGCGTCAGCAAAGGTTGCTGGCTGAGGAACTGCAGATCACCGCGCAGGCTGGCCAGGTGGCGTTCCAGAACGGCGACGCCCTCCCCCAGGCTGTCGCTTTGCGCATCCAGAAGCGGTTCGAGGCGATCATTGAGCATACGGTCATAGAGCAGTACGCTGAGCACAATGATCAGCAGCGACCAAGGTAGAAACAGAACCAGCAGGTTGCGTGGCAGGGGTTTTGACAGCGCTTTGCGCCACCTTGCCGCTCGGCTGATTATCACCGGTACGCACGCTCACCCAGCCAGCTCAGCAAACGCTCCAGCGGCATGGGTTTGGCAAACAGGTAGCCTTGCGCTTCCACGCACTCATGTTGCGTCAACCACTCGACCTGATCCTGGTTTTCCACGCCTTCAGCAATGACCGACATGCCTACACGCCGGGCAATCTGGATGATGGCCTCGGCGATCGACTGACCATCGTCTTCGGCGCGCAGCTCCTCCACGAAGCTGCGGTCTATCTTCAGGCGATCGGCGGGCAGTTGCCGCAAGTAGCTAAGCGACGAGAAGCCGGTGCCAAAATCGTCGATGGCGACCTTCACGCCCATCTCGCGCAGGGCCAGCAACTGCTCACAGACCTGCTCGAACGAACGCATGGCCACCGATTCGGTGATTTCCAGCTCGACCTGGCTGGCCCGCACCCCTGCCGACTCCAGATGCTGGGTGAAGCGCTCGATGAAATCGCGCTGCAGCAACTGCGTTGCCGAGACATTGATGGCGACCCGAATGTCGCCATAGCCGGCCTCGTCCAAGCGCCTGGCCGCTTGCAGCGACAAGCGCATGAGCAGATCGCCCAGAGGCAGAATGTAGCCGGTGGCTTCAGCGAGCGGAATGAATTGCAGTGGCGGTATCGCCTTGCCGTCGGCTTGATACCAGCGAGCCAGGGCTTCGACACCAGTGACAACGCCACTGCGCATGTCCAGCTGGGGCTGCAGCTCGATACTGATCAGATCGCTGGCCACCGCATCACGCAATGCCAGCAACAAGCGGAAGGATTCGGCGTGAGCCCCCTGCAACTGACGGTCGTGCACCACATGCTGATCATGGCCCAATTGCTTGGCCTGCTTGAGCGTAAGCCGCGCGTCCTGAAGCGCGACGCTGGCGGTGTCGTCAAAATCGCGCAGGTACAGGGTCACGCTGCTCAGGCTATGCACCTGGCCGAGTTCATAAGGGCGATTGGGGCGGCGGAACAACGCCACGATATCCTCGGCGCGTACCTGATCTTCCGGGCCGAGAATGGCAAACAGATCATCGCGTACCCGGGCGATCAGCACGCTGCCATCAAAGGTCTCGCGCAGTCGGTTGGCCACCAGGCCCAGGATGAAATCTCCATAACCAGTCCCGAAAGCGGTGTTGGCGCCGGAAAAGTTGTCGATATCGATCAGCACCAACACCCGCTCGTCCTTATTCGAACTGCTAAGCGTCATGTCGAGCATGCGAATCAGCGCATTGCGGTTAGGGATCTTCAGCAAGTCGTCCTGGTAGGCCATCTCCTCCAGGCGGCTGAACAACGCGACGTTATAGAGGCCACGGCTGATACTGGCACTGAAGACCTCGAGCAGTTCAAGCTCGGTATCATCCAAGGTGCGCTCGGTCGCTACGTAACAGGCGTAGTCAGCGCCGGCCTGAAAGCGCGGAAAAAATAGTACGGTGCAATCGTCGAAGCGCAGCGTGCATTGCTTTTGCAGGCTACAGCGCAAGGCGCTGGCCACGGCATCGTCGCGCAGCCCATCCAGGTCGCCATCGATGGATGCGTAAAAGCGCCCGCTGGCGCTGATCACATGAGCATTGGGAAGGCTGCCGGGGCTAGGCTCCTGCGCCTTGACGCAGACGATGCCTTCGGCTTGCAAGTCCAGCAACGAGGCAATCTCGGAGAGGATCTTGGCTGACAACTCGCGGGTGTTCTTCGAACAAAACAGCGCATTGCTGGACTCGACGATCATCTGCAGGCCACGACGGGCGCGGGCGGTGGCCTTGAGCTGCGAGTAACTGCGCAGCCCGGCGGTCAGCACCGTACGCAGGCGCTCGGCACTCAGCTCGCTTTTGGACCAGTAATCGTTGATGTCGTAATCACGCATGACCTCCTGCACAGGTGCCATGCCAGGCTCGCCAGTGAGTAGCACGACGCGGATCTCGGCATTGCCGATCACCTCGCGCAGGGTCTTGACCAAGCGCAGGCCGGCATCCTCGGTCTCCATCACCACGTCGAGCAGAACCAGGGCGATATCGCGCTGTTCGGCGAGAATCATCGCCGCCTGACGATTGCTGAAAGCCTGCTGTATCTCGATACGCCGCCCAAGAATTTCCATCTCGCTCATGGCGAAAGCCGTGGCGCGTTGAAAGCCGGGATCATCGTCTACGGTGAGAATGTGCCAAACCGGCTGCTGCGTGCTGCCAACAGGCTCATCGTCGAAGAACACTACGGAGTCATCCATGAAACACGCTCACCTATCACCCATACGAAGAGGAACAATACCTTCCGTGCCGCCAAGTATAGCCAGCCTTGGAAAGAGACAAGAGGCATGATGGCATTTCGCAAATGGCACGAATGCGGCCATTCATCGGTCTGAGTCTGCAGCACTCATCACCACCTGAGATGCACCGGGTTTAACGGACAAGGAGAAGCTATGGGGTATTGGCTGGTCATCGATCTGGAAGCCACCACGGAAGAAGGTGGCTGGCCCATCGAGCAGATGGAAATCATCGAGATTGGCGCCAGCCTGGTTAACGCCAATGGTCACGAGATCGACCACTTCCAGCGCTTCGTCAGGCCGCTACGCCGCCCAAACCTCACTCGCTTTTGCCGTGAGCTAACCCATATCAGCCAGGCGGATGTCGCCTCGGCACTGACTCTGCCGCTGCTCTGGCCGCAATTCGAACGCTGGCTGGAACCCCATCGAATGCGCCTGCAAGGCTGGTGCAGCTGGGGCGATTACGACCGTAAGCAGTTGCAACAGGACTGGCAAAACAACGAGCTGGTCAGCCACCTGCAGACTCTGCCACACCTGAACCTCAAGCGACGCTTCGCCGAAGAGCGCCAATTGGCGCGCCCGGTCGGTTTGAATGCGGCATTGCACTTGGCGGGAATCGCTTTCAGCGGCCAGCAACACCGCGCACTGACCGATGCCCGTAATACTGCCCGCCTGCTACCGCTGGTAATGATCAGATGATGGCGCACGTATGCAGGTGACGCAGCGAAACGTGTTGGGCATACTTGCCAGCCATTTATTTCTGCCCGCTAACGAGGATGCACATGTTCAAGGTCAATGAGTATTTCGACGGCACCGTCAAATCCATCGCATTCGGCATGGCAGAAGGCCCGGCCACTATCGGCGTAATGGCTGCAGGTGAGTACGAGTTCGGCACCAATCAGCTGGAAGTCATGCATGTGATCGCCGGCGCGCTGACCGTGAAGCTGCCGGGTAGCGAGAAATGGGAAACCTTCACCGCTGGCAGCCGTTTCACCGTGCCGGCCGACAGCAAGTTCCAGTTGAAGGTCGAACAAGACACCGCTTACCTGTGCGAATACCGCTGACAGATCGCCCTACGGCGTTGGAAGCCCGGCCAAGTGCCGGGCTTTTACGTGGAAGGGACACCATAATTGTCGAGCAGCCCTGACTGCGGGTTTGACACGACCGTAGCCTGTGGTTGAGCGCAGCGATACCCAGGACAACTGATCCCAGCTATTGATGCGCTCAGCGTCGGCCTAAAGAGCTGGCAGGCCTAAACACGAAGCTCCATGCCTTCCTTGAGAAAACGCGGGGCGATGTAGCGCTCGAAATGTGCCTCGGAGAGCAGGAAGAACTCTCTGTCGATGGCGTCACGCAGATCTGGCAGTTCCCAATCGCGAAATTCCGGCAGCAGGGAAATACCGTAGGCGTCCACCTGCGTGATCACCCGAGCACCACGTGCTAGCAGCTGGTAGGCCCAGCAATACGCCGACTGGTGAGGAACATAGCGAATCTGCCGCTGCTGCAGCTGTTTGAGCAGAAGCCCCTCGTCGAAAACTTCCAGCTTGGCCGTCATTACCTGCACCAGAAGCATCTCCAGGCGCAGCCAGACAGACTGCTTCTCCTCGTCGCTGTAGCCGTTCCAGTTGATCACTTCATGGTGGAAGCGCTTGCAGCCGCGGCACACGGAATCACCGAAGACCGTAGAGCACAGGCCGACACAAGGCGTCTTGATAGGTTGATTGGACATGCGTTACATCGATACACAGGACTGTTAAGGGGACATCTTAGCCCTTTGTCTAATACGGAACACCCCAGAGGATGATGGGTCTTTCGCTTAACTTTGCTCCAGTATTCCGCTAGAATCAGCGCGCCTTGCGAAAGGCGCCAATGTCCGTTGGAAGCTGTTTTCAAAGCGTCACGAGCACAGTCGATCCTGCAGGTCGATGTTGGCATGGTCATCCCCCGGCCATGCCAGCCCCTCATCAGCCCCGTCCTGCCGGCGTAAAACTTTGAAAGCAGCTTCCGGATGGAAGCATTGAAACCATCGCGCACAGCCCATGAGGCTGAGCTGCGGATGTGTTTAATGCGTTCCTGCATGCGTCCCGGACACCCTATTTGGGACCACTGATGAGGGTAATAACTGTGCTTGAAGCCTACCGCAAACACGTAGCAGAGCGTGCCGCCCAGGGTATCGTGCCCCAGCCGCTAAACGCCGAACAAACCGCTGGTCTCGTTGACCTGCTGAAGAACCCGCCGGCCGGCGAAGAAGAATTCCTCCTCGACCTGATCACCAATCGCGTGCCGCCAGGCGTCGACGAAGCGGCCTATGTTAAAGCCGGCTTCCTCTCCGCTATCGCCAAAGGCGAAGCCACTTCCCCCCTGCTCGACAAGAAGCGCGCAACCGAACTGCTCGGCACCATGCAGGGCGGCTACAACATCGCGACCCTGGTCGAGTTGCTGGATGACGCCGAACTGGCCGCCATCGCAGCTGAACAGCTCAAACACACCCTGCTGATGTTCGACGCGTTCCACGACGTTGCCGAAAAAGCCAAAGCAGGCAATGTCCACGCTCAAGGCGTACTGCAATCCTGGGCCGATGGCGAATGGTTCAAGAAGCGTCCAACCCTGGCCGACAAGATCAGCCTGCGGGTTTTCAAGGTAACCGGCGAAACCAACACCGACGACCTGTCGCCCGCTCCGGATGCCTGGTCGCGTCCGGACATCCCGTTGCACGCCCTGGCCATGCTGAAAATGGCCCGCGACGGCATCGTGCCTGACGTACAAGGCTCCATCGGCCCGATGAAGCAAATCGCCCAGATGTACGGCGACGGCTTCCCGGTTGCCTACGTCGGTGACGTGGTCGGTACCGGTTCCTCGCGTAAATCCGCCACCAACTCGGTGCTGTGGTTCTTCGGCGACGACATTCCGTACGTGCCTAACAAGCGTGCTGGCGGTTTCTGCTTCGGCTCCAAGATCGCGCCGATCTTCTACAACACCATGGAAGACGCCGGTGCTCTGCCGATCGAATTCGATGTCTCGAACATCAACATGGGCGACGTGATCGACCTGTACCCGCACGCTGGCAAAGTTTGCAAGCATGGTACTGACGACGTCATCACCACCTTCGAAATGAAGACCCCGGTTCTGCTCGACGAAGTTCGCGCTGGCGGCCGTATCCCGCTGATCGTCGGCCGTGGCCTGACCGAAAAAGCACGTGCCGAGCTGGGTCTGGGCCCCACCGACCTGTTCAAGCTGCCAGAAGCGCCGGTCGACACTGGCAAGGGCTACACCCTGGCACAGAAGATGGTCGGCAAGGCCTGCGGACTGCCGGAAGACAAAGGTGTTCGTCCGGGCACCTACTGCGAGCCGAAGATGACCACCGTCGGTTCCCAGGACACCACTGGCCCGATGACCCGCGACGAGCTGAAAGACCTGGCTTGCCTGGGCTTCTCCGCTGACCTGGTGATGCAGTCGTTCTGCCACACCGCGGCCTATCCGAAGCCGATCGACGTCACCACCCACCACACCCTGCCGGATTTCATCCGCACCCGTGGCGGCGTGTCGCTGCGTCCTGGCGACGGCATCATCCACAGCTGGCTGAACCGCATGCTGCTGCCGGACACCGTCGGCACCGGTGGTGACTCGCACACCCGCTTCCCGATCGGCATCTCCTTCCCGGCCGGTTCGGGCCTGGTCGCCTTCGCCGCAGCCACCGGCGTTATGCCGCTGGATATGCCAGAGTCGGTTCTGGTGCGTTTCAAGGGCAAGCTGCAACCGGGCATCACCCTGCGTGACCTGGTACATGCCATCCCTTACTACGGCATCCAGCAAGGTCTGCTGACCGTCGAGAAGAAAGGCAAGATCAACGCCTTCTCCGGCCGCATCCTGGAAATCGAAGGCCTGGACGACTTGACCGTCGAGCAGGCGTTCGAGCTGTCCGACGCCTCTGCCGAGCGTTCCGCTGCAGGTTGCACCATCAAGCTGCCGGAAAAAGCCATTGCCGAATACCTGAAGTCGAACATCACCCTGCTGCGCTGGATGATCAGCGAAGGCTACGGCGATGCGCGCACCATGGAGCGTCGCGCTCAAGCGATGGAAGCCTGGTTGGCCAACCCTGTGCTGCTCAGCGCAGACAAGGACGCCGAGTACGCCGAAATCGTCGAAATCGACTTGGCCGATATCAAGGAGCCCGTTCTCTGCGCACCTAACGACCCGGACGACGCGCGCCTGCTGTCGACCGTTCAGGGCGAGAAGATCGACGAAGTGTTCATCGGCTCGTGCATGACCAACATCGGTCACTTCCGCGCTGCCGGTAAGCTGCTGGATCAGGTCAAGGGTCAGCTGCCTACCCGTCTGTGGCTGTCGCCGCCGACCAAGATGGACGCTCACCAACTGACCGAAGAGGGCTACTACGGCATCTACGGCAAGGCCGGCGCGCGCATGGAAATGCCGGGCTGCTCGCTGTGCATGGGTAACCAGGCACGTGTCGAGCCGAATTCGACCGTTGTGTCGACGTCGACCCGTAACTTCCCGAACCGCCTGGGTGATGGTGCCAACGTGTACCTGGCTTCTGCCGAGCTGGCCGCTGTCGCGTCCATCCTGGGCAAGCTGCCGACCGTCGAGGAGTACATGGAATACGCGAAGAATATCGACAGCATGGCTGCCGACATCTATCGCTACCTGAGCTTCGACCAGATCGCCGAGTTCCGCGAAGCAGCGGCCAACGCGAACATCCCGGTCGTTCAAGCTTAAGGCTTCACCTGCGTTAGAGAGCCCCGCCTGGTGCGGGGCTTTTTTATGCGCGTAGGAAAACGCAGTACCACCGCAGAAACGTCGGACACTCGGCGGCAACTGTACCGGATACAGCTGTACTGGCCGGTCGACTGTAGGGGAAAAGCACCAGAAGGCTGTATCTGCCGGCAAAACAGCTCGCTCGGTTAGGGTTAGCCATCGAATTTCCCTGCCGAGAACAGCCTCATGCACACCGATGAACGCGCTTTACTGGCCGACGCCGATCGTCGCGCCCTCGCCTATTACGACAGTATCGGGCAACGCCGGGTCTACCCGCTGGAAAGCGCCATCGCTGCGCTGGACGGCTTCGACCAGCCTCTACCAACCACCGGAAGTCTTGCCGAGCAGGTGCTACACAAGCTCGACGAACTGGGCACGCCCGCCACCGTCACCAGCAACGGCCCGCGCTATTTCGGTTTCGTGATCGGCGCCACTCTGCCTGCCGCCGCAGCCGCCGAGCGCATGGTGCTGGCGTGGGATCAGTGCGCGTCGTCATTCGACGGCTCCCCAGTTGCCGACAAGCTGGAGAAGGTCGCAGCCCGCTGGGTCTGCGAGGCGCTCGGCCTGCCGACCGAGAGTGCCGTCGGCTTCGGTACCAGCGCAACGGCCTGTACCCTCGCCTGCCTGTCCGCAGCACGCCGCCAGTTGCTGGCGAAGCTAGGCTGGGACTTCGATCAGGACGGTTTGATCGGCGCCCCGGAGATTCGCGCGGTGATCTCCGAAACCGCCCACATCACGGTGAAAAAGGCCTTGCGCGTGCTCGGTTTCGGAATGCGTCGCCTGCAACTGGCGCCGGTCGACGAACATGGCCGCATCGATCCGGCCAGGCTCCCGGAGCTGGATGACCACACCCTGCTGATCCTTCAGGCCGGCGAGGTCAACACCGGCGAGTTCGACCGCTTCGCCGAACTGATTCCCCGTGCCAAGGCCGCCGGTGCCTGGGTGCATGTCGACGGCGCATTCGGCCTGTGGGCACGAGCCTCTTCGTCGGCTGGGCTAGCCGAAGGCATCGAACAAGCCGACAGCTGGACCACCGACGGCCACAAATGGCTGAACACTCCGTACGACAGCGCCATGGCCATCTGTCGCGATGGCGATGCCCTGGCTGCGGCGATGAACAGCGATGCAGCCTATGCCATGGCCTCGAAGGATTCGCAGAAGAATCTGACCCTGGAGTTTTCCCGGCGCGCGCGCGGCGTGGCGATCTGGGCGGCGCTGGCCAGCCTCGGCCGCGACGGCTTGCGCGAAATGATCGACCGCCATATCCGTCAGGCCGGGCGCGTTGCAGAAGCGCTGCGTGACAGTGGCTATCAGGTACTCAACCGGGTGCGGCTCAATCAGGTGCTGGTGCGCGCCGACTCGGACGAGCAAACCGCTGCGATTCTCAAGGCAGCGCAGGACTCAGGCGCAGTCTGGTTCGGCGCCACCGTCTGGCAGGGTCGACCGGCCTTCCGCCTGAGTGTGAGCTCCTGGCGCACCACGGATGCGGATATCGAAACCCTCATCACCCTGCTGCTGCGCCTGAAAAATGCCTGAGCCATACGAGCATGACGTTAGCGCTCGTCTTTCAACACCTGCTGAAGCAGCGTGAAGGCCGCATCTACACGAGGTTCCAACGGCACGTTGCGGTTGGCCAGCAGAACCAGGCCGATCTCTTCATCGGGGATGAAAGCGACATAACCGCCAAAACCATTGGTCGAGCCGGTCTTGCTGAACAGTACGCCCTGATCGGAGGTGTCTCTGTCGCTCAAGCGGCTGGCAGGCTGACTTTCCAGGGCCAGGGCCGGTGCGTTGCCGGCTAACAGCTCCGCACGGGAAACCGGCCATGGGTAGCGCTCCCAGATCATCGCCTGGGTGAACTCGGATGTTCGAGTGACGCCCTGATGCGTCGCTTGTATGGCGGCGGAAAGCTGTTCAGGGATCGCGACTGCGCCCAGGTTGATATCGACGAAGCGCAGCATGTCGTCGATATCCGACTTCAAGCCGTAAGCTTCGGCATCGAGCATGCCTGGATTGACCCGAATCGCCGCGTTGTTGTCACGCGCGTAGCCATAGGCGTAATGCTTCATCTGCGTAGTAGGCACTTCGACGTAAGTATGCTGAAGCGCCAGAGGCTGCAGTACGTTGTCGTGAAGCGCTTGGGCATAGGGCTGCCCGAATGCCTGAGCCGAGATCCGCCCAAGCATGCCGATACTGACGTTGGAGTAAGAGCGCTCATGGCCACTGCCGGCCACCGGCTGCCATTGTTTCAACCAGGTTATCAGGCTGACGTCGTCTTTGGCCTCATCCGGCGGCTGCAATGGCAGGCCGCTGCTCTGGTGGGTGGCCAGATCCATCAGGCTCAGGGCGCCGAACGGTCGTTTGTCCAGCTCGGGGATATGCTTCGCCACCCGGTCATCGAGGGACAACAGCGAACGCTGCTGCGCAAGTGCCGCCAGGGTAACGTTGAAGGTCTTGCTCAGCGAACCCAGCTCGAACAGTGTGGCGGAGTCGACCGGAATCGCTGCTGCCCGGTCCGCCATACCTTGGGTGTACACATAATGCTTGCCCTTCCAGGTCACGCCGACAGCCAGACCCGCAACGTCGTACTGTGCCATCAGCGGCTTGAACACTTCAGCGGCGCGGGCCTGAAACGCCTGCTCGGACATGGCAACGGCAGGAAGTGACAAAGCCAGGCTGGCGGTGAACAGGCCCATGGCAATATATCCGTGATTCATCTCGATGACGGCTCTCTGTTTGTTGTGATGTGACGCCGACTTACTCTGCCTGAGGGTGAGCATCGGTGTTCGAGTCGTGGCCAAGGATATCGTTTCATGCCGGCCACGGGCGACTGGTGCAAAGCACGCGATTGTTTGTGCAGAGCCTCTCGACAAAGCCTGCGGCTGAGATTATTGTCCGCCCAGGCCACCGCAGTGGCCTACGTCGCTCGGACGGTTCCGGGCGCTTACGTTCTCCGAGGAAAGCATGGCTGACCAAGCTCCGCGCCGCTTTGCGCGCATCGATCGTCTCCCCCCCTACGTTTTCAACATCACCGCTGAACTGAAGATGGCCGCTCGCCGCCGTGGCGAGGACATCATCGACCTGAGCATGGGCAACCCCGATGGCGCGACGCCGCCGCATATCGTGGAAAAGCTGGTGCAGGTCGCTCAGCGTGAAGACACCCATGGCTACTCCACCTCCCGTGGTATCCCGCGCCTGCGCCGGGCGATCTCGCGCTGGTACCAGGATCGCTATCAGGTCGACATCGACCCGGAAAGCGAAGCCATCGTCACCATCGGTTCCAAGGAAGGCCTGGCGCATCTGATGCTAGCCACCCTGGATCATGGCGATACCGTGCTGGTGCCCAACCCCAGCTACCCGATTCATATCTACGGTGCAGTGATCGCCGGCGCCCAGGTGCGTTCAGTGCCACTGGTGCCTGGCGTGGACTTCTTCATCGAGCTGGAACGGGCGATCCGCGAGAGTATCCCCAAGCCGAAGATGATGATCCTGGGCTTCCCCTCCAACCCCACCGCGCAGTGCGTGGAGCTGGACTTCTTCGAGCGCGTGGTGGCCCTGGCCAAGCAGTACAACGTGCTGGTGATCCACGACCTGGCGTACGCCGACATCGTCTATGACGGCTGGAAAGCCCCGTCGATCATGCAGGTACCAGGCGCCAAGGACATCGCCGTGGAGTTCTTCACCCTGTCCAAGAGTTACAACATGGCCGGCTGGCGGATCGGCTTCATGGTCGGCAACCCGGAGCTGGTCAACGCCCTGGGGCGGATCAAGAGCTACCACGACTACGGCACCTTCACACCGCTGCAGGTCGCGGCCATCGCTGCGCTGGAAGGCGACCAGCAGTGCGTGCTGGATATTGCCGAGCAGTATCGCCAGCGCCGCAACGTGCTGGTCAAGGGCCTGCACGAGCTGGGCTGGATGGTCGAGAACCCCAAGGCCTCGATGTACGTGTGGGCGAAGATTCCCGAGGCCTACGCGCAGCTTGGCTCCCTGGAGTTCGCCAAGAAGCTGCTGGCCGAAGCCAAGGTCTGCGTGTCGCCGGGCATCGGTTTCGGTGATTACGGCGACGACCATGTGCGCTTCGCCCTGATCGAGAACCAGGATCGTATCCGCCAGGCGGTGCGTGGCATCAAGGCCATGTTCCGTGCCGATGGCTTGATCGAAACCACTGCCACCAAAGCCCCGCGCAAGGCCGCCGACGCCTCCTGAGAACCTGTTCATGATCTGCTGCGCGTCGGCCCTACCGCGTTAAAAACAGGCTCGGAATGCTCATTTACACCAGTAAACTCCGCTTCCTCGCCTGTTTTCGCCTTGCATGGCTCTAGCTCGCTAGATCGTGAACACGTTCTGAGTGAAAAGCGTGGTGCGCCCTGCGTGCCACGCCTGCCCGTCCTCGCGACCATCTGGTTTATGATCCGCGCTCTGCATCTGCCACGATGAGCGCCATGAACGACCTCGGCAATTACCCCTACGTCCGCCAACTGGCCATTCACTCGCTGTTCGAGATCTTCGAGCAGTCCAGCGAAGGCACCATCATCGTCGACCGTGATGCGCGCATCGTGTGGATCAACGAGCGCTACGCCCAGCGCTTCGGTCTCGGGCACGCCAGCGAAGCCATCGGCAGACCCTGCGAAAGCGTGATTCCCGGCAGCCTGCTGCGCGATGTGGTGAAGAGCGGCCGGCCGATCCTGCTGGACATGATGGACACCCCGCGCGAACCGCTGGTGGTCATGCGCCTGCCCATCCATGACGATGCCGGCGAGGTGATCGGCGCCATCGGCTTCGCGCTGTTCGATGAGCTGCAATCACTGTCGCCGCTACTGGCGCGCTACCAGGCGATGCAGCAGGAACTGGCCTCCACGCGCTCGCAACTCAAGTCCCGCCAGGCCAAGTACAGCTTCGCCCATTTCATCGGCACCAGCGCCCGCAGCCTGGAGGTCAAGCGCTTGGCCAGGCGTAGCGCGACCAGCGATTCGGCGGTATTGCTGCTGGGCGAAACCGGCACCGGCAAGGAGCTGCTCGCCCATGCCATCCACAATGCGTCGCCGCGGGCCAGCAAACCCTTCGTCAGCCTGAACACCGCGGCGATTCCGGAAACCCTGCTCGAAACGGAATTCTTCGGTACCGCACCTGGCGCCTTCACCGGCGCCGATCGCAAAGGCCGTGCTGGCAAGCTGCAGATCGCCCACGGCGGTACGCTGTTTCTCGACGAAATCGGCGACATGCCGCTGCCACTGCAGAGCAAGCTGCTGCGCGTACTGCAGGAGAAGGAGTTCGAACCGGTGGGCTCCAACGAAGTGCTGCGCAGCGATGTCAGGCTGATCGCTGCTACCTCCATCGACCTGGAGGCAGCGGTACGCAAAGGAACGTTCCGGGCCGACCTGTACTACCGCCTCAACGTGCTGACCATTGCCGTGCCGCCGTTGCGCGAACGCTTGGAAGACCTGCCTGCACTCTGTGAAGCGATCTTCGACGCGCTGCAGGGGCGCCACGACCTGCACCCCGAGGCCATGGCCCTGCTCGCTCGGCATGCCTGGCCCGGCAACGTCCGTGAACTGCACAACGTGCTGGAACGCGCCTGCCTGCTCAGCGACGAAACGCTGCTCGACCGCGCGGCGGTGGCAGCAGCAATCGGTACGCTGCATGCGGTGCCCGAAGCAAACGACCTGATTGCGGATGACGCTCAGGTCGAAGACTTCCACAAGGCCCGTGCCGGCTTCGAGCGCGAACTGATCCGCAAGGCCCTGGCCGCCACTGCTGGAGATGTGCCGCAAGCTGCGCAACGCCTGGGCCTGGGCCGCTCCACCCTGTACCGGAAAATGCTCGAACTGGGCCTTTCGTCCTGATTTCGGGACTAATCCCGTTTTTGGGACAGGCGCATGAAGCAGGCAAGGAAGGCACGAAGTCCGATTTTCATCCCGAAAATGGGACTAACCGCAGGCAGCGTACCTTAGTAAAAAATAAAGTATTTTAAATTCAACAGCTTATAAACCTGGCATAGAACTCGCTATGAGTCAGCCGCGGGCCCACCCGCCGCCGACAACAAAAACAAAAGCGCCCACAGCGCCTGTGCGAGTTACTCGAAGGCTACGGCAGCCTCTCGATTCGCCGTGCTGCAGGGTCAGGAGATAGACGATGAGTGTCATCATCGCCCTCGCTGCACTGGCTCTACTGATGCTGGCCGCCTACCGTGGCTACAGCGTCATCCTCTTCGCTCCCATCGCCGCTCTCGGTGCCGTGCTGCTCACCGATCCCAGCGCCGTGGCGCCCGCCTTCACCGGGGTGTTCATGGAGAAGATGGTAGGCTTCATCAAACTCTATTTTCCGGTGTTCCTGCTCGGTGCCGTGTTCGGCAAACTGATCGAGCTGTCCGGGTTCTCGCGCTCCATCGTGGCGGCCGCCATCCGTCTGTTCGGCACCGGCCAGGCGATGCTGGTGATCGTGCTGGTCTGCGCCCTGCTCACCTACGGCGGCGTGTCGCTGTTCGTGGTGGTATTCGCGGTCTACCCGTTCGCTGCCGAGATGTTCCGCCAGAGCAACATTCCCAAGCGGCTGATTCCTGCGACCATCGCCCTCGGGGCGTTCAGCTTCACCATGGACGCCCTGCCCGGCACACCGCAGATCCAGAACATCATCCCCACCACCTTCTTCAACACCACTGCTTGGGCCGCGCCCTGGCTGGGGCTGATCGGCAGCCTGTTCGTACTGGGCGTCGGCATGCTCTATCTGCGTCGGCAACTGGGCAAGGCCTTGCGGGCTGGCGAGGGCTACGGCACCGACCTGCGCAACGAGCCGGAAACCCCGGACGACATCAAGCTGCCCAGCCCATGGCTGGCCATCGCGCCGCTGATCCTGGTGGGCGTGGCCAACCTGTTGTTCACCCACTGGATTCCCGAGTTCTACGGCAAGACCCACAGCCTGCAACTGGCCGGCATGGCGGCTCCGCTGCAGACCGATGTCAGCAAGCTGACCGCCATCTGGGCGGTGCAGGCGGCGCTGTTGTTGGGCATCCTGATGGTGCTGGTCAGCGCCTTCGGAGTCATTCGCGAGAAGCTCGCCGAAGGCACCAAGAGCGCGGTGGGTGGCTCGCTGCTGGCCGCGATGAATACCGCATCGGAGTACGGCTTCGGCGCAGTGATCGCATCGCTGCCAGGCTTCCTGATCCTCGCCGACGCGCTCAAGGGCATCCCTGATCCGCTGGTCAACGAAGCGGTGACGGTCACCCTGCTGGCCGGCATCACCGGCTCGGCGTCAGGGGGCATGAGTATCGCCCTGGCGGCCATGTCCGACAGCTTCATCGCCGCCGCCAACGCCGCCAACATTCCGCTGGACGTCATGCACCGCGTCGCCTCCATGGCCAGCGGCGGCATGGACACCCTGCCCCACAACGGCGCGGTGATCACCCTGCTGGCGGTCACCGGGCTGACCCACCGCGAAGCCTACAAGGATATTTTCGGCATAACGATCATCAAGACCCTGGCAGTGTTTTTCGTCATTGGCGTCTTCTACAGCACCGGCATCGTCTAATTTTCATGAGGCGCGCGGTGCTGACAAGGAGCCGCGCGCGTGAGGAGTTCGTATGAATCTGCAAGGCAAGACCGCACTGGTCACCGGCTCCACCAGCGGCATTGGATTGGGTATCGCGTTGAAGCTGGCCGAGGCAGGCGCCGACTTAGTGCTCAACGGTTTCGGTGACAGCGCAGCGGCCCTCGCTGCCGTGCGCGCCCGCGGGGTTCGCGCCGAACATCACCCGGCGGACATGAGCAAGCCCGAGGAAATCGAGGCGCTGATCGAATACGCCAATAGTGCCTTTGCCGGCGTCGACATTCTGGTCAACAACGCCGGCATCCAGCATGTCGCACAGGTTGAAGACTTTCCGGTAGAACGCTGGGACGCGATCATCGCGATCAACCTCACCGCGGCCTTCCACACCACACGCCTGGTCATACCAAGCATGCGCGAACGCAATTGGGGGCGGATCATCAATATCGCCTCAGCCCACGGCTTGGCCGCTTCGGCCGGTAAAAGTGCATATGTAGCTGCCAAACATGGCCTGATTGGCCTGACCAAAAGTGTGGCGCTGGAAACCGCCACCAAAGGTATCACCTGTAACGCCATCTGCCCCGGCTGGGTGCTGACCCCGCTGGTACAGAAACAGATCGACGACCGCACCGTCGACGGTGACAGCGCCCGTGCCCGCACGGAACTGCTGAGCGAGAAACAACCGTCACTGGATTTCGTCACCCCCGAGCAACTCGGCGAACTGGCCGTGTTCCTCTGCAGCGATGCCGCCATTCAGGTGCGTGGTGCAGCCTGGAATATGGACGGGGGATGGCTAGCCCGCTAAACACTTACAACACCCCACAACAATAAAAAGGAAACGCCCATGTTCGCCCAAATGACTCACTGGAGCGTACAGCTCGTCCAGCGCTACCTGCCTTCACCGTTCGTGTTCTCCGCGTTGCTCAGTCTGTTCGTGCTGGCCTTGGCGATGTTCAGTACCCAGCAGGCTCTGCCGACCATGGTCAACCACTGGAACGCCGGGTTCTGGACGCTGTTGGCGTTCGCCATGCAGATGGCATTGGTATTTGTCACCGGCCATGCATTGGCCAGCGCGCCGCCCTTACGCCGCCTGCTTGACCGACTCGCGGCCATTCCGCGCAGCCCCACTCAGGCCATCGTGATGATTACCCTGATCGCCCTGCTCGGTTGCTGGATCAACTGGGGGTTTGGCCTGGTGATCGGTGCAGTGATGGCCCGTGCCCTCGCACGCCAGGTCAAGGGCGTCGATTACCCGCTGCTGGTAGCCTCGGCCTACACCGGCTTTCTGGTCTGGCATGGCGGCCTGTCGGGTTCGATTCCGCTGGCGCTGGCCGGCGGCGGTGCCGACGTCGTCAAAGTCAGTGGTGGGGTAATCACCAGCCCCATTGGCATCGAGATGACCCTGTTCACCCCACTGAACATGACCATCATCGCCTTGCTGCTGATCGGTCTACCGCTGCTCAACCGCGCGATGCACCCCAGCCCAGAGCACAGCAAAGTAGCGGATCCGGCCTTGCTGACCGAACAGGAAGGCGAGCTGCCCGCGCGTGATACACCCGCCCAACGCCTCGATGACAGCCGTCTGCTCGGCCTCGCGCTGGTGGCCATGGCTGCCGTGTATTACGCCGGGCACTTCATTGGTAAGGGCTTCGTGCTCGACCTCAATACCGTCATCGGCATCTTCCTGTTCCTCGGTTTATTGCTGCATGGCTCCCCCGAACGCTACATGCGCGCCGTGGACATCAGCGTGCGCGGCATCGGCGGCATCGTTCTGTTGTTCCCCTTCTACGCGGGGATCATGGGCATGATGACGGGCGCCAATGCCGACGGCGTGTCGCTGGCTGGGCAAATCAGCCAACTGTTCATCGAGGGCTCCTCGGCAGATAGCTTCCCGCTGCTGGCCTTCCTGAGCGCTGGCGTGGTGAACGTATTCGTACCGTCCGGTGGCGGCCAGTGGGCCGTGCAAGGGCCGATCATGCTGCCCGCCGGCCAGGCACTGGGTGTCTCACCCGCGGTCACGGCCATGGCGATTGCCTGGGGCGACGCCTGGACGAACATGATCCAACCGTTCTGGGCCCTGCCCTTGCTTGGTATCGTCGGCCTCGGCGCACGAGACATCATGGGTTACTGCCTGATCGCCCTTATTTACTCTGGCCTGGTGATTGCCGGCTGCTTCTACTTTCTTGCCTGATTGGACGTATTGATGAACGCACCCCTCTGGACGCCCTCCTCCGAACGCATCGCCGACACACGCATGGATGCATTTCGCCGCTTCGTGAACAGCCGCCACGGCCTGAACCTGGCCGACTACCCGGCGCTGCACGCCTGGAGCGTGAGCGAGCGCGAAGCGTTCTGGCAGGCCATCGTCGATGTCTTCGATATTCGCTTCAGCCAGCAACCGCGCGCAGTACTCGAAGAAGGCCCGGCCATGCCCAGCGGCCACTGGTTTCCGGGCGCCACCCTGAACTTCGCCGAGAATCTGCTGCGCCGCCGCGACGAGCACCCGGCCATCGTCGCAGTAGCCGAAGACGGCGGCCGCGAGCAACTGAGTTACGCGCAACTGGCCGCGCACGTCGCCGGCCTGCAACGCAGTCTGCAGGATGCTGGTGTGGGGATTGGCGACCGGGTCGCGGCGTTCATGCCCAATACCTGGCAGACCCTGGTCGGCATGCTCGCCACTGCCAGCCTGGGCGCAACATGGTCGAGCTGTTCACCGGACTTCGGCACCCAAGGAGTGATCGACCGCTTCGGCCAGATCGAACCCAAGGTGCTGATCGCCTGTGCCGGTTATCGCTACGCCGGCAAGACGCTGAACCTGACCGGCAAGCTCAATGAAATCCTCTCGCACCTGCCCACCCTGCAGCAGTTGGTGGTGGTGCCCTACGCCAATCCGAACACTCAACCCGGTGATTTCCAGACCCAGGCCAACGTCGAGCGCTGGGAGGATTTCTACCGTGCCGAGGGCGAGCCGCAGTTCACGCCCGTGCCCTTCGAACAGCCGCTGTACATCCTCTATTCCAGCGGCACCACCGGAGTACCCAAGTGCATCGTCCATGGCGCCGGTGGCACCCTGCTGCAGCACGTCAAGGAGCTGGGTCTGCACAGCGACCTGACGGCCGACGACCCGCTGTTCTACTACACCACCTGCGGCTGGATGATGTGGAACTGGCTGGTCTCCGGCCTGGCGCTGGGTGCCACGCTGGTGCTGTATGACGGCTCGCCGTTCCACCCGAATGCCAATCGCCTGATCGACCTGATCGACGCCGAGGACATCAGTATTTTCGGTACCAGCGCCAAGTTCATCGCAGCGCTGGAAAAAGCCGGCGCCAAACCCCGTGAGAGCCATCGCCTGCAGCGCCTGAAGGCAATACTCTCCACGGGCTCACCACTGGCCCACGAGAGCTTCGATTACGTGTACCGCGACATCAAGGCTGATGTCTGCCTGTCCTCCATCTCCGGCGGCACCGATATCGTCTCCTGCTTCGCCCTGGGCAATCCGGTTTCCCCGGTGTACCGCGGCGAGATCCAGTGCAAGGGGCTGGGCATGGACGTACAGGTCTGGGACGACGAAGGCAAGGCAGTGACCGGTGACAAGGGCGAGCTGGTCTGCGCCCGGCACTTCCCTTCCATGCCGGTGGGCTTCTGGAACGATGCCGATGGCGAGAAATTCCGCAGCGCCTATTTCGATACCTTCCCAGGCATCTGGGCCCACGGCGACTATGCCGAGCAGACGCCCCATGGCGGGCTGATCATTCATGGTCGCTCGGATGCCGTGCTCAACCCCGGCGGCGTACGCATCGGCACCGCCGAGATCTACCGCCAGGTGGAAAAGGTCGAGCAGGTGCTGGAGTCCATCGCCATCGGCCAGCAATGGGACGGCGATGTGCGTGTGGTGCTGTTCGTGCGCCTGCGCGACGGCGTGCAGCTCGACGATACGCTGCAGAAACAGATCTGCCAGGTGATCCGCGCCAATACCACGCCGCGCCATGTACCGGCGCGGATCGTCGCGGTGGCGGACATTCCGCGCACCATCAGCGGCAAGATCGTCGAACTGGCGGTACGCAACGTGGTGCACGGCCAACCGGTTAAGAATACCGACGCGCTGGCCAACCCACAGGCGTTGGAGTTCTATCGCGACCTGCCGGAACTGCAAAGCTGAACGCAGCTGTCTCCCGGCCCTGAGGGCCGGGAGATCCCCGGAACCAGGTAACAGATGAGTCGACCAAGGCAGCGACGCAGCCTGCTCGAACGCTCCATCAAGCCCCCGGAAATGTTCACGGATATCCATCCAAACAACTTCTATACTCGCGATATACCGCCAAGGAATGCTCGTGTTGCGCCTGATCGCCTGCCTGCTGTCATTGCTGCTGCCCTGCTCGCTAGCTGCCGAGCTGCGCGATATCCAGCTTTATATGCCGGACGCTGCGCCTTTGGCTCTGCATGGCGACGACGGCAATGGGATTACCGGTGACATCGCCATCATGGCGCTGCAGCGGGCCGGCTATAACCCCGTGGTCGAGAATGTCCCGTGGCCGAGGGCACAGAAACGCACGCAGGAATCGCGCGACGTGATGATCGTGCCACTCTCGCGCACACCAGCACGGGAGGAACACTTCACCTGGGTGGCCAATATCCAGCCCCTCTACCGCGCCTTCTTTACCCTCGACAACCCGGTCGCTAGCCTGGAGGAAGCGCGCCAACGTTATCGGCTGGTTGCCGTCGGCCTGGGCTCCGCGCAGGAAGAGCTGCTCAGACGCAACGGTTTCACCGACAACCAGCTCTATGTACTCAAGCTCGGTGACAGGCCGATCCAGTTGGTCAGGCGAGGACGTGTCGACGCCTGGTTCACCACCGTACTGGAAGGCCGCCACCAGTGGGACAGTGGCCCCGAGCTGGCGATGAGCGCACCGCTGGCACCGCTGGACATGTACATCGCCTGCTCGCTGCAATGCGACCAGAAACTGGTCAGTACCGTCCACGACGCCCTCGAGAGCATGCGTCGCGATGGCAGCCTGCAGCGCATCACCGAGCGCTACGCACCCACGCGCTAAAACGATCAGCGATTGCCGCACCGCGGATTTTCTGCTGGACTGCCCTGCCACCCTGCACGAGAACTCAGCATGACTTCCTACCAGGCGCTGTTCGCCATCGGCGAAGGTTTCGATGCCTTCGTCAGCCACGGCCTACCCGCCGAAATCGCCGCCGTGCAAAGGGCACAAGAACTGCTGAGTAGCGAAGGCGCCTTGAGCGCCGAAACACACCAACGACTGCAGACTGTGGAAAGTCGCTATCACCTGCTAGCAGCCGGCGAGATGTGGTGCCCGGACTGCCAGCTCAACCTCACGGCCATGGATCACCTGCAGCGTTTACAGCCTCGCGTGGCCCTGGCAATCATCTCCAAGGGCCGTGCCGAGCACGGGCTAAAAGAGCGCCTGGGTCTGGAGCGCATACCGATTCCGCTGGTGGTGGTGCTCGACGAACGTTTCGAGCCGATCGGCCGCTTCGTCGAACAGCCCCAGGCGGTTATCGACGGCGGCGAAGCGAGCAAGGCGGACTACCGTGCCGGGCGCTACCTCGAAAGCACAGTGGAAGATCTGCTGAAGATCATAGAAACCCACGAGAAGCGTAAGCGGCCTTAAGCAATGGCCTCCAGCAAATATGGGCGGATCACTTTCAGTGCCCGCTCGACGAATGCTTCCTTCTCCCCGACTGGCGCTACATAGTGCAGAACTTCCGAACTGACCTGCTCGCCAGCGAGCCGGGTGATGGCCCAGGCGGCCAGATATGGCGCAGCCAAGCAGCCGCCCGCAGTGGCCAGGTTGCCACGGGCAAAGAAGGGCTGGTCAAGGACTTCAACGCCTGCCTCAATCACCCAGGGCTTGGTGGTCAAATCAGTGCAAGCGGGCAACCCTCGCAACATACCGAGCTTTGCCATGAGCAAAGCGCCTGAGCACTGGGCACCGATAAGTTGCCTGCGCGGATCAAGCTGTAGGCGCTCAAGTGTGCGTGAGTCTTGTGCTACCTCGCGGGTCTTTATGCCGCTTCCGAAAAGCACTACATCTGCTTCGCGCGCGAATTCGAGCGGCTGCTGAGCCTGAATCAGCACGCCGTTCATAGACGTGACCTGTTCACTCGGGCAGGTGATCTGCGCCTGCCAGCCACGCTCGCGCAGACGGTTGAACAACGCGCTGGCAATAAAAGAATCGAGTTCGTTGAAACCATCGAATGTCAGTATGGCTACGCGCATGCCCCGCTCCTGGGATTCAAACCAGCAAAGAATCTACGGTTATCGATCAATGCACACCATGCACAGCGCGCCGCAATTTTGCCCATACAGTGATTCCACCTGGTTCAGATGCCGCGGCGGCCCGGATCCTCGGGTGGCGTTTCCACTTCGATGTCTTCCAGCTTCAGTTCCAGCCCCCAGTCTGCGGCTTCGGCAACCTTCGGTGGGCTTACCTCAGCCGCCGGTGCGGCCCGCGCCACGGGCGTTGCAACAGCTGGATTCTCGCGATAGAGCTTGAGCTTGAGGCGTACGTTGTTCGCCGAGTCGGCGTTCTTGACCGCCTCCTCCTCGTCAATGGCCCCTTCGTTCACCAGGTCGATCAGCGCTTGGTCGAAGGTCTGCATGCCGAGGTTCTTGGATTTCTCCATGATTTCCTTGATCTCGGCAAACTCGTTGCGCTTGATCAGATCGCGGATGGTCGGCGTACCGAGCAGCACTTCGACAGCTGCCCGGCGCTTGCCGTCAGTGGTCTTCACCAGGCGCTGGGAGACAAAGGCCTTGAGGTTGTTGCCCAGATCGTTGAGCAGCTGCGGCCGACGATCCTCGGGGAAGAAATTGATGATCCGATCCAGCGCCTGGTTGGCGTTGTTGGCATGCAGGGTGGAGATCGCCAGGTGCCCGGTATCAGCAAAGGCCAGGGCGTGCTCCATGGTTTCGCGGTCACGGATTTCGCCGATCAGGATCACGTCCGGCGCCTGCCGCAGGGTATTTTTCAGCGCCGCGTGGAAACTGCGCGTATCCACACCCACCTCCCGCTGGTTGATGATCGACTTCTTGTGCCGGTGCACGTACTCCACCGGATCCTCGATGGTGATGATGTGTCCGCCGCTGTTGCGATTGCGGTAGTCGATCAGGGCCGCCAGCGAAGTCGACTTACCCGAGCCGGTGCCACCCACGAACAGCACCAGTCCGCGCTTTTCCATCACGGTCTTGAGCAGTACCTCAGGCAGCTTCAAATCCTCGAAACGCGGGATGTCGAGCTTGATGTTACGGGCGACAATGGACACTTCATTGCGCTGTTTGAAGATGTTGATGCGGAAGCGACCGACGCCGTTGATGGAGATCGCCAGGTTCATTTCCAGCTCGCGCTCGAACTCCTCCTTCTGCGCGCTATCCATGATGGCATCGGCGATATCGGCCACGGCCCCAGCCTTCAGTGGCTCGCCACTCAACGCCTTGAGCACGCCATTGAACTTGGCGCACGGCGGCGCACCGGTCGACAGATACAGGTCGGAGCCGTCCTGGCTGGAGAGAATTTTCAGCATTGCTTGAAGGTCCATTAGCTGCATTCCGACTGGAGTTAGAGTCTGTTGACCTTAGGCCAAGGTGTGTTGAGAAACCGGCCAAGTTAAGCCGGAAAAACGACGCCATTCTGATGGCGCATCAAATACTGGCACAATATGCGCCCGAAAAAATGAGGAACCCGTCATGGCAAAGGCAATGGCCCGCCACATCCTGGTCAAGACCGAGGCGGAAGCGGCGGCTCTGAAAAAACGCATCGCGGCGGGCGAGGCCTTCGACGTGCTGGCCCGCAAACATTCAACCTGCCCATCAGGCAAACGCGGTGGTGACCTGGGCGAAGTGAAACCTGGGCAGATGGTGCGCGCCATCGACCAGGTGATTTTCAAAAAGCCACTGCGCGAGGTCCACGGCCCGATCAAGAGCCAGTTCGGCTATCACTTGGTACAGGTGTTCTTCCGCGACTGAGCTGCGCATCCTATGCATAGGTGAAAACGGTCTAGTGGAAACCATCGCCATGGGATGCCACCTGCCAGCCAAGCTGGCAGGATAAAAGGCAAACCGCCCCAGACGAAAGGAGATGGAAGGATGAGTTTTGCTCCCCTGGTCACCAGTGAATGGCTCGCCCGCGAGGGTAATGCTACGGACGTGGTGCTGTTCGATGCCAGCACCTACCTGCCCAATGAAGCGAAGAACGGCCACGAGGAATACCTCAAGGGGCATCTCCCCGGCGCACGCTTCTTCGATATCGATGCCTTTTCCGACCCTGACACACCACTGCCCCATACCGTGCCATCCCAGGGCCGTTTCGCCCGCCTGATCGGCGCACAGGGCGTCGACAACAGCAGCCGCGTGGTGGTTTACGATCAGAAGGGGCTGTTCTCCGCCGCCCGTGCCTGGTGGCTGTTTCGCTACTTCGGTCACGAGCGCGTCGCCGTGCTCGATGGCGGGCTGCCCAAATGGCTGGCCGAAGGCCGTCCCAGCGAAATAGGCGAACCTGCCGCCGTCCCCCAGCGAACCTTCGAAACCAACGTGCATACACGCAGGCTCAAGGGCTTGGGCGACGTACTCGAAGCCATCGATCAGCACGACACCCTGATCCTCGATGCCCGCGCCGCCAACCGCTTCGATGGCAGTACCGCAGAAGCACGCCCGGGCGTTGCCTCGGGGCATATTCCAGGCAGCCACAACCTGCCCTACAGCCGACTACTGGGCAGTGACCACACCCTGCAGCCTGCCGACTCGCTGCGTGCACTGTTCGCCGAGGCCGGCGTCGACGGCAAAAAATCAGTGATCACCAGCTGTGGTAGCGGCGTAACGGCTGCCGTACTGCTGCTAGGCCTGGAAGTGGCCGGCCTGCCCGAGGCGGCACTGTATGACGGCTCCTGGACAGAATGGGGCAGCCGCCAGGACACGCCCAAAGCGACTGGAGTGGTCTGATAGGTCTGGCGTGCATTCTTGATGGCGGTGCACGCTAGTGACCATCCATTGATAGCTGGTTTCCCAAGGAGGATGTCTGCCATCGATCAGCGTCTAAAAGCCAATAAATTGTTTATAAATCATCCATATCATTATGATATTAAAAGGATTTTATTATTTAAGTCTGGCACCTACCAACGTGAAAACATCACGCCCAAGCGCAGGCAGGTACCGCAGGAGCTGCTATATAGGACAACATGTCGCACTATCGCAGGACGGACAGATCGTCATAAAAATCGTCGAAAAGGTAGCCAAGCTGAGGAAAAATCCGTGAAAAGCCTTCTGGCAAAAAAGATAACAAGGCGTATCACCGAGGGCTAGCAATGAACGAGCCATTTACCCAGTTAAGCGAAGCGAAATAGACCTCGAAAAAGAATCATATTAATTATTCAAATAATTGATTTATAAGAGTTTTATTAATAGCTCTTAGAAACGGCTCCACTCGTTAGAAATCAAGAAAAGCTATAATCATATTTTTTAAAATTCTTTTTAAGAATAAGCAATTGCTCTATAACCCTGATCAGCAGGACGCGAAACGAGCACGCCATGTCCCGCATCATCAACGCCCTCTCTGCATCCGCGCTGCACACCCAACAACTGTTTGCTCAGCAACAGCTGCACAACACTATGTTCGGCGGAGCAGCACCTCCATCAGGCGCCTAGAGACCGCGTAATCCGTGGTCAATAGGGGTAGTCCAATTTGGCAGTTGTCAAAATGCTGGACTAAAGTCAGACGACATCACCGAGGAACCAACGGAATGGCAAGCAAGAGTGATTTGGTCATCGCCCTGAAGATTTACCGAGAAAGAACCGATGACGCCATCGCCGAGCGGAACAGGCAGATCGACGTGGCCAGGGAACAGCTTGCCGAGCTGCTCAGGATGATCAATGTCGATATTTCCGGCGTTGGCGGCCTCGACCTGATCCGAACCGAAGAGGCGCATGCATTCGACGGCGCGATAGTCGAGCTCGAGTCACTCAAGATCGTCCTCGCAGGGAACACCGTTGATATCAAACCCGACATCGTCGACTCGTCTCTGCGGGTCATCGTCAGCAACCTGTCTCCCGAGCATCCATCGCTGATCATCCGCAAAGAGCACGGGCAGTGGATCGTCTTTTCGTCAGCCGAGACCTTCCTGTCACAGTTCAGCAATGACTTTCTCTTGAACCACCTCGTCGATCTGGTGAATCGCTCGTAGGTCAGCGACTCGCCTTGGAATTTACCGGCGTGCGATTTCCTGGCGTGTCGTAGAGCCCAGTCTCAGCCACACACATCGCATTTATCTCATCAGGCATGGTCATTACTTGAGCGGCCTCGGCTGGCTGTTACTGGCCTGATCAGCCTGATGCTGCTCGCCTTGACGAACGAATGGCTTGTTTTTACTGTGATTTTTCAGGGTATGCCCAATGCTGACTCAGCATGGATACCAATGCACAAGGAGTGATCGCGTGAGTCCAATCAGAACAATTTGCCTGGCAATGGCGGTAATTGCAGCGAGCGCTTGCTCGACGCCAAGCAGCAAGAGCAGCAACGACGTGCAGGAGGCAGCCAAGCTGCTGATAGGCCAACCTGCCAGCAACGCCTTCGCCGTATTCGGCAAACCCGACCAGGGCATGGGGCCATCGTCATACGGTTCGGGCGGCGGCCTCTACACCTGGAATCGCTTGCAGACACACCTGAGCCCCGAGAAAGAATTCATCAAAACGGGCGAAGAGTATGTTGGTGAGCAACAAACCTGGGTCACCATTGGTGGCAGAGGCATGACAGGCATCATGCCGGCTTACAGCCAACCGATTTACCGTGATGTTGGCTACTACGACAACGTCACCATCATCGACTACTTCTGCAGCATCACCCTCTTCACTGACAACAAGGACATCATCACCGATGCCTCGGTAGTCAATTGCGAAGATAAAAAGTAGCGTTTGTGAACGCTCAGTAACGCAAAAGGCCCGATACCGAAGGGAATCCCGCGGCAACGGGCCTGACTTTTTATCGACACACCTCATTCACGATCTGCAGCTCGCTGGCTGCAAGGCACTGTAAAAGAAGCCTTGGCGTTCGCCGAGCGCCGCACAGCCGGCACCAGAAAAAATCCCGCATACCCTTTTGCTTTCCTCCCGACAACAAAGCCTTGTACGCCCAACAGACGAATGACCGGCATCATCAGTGACGACCATCCCTGAAAGCGCTGGGTATTCGTTACCGTCCTCCGTACAATGCGCGCCACACCTACGCAACTATGTGTCTGATGGCAGGCATGGCCCCGGCCTTTATTGCACAGCAATTGGGCCATTCGATACAGATTCTGCTGACCCGCGATGCCGATGGATTGATGGCGAAAGCAACTGGGCAGAGATGAAGAAGCTACGAATTGCCCCAAAACTGCCCCAAGACTGAATCCACACCCCTGAAACATGCGAGTTAGAGCACTTTGATTTCCACAGCTAATATCACGATGCAGTTCGGTGCCAAGCCGCTGTTCGAGAACGTGTCCGTTAAGTTCAACAACGGCAACCGCTACGGCCTGATCGGCGCCAATGGCTGCGGCAAGTCGACGTTCATGAAAATTCTCGGTGACGACCTCGAGCCCTCCGGTGGCCAGGTCATGCTCGAGCCGAACGTGCGTCTCGGTAAGCTGCGCCAGGATCAGTTCGCCTACGAGCAATTCAACGTGATCGACACCGTGATCATGGGCCACGAGGAGCTGTGGAAGGTCAAGGCCGAGCGTGACCGCATCTACTCGCTGCCGGAAATGAGTGAAGAAGACGGCATGAAGGTCGGCGAGCTCGAAGGTGAGTTCGCTGAAATGGATGGCTATACCGCCGAATCCCGTGCCGGCGAGTTGCTGCTCGGTCTGGGCATTCCGTTGGAGCAGCATTTCGGCCCGATGAGCGAAGTCGCTCCCGGCTGGAAACTGCGTGTGCTGCTGGCTCAGGCGCTGTTCTCCGACCCGGACGTGCTACTGCTGGATGAGCCGACCAACCACCTGGATATCAATACCATCCGCTGGCTGGAAACGATCCTGACGACGCGTAACAGCACCATGATCATCATTTCCCACGACCGTCACTTCCTGAACTCGGTCTGCACCCACATGGCGGATCTGGATTACGGCGAGCTGCGTCTGTTCCCGGGTAACTACGACGAGTACATGACCGCTGCGACCCAGTCGCGCGAGCAGTTGCTGTCGGACAACGCCAAGAAAAAAGCGCAGATCAACGAACTGCAGAGCTTCGTCAGCCGCTTCTCGGCCAACGCCTCGAAGTCCAAACAGGCCTCCTCCCGCGCAAAGCAGATCGACAAGATCCAGCTGGCCGAGGTCAAGCCGTCGAGCCGGGTCAGCCCGTTCATCCGTTTCGAGCAGACCAAGAAACTGCACCGCCAGGCCGTGACCATCGAGCAGATGTCCAAAGGCTTCGACGGCAAGACGCTGTTCAAGAATTTCAGCTTCACCGTCGAAGCTGGCGAGCGTGTCGCGATCATCGGCCCCAACGGTATCGGCAAGACCACCCTGCTGCGCACGCTGGTCGGTGAACTGAGCCCGGACGCCGGTGCAGTGAAGTGGACGGAAAGCGCCGAGATCGGCTATTACGCTCAGGATCACGCTCACGATTTCGAAGACGACGTGACCTTGTTCGACTGGATGGGTCAGTGGACAACCGGTGAGCAAGTGATTCGTGGCACCTTGGGCCGCATGCTGTTCTCCAACGATGAGATCCTCAAGTCGGTCAAGGTAATCTCCGGTGGTGAGCAAGGCCGCATGCTGTTCGGGAAGCTGATCCTGCAAAAGCCCAACGTGCTGGTGATGGACGAACCGACCAACCACCTGGACATGGAATCCATCGAAGCGCTCAACCTGGCGCTGGAGAACTACCCAGGCACGCTGGTCTTCGTCAGCCATGACCGCGAGTTCGTCGGCTCCCTGGCCACACGCATCATCGAGCTGTCGGACAACGGCGTCACCGACTTCAGCGGCACCTACGACGACTACCTGCGCAGCCAGGGCATCATCGTTTGATCGGCTGAATCGGTACGACCAGAAGCCCCGTCATCTACTGGATGACGGGGCTTTTTCGTGTAGATGGTTTTTTGATGGGTATCGCCGCTTCGCTCCTCGACCTACGCGGCCAGCCCCATCCTACGAGCTGAGCTGACGCCCCGTAGCCTGGGTTGAGCAGCGCGATACCCAGGAAATCTCCCCGGGTGTCGCTGCGCTCGACCCAGGCTACGGAGTAGCAGGCAACATGACACCAAACAACAGATGCAAAAACGCCGCTCGGATGAGCGGCGCTTTGCATTGCGGCTAGCGGATCAAGCAGAGAGCTCGACCAACAGCTTGTTCAGGCGCTGCACGTAGGCGGCCGGGTCTTTCAGGCTGTCGCCTGCAGCCAGCGCTGCCTGGTCGAAGAGGATGTGCGCCAGATCGCCAAAACGATCTTCGTCCGGCTCGGCATCCAGCTTCTCGATCAGCGGGTGGTTCGGGTTGAATTCGAAGATCGGCTTCGAATCCGGCACCTTCTGGCCGCTGGCCTCGAGAATCTGGCGCATCTGCAGGCCCAGATCCTGCTCGCCGATAGCCAGAATGGCTGGCGAATCGGTCAGGCGGTGGGACACGCGCACTTCGGCAACATGCTCACCCAGTGCAGCCTTGAGACGCTCGACCAGGCTCTCCTTGCTCTTGGCAACTTCTTCCTGGGCCTTCTTGTCCTCTTCCGAGTCCAGCGAGCCCAGATCCAGGTCACCACGGGCAACATCGACGAACGATTTACCGTCGAACTCGGTGAGGTAGCTCATCAGCCACTCGTCGATGCGGTCGGTGAGCAGCAGCACTTCGATGCCTTTCTTGCGGAAGACTTCCAGGTGCGGGCTGTTCTTGACCTGCGCGTAGGATTCGCCGGTGAGGAAGTAGACCTTGTCCTGGCCTTCCTTGAGACGACCGATGTAGTCGCCCAGGGAAACCACCTGCTCGCCCTCGCCTTCGGCAGTGGAGGCGAAGCGCAGCAGGCCGGCGATCTTCTCCTTGTTGGCGAAGTCTTCCGCCGGGCCTTCTTTGAGCACCTGGCCGAAGTTCTTCCAGAACGACTTGTACTGCTCGGGATCGTTCTTCGCCAGCTTCTCCAGCATGTCCAGCACGCGCTTGGTCAGTGCCGACTTCATGGAGTCGATCACTGGATCCTTCTGGAGGATTTCCCGGGAGACGTTCAGCGACAGGTCGTTGGAGTCGACCACGCCCTTGATGAAGCGCAGGTACAGGGGCAGGAACTCGTCCGCCTGATCCATGATGAACACGCGCTGCACATAGAGCTTCAGGCCGCGCGGCGCTTCACGCTGGTACAGGTCGAACGGCGCACGGCCGGGCACGTACAGCAGCGAGGTGTACTCCAGCTTGCCTTCGACCTTGTTGTGGCTCCAGCTCAGCGGGTTGTCGTAGTCGTGGGAAACGTGTTTGTAGAACTCCTGGTACTGCTCGTCGGTAACCTCGGTGCGCGGCCGCGTCCACAGTGCACTGGCGCGGTTGACCACTTCCCACTCCGGCTCTGCAGGCTTGTCCTGCTCTTCGCCATGGCTTTCTTTCGGCAGCTCAATCGGTAGGCCGATATGGTCGGAGTACTTCTTGATGACGTTACGCAGGCGCCAGCCATCGGCAAATTCCACTTCCTCACTTTTGAGGTGCAGCACGATGCGAGTACCGCGCTCGGCTTTCTCGACGGTAGCGATTTCAAAGTCGCCCTCGCCTTTCGAAGCCCAGTGCACGCCTTCGCCTGCCGGCAAACCGGCGCGACGGGTGAACACTTCAACCTTGTCAGCCACGATGAACGCCGAGTAGAAACCCACACCGAACTGACCGATCAGGCTCGAGTCTTTCTTCTGGTCACCGGAGAGATTCTTGAGGAAGTCGGCAGTGCCGGACTTGGCAATGGTACCCAGATGCGCGATGGTTTCTTCGCGACTCATGCCGATGCCGTTGTCTTCGAGGGTGACGGTCTTGGCGTCTTTGTCGAAGGTCACGCGGATCTTCAGATCAGCGCCACCCTCAAGCAATTCGGGCTTGGCCAATGCCTCGAAACGCAACTTGTCGACGGCGTCGGAGGCATTGGAGATCAACTCGCGAAGGAAAATTTCCTTGTTGGAATACAGCGAGTGAATCATGAGGTGCAGCAGTTGCTTCACTTCTGTCTGGAAGCCCAGGGTTTCTTTTTGAGTTTCCACACTCATGGTCATCTAACTCCACATTGATGGCTAAGCCGCAGTACGGCGGATGTCCATCAAGTGGGGGCGGCGTGGAAAAACTTCAAGTCACCTTCACATCACTCATCCAGCAGCTCAACATGGACGATGTCCGCTTCCGGCATGGCAAAGCGTGCTTCGCCCGAGCCGTTGAGGCGCTGCCTGAGAATGACCTGCCCCTGTTCGATCCCGGCAAACTGCCCCTGAATGGAGCTGCCCTTTTCGCTGAACACCCGCATCGGCTGGTTGACGTAGCGTTGCGGCTCGCCGAGCAGGCGCACCAGGGAGAAGTCCCGACGTGGGTCCTGCATAGCCTCGGGCTGGCGCGGCACCGCGGGCTGAACAGGTGCAACGGCAGGTGCCGTAGTGACCGCAGCTGGCAATTCGGCGAAGCGGTCATCGTCCACACGCCAACCCAACTGAGGATGCTTGCTCAGGCTGACCGGCAAACGCTGTTCGCGGCCATTGATCCGAACACTGACATCGAGCATCAGGTTGCTGCCAGTCACGCCAGAAGCGGGCAGCGGCGAAAGCTGCACATCTCGGGTGGTGAAGCGGCGCTGCAGGTAGTCGGTGAGAAGGTAGGCCAGCGTGTCGCGAGAGTCGACGGTAAGATCCACTTTGCCGTCGTGATAGCGCAGACCATTGCGAAACATCTCGACCTTGCCGCTCAACGTGGTTTCGAACTGCGGCGGCAGTACCAGATGGAAATCCCCTACCAGGCGATTGGGCTCTACTGGCTGAAGATCGATGTGCAAGGTGTATCCCGCCTTCAACTGCCGCGCCTCGGGCAAGTCCTGATCAGGCAACAACCAGTTGAGCTCGATTTCCGGCAACTGGCCTTGATCATCCGGCAGCACATCAAGGCGTAGACCGTCCACAGCGAGCGGCAAGCCACGAATGATCAGCTCACGACGCGCAAAGAAATCCTGCCCTTCGCGCAAGCTGAGTACGCCATCGATCAGTTCGGCCTCCTGGGGAGCAAAAGGCTCGCCGTTGAGTTGGCCATTGAGCTGGATGTGCAGTCCGCCTGGTGCCTGCTTCTCTGGCTGCAGCCACTGCAGGCCGATGATCGCCTCCAGGCGCTGCGGATCGTGACCGGCCATCACCGCCAGACCGACGACCAGCGGGATCATACCCAATGCGCAACAGGCCAGCGCATGCCTAGCCCGGCGCCAGTGGCGCACGATGAACAGCAGCGTCAGAGGTGGCAGCAGACAAGCCCAACCCCACAGCAGGCTGGTGGCGAAACCGCGCATCACCAGTAATACCAGACCGACGAGTATCAGCAGCAGGCCGCCCAGTATCAGCAACGCGTCCATTCAGTTTCCTTAGATAAATAGCCAGATTCGGCGTCAGCTGCGCTCACTTTCCAGTGAGCATCGCGGGAGTGAGCGTCACGATAATCATCGAAGCGCGTTCATTCCATCGAGAAGTCGAGAATTTTCCGATTTTGTGACAGGCCCTGAATTGGTGCTTTCCGGGGTGCAGGCCATCCGTTATCGGGCATCGAGTGGAAAGGGAATGAACTTATACCCACTTTGATGCCTCGAAAAACCGTAATGGTATTTACCCAAAGGAGACACACCCCCATGCAAAAATCAGTCGCTTACGCCTTCATGCTGGCTGCCACGCTGGGCCTTGCGGCCTGTGACAAGCCGTCCGAAAACAAAGCGGAAGACGCTCAAGAAGCTCGTACCGAAGCTCAGGAGTCGATGAACGACGCCGCTGAGGAGAGCAACGAAGCTGCTCAGAAAGAAGCTGAAGCCGCTCAGGAACGCGCTGAAGAGCAACAGGAAGACGCTCAGACTCCGCCAACCACTCCCGCACCTGCCGAGCCGGCAGCGCCTGCGGATCCAGCTGCACCGGCTGCGCCGAATCAGCAACAGCAATAAGCTGTCATCTTCACGTTACCCGCAGCCTGCTGCGGGTAACGCGCTTTACCCCCCCGCTTTACCGTAACGCTGGCGTAAGCATCAGCAACAGCGTGCAACCCATCCCGACCGCCCACACCACACTGCGTTGCCAATGCAGGTCTGCCCAATAAAAGAGCAGATACAGCACGCGCGCGACCACGAAGATCACCGCCAACCAGTCCACCAGCCAGCCGCTGCTCTGGGTGACGTGCGCCATCAATACCCCTACTGCAAACAGCGGGAACGCCTCGAAACTGTTCTGATGAGCAGCCAGCGCGCGTGCGCCAAAGCCGGTGAGGCGTGCCTGTTGCGCACGCGGATGATGATTGTCGTAGCGTCCACCCTCCTCCTTCATCGCCTTGGCCAGCGGCGCCTTCGCCACGAAGATCAGCAAGGCACTGATGAATATGCACCAGAACGGAATACTCATTCGGTTTTCTCCTTGGCCGGCTCGAATGTTGGTGTTTGTGTGTAAACCATCACTTCCAGCACATCGGAATGAAATTCGCGACGGTATAGCACGACCACAACCCCCGCAGAAACCAACATAAAGAACCAGGGGTTGATGAACCACGATAAGGTCGCCATACCAAAGTAGTATGCGCGCAGACCATAGTTGAACTGGTTGGCGGCCATCGATATGACCCGTGCAGTTCGCTCGCCAAACGCCTTGCGCTCCTGCTCGGTAACATGTCGCTCACCGATCATAGGCGCCGAACCCACCAGTACGGCAGCGAAATTGTACTGGCGCATGCACCAGCTGAAGGTGAAGAAGGCATAGACGAAGACCACGCCCAGGCAGAGCAGCTTGGCTTCTGACATGCCACGGCTGGCGACTTGCACGAACGGCAGATCAGCCAACAGCGACACCGCGCGATCCGAAGCACCGAGAACGGTGAGGATGCCGGCGAGAATGATCAGCGTACTGGAGGCGAAGAATGAGGCATTGCGCTCGAGGTTGCCGATCACATTGGCGTCGGCGATGCGGTTGTCGCGCAGCAGCATGCGGCGCATCCAATCCTCTCGGTAAAGGTGCAGAACGCTGGCCAGGCAGGGCGTGGTGCGACCTTTCGCCTGGGCGTAACGGGTATAGCCACCCCAGCAGATGACGAACCACAGAACGGCCAGTATGTGCGGCAAATATTCTTCGCTGATAGGCATGCAAGCTCCTTGTAAGGCTGGAGCGATTATAGCCACGGACGTCATGAAAAAGCCGCTCAACGGAGCGGCTCTTGGGGGACGACGAAAGGACTCAGGCGATTATCGAGCGTTTGCGCCCCATTAACCGATCGACCACGCACGCAATGATCACAGTAGCCAATACCGGCACAAGCCAACCGAGGCTCTGTGCGGCCAACGGCAGACGGGCAAACAGCGCAGGTACGTAGGCCGCCCAGCCAGCAGCGCTCATGCCGTCGGCGATGCCGAACACCAGGGTCACCGCCATTACGGGTATGAATACAAGGCTCTGCGACAACCAGAAGCGGCTTGCCAAACTCAGTGCCACCAGCACGATGGCCAGGGGATAAAGGCCGACCAGCACCGGAACGGAGACGCTGATCAGTTGCGTCAGCCCCTGATTGGAAACCGCCAGACTGAACACCGCCAAGGCAATCACTACAACGCGATACGGCACCTTGAGCAAATCGCTGAAGAACTCACCGCACGCGGTCAGCAACCCAACACCAGTGGTCATGCAAGCCAGGATGATCACCACAGCCAAAAGCAGCGAGCCCGAGGCTCCAAATGTCTGATTCACATAGGCGGTGAGAATCTGTCCGCCGTTTTCCGCACCAGCAGCCAGCTCATGGCTGGTCGCGCCCAGGTAAAACAGCGACAGGTAAACCAGCGAAAGCGCTACCGCCGCTATGATGCCGGCAATCACGCAATAACGGGTGACCAGGCCAGGATCATTGATACCCCGCGCACGAACCGCGTTGGCTATCACGATGCCGAACACCAGGGCACCCAAGGCATCCATGGTCAAGTAGCCTTGCAGGAAGCCCTGTACAAGGGGTTCGCTGCGGTAAGCTCCCGTGGCCTCGCCTACTTCGCCTGCGGGGGCGAACAGGGCTGCGCCACCCAGCACGATCAATGCAACGATCAGAACCGGGGTGATGAACTTGCCGACCCGGTCGACCAGGCGGCCCGGGTTGATCGACAGGAACAACACTGCCGCGAAATACACCACGGTATACACGAACAGCGCCGTTGCGCTGTTGCCGACAAAGGGCTGCATGCCGATCTCGAATGACGCGACCGCGGTTCTCGGGGTGGCAAATAGCGGGCCGATTGCCAGGTACACAGCCACGGCCAGTGCAATACCAGCCCAGCGCCCCAGTGGCGTGGTCAAGGTTGGCAAGCCACCCCCCACGCGAGCCAATGCCACGACCGTGAGCAACGGCAAACCGACACCGGTCAGCAGAAAGCCGATTGCCGCGGCGGCAATGTTCTCACCAGCGGACAGGCCGGCACTAGGCGGGAAGATGATGTTGCCCGCACCCAGAAAAAGCGCGAACGTCATGAAACCGAGAGCCAGGATGTCCAGGCTTTTCAAGCGAGTCATAGAGGGGAATACCACAGGCAGAAAATCAAAAAATGTTCCGGAGGGTTTCCATCGGGATCAGGGGAAACGTTGCCCGGGCTCGTGGGCCGGACCAGTGGAGGCAATGCTCGTCTGCTTGTGGCAGAGCGAATGCCGGGGCGGCATGGTAACGAAAATTGGCTGACATCTCGAAACTGCCGGACAGACTGTCGAAGACCTGTAAGTCTGCGTCGCCTCAACGAAAAAGGCCACCCGAGGGTGGCCTTCTTTGATCAGATCAGATGGCTTACGCCTTCTTCACTTCCCAACCGGTCAGCTCGGCCAGGGCCTTACCGATGTCAGCCAGGGAACGCACGGTTTTCACACCAGCGTCCTGCAGTGCAGCGAACTTCTCGTCTGCAGTGCCTTTGCCGCCGGAAATGATGGCGCCAGCATGGCCCATACGCTTGCCGGGAGGAGCGGTCACACCAGCGATGTAGGAAACTACAGGCTTGGTGACGTTAGCCTTGATGTAGGCAGCCGCTTCTTCTTCAGCCGAACCGCCGATCTCACCGATCATGACGATCGCTTCGGTCTTCGGGTCTTCCTGGAACAGCTTCAGGATGTCGATGAAGTTGGAGCCTGGGATCGGGTCACCACCAATGCCCACGCAAGTGGACTGGCCGAAGCCGGCGTCGGTGGTCTGCTTGACGGCTTCATAGGTCAGGGTGCCGGAACGCGACACGATGCCTACTTTGCCTGGCAGGTGGATGTGACCTGGCATGATGCCGATCTTGCACTCGCCCGGAGTGATCACGCCTGGGCAGTTAGGACCGATCAGGGTAACGCCCAGCTCGTCGCAGATAACTTTGGCATCGAGCATGTCCAGGGTAGGAATGCCTTCGGTGATGCAGACGATTAGCTTGATGCCGCCGAAAGCAGCTTCCAGGATCGAATCTTTGCAGAAAGGAGCCGGAACGTAGATGACCGAAGCGTCAGCGCCGGTAGCTTCTACAGCTTCTTTCACAGTGTTGAACACTGGCAGGTTCAGGTGGGTAGTGCCGCCTTTACCTGGGGTCACGCCGCCAACCATCTTGGTGCCGTAGGCGATGGCTTGCTCGGAGTGGAAGGTACCTTGCGAACCAGTGAAACCCTGGCAGATAACCTTGGTGTCTTTATTGATCAGGACGCTCATTACTTGCCCTCCGCAGCTTTGACGACTTGCTGAGCAGCGTCGGTCAGGCTGGTTGCCGCGATGATGTTCAGGCCGCTTTCGGCCAGGACTTTGGCACCCAGTTCAGCGTTGTTGCCTTCCAGACGGACGACAACCGGAACCTTGACGCCGACTTCCTTCACTGCACCGATGATGCCTTCGGCAATCATGTCGCAACGAACGATACCGCCGAAGATGTTCACCAGAACGGCAGCAACGTTGCTGTCGGACAGGATGATCTTGAAGGCTTCGGTAACGCGCTCTTTGGTTGCACCGCCGCCTACGTCGAGGAAGTTGGCTGGCTTACCGCCGTGCAGGTTGACGATGTCCATGGTACCCATGGCCAGGCCAGCACCGTTGACCATGCAGCCGATGTTGCCTTCGAGAGCAACGTAGTTCAGTTCGAACTTGGCAGCATGAGCTTCACGGGCGTCGTCTTGCGACGGATCGTGGAAGGTCTTCAGCTTCGGCTGACGGTACATGGCGTTAGCGTCGATGTTGATCTTCGCGTCCAGGCAGTGCAGGTCGCCGTCGGCCTTGATGACCAGTGGGTTCACTTCCAGCAGAGCCAGGTCGTGATCCTTGAACAGCTTGGCCAGACCTACGAAGATCTTGGCGAACTGAGCGACTTGCTTGCCTTCCAGGCCCAGCTGGAATGCCAGCTCGCGACCCTGAAACGGCTGAGCGCCGACCAGCGGATCGATAGTGGCCTTGAGGATCTTCTCAGGAGTTTCGTGAGCGATCTTCTCGATGTCCACGCCACCTTCGGTGGAAGCCATGAACACGATACGACGGCTGGAGCGATCAACTACCGCGCCTAGGTACAGTTCCTTGGCGATATCGGTGCAGGACTCGACCAGGATCTTGGTGACAGGCTGACCATTGGCGTCAGTCTGATAGGTCACCAGACGCTTGCCCAGCCAGTTGGCGGCGAAAGCCTTGGCGTCTTCCTTGCTCTTGACCAGTTTCACACCGCCCGCTTTACCGCGGCCACCAGCGTGTACCTGAGCCTTGACGACCCACTCGGTACCACCGATTTTTTCGCAGGCTTCTGCTGCTGCTTCCGGGGTGTCTACGGCGAAGCCCTTGGATACGGGCAGGCCGTATTCAGCGAACAGCTGCTTACCCTGATACTCGTGAAGATTCATGCTTGTCTACCGTTTTCGTTTAGGTATTGCGCATCGGTGCTGCACTTACGTGCCGCACCACCTGTGACTGCCTCAAGGCAGTCCGGCGCACATTCCGCGCATAGGCCTGAGCCCTGCGCGGGCAATGCACCGTGGTTCTGCTTCGCGAAAAATCGTCTGCACGACGCCGACCCGTAGGCCGGCACCAGACGAACGACTTCTTAGCGTTTTTTGCGGTTGGCGATGTGAATCGCGCCACCGTTTACTGCGAGCGCTGCTTCGTGCAGAGCTTCGGACAGGGTCGGGTGCGAGAAGACCATCATGCCCAGGTCTTCAGCGCTGGTACCGAATTCCATACCGATAGCGCCTTGCTGCACCAGCTCTGCGGCGCTCGGGCCGATCACGTGTACACCCAGTACGCGGTCGGTATTGGCATCGGCGATCACCTTGACGAAACCGCCGGTGTCGTTGGCTGCCATGGCACGGCCGCTGGCTGCGAACGGGAAGGTACCGACGTTGACTGCAACGCCTTCACTCTTCAGTTGCTGCTCGGTTTTACCAACCCATGCAATTTCCGGGTGGGTATAGATGACCGATGGGATCAGGTCGTAGTTCATTTGCGCCTTGTGACCGGCGATACGCTCGGCAACCATCACGCCCTCTTCCGAGGCCTTGTGAGCGAGCATCGCGCCGCGCACGACGTCACCGATGGCGTATACGCCAGGAACGCTGGTGGTGCACTGGTCATCGACGAAGATGTAGCCGCGCTCGTCCAGATCAACGCCGCTATCGGAAGCCAGCAGATCGGTGGTAACAGGACGACGGCCAACGGCAACGATCAGCTTGTCGAAAACGATCTTCTGCTCGCCTTCGGAATCGGTGTAGTTGACGGTGACTTGCTTCTTCTTGACTTCGGAACCGGTCACGCGAGCGCCCAGTTTGATCTGCAGGCCCTGCTTGGTCAGGATCTTCAGGGCTTCCTTGGCAACCGCTTCGTCAGCGGCAGGCAGGAACTTGTCCAGCGCTTCGAGTACGGTCACTTCAGCGCCCAGACGGGCCCACACCGAACCCAGCTCCAGACCGATGACGCCGGCGCCGATGACGCCCAGCTTCTTCGGTACCGATTGGAATTCCAGCGCGCCGGTGGAGTCGACGATGACGTCTTGGTCGACCGGGGCCGGCGGGATGTCGATCGGGCGCGAGCCGGATGCCAGGATCACGTTCTCGGCTTCGACAACGGAGGTCTTGCCGTCCTTGTCGGTGACTTCGACTTTCTTGCCAGCCAGCAGCTTGCCGTGGCCTTCGAGCAGGGTTACACCGTTAGCCTTGAACAGGCCAGCAACGCCGCCAGTCAGGTTCTTGATGATGGTGTTCTTGCGACCGACCATGGCCGGTACGTCGATGCTCAGGCCCTTGGTGCTGATGCCGTGAGCGGCGAAGCCGTCATGGGCTTCGTGGTATTTCCAGGAACTGTCCAGCAGCGCCTTGGAAGGAATGCAACCGACGTTCAGGCAGGTACCACCGAGGGCAATCTTACCGTCCTTGTCCTGGTACTTCTCGATGCACGCGGTTTTCAGGCCGAGTTGTGCAGCCTTGATGGCGGCAACATAGCCGCCAGGGCCGGCACCGATGACTACCACGTCGAATTTCTGGCTCATAAAAGATTCCTTTTCAGCTTCAAGCTTCGAGCTCAGGCGCAGACGCGTGCCCTGTAGGGCTCGCCATCTGCAACCTGCAGCTACGTTTAGATGTCCAGCAGCAGACGAGCTGGGTCTTCCAGCAGGTTCTTGATGGTCACCAGGAAAGTCACGGCTTCTTTGCCGTCGATCAGGCGGTGATCGTAGGACAGTGCCAGGTACATCATCGGGCGAATCACCACTTGGCCGTTAACGGCAACCGGACGCTGGATGATGTTGTGCATGCCAAGGATCGCAGCCTGCGGTGGGTTGACGATCGGCGTCGACATCATCGAACCGAAGGTGCCGCCGTTGGTGATGGTGAAGGTACCGCCAGTCATCTCATCGATGGACAGTTTGCCGTCACGGGCTTTCTTGCCGTAGGCAGCAATACCGGCTTCGATATCGGCCAGGCCCATCAGTTCAGCGTTACGCAGTACTGGCACAACCAGACCACGGTCGCTGGAAACGGCTACGCCGATATCCTGGTAGCCATGGTAAACGATATCGTTGCCATCGATCGAAGCATTGACTGCCGGCAGACGCTTCAGCGCCTCGGTAGCAGCCTTGACGAAGAAGGACATGAAGCCCAGACGAGTGCCGTTGTGGGCTTTCTCGAACTGATCCTTGTAACGCGAACGCAGCGCCATGATCTCGGACATGTCGACTTCGTTGAACGTAGTCAGCATGGCCATGTTCGACTGAGCTTCGACCAGACGGCGAGCAACGGTGGCACGCACGCGGGTCATCGGTACGCGCTTCTCGGTACGGTCGCCAGCAGCGGCGACAACCGGAGCAGCGGCAGCTGCAGCTGGCTTGGCAGCAGGAGCGGCAGCCGGCGCGTTCTTCTTGGCTTCGACAGCGGCAACCACGTCTTCCTTGGTGACGCGACCGCCTTTGCCGGAACCGCTGATGCTGTTCGGGTCGATGCCGTTTTCTTCAGCCAGCTTGCGAGCGGCAGGCGACAGGATCTGGTCATCGCCAGCGGCGGCAGGTGCAGCGGCCTGAGCCGGAGCAGCAGCGGCTTGTGCAGGTACGGCAGCCGGAGCAGCAGCACCGCCTTCAGTCAGTTTGCCCAGTACTTCGTTGCTCAGTACGGTGTCGCCTTCGTTCTTGACGATTTCAGCAATAACACCATCGGCCTCGGCCAGTACTTCGATCACAACCTTGTCGGTTTCGATGTCGACGATCAGCTCATCGCGCTTGACCGCTTCACCCGGCTTCTTGTGCCAGGTTGCCACGGTGCCGTCGGCGACCGATTCGGGAAATGTAGGGGCTTTGATCTCGATAGCCATTGTGTTCTGTTCCTTAAATTCGGTTTGTTCGAGGAGGTAGCCCCAATTGAGCTACCTCCTTCGCGATGGCATTAAACGGTGAAGGCATCCTGCAGCAGTTTTTCCTGCTGTTCGGCGTGCATCGAAGCGTAACCACAAGCCGGAGCAGCCGAGGCATCACGACCAGCATACTCGAGCACCAAGGCTTTCTTGTGTGCCGTGGCAGCACGACGCATGTGGTGCTGGCTGCAATACCAGGCGCCCTGGTTCATCGGCTCTTCCTGACACCAGACGATGTGCTTGAGATTCTTGTACGGAGCAAGAACTTCGGCCAGGTCGTCTTCCGGGAACGGATAGAGCTGCTCGAGACGCACGATGGCGATATCTTCGCGGCCTTCGGCCCGGCGCTTCTCCAGCAGGTCGTAGTAGACCTTGCCGCTGCACAGCACCAAGCGCTCGACCTTTTTCGGATCGACTGCATCGATTTCCGGGATCACGGTCTGGAACGAGCCTTCAGCCAGATCTTCCAGCGTCGACACGGCCAGCTTGTGGCGCAGCAGCGACTTCGGCGTAAGCACGACCAGCGGCTTGCGCAGCGGGCGGATAACCTGACGACGCAGCAGGTGGTAGATCTGCGCCGGCGTGGTCGGAACGGCAACCTGAATGTTGTGCTCGGCGCACAGCTGCAGGTAACGCTCCAGACGTGCCGAGGAGTGCTCCGGCCCCTGCCCTTCATAACCGTGTGGCAGCAACATGGTCAGACCGCACAGACGGCCCCACTTGGTTTCGCCACTGGAAATGAACTGGTCGAACACCACCTGAGCACCGTTGGCGAAATCGCCGAACTGAGCTTCCCAGATCACCAGCGCGTTCGGCGTGGTGGTGGCGTAGCCATATTCGAATGCCAGTACCGCCTCTTCCGACAGGAACGAGTCGTAAAGATCGAAACGCGGCTGACCTTCGTACAGGTTCTGCAGCGGAAGGTAGGCACTGCCGTCCTTCTGGTTGTGCAGTTGCGCGTGGCGGTGCGAGAAGGTGCCACGGCCCACGTCCTGACCGGTGATGCGGATCGGATGGCCTTCGACCAGCAGGGTCGCGTAGGCCATGGTTTCCGCATAGCCCCAGTTCAGCGGCAAGCCGCCTGCGCCCATCTTGGCGCGATCTTCGTAGATCTTGCCAACCTGACGCTGAACGACGAAGCCGTCGGGGGTTTCCAGCAGTTTGCTGGACAGATCCTGCAGGGTCTTCAGATCGAAGCGAGTGTCGTGACGCGCAGTCCAGGCATGACCCAGGTATGGGCGCCAATCGACGAACAATTCCTTGTTCGGCTCCTTGACCAGGCTCTTGACCACGTGCTGACCGTTGTCCAGTGCAGTGCGGTACTCGTCGACCGGCGCTTGCACGGCCTCTGCCGACAGGCGACCGGCATTGGTCAGCGCTTCGGCATACAGCTCACGCGTAGTGCGCTGCTTGGCGATCTGCTGATACATCAGCGGCTGAGTACCACTTGGCTCGTCGGCCTCGTTGTGACCACGGCGGCGGTAGCAGACCAGGTCGATGACCACGTCACGCTTGTACTGCATGCGGTAGTCGACAGCCAGTTGGGTGACGAACAATACGGCTTCCGGATCATCGCCATTCACATGGAAGATCGGCGCCTGAATCATCTTGGCAACGTCGGTGGAGTACTCGGTAGAGCGCGCATCGTCAGCACGGTTGGTGGTGAAGCCAACCTGGTTGTTGATGACGATGTGGATGGTGCCGCCCGTCTTGTAAGCACGGGTCTGCGACATCTGGAAGGTTTCCATGACCACGCCCTGACCGGCGAATGCCGCGTCACCGTGGAGGGAAATCGGCAGAACCTTGTCACCCACCACGTCGCTGCGGCGATCCTGACGAGCACGCACCGAACCTTCGACCACCGGAGAAACGATCTCCAGGTGAGACGGGTTGAACGCCAACGCCAAGTGCACTTCGCCACCCGAAGTCATAACGTTCGAGGAGAAACCCTGGTGATACTTGACGTCACCGGAGCTCAGGCCTTCGACCTTCTTGCCTTCGAACTCGTCGAACAGGTCGCGCGGGTTCTTGCCGAAGGTGTTGACCAAGACGTTCAGACGGCCACGGTGGGCCATGCCGATAACGATTTCCTTGGTGCCGTAGGAACCGCTGCGCTGGATGATTTCATCGAGCAGCGGGATCAGGCTCTCGCCACCTTCCAGACCAAAGCGCTTGGTACCTGGGTATTTGGTGCCCAGATATTTTTCCAGACCTTCAGCGGCAGTCAGGCGCTCGAGCAGATGACTTTGTGCCTCGGCGGAGATCTGAGGACGACCACGTACGCTTTCCAGACGCTGCTGGAACCAGCTGCGCTGCTCGGAATCGGTGATGTGGGTGAACTCGGAGCCGATGGTGCGACAATATGTCTGCTGCAAAGCATCGCGGATTTCCCGCAAAGTAGCTTCTTCTTTGCCGATTGCCAGACCACCCGTGCGGAAGGTGGTGTCCAGATCCGCGTCGGTAAGGCTGTAATGGCTGATCGACAGATCAGCAGGAACAGAACGCTGCCACAGCCCAAGCGGATCGAGCTGAGCCGCCTGGTGGCCACGCATGCGGAATGCCTGAATCAACCGCAACACTTCGACCTGCTTCTTCTCGTGTTCGCTGCTCACAGTTCCAGCTGAGGCTGGCTGAGCACGACGCTGGTTTTTGGCCAGCAACACGAAATGATCACGAATCGTAGAATGCGATACGTCATTGGCGGTACTGCCTTCAGACGGCAACTTATCGAAATAAGTGCGCCACTCATCCGGCACGGCGTTGGGATCGTGCAGGTAGAGCTCATAGAGCTCTTCCACGTAGGCAGCGTTACCACCGGATAGGTGGGCACTGTCCCACATGCGCTGCATCACGCTTTCTTGCATGCTTGGTCACCCTCGGTAAGGGGACACCACCGGCGAGGACACCGACTGGCTTTCGAAGTCATGAAACAGCGACTCGAAAAAGCCACCAAGAATCCCGCAGATAGTCCGGGCACCAGCCCGAATGCCCCTGCTGGTCGTCATATTTGTCATTTAGGTACGTCGGCGGCTAGACCGACGCCCTGGCGATACTGCAACACCGACATGAAGTCGGTGCGGCAGGCGTTGCGGGTCAAGCTAAAGAACGGTGAATCAGGTACCACTCTGCAGCAGCATGTTACGAACGTGACCGATTGCCTTGGTTGGGTTCAACCCTTTGGGGCATACGTTCACGCAGTTCATGATGCCGCGGCAGCGGAACACACTGAATGGATCATCCAAAGACGCCAATCGTTCCGCGGTCTTGGTATCACGGCTGTCAGCCAGAAAGCGATAAGCTTGCAACAACGCGGCTGGGCCCAGGAATTTATCCGGGTTCCACCAGAACGACGGGCAGCTGGTCGAACAGCAAGCGCACAGGATGCACTCGTACAGACCATCCAGCTTCTCGCGTTCTTGCGGCGTCTGCAGGCGCTCGATAGCCGGCGCCGGCGTGTCGTTCTGCAGGAACGGCTGCACCTTCTCGTACTGCTTGTAGAAGATGCTCATATCGACCACTAGGTCACGAATGACCGGCAGGCCAGGCAGCGGGCGGATCACCAGCTTGTTGCCCTTGACCACGCTGGAGATCGGCGTGACACAGGCCAGGCCGTTCTTGCCGCTGATGTTCATGCCGTCGGAGCCACAGACGCCTTCACGGCAGGAGCGACGGTAAGAGAAGCCTTCGTCCTGCTCCTTGATCAGGGCCAGCACGTCGAGCACCATCAGATCCTTGCCGTCGATTTCGACGTCAAAGTCCTGCATGAAGGGCGCTTTGTCCGCTTCCGGGTTGTAGCGATAAACGCTGACTTTCAAGCTTTTGCCAAGAGACATGGTAGCCACCCTTAATAAGTACGAACTTTGGGTTCAAACGCCGGAACCGTCTTCGGCGAGAAGTTCACGTCACGCTTGGTCACGCGCTTCTCACCTGGGAAGTACAGGCTGTGGCACAACCAATTGGTGTCGTCACGATCCTCGTAGTCTTCACGGGCGTGTGCGCCGCGGGACTCGGTGCGGGTATCGGCGGCGATAGCAGTGGCTTCGGCGACTTCCAGCAGGTTCTGCAGCTCCAGCGCTTCGATACGCGCGGTGTTGAAGGCCTGGCTCTTGTCGGAGATCTTGACGTTGGCGATGCGCTCGCGCAGATCGGCCAACTGAGTGATGCCCTTCTTCATGTATTCGCCGGTACGGAATACGCCGAAGTAGTTCTGCATGCACTGTTGCAGTTCTTTGCGCAGCGGCGCGACTTCTTCACCTGTGCTGCGCTCGTTGACACCGGCCAGACGGCCCAGCGACTGTTCGATATCGCTCTCGCTGGCGCCACGGACGTCCACGCCTTCTTTCAGCGCTTTTTCCAGGTGCAGGCCAGCAGCACGGCCGAATACCACCAGGTCGAGCAGCGAGTTGCCGCCCAGACGGTTGGCACCGTGTACCGATACGCAAGCCACTTCGCCCACGGCGAACAGACCGTCGATGATGCGGTCGACGCCATTAGCGTCCTGGGTGATCGCCTGACCATGAATGTTGGTGGCAACGCCGCCCATCATGTAGTGGCAGGTCGGAATGACCGGAACAGGCGCAACGACGGGGTCAACGTGTGCGAAAGTCTTGGACAGTTCGCAGATGCCTGGCAGACGGCTGTGCAGTACTTCCTCACCGAGGTGATCGAGCTTCAGCAGTACGTGATCCTTGTCAGGGCCACAGCCGTTACCGGCGATGACTTCCTTGACCATGGAACGGGCCACTACGTCACGACCGGCAAGATCCTTGGCGTTGGGCGCATAACGTTCCATGAAACGCTCGCCATGGGCGTTGATCAGGTAACCACCTTCACCACGGCAGCCTTCGGTAACCAGTACACCAGCGCCGGCGATACCGGTCGGGTGGAACTGCCACATTTCGATGTCCTGCACCGGCACGCCAGCACGCAGCGCCATGCCTACACCATCACCGGTGTTGATCAGAGCGTTGGTGGTGGAAGCGTAGATACGGCCAGCACCGCCAGTGGCGAGAACCACGGCCTTGGAGCGGATGTAAACGGTTTCGCCGGTTTCGATGCAGATGGCGATGACGCCAACCACGGCGCCGTCCTGGTTCTTCACCAGATCGACCGCGTACCACTCGTTGAGGAACGAAGTGCCGGCTTTCAGGTTGGCTTGGTACAGGGTGTGCAGCAGTGCGTGACCGGTACGGTCGGCAGCAGCGCAGGTACGGGCAGCCTGAGTCGGGTTATCCGGGCCTTTGGACTGGCCACCGAACGGACGCTGATAGATGCGGCCCTGTTCGGTACGGGAGAACGGCAGCCCCATGTGCTCGAGTTCGAATACAGCTTCAGGGCCGACGGAACACATGTACTCGATCGCGTCCTGGTCACCGATATAGTCGGAGCCTTTGACGGTGTCGTACATGTGCCAGCGCCAGTCGTCATTCGGATCGTTGGACGCGATGGCACAGGTGATGCCGCCCTGGGCGGATACAGTGTGGGAACGGGTCGGGAAGACCTTGGTGACCACAGCAGTCTTGTGGCCGCCCTGCGCCAGCTGCAATGCAGCGCGCATACCGGCACCACCACCACCAACGATGATGGCGTCATAGGAAAGAGTACGGATGCTAGTCATGAATCAGAAACCCCAAAGAATCTGCACGCCCCAGACGAAAAACACGAACATGGCGATGCCACACGTGGCCTGGAACAGAAAACGCACAACGGTTGCCCACTTACCCAGCGCGGTTTGCGTCAGGTAGTCAGTGGAGATCGTCCACATGCCAACCCAGGCGTGAATACCCAGCGCGACAAGCGTCAGCATGCTGAAAATGCGCATTGCACTATTGGAGAAAAGACCATGCCATTCGGCGTAGCCCATACCTGGATTCAGGAGGATGTAGCCCAACAGAAACAGGACATAAGCCGCGAGAACGACCGCAGAAACACGTTGCGCCATCCAGTCATAGAGGCCCGAACGTGAGAAATTCGTGACATTAGTTACCATATCCACACCCCCAGCAGCACGATCACGATCGTCGATACGACGAGTACGATTTTGGAGCCCAGCTTGCCGCCTTCCAGCGTCTCACCAACTCCAGCATCCATGATCAAGTGGCGCACACCGGCCACTAGGTGGTACAGCAAAGCGGACAGCAGTCCCCAGATCACGAACTTGGCCAGCGGGCTGGTCAAGCATTCTTTCACCTGGGCGAAGCCCTCTTCTGAAGACAGCGATTTGTCGAGCCCGAACAGCAGCACGGCAATGCCGAAGAAAAGGATCACGCCGGATATACGGTGAAGAATGGACGTGTAAGCGGTGACTGGGAGCTTTATCGTCCGAAGGTCTAAGTTTACAGGTCGTTGGCTATTCACGGCTTTATTATCACACTGAGAGCCCCAGCTATCAGGGCTGAGTTGTCGGGAAGCGCACTGGTCAGGTACCCATCACCCAAGAAGTGACAACTACCAGAATCCGGGCTGTAAGGCCCTTGGCAGTCGGGCGCAGAGTATAGACAGTTAGGTCACTAATGACAACGCGGACACCTCGACCTTCTACCGATTGCGTCAACCTCGAAATTGGCGTAAAAGGCCGCGCCCTTTTGTCGCAGGTAGTGCACTCAAACCCTTCTATTGCCTGGGTTTTCGCAAATTGACTTTCAGATTCATAACACTATAGTGGTGCGGGCCCTGCGTGGGGGGCCGACTGATGATTCCAAGCATAACTAGGAGGCCAAACATGGCTGACAAAAAAGCGCAGTTGATCATCGAGGGCGCAGCCCCCGTCGACCTGCCCGTTTTATCCGGCACCGTTGGCCCAGATGTGATCGACGTGCGGGGCCTGACCGCCACGGGCAACTTCACCTTCGACCCCGGCTTTATGTCGACCGCCTCGTGCGAGTCGAAGATCACCTATATTGATGGTGACAAAGGCATCCTGCTGCACCGCGGCTACCCAATCGAGCAACTTGCCGAGAAAGCCGACTACCTGGATACCTGCTACCTGCTGCTCAATGGCGAACTGCCCAACGAAGAGCAGAAAGCTGCTTTCGTCAGCACAATCAAGAACCACACCATGGTTCACGAACAACTGAAGACCTTCTTCAACGGTTTTCGCCGTGACGCCCACCCGATGGCCGTCATGTGTGGTGTAGTGGGCGCCCTCTCCGCCTTCTACCATGACTCCCTGGACATCAAGAACCCGCAGCACCGCGATATTTCCGCGATGCGCCTGGTTGCCAAGATGCCAACCATCGCAGCCATGGTGTACAAGTACTCCAAAGGCGAGCCGATGATGTACCCGCGTAACGACCTGAGCTACGCGGAAAACTTCCTGCACATGATGTTCAACACGCCGTGCGAGACCAAGCCGATCAGCCCGGTGCTGGCCAAGGCGATGGACAAGATTTTCATCCTGCACGCCGATCACGAACAGAACGCCTCCACCTCCACCGTGCGCCTGGCAGGCTCCTCGGGTGCCAACCCGTTCGCCTGTATCGCTGCCGGTATCGCTGCGCTCTGGGGCCCGGCCCACGGCGGCGCCAACGAAGCCGTTCTGGCCATGCTGGACGAGATCGGTGACGTATCGAACATCGACAAGTTCATCGCCAAGGCCAAGGACAAGGATGATCCGTTCAAGCTCATGGGCTTCGGGCACCGCGTCTACAAGAACTTCGACCCACGCGCCCAGGTCATGAAGCAGACCTGTGACGAAGTACTGGCCGAGCTGGGCATCAATGACCCGCAGCTGGAACTGGCGATGAAGCTCGACGAAATCGCGCGTAACGATCCTTACTTCAAGGAACGTAACCTGTACCCGAACGTCGACTTCTACTCGGGCATCATCCTCAAGGCCATCGGCATTCCGACCAGCATGTTCACCGTGATCTTCGCCCTGGCGCGTACCGTCGGCTGGATCTCGCACTGGAAAGAAATGCTCTCCAGCCCGTACAAGATTGGCCGCCCGCGCCAGCTGTACACTGGCCCGACCAAGCGCGATATCAAGTAATCCGCTTGCGTTGAGCAGCCTGTGACATGAAAGCCCATATCCACGGATATGGGCTTTTTCGTTTCTACCCCGGCCGCTCAGGCCTTATCATGGCGCCCTGTTTCCACAACCGGGCCGCTCATGAAATTCGCCATTGCCCTGTTTTCGGCACCCTCGGCACCCTCCTCCCGTCGCGCTCTGCGTTTTGCCGAAGCGGCGCTGCAAGGCGGCCATGAGATCGTGCGCCTGTTCTTCTACGCCGATGGCGTGCACAGCGCCTCGGGTAACGTCGTCAGCCCTCAGGATGAAACCGATATCGCTCGCCAGTGGCGCGAATTTATCGACGCTCAGCAACTCGATGGCGTGGTGTGCATCGCCGCTGCTCTGCGTCGTGGCGTGCTCGATGAGCAGGAAGCGCGCCGCTACGAACGCCAGGCGGCCAATCTGCCAGCGCCCTGGGTGCTTTCTGGCCTGGGCCAGTTGCACGAGGCGGCGCAACTGGCCGACCGCCTGATCTGTTTCGGAGGCGACTGACATGAGCCGCTCATTGCTGATCATCAGCCGCCAGGCTCCCTGGCAGGGTTCGAGTGCTCGCGAAGCGCTGGATATCGCCCTGGCTGGCGGCGCCTTCGATCTGCCCATCGGCCTGCTGTTTCTCGATGATGGCGTGCTGCAGCTGGCTCAGCGGCAGCAGCCCCAGGTTCTGCAGCAGAAGGATCTGACCGCCAACCTGCAGGCGCTGCCGATGTTCGGTGTCGAATCGCTGTACGCGTGCAGTTACAGCCTGCAACAACGTGGTCTGAGTGAAACCTCCCTGCAGGTCGAACGCCTGGACCGCGCCGGACTGCGAGACCTCATCGACCGTTACGACCAAGTGATCACCCTCTGATGACGACCCTGCACGTTGTATCCAGCTCCCCGTTCAGCGATGACCGCCTGAGCAGCTGCCTGCGCCTGCTGGGCAGCGGCGACGGCCTGCTGCTTTGTGGCGATGCCACCTATGCGAGCCAGCCCGGCACGTTGCACGCCGAATCACTGAGTGCCCTGGGCGATGGGATTGCTCTGTTCGCCCTGCAGGAAGACATCCAGGCTCGCGGCCTGCAGCCTGCCAGCGACCTGCAGCAGATCGACTATCCAGGCTTCGTCGCCCTTGCCATACGCTTCGACAAGGTCAACACCTGGTTATGAGCACGCTGATCGTCAATGAACGAGCCATCGAACTCGACAAGGATGGCTACCTGCTCGACCTTCAAGACTGGTCTCGTGACGTGGCTGCCGCCCTGGCCGAGCGTGAAGCCCTGCCACTGAGCGAGGAGCACTGGGAAATTCTCCTCCTGCTGCGCGCCTTCCACGATGAATTCCAGCTGTCGCCGGCCAATCGCCCGCTGATCAAGTACGTCGCCCTCAAGATGGGCCCGGAAAAAGGCAATAGCCTGCACCTCAATCGCCTGTTCAATGGCACTCCTGCCAAACTCGCCGCCAAGCTGGCGGGCCTGCCCAAGCCCACGAATTGCCTATGAACCTGATTACCCCAGCCGAACACCCTTTCGCCCCTTTCGTGCGCATTCTCGGCAAGGGCAAGCGCGGCGCGCGCAACCTGACCCGCGAGGAAGCCCGCGAGGCCATGGGCATGATTCTCGACGACAAGGTCGAAGACACCCAGCTTGGCGCCTTTCTCATGCTCCTGCGCCACAAGGAGGAAAGCGCTGAGGAGATGGCCGGTTTCACCGAAGCGGTGCGTGCGCGCCTCTCTGCGCCGGCCATCACCGTCGAATTCGACTGGCCTACCTACGCTGGCAAGAAACGCCACCTGCCCTGGTTCCTGCTGGCCGCCAAGGCCCTGGCCAACAGCGGCCTGCGCATCTTCATGCATGGCGGCGGCGCGCACACGGCCGGGCGCCTGTATAGCGAGCAGTTACTTGGCGAACTGGATATCCCGCTTTGCCACGACTGGAATGAGGTGGCACGCAGCCTGGATGAGCAGAACCTGTCCTTTATGCCCTTGGGCGACTGGGCGCCGGCCCTGCAGCGCATGATCGACCTGCGCAACGTGCTCGGCCTGCGCTCGCCGATCCACTCCCTGGCTCGCATTCTCAACCCACTGGCAGCACGCTGCGCCCTGCAGAGTATCTTCCACCCTGGCTACCAGGCCGTGCACCGTGAGGCCAGCCAACTGCTGGGCGATCGCGCCATCGTGGTCAAGGGCGATGGCGGCGAAATCGAGCTCAATCCGGACGCTATCTGCCACCTGTACGGCACCGAAAACAGCGTGAACTGGGACGAAGAGTGGCCGATGCTCTCCGAGCGCCGGCACGTCAAGCCCGAACGCCTGGATCCGGTTCACCTACAAGCAGTCTGGCGCGGCGACGCTGAAGACTCCTACGGCCAACTGGCAATCATCTCCACCATGGCTTTGGCCTTGCGCGGGCTGGGCATGCCACGTGAAGCAGCGTTCGCGGAAGCGGAAAAACGCTGGCAAGGCCGCCACGTATCGAGTCAGCCGATTCGTTGAACCCGGTTTTTACGTCTTCTGTCGATAGCTGACTGGGTAGACTCCCAGACATCAACTGACAGGGGAGTAACGGACATGGGCTTGCTGATCGAAGGCCAATGGCACGACCAATGGTATGACACCGGCGCGGGCGGCCGTTTCAAGCGGGAGAACGCCCAACGGCGCAACTGGATCACCGCCGATGGCGCGCCAGGCCCCACGGGCGACGGTGGCTTCGCCGCCGAAGCTGGCCGCTATCACCTGTATGTGTCCCTGGCCTGCCCATGGGCCCATCGCACCCTGATTCTGCGTACCCTCAAGGGCCTCGACGCGCTGATCGACGTGTCGGTGGTGAGTTGGCTGATGCGCGAGAACGGCTGGACCTTCGACGCCGAGCACGGCTCCAGCGGCGACGCCCTGGATGATTTCGCCTTCCTGCATCAGCGCTACACCCGCGATGACCCGGACTACACCGGCCGGGTCACCGTGCCACTGCTGTGGGACAAACAGCAGCAACGCATCGTCAGCAACGAATCGGCGGAAATCATCCGCATGTTCAACTCGGCGTTCAACGGGCTAACCGACAACCATCTGGATTTCTACCCCGAGGCCTTGCGCGGGGAGATCGACGCGCTCAATGAGCGCATCTACCCGGCGGTCAACAACGGTGTCTACCGTGCAGGCTTCGCCACCACCCAGGCGGCGTACGAAGAAGCCTTCGATGAAGTGTTCGATGAGCTGACGGTACTGGAAACCCGCCTGGGGCAGTCACGTTACCTGGCTGGCGAATACCTGACCGAGGCCGACTGGCGGCTATTCACCACCCTGGTGCGCTTCGATGCTGTGTACCACGGCCACTTCAAGTGCAACCTGCGGCGTATCGTCGACTATCCGAACCTCAGCAACTGGCTGCGCGAGCTGTGCCAGTGGCCGGGCGTGGCGGCAACCGTGGACATGTGGCACATCCAGCACCATTACTACGCGAGCCACCAGACCATCAACCCGACCGGTATCGTGCCCAAGGGGCCGGCGCTGGACTTCGACGCGCCGCACGACCGAGAGCGCCTGCGGGGCAAGGGCGTATACCGCCACGGATAATCGCCCAGTAGCACGGGCCGAGCGCAGCGACACCCGGATCTTAATGACTCACCAAGTATCCCGGGTTACGCCTGCGGCTAACCCGGGCTACGGATCACGCTTACTCGTCTCCTTCCTCTAGGCGCTGCTCGTCCCAGCCACCGCCCAGCGCAGCGATCAGCTGCACGCTGGCAGTCAGGCGGCTGCCCAGCAAGGTCAAGCTGGTGCGTTCGTTGTTCAGCGCCGTAGCCTGCACGTTGACCACGCTGTTGTAGTCCACGGTGCCGGCGCGATACTGGTTTTCGATCAGGCGCAGGGATTCACGCGCGGCGTCCAGCGCTTGCGACTGCACCTCGGCCTCACGGCCCAGTACGCTCTGCTGCACCAGGTAATCCTCGACCTCGCGGAAGCTGTCGAGCACGGCCTGACGATATTGCGCGACGGTCTGGTCGTAGGCTGCCTCGACCCGCTCACTTTCGGCGCTGCGGCGCCCGCCATCGAACAGCGTCAGGGCCAGCTGCGGCCCCACCGACCAGAAGCGATTGGGCAGGTTGACCCAGTCGGCGAAGCTGCTGCCACGATAACCGCCGCTGGCGGACAGAGTCAGATCCGGGAACCAAGCGGCCTTGGCCACGCCGATCTCGGCATTCGCGGCGATCACCCGGCGCTCGGCCGCAGCGACGTCAGGCCGACGTTCCAGCATCTGCGACGGCACGCTCGCCGGCACCTGCGGCAACATCGGCAGGCTTTCCCGGCGGGCGATGCTCACGTCACTCGGTGGTACGCCGATCAGCACGGCAATCGCATGTTCGAGCTGCGCGCGCTGCCATTGCAGGTCGATGGCCTGAGCCTCGGTGCTGCGCAGCTGAGTCAGCGCCTGGGCGACGTCGGAGCGCGGCACGATGCCGGCGCGGTACTGGTTTTCGGTGAGACGCAGCGAACGCTGGTAGGCCGCCACCGTGGCGTCCAGCAGGCGTTGCTGCTCATCAAGCACCCGCAGTTGCAGGTAGCTCTGTACCAGCTCTGACTGCAGGCTCAGGCGCACGGCGGCGAGGTCTGCCGCGCTGGCTTCGAAGGCCGCACGATTGGACTCCAGACCACGACGCAGCTTGCCCCACACATCCAGCTCCCAGCTGGCGTTGAGGCTCAGGTCGTAGTTCTTCGAGATGCTCGCCGAGTTGGAGCCGCCAATGGCAATGCCGTCGGAGGTACGCAGCGTGCTGTCACCACCGCCCTGCCCCGCACGGGTCATACCGGCGCTGGTCGACAAGGTCGGAAAGAAGGCCGCGCGGCCGCTACGTAGCAACGCGCGGGCCTGGCGATACTGGGCTTCGGAGGCGGCCAGATTCTGGTTGGAGACGTTCAGACGGCCGACCAGCGCGTTGAGTTCGCCATCGCCATACAGCTCCCACCAGGTGCCGCGCTCCAGCGCATCGGCGGGCACTGCGGCCTTCCAGCCTTCGGCCTGTTTGAACTGCGCCGGCGTGTTGATTTCCGGGCGCTGGTAGTCCGGGCCGATAGCGCAGCCGGCCAGGGCGACGCTAAGCGCCAACAGGCCTAGGGTACGGCGGGTTGCATGGGTCATAGAGGCGTTTCCAAAGCGGCATCGGTACGCACGCCACGCCAGCGGTTGACCCGGTGGCGCAGGCGATCGAGATAGAGATAGACCACCGGAGTGGTGTAAAGCGTGAGGATCTGGCTGAGGATCAGGCCGCCAACGATGGTGATGCCCAGCGGCTGGCGCATTTCCGAGCCCTCGGCGCTGCCGAGCATCAGCGGCAAGGCGCCGAGCAAGGCAGCCAGGGTGGTCATCATGATCGGCCGGAAACGCAGCAGGCAGGCGCGGCGGATCGAATCTGCCGGGCTCATGTGCTCATTTCGCTCGAGTTGCAGCGCCAGATCGACCATCAAGATGGCGTTCTTCTTCACCACGCCGATCAGCAGGAACAGCCCCAGCAGCGAGATCAGACTGAACTCGGTATTGAGCAGTTGCAGAGCGAGCAAGGCGCCTACGCCGGCCGACGGCAGCGTCGAGAGGATGGTCAGCGGGTGCACGTAACTCTCGTAGAGAATGCCGAGCACGATGTACACCACCACCAATGACATCAGGATCATCCAGGGCTGGTTCTTCTGCGTCTGCTGGAAGGCTCCGCCGGTGCCGCCCAGTACGCCCTGCACCTCGGTGGGCAGGCTGATAAGCGCCACGGCGCGGTCGATGGCAACGGTCGCCTGGTCGAGGCTGACGCCCTCCGCCAGGGAGAAACCGATGTTCTCCACCGCGAACTGGCCCTGGTGGCTGATGCGGTCGTCTTCGAGGCTGCGCTCCCAGTGCGCGATGGCCGACAGTGGAACCTTGGCGCCGTCTGCGGTGATCAGCTGGATCTGCGCCAGGGCTTCGGGGCTCTGGGCATAGCGCGGGTTGATCTCCATGACCACGCTGTACTGGTTGAGGCTGTCGTAGATGGTGGAAATCTGCCGCTGGCTGAAGGCGTTGTTGAGCACGCCGGTCACCAGGCTCATGTCGATGCCCAGGCGTTTGGCTTCGTCACGGTCGACCACCAGGCGAATCTGCGGCGCGCCACCGTCTTCGCTGGCATCGATATCGGTCAGTTCGGGCAAGGCTCGTAGCGCCTCGCGCACCTTCGGCAACCACTCGCGCAGGGCATCGAGGTCGCCGGACATCAGCATGTATTCGTTTTCCGAGCTGCGCCCCTGGCGGCCGCCGACCTGCAGATCCTGATCGGGCATGAGGAACATTCGCCCGCCTGGAATCTTCGGTGCATTCTTGCGTAGGCGATCAATCACCTGCTGCGCCGACAGGTCGCGTTCGTTCAGCGGTTTGAGACGCACGATCATGATCGCATTGTTGATGCCACTGCTGCCGCCAATAAAGCCCGCCACGCTCTCCACGGCCGGGTCGGCCAGAATCGAACGACGATAGGCTTCCATCTTCGGCTGCATCACCTGGAACGACAGCCCGTTATCACCGCGAACGAAGCCCATCAGTTGCCCAGTATCCTGCTGGGGCATGAAGGTTTTCGGGATACTGACGAACAGGAACACGTTCAGCGCGATGGTCGCGAACAGGCTGATCAGCATCAGCAGGGAATGGCGCAGCGCCCAGTCCAGGCTGCGCTCGTAGCCACGCATCACCCGCGCCCCCAACGCCTGCAGGCGCCCTGCCTGGTGTTCTTCGCGCTTGGGTTCGGGCTTCAGCCAGCGCGCGCAAAGCATCGGCGTGAGCGTCAGCGATACCAGCAGGGAAATCACGATGGCCACCGCCAGGGTGATGGAGAACTCGCGGAACAGCCGCTCGACCAGCCCGCCCATGAACAGGATGGAGAGGAACACCGCCACCAGCGAGACGTTCATCGACAACAGCGTGAAGCCCACCTCGCGAGAACCCTTGAAGGCCGCCGCCATGGGCGTTTCGCCCGCCTCGATATGCCGGGAAATGTTCTCCAGCACGACGATGGCATCGTCCACCACCAGGCCGGTGGCGATGATCAGCGCCATCAGCGACAGGTTGTTCAGCGAGAACCCCAGCAGGTACATCGCCGCGAACGAGCCGACCAACGATACCGGCACCGCCAGCGCGGGAATCAACGCCGAACGCCAGCGTCCGAGAAAGGCGAAGACCACCAGGATCACCAGCGCCACGGCGATCAGCAGGGTGTGTTCGGCTTCCTTGAGGGTGGCGCGGATCACCGGCGAGCGATCCATCGCCACTTCCAGGTCGGCGCTGGCCGGGATCACCCCGCGCAACTCGGGCAACAGCGCACGAATGCCAGCGACGGTTTCGATGATGTTCGCCCCGCTCTGCCGGTTCACCACCACCAGAACGGCCTGTTTGTCGTTGTAGAAACCGCTGTTGTAGCGATCCTGCACGCCATCGGTTACCTGGGCGACATCACCCAGGCGGATCGCCGCACCGTCCTGGTAGCGGATGATCATCGGCTCGTAATCGGCGGCGCGCTCCAACTGGTCATTGGCCTGCACCTGCCAGTGACGCTGCTCGTCTTCGACGGCACCCTTGGGCCGCTTGGCGTTGCCCGCGGCGATGGTCGCACGTACGTCGTCCAGCGCCACGCCGTACTGATCCAGCAGGCGCGGCTCCAGCGCCACCCGAACGGCAGGCAGCGAGCTGCCGCCGATCTGTACTTCACCGACGCCACTGATCTGCGACAGTTTCTGGCCGACGATGGTCGAGGCGACGTCGTACAGCTGGCCTTTGTCGAGCACCGCCGAGGTCAGCGACAGCACCATGATCGGCGCCTGGGACGGATTGATCTTGCGGTAGGTGGGCATGCTGCGCATGCCGCTGGGCAGCAGCTCGCGGGAGGCGTTGATCGCCGCCTGCACTTCCCGCGCCGCGGCGTTGATATCGCGATCCAGATCGAACTCGATCATGATCCGCGTACTGCCCTGGCTGCTGTTGCTGTTCATCTGGCTGACGCCCGCGATGGCGCCCAGCGAGCGCTCCAGCGGCGTGGCCACCGTAGCCGCCATTACCTGCGGGCTGGCACCGGGCAGGCTGGCCTGTACGGTGATCACCGGGAAGTCCATGTTCGGCAGCGGTGCCACCGGCAGCAGACCGAAGCTGACGCCACCGAGCAGCATGATCGCCAGGCTCAGCAGCAGAGTCGCGACCGGACGGCGGATGAAGGGTGCCGAAAGGTTCATGCGGTCGGCACGCCTGCCGCACTGCGGCCACTGACTCGCCGCGCCAGGCGGTCGAAGTACAGGTAGATCACCGGCGTGGTGAACAGCGTGAGCACCTGGCTGAGCAGCAGGCCGCCGACCATCACCAGGCCCAGCGGCTGGCGCAGCTCGGCGCCCGAGCCCGACGCCAGCATCAACGGAATGGCCCCGAACAGCGCCGCCAGGGTGGTCATCAGAATCGGCCGGAAACGCAGCAGCGCCGCCTGGTAGATCGCATCGTGAGGGGTCATGCCTTGGTGCCGCTCCGCCTCGAGGGCGAAGTCGATCATCATGATGGCGTTCTTCTTGACGATACCGATCAGCAGGATGATGCCGATGATCGCGATCAGCCCCAGGTCGTTACCGGTCAACAGCAGCGCCAGCAAGGCCCCGACACCGGCCGACGGCAGCGTGGAGAGAATGGTGATCGGGTGGATATAGCTCTCGTAGAGCACGCCGAGCACGATATACATGGTGACGATGGCCGCCAGGATCAGCAGCAACGTGGACGACAGCGAGGCGCGGAAGGCCTCGGCAGCGCCCTGGAAGTTCACCTGCACGCTGACCGGCATCTGGATGTCCTGCTGCACGCGCTCGATCACCGCCACCGCATCGCCCAGGGCGACGCCAGGGCTGAGGTTGAACGACAGCGTGGCCGCCGGGAACTGGCCGATATGGTTGATCAGCAGGCTCGCGGCACGCTCCTCGACCTGAGCCAGGGACGACAGCGGCACCTGACCGCCTTCGGAGGTGGCAACGTGAATCTGGCGCAGGGCCGCCGGGCCGATGCTGCCGCCATCGGCGCTTTCCAGCACCACGCGATACTGACTGGCCTGGGTGTAGATGGTGGAGATCTGTCGCTGGCCAAAGGCATCGTAGAGCGCATCGTCGATTGCCGCGACGCTGACGCCGAGACGCCCGGCCAGGTCGCGGTCGATCTTCAGATACGCCTGCAGGCCACGGCTTTGCAGGTCGCTGTTGACGTCACTGAGTTCGGGTTGCTGACGCAGCGCCTCGACCAACTTGTTCGACCAGGTTTCCAGCATCTCGGGGTCGGGAGACTCGACGCTGAACTGGAACTGGGTACGGCTGACCCGATCCTCGATGCTCAGATCCTGCACCGGCTGCAGGAACAGCTCGATGCCGCTCAGTTTGGCCAGTTCCGGGCGCAGCCGCTCGATCACCTGAGCGGCGCTGAGGTCACGTTCGGCGTGGGGCTTGAGGTTGATCAGCATGCGCCCGCTGTTCAGGGTCGGATTGTCACCGTCCACACCAATGTAGGAAGACAGGCTGGTAACTGCTGGATCCTTGAGAATCACGTCGGCCAGGCGTTGCTGGCGTTCGCTCATGGCCGAGAAGGAAATCGACTGCGGCGCCTCGGAAATGCCCTGGATTACCCCGGTGTCCTGCACCGGGAAAAAGCCCTTGGGTACGGCCAGATACAGAACCACGGTGAGCGCCATGGTGCCGATGGCCACCAGCAGGGTCAGCGGCTGGTGGCGTAGCACCCAGCGCAGGCCAACCGAATAGCGTTCGATCATGCGATCGATGACCGCGCCGCTGGCCTTGTAGAAACGCCCCTGCTCCGCCTCTGGTTCGTGCCTGAGCAGGCGCGCGCACATCATCGGCGTCAGGGTCAGGGAAATCACCAGAGAAATGAGGATGGCCACTGCCAGGGTGATGGCGAATTCGCGGAACAGCCGCCCCACTACATCAGCCATGAATAGCAGCGGGATCAGCACGGCGATCAGCGACAGGGTCAGCGACACCAGGGTGAAACCGATCTGCCTGGCGCCTTTGAGGGCGGCGTTGAACGGTGTTTCACCTTCCTCGAGATGACGGGCGATGTTCTCCAGCATGACGATGGCATCGTCCACCACGAAACCGGTGGCGATGGTCAGCGCCATCAGCGTCAGGTTGTTGACCGTGAAGCCGGCCAGGTACATCACGCCAAAGGTACCGATCAGCGACAGCGGCACCACCACCGAGGGAATCAGCGTCGCCGACACCTTGCGCAGGAACAGGAAGGTGACCATCACCACCAGGGCGATGGCCAGCATCAGCTCGTGCTGCACATCGCGCACCGCGGCACGGATGGTCTGGGTTCGGTCGGTGAGCACCGTCACCTCGACGCTGGCCGGCAGGCCCTGGGTCAGGCTGGGTAGCAGGGTCTGGATGCGATCCACCACGTCGATGACGTTGGCACCAGGCTGGCGCTGCACGTTAACCAGCACCGCCGCATTGCGATTGGCCCAGGCGGCAAGGCGCTGGTTTTCCGCACCATCGACGATCGACGCGACATCACGCAGGCGCAGCGCGCCGCCATTGGCGTATGTGAGAATCAGGTCGCGGTATTCGTCGGCCGATTGAAGCTGGTCGTTGGCATCGAGCTGGGTAACCCGGGTCGGGCCATCGAAGTTGCCTTTGGGCTGATTGACGTTGCTGGCGTTGATCAACGTGCGCACGTCGGACAGATTGAGGCCATAGGCGGCCAGGGCCTCGGGATTGACGCGAATGCGCACCGCCGGGCGCTGGCCACCGGCCAGAGAGACCAGGCCGACGCCGGTGGTCTGCGCCAGTTTCTGCGCCAGCCGGGTGTCGACCAGATCGTTGACCTGGGGCAGCGGCAGCTCTTTGGAGGTCACCGCCAGGGTCAGTACCGGGGTGTCGGCCGGGTTGACCTTGTTGTACACCGGCGGCGCCGGCAAATCGTTGGGCAGCAGGTTGGTGGCGCCGTTGATCGCCGCCTGCACTTCCTGCTCGGCCACATCCAGCTGCACTTCCAGATTGAAGCGCAGGGTGATCACCGAAGCGCCACCGGAACTGGTCGACGACATCTGTTGCAGCCCAGCCATCTGGCCGAACTGGCGCTCCAGTGGCGCCGTCACCGCGCTGGTCATCACATCCGGACTGGCACCGGGGTAAAGGGTCATCACCCGGATAGTCGGGTAATCGACCTCGGGCAGCGCAGAGACTGGCAGCAGACGGTACGCAATCACCCCACTGAGGAAGATCGCCAGCATGATCAGGGTGGTGGCGACCGGACGCAGGATGAACAGGCGGGAGACGTTCATGAAGCGCTACGCACCCGCGGTGCATTTTCCTCGGTGGCAGACGGCTCGCGAGTGCCCTCGCCGATCACTTCGACCTTGTTGCCGTCACGCAGGCGATCGGTGCCTTCGACCACCACACGTTCATCCGCGGCCACGCCTTCTTCGATCACCGAGAACTCGCCGTCGCTGGGGCCGACCTTGACCTGGCGAACCTGCACCTTGTCTTCCCCGTCAATGGCGTAGACGAAGGTACCGTTGGCGCCGAATTGCAACGCTGCGACTGGCACCAATAGCGCGTTCTGGCGCACCGAAACCTGCAGCCGGGTGTTCACGAACTGGTTGGGGAACAGCATTTCCTCGGCGTTCTCGAAACGCGCCTTGAGCTTCACCGTACCGGTGGTGGTGTCGATCTGGTTGTCCAGGCTCTCCAGCACACCGTCGGCCAGCTTGTTGTTGTCACCGCGATCCCAGGCTTGTACCACCAGCTCGCGGTCATTGCGCACCTGGGCCAGTACGGCCGGCAGTTCGGCCTCGGGCAGCGTGAAGGTGACGGAAATCGGCAGCGTCTGGGTGATTACCACGATGGGATCGGTGTCGCCGGAATTCACCAGGTTGCCCTGATCGACCTGACGGATACCCAGGCGGCCATCAATGGGCGCGCGCACTTTGGTGAAGTCCAGATTGAGTTTGGCTTCGGCCACCGAACCCTGGTTGTTCTGCAGCGTGCCACGGTATTGGTTGACCAGCGCTTCCTGGGTGTCCAGGGTCTGCCGGGCGATGGAATCTTCGGCGAACAGGCCGCGATACAGCGCCAGATCCTTCTCGGCGTTGCGCAGTTGTGCCTGGTTTTCCGCCAGCGTGCCCTGGGCCTGCTGCAGGGCGATCTCGAACGGTCGCGGGTCGATTTGCGCCAGCACGTCGCCGGCCTTGACCGGCTGCCCGTCCTTGAACAGCACCTTCACCAACTGCCCATCCACTCGGCTGCGCACATTGGCGGTGTTGTAGGCAGTGACCGTGCCCAGTGCTTTGAGAACGATGGGAAAGTCCCGCGATTCGACGTGGGCGATACGCACCGGCACGTTATTGAAGCCCCAGCCCATGTCGCCTTCAGGTGCTGGCTTGGCCGGCCAGAACCACCAGATCAATACGATGACAGCCGCCAGCAGGAGCAAACCGATGAACCACTGACGTTTCGAGGATGGAGTACTGCGCGGTGTATTTACTTCGGACATGGGCCAATCGCTTCCTTGGGGAGCGTGAACGATAAGCACTGTAAGGCCCGAAGCAAAGCCTCTTTACGGGCTATTTACCTCCAGAGGTGGCCTGGGAAGAATAAATGCGCAGAAAACCGCACCCGCCAGCGGCTGGACGAGCGCATGGGTGTTGTTTCCGATGTATTGCCTGGTATTGCTCAGCACATTTGCCGGCGCTACAAGATGACCCGGTGCTCGGCCTGCCCCTGGGCCGCCACCTCGACGGCAAATAATTTGCCCGCCTGTGGCTCGGCAGCCAGCGCCTCGTCGTCGAGGCCATCGCGCGCGGAGGTCGCGAACAGCGTCGACAAGTCTGGCCCGCCAAACGCCGGACAGGATATCTGCGAAGCAGGAAAGGCGACCGCCTGCAGAAAACGTCCATCAGCGTCATAGCAGGCAACGCGTGAAGCGCCCCATTGCGCGTTCCACAAGCGCCCCTGGCTGTCGATTACCGCGCCATCCGGGTTGACGCCCGCCACCCGACCATCGATAAACGACTGCGCATCGCCCTGTGGCCAGCCGTGCTGTTCGTCTAGCGGCTGGCGCCAGATCTGCTGGCGAGCGGTATCGGCGAAATAGGCATGCCGGCGATCCGGAGAAAAACAGATGGCATTGCTGATACTGATGTCCGCAAACAGGCGGCGCAGCTCGCCACGGTAGTAACGGTAGATCGCACCGGCGTGCTTTTCGCCATTGAGGCCCATGGTGCCGATCCAGAAGCCGCCCCAAGGATCGGCGCGGCCATCGTTGGAACGGGTCAGCGGATTGTCCGCCTCAAGGGCGCAGACCGTCTGCCGCGCGCCGCTGAGCAGATCGAAGGTCAGCAGCGCCGTCTCGCTGGCGACCAGCAGAACATGGTCATCGACCCAACCTGCAGCCGATATCCGCTCATCGAACGCCCACTCCAGCGCCTGATCACCCTGCTGGCTGAGCAACCGCCGGCCGAGAATATCGAACCAGAACAGCTGCTCGCGCTGCGGGTGCCACAACGGCCCTTCCCCCAGCGTGCAGCGGCGTGCGTCGGCGATACGTGCGTCGGTGCTGCCATTCGGGGTTGCGGCCATGCCTAGGCTCCTCGTTGAATGTGCTCATGGGCGGCGGTCAGGCCAGCCAGGGTGACTCGCTCGGCGCTCACAGTCAGCGCCGTCACCCCCAGCGTGTCGAGGGCATGGCGATAACGCTCGGCCGATTCACCGTCACCGATTACACAGACCGGCTGGCCTCGCCAGCGTTCATCCAGCGCAGCCAGCTCCCCACCGATCAGCAGCCCGGACAGCCGCGAACGTGCGGCAACCGCCCCCAGCCCATCCAGCAACCCCTCGGCACGCAGGCCGAACAAGGCGCCGACCAGGCGCTGCGCCTGCCCTGCCCCCGCCTGCAAGCCGGCATCGAATGCCTGCTGGTTCAGTTGCCCCGCATCCCCCTGCATGCCATGGCGCAGCACCGATTGCTGACTCAGCAAGGCGAACAACTCGCCGGTCATGAACGTCTGGAAGGCGGTTACCTGGCCGTCGCGCACCTCAACCCACTTGCTGTGGGTGCCTGGCAGACAGACGACGCCGCTGTAATCGGCATGCTCGGCGAGCAGGCCGGCGACCTGGGTTTCTTCGCCACGCAGTACATCAGCAGGCGCACGCTGGCACAGCCCTGGGATGATCGAGACGCGCAAACGCGCATCCTTCACCTCGGGCCTGATCATCCGCTCTACCGCCTGGGGTGCACAGGGCACCTCGGTATACGGCGCTTCGCACCAGCCCTGGCGGGCACCGACCATGCCGCAGGCGACCACGTCGATGACCCGCCCATGATCCAGCCAGGGCTCGATCAGCTCCAGCAGCGCGCCTTCGAACTGATCGGGCGTCAGCGTGCTCATGCCGCGCGCCGAAGACGCGCGCTGGAGAATCTCCCCGCTGTCCGACAGCGCCCATGCGCGCACCTGGGTCGTGCCCCAGTCGACGGCTATCCAGCCCACCGCAGCTCGGCTGTTGTCTGTCATCGCTGATTTCCTCGCAGGTCTCAGTGGCTGTCCTTGGGAATGCCGGCACCGCGGCAGCCCTTGAGGAAATCGAAGTCCGCTCCGCTATCGGCGCCCTCGACGTGGTCGTGGAACAGCTTGATGTAGCCGCTGGTCGGCGGCTCGACGGTCGGCTGCCATTCGGCCAGGCGCTGACGCAACTCGGCCTCGGGAATGTCCAGGTGAATGCGCCTGGCTTCCACATCGAGCTCGATCATGTCGCCATCGCGCACCACCGCCAAAGGCCCACCGGCCGCGGCCTCCGGTGTGGTGTGCAGAACCACGGTGCCGTAGGCGGTGCCGGACATCCGCGCGTCGGAGATACGCACCATGTCGGTGATGCCCTTGCGCAGCACCTTCGGCGGCAGGCCCATGTTGCCCACCTCGGCCATGCCCGGATAACCGCGCGGGCCACAGTTCTTCAGCACCATCACGCAGTGTTCGTCGATATCCAGGCTCTCGTCGTTGATCTTCGCCTTGTAGTCGTCGATGTCCTCGAAGACCACGGCGCGGCCACGGTGTTGCATCAAATGCGGCGACGCGGCCGAGGGTTTGAGCACTGCGCCGCGAGGTGCCAGGTTGCCCCGCAGCACGGCGATCCCGCCCTTGGCAGTGAGCGCCTTGTCCACCGGGCGGATGACGTCCTCGTTCCAGTTGCGAACGCCCTTGACCTCTTCCCAGATGGTTTCGCCGGACACGGTCAGTGCGCTCTTGTGCAGCTTGCCGCCCTCGCCGAGCATGCGGATCACCACCGGCAGGCCACCGGCGTAGAAGAACTCTTCCATCAGGTATTTGCCCGAGGGCATCAGGTTGACGATGGTGGGAATGTCCTGACCGAGACGGTCCCAGTCATCCAGCGTCAGGTCGACGCCGACGCGACCGGCGATGGCCAGCAGGTGGATCACCGCATTGGTCGAACCGCCGATGCTGCCGTTGACCCGGATGGCGTTCTCGAAGGCGTGGCGGGTCATGATGTCGGACGGTTTCAGGTCGTCCTTGACCATCTGCACGATGCGCCGCCCGGTCAGGTGCGCGACCACCCGGCGACGGCTGTCCACAGCCGGAATCGCCGCATTGCCGGATAACGCCATGCCCAGCGCTTCCGCCATGCTGGCCATGGTGCTGGCGGTGCCCATGGTGTTGCAGGATCCCGGCGAACGGGACATCGACTGCTCGGCTTCGAGAAAATCCTCGCGGCTCATCTTGCCGGCCTTGATGTCTTCCGACATCTGCCACAGCGCGGTGCCCGAGCCGACTCGCTCGCCACGGAACCAGCCGTTGAGCATCGGCCCGCCGGACACCACGATGGCCGGAATGTCGACGCTCGCCGCGCCCATCAGCAGCGCCGGGGTGGTCTTGTCGCAACCGGCCAGCAGCACCACCCCGTCCAGCGGGTTAGCACGCAGCGCTTCCTCCACGTCCATCGCCGCCATGTTGCGGTACATCATCGCGGTCGGACGCAGCGAGCTTTCCCCGGCGGAGAACACCGGGAACTCCAGCGGCAGACCACCGGCTTCGTAGATGCCGTGCTTGACCCGTTCGGCAAGATCGCGCAGGTGCGCGTTGCAGGGTGTCAGTTGCGACCAGGTGTTGCAGATGCCGATCACCGGTCGACCATCGAACAGATCCGCCGGCAGCCCCTGATTCTTCATCCAGCTACGGTGGTAGATGTGATCCCGCGAGTTGCCGCCGAACCATTCGGTGGAACGCAGTTTGCGTGGCCATACCGCCGGTTTGAAGGTGCTCATACCCAGCCTCCGTCGACAATGAAATTCTGCGCCGTGCACATTTCCGCGGCGTCCGAAGCCAGGAACAACGCCATGTCGGCGATATGTTCGGGCAGCAGTTGGCCGGGCATGCACTGGTTCTGGCGAATCTGCTCCTTGGCCGATTCGTCGACCCACATGGCCAGTTGCTTCTCGGTCATCACCCAGCCGGGCACCAGGGTGTTGACGCGGATACGATCCTTGCCCAGATCCCGCGCCAGGCCCCGTGTCAGGCCGTGGGTGGCGGCCTTGCTGGCCGCATACACTGGGTAGCCGGCCGACGCCATCATCCAGCCCACCGAGCCGAAGTTGATGATCGAGCCGCCACCGGCCTGGCGCATCATCGGCACCACCGCCTGGGTGGCGAAGGTGGCGTGGCGCAGGTTGACCGCGATCAGATCGTCGAAGCGCTCAACACTAATCGAATCCAGCGCGTGGCGAACGTCGTTGGCGGCGTTGTTGAGCAAGGCGGTGATCGGCCCGAACTGTTCGGCAATCTTGTGGATGGCCGCCTGGTAGGCCTTGATGTCGGTGATGTCACAGCGCAGGAAGCGCACCTGATGCCCCGCCTCGCTCAACTGGCTGGCCAGGGCCTGGCCGTGTTTGTCGTCGATATCGACGAACGCGGTGCGCGCGCCCTGACGGGCGAAGGCTTCCACCAATGCCCGGCCAATGCCGGTGGCACCACCGGAAATCAGCACGGTACGCTCGGCCAAGTCGGCGTACACCGCCTTGCCTGGGGTCAGATTCTGGCTATTCATGGCCTGTTACCTCGTGTTCGTCCCGTCTCGCGCAGACAAAGCCCGGCGCGAGACGGGAGCAGATGGCTCCGCCTCAGCGGGATTTGTTCTTGTTGACCACGTCGAAGATCACCGCAGCCAGCAGCACCAGGCCCTTGATCACCTGCTGCCACTCGATGCCGATCCCAAGGATCGACATACCGTTGTTCATCACCCCCATGATCAGGGCGCCGATCACCGCACCGATGATCTTGCCCACACCACCGGACATCGATGCACCACCGATGAACACCGCGGCGATCACGTCGAGTTCGAAGGACACCCCGGCCTTGGGCGTGGCGGTGTTCAGGCGTGCAGCGAAGATCAGCCCCGCCAGGGCGGCGAGCATGCCCATATTGACGAAGGCGAAGAAGGTCAGCCGCTCGGTGTTGATGCCCGACAGCTTGGCGGCCTTGACGTTGCCGCCGATGGCGTAGATGCGCCGGCCCAGAGTGGTACGGTTGGTCAGGAAGGTGTAAGCACTGATCAGCATCGCCATGATGATCAGTACGTTCGGCAGCCCGCGGTAGGTGGCCAGCAGGTAGGCGATGTAGACGATGGCTCCGGCGATCAGGCCGTTCTTGATGACGAAGAACAGCGCCGGTTCGTCGACGATGCCGTAGCGCTTGGCGCGCCGCCGGGCACGCACGGCCAGGTAGATGATCAGCACGGCAGCCAGCACGCCCAGCACGATGGCGGTGATGTTCGGCCGCGTATCACTGAAGATGTCCGGAATGAAGCCGTTGCTCATCAACTGGAAGCTGCTCGAGAACGGGCCGATCGACTGGCCATCCAGTACGGCCAGGGTCAGGCCACGGAACACCAGCATGCCGGCCAGGGTGACGATGAACGAAGGGATCTGCCAATAGGCGATCCAGTAACCTTGGGCAGCGCCGATCAGACAGCCCATCAACAGGCACACCGGCACCACCACCGAGGTCGGCCAGCCCCACTGCACCATCATCACCGCCGCTGCGGCGCCGACGAAGCCGACTACAGAGCCCACTGACAGGTCGATGTGCCCGGAGACGATCACCAGCAGCATGCCCAGGGCCATGATGATGATGTAGCTGTTCTGCAGGAACAGATTGGTCAGGTTCACCGGACGCATCAGCGTGCCGTCGGTGAGCACCTCGAAGAGCGCCATGATGACCACCAGGGTCATCAGCATGCCGTAGTCACGCACATGGTTCTTTAGGTGGGCCAGCAACGAGGGCCGGGCCGGTTGGGTTTTCGTATCCATTGCGTTCACCTCGCTCACGCCTTGACGATCATCGACATGATCTTTTCCTGGCTCGCATCTGCGCGCGCCAGTTCGCCCAGGAAGGCGCCTTCGTTCATTACGTAGATGCGGTCGCACATGCCCAGCAGCTCGGGCATTTCCGAAGAAATGATGATCACCCCCTTGCCGTCGGCGGCGAGCTGGTTGATCAGGCTGTAAATCTCGAACTTGGCGCCGACGTCGATGCCCCGGGTCGGCTCATCGAGAATCAGCACCTCGGGTTTGGCGAACAGCCATTTGCTCAGCACCACCTTCTGCTGGTTGCCACCGGACAGGTTGAGCACCTTCTGGAACACCCCGGGCGTGCGGATGTGCAACGCCTCGCGGTACTGCTCGGCGACGCGGCGCTCCTCGTGCTCGTCGATCACGCCGTGGCTCGATACGCCCGGCAGATTGGCCAGGGTGGTGTTGCAGAGGATGCTCTCGTCGAGCACCAGCCCCAGGGACTTGCGGTCCTCGGTGACATAGGCGATGCCATTGTCCACGGCGCGGCGCACCGTGGACACGTCGATCTCCTTGCCGCGCAGGTGCACGGAGCCGGAGATGTTGCGCCCGTAGCTCCTGCCGAACACGCTCATGGCCAGCTCGGTGCGCCCTGCCCCCATCAGCCCGGCGATGCCCACCACTTCACCGGCAGCCACGCTGAGGTTGACGTTGCGGATCATCTGCCGGGATGCCGACTCCGGGTGCCAGACGTTCCAGTCGCGGATCTCCAGCAGGGTTTCGCCGATTTCGGGAATGCGCTCCGGGTAGCGGTTCTCCATGTCGCGGCCAACCATGCCGCGAATGATGGTCTCTTCGCTGACCGCCTCGGTATGGCAATCCATGCTGCTGACCGACGCGCCGTCGCGCAGCACCGTGATGCTGTCGGCGACGCGGCTGACTTCGTTGAGCTTGTGGGAAATCAGAATCGAGGAAATCCCCTGGGCGCGAAACTCCAGCAACAGATCGAGCAGCTTCTGGCTGTCGTTCTCCTGCAGGGCCGCAGTGGGCTCATCGAGGATCAGCAGTTTGACGTCCTTGGCCAGCGCCTTGGCGATCTCCACCAGTTGCTGCTTGCCGACACCGAGTTTCTCGACCGGGGTGGTGGCGATTTCGTCGAGGCCGACCTTCTTCAGCAGCACCTCGGTGCGCTGGTACACCTCTGGCCAGTCGATCACGCCGTTGCTGGCGATCTCGTTACCGAGAAACAGGTTCTCGGCAATGGACAGCAGCGGCACCAGCGCAAGCTCCTGGTGAATGATGATGATCCCTTCCCGCTCGCTGTCGCGGATACCGCCAAACGCCAGTGGCTTGCCTTCGTAGACGATCTCGCCCTCGTAGCTGCCGTGGGGATAGACGCCACTGAGCACCTTCATCAGGGTCGATTTGCCGGCGCCGTTCTCGCCGCACAGGGCATGGATCTCGCCGCGGCGCACCTTGAGATTGACGTCGTTCAGGGCTTTCACGCCCGGGAACGTCTTGGTGATGCCGCGCATTTCCAGAATGATGTCTTGCTGCATGGCTTTATCCGTCCGCAAGGCACGCGCCAGCCGCAGCGCATGCCATGCTCACTTCAGGAAAGGATTGAATGGCCGACAGCGCCTGGCTGCCGGCGGAGTCACGCTACTGGACTTGGTTCTTGGTGTAGTAACCGCTGTCGATCAACACCTTTTCCCAGTTGCTCTTGTCGACCGTGACCGGCTGCAGCAGGTAGGCCGGCACGACTTTCTTGCCGTTGTTGTAGGTCTTGGTGTCGTTGATCTGCGGCTCGCCGCCTTCAAGCAGCGCCTTGACCATGCCCACGGTCACTTCGGCGAGCTGGCGGGTGTCCTTGAAGATCGACGAATACTGCTCGTCGGCGAGGATGGACTTAACCGACGGCACTTCCGAGTCCTGGCCCGTAACGATTGGCATGGGCATGCCGCCCGAGCCATAACCAACGCCTTTGAGCGACGAGAGAACACCGATGGAGATGCCGTCATACGGCGACAGCACGCCGTCGAGGTGTTCCTTGGTGTAGTTGGCGGACAGCAGGTTGTCCATGCGTGATTGGGCGGTGGCGCCATCCCAGCGCAAGGTGCCGACCTTGCCCATGCCGGTCTGCCCGGAGAGGATTTTGATCTCACCCTTGTCGATCAGCGGTTGCAGCACCGACATGGCGCCGTCGTAGAAGAAGTAGGCGTTGTTGTCGTCTGGCGAACCGCCGAACAGTTCGACGTGGTAAGGGCCCGGGCCGCGCGCCTGCATGCCCTTGACCAGCGACTCGGCCTGCAGCACGCCGACCTTGGTGTTGTCGAAGGTGGCGTAGTAGTCCACGTACTCGCTGTCGCGGATCAGGCGGTCATAGGCGATGACCTTGATGTCCGCGGCATTGGCATTTTCCAGGGTATTGGTGAGCGTGGTGCCATCGATCGCCGCGATGACCAGGACATTGACGCCCTTGACCATCATGTTTTCGATTTGTGAGACCTGGGTGGGGATGTCGTCTTCGGCGTACTGCAGGTCGGCCTTGTAGCCGGCCTTCTCCAGTTGTTTGACCATGTTGTTGCCATCGTCGATCCAGCGGGCGGACGACTTGGTGGGCATCGCGATACCCACGTAACCCTTTTCGGCGGCCCCTGCGGAGGCGGCACTCAACAGGCTGGCGCCCATGGCCACGGCGGCCACGAGTTTACGGACAGTGTTCATCAGCTTCTCCTGGGCGACGCCTGCTGTGGGCCTGAGCACACGGGGCATCGCAGTTATTGTTGTTCGGTCAGCGAAGAGCTTTCAAAGCAGGCATGAAGATAGAAGTAGCCCGCATATCAATCAAATTCATATTCCGTTCAACGCCATACCAATACTGGTATGTAGCAGTCGACAAGCACCCCACCCCGTCGCAGAATCCGTTCAGTGCCTCCGATAACGACAATAAAGTGAGAGCTGCCATGGATATCGGGATCGCCCGACACCTGAAGATTCCCCAGTTACGGCTGATCGCCGCGATCGCCGAGCACGGCCAGCTCGGCCTGGCGGCAGACGAGTTGACCATTACCCAGCCGGCCGCCTCGCGCATGCTCGCGGACATAGAACACACCCTCGGCGCACGGCTGTTCGAGCGCAATGCCAAAGGCATGCTGCCGACGCTGATCGGCCGAGCGCTGGCGCAACGCTCGCATAACATGCTGGTAGAGCTGCGAGACCTGGCGCAGGACGTCGAGGAGCTCAAGCGCGGCGAAGGCGGCATCACCACGGTGGGCGCGGTGACCGGAGCGGCGGTGGGTTTCGTGATTCCAGCGATTCGCCAGCTCAAGGCGATCTCGCCACGGGCCGAAGTGCACGTCAACGTGGCTGCCAGTGACGTTCTGGTGCATGACCTGGCTGCCGGCAAGAACGACTTCGTGCTCGCCCGCCTGCCGCGCGGCGTCAACCCGGCGGACTTCGAGATATTCCCGGCGCGTACCGAGACCCTGAAACTGATGGTTCGCCAGGATCATCCGCTGGCCAACGTCGATCAGGTGACGTTGCGCGACCTGTCACCTTACGAATGGGTGATGCAGAGCCACCGGGCACCGATCCGTGAAGCGATGGAGACGGCCTTTCTAAGCGCTGGCGCGCCGCTGCCCACCAACATCACCAACACCACGTCATTGCTGGCGATGATTGCCATTCTGGTCTCGTCCTCGGCCATCGCCCCGCTGGCCAGCGAGGTTCCTGACTTGCTGCTGGGCGATCAGGTCGGCGCCAAGCTGAAGGTTCTGCCACTCAACGTGACCATCGAGATGTCGCCGTACTACCTGCTGCTGGTCAAGGGCAGGCAGCTATCGCCGGTCGCCAACCGCCTGCGCAGGCTGGTCGCTGCAGGCTTGAACAAGCAATGAGCCACTGAAACGAAAACGGCCTGCAAAGCAGGCCGTTTTCGCGTGACGAGAAACTTACTTCAAGACGGCCAGAGCGGCATCGTAGTCAGGCTCGCTGCCGATCTCGGCAACCAGCTCGCTGTGCAGCACCTTGTCGTTTTCATCCAGCACCACCACGGCGCGGGCAGCCACACCGGCCAGCGGGCCAGAGCTCAGGGCCACACCGTAGTCCTTGAGGAACTCGGCGCCGCGCATGGTCGACAGGTTGATCACGTTTTCCAGGCCTTCGGCGCCGCAGAAACGCGCCTGGGCGAACGGCAGGTCGGCGGAAACGCACAGCACGGCGGTGTTGGCCAACTGGCTGGCTTCGCTGTTGAACTTGCGTACCGAAGTGGCGCAGGTCGGGGTGTCGACGCTTGGGAAAATGTTCAGCACTTTGCGCTTGCCCGCCAGGCTGCTCAGGCTGACATCAGCCAGGCCGGCGCCGACCAGATTGAAGGCAGGTGCCTGCTGACCGACTTGCGGCAGCTGGCCGTCGACCTGAACCGGGTTACCGCGCAGGGTTACTTGTGCCATGAAAATGATCCTTTTCTATGTGGGTAAAACACGCATGGGCGGCCATCCTACGTCAGGAAGGCCTTTGCTAGAAGTCACGTTTGTAGAACAGGTCCAGAGAGCTCGCAAGACCGCTCGCTGCCTCCAGATACAGGCGTCGGCTGAGCGCGTAACGTAGTGCCACGGTGTTCACCGGCTCGAACACGCCGACGCCGTAACGCAGGCTCAGCCGCTCCGATAGGTTGCCGCTGGCGACCACGCTGGTGCTGTTGCCGCTGCCTGCGGTATCCAGCTGGAAGTCCTGAATGCCCAGGCTTTGCGCGACCGAGCCGGTCACCCCGGAGCTGCCTGCCACACCAAGCGCTAGAGCCGCCTGGGCCAGCATGTTGCTGTCTTCATTGCCCGTCGATAGCGGACGCCCCAGCACCAGGTACGACAGCGCCTGCTCCTGGCTCATCGCCGGTTCGGAAAACACCTCGGTACGCGGCTGATCGGCGCTGCCAGTCAGGCGCAGGCCAGCGACCACCTCATCGACCTTGCGGATCGCCTCGATATCGAGGAACGGCTGGTCGATTGGCCCGGCGAACAACAGGCGTGCACGACGGATGGTCAGGCGCTGACCGTAGCCGCGGAAGTTGCCCTTGTTGAGGTTCAGCTCGCCGCGGGTGTCCATGTCGTCACCGATATGGACCCGCCCGACCAGCTCGGCGTTGAGGCCGAAGCCGCTGAAGGTCAGCTTGTCGCTGCCAACATCAACATCGATGTCCATGCTGATGGCCACTGCCTGTTGCTCGCGCGCCTCGGCACCGACGATGACCGCGTCGTCGGAGACCTTGACCGTCGACGGCGGCAACTCGCGCACCACGATCTTGCCACGTGGAATGGATACCTTGCCGCTGACCGAGAGTTGATCATCGGCCAGGCGCACCTGCATATCCGGCTCCACTTCCAGATTCGCATAGGGTTCGACGACCACCGGCAGGCGGCTACCCTGCACGCTCAGGTTGCCGCTCAACTGGTCGCCCCAGGCCAGCGCACCCTCAAGCGTGCCCTGCCCCTGCTCGCCACTGCGCCAGTTGCCGTTGAGCTGCAGGCTCTCGCCAGCGATCAGCGCACGGATCTGCAGATCCTCGAAACTGGTTGGCAATTCACCCCCGGAAATCTCTCCGTCGCTGAGCGCCAGTTGGCCGTTGATCAGCGGCTTAATGAGATCGCCGGACAGATTGCCGCTGCCATCCAGTCGGCCGGACAAGCGCTCCACCATCGGTACGAACGGCCGGACGATGGCCAGATCAAGGCCGCTGAGGCGGAACTGGCCGGACAGCGGCTTGTTCTGTGGCCGTGGATCGAGCTGCGCCTGCACCATGAGCTCGCCGATCTTCGGCCCACGCAGGCTCAGTTCGGTGTCGATGCGCTGAGGTTTCAGCTCGCTGCTCAGGCGCAGGCTGTCGTAGGTAAAGTCCACCCATTGCCCGTTATCACGTGCACGCCAGGTGCCGCTGCCGGCATCCACCACCACACGCCCGCTGGGGCCAGCCGCCGGTAGATCAAGGTGCACATCGGCATTGAGCTTGCCCTCCCAGGCGAAGTCATGCGGAAAGAAGGGAGCCAGGCTGTCGAGGGGGAAATCGGCAAGGCGATAGCGAATTCTCGGCTCCGGCTGCAGGCGCTGATTCTCGCCGCACAGACTGGCCTCGCCGGAGCGCAGGCAATGTGCGCCGAGGTCGATCTGACCGTTAGCCAGGCGCACCAGTGAAGCAGGCTGCTGCAGGCGCCAATCCTGCCCACCGACCTGCACCTCGGCACGACTGAGGCGGCCGCGCCAGTTGCCCTGATCGAGGGTACCGTCGAGTGCCAGGCTGGTCTGCAGCTGGGGCCCCTGCAAGCTCAGATCCATTTGCTGCTGACGTTGATTGCCACTGCCGTTGATCGTCAGATTGCCAAACTGGGTATCGCCGCTGGCAATCCCCTGGCCACGCAACTGCACCTTGGCCTGCCCATTGCCATCCAGAGTTGCGTCCAGCCCCAATTGACGCAGACGCGTGTCTTCGAATCCCAGCCCTTGGCCGTTCAGGTCGAACGTGCCTTGCGGTGCTTGCAGGCTGCCCGCCAGATCGAGGCGCCCGGAAGCCTGCCCCTGCAAACCCGGCCATAGCTGACCGAGGCGGTTGAGGGCGATACTCAGCTCACCTTGCAGACGCTGATCGAGCTGGCCGCTGCCCTCGATCCGGTTGTCGCCCAAGCGGGCGCTGAGCGCGCTCAGTTGCCAACGCTCGCCGGCGCCGGCTAGCTGGGTCTGAAGCTGTGCGGGCTGACCACGCAGGCGCCCCTGCAGGTCGAGATCGCCCGTCAGTTCCAGACGCCCGTCGCTCAACTGGCCCTTACTGCGCACCGGCCCAGCGATACGCCCGGGGAGCTCGGCAACCCAGTAGGCAGGGTCGAAATCACTGACCTGCAGTTGCGCATCCCAGCTCACCGCATCGGCGAAACCGACGGTCACCTGGCCATCGATCTTGCCCTGCCCGGCGCGTATCTGCAGTTGCGGCAGATGCACCTGCTGCAGGTCACCGCTGAGCGGCGTCTGCACGCTGAACGCGCCTGCCGGGCCATCCAGCGCTGCGGACAGGTTGCCGAGGTAGTTGCCGTCCTCGTAGGCGAGGTCGCCGGTGAGTTTCTTCAGGGTAACCGGGGGCGCTTCCTCCAACGGATACAGACGCAGCCAGGGAAAATCCTGCCAGTCGACATGGGTGTCGGCGCTGAAGCCTTGCTGCCAGTCCAGGCGCCCGTTGATAGCCAGGTACTGGTTCTCCGCTGCAGCTAGGCTCAGGGTGGCGATATCCGCACCGTTGGCGTCGACGCGGCCGCGCAGCGACAAAGCGACAGGGCCATCCTCGGCAGGCAAAGTGGCGATGCCATCGATGCCGTAACCGTCCCGCAGATTACCCGCTGCCCGCAACGTCAAGCCGTTCAATCGCAGGGTATCGGGCAGCGATGCATCGGCCTTGAAGCCGTCGGCGGTGAACGTCAGGGTTGCCGGGATGTGCTCGACCAGCGGCTGCACTTCACCGCTAAGGCGCCCGGCCAGGTAGCCGCTGCTGTCGACCGTCAGTGCCAGGTTCTGCCGCAGGTTGCCTTCGACACGCAGTGCCAGATCCCAGTCTTTGCCATCAGGCGACGGCAGTGCTGCAGTGCCCTGCAGGCTCAGCGGCCATTCGCCATTTGGCAGCAGTCGCCCCTGAAGATCGACGACCAGATCATCGCGCTGCAAGTGCAGCCGGTTGATGTTTAGACCATCGCTCGCCCAGTCGGCGGCAAGCTCCAGGCCCTGCAATTGATCGTCACCGTTGAGCTGCAGGCTGCCAATCCATACCTCGCCGACCTCAAAGGCCAGCGGCAGATCGAGTTGCGGCAGGCTAAACGGCTCCTCACTCGGCGGCGCATCGCTGGGTGCGAAGTTCAGCTCGATACGTTCGCTGCGCAGCGTATCGATACACAGCGTCATGCGCAGCAGGCAGGCTGGCGACCAGTCGAACAAGGGTTGGCGAACCAGTACCTGATCTTCACCCTGGCGCCAGAGCACCTGTTCCGCGGACCAGTGACCTCCCAGGCTTCCCTCAAATTCATCCACCTGCAGCCCGGGCACCAGGCCCAGTGTCCATCGGCTACCGGCAGAGGTCGCCAGCATCCACACCAGCAGCACGATCAACAGCGCCAGCAGGCTCGCCAGGCTCAACCCGACATACTTGAGCGCACGCCTCACAGTTCAGGCCCCATGGAAAAATGCAGCCGCACGCCGCCCTCGTCGTCCAAGGGGTGAGCCAGATCGAGGCGCAGCGGCCCTACCGGCGACACCCAGCGCATACCGATACCGACTGCGCTCTTGAGCGTCGGCATACTCAGCGAGTTGAAGGCGTTACCGGTGTCATAGAAAGTTGCCACCCGCCATTTGTCGGCCACGCTGTACTGGTACTCGGCGCTGGCGGCGAACATGTAACGCGCACCAATCTTGTCGCCCTGATTGTTCTCCGGCGACAGGCTCTGATAGTCATAACCGCGCACACTCTGGTCACCACCGGCAAAGAAGCGCAGCGAGGGTGGCACGGACGAATTGAACCCCTTGGACTCGGTACCACCAAACTGTGCCCGACCGAGGAAGCGGTGGTTCTGCCACAGCGTGGTCAGGCCCTTGGCAAGCACGTTGCCGTGGATGACATCGGAGTCGGACAGCAGGCCCTCCTTGGCCACCGAGGCATCGAACTGCAGGCGATAGCCATAATTGGGGTCGATGCGGTTATCGCTACGCAGGTAGGAATAGCTGATACCGGGCATCAGCAGGGTACTCAGCCCCGAGTCATCACCGAGACGATATTCCTCACGCTGCCACTTCAGGGAAATCACCCGCTGCCAGCCGCTATCCAGCCTGCTATGCCATTCCGGGCCAACGGTCAGCAAGCGGCTGAGGCTGTCGGTGTTGGCAATCTCTTCGTACTGATAACCGCCGGCGATTCGTAGTTTATCGGTCAACGGGGGATCGCCCGGGATGTCGTACCAAAGGCCGACGTTCTGCCGCGGCGCCGAAATTTCCAACTCCGCGCCATAACTGTGCCCTTGCGGATTGGCCCAATGGCGCTCCCAATTGGCACGGCCACGGGGGCCGACGTCAGTGGAAAAACCAAGCCCGAGGCCCATGGTGCGCGGTAGACGGGTCTGCAGGTGCACCTTGACCGGAATCACTTGCTGTTCGGCCACGTTGGGGCTGGCATCGACCCGCACCGATTCGAAATAACCGCTGGAGCGTAGCGCCTGATAGAGCTCGGCGATGCGCTCGGAATCGTAGGGTGTGTCGGCGGGGAACGGCACCATGCGCTGCAGCAGATCATCGTCGAACGGCATGTCGCCTTCGAAGGCTACACTGCCGAGAATGTAACGCGGGCCACTGTCATAGATCAGTTCGATGTCGGCCAGTCCGGCCTGGGGATCGATGCTCAGGCGCTGCTGGGTGAAACGCCCGCGGAAGAAGCCGTAGCGCGAAGCCTGGTTCTGAATGTGCCGCTTGGCGGCCTCGTAACGGCCGTGATTAAGCCGAGCGCCCTGGGTAAGCTGCGCATCCTTGGGTATCTGAAAGGCGCGCATCTGCGCAGCCGGCCCGTCGACCCGAACGATTACGCTGCCGATGCGCACCGGCTCGCCGGGAACGATACGCACGTTCAGGCGCGGTGGCGTCTGCTCGACCACGTCGGTAGTGATCTGCGCCTGGTAATAGCCCAGCGCCTGCGCGGCTTTCTCCGCCTGGCCCTCGACCACTCGACGCAAGCGCTGCAGCGCCTCGGCATCACGCTCACCGAGGCTGCCGATGTAACCCTCGACGTTGCTCTTCAAGGCATTGTTGGCAGGCTGCACACTGACCACCAGACGAGCGTCTTCGGCGAGCAGCGTCGAACTGAATAACAACAGCGCGCATCCGACGCCTAGTGTAGAAATAACTCTCATGGCCGCGATGCTATCACGCCAACCGCCACATTCCAGTGCTCGCACGAATCCAAAGCATTTCCAGGTCTTGCCCGGCCGCTGGCCGTGCGCAGCCCTGATCGGCTAGCATCGACGCTTTAACGCACTAGAATCACCAGGATCGCCGATATGAAACTCGTTTCCTTCAACATCAATGGCTTGCGGGCACGTCCGCACCAACTCGCAGCGCTGATCGAGAAGCACCAGCCGGATGTAATCGGCCTGCAGGAAACCAAGGTCAGCGACGATCAGTTTCCCGAAGCGGACATTCGCGCTCTCGGTTACCACGTCCACTACCACGGCCAGAAGGGCCACTACGGAGTGGCACTGCTGTCTCGTCAGGCACCACTGGAACTGGTCAAGGGTTTTCCGAACGACAGTGAAGAGGCCCAGCGGCGTTTCATCTACGGCACCTACGCCGATGCTCAGGGCAATCCGGTCACGGTGATGAACGGCTACTTTCCTCAGGGCGAGAGCCGCGACCATCCGACCAAGTTTCCTGCCAAGCAGCGCTTCTATGCCGACCTTCAGGAACTGCTTACCGGTCGCTTCGCGCACAACCAGCCACTGATCGTCATGGGCGATATCAATATCTCGCCGGAGGATTGCGATATCGGTATCGGCGAGGTCAACCGCAAGCGTTGGCTGAAGACCGGAAAATGCAGCTTCCTGCCAGAGGAACGCGAGTGGCTGGCGACGCTGAAAGGCTGGGGCCTGGTCGATAGTTTCCGTTCGCTGCACCCACAGGTCGACGACCGCTTCAGCTGGTTCGATTACCGCAGCCGCGGCTTCGAGGACGACCCCAAACGCGGCCTGCGCATCGATGTGATCCTCGCCTCTCAGGTGTTACAGGAACGCCTTAAGGACGCTGGTATCGACTATGACCTGAGGGGCATGGAGAAGCCTTCGGATCATGCGCCGATCTGGCTGGAACTGAGCTAACGCGCACAGTCATCTTCCGGTCATTTTTCTGTCTTATCGTCGCAGCACTTCAGCCACCCCCTGCAAGGTGTTTGCCGCATGCTGTGCCCCCCCGTCTGTGACCGAGAAACCTGGAGCCGAACCGCAACGTTTCTGTTGCTCGGCTTCGTCTGCTACCTGAGCCCCTGGACGGCATTCGCCGCCCTGCCGCTGCCCGCCGGAGACAGTCCGGCGCTGCGCATTCAGGGCTCCAACACCATTGGCGCCAGCCTGGGCCCGGCGCTGGTCAAGGGCCTGATGCAGCAACAGGGCCTGAGCAATATTCGTACGGTCACGAGCCGGGAAAACGAACAGGTGGTTTCCGCCCTCAATGCGGCCGGCCGTACGGTGAGCGTGGAAATTGCCGCTCACGGCTCAGGCACCGGCTTCAGTGCCATAGGCCAGGGCAACGCTGAACTGGCGGCCTCCTCACGACCGATCAAGGACAGCGAAGTGGCGACCCTGTCATCGCTGGGCAACATGAAAAGCCGGGACGCCGAGCAGGTCATCGCCATCGATGGGCTGGCCATCGTGCTGCATCCTGATAATCCCATCAGCACCCTCAGTACTGAGCAGCTGGCGCAGATATTCTCCGGTGAAGTGAGCGACTGGGCACAGCTGGGCGGTCGCCCAGGCAGCATCGCTCTGTACGCCCGGGACGACAACTCCGGCACCTTCGATACGTTCAAGGAGCTGGTACTGAGCGCCAACGGCAAGCAATTGTCAGCCAAGGCCAAACGCTTCGAGTCCAGCGAGCAGTTGTCCGATTCGGTCGCCGCCGATGCAAACGGCATCGGCTTCATCGGCCTGCCCTACGTGCGCAAGGCGAAAGCGGTGGCCATCGCCACCGGCGAGTCGCAGCCGATGCTACCCAGCGTGACGCTGATCGCCACCGAGGACTACCCGCTGTCGCGGCGCCTGTTCCTTTACGGGCCACCGAAGAACACCAATCCATGGGCCGAAGCCTTGCTGCAGTTCGCGCAGAGCCCGCAGGGTCAGGAGATCGTAGCTCAGAACGGCTTCATCGCGCAGACCGTGCAAGCGGTCAGCATCGAGGCCACCGCCGACATGCCTGCCGCCTATCAGACCCTGGCCCGCGAGGCCAAACGGCTGTCGGTGAACTTCCGCTTTCAGGAAGGTAGCGCCAACCTCGACAACAAGGCCCAGCAGGATCTGCGCCGGGTGCTCGACTACCTTAAGCAGCACGACAAGCTGCAGCACAAGGTGGTGCTGGTCGGTTTCGGCGATCCCAAAGCAGTCTCGGCACGCGCCGAGCTGCTGTCCAAGCTGCGAGCCATGGCGGTACGCCGCGAACTGGTGCGCGAGGGCGTGGTATTGCGTGAAGTCGCCGGATTCGGCGATGAACTGCCAGTCGCTGATAACGACGGCGATAGCGGTCGGATCAAGAATCGCCGCGTGGAAGTCTGGGTGTATTGATTTTTTCGAGGCGTGGCAAGCACTTGCTCAACCGCGTGATTCATCCTAGCCTTATGCACATGTGACGCCGGGCCCCTCTGGCGATGAGTGCTCTCATCGTGATGTCGGAGTCACTAAGTTGAATCTCAACTTAGGCATTAAACAGGGAGGGCCCATGACAGCTCTACATGCCTTTATGTCCACGCCGTTTCTCGGCACCCCGTACTATTTCTGGATGGCGTTCATCGTCATCGTCTTTGCGCTGCTGATCTTCGATCTCGGCGTCCTGCATCGTGACCAGCATGAAATCGAAATGCGCGAAAGCCTGCTGCTTTACGCTGGCTACTTCAGCGTAGGCGTCGCGTTTGGTGGTTGGGTCTGGTGGGAGCTTGGCGCGACCAAGGCGTTGGAGTTCTACACCGGCTTCCTGGTCGAACAGTCGCTATCGATGGACAACGTGTTTGTCATGGCGATGATTCTTGGTTTCTTTGGTATTCCCCGCAAATACCAGCATCGCGTGCTGTTCTGGGGAATCATCGGTGTGGTCGTATTGCGGGCGATCATGATCGGTCTAGGAACGGCCCTGGTTCAGGAGTTCGACTGGATCCTCTACGTGTTCGGTGCGTTCCTGTTGTTCACTGGCATCAAGATGCTGTTCAGCAAGGATCATGACGAGCATCCGGATCTGTCGCAGAACAAGTTCCTGATTTTCCTGCGCAAGCACATCCGAGTGACCGATGACCTACACGACGGCAAGTTTCTGGTGCGTCAGCACGACCCAGCCAGCGGCAAGATGCTGCTGTTCGCCACTCCACTACTCCTGGCGCTGGTGCTGATCGAACTGGCGGATCTGGTATTTGCCGTCGACAGCGTGCCGGCGGTGTTCGCCATCACCCAGGATCCGTTCATCGTCTACACCTCGAACATCTTCGCGATTCTCGGCCTGCGAGCGCTGTACTTCGCGCTGGCGGCACTGATGCACCGCTTCGTGTACCTCAAGTACGCACTGGCGATCGTGTTGATGTTCATCGGCTGCAAGATTTTCTTGCATGGCTTCATCAAGGTTCCCGCTTTGCTCTCGCTCGGCGTTACCATGGGCGTACTGGCCGGCGGCGTCATCCTGTCGCTGCTGAAAACCCGTGACAAGAAGCCTGCAGAGACGACGTGACCGAGCAAGACGTGCAGATCGAATGCGTAGACAAAGGTGAAGGCGTACGCTGGTGCGTACGCCTGGGCAAACGCACGCTCATGTTCGAGAATGAACTCGCTGCACGTACCTTCGCCGCGCAACTGCACATGCGTGTCCACAGTGCGAAGCTGACTCTGGTGCCGGGGCTCAACGAGCCATCTGGCACCTGAGCCAGCCTCACTTCATGTACTTGCCCAGTTCGTATTTGCCGATTGCCGCGCGATGCACCTCATCCGGGCCATCGGCGAGGCGCAGAGTACGCTGCATTGCATACCAGTAAGCCAGCGGAAAATCAGCGCTGACCCCTGCTCCACCGTGCATCTGGATGGCACGGTCGATCACCTTCAATGCCACGTTGGGCGCCACGACCTTGATCTGCGCGATCTCGCTGGCGGCCACTTTGTTGCCGACCGTATCCATCATGTAGGCCGCGTTCAGGGTCAGCAGGCGGGCCATGTTGATCTCCATCCGCGACTCGGCAATCAGGTCGATGTTGCCGCCGAGGCGCGCCAGCGGCTTGCCGAACGCACTTCGCTCGATGGCTCGCTCGCACATTAACTTGAGTGCCCGCTCGGCCATGCCGATGGAGCGCATGCAATGGTGAATACGCCCAGGACCGAGGCGCCCCTGGGCGATCTCGAAGCCGCGCCCCTCACCAAGCAGCACGTTGCCGTAGGGAACGCGGACGTTCTCGAACAGCACTTCCGCATGGCCGTGAGGAGCATCGTCATAGCCGAACACCGGCAGTGGCCGAACCACCTTCACGCCGGGCGTATCCATGGGCACAAGAATCATCGAGTGCTGCTGATGACGATGCCCCTCAGGATCGGTGAGTCCCATGAAGATCATGATCTTGCAGCGCGGATCGCAAGCACCGGAAGTCCACCATTTGCGCCCGTTGATCACCCAGTGTTCACCCTCACGCACGGCGCTGGCCTGCATGTTGGTCGCGTCAGACGAGGCAACCTCCGGTTCGGTCATGGCGAATGCGGAACGAATCTCGCCACTGAGCAGCGGATCGAGCCACTGTCGCTTCTGCTCCTCGCTGGCGTAGCGCACCAACACCTCCATGTTGCCGGTATCCGGTGCCGCACAGTTGAACGGTTCGGGCCCGATCAGCGAGCGGCCCATGATCTCAGCCAATGGCGCGTATTCAGTGTTGTTCAGCCCCGCCCCGTGCTCGGAGTCGGGCAGGAACAGGTTCCACAGGCCCTCGCCTTTGGCCTTGTCCTTGAGCTGCTCCATGATCGCCGTCGGCTGCCAGCGATCACCTTCGGCCACCTGACGCTCGAATACCGCCTCGGCCGGATAGACATGAGTCTCCATGAACGCGCTGACGCGCTCACGCAGTTGCTGAACCTTGGGGGAATAGGCGAAATCCATGGCGCACCTTCGGCTGTTTTTCGTGTGCAAACGATGCTAGTGGACGGCGCATAATTTATCGAAGCTATTTTCGGCGTGTATAAACATTCATCACCGATATAAGATCGCCCCACAAGAACAACATTGCGGAGTCGCTCAGGCATGAACCTGAACAAGGTAGATCTCAATCTCTTCGTGGTCTTCGATGCCATCTACACCGAAGCCAATCTGACCCGTGCCGGACAGATCGTCGGCATCACCCAGCCGGCGGTATCCAACGCCCTGGCGCGCCTGCGGGAAACCTTCAATGACCCGTTGTTCGTGCGCACCGCGCAGGGCATGGTGCCGACGCCGATGGCGCAAAACATCATCACCCCCGTGCGCACCGCACTGCAGCAGTTGCGTATTTCGGTACAGGAAAGCCGTACCTTCAATCCGGCCCAGGCGAACAAGACCTTCCGCATCAGCATGACCGACCTGACAGAAGCCGTGGTGTTGCCACCCGTGTTCCAGCGCCTGCGTCGCCAGGCGCCGAACGTAACCATCGAAAGCATGCTGGTACGCCGACGGGAAACCACCAAGGAGCTGGCTGCCGGGCGCCTGGACTTCGCCGTCGATGCGCCGCTGAACATCGATCCGCAGGTTCGCCATGTCAAACTGATGGAGGATCGCTACGTCTGTGCGATGCGCCACGGCCATCCGCTGGCCAAGGAAAAACTGAGCCTGGAAAAGTACCTGTCACTGACCCACATCCACATTTCCAGCCGCCGTAGCGGCCTGGGCTATGTCGACCTGGCATTGGGCAAAATGGGCATCCAGCGACGCATCGCCCTGCGCTCACAGCATTATCTGATGGCCTGCCGCGTGATGCGCGATACCGACATGGCGATCACCGTGCCGGAACGCTTCGCCCGGGATAACGATCTGTATTTCAGCGAACTGCCGGTTGCCAGCATTCCGCTATTGGAAACCCATCTCTACTGGCATGAAAGCACCGATCAGGATCCTGCCAATCGCTGGATGCGTGAGCAGATTATCGAGATATGCCAGCGCATCACTGTCGAGGAGCGCAAAGCCTCCGCAGCAGCAGCAGCGGCCGCCAGCTAGCTTGGTGGGTGTCAGCTGGAGTAATCGAGAACCGTCCAGACTCGCGTCAGCCCTTCGCCGATCACGCAGCCCGAACCACCCAGCTGATTGTTGTCATGCAGGGTCATGCGGGTGGTGACACCATCCGCAGCGTCCTGACGCTCGACCAGCCACTGCACCTTGCCGCAGTTCGGCGTATCGATCACGTAGCTGGCGGCAATCGGCGCATCGCTGCTGGCCAGCTTGATCGCATCGACTACTACACCGTGTTCTTCCACGCGCTTGCCGTCTGAAACCAGTACGGCCCAGGCCTGGTTGTCTTCGATGATCAGGTAATTGGCGTTGACCCTGGGTTGCTCAACGTGCGGCTGCACACAGCCTGTCAGCATCACCAACAGCACAATTGTCATGAGTATCTGTTGCATTGTTCGTAGCCCTCGGCATCGGCCACGGCGCTCTGCAGCGCTCGTGGATATGGGAGTCATGAAGCGTCGGAGCTCACTATTACCGAATACTGTTTATTTGTACAGTATTTTTGATTTACCCTAGCAGCCGTCACCACACTGATCGAAAACCGGGATTGCCCCGGCCGGGTCAGGCGTAAAGCGGGAGCCTACTATGCTGGACGTAATGCAACTCAAATACACGATCAACCGAATGTCGCTGGACAAGGTTCGCCCCATCGTCGAGGAGCTGCACCTGGAGGGGATCGTTACCGAAGGTAAAACTCCCTTCAACCGCCTGCACTTCAATACCTGCTTCGCCGAGATCGAAGCCCTGCTGCAACGCGCGGGCTATCACAGGCAGCTGGACGTGGTCGGGTACCAAGGCCTGGCGTATGCGATGTTCGATCCCAATCGCTGGGAGGCCGTGGATGTCTTGCGCTGGCTCAGGGATTATGTGGAAGAAGCTCAGGTTCGCCCTGCCTCATAGCGATACATGCAGGGGCCACTGCGCACAACGATAGATCACGGATAGATAGGGAATTGAGCCAAGCACCCATCCGTTACGCCTTGTAGATATGGCACGATGCTTGCTATTGCATTGAGACACTAAATCGGCGGCCTCATATTGGGAAGCTGAGTAACGGATACGGCGTCTGCCAGGTCACCTTCCCCCATCGGGTAGCCTGGTAGATGCCGTTTTTACTTGCAGCACTACGCGCTTTTCTCCAGGCAAAGAAAAACCCGGCCGAAGCCGGGTTTTTCTTACAACCTAAGCCTATTACTGGGCTTGGGCTTCTACTTCAGCTTCAACGCGACGGTTGATCGCACGACCTTCTTCGGTAGCGTTGTCAGCTACCGGACGCGACTCACCATAGCCAGCGGAGTTGACGCGATTAGCGCCTACGCCGTACTGGTTGACCAGAACGTCACGAACAGCGTTTGCACGACGCTCGGACAGTTTCTGGTTGTAGGCGTCAGTACCGACGGAGTCGGTGTGACCTTCAACGTTGGTGCTGGTTTGCGGGTACTGGTTCATGAAGTCAGCCAGGTTCTTGATGTCGCCATAGCTTTCTTCTTTAACAGCAGCCTTGTCGAAGTCGAACTTGACGTCCAACTCAACGCGAACCACTTGCGGTGCTTCTTCAACGACCGGAGCCGGAGCTGGAACTGGCTCTGGAGCCGGCTCAGTGACCTGGGCAACCTGACGGGTGCTGCCACCGAAGTTCAGACCGACACCAACGCCGGTTTGCCACTCGGTGTCACCTTTGTCGATGTTGTACAGGGCTTCAACGCCAGCACGTGCGTACAGCATCTCGGTGAAGTAGTACTTGGCACCAGCACCAGCGATAGCCAGAGTGGAAGTATCACGACCGCCTTTGTTGGCGTCGCCAATGCTCTGGTGGCCAACGCCGCCAGAAACGTACGGACGCAGGCCTACACCTGGCTGACCGAAGTGGTAGAGAGCTTTAAGATCAGTCAGGTTGCCCTTGATGTTCTTGCTGCCAGCAGCGCCTTCGCCACGCAGGTCGTGGTATTCGCCGTAGGACAGAGCCAGTTCAACGTCGTCGGTCAGGTAGTAACCAACGCTTGCGCCGAACAGGTTGCCTTCGTCATGAGCGAAGTCACGCTGTGTGTCGGTGAAATAGCGATTGGCAAAGCCTTCCACCTCGACAGCGCCTTGGCCTTGAGCCAGCACGCCCATGGAGGTTGCGGCTACCAAGGAGCCAATGACAACGCCTAAGGTGTTTTTCAGTTTCATCCGTTAAATCCCCATCTCATCTATAGAGTGATTGCTTCACATGCAGATAGACATGTGAGTCTTCGGTAAGTTTAACAAAACTCACCTTTGCCAGAAAAACCTGCCCGAACTAACTTTCGGTAACGCCTGCAAACTTCTCTCGCAATCGGTCGAGCGCACGCTTGTAACGCATTTTCGTGGCGCTCAGCCCCATATGCATGATGTCAGCAATTTCCTGGAACTCCAGCTCTGCAACAAAGCGCAACACCAGAATTTCACGGTCAATCGGGTTTACATGCACAAGCCATCGATCCAAACCACCCGGTTCCTCTACCTTTGGCGCCTTTTCTTCAGACGCCTCTTCGAGAGGATCCAAACTCAGCGCATCCATCAAACGACGTTTGCGACGCTCCTTGCGGTACTGGGTGATGCACTCGTTGTAAGTAATGCTGTAGAGCCAGGTTTTGAACTTCGATTTACCTTCGAAATTCTTCAGTCCGTATAGAACTTTCAGCATCACTTCCTGACAGACATCGTCCGCATCGCGATCGTTCCCTAAATATCGCGCACATACATTGAACAAGGTGCGCTGATAACGCCGCATCAGCTCTTCGTAAGCTCGAGTGATGTGGAACAGCTCGTCATGGGCACGCGCCACCAGCTCCTCGTCGGATAGCTCGCGTGGGTCATAGCGCAGTGACGGTAATTGGGGTGCGTTCAAAGCAGATCGGGCCAACGGTCAGAATGAAAGCAGCCAGCACCTGTTCGTACAGGCCGCTGGCTGGGCGCATAGGGTAGCAGAAATGCCCCCTCAGCGGCTGCTTACCCGCTGCTCGAGCAGCACGCGATTGGAGAGCGATATCAGCTCGCCAGCGTCCGTCAATACGGTGGTCTTCACCGTACCGATTTCTTCGATCTGCCCTTCAACGCCGCCCACTTCGATCTCCTGCCCTACTTGATAAAGCTCACGCACATAGATACCGGCAAGGATCTGGCTGGCCAGCTCCTTGCTACCGAGGCCGAGCGCCAGCGCAACCGCAAGGCCCACGGAAATCAGCACGATGGCGATGACGTTGTTAAGCAGGTCGGTCTTCACTTCCAGTTGGCCGATGGCCACGGAGATGCTGATGATGATCACCAACCCCTGGGCCAGCCGTGCCAAGCCATGGGCGTAGTCCAGACCAACACCCTCCGCAGCCCCGCGTACCAGACCGCTGAGCAGATGCGCCAGCAGCACGCCAGCCAGCAGGATTAGCGCGGCGCCGAAAACCTTCGGCAGATACAGGGCGAGCACGTCCAGCGTTGCGGAAACGCGCTCCAGGCCCAGCGACTCAGCAGCGGAAACCAGGAATATCAGCAGTACGAACCAATAGACAATTTTGCCGATGAGCGTCGAAACCGGAACCTGAAAGCCCGCGCGGCCTAGCATCTTGGTCAGGCCGGTGCCGGCCATCAGGCGGTCGAGGCCAAGTTTGCCAAGCAGCTTGGAAAGCAGCGTATCGAGCAGCTTGGCGACCACGAAACCGAGCAACACCAGCACCAGGGCCACGAACAGGTTGGGAATAAAGCTGGCGACTTTCGTCCACAACGCCGTCATCGCGGCGACCAGGCTATGAGTCCAAGGATCGAGTTCCATTTCATTCAGCCTTATCAGAAGAGCGAGCAGAAGCACGGCGACGCGACACCGGTGCTACATGGGAAGAGCCATTGTTGAGGGCAATCATCAGGGCGCCGGCCCAGTGCCCCATCAAGCCGAACAGGTCGCCCGCACCGACCTGGCGGTTGGCGGTCTTCAGGACGCGGTTCAGACAAGCGTCGTCGTCGCGCGATGGCGAAGACGAGGCTTTCAACAGATCACGCAGGGATTCTTCGAATGGATCGTGCATGGCAGACCTCATAGAACGTCTTCGCTAGACGAAGCGCCTGAGACGCAAGTCACATCAGACCCAACGCAGGCGCCGGAACAACAACCACTGCCCGAAGCCGATCGACAGCATCAGCAGACAGGCGACGAGGAAGCCGTACGGGTTGTCAGCACCCGGAATACCACCGACGTTGATCCCCAGCAGACCAGTGACGAAGCTCATTGGCAGAAAGACGCAGGTGATGATGCCGAAACGGAACATGATGTGGTTCATACGCACGTCCATGCGCCTATTCTCCGTTTCCAGCAGCAGGCCGATGCGCTCGCGAGTCAGCTCCAGCTCCTCGAGGTAGCGCAGCAGGCGGTTGTTCAACTCGTTCCAGTAGATGCCGTCTTCGTGGGTGAGCCAGGGCAACTGGCTACGCGTCAGCTGTACGTAGATGTCGCGCTGTGGCGACAGAAAGCGCCGCAGATTCGCTGCGCGCCGGCGGATTTGCAGCAGCAGGCCGTGATCGGGCAACGCTCGCTCATCGCCGTCGACCTTCTCTTCCTGGCCGTCAACCAGCTCGGAGAGCTCGGCCACCAGATCCTCGACCTTGTCCGTCAGGTAATCGCTGAGCTGCAGCACCAGTTCGGAGGCTGTCTTCGGCCCCTTGCCGGCCTGTAGTCGCTCGATCAGATCCTCGGTGGCCCGCAACGGACGCAGGCGCAGGGAAATGATGCGTCGCTCTTCAGCGAAAATTCGTACCGAAACCATGTCCTCGGGCTCGGCACCCGGATTGAGGTTGACCCCACGCAGAAAGACCAGCAGCTCATCGTTGGACAGCGGCAATGCCCGTGGCCGGGTATTTTCCTCGAGCAACAGATCGCAGGCAAACTCGCTCAAACCACTGTCGCGGCGCAACCAGCTCTGGGTCTGCGGGTGGCTGCGATCCCAGTGCAACCAAAGGCTCTGCCCCTCCTCCAGTTGCAATTCGTCGAGTTGCTCGCGCGCTACCGCACAGGCGCCGCCTTTACCATCCAGCACGAAGCCGTGCACCAGGCCCCACTGCGCGTTGTCTTCCTCGTACATCCATACCCCTGATGATTCATCACGGCAGCCATGTGGCTACGACAAGCTGATTTACTCGACCTGCAAGGCCTGCGGCGAAACGATGATGCCGTTGTTGTCGGCATACAGGTACTCGCCCGGGCGGAAAGTCACGCCGCCAAAAGTGACCACCACGTTGAGATCACCCAGGCCGCGCTTCTCGGTCTTCATCGGGTGGCTGCCCAGGGCCTGAACGCCAAGGTGGGTCTGCGCCAGCACATCGACGTCACGCACGCAGCCATAGATCACCATGCCTTCCCAGCCGTTCTTCGCGGCCTTCTCGGCGATCATGTCGCCAAGCAGCGCGCAACGTAGCGAGGCTCCGCCGTCGACCACCAACACCTTGCCAGCACCGGGCTCATCGGCCTGGGACTTGACCAGGGAATTGTCCTCGAAGCATTTGACGGTGACGATCTGCCCACCGAACGAATCGCGGCCTCCGAAATTGCTGAACATCGGCTCCACGACGCTGACCAGTTCCGGGTTGGCGTCACACAGATCGGGCGTGATGTATTGCATGGCGAAGCTCCTGAATGGGTGATCGTGGCCTGCAGCATAGCTCTCTCAGCCACGCGACGGGCACTGTGTGGCCAGGCGTCGCGGCGATTGACGAGGCAATCTTAGCCGGATCACGGCGTAGCAGGAATGCTCGCATCGCTTTGCTCCTGCGCGGTAGCGACTGGCGACTGCCGCTCTCCCTCGAGCCAGCGGCGAACCAGCGGCCAGACTTCGTCTTGCGCCTGCTTGCTGACCAGCATCTGCACGTGGTCGTAGTCCTGCTGAAAGCCTTGGACACGGCTCAGGTTGACGAACTGCCGATCGACCGAGGCGAATTGCTCGAACAGCGCCCGGCACGCCGCAGGCGGACACTCAAGGTCACCCTCGCCCGCCACTACCAGCAATGGCACCTGTACCTCATTCAAACCGGCCCACCAGTCCCGTTCAGCATCGCCGAAACGACCGAACAAGCGGTGCCAGCGCAGGGTTTCCAGAGCGATGCCGATCGGCTCGTCTTCGGGCCCGCGCTTGAGCCGCGAGCCGGACAGTGCCGCAAAACGCTTGAGCAGCAGGCGCGCCAGCCACTCGATTGGCGGCACCTTGAGCGCCCAGTAGCGGCGGCTGATTTCGCTACCGAACAGCCCGACGCTGGCGATAGCGCCCTGCTGCAGATAGCCGCCGCCCAGCGCTGCGGCCAGGGTCAGGCCGCCTAGCGAGTGGCCAAGCCAGTGCGCAGGACGCGGATTCTTTTCGGCAACGAAGGCCGCGATTGCCGGCAGGTCGTAACGCGCATAGTCGGCCACGCAGTTTTGACGATAGGCGAGGTTGCGCGGCGACAGGCCATGGCCACGCATTTCCGCGATCCACACATCGAACCCGGCGCGAACCAGGTACGGCGCCAAGCCTATGCACCTGGGCGAGTACCAGAAACGCCGATTGGAGAAACTGCCGTGCAGCAGGATCACCGGTTCGCCACGCACGCACTCCTGCCCCGCGACCGCCAAGCGGGTCAGCGCCAGTTCGACGCTGAAGTCCGGGCTGTTGCCAGGCTTGAGACGGTAGACATCTTCAGTCAGATCGCCACGCAACTCGGCACTGATCAGCGCTACGGGAAACAACTCACTACTGCTTTGCATCTTCTTCGCTCTGATACAGCACGCTGTCGACGACGGTTGATCACTAGTCGACAGGCCACAAAATGTCGGGAAACAGCTGGCTGTCATATAAAGTCAGCCAGCGGGAATGCGGGTCACAAAAAAGGGCAGGTAGAACCTGCCCTCGGGTCACGGTTCAGCGCATCTCAGTCAGCTAGGCTGGGCTTCGGCGAGGAAGAACCAGGTTTCCAGCACCGAATCCGGGTTCAGGGAGACGCTTTCGATGCCCTGCTCCATCAGCCAGCGCGCCAGATCCGGGTGATCCGACGGGCCCTGACCGCATATACCGATGTACTTGCCAGCCTTGTTACACGCCTGGATGGCGTTCGACAGCAGCTTCTTGACCGCCGGGTTACGCTCATCGAACAGGTGAGCGACGATACCGGAGTCGCGATCCAGCCCCAGGGTCAGCTGAGTCAGGTCGTTGGAGCCGATGGAGAAGCCGTCGAAGTACTCGAGGAATTCCTCGGCAAGAATGGCGTTGGACGGCAGCTCGCACATCATGATGACCTTGAGACCATCCTGACCGCGCGCCAGGCCGTTCTCGGCCAGCAGATCGACCACCTGCTTGGCTTCGCCCAGGGTACGCACGAAAGGCACCATGATCTCGACGTTGGTCAGGCCCATCTCGTTGCGGACCTTTTTCAGCGCCCGGCATTCCAGCTCGAAACAATCGCGGAACGACTCGCTGATGTAACGCGAGGCACCACGGAAGCCGAGCATTGGGTTCTCTTCTTCCGGCTCGTACAGCTTGCCGCCGATGAGGTTGGCGTATTCGTTGGACTTGAAGTCGGACAGGCGCACGATGACCTTCTTCGGCCAGAACGCCGCAGCCAGGGTGCTGATGCCCTCGACCAGCTTCTCGACGTAGAAATTCACCGGATCGTCATAGCCGGCGATGCGCTTCTCGACGCTTTCGCGGATTTCCGGCGGCAGGCCGTCCATGTTCAGCAGCGCTTTGGGGTGCACGCCAATCATGCGGTTGATGATGAATTCCAGACGCGCCAGGCCAATACCGGCGTTGGGCAGCTGGGCGAAGTCGAAGGCGCGATCCGGGTTGCCGACGTTCATCATGATCTTGAACGGCAGCTCGGGCATGGCATCGACGGAGTTCTTGCGAATGTCGAAGCCCAGCTCGCCTTCGAAGATGAAACCGGTGTCGCCCTCGGCACAGGAAACGGTCACGCCCTGGCCGTCACGCAGCACATGGGTGGCATTGCCGCAGCCGACCACGGCCGGAATACCCAGTTCACGGGCGATGATCGCCGCGTGGCAGGTACGCCCGCCACGGTTGGTGACGATGGCGCTAGCGCGCTTCATCACTGGCTCCCAGTCCGGATCGGTCATGTCGGAAACCAGTACGTCGCCGGGCTGAACCTTGTCCATTTCCGACACGTCGTTGATGACCCGCACCTTGCCGGCGCCGATCTTCTGGCCGATGGCACGACCTTCGACCAGCACGGTGCCGGTCTCCTTGAGCAGGTAGCGCTCCATCACGGTGACGTTGGCGCGGCTCTTCACGGTCTCGGGGCGCGCCTGGACGATGTACAGCTTGCCGTCGTCACCGTCCTTGGCCCACTCGATGTCCATCGGGCGGCCGTAGTGCTTCTCGATGATCACCGCCTGCTTGGCCAGTTCGGTGACTTCGGCATCGCTCAGGCAGAAGCGCGCGCGTTCGGCGCGGTCGACGTCGACGACCTTGACCGACTTGCCGGCCTTGGCTTCGTCGCCGTAGATCATCTTGATCGCCTTGCTGCCCAGGTTGCGACGTAGAATCGCCGGGCGGCCCGCTTCGAGGGTGTGCTTGTGCACGTAGAACTCGTCAGGGTTGACCGCGCCCTGCACGACCGTTTCACCGAGGCCGTAAGCACCGGTGATGAATACCACGTCGCGAAAGCCCGATTCGGTGTCGAGGGTGAACATCACCCCGGCAGTACCGGTTTCCGAGCGCACCATGCGCTGTACGCCGGCAGACAGGGCGACCAGTTTGTGGTCGAAGCCCTGATGCACGCGGTAAGCGATGGCACGGTCATTGAACAGCGAAGCGAAGACTTCCTTGGCGGCGCGGATGACGTTTTCTACGCCACGGATATTGAGGAAGGTTTCCTGCTGGCCGGCAAAGGACGCATCGGGCAGGTCTTCGGCGGTCGCCGAGGAGCGCACGGCAACGGCCATGTTGTCGTTGCCACCCGCCATGGCGGCGAATGCGGTGCGGATCTGCTGGTTGAGCGCTTCGGGGAAATCGGCGTCCATCACCCACTGACGAATCTGCGCACCGGTCTTGGTCAGGGCGTTGATATCGTCGACATCCAGAGCGTCCAGCGCTTCGTGGATCTGCGCGTTGAGCCCACTCTGCTCGAGAAAGTCGCGGTAGGCCTGTGCCGTAGTGGCGAAACCACCGGGAACCGAAACGCCGGCGCCCGCCAGATTGCTGATCATCTCGCCAAGGGAGGCGTTCTTGCCCCCTACATGCTCGACATCGTGATTGCCGAGCTTATCGAGGGAAACTACGTACTCTGCCAAGGTGATCTCTCCACTTCAGTGTTGGAAAAGCTCATGGGGCTGGAAAAGCCGCCGGCTCGCGCCGTGTGGACAATGGCCTGGCCCTGGAAAATAAGTAACAATGCAAGCCCATCGGGGGCCGCAAAACTGGCCCATCATAGCCAAGATTCGCTCTCAGCTTAAGGCCATTGTCGCAATGAATCGAACCGCGTACTTCATCTCCGACGGCACCGGTATCACCGCAGAAGCGCTGGGTCAGAGCCTGCTGGCCCAGTTCGAGACCATCGGTTTCACCAAGCTCACGCGACCGTACGTCGATAGCGTGGAAAAAGCGCGGGCGATGGTACAACAAATCAATAACGCCGCCGACAAAGACGGCGCCAACCCGATCATCTTCGCCACCATCGTCAATCAGCAGATCCACGACATCCTGGCCGAGTCCCGTGGTTTCATGATCGATATCTTCTCGACCTTCCTGTCGCCTCTGGAGCAGGAGCTCAACTCGCACTCCTCCTACTCGGTGGGCAAGTCGCATTCGATCATCCACAACGCCAACTACATGGAGCGTATCGAGGCGGTCAACTTCGCCCTCGACAACGATGATGGCGCACGTACGCATTATTACGACAAGGCAGATCTGATTCTGGTCGGCGTATCGCGCTGTGGAAAGACGCCAACCTGCCTGTACATGGCCATGCAGTACGGCATCCGTGCCGCCAACTACCCGCTCACCGAAGACGACATGGAACGCCTGCAACTGCCAGCTTCGCTGAAGAAGTACCGCGAAAAGCTGTTCGGCCTGACCATCGATGCGGATCGCCTGGCTGCCATCCGCAACGAACGCAAACCCAACAGCCGCTACTCCAGCTATGCTCAGTGTGAGTTCGAGGTGCGCGAGGTGGAAGGCCTGTTCCGCCGCGAATCGATCAACTTCATCGACTCCACGCACTTCTCGGTAGAAGAAATCTCCGCCAAGATTCTGGTGGAAAAAGGCGTCGAACGGCGCTTCAAATAACTCGCACTCTTTCTGGACGTGCCCCATGACCCTGCTCGATGCCGTGCTCTTCGCCCCTGTCGCCATGCTGATCGCACTGACGCCAGGGCCGAACAACTTCTGCGCGATGAACAACGGCATTCGCCACGGCATCGGCGCGGCCGTGCTGGCGACCACAGGCCGTGCAGTGGCATTCGCCATCTTCCTGAGCATTTCCGCCATCGGCCTGGGCGCCATGCTGCTGGCTTCGGAAACAGCCTTCACGGCGATCAAATGGGTAGGCGCGCTATATCTGCTTTATCTGGGCATCAGCGCCTGGCGCAGCCGGGAATTCAGCGGCCTGGAGCTGGACGGCGCGGTGCCTGCCGTACAGCCGCAACGGCGGATAAGCCGCCTGATGCTGCAGGAGTTTCTGATAGGTATCAGCAACCCGAAAGCAATCCTGCTGTTCGCTGCAGTGTTCCCGCAGTTCATCAAGCCGGGCCAGCCAGCCATCGAGCAGTTCGTCTACCTGGGCGCGACCTACCTGCTTGCCGAGTACGCCGCGTCGTTGGTCTACGCCCTGTTCGGTCGGCAGATTCGCCGCTTCATTCGCACCAGTCGCGGCGCACAGCGGCTGAATCGCACCACCGGCGCCTTCTTCATGGGCGCGGGCGGATTGCTGATCGGTACGACACAGCACTGATCCGGTGAGCCGGTCGTTTAGAAAGCATCGCCCGGTACGCGCACCCAACCTTCCATCAACACCCGCGCACTGCGGCTCATGATGGCCTTGGTTACCAGCCATTGCTTGCCGTCATGGGTTGCCTCGGCGCCCACCCGCAGCATGCCGGAGGGATGACCGAAGCGCACCGCGCTGCGCTCGCCGCCACCCGCGGCCAGATTCACCAGCGTGCCGGGAATGGCTGCCGCGGTGCCGATCGCCACCGCGCAAGTGCCCATCATCGCGTGGTGCAGTTTGCCCATGGACAGCGCGCGTACCAGCAGATCGACCTCCCCGGTCTCAACCGTTTTCCCACTCGATGACGTGTACGATTTCGGTGGGTTGACGAAGGCGATTTTCGGCGTGTGCTGCCGGGTCGCCGCCTGTTCAGCGCTCTTGATCAGGCCCATGCGCAGGGCGCCGGCCACGCGGATCTTCTCGAAGCGCGCGAGCTGCGCCGGGTCGCCATTGATCGCTTCGCGCAGCTCAGTGCCCTGGTAGCCAAGGTCCTCGGCGTTGACGAATACCGTGGGAATGCCGGCACTGATCATGGTGGCCCTGAAGGTACCGACACCGGGCACCTCCAGGTCATCGACCAGATTGCCGGTCGGAAACATCGAGCCGCCCTCCTCGCCGCCGTCTGAAGGGTCGAGAAACTCCAGCACGATCTCCGCCGCCGGAAAGGTCACCCCGTCGAGTTCGAAGTCACCCGTCTCCTGCACCTGGCCGTCGCTGACGGGAACGTGGGCAATGATGGTCTTGTGGATATTGGCCTGCCAGATGCGTACCACGAAGGTGCCGTTTTGCGGAATGCGAGCCGGGTCGATCAACCCAGCATGCAGGGCGAACGCACCCGCCGCCGTAGACAGGTTGCCGCAGTTGCCACTCCAGTCGACGAAGGCCTTGTCGATGGACACCTGGCCGTAGAGGTAATCCACGTCGTGGTCGGGCTGGCTGCTCTTCGACAGAATCACGCATTTGCTGGTACTGGAGGTAGCGCCACCCATGCCGTCGATATGCGCGGAATAAGGATCGGGGCTGCCGATCACCCGCATAAACAGCTTGTCGCGAGCCTCACCCGGCACCTGGCAACGCTCGGGCAAATCCTCCAGGCGAAAGAACACACCCTTGCTGGTGCCTCCACGCATATAGGTGGCGGGAATTTTCACTTGCGGTACATGGGCCATGAATGTCTGTCCTGTTTAAGTCGCGATGTTCTGTACCGGGCACCAGGCCGCAGCCTGGTGCGCCTTCCACCAAGCCCTGTCAGGCCTTGGCCGACTCCAGGAAATCCTGGGCGAAGCGCTGCAACACGCCCCCGGCCTCGTAGATCGATACTTCCTCGGCGGTGTCCAGGCGGCAGGTCATGGGTACCTCGAGGGTTTCCCCGTCACGCCGACGGATGACCAGCGTCAGATCGGCGCGCGGCCTGCGGGCGCCGATCACATCGAACGTCTCGCTGCCGTCGATGCCGAGGGTAAGGCGCGTAGTACCTGGCTTGAACTCCAGCGGCAGCACGCCCATGCCGATCAGATTAGTGCGGTGAATCCGCTCGAAACCCTCGGCGGCAATCGCCTCCACCCCGGCCAGGCGCACCCCCTTGGCTGCCCAGTCGCGGGACGAGCCCTGCCCGTAGTCGGCGCCAGCCACGATGATCAGCGGCTGCTTGCGCTGCATGTAGGTTTCGATGCCCTCCCACATCCGCACCACTTTTCCCTCGGGTTCCAGGCGGGTCAACGAGCCCTTCTTCACCTGGCCATCGACCACGGCCATTTCATTGACCAGTTGCGGGTTGGCGAAGGTAGCGCGCTGGGCGGTCAGGTGATCGCCGCGGTGGGTGGCGTAGGAGTTGAAGTCTTCTTCCGGCAAGCCCATTTTCGCCAGGTATTCACCGGCAGCGCTGTCGGCCAGGATGGCGTTGGACGGCGACAGGTGATCGGTGGTGATGTTGTCCGGCAACACCGCCAGCGGGCGCATGCCGGTGAGGGTACGCTCACCCGCCATGGCGCCTTCGCCCTCCTCATCCCAGTAAGGCGGACGGCGAATGTAGGTGCTCATCGGCCGCCAGTCATACAGCGGGCTGATGCGTTCGCCGTTGTCCGGCTGCACGGCGAACATGGGGATGTAGACCTTGTGGAACTGCTCGGGCTTGACGCTGGCCGCGACCACTGCGTCGATTTCTTCATCCGCTGGCCAGAGATCCTTGAGGCGGATTTCTCGCCCGTCCACCACGCCCAGCACATCCTTTTCGATATCGAAGCGAATGGTGCCGGCAATGGCGTAAGCGATCACCAGGGGCGGTGACGCCAGGAACGCCTGCTTGGCATAGGGGTGAATGCGCCCGTCGAAGTTGCGGTTACCCGACAGAACGGCGGTGGTGTAGAGGTCATGTTCGATGATTTCCTGCTGGATCACCGGATCCAGTGCGCCGCTCATGCCATTGCAGGTGGTGCAGGCAAAGCCGACGATACCGAAGCCGAGTTTTTCCAGTTCAGGTAGCAGGCCTGCGGCCTCCAGGTACAGTTGCACCGCCCGCGAGCCCGGCGCCAAGGACGACTTGACCCAGGGCTTGCGCAGCAGCCCCAGTTCATTGGCCTTTTTCGCCAACAGCCCAGCCGCGATCACGTTGCGCGGGTTGCTGGTGTTGGTGCAACTGGTGATGGCGGCGATGATCACCGCGCCATCGGGCATCTGCCCGGGCACGTCTTCCCAGGCACCGGCGATGCCGCGCTCGGCGAGTGCCGAGGTCGGCAGACGTTTGTGCGGGTTGGAGGGGCCGGCCATGTTGCGTACCACGCCCGACAGATCGAAGCTCAGCAGCCGCTCGTACTCGGCGCTGACTAGGTCGTCGGCCCACAGGCCGGTGGCCTTGGCATAGGTCTCGACTAGGCGAACCTGCTCATCCTCACGACCGGTCAGCCTGAGGTAGTCGATGGTTTGCCGGTCGATGGCGAACATCGCGGCGGTGGCACCGAACTCCGGGGTCATGTTGGAGATAGTCGCGCGGTCACCGAGGGTCAGCGCTGCGGCCCCCTCCCCGAAGAACTCCAGATAGGCGCCGACCACCTTGGCCTGGCGCAGGTATTCGGTGATCGCCAGCACCACATCGGTGGCGGTGATCCCAGGCTGCGGCCGACCGGTCAGCTCAACGCCGATGATATCCGGCAGACGCATCCACGAGGCCCGCCCGAGCATCACGCTCTCCGCTTCCAAGCCGCCTACACCGATGGCGATCACGCCCAGCGCGTCGACATGCGGCGTGTGGCTGTCGGTGCCCACGCAAGTATCGGGAAAGGCTACCCCGCCCTGCACCTGCACCACCGGCGACATCTTCTCCAGATTGATCTGGTGCATGATGCCGTTGCCCGGCGGGATCACGTCGACGTTCTTGAACGCCTTCTTGGTCCACTCGATGAAGTGGAAGCGATCCTCGTTGCGGCGATCCTCGATGGCGCGGTTCTTGGCGAACGCATCCGGGTCGAAACCACCGCACTCCACGGCCAGGGAGTGGTCGACGATCAACTGGGTCGGCACCACCGGGTTGACCTGGGCAGGATCGCCGCCCTTGTCGGCAATCGCATCACGCAGCCCGGCAAGATCCACCAGCGCGGTCTGACCGAGAATGTCATGGCACACCACCCGCGCCGGATACCAGGGGAAATCCAGGTCACGGCGGCGCTCGATCAGTTGCGTCAGCGACGCAGTGAGCGTGGCTGGATCACAGCGACGCACCAGGTTCTCCGCCAGCACTCGCGAGGTGTACGGCAGCGTGGCGTAGGCACCGGGCTGGATGGCATCGACCGCCGCGCGGGTATCGAAGAATTCCAGCGAGGTGCCTGGTAGCGGCTTGCGGTTGGCGCTGTTCATGGTCAGGGTCATGGCACGAAACTCGATCACGGTGAAATAGCTGGCGCGCCGTTCGAGCCGGCTGCGCTCTTTATAGGGGTCGCGGCGCCACCGAAGTGGGCCGCGAGCATTACTTCAGCGCTGATCCAGCGCCACGAACGGACGCTGCTCGACGCCGGTATATTCGGCACTGGGGCGAATGATGCGGTTGTTGGCACGCTGCTCGAACACGTGAGCCGTCCAGCCGGAAACCCGCGAGCAGACGAAGATCGGCGTGAACAACTTCGTGGGGATGCCCATGAAGTGATACGCCGAGGCGTGGTAGAAGTCTGCGTTGGGGAACAACTTCTTCTGCTCCCACATGACCTTGTCGATCGCCTCGGAAACCGGGAACAGCACCTTGTCGCCCACTTCATCGGCGAGTTTTCTGCTCCAGCCCTTGATCACCTCGTTGCGCGGGTCGGACTCCTTATAGATCGCATGGCCGAAGCCCATGATCTTGTCCTTGCGCTCGAGCATCGCCAGGGTGCCGGCAGTGGCGTCTTCTGCCGAGGCGAAGCGCTCGATCATCTCCATCGCCGCCTCGTTGGCACCGCCATGCAACGGCCCGCGCAGGGAACCGATGGCCGCGGTGACGCAGGAGAAGATGTCGCTGAGCGTCGAGGCGCACACCCGCGCAGTGAAGGTCGATGCATTGAACTCATGCTCGGCATACAGAATCAGCGACACGTTCATCACCTTAACGTGCAGCTCGCTGGGCTTTTGGCCATGCAGCAGCGCCAGGAAATGACCGCCGATGGTCGGTTCACTGCTGCTGCAATCGATACGTTGGCCTTCGTGGGTGAAGCGATACCAGTAGGTCATGATCGCCGGAAAGGCGCCGAGCAGTCGGTCGGCCTTGTCGCGCTGCTGCTCGAAACTGGTCTCGGGCTCGAGGTTGCCCAGCACCGAGGCGCCGGTACGCATCACGTCCATGGGATGGGCATCCTTGGGAATGCGCTCCAGCACTTCCTTGAGCGCTGCGGGCAGATCACGCAGGCCCTGGAGTTTCTTCAGGTAGCCATCCAGTTGCACCTGGTTGGGCAGCTCGCCATACAGCAGCAGGTAGGCGACTTCCTCGAAGATCGCCCCTGCGGCCAGCTCGCGCACGTCATAACCCCGATAGGTCAGGCCGGCACCGGTCTTGCCCACGGTGCACAGTTCGGTCTGCCCGGCTACCTGGCCACGCAGGCCAGCGCCACTCAACACTTTTGCTTCAGCCATTGCTCGCTCCCGTTTTCTTGAAATTGTCGGATGTGCAATTCGTACCGCGCCGCCTCATCAGCGGAACGGGTTTCAGCTCTTTTTCTGGGCAAACAACGCATCGAGGTGCTGCTCGAAAGCGTGATAGTCGATGCGCTCGTATAGCTCCATGCGAGTCTGCATGGTGTCGATGACATTCTGCTGCGTGCCATCACGACGAATTGCCGTGTAGACGTTTTCCGCCGCCTTGTTCATGGCGCGAAATGCCGAGAGCGGATAGAGCACCAGGCCCACATCGGCCGAGGCCAGCTCATCGGTGGTGAACAGCGGCGTGGAGCCGAACTCGGTGATGTTGGCGAGAATTGGCGCCCTCACCCGAGCGGCGAAGGTCTTGTACATCTGCAACTCGGTGATGGCTTCCGGGAAGACCATATCGGCGCCGGCCTCGACACAGGCTGCGGCACGATCCAGAGCGGCTTCCAGACCCTCGACGGCCAACGCATCGGTACGCGCCATGATCACGAAACTGTCGTCGGTACGCGCGTCCACTGCGGCCTTGATGCGGTCGACCATTTCCTGCTGGGAAACGATCTCCTTGTTCGGCCGGTGACCGCAGCGCTTGGCACCCACCTGATCCTCGATATGGATCGCGGCGGCGCCAAACTTGATCATCGACCTGACAGTACGCGCCACATTGAATGCCGAACTGCCGAAGCCGGTATCCACATCGACCAACAGCGGCAGGTCGCAGACATCGGTGATGCGCCGCACATCGGTGAGCACGTCATCTAGCCCGGTGATGCCGAGATCCGGAAGCCCCAGAGAACCAGCGGCAACGCCACCGCCCGACAGATAAATAGCCTTGAATCCGGCGCGCTTGGCCAACAGCGCATGGTTGGCATTGATGGCGCCGACGACTTGCAACGGCTGCTCGTTGGCGACCGCATCGCGAAAGCGCTGACCTGGCGTGCTTTGACTCATGACTTGCCTCGGGACTTGACGGTGATGGGATGGGCGCCCTGGTAATGGCGCTCGATATTGCGCCTGGAGGCGCCGATGTGCCGGCGCATCAGCAACTCGGCCAACTCGCCATCACGCTCGGCAATGGCGTCGAGAATGCGGTGGTGCTCGGCGAACGCCTGGGGCGGACGGTTGGGCGTAGCGGAGAACTGGATACGGTACATGCGCACCAGTTGATAAAGCTCACCGCAGAGCATCTTCACGAGGGTGCGATTGCCGCTGCCGTGGATGATGCGGTAATGAAAGTCGAAGTCGCCTTCCTGCTGGTAATAGCCCACTCCGGCCTGGAAGGCTTCATCGCGCTCATGGGTATCCAGCACCCTGCGCAGATCATCGATTTCGGCCTCGCTCATACGTTCGGCAGCCAATCGGCAGGCCATGCCTTCGAGGGACTCGCGGATCTCGTAGAGCTCGATCAGCTCGTCACGGTCGAGTGACACCACCCGTGCTCCGACATGGGGGATGCGTACCAGCAGTCGCTGCCCTTCCAGGCGATGAATCGCCTCGCGCAGCGGGCCACGACTGATGCCATAGGTACGCGCCAGCTCGGGCTCGGAGATTTTGCTGCCTGGCGCGATCTCGCCTTTCACGATAGCCGCCTGGATACGGCGAAATACCTGTTCGGCGCGGGTCTCCGCATCCTGCTCGGCGGCCAGGACAAGCACGCTGGCTTCTTGCATATTGTCGACACACCATAGAAAAACAATGAATAAAATATAGTTAAAAAGCCTTATTCGTACAAACCCTAAATACTATTGTCGACAATAAACAGTTTCTCTCCTTGAGAACGACAGCCCAGCAAGCAGACATACAAAGCCCATAACCGTCTGTCACCGCGGAAAAACCCCATGTTAGAATGCGCGCCATTCAATACCCTGGGGTGCCTGCTAGACTCCACGCCAGCGAACGCGGCCCTGCCCGAGATTCGCTCTACTGATCGCGATCCACCCGACAGGATTTATGAGACTCAAGCCCTTCACCCTGCTTTTCTGCCTATTGCTCCTGCCCGGCTTTGCCGTGGCAGCGGACAAGACCATCTATGGCCTGAACGAATACGTCAGCCTCGACATCGATGTGGAGGTGGCCGCCAAGCTCGACACCGGCGCCCAGACCGCATCACTCAGCGCCCGTGATATCGAACGTTTCAAACGTGACGGCGAGCGTTGGGTGCGTTTCTATCTGGCCATCGATGATGCCCACGCGCACCCGATCGAGCGGCCGCTGGCACGTATCAGCAAGATCAAGCGACGTGCTGGCGATGTCGACTCCGACGACGAAAAGACCTACACGGCACGCCCGGTCGTCGAGCTCGACGTGTGCATGGGCGGCGTCAGGCGCCAGATCGAAGTGAACCTTACCGATCGCAGTGCCTTCCAATACCCTCTTCTGATCGGCTCCGATGCACTCAAGCGCTTCGATGCCCTGATCGACCCAAGTTTGAAATACGCAGCAGGGAAACCTGCCTGTACCACCGCAAAATCCGGCGAGTAATTCCATGCGCTCTCTCACCCTGCACCTGAAAATCCTCATCACCATCCTGGTGAGCCTGGGGATCGCGATTACGGCCTATCAGATATTCGTGCTTGGCATCCCGGTCAGCAGCGACGAGACCGATGACCTGTGGAACATCGACACCCGCGTCGAATTCCAGGCCAACGGCCGCGACCCGATCAAGCTGCAGATGTTCGTGCCGCCGCTGAATCAGGACTACGTCAGCCTCAACGAGAGCTTCATTTCCAATAACTATGGGGTGAGCGTCAACCGTGCCGACGCCAACCGCAAGGTGACCTGGTCGGCGCGCCGCGCCAGCGGCAAGCAGACTCTTTATTACCGTTTGGTGCTGACCAAGCGCTACAGCGGTGAACAGGCCAAGGCCAAGGGCCCGATCTTCCGCGACAGCATTCCGGTCGAAGGCCCCGAGAAGATCGCCGCAGAAGCCCTGTTGGCGCCGATTCGTCAGCACTCGGCCGACGTCGAAACCTTCATCAGCGAGACCATCAAGCGCGTCAACAACACCAATGACGACAACGCCAAGCTGCTGCTCGGCGGCGATGCTTCCACGACCAAAAAGGCCCAGGCCGTCGAACTGCTGCTGTCCATCGCCCACGTACCCATGGAGCGCGTCCACACCATTCGCCTGGCTGCCGACATCCAACAGAGCCCGGAGCTGTGGCTGCGCAGCTTCAACGGCGATCGCTGGCTGTACTTCAACCCGGAAACAGGTGAACAAGGCCTACCGAACGATCGCCTGGTCTGGTGGACGGGTGACGAACCGCTGGTCACCCTCGATGGCGGCCGCCAGGCAACCACCACCTTCACGCTCAACAACAGCGAGATGAACGCCATACGCCTCGCTCAGCTGACCGATGAGAACACCGACGCCGACTTCCTGGAGTACTCGCTGTACGGCCTGCCGCTGCAGACCCAGCAAACCTTCATGATCATGGTGATGATCCCCATCGGCGTGCTGGTCATTCTGATCCTGCGCAACCTTGGCGGCCTGCAGACCCTGGGCACCTTTACCCCGGTGCTGATCGCCCTGGCCTTCCGCGAGACGCAGCTGGGCTTCGGTATCTTCCTGTTCACGGTGATCACCGCGCTCGGCTTGTCGCTGCGCTCCTACCTGGAACACCTGAAGCTGCAGATGCTGCCACGCCTGTCGGTGGTACTGACCTTCGTGGTCGTGCTGATCGCCACCATCAGCCTGTTCAGTCACAAGCTGGGCCTGGAACGCGGCCTGTCCGTAGCCCTGTTCCCGATGGTGATCCTGACCATGACCATCGAACGCCTGTCGATCACCTGGGAAGAACGTGGCGGTAGCCATGCCTTCAAGGTTGCCATCGGTACCTTGTTCGCCGCCACCATCGCGCATCTGCTGATGAGCGTGCCGGAACTGGTCTACTTCGTCTTCACATTCCCGGCGATTCTGCTGATTCTGGTGGGCTTCATGCTGGCGATGGGTCGCTACCGCGGCTACCGCCTGACCGAACTGTTCCGCTTCAAAGCCTTCCTGAAGGATTGAGCCAATGTTAGGTCTCTGGAAAACCTGGAAGGCCCTTGAAGCCAAAGGCATCATGGGTATCAACCGACGCAATGCGGACTACGTGCTGAAGTACAACAAACGGCACCTGTACCCCATCGTCGACGACAAGATCATCACCAAGGAGCGGGCGATTCAGGCCGGCATCCACGTACCGGAAATGTACGGGGTGATCTCCACCGAGAAGGAGATCGACAACCTCGACAAGATCATTGGCGAGCGTAGCGATTTCGTCGTCAAGCCGGCCCAGGGTGCTGGCGGTGACGGCATTCTGGTAATCGCCGACCGTTTCGAGGATCGCTTCAAGACGGTATCCGGCAAGATCGTCAGCCACTCTGAGATCGAACAGCAGATTTCCAGCATCCTCTCGGGGCTGTATTCCCTCGGCGGACACCGGGATCGTGCGCTGATCGAATACCGGGTGACTCCGGACAGCATCTTCAAGAGCATCAGCTACGAAGGTGTGCCGGACATCCGCATCATCGTGCTCATGGGCTACCCGGTAATGGCCATGCTGCGTCTGCCGACCCGTCAGTCGGGCGGCAAGGCCAACCTGCACCAGGGCGCCATCGGCGTTGGTGTGGATCTGGCAACCGGCGTGACCCTGCGCGGCACCTGGTTGAACAACAAGATCACCAAGCACCCGGACACCACCAATGCGGTAGACGGCGTGCAGTTGCCGAACTGGGATGGCTTCATGAAGCTCGCCGCTGGCTGTTACGAGCTATGCGGCCTGGGCTACATCGGCGTGGACATGGTGTTGGATCAGGACAAAGGCCCGCTGATTCTCGAGCTCAACGCCCGCCCCGGCCTAAACATCCAGATCGCCAACGATTGCGGCCTGACCCATCGCGCCCATGCGGTGGAGGCTCGCCTGGAAGAACTGGCGGCCAAAGGCATTCAGGAAAACGCCGAAGAACGCACGCGCTTCTCTCAGGAACTGTTCGGCCACATCCCGCCTGCAGAAATCTGAGCCCTGCCCTGCTGCCGACGCCCGTCGGCAGCAGGCAACCCTCTTACAGACTCAACTGACGATTGGACGCCTTGAGGAACTCTGCCTTGAGGTCGGCGAACGTGTGCACGGCTGGAAACTGCGGGAATTCACGGACCACGTTTTCCGGCGCATGGAACAGAATGCCGGCGTGGGCCTCGCTGAGCATGGTGGTGTCGTTATAGGAATCGCCAGCAGCGATGACACGGTAATAGAGGCTCTTGAAGGCCAGCACCGATTGGCGCTTGGGATCCCTCTGACGCAGCTGATAATCCACCACGCGGTCGGTATCGTCGGTGATCAGGCGATGGCACAGCAGCGTCGGAAAACCCAACTGGCGCATCAGCGGCTGGGAGAACTCATAGAAGGTGTCCGACAGGATCACCACCTGGAAGCGCTCGCGCAGCCAGTCGACGAACTCAACGGCGCCGTCCAGCGGCTTCAGCGTGGCGATCACTTCCTGGATATCCGACAGCTTCAGGCCGTGCTCGTCGAGGATGCGCAGGCGCTGCTTCATCAACACGTCGTAATCGGGAATGTCCCGGGTGGTCGCCTTGAGGGATTCGATTCCGGTCTTCTCGGCAAAGGCGATCCAGATCTCGGGAACCAGTACACCTTCCAGATCGAGGCAAGCGATTTCCACGGCACACTCCTACGTTGGGCTTGAAAGTTGGCGGCAACTCTACAGAAGCGGCAGCGCTTTGACGATAAGGCTGGCCCCGGCTGTCGCGCAGATTTGCTACCATCGCCCTTCTCATCCACATGCCCTGGAGCCCGCAATGGATCTCGACCTGGACAGACTCAACGCCGAATTCGCCAACCAGCCAGAAAAGCTGGTCGAGTGGGCACTTGGCCTGGGTAAACCAGCGATCTGCACCACCAACTTCCGCCCGTTCGAAGCCGTCATCCTGCATATGGTCAGCCAGGCCAAGGCCGACACCCCGATCGTGTGGATGGACAGCGGCTACAACACCGATGCCACCTACAAGTTCGCCGACGAGGTGACCAGCCAGCTCGGCCTGAATCTGATCACCTACCTGCCCAAGCGCAGCCGTGCCCATCGTGAAGCCATCGACGGCCCGACACCAGCGCTGGACGACCCGCGCCACGCCGCGTTCACCGAAGAGGTCAAGCTGGAGCCATTCGCCCGCGCTCTACGTGAAACCGCACCGAGCGTCTGGTTTACGGCGCTACGCGCAACCGACACGGCCGTGCGCGCGCAGATGCAGCCGGTAAGCATCAACCCGGACGGCCTGATCAAGGTCGCACCGCTGCTGCACTGGTCATCCAAGGATCTGTATCAGTACCTCACCGCCCATGGCCTGCCGAACAACTTCGACTACTTCGACCCGACCAAGGGCGAAGATAACCGTGAGTGCGGCCTGCACCTGAGCCATTGATTCTTGCACCAACGAAAATGGCGCCTCATGGGCGCCTTTTTCGTTTTAACGCAGCAATTAGTGCAGCGGCAGCTCCACGCCCTTGAACAGCTCTTCGAGCTCGACCTTGTTGTGACATTGCACGGTCTTGGCCAGCACATCACGAGTCAGGTGGGGGGCGAACTTCTCGATAAAGTCGCACATGAAGCCACGCAGGAAGGTGCCGCGACGGAAGCCGATCTTGGTCACGCTGGACTCGAACAGCTCGCTGGCATCGAGCACGACCAGATCCGGATCCAAGTTTGGATCGATGGCCATCTTGGCCACGATGCCCACACCGAGGCCAAGGCGCACGTACGTCTTTATCACATCGGCATCGGCTGCGGTAAACACTACCTTGGGGGTAAGACCGCGGTGGCTGAACGCTTCATCGAGCTTGGAGCGACCGGTAAAGCCGAAGGTATAAGTAACGATCTCATGCTCGGCCAGAGCTTCCAGGGTCAACTTGGGCAGCTTCGCCAACGGATGCCCCTGAGGCACGATCACGCAGCGATTCCAGCGGTAGCAAGGCATCATCACCAAGTCGTTGAACAGCTCGAGACCTTCGGTAGCGATGGCGAAATCGACGGTGCCGTCGGCGGCCATTTCGGCAATCTGCGTCGGCGTGCCCTGGTGCATGTGCAGCGCCACATCCGGATACTGCTTGATGAAGCTGCTAATTACCGGCGGCAAGGCGTAGCGTGCCTGAGTGTGGGTAGTAGCGATGGACAGCGTGCCTTTCTTCTCGTTGGAGAACTCCTGGGCGATCTGCTTAATGCTTTCGACCTTGCGCAGAATCTCACCGGCCGTGGTGATGATCCGCTCACCCGCTGGCGTCACGCGCGTCAGGTGTTTACCGCTGCGGGCGAACACTTCCACACCTAATTCGTCCTCGAGCAAGCGGATCTGTTTGCTGATTCCAGGCTGTGAGGTATAGAGGCTCTGCGCCGTGGCTGAGACATTGAGGTCATGGTGCGCGACTTCCCAGATGTAGCGCAGTTGCTGAAGCTTCATATAAATCCCTCAAAGCGGATAGGCAGCCTGATCGTCATTTCGATATATAACCATATTAATGGTTCAGATAGTGAATATAGATTTTTTACCTAGGTTCACACTGATCATTAATGACGAGAACGGTGCTGCAGCATGGGCACCAAGTAGACGGGCACCTCGGATAGCTGCAGCAACCTCGACGCCGTTCTCCCCATCGGAACCTCTAATGCTGCGCCATGGCTGTGGCTGCCTACGACCAGCAAATCCACACCAAGCTTCTGCGCCTCTTCGAGAATGGTCAGCGGCGGATCGCCCCTCAGCACCTGTACGGAGCCGATAAGATCAAGGTCGTCACGGTTTTCCCCCAACTCGTCGCGAAAACCTTCGAGTACCCGCAGCTCGATGCTGTTCATCACAGTGTCCAGCCCCGTGCTACGTAGCTCCTTGAGCCGCGCCTCATCTACATAGGTCTGCAATACCGATTCGGCGAACAGCCCCATCGGCTCCACGACATGCACCACATAAAGCCGTGCATTGAAGCTTCGCGCCAGCGCAAGCGCGTGCTGCAGGACATAAGGTGCATAAAGGCCGAGATCGGTTGCATAGAGAATCGAACGAATCATGCGGCCTCCTCGACTGCCGACACGGCCAAGCCTCGCTTGAGCTTAGCAGCAGCTACCATAAGTGAGCGGCCAAGCGTTCATTCAGGACGCATTGCTATATAAGGCTCGTGCCAGGCAGCAGGCTCAAGGCAGCTCTTGAGGCTCTCGGCCAAGTACCTCGCCAATAACCTTTCCAAGCTCGGCACCTTCAAGCCGGCTTTGCAATGCGCCATGGAAGTGCCCATCCCGTACCAGAAACAGCGTAGGCAGGTGAAAAACCTCATAGCGTTGAACAAGGCCACCATTGGCGCCGGCGTCAATCCATGCCAGCCGCTCGATGGGTAGCGATAGTCTGGGTAATAGCTCACGTGCATAGCGGCAAGTGGTGCAACCCTGGCTGGTGAAGATGATCAAGGAGATGCCTGGCAGGCTCAGCAGTTGCTGATCGGCATCAAAATCGGTCAGTTCCAGCTCGCTCGCTTTACTCGCCGAGGCACTATCAATGTGAGGGGAATTGGAGGGATTTGTCATGCGTCAGCTTCTTCGTCATAGCAATGATCTATCGGGGGAATTACAGCTAACCAGCCAAAATCGCAACCTCTGGCAAAATCTCGACAACATCGCACTCGTGGCGCGGCACGCGACTATACGCGCCCACTCATTCAAGGCAGCGCAGTCGAGCTGCATCTTCTTACCCGAGCCGAAGAGTATTCTATTCCAGCCTCGCCAACGGCTGTACGACAGCGGTTGCGCCTATCTATGCTCGAGCAGCTCTGCCACAGATTACAAACTTGCAACCATCGCGAACGCCAAACCAGTGCGTGACCTCCTGGTGGCATCGCCATCCAGAGTGACAGGAGCAGCGCATGACAGGTTTAGCGCCTTCACACCCTAAATATCATTGTCTAGCCGGGCGCTAACGCGCTAAGGTTCGGCTTCCCCGCTGTGCCCATACCGCTGTGCCCGCTGCACGGGGATCGCTGGCGGCCGGCTTCCGTGACCTGATGACGCAATTGATGAAAAGCACGATGGCTGATTTACCGATTAACGACCTTAACGTCGCCTCCAACGAGACCCTGATCACCCCAGAGCAGATCAAGCTGGAGATTCCGCTGACCGAAAGCGCCCAGCGCACGGTTTCTGCCGGCCGCCAAGTGGTGCGTGACATCCTCGACGGTAAGGATCACCGCTTGTTCGTGGTTGTTGGCCCCTGCTCTATCCACGATATCAAAGCGGCTCACGAATACGCAGAGCGCCTGAAAGTGCTGGCAGAAGAAGTATCTGACACGCTCTATCTGGTGATGCGTGTGTACTTCGAAAAACCGCGCACCACCGTCGGCTGGAAAGGCCTGATCAACGACCCGTATCTCGATGACTCGTTCAAGATCCAGGACGGTCTGCATATCGGCCGCAAGCTGCTGCTTGATCTCGCGGAAATGGGTCTGCCCACCGCCACCGAAGCGCTGGATCCCATCTCGCCGCAGTACCTGCAGGATCTGATCAGTTGGTCCGCCATTGGCGCGCGCACCACCGAATCCCAGACACACCGCGAAATGGCTTCTGGGCTTTCGTCGGCTGTTGGCTTCAAGAACGGTACAGACGGTGGCCTGACTGTCGCCATCAACGCCTTGCAATCTGTTTCCAGCCCGCACCGTTTTCTGGGCATCAACCAGCAAGGCGGCGTATCCATCGTCACCACCACGGGCAATGCCTACGGTCACGTAGTGCTACGTGGCGGCAACGGCAAGCCGAACTACGATTCTGTGAGCGTGGCTATCTGCGAACAGGAACTGAAGAAGGCCAACATCAAACCGAACGTCATGGTCGATTGCAGCCACGCCAACTCCAACAAGGATCCAGGCTTGCAGCCATTGGTGATGGAAAACGTCGCCAATCAGATCCTCGAAGGTAACCAGTCGATCGTCGGCCTGATGGTCGAAAGCCACCTTGGCTGGGGCAGCCAGTCGATACCGAAAGACCTGCAGCAGCTCAAGTACGGCGTGTCGATCACCGATGCCTGTATCGACTGGGAGAGCACCGAGAAGACCCTGCGTAGCATGCACGTCAAACTCAAAGACGTATTGCCCAAGCGCCAGCGCGGCTGAGTCGACAGCAATGAAAACGCCGGGCAGATGCCCGGCGTTTTTGTTTGCTGTCGTCGCCTCAGTTCTGCTCGGCAGAGCCTTCGCGTCGCGCCATGTAACGCTCTACATAGGAGCAGGAAGGAATTACCGTGTAACCCATACGTTCGGCGTAATCGAGCGCGGTCTCGGTGAGGGCCGCTGCGATACCACGACCACGCAGCGAATTGGGTACGAAAGTCCTATAGATATCCAGCGTTTGCTTACCCAGATCCATGTAGGACAGATATGCGCGATCACCATCCACTGTGGTCTCGAACTGGTGACCGGCAAGGTCATGGTGAATGGACAGTGACTCGCTCATTACTACTCCTCTCAATTAGGCCGGACGTCGATACCCTGCCATTGTGGCCCGCGTACATCCGGTAACAATAGGATATAAAGCCATTCTAGATGGTAAAGGGCAAGGCAAAATCCGCGGCGCCCGGAATCGGCAGAGTCCTTGTCCAGTTACCCTGATCTTTCGACTGCTTTTCGCCTCAGCGCACTGCTCAATAAACAACCAAAATCACCCTCGGTTTATTATCAGCAGAACGCTGAATATGAAAAAAAACAGCACCCTTGCTTTCCATGCGTTTACTTACTAAAAGTTACAGGTAGTATGTACGCCGGTCATTTTCCGGGTTCGGAATGTGCCTTCAACAAGCAAAAAACTTACCCCAAGGGGAACACGATGAACAACGTTCTGAAATTCTCTGCTCTGGCTCTGGCCGCAGTTCTGGCTACCGGTTGCAGCAGCGTTACCAAAGAAACCGAAGCTCGCCTGACTGCAACTGAAGACGCAGCAGCTCGCTCCCAAGCCCGCGCTGACGAAGCCTACCGCAAGGCTGACGAAGCACTGGCTGCCGCTCAGAAGGCTCAGCAAACTGCTGACGAAGCCAACGAGCGTGCTCTGCGTATGCTGGAAAAAGCCAGCCGCAAGTAATAGCCCTTGGGCTAATAAAAAGCCGACCCCTGGGGTCGGCTTTTTATTAGCCGGCGTATTTAAAGCGTATGTGCAAACAATAAAAACCACTGTTCGATGACAGTGGTCTTGAATGGCTGCAGTCACACTCAGAACGCAGACGATTGCGCCTGAATCACCGCATCCCGAGGCGTCGCGATCTCGATCGGCAGACCGTCTTGCGACGCTACGACCTCGCGTACTACATCCCAGTCCAGATTCTGCGCATTCAGGTCGCTACGCTTGATCAGTGCATTGACCACTGCGGCATGCTGATCACCAACCGGTGAGCCTTCTTCCTCGCCGAGCGGCGCATGGGCCTCAAGGTAGACCTTGCCATTGCTCACACCAAACTTGTAGGGCTCGTTGATGATGCGCACAGGCGTACCGACGGGCACCATATCGGCCAGTTCGAGCACATTGTTATTGAGCATGCGAAAACAACCATGGCTCACGCGCATGCCGATACCGAATTTTTTATTCGAGCCGTGGATCAGGTAACCCGGCACCGAAAGTGCCATTTTGTAAGGCCCCAACGGATTGTCCGGGCCTGGCGGCACGTAACTTGGCAGCGGGTCACCATCAGCAGCGTGCTCGTCGCGGATCGATTGCGGTGGGTACCAGCCCGGATTCGGCGTTTTTGCAGTGATACGCGCATCGGCAACCGGCGAACTCCAACCTTCACGACCGATACCCAGCGGGTAGGTGTGGACGACGTTCTGACCTTTCGGAAAGTAGTAAAGACGGTATTCGGCCAAATTGATGACGATGCCCTCTCGAGGGCCTGCCGGCAGAATGAAACGTGTTGGCAGAACAATATCAGTACCCTCGCCTGGCAGCCAGGCATCCACGCCCGGATTGGCGGCAACCATCTCTAGGTAGCCCAGATCATTGGCAGTACCCAGATCAGCGAAGGTGTCTTCATAACGCGCTTTTATCACCTGAATTTCACCCACCACATCTTCACCGGGCGGCGGCAGCGGCAACTCCATCGCGACAGCAGAACCTGCCAGACAGAAAGCACTCAACGACAGACAGCGGGCGAGAGCTGAAACGCGCGGCGACATGCAGGAAACCCTTGAGGTGGAGGTGATAGTGAGAGGTGAAGTGTATACCGCCGCCAGGCTCAGCGTCCCGGCCAGGCTGGGCGATCTCCGCGCCGCTGAGCCTCGAGCGTAGCCAGGCAGGCTGAACACAGACGCCGATCATGCAACATGGGGCGCTCCAGATCACGCCACAGCGGCTGCGCCGGCAGCAAGCCACCACACAGCGTGCGGTCGGCATAGCCACCGAGTTCCAACTGACGAGCGACCAGGTGCACCCGCGCCTCACGGCAGGCGAACAGGTCGAGCTGTTCGTCGGGCTCGATCAGTTGATAGGCGTACAGAGACCAGACGGGTCGCAGCATTGAGGGCTCCAGGGCGGGGGCGCCACATTAGCCGAAACTCCGTCAGTGGAAAAGCCCGTCAGAGCAACGGTTTCAGGGTTGGCCAGACATTCTCCAGCAGCAGCGGCTGTGCCTCCACGGCGGGATGCACGCCATCGTCCTGCATCAGCGTGTCGACACCGCCCACCCCCTCAAGAAGGAACGGCACCAGCGGGACATTCTTATCTCCTGCCAAGTCGTCATAGACCTTGGCGAAGGCGGTGGTATAGCGCTCGCCATAGTTGGGAGGAATGCGCATTCCCAGCAACAACACCTTGGCACCTGCCTCACGAGAGGCATCAACCATCGACGCAAGATTCTGTTGCAATTGGCTAGGTGGTAGGCCGCGCAGGCCATCATTGCCACCCAGCTCCACGATCACCAGGTTCGGTCTGTGCTCTGCAAGCAGCGCCGGCAGCCGCGCGGCACCGCCTGCACTGGTGTCGCCGCTGATCGAGGCATTCACCAGCCGATGCTCTAAACCCTCGCTTTTCAGGCGCTCATCGAGCAGATGAACCCAGCCCTGCCGGGTATCCATGCCAAAAGCCGCACTGATACTATCGCCGACGACCAGTACGGTTCCCGCCTGCGCCATCTGTACCGCAATCTGTCCCAACAGCAGCAGGCCGAGAACGGCCCCTTTCCATATCGCACGCATCGGATACCTCATGAGCTCAAGCATTCTGTCTGCGCGGAACCTTAACAAAGTGGTTTCCAGCGCGGAAGGCGAGTTGACCATCCTGCACGACCTTTCACTGGAATTGGAAAAAGGTGGCAGTCTGGCCATCGTCGGTAGCTCGGGATCTGGCAAATCCACCCTTCTCGGCCTGCTGGCCGGGCTCGACCTGCCAAGCAGCGGGCGCATTCTGCTGGCCGACAACGATCTGGGTAGCTTGGGCGAAGACGAACGCGCCCGTGTGCGTGCTGAGCACGTCGGCTTCGTGTTCCAGTCCTTCCAGTTGCTCGACAGCCTCAACGCCTTGGAAAACGTCATGCTGCCGCTGGAGCTCGAAGGCCGAAGCGATGCCCGGCAGCGCGCCACTGAGCTGCTCGAGCGTGTTGGTCTAGGTGCACGGCTGACCCACACCCCGCGCCAGCTCTCCGGTGGCGAGCAGCAGCGAGTCGCTATCGCCCGTGCCTTTGCCGCCGAGCCGGATGTACTGTTCGCCGATGAGCCCACCGGTAACCTCGACAGCCACACCGGCGAGCGGATCAGCGACCTGCTGTTCGAGCTGAATCAAGAGCGCGGCGCCACCTTGGTTCTGGTGACCCACGATGAACGCCTGGCGGCCCGCTGCCAACGCCTGATCCGCCTGGAGGGTGGCCACCTCGTGGCACCGGTGAACGCCTGATGAAATCCCTGTCCTTCTTCAGCCTACTATCCCTTGCAGGCCGCCAACTGCTGCGCGATGCCCGTGCCGGCGAGTTGCGCGTGCTGTTCTTCGCCTTGCTGATCGCAGTCGCCTCCAGTACCGCCATCGGCTACTTCGGCGCCCGCCTGAATGAAGGCATGACCTTGCGTGCGACCGAGTTCCTCGGTGCCGACCTGATTCTGCGCGGCAGCGCGCCGGCATCTGCCGAACAGATCGAGGCAGGCACTTCGCGGGGGCTGGAACACGCCCAGGTCGTCGAGTTTTCCAGCGTGATCGCCAGCGACGAAGGCATCCAGCTGGCCAGCGTCAAAGCGGCCGGCAACGGCTACCCCCTGCGCGGCGAACTGAAGAGCGCTGCCGAGCCCTATGCCGAGGAAGCGGTCAGCCAAGGCCCTCAACCTGGCGAAGTCTGGGCCGAGGCGCGATTGCTGGCTGCCCTGAACCTGAAAGCCGGGGACGACATCGAGGTCGGCGCCAAGACCCTGCGCCTGACGCGCGTACTCACCTACCTGCCGGACGAAGCTGGCGACTTCTACAGCCTGACGCCCCATGTGCTGATGCACCTGGATGATCTGCCCGCCACTCGCGTGGTGCAGCCAGGCAGCCGGGTACGCTACATCGAACAATGGAATGGCCCGAGCGACGCCCTGGCCAGTTATCGCCAGGCCCTTGAACCAGACCTGGCCGCCCACCAGCGCTTCGATGATGCCCGGGATGGCAGCCGCAGCGTCGGCGGTGCCCTCGATCGTGCCGAGCGCTACCTGAATCTTGCCAGTCTGGCAGCCGTGTTGCTCGCTGGGGTCGCGGTGGCGCTGTCCGCCGCACGCTTCGCTAGCCGCCGCTTCGACGCCAGCGCACTGCTGCGCTGCCTGGGCCTGTCACGCCGCCAGGCTCTTGGCCTGTTCAGTCTGCAGCTGGCAATTCTCGGCCTGGTTGCCAGCCTCAGCGGCGCCCTACTCGGCTGGCTCGCCCAGCACTTGCTGTTCCAGTTGCTGCAGGGTTTGCTGCCGGCGCAGATTCCGCCGGGCGGCTTATGGCCAGCGCTGGCGGGTATCGCCACGGGCCTGGTGGCACTGGCGGGCTTCGCCCTGCCGCCATTGGCCGCTCTTGGTCGCGTGCCGCCCCTGCGCGTGCTACGCCGCGACATGCTACCGGTGCCGGCCAGCTCCTGGCTGGTGTACGGCACCGCCCTGCTCGCCTTGGGGCTGATCATGTGGCGTCTGAGCCTGGATTTGCCATTGACCCTGGCACTGCTCGGTGGCGGCCTGGTCACTGCGCTACTGCTCGGCGGTCTGTTGCTACTCGGCTTGCAGAGCCTGCGCCGCCTGCTGGCTCGTGCCTCTCTGCCATGGCGCCTGGGCCTCGGCCAACTGCTGCGCCGGCCCCTGGCTGCCGCCGGGCAATCCCTGGCCTTCGGCCTGATCCTGCTGGCCATGGCACTGATCGCTCTGTTGCGCGGCGAACTGCTGGACACTTGGCAGGATCAGTTGCCCGCTGACGCACCTAACCATTTCGCACTCAATGTACTGCCTGCCGAGCGGGACGCGTTCGCCGCACGCCTGGAGCAGCTGTCCCCTCACCCAGCACCACTCTACCCGGTCGTGCCGGGGCGGCTGGTGATGGTCAACGGCGATCCGGTTCGTCAGTACGTCAGCAAGGACTCCCGCGGCGAGCGCGCCGTACGCCGCGACCTCAGCCTGACCTGGGGTGCAGACCTGCCGGAGGGCAATACCCTCACCGCAGGTCAGTGGTGGACAGGCGAAAAGAGCCAGGAACTACCCGGTGTATCGGTGGAAGACGAGCTGGCGGAAAGCCTGCAGATCAAGCTGGGCGACCGGCTGACGTTCACCGTGGGTGGCGTCAACCGCGATGCGGTGGTGACTAGCCTGCGCGAAGTCGACTGGAACAACTTCCAGCCCAACTTCTTCATGATCTTCGAGCCTGGCACCCTGCAGGATCTGCCAGTCACCTACCTGACCAGCTTCTACCTGCCGCCACAGCAGGAGCGGCAGTTGGTCGAACTGTCGCGGGCGTTCCCGTCGGTCACCCTGCTACAGGTCGAGGCGCTGCTCAATCAACTGCGCAGCATCCTCGCCCAGGTCACCATCGCCATCGAGTTCGTCCTGCTGTTCGTCCTCGCCGCCGGCCTGGCCGTACTGTTCGCCGGGCTGCAATCGACGCTGGACGAACGTATTCATCAGGGCGCCCTGTTGCGCGCGCTGGGTGCCGAACGCAAGCTGCTGATTAAGGCACGGCGTGCCGAATTCGGTCTGCTCGGTGCGGCGAGTGGTTTGCTGGCGGCCCTTGGCTGCGAATTGGTCAGCTTCCTGCTTTACCGCTACGCCTTCCAGATGAGCTGGCAGCCGCATCCGTGGCTGCTGTTGCTGCCTCTGATCGGCGCCTTACTGGTCGCAACTGCTGGCGTACTGGGCACGCGGCGCTCGCTGGATGCCAGCCCTCTCACTGTTCTGCGCGAGGGTTGATAGACTGCGCCCCCGCCACAGACTGAGCCGAGCATGAGTCGATACCGTCCGCCCCGCACTGCCGGAACGCCCCTCATCACCCCCGAAGGTGAGGCGCGTCTGCGTGCTGAACTGCACGAGCTCTGGCACGTACGCCGTCCGGAGGTCACGCGCTCGGTCAGCGAGGCAGCGGCCCAGGGTGACCGCTCTGAGAACGCGGAATACACCTATGGCAAGAAAATGCTACGGGAAATCGACAGCCGCGTACGGTTCCTTACCAAGCGCCTGGAAAGCCTCAAGGTGGTCGATACGCATCCGAGTGATCCCGACAAGGTCTACTTCGGCGCCTGGGTGACCCTGGAAGATGAGGATGGCAACGCCTCGCGCTACCGCATCGTCGGCCCGGACGAACTCGACCTGAAGCTCAATCTGATCAGTATCGACTCACCACTGGCCCGGGCGTTGATAGGCAAAGGGCTGGACGCAGAAGTGCGTGTAGAAACGCCGACCGGCGACAAGTACTGGTACGTCATCGCCATCGACTATCCGTAATCAACGCAGGGTGATCAGTCCCTGGCGGGCGATACGCGTCAGTTGGCCGAGCGCTTCGCTACTGGGGCGCTGCAGCACCGCAAAGTCGAAGCTGTCATCGGCAAAGCGTTGCAGCGACTCGCCGTGTTCGGCGAACTGCACGAGAAAGGCGCGACGCCCCTGACGGCGACTGGGCCAGCCATCGAGGTAACGCAGCAGGGTCGGCTGGTGGGTGCCACCGAGCAGAATGCGCGGGTTGCGCCGGATCAAACCGGAAGTGATGGGAACGATACGAATCTGTGTGGCCTGGGAGCAGGTCATGGGTGTTTGTCTCCGCCTCGAAAATCCCGCTGGGCAGCGGTGAGAGGCAACACCGAACCAGCGCTTTAGCGGAATTTCGAGACTCGTTGAAGAATCCCTGAGGCGCCCCGCAAGTAGCTGTTTAAATCGGCGCAGGCGGCAATCCTAGAGAGTTGCAGATCGCCCTGTCAATAACCAAGAAAGCCCGCATCAGCGGGCCTTGCAGAGACGCTTGTCGCTTAACCGGCGATGCGCTTGTCAACAGACAGACGACCCGCGCCTTCGATCAGCAGTGCCAGGGTGGCGGCCATCAGCGCCAGGGCGAATTCATAGCCATTGTCGCTCATGAAGAAACCGTTACCGATGTGCACGGAGAAAATGGCCACCAACAGGGTGAAGGTCAGCACCGCCGCAGCCGGACGAACCAACAAACCAACAATCAGCGCCAGGCCACCGAAGAACTCGGCACTACCGGCCATCAACGCCATCAGGTAGCCGGGTGCCAGACCGATGCTTTCCATCCACTGCGCCACACCCGCCAGGCCATAACCACCGAACCAGCCGAACAGTTTCTGCGCGCCATGGGCCACGAAAATGATACCGACCAGTACCCGCAGGATGGTCAGGCCATAGCCTGCGCGGGTGGCTGCCAGGGATTTGATGAGTGCGTTCATGGGGCGATTCCTTTGCTGTGTGAGTGAGATGGCGCCATATTAATTTAATTATCAAATATGAACACCGAATAAAACCGCTAAAACAAATCGAATAGATCGATTATTTACGCATGCTCACTGCCTGCTTTGCAGCAGGCTCCAGGGAATAGCGCTCCCGCGCATAGGCCAGGTAGTACTTGTTCACCGCATTGACGTAACTGACCACACCCATGCCCAGCTCTTCCATGGCGACGCGCTCCACTTGGAAAAACCACTGATCCGGATTCAAGCCACGTCGCCGCGCCTCTGCGCGCAGCCTCTGCACTCGCTGTGGGCCGAGATTGTAGCCGGCCAACACAAACGCCATACGCTCCCGCTCGTTGAGCCTAGGGCTATTAAAGAAGCTACGGCGGATCTTGGCCAGGTACTTGGCGCTGGCCTGCACGTTGTTCTCCACCCGTGTGATATCGCTGACACCGACGCTGCGCGCCGCCGCTGGCGTGATCTGCATCAGACCGGTAGCGCCACTGCTGCCCCGCGCACCGGGATTCAGGGTTGACTCCTTGAATGCCAGCGCAGCCAGCGCCAGCCAGTCGAAATCATGCTGCTCGGCGTAGCGCTGCAAGACCGGACGCACGCGCTCCAGCCGCTGCCGCTCGGTGCGCCCCATGGGCGAATGCACTTTGTAGAGACGCCGATAGACACGCTGAAAGGCAGCATCCTGATCATCGGGTACCCGGTAACCTTCAAGGAAGCGATCGACACTGGCACTGAGCATCGGCGCGTCGCGGCGCATGTACCAGCGCATATCGCCCTGATCATCGAGCACCAGATGGCGATCGACGCGCAACTTGGGCATAACCTTTGCCCAGCGCTCGGCAATGTGCAGCTCCACGGCAGTGAAGTCGAAGATACCGGCCTGAACCATCTCCAGCACGTCCTCGACGGCGAGAGTCGGATCCACCCACTCGACCACGATAGGCGGCAGCTTGCGCTCCTGGAGTTTCAGGTTGATACCGTGCAGGGCGTCTTTGGCAATGCTGCCCACTGGCAGCGACAGGCTGCGTCCAGCCAATTGCTCGAGACGCTGATAGCGCCGATTGCCCTGCCGCGCGACGATCACCACCGGCACATCACGGCGAATCGCTTCGCTGGCGATGATGCTCGTACCGCCCTTGCTGCTAAGCAACTCACCGGGTGCCACCAGGTCGCCCTCGCCGCGCTGCAGCGCGGCTAGCAATTGATCCTTGGCTTTGGGAATCATCTTCAGATGCAGGCTGCGCCCATCCCGCGCGTTGCGGTTGAGGTACTGCTCCAGGGCACGCAGGCGCTGATATTCGACGCCGATGCTCTGCCCTTTGACCTCACCCGAACTGTTGCGGCTCTGGTTGACCAGTACGCGCAGCTCGCCACTCTTGCGAATGCTGGGCAAATCACGAACTGCCGCTGGCTGGGTCACTTCCACCGGGCCAGCAATACGCGCCACTGCCGAAAGCGGCAGCGAGAGCAACATGCATAGCACGAGAAAGACACGCAATATCGACGCTCCGGAGGCGGAAAACCGGCCGACTGCCAGTGGCGGTCAGCCGAAAGCTGGGCGCGGAGAGTCGCACAGCCGGGGTTCTGACGCCAATAATTGTTGATTTTACATTACAAAGAACTCACAACCCTTTGTAATCAATAGCTTTTTATATGCAATGAAAAGCTCTGTTATGCTGCGGCGCTCAAGTTCCACAGGGTCACACCATGCAACTCATCGACATCGGCGTCAATCTGACCCACGCAAGCTTCAAGGATCAGCGCCAGGCACTGCTCGAAAGAGCCTTCAACGCGGGCGTCTGCCAGTTGGTGCTGACCGGCACCAGTCTGGAGGAAAGCGAGCATGCGCTGAATCTTTGCCGACAGCTGGATGAAAGTGGTGACCGCCTGTTCAGCACTGCTGGCCTACACCCTCACAACGCCAAGGACTGGAGCAGCGACCATGCGCGAAGCCTGGGCGCCCTGCTGGCCGAGCCTCAGGTACGCGCCGTGGGGGAATGCGGTCTGGACTTCAACCGGGACTTCTCGCCACGCCCGCAGCAAGAGAAGGCGCTGGAAGAACAGCTCAGCCTGGCGGTGGAGCTGCAGATGCCGGTGTTCCTGCACGAGCGCGATGCTCATCCACGCTTCGTGCAGATCCTGCGTGATTACCGTGATCGCTTGCCGGCGGCGGTCGTGCACTGCTTCACCGGCGAGCAGCGCGCGCTGTTCGATTACCTGGACCTGGATCTGCACATCGGCATCACGGGCTGGATCTGCGACGAGCGTCGTGGTGCCCACCTGCATCCGCTGGTCAGAGAGATTCCCGTTGGCCGCCTGATGCTGGAAAGCGACGCCCCTTACCTGCTCCCTCGCAGCCTCAGACCCAAACCGAAAAACGGACGTAACGAGCCCGCCTACCTGAGTGAGGTACTGCGCGAGGTGGCCCTGCATCGCCAGGAATCCGAGGCCGAGGTTGCACGACACACCACCGCCTGTGCCCGTGCCTTTTTTGCGCTGCCGTCGATCGTCGAGCGGACTGACGACGAAGAAATGGATGACTAGGGGCGACCACCTCCGTTGATCCGGGTGCAATCATGCAACTTCCGAGTCATTGACTCATATCAAGGGATGGACATTTTGCTCGTGGAAGAATGATGGCGCCTTGCTAGCACCCTCATTCATGTCGAAAGCAGAAAAACATGCCCGTCTGGATTCGCGATGTATCCCTGAAACACAAGTTCTGGGCGGTCAACGCCGTCGCCTTCTTCACCACCCTGCTGCTCGTTCTGTTCGCCATGTATCAGGAACAGGACACCTTTGCCCAGGCTGCCCGCGAAGGAGCGCAAAAGCAGGCGCGCCTTATTTCCGCATGGCCCGCCGATGGCGAGCTACCGCGCAGTGCTGATCTGATCCCGTTCACAACAGATGAGGCGCCACGCCTGCCCGGTAACGCGGACACTAGCGCACTGCGCAATGCCCACGGCTGGGTCGATCTCGCCCATGACAGCGTGTTCGGCAGCGATCCGCTGATCGGCGCCCAGATCATCGAGCGCGACAGCGACAAGCGCGTAGCGCTACCGGCATACGGCCGCAGCCTGGCGCAAATATTTGCCGAGCGTCTCGGCAGTTACGCATTGACGGTAGCCCTGCTGATGCTCGCCCTGCTTGGCGCCTCGCAGGTTCTCATCCGTTTTCTGCTCACCCACCTCAATACCCTCAAGGACGTCATGCTGCACGTGGAGAGGAACGGCGACCTGTCGGCACGCGTTGCCCTGCAAAGCCGCGATGAAGTCGGGCAGATGGCCGGTGCCTTCAATGCCATGCAGGACGGCTACCAGCGTGTCGTCAGCACGGTCATCCAGGCAGCCTCCAGACTGGATGACGGCACGACACGGCTTGCCCGGAGCATGGAAGACGTACGCCAGGGCATGCTCGGCCAGCAGAGCGAAACCGACCAAGCCGCTACCGCCATCAACGAGATGTCGACGACCGTGCACCACATTGCCGAGCATGCGGCGACCACTCGTGACCAGTCACAGACCGCCGACCAACTCGCCGGCGCCGGGCAGGCCGTGGTCAGTCGCGTTGTGCACTCGATCACCGGGCTTTCCAGTGGCGTGCAGCAGACGGCGATGCTGATCCAGCAGGTCGCAGGCGACAGCCAGAAGATCAGCAGCGTGGTGAACGTCATCCATGGCATCGCCGAACAGACCAACCTGCTGGCGCTCAACGCCGCCATCGAGGCGGCGCGCGCTGGCGAGATGGGCCGTGGCTTTGCCGTGGTAGCCGACGAGGTGCGCAACCTGGCCAAGCGCGTGCAGGACTCCACCGACGAGATCACCAGCATGATCGGCACCTTGCAGGCCGGCACTCGCGACGCCGTGGAATTCATGCAGGAAAGCTCGCTCAAGGCCGACGACTGCGTACAGGCCGCCCACGAAGCCGGTGAGGCGCTGGCTGCGATTACCAGTGCAGTGGCGCAGATGCGCGAGAGCAATACGCAGATCGCCGTGGCCGCCGAGCAGCAGAGTCAGGTGGCCGAGGAGATGACTCGCTCGGTGATCGGCATTCGCGATGTCACCGAACAAACTGTCGAGCAGACCCAGGAGTCAGCCACTACCAGCAGTGAACTGGCAGAACTGGCTGGCGAGCTATCGCGAGCCATCCGCCAGCTCAAACCCTAAGGCTATCGGAGCGCAGGCAGATAGTACAAAAGCTATCTGCCACATAGGAGGGATCAATTCGCTGCCGGGCCTGCAGCGCCATAGACTGGCTCGATCTGATGCAGGAGACCTCTCATGACCACGCAAAGCGCCCCCCTCGCCCACTCGGCCAGCACCGAATCGATCGACATGCCATCGCTGGCCATCGCCATGCCGCTGCTGCTGGTGTCGCTCGCCCTTGCCGGCAGTGGCTCAGGCCCGCTGGCACTGGCTCTGTCCGGGCTTGGAGCCATCGCAGCCTATGCCCTGGCGCGTCAGGCGCTGCTACCTGCCGCTGAGACTCAGGCGAACACCGTTACCGTCTGACGGCTGATCGCCAGCAGCTCACCGCTGGGCGTCCAGAGCGCCGCAGCGACGTGCCCGTAGCCATCGCGGGCGTGCTCGATTTCCGCGCGGTACAGGCACCACTGATCGGAAGTCACCGAAACCAGCGGCTGGATGAACTCGATGGTCCAGGTCAGCGAACTGCCCGGGGCAGGCCCTTTGAGCAGCGACAGCACAGCCGGTGGCCAGGCATCGACCAGTCCCAGCAGATGAGCTTCATCAAGGGCTTCGACGCGCTCCTGATCGCGAAAACGTACCCACCCGCCCATCTCCCGCGACTGGCTGCCACTGAATGGCAACCCACCCAGTCCCCAGCGCATGGCCAGATGGCGGGTGAATTCCGGGGTGACCTTGGGGATATAAGGCAGCTCCTGGCTGCTCTCCACGGCCTTGAGCAGCGGTGCCGGCTGCGCCTCGACCCTTACCGAAGAAGAGCGCGGCGCGCCAAAGCTGCCCTGCACCAGCGCCACCACTTCACCGTTCTGTAACGCGCGCCCCAGCACCTGACTGACCGCCTTGCCCTCACGCAGCACCTCGGCCTCGAAACGGATTTCGGTGTCAGGCGCGACCGGCGCCACGAAAGAGATTGCCAGCGAGCGTGGGGGACGATCGGCGGGTACCTTGCTGCGCATCACGGCGTAGACCAGTGCCGCCACTAAGCCGCCGAAACTGGCGCGGCCCTGGCCCCAGTCAGAAGGGATCGACAGCGACTCAGGGGTGCGCTGTACCTGCTCCAGCAATGCAGAGAAATTCATGTTCAACTCCCGTAAACGTCCGCCTGATAGTAAAAGACTCGCCTCTGGGCGGCGAGCCTGGGGCGAACGCCAGTTCGGTCATTTGTAAGGAGATAGCGGGGTGCTCACTCCAGCGCGGCCAGCAGACGCGCCTGAATCACTTCCGACGACTGTTCGGCCTCTTCCATCGAACGGCGCCAGGCCTGTACGAATACCTGCAAATCCTTCTCCGTTTCGGCCCTTGCCAACCACTGCAGGTGATCGTGCCAGTCGCCGAGCACCGCCTGCCCCTTCTTGAGCAGGCGAACCTGAGCGGCGGATAGCGGCGACAGTTGCGGGTACGCTTCCGCCGTATAGCGCACGCGCTTGATCAACAGACGGACGCGGTGGCGGTCATGCTCGGCATCACGCAACGCCTCGAGCAGACGAGCTCGCTGCTTGCGCAGGTAGCGGCGAACCTTTTTGTGCAGGTCATCGAGTTCACCATTGGCCTGCTGCACAGCCAGCTCCTGGGGCCATTCATCCAGTGCCCGAAACAGTGCTGGCAGCGAGCGGCTGGCGAGCAACATCGCATCGCCTCTGGCCCGCTCGGCCACACGTCGGTCGGCAGCGGCATGCTCGCCATGCTGCCTCAGGGTGTCGATCAACACTTCAAGATCCCGCAGCGGGCCACTCAGACGGCCGATCTCTGCCGCACGCTGCTGCAACGGGTCACTGCCAGCAGCACCCTTGAGGGGCTTCAACAAGCTGCGCAGCCTGCGCAGGCACACCCGCAGATCATGCAGCGCCTCACCATCGGTCTGGGCCTGCAGGCGCTCGCGGCAGGCATACAGCGCTACCTGCAAACGCAGCACCTCACTGCGCAAATTGCTGACGAAACCACTCATTGCGGGTACTCCTGAAAACCGGTCAATGGGATCGACTCCAACGCCACGGTAGCTGACGGCGAAGCGCAGTCAGCTGTTGGAGTAGTACGCGGGTGGATATGTTCTGTCCTGCATAACGCTGCGCCTCATAGGCCTGCACGAACCCATTGATGGCCTCGGCCTGCCCGGGTAGCGCTTGAGCCGCACGGGCAGCGAAAGCTCGCGGGCCCTCGCTGGTATCTCGGCGTACACCATGCTGTGCCAGCAGACGTTCGAAGCGCAGGAACACACGCTGCAGCGGATCACGCTCAGCACGCCACGGCTTGAACAACCACAGTGACAGCAAACCCAGAAGCAACCCACCGCCGCCGAACAGCGCCAGTATCAGCCGGCTGGCATCCACCTGACCGAACCAGCGCTGCAGCAATTCGAACTGCTGAGCCCCCTGATAGCCCAGAACCCAACGCTGCCAGCCATAGTTGAGGTCATCCCAAGCCAGTCGCAGCTCGTTCAGCCAGGTCAGGTTGCGGTAACGCAATGGCGAAAATGGTGAATCGGCAAGGAAACTCTGCTCGCCCGCCAGTGCCTGCTCCAGGCCTTGTTCGATACGTTCCGGGGCGACCTGGAACGTCGGATCTACGCTCGTCCAACCCTTCTCCGGCTGCCAGTACTCGACCCAGGCGTGGGCATCAAACTGACGCACCTGAACATAGTTGCCGTTACCGCTCAACTCTCCGCCCTGATAACCGGCGACCACCCGACTGGGAATGCCTGCCGCTCGCAGCACGAACGTCATGGCGCCCGCGTAGTGGGCACAGAAGCCGCTGCGCGTGTCGAACAGGAACTCATCGATGGAGTTGGCACCCAGGGGCGTCGGCTTAAGGGTGTACACGTACGGTTGACGATTGAAGTGGGCGAGCAGCGCAGCGACCAGTTGCTCGTCCTGCGGATGCTGTTGGCGCAGCTCCTGGGCCCACGCGCGGCTGCGCGCATCGCCCTCCTCGGGCAGGCGCAACCAGGTTCGCATACCGTTCTGACGCTCTTGCGGCTCGCGTACTGCCTCGGGCCAGGAACTGACGTTGTAAAGCAGCGCACGCTCCACTGGCCGGTTGCGCTGCAGGCGGAAGTCGCCCATCTGGCGCGTGCCCTGCAGATCGGTTTGTGCCACATCAAGGGCGAACAGCCAGGGCCGCGTGGTGGGCTGCATGACGATGCTGTAGCGCAATTCTTCACCACGCGGCTGCCACTGCGGCGCCGGCTGCCACTGCGCCACTGGCGATTGCGACCAGCGTCGTCCATCGAACTGATCGAGGGTCAGCGCTCGCCAGTAGAGCTCGCTGCGCGGCGGCACCTCGCCCTCAAAGCTGGCGCGAAAGGCCAATTCACCAGAGCGAGTCAGTTCGGCGATATCTCCGGGGGCCATGCTGTCGGCCAGCCCCGTGACGGCGCCCCGCTCATTGGGCACCGGCAGCGACCAAAGCGGCCCCATACGCGGAAAGAACAGAAACAGCAGCAGCATCAGCGGCAGCGCTTGCAGCAGCAGGCTGGCCGACAAGCGAAGCGTGCGCCATGGGCGGGTCGCCGTACCGCTCTGCTGCAGGCCAATCATTGCCGCCAGCAGGGCGCAGATCGGCAGCAGGCTGAATAGCGCGATGAGGATACTGTCGTCGAACAGATACGCGGTCACCACCACGAAGAAGCCGAGGAAGATCAGCACCAGCGCGTCGCGGCGGGTGCGCATCTCCAGCAACTTAAGGATAAAGGCGGCAATCAGCAGCACCACGCCGCCATCGAGCCCCACCAGCGTTCCGCGCGAAAGGAATACCCCGAGTCCCGCCAGTACGATCAGGCCGATGCGCAGCAGCCGTGTGGGATAACCGGCACGCATGCGAAAAATCTGCACCCGCCAGAAGGCGCAGCCCAGCCACAGGCCGATCACCCATAACGGCAGATGCCCCAGGTGCGGGACGATCACCAGCGCCTGCGCCACCAGCAGCCAGGTCAAACTGATGCGCGGAATACCCTGAATGGCGCTCATTTTCGAGCTCCGTGCAGCGCCAGCGCACGCAGGCACTGCTCACGGTGACGCTCGCCGATATCCGCGGAGAACAGACTGCCAGGAAGATGCAGGGCAAACGGCTGCTGGCGTTCAGAGAGTACCAGCACCCAGTGGCAGAGCAGCGAGAGTCGGCTTTCTAGATCACCGCTCAGTACGTCGAAATCCAGCACCAGATCACGGCCGCTGTGGGCGGCAAAATCCTTGACCAGAAGCCCCTGGCCGCGCGAGTAAGCCTTCCAGTGCAGACGCTTACGCGAGTCGCCCGGCTGATAGGTACGCAGGCCTTGGAAATCGTCGCTGCCCTGCCCCATGCTCAGATGCCCCTGCTCCTGATCGTCTTCACTGCCGCCGGCGGCAAGCGGCAGCTCACCTTCCAGTGGACGGGGATACACCAGCACCGATTGGTCCAGATCGAGCAGGCTCCAGGCCACCAGCAGGCCTAAAGGAAAACGGCTTTCCACCCGCAGCCTGCCGGGGTGCAGCCAGCCGCGGTGCTCGGTCGGCAGGCTCAGTTCGCATTCGGCAACGCCACCGGCGGCAACGTCCTGTTGCAGCGTGTCGGCAGGCGGCCAACCCAGCGCGACAGCCTCATGCCCCCTCCCGCGGCTTTCCAGACGCACTCGCAGACGCGCCTGTTCGCCGGCGAATACGGCACCGGCGCCACCAGCATGCAGCACCAGGCCAGCCAGGTTGCGGTAGGTGTGCAGGATGGCCACCACGAAGACCGAGCCCAGCAGGAACGTCAGCCCGTAGGCCAGGCTGCTCTGGTAATTGATTGCCGCCAGCAACATCACCAGCAGCGCAAACAGAAACGCCACCCCGACCCGCGTCGGCAGGATAAAGATCCGCCGCTGACTGAGCTGGATACTGGCCGCCGCCGGAATGCGCTTGTCCAACCAACGACCCCAGCGCTGCTTCAGAGCACTCGTCAAAGTGCAGGAACCTCGCGCAGTAGCCACTGCACCAGTGCACCGCCGCCATGCCCGGCGGGGTCGGCCTGATCGCGCAGGCGATGGCCGGCAACCGATGGCAGCACCGCCTGCACATCTTCGGGAATCACATAATCACGCTGCGCCAGCAACGCCCAGGCCCGTGACGCCGCCAGCAGCGCCAGGCTGCCACGTGGTGACAGGCCCCAAGCGAACTGCGGCTGGGTACGTGTGGCCTCGACCAGGCGCAGCACGTAGTCGACCAATGCATCACTGACCCGAACCTTGGGCACCTCGGCTTGCAATTTCGCGAGCTCGGTGTGGTTGAGTACCGCCTCCAGAGTTGGCAGCACCGAGCGACGGGATTCGCCCAGCAGCAACGCCTTCTCCGCCGCTCGGGCTGGATAACCTAGCGACAGGCGCATCAGGAAACGATCCAGTTGCGATTCCGGCAAGGCGAAGGTGCCGCTCTGGCTGATCGGGTTCTGCGTGGCGATGACGAAGAACGGATCCGGCAGTGGCCGAGTCGCACCCTCGATGGTCACCTGCCCCTCTTCCATGGCCTCCAGCAGGGCACTCTGGCTCTTGGGCGTAGCCCGGTTGATTTCGTCGGCCAGCACCAGTTCGGCGAAGATGGGCCCCGGATGGAAGAGAAACTGCCCGGTATCCTTATCGAATACCGAGGTACCGAGGATATCGCCCGGCAGCAGATCGGAGGTGAACTGCACGCGCTGGAAGCTCAACCCCAGCACCTTGGCGAGGGCGTGGCTCAGGGTGGTCTTGCCCATGCCGGGCAGATCCTCGATCAACAGGTGGCCGCGTGCCAGAAGGCAGGTCAGTGCCAGGCGTACCTGCGCGTCCTTGCCGAGCAGCACCTGGTTGACGGTATCAAGGCAGGCATCCAGTTTCGTGTGCATCGTCCACTCCTCATGCAAGTGGCTCGATGCTACTGGCCCTGCCGCACCGGGCAAAGCATTACGTAACCTTTGCTGACGAAACTGTGTACCAGGCCCGAACTTGAGCGGCGCTACAGCGTTACCAAAGCGAAGTACGGCTGCAGAATGTCAGGGCGAAAGACAGCCTGATCCCGAGCGACGGACGGCTGCAATAGCACCTCGCCACCACAGAGAATCCACTGCTAGAATCGGCTCGCCTACTCAGCCGACAGACCGTCGGCAGGACACCGACCATGCCCAACACCTCACGCAAGATCCTCTACCCTTCGATCCTGCTGCTAGGCGCTCTGCTGGCGAGCAGCCAGGCTTTCGCCGAGATGGCCGGCGGTGAAGTGGGTATCCGCCTGGCCGTGCACAGTGCCTGCCAAGTCGACAGCCTCGCCGATAGTCAGGCGCTGCTGCTGACCAACCACGATTGCCGTGACGGCTACCGCATCCGCTACCAGAATGCCGACACGCGCATCGATCGTGAAGCCCTGGCGCAGACCGTCACGAGGCTGGACGAGCGCTCCCCACGCTCGCGTATCGAACTCTACTGGTAAGGGCTCAGCCCGGCCGCTGCAAATCGAAGGTCTCACGGGTTCTGCTATAGGCCGTACCACCCAGGCGCCCAACCAAATCGAGGCGATGCGGGTCGATACGGCCCTTTTCATTGAGCACGCCATCGTCCACGTGTGCGAGCAGCACCTCAGCGAAGATCAGATGCTGATTGGGTTGCTGCTGCGGATAACCGATGATTTCCGCCACTCGACATTCGAACGCCACGGCTGCGCCTGCAACGCGAGGCGGTGCTACACGACTGCTGGGAATAGACGCGATGCCGCAATGTTCGAACTCACTGCTGCTACGCGGCAGAATCGCGGCGCTGGCATTCATCGCGTCCACCTGGGCGAAGGACACCAGATGAATGACCAGCTCGCCGGTTTCTTGGGCGTTGCGCAGGGTGTCCTTTAGAACGCCGTCATCACGGGTACTGACGTTGACCATCAGCGTGGCCGGATCGTCGCTGATCACCTGAAAGAAACTGAAGGGCGCCAGATTGGCGACGCCCTCTTTAGAAAGGCTCGACACCCAGGCGATGGGCCTGGGTGTGACGGTAGAGGCAAGCCAGCGATAACGTTCCAGCGGGGTCAGATTGGCGAACTCGAGCAGCATCCCATTCTCCAAAAGTCAGGTTGCTGCCAGTTTACGCCAATCAGCCACCAGAACCTGCTCATGATCTCGCGCGCCAGAGCCTGTTTTTAACGCCACAAGACCGACGCGCAGCAGAGCGTGATCCGGTTTTCAGCGGCCTGCCCGAGATTCACGAATATAGAAACGGGCTTTTTCTGACTTGTTGGTGCAGCCGCGGAACGCTTCGAACTGTTGCTGGGTTTTCGCCGCCGTCATCAGCGATGCAGCCTTGGAGTAACTAACGGTACCGGCAAAGCCTTCGGCCTTGGCCAGGTCGAGTTCCTGCCACGCGGCATCCAGTTGAGAGGCGCAGCTATCACGGTAGGAAGTGGTCGCTGAGCAGCCCGCCAACAGCGCAATCGGTAAGAGGATCCAGGCTTTCATGTCGCATACTCCAAAGGTTGACCGGCAATCATGTTGCCGGTGCTGATTATGACGGCACGCCGAGGAAAAAGTGCCACTATCAGCAGCGCCTTACGATACGTAATGTGCGGTTGCTTACAGAGCGTTTCAGGGAGATTGGGATGAGCAAGAAAGTGGCCCTGGTACTGGGCTCGGGTGGCGCACGCGGTTATGCCCACATTGGCGTCATAGAGGAGCTGGAGTCGCGCGGTTACGAGATCGGCTGCATCGCTGGCTGCTCCATGGGCGCAGTGGTCGGTGGCATCTATGCGGCTGGCAAGCTGAAGGAGTACAGCGACTGGACGCAGAGCCTCGATTACCTGGACGTACTGCGCCTGCTCGACGTGAGCTTCCGCCTGGGCGCCATACGTGGGGAAAAGGTCTTCGGGCGAATTCGCGATATCGTCGGCGAGATCAATATCGAGGAGCTGAACATCCCGTTCACCGCGGTAGCCACCGACCTCACCAACCAGCAGGAAATCTGGTTTCAGGAAGGCTGTCTGCACCAGGCGATGCGTGCCTCGGCGGCGATTCCCAGCCTGTTCACGCCGGTCATACAAGGCAAGCGCATGCTGGTCGACGGCGGCCTACTCAATCCCCTGCCGATCGTTCCGGTGGTGTCCAGTCATTGCGACCTGATCATCGCCGTCAACCTCAACTCGGCACACCAGCAGCACTATCAGTTGCCGATCATCGAACGTACGCCCGCGTTGAAAGGCCGCTTCGATCAGTTGATGGCTTCACTGGGTTCACGGCTGCCGTCGTTGCGCCGCAAGGGTGGTGAGGATGATCAGCTTCTGCTGCTGGGCAACGACGCCCAAGCTGCGATCCCACAGCAGCCTGACTTGTGGCTGCAAGACCCAGTGGATCCCCATGCCCAACAACCTGCCGCAGCGCCGCAAAGCGGCAGCGCGCCGAAATCAGCGAGTGGTTCGCGGGTCGCCAACATGGTCGGCCCGGCTTCGCTGCTGGAACTGATCAACCAGAGTTTCGAGGTCATGCAGACCTCGCTATCGCAGTACAAGATCGCCGGCTATCCGCCGGACATCCTGATCAACGTACCCAAGCGGGTGTGTCGTTTCTTCGAATTCTACAAGGCGCCGGAGCTGATCATGCTGGGTCGGCAGATTGCCAAGGATACCCTCGACAAATACGAACGCGGCGACCACTGAGGTCGCCGTCACTCAGCCTGGCGGTGTGCGCTCTTCACGCGGTGGCAGCCCGGCTGGCGCCTTGTGTGCGACCCAGTCGCTGAGCAGGCTGTAAGCCACTGCCAGCAGGGTCGGGCCGAGGAACAGCCCCATGAAGCCAAAGGCCAGAATACCGCCGAACACCCCAAGCAGCACCACCACCAACGGCAGGTTGCCGCCGCGGCTGATGAGGTACGGTTTGAGAATGTTGTCCACGCCACTGATGATGAAGAAGCCCCAGATGCCGAGGAAGATCGCCATGCCGATCTCGCCTTGCCAGATCAGCCAGCCCACCGCTGGGCCCCAGATCAGTGGCGGCACCATGATCAGGCTGCAGGCGAAGGTCAGCAGACCCAGTAACAGCGCGCCCGGAATACCGGCGATCATGAAGCCGATGTAGGCGAGGATCGCCTGCGCAACGGCAGTACCCAGCACGCCGTTCACCACCCGCTGTACCGTGCCGGCCACCAGTTCGAGGTAATGCTCGGCACGGTCGCCGATCAAGCGCTCGAGCAGGCTTTCGACGAAGGCCGCCAAACGTGGGCCGTCACGGTAGAAGAAGAACACCAAGATCAGGCTCAGCGCCAGCTCGAGAATGCCCCCACCAATCTTGGCACTGCGCACCAGCAGGAAGTTGCCGACTTGGCCGAGATAGGGTTGAACCGTGGCGAACAGCGCTGAACCCTGCTGATCCAGGGTTTCCCAGATACTGACAAGACGAGCGCCCACCAGAGGCACGGACTCCAGCCAGGTCGGCGGTGGCGGCAGGCCTTCGACCTGAAAGCCCTTGATCACCGCGGTGCCATCACGAATGTGGTCGGCCAAGTTGACGCCGAGCATCACCAGGGGCACTGCGACCAGAACGATCCAGACGCCAGTGAGCAATCCTGCAGCGACGGACTGGCGGCCCTTGAGCAGCCGCGTCAGCCAGCGCATTACCGGCCAGCTGGCGAACGATAGAACCGCGGCCCAGAATAGCGCCGACCAAAACGGCGCCAGCACCCAAAGGCTGGCGCCCAGCAATCCCAGTAGCAGGATCTGCACCAGCAAACGGTCGTTATTCGGCATTTTTCAGTGTTTCCAGAAAAGCAGACTCAGGCCCTGAAGGGCGCGCTCAACGTAGCACGTCGACACGTAACCCGTCGCCACTGCCTTCACCGATTTCCAGGCGAGCCGCCCTCACCCGCTGCTCAATCAACGCCTCGCGCCAGGCTTCTGCGTGAGCGCCGGAAAGACTCACACGCAAGGTGCTGTCCTGATTGAGGCTACGCGCCAGCAGCTCCGTCCACTCTTGCTCGGGCTCACCCTGCCCGGGCAGGCGCAGCTCTCCGGTACTTTTCAGCTGCCGTGACAGCGTGGCAGGCGTTGGCAACACTTTCGCCAGAGGCTCAGTGGCAGCCAGCAACTCGGCATGCAGATAGGCGCGGCGATTGCCACGAGTGATGCTGTACAGCGCTACAAGGCTGTCCTGATTCGGCTCGGCCAGACGCAGCAATGCATAAGCTTGCTGATCATCGGAGCCGTAAAGAGTGGAGTTGCCGAATACCGAGTTGGCCCACAGGCTGCTGGAGCCGCACTCGCGCCCCTCGCACCAGTAAAGGATGTGGGCGTCCTTGTCCTGCAGCGACTCGCGCGCGGCAGAGAACACCTCATTGGCACTATGGGTACGAGGCAGTTCGTAGGTGATTGCGGTGAGTTGCCCGGTGGCAAGCACTTCGCGCTCGTAACGCAAGCGCCCGCTGATACGGCGGATGGTGCCTTGCGGATAAAGACGCTCCTGGTCGGCCTGCTCCTTGAACGTGATGATCTCACTGCCCGGAAAGCGTGGCAGCACATCGAGGTCGCTGCTGCCGGCTACATCAGCAGTGGCAGCGGCGCTGACCAACATCAGGGGAAACAGGTAACTCAGACGCATGAAACCCCTCGCTGCTCGGCGGTAGCGAAGGTCTGCGAAGCAGCTGGCAGGGTGTGAACATCATCGGACGCGAGCAGCGCTTCCAGCGCGACGGTATACAAGTCGGTCATGCGGGTCTCCATTGCAATGCCGACACCTTTCCCCAGTTGCAGCAGGCCGTCAAGGCGCGTTCAGGAAAGGATTGAAACAGTCTGCTACGAGTTGCGCCCCGCGCTCATCGTCCAGATGCAAGTGATGCCCGCCGGGCAGCCGCTCGACGCTGATGGCCGTCTGCGCCAGCAAATCGTTCAGCCCGTCACGCTGTGCAAGCAGGCCGTGCTCGGCCAGCACCAGCTTGGTGGGACAACCGAGCGCGGCGATGAAAGCGTGCACGTGGTCGCGGGTCAGCCGCAAGGGTGTCGGCAATGTCAGGCGATTATCGGTACGCCAGGTGTAGCCACCAGGCACCGGCATCAACCCACGTTGCGCCAACAACTCGGCAGCCTCGAAACTCACCAGCCCTACCCCGCGCTGGCGTACCTGGGCGGCACGCTCCAGGCTCGGGTAGACCGGCTTGCGCTTGGCAGACAGGGCCAGTTGCGCACGCAGGGACTCGCCCAACGTGCTCACCGCAGCATCCGCCTCAGTGGTCGGCGGAACGAGACCGTCGATCAACGCCAAACGCTGCACGCGCTCTGGAAAGGTCGCGGCAAGCAGAAGTGAGACGATCGCGCCCATGGAATGGCCGAGCAGACTGAAGCGCTGCCAGCCGAACTGCTCGGCAACCAACAGCACGTCGTGCATGTAATCCCACAGCGCATACCCGGCACCTGCAGGGCGATGATCCGAATGGCCATGGCCGGCAAAATCCAGGGCGACAATACGCAACCCTGACAGCCTGGGCGCTAGCCGGGCGAAGCTGGCCGCATTGTCGAGCCAGCCGTGCAGGGCGATTACCGGGATGCCATCGTCCGAGCCATGAATCTGAGCAGCCAGTTCGATGTGCGGCAGCCGCAGCCGTACCTCTTCGAAACCCAGGCTCATCGAACTCCCTCGACTGGTTGCTGCCAGCGCGCGAATAGCCCGCGAATCAGTTGCGCCGTATCCTCCGGGTGCTCGAGAGGGAACATATGCCCACCAGGCAGCGTCAGGAACTCTCCCCGCGGCGCCCGGCGTGCCATCCGCCCATGATGGGCGAGTACCACGCGGCTCTGGGCACCTTTCACCAGCGCCAGCGGCACCTGCAACTGTTGCGGCAGGCCAGGGCTGGTATGAGGAACGCTGCGGTAGATACTGATCTCGGTCGCTGCCTCGAAACGCAGCCGCACACCATCCTCGTGTGGGTGCAAGCCGTGCTCGACGTAGGCATCCAGACACTCGGGATCGAAGCCGCTGAACAGCTTCCTCTCGGCAAAATAACGGCGCGCCTCCAGCGGGTCGGCGAACGCTTCGCGGCGACCAAGGGTGCGCCCGGCGGGTGTAAGGCGGTCGATGAAGCCGAAGCGCTTGGCAGCATGAATCACCATCCGGTCGGTGCGACTCAGTACGGGCGAGTCGAGCATGACCAGGCCGCGGTAGAGATCCGGCCGGCGCAACGCGGCATGGAAATGCAGCACACCGCCCAACGAATGGCCCACTCCCCATACCGGGCCACCGCACTGCTCCAGGTGATGCAGCAGCTCATCGACCAGGTTGCTCCAGTTGTCATTCACCGGAAAGCGCGGGTCGTGCGCGTGCTGTGCCAGGTGCTGCACCCGGTACTCCGGTGCGAGCGCGGCGAATAGCTTGCCGTAGGTTCCCGAGGGGAAGCCATTGGCGTGGGCAAAGAAGATGAGCTGGGACATGGTCGTCGCGCTGGTGGCAGGCAATGCAGGGATTGTCAGCCAGCCCCCGGCCCACGGCAATGACCGTAACGGTCAGGAAGGACGACGCTCCGGCCAAATACCCCATAACCGGCTCAACGTCTTGCGAGCGAGAGTCATGCGGGACAACCCCGTAGCCAGCTCAACGCAGGTCGGGATGGGCCAGCAACTCCAGGGACATCAACCCGGCAATCAGCTCTTCACCTTCGAGCATCGCCAGGCTGGCGGTGTGCATGGAAAGCGGCTGCTGCCGGTGACCATGCACCAACAGCCCACCGAGTGCGCCGATGAAGGGCTGATGGGAAACCAGCAGGATCTCCTGGATCGAGAGGCGCTGCAGCTTGCTCAGGCTGTCACGGAGATCGCTTTCCGGGGTCAGCCAGGGAACCGTGTGCAGTTCGACGCTCGACGCCAAGGCATCGCGCACCAGCGCTGCCGTCTGCTGGGCCCGCACATAAGGGCTGACGAAGATCGCATCCAGCGAACGGCCACGCAGGTGTTCGAGGGATTGGCGTACTTCGTCACGCCCGTAGTCCGTCAGCTCCCGCTGAGCGTCGGTGCGTGCCTCTGGGTGGGCCTGGCCATGGCGCAACAACCAGATTCTCATGGCTGATGACTCACAGCTTCGGCTCCTCGTCCCTTGCCGGCGACACGTCCGGCGGCACGCTTTGCGCAAAGTCGCCCTGCGCTGGGCGCGGCGTTGGCCAGTCGGCGAACGGCCAGGGCTTGGATTCGCTGTTGAACGTGCCGAAACGGCCGATCTGGGCCAGATACTGGCTGAGGCTGTCGCCAAACCTCAGCAAACCGGCATTGGGCGCGCCGTATATCAGGCGATAGATCAGTTGCAGCAGAACCACACCAGCCAGCAACAGCTCGGCCACTTGCCAGACCAGCAGGAACAGCAGCATCCAGACGATGCGCAGCCCGATGGGCTCGCCTTTTTGGTGTTCACTCATGTTCGGATCCCTCAGAAGCCAGTGGCTGGAATGAAATCGACGTCGGTCTTCGGCTCTGCGCGCATCAGCGCCTCGATCACCTGGTCCAGGGTACGCCCCTCGAACAGGATCGCGTGCAGCCCGGCCACCAGCGGCATATATATCTGTAACTCGTCGGACTTGGCCTTGAGCACCTTGATGGTATTGACCCCCTCGGCAACCTCACCGAGGCGCTCGACGGCATCTTCCAGGCTCAGGCCTTCACCAAGCGCGAAGCCGACCTGGTAATTGCGGCTTTTCGGTGACGAGCAGGTAACGATCAGATCACCAACCCCGGCGAGACCGAGGAAGGTCATGGGGTTGGCACCCAGATGCACGGCGAAGCGAGTCATTTCCGCCAGTGCCCGGGTGATCAACATGCTCTTGGTGTTTTCGCCCATGCCCAGCGCCGCCGCCATGCCGGCAATGATGGCGTAGACGTTTTTGAGCGCACCACCCAGCTCGACACCAAAACGGTCGGCACTGGCGTAAACGCGGAAGGTACGACCGTGCAGCACCTCCTGAACCTCCCGACACAGGGCTTCGTCTTCACTGGCGACCACCGTGGCGGTCAGCGTATGCGCAGCGATTTCCTTCGCCAGGTTCGGCCCGGAAAGCACGCCGATACGTGCCTCGGGAGCGACCTCCTCGAGGATCTGGCTCATCAGTTTGAACGTCTGCGCTTCAATGCCCTTAGTGGTACTGACCAGCATCTTGCCAACCAGCAGCGTCGACACCGGTTGCAGCACCTGACGCAACGCACTGGACGGCAAAGCCACGAACGCCAATGCGCAGCTGTTCAGCGCACCTGGCAGATCAGTAGTCGGCTCGACACCGTCGAGCACCTTGACGCCCTTCAGGTAACGGGGGTTTTCGCGATTGACCCGAATGGCCTCGGCCTGCACGGGGTCGCGCATCCAGTGCAGAACACGATGACCATTCTGCGCCAGCAGGTTAGCGATAGCGGTACCGAAACTGCCGCCGCCAAGCACCGCGATAGGTTGCTGTTGAGTCATGACCGATCCGTAGTGAGGTGTGTGGCAATGCAGCATTATACGGCTCACTCGCCCCACGGCCACCCTTGCGGACTGACCAACGCGGCAGACTGGCTCGCTGAACTAAAAACGGGTCTTTTACCGATGTATGACTGGCAACGGTTCGCCGCTCGGTTAACATGCATCACACTGCGCGAACAGGGTCGTTGCGTGACCAAAGCCCCCCCTCCCCTCAAACTTCTGCTGCTGGCGCTCCTGGCCACTGGCGACGCCATGGCCGATGACCTGTTCAGCGGCGGCCAGGTCGTACCCGAAGTATTGACCGCCACGCGCCTGAAACAGTCGCCCGCTGCGGTGCCTGGCAGCGTGACGGTGCTCGACAGCGCCCTGATCAGGGCCAGCGGAGCACGCGATATCGCAGAACTGCTGCGCCTGGTGCCGGGCATGATGGTCGGCTACCGCAACGGCAATCAACCGACACTCAACTACCACGGCTCCAGCGCCTCGGAAGCACGACGCCTGCAGGTGATGGTCGATGGCCGTTCGGTGTATCACCCGGGCCTGGCGACCGTCGACTGGTCGGACATTCCAGTGGCCCTGGAAGACATCGAGCGCATCGAGGTATTTCGTGGCCCCAACACCGTGAGCTATGGCGCCAATGCACTGATGGGCGTCGTCAGCATCTTTACCCGCAATCCGGCAGACAGCCATGGCACCCGACTCAAGGTCACCCGTGGCCAGCGTGGTATCGCCGATTACTACGCCAGCCAAGGCAGCAGTTGGGACAGCGGCGCCTTACGCCTCTCGATCAGCGGCCAGGAGGATGACGGTTTCGACCACGATGAATTTGCCGCCCCCTACCGTGACAGCCGTCGCCTGGAACGTATCAATCTGTCCGTCAGCCATCAGCTCGATGAACGCCAGAGCCTGGACTGGCAACTCGCCGCGAAGGAAGGCAGCAATCAGCGCCCCTACCTCTATGAGCCGCTGTTTCCGGGTATCGGCCTTGGCGATACGGACTCGGACGTCAAAGCACGTGATTACGCTGGCTCGTTGCGCTGGAATTTCGACCAGACGGCCAACCACAGCCTGTCACTGCAGAGTTCCGTGCAGCATTGGGAACGCCTGGAAAGCTGGCGGGCCTGCGAAGCGGAAATCGCCTTCAGCCCTCAGCTCGCCGAGCTGTGGTCACTCAATCCCGGGTACGTGACGCGCTTCACCCGCAATCCGTTCGGCAGCGTGCCTGCAGGCACCACTCAGGAGCAGGCGCTGGCGACGCAGATCCAGCAGCAACTGGCTACGGGAGCGACCCGCGAAGTCTGCGGCACTGCCAACCAGAATATCCGCGAAACCCGCTACGACATCGAGCTGCAGGACACCCTCAGCCTCTCCGACAACCTGCGCCTGCTCAGCGGCCTGGGTTATCGCTACGACCAGGCCGACTCGGAGACGTTTTTCAGTGGCCGCCTCAGCAATCAGATCTGGCGCCTGTTCGGTCACCTCGAATGGCAGGTGGACGATCACTGGCTGCTGCAAGGTGGCACCATGCTCGAGGACGACCGCCTCACCGGTTCGTCGCTGACACCACGCCTCGCCGTCAACTACCTGATTACCCCAAGACATGGCCTGCGCGCCGTCTACTCGGAAGCAGTGCGCTCGCCCGACATGTACGAAAACAACGTTGACTGGGGCTACCGAATTCGCGGCCTGCAGCCACAGCCGTTCGGTCAGCGCGACGCCGACTACTTCATCAACGCCAAGGGCCCCCGCGACCTCGAACAGGAAGTCATCCGTTCCCACGAACTGGGTTACAACGGCCTGTTCGCCGAAGCAGGTCTCAGCATCGACGTGAAGCTGTTCTACGACGAGATCCACAACATGATCAGCGAGCCGCTGCGCGTCGATCGCTTCGCTCCCAACAATGCCCATCGCATGCGTTTCAGCGGCGCGGAGACCCAACTGGACTGGCATGTAAGCACTGATGACCGCCTACGCCTGACCTATGCCTACGTCGACCACAGCGCCACCAGCAAGACCGACCAGCGTCTCACCGCACGCAACAGTGGCTCCGCCGGCTGGCTGCGTGACTGGGGCATGGGCTGGTCGAGTGGTTTGTTCTATTACGGTGCGGATCGCCTCAACGAACGCCGCTTCGAGCGCATGGATCTGCGCCTGGCCAAGCGCACGCCAATAGGTCGCAGCCAACTGGAAGTGGCGGGGGTGCTGCAGTGGCGCCTGGATGATGAAGCGCTGACCTGGCGCGAGAATAACTACGACGAAGCCCGCCTGTTCTATCTCAGCGCCGAGCTTGAATTCTAGATGGTCGCCAATCACTCGAGAACAGGGCTTGGCTATCGCTCATGGGCGCGCCGCACGCTGCTTTTGCTCTGCCTGCTGCAATCACCGTCGCAGGCCGCCGAGCTGCTACTGAGTAGCGCCGGAGACACTAGCATCCTGCAGGGTTTCAGCACCGCTCTGGCCTCGTCGCGGCCACAGGATCACGTGCGTATCGTGCCGTTGAACGACCTGCCGCCCCTGAACGAACTGCCGGCAGATACCCGCCTTATTCTCTTCGGCCAACCGGCATTGGCTTGGCGCCTCAGCTCGCATGAAGGCCCGCCGACGCTGGTGTTGCAGGTAAACAAAACCCAGGCGCGCGCAACCCTTGGCGACAGTACGCCGACCAATCTCAGCGTGCTCTGGTCGGATCCATCACCGTTACGCCAGCTTCGTCTGGCCAAACTGCTGCTGCCGCATATCGCTCGGGTCGGTGTGCTACACGATGAGCACAGCGCGTTTCTGCTCGATGAGATCCGGCATGCCGCCACAAGTCTGGATATCGAGATCGTTTCCGAAGACTGGCCCAGCACTCGCGGCAACCGAACCTTATTGCGCGTGCTACGCGACAGCGACGTGCTGCTCGGCGTCGCCGACGACGACCTGTACAACCCACAAACCGCCAAGAACCTGCTGCTGACCAGTTACGGCCAACAACGCGCCCTCATTGGACCCAGTGCTGGCTTCGTCCGCGCAGGCAGCCTGGCGAGCACCTACAGCGACCAGAACGACTGGTTGAACACACTCGGTAGCCTGCTCGACCAGCCGACGCACAACTGGCCAGTCGGCACCTACTCGAACACATTCAAAGTGCTCGGCAATTCTCAGGTGGCGCGCGCCCTGGCGGTAGCGTTGCCCAGCGACGAGGAACTTGCCTGGCATCTGTCAGAAGGAGAAACGCCATGAAACTGTGGCGCGGCTGGAACATCCACATCCGTACCCAGCTGATCAGTGTCGGACCAGCCCTGCTGCTGACGCTCCTGCTAACTGGGTTTCTGACCTTCAACCGCTTGCAGGATCTGCGCGCCGAGATCAATCACACCGGCCAACTGATTGCCAGCCAACTGGCTCCGGCCACCGAATACGGAGTAATTTCGGGCAACCGCAAGGTGCTGGAGTCACTGCTGCAGGCCACCCTGAAAACGCCTCACGTCCGCTTCATCGAGGTGCGTGATCGCGACGACAACATCCTGGCCTACCTCGAACAACCCGAACACGTGCAGACGGGCCACACTCATATCGACATTTTCCAATCGCCGATCCGGCAGCAGCAGGTCGATCTGGGTTCGGATTTCATTCAGGAAGATTCCAGCACACAGGGGCCCCTGAACGGCGACTATTTGGGACGAGTCGTCGTCGGCATGTCCGGTGAAGCCTTCAACACACGTCAGCAGGAAATTCTCTTCAAGGTCACAATGCTGGTGTTGTTTGCCCTGCTGCTGACCTTCCTGCTGGCCCGGCGCCTCGCCAGCCGCCTGTCACGACCACTGAGTGCAATGAGCGACGCCGTCACCGCGATCCAGAGTGGTAATTATCAAACGGCACTTCCAGAAGTCGGCGGCGGCGAACTGGCTACCCTGGCACGGCACATCAACAACCTCGCCAGCGGCCTGAACAACGCCGCCCTGGAGCAGCAGCAGGCCATGACCCTACTGATCAAGGCCCGCGAGGAATCGGAACTGGCAAACCGTGCAAAATCGGATTTCCTGGCGATGATGAGCCACGAACTACGTACCCCCATGAACGGTGTTCTGGGCATGCTGCAGTTGCTGGAAACCACCGACATGAACCAAGAGCAGCACGAATATGCCGCCCTGGCGACCGAGTCGACCGAACATCTGCTCAAGGTGATCAACGACATTCTGGATTTCTCGCGGATCGAACGCGGGGCGCTGGAACTCGAGCTGATCAGTTTCAATCTGTCGGTACTGCTGAAAACCGCACTGCATTCTTTTCAGCACAGCGCGCAGCAGCGTGGCCTGAAGCTGCGCCTGGAACTTGGCGAAGCCCTGCCATCACTTCAGGTACAGGGCGACCCTACCCGTCTGCGTCAGATTCTGGTCAACCTGATCGGCAACGCCCTGAAATTCACCGAGCGCGGCGAAGTCCGCGTCGAAGCTCAGTGGCAGGCACTGGACAATCAGGTGCTGTGGTTCACCTGCAGCGTGCATGACACCGGCATCGGTATCAGCAGCGAACGCCTGGAAACCATGTTCGATGCCTTCCAACAGGCGGACAACTCGATTTCCCGGCGTTATGGCGGCACCGGCCTGGGCCTGCCAATCGCCCGCACGCTGGCTGAACGTATGGGCGGCACCCTGAAAGCGCAAAGCGAACAAGGCCGCGGCTCCTGCTTCACCCTGGAAATTCCTTTGCCGTTTTCGGCGCAACAACCGCTGTTGCTCCCGGAAGCGGCACCATCAGAACCGTCGATACGGGAAACCCACTCAGTGCTCTTGGTGGAAGACAACCCCGTCAACCAGACGGTGATCGAGGCCATGCTGCGCAGTCTCGGCTATCAGGTCACCCTGGTGGTCGACGGGGCACAGGCGGTTTCGGCGGTACGTCAGGGGCGATTCGCAGCTGTGCTGATGGACTGCCGCCTGCCGGTCATGGACGGCTACGAAGCCACTCGCCACATCCGCGAATTGGGGCCTCAAGGACAGCTGCCGATCATCGCGTTGACCGCCAATGCCCTGCAGGGGGATCGCGAAGCCTGCTTGCAGGCTGGAATGAACGATTACCTCGCCAAGCCGTTCAAACGCCTGGAACTACAGGAATTGCTCGACCGCTGGCTGTTGTCTAGCCATTAGATGACTAGTCAGATCGACGGAAATGTTGCACGCTTGCGGGCTGAAGTGGGCGTCAAAGGGTCATCTGTGACACCATTGGCCGCAGCAGAGTACAACTGTACTCACCGCACTGTGACTTTCACCACAACGCAACAGTCTATGACTAGGCTGCTGGCAGGCGCATTACTGATGCGCAGCCAGCCAGGACGATTTACCCAGCCGAGGCGCGTGGGGATTATTGAGGAGCTCGCATGACCAAACAAAACGCCTTCACCCAGGAAGATCTGTTGCGCTGCAGCCGCGGCGAACTGTTCGGCCCGGGTAATGCGCAACTGCCCGCCCCCAACATGTTGATGATCGATCGAATCGTCCACATCAGCGAAACGGGCGGCAAGTACGGCAAGGGCGAAATTGTCGCAGAGCTCGATATCAATCCTGATCTGTGGTTCTTCGGCTGCCATTTCGAAGGCGACCCGGTCATGCCTGGCTGCCTGGGCCTCGATGCCATGTGGCAGCTGGTTGGCTTCTTCCTCGGCTGGCAGGGCAACCCCGGCCGTGGCCGTGCATTGGGTTCGGGCGACGTGAAATTCTTCGGCCAGGTTCTGCCTACCGCCAAGAAAGTCACCTACAACATCCATATCAAACGCACCATCACCCGTTCGCTGATCCTGGCAATCGCCGATGGCAGCGTGAGTGTCGATGGTCGCGAGATCTACAGTGCCGAAAGCCTGCGCGTCGGCCTGTTCACTTCCACCGACAGTTTCTAAAGGATCCTTTCCATGCGTCGCGTCGTTATTACCGGTCTAGGCATCGTTTCCTGCCTGGGCAATGACAAAGAAACCGTCTCCGCCAACCTTCGCGCTGGCCGCCCCGGTATCCGCTTCAATCCGGAATACGCCGAAAAGGGTCTGCGCAGCCATGTATCCGGCTCCGTCGACCTGAACCTGGAAGAATTGATCGACCGCAAGCTGTTCCGCTTCATGGGTGATGCCGCGGCCTACGCCTACCTGGCGATGGATCAGGCGATCAAGGATTCCGGCCTGAGCGAAGACCAGGTCTCGAACCCGCGTACCGGTCTGATCGCCGGTTCTGGCGGGGCTTCCACTCTTAACCAGATGGAAGCTATCGACACCCTGCGCGAGAAAGGCGTCAAACGTGTTGGCCCGTACCGTGTTACCCGCACTATGGGCAGCACCGTCTCGGCCTGCCTGGCGACCCCGTTCAAGATCAAGGGCGTCAACTTCTCCATTTCCTCGGCTTGCGCCACCAGCGCGCATTGCATCGGCCAGGCCATGGAGCAGATCCAGCTCGGCAAACAGGACATCGTCTTCGCCGGTGGTGGTGAGGAAGAGCATTGGAGCCAAAGCTGCCTGTTCGATGCGATGGGCGCCCTTTCCACTCAATACAACGACACCCCGGAAAAGGCCTCTCGCGCCTACGACGCTAAACGTGACGGTTTCGTCATCGCTGGCGGCGGCGGCATGGTCGTCGTTGAAGAGCTGGAGCACGCGCTGGCTCGTGGCGCCAAGATCTACGCTGAAATCGTCGGCTACGGCGCAACCTCGGACGGCTACGACATGGTTGCCCCGAGCGGCGAAGGCGCAGTGCGCTGCATGCAGCAGGCGCTGTCCACCGTCGACACACCGATCGACTACCTGAACACCCACGGCACTTCGACTCCAGTCGGCGACGTGGCGGAAATGAAGGGTGTGCGCGAAGTGTTCGGCGAAAAGGCTCCGGCCATCAGCTCCACCAAGAGCCTGTCGGGTCACAGCCTGGGCGCCGCCGGTGTACACGAGGCGATCTACTGCCTGCTGATGATGGAAGGCAACTTCATCACTGCCTCGGCCAACATCGAGGAACTGGATCCGGCTGTCGCTGACCTGCCGATCCTGCGTGAAACCCGTGAGAACGCCAAGCTGGACACCATCATGTCCAACAGCTTCGGCTTCGGTGGCACCAATGCCACGCTGGTACTGAAGCGCTGGGCCGGCAACTGATAACTGCCTGATACGAAAAACGGCGCCTTAGGGCGCCGTTTTTTTATGCTCCGGGTTGATTCACTGCAAGCCCGGGTAGCGTTGTATATCGCCGCCTCAGCGCACCTCGAAGCGCTGCTCAGCCAACTTGCGATCACCCTGAAACAGTAGGAAATGCCATTCGCCGGGTACCACTTCGTTATTCTCGGAAAACTCGAATGCCATGACGTCCTGCGGCGCATCGGGCACCAGATTCTGCGTTACCACGAACTTGTCGCGGCGCTGGCCGTCACTACCAGTCACGCCTGGGGTGAGGTACAGCAGAGTCAGCGGCTCGCCATCGGCAGTCTTGCCCGTCAGCGTATAGCGCATACCGAACTTGGTGCCCAACTTGGCCGGCACCACGCTGGTCTGCTGGATTTCCTGACTGGACTGGGTCAGCACCCGCTCGCCCGGTTGAAAATCCTTGTACTGGCTGACGAAAACGCCGTACTCGACCGGCCCCTGCACACGTACCTCAGCCTGAGCCAGGCCTGCTGCCAGCAGCAGCGCCGTCATCGTTGCGAATCGAAAGTGTTGCATCTCACGCTCCTTCTTTGGAATGGCGCGAGGTTATGACGCGGCGATGACAACCTAATGACAATCGTGGCCGTCAGCGTGGCGCAGGCAGCGCCTCCTTCACCTGCCGTGGCAGGATGGAAAGAAAGTTGTCTCTGGCCACTTTGTGAGCAACGTCTTCGGGCAGCTCATCGAGGAAGCGATCGAAGCCCTGCATGTACTCGCCCATGCTGTCGAAGCGCCCTACTACGTCGGAGCCGATCATGAAACGCTCGGGGTAGCGGCCAACCAGCTCTACCCACTTCGGATCCGGCTTGCCGTTCTCGTCGGTGAGGTACGGCCTGAGCATTGTCCAGGACAGATCCACGTACAGATTTGGGTAGCTTTCCAGCATGCGTGAGAGCACGTCGAAGAGAAAGTCCAGTTTCTCCTGATGACGATGGATCTCCATACTGGTACCGGCGTGAGCCCAGATGAAGCGCACGTGGGGGTGATTACGCAGTGGCTCTTCGATCTCCTGCAGATAGAGCGGATTACGCTCGCGCTTGGAGGTGATGTTGGAGTGCACCATCACCGGGAGATCGTATTCTGCCGCCAGGTGATAGATCCGTGTCATGGCCTCGTTGTTGGCCCGCGGGGTACTGCCCTCGATCAGCGAGGTCAGGTCGTCGTGGCGCGTGAATACCTCGCCGATGCCCTGCCAAAGCCCGGGGTCGAGCTCCAGCATGCGGCGGATATGGGCATCCGAATTCTTGTCGTTGGGGTTGAAACCAGACAGGAACGGGTGAAAACGATGGCGCTGCGCCTCGGGTACCTGCTTGTAGGCGTGGGCAATAAGCACGTCGGTAGCGCTGTACCAGTAGGCTGCAGCGTCATCGCCGGCGTAATAGCGCGGGCGCTTGGGCTCATCCTCGTGCCACTTCTTGGCGACCGGTATGCCCGAGAACATCACGTGATCGACCTTCGCCTCGTCCATGCGCTGCAGCAGTATGTCCATGCCTGCGCTTTCCTGGAAGAAATCGACGTAGTGCAAATGGGCATCGCTGTAACGATATTCGCGGGCTCCGGCGACAGTCGACGACAGGCCGATAAACAGCAAAAAACTCAAACGGATCAACTGCATGCTGATGTCCTCCTGACAGTGAGCAGCATAGACTGCGGCGCTTGAAAGCAAGTTCAGCAATTGATCCTGGACTGGAACGCGCTACGCACTATCGCGGTGCACATGTAAGCCCAAAGCACCCTGGCGGCACATTTTCGACCGGGATTGCGACCAAATCTGCGCCTGCATACTGGCACTTCGATTGCACTGCAGATGCAGACTCCATACAGAAGGCCGTGCCATGCTGCAGTTGCTGCGCAAGACCAATCGCAAATCCAGGGATCAGGAAGCGCTAGACGCCCTCTTCCTCCATCACGATCTGACCGCCCGGGTGGCGGAAGATCATCACACGATGTCCAACCTCAATCGCTTCAGCACAGTCCTGGAAAAACGTATCAGGGCCAGTCTAGGCGCTGCCGTCAGCATCGCTGCCCACGCCCCGCAGCTGGCACGCATAGCCGCCGACAACGAAGTCAGCGGACAGGTACTAGCGCAATCCTCGGAACTGATCGCCAGCGCCAGCGAACAGGTGACCACCACCTTGGACGTGGAACTGGTTCCCGGTACTGCGCAGGTGGCTGCCCTGTCGCGTGACGTGGCGGCCACTCTGCAGCAGTGTCAGCAAAACGGCAAAACCGTGTTGCAACAGGTAGATGTCATTGGCCAGAGCGAAATGCAACTGGGCCGTGTGATCGGCAATCTGACCGAGCAACTGGAGGAAGTCAGCAAAGTCATCGGAGTGATCGCCAGCATCTCCCAACAGACCAACCTGCTGGCGCTGAATGCCGCTATCGAGGCAGCCAGGGCGGGAGAGCACGGCCGCGGCTTTGCGGTGGTCGCTGAAGAAGTGCGGCGCTTGGCGGGCCATACCACGCAGGCGACCGGTCAGGTCAGCGATATCATCGAGCGCTTTCGCGAAGGTATGCGTGAGCTTGGTGAAGCCGGTGGGCATATGCACAACGCAGTGGCCGACGGTCGCAGCGGCATGCAACAGGTCGACAGCGGCCTGGACAGTACCCGCCAGGCGATGGACAGCCTTGACGAGCGAGTCGGACAGATGGCGGCAGGCACCGAGCAAATCGGCCAGGCCGTACGCTCCATCAATGGAGACGTGCAGCGTATCGCTCAGGTATCGGCCGAGCTGCTCGGCAAGGCCGGTCAGGTTCTGCATCACAGCCAAGCGGTGAGAGAAGATGGCGATCGCCTGCTCGCCGGGCTCGGCGAATTCCGTTTGGACATTCACCAGGCAGTACGCCGCAGCGTCCAGCAACTGGCCGATCAACCAGCGCTGGCCGCGAGCGATATCGACAGTGTCGAACAGGCTCTGACAGCCATGCTCAAGCGTGACCCGCGCTTCGAGCTGTTCTACCTGGTCGATGCACGCGGCGTACAGCTCTCGCAGAACGTCTTCGCGGCGGACGTGCCCCATCAGACGGTGGCCAGCAGCCGCGGCCGCGACTGGAGCCAGCGCCCCTGGTTCCGCGCCGTTGCCGACGACCTCAGCAGCCACACCACCGAGGTCTATCGCTCATCGGCCACCGACGACTTCTGCTTTACCGTATCGGTGCCAATCCTCGACGCCCAGGGTCGTCTGGTAAGGGTGCTAGGCGCCGATGTAAGACTCTCCGCACTGCTCTGAGCGGCCCGGGCAACTCGCCAGCAGCTCCTCGCTGAGCTGCGCGAGAATATTTGTTTCACTCCCCCTACATCCGGCACGCCTTCTCTCGGGTATAACCCTTGTCACATTCAGGAAGCAGCCCATGACAGGACGACGGCATGTCTGACCCGATGTTCGACTACGAAAAAACCCTGGAAGCCTGCGCCCGCAGTGACGAGCGCGCCTTTCAGGCACTGTACCGCCAGGAAGCCTCGCAAATGCTCGGTCTGGCAATCAGCCTACTGGGCCAGCGCGACTCGGCCGAGGACTGCCTGCACGATGCCTTCGTGCAGATCTGGCGTAACGCCGGACGCTTCCAGCGTTCACTGGGAAGCGGCCGGGCATGGATCTACAGCATCCTGCGCTACCGCGCGCTGAACCAGCTGCGCCAGCGCGGCCGCACCGTGGCCTTGGCGGACGACATCGCCGATCACCTGATCGATGAAAGTCCCTCGGCCGCTCAGCAACACGAACAACAGTCGGACAAGCGTCATCTGCGCGCCTGCCTGCAGAAACTCGAGCGCCCACGGCGTCATCCGGTTCTGCTGGCGTTCTACCGCGGCCTGACCCATGAGCAGATAGCAGAGCGCCTGACCACCCCACTGGGCACCATCAAAGGGCGCATTCGTAGCGGTCTGCGCGCACTGCAGGAGTGTTTGCAACGATGATAAGCACCGACCCCGCAGAACGCCGTGCGCTCATCGGCGAGTATGTTCTGGGCCTGCTCGAGCAGGATCAGGCCCGTGAAGTCGCCGAGTTGATAGAGCACGATCCCCATGCTGCCGCCATGGCGCTGGAATGGGAGCAGCACTTTCTCGAACTAAGCGACAAGCTTGAGCCCAGCACACCCTCGCCCGGCCTATGGCCGCGCCTGCAGCAAACGCTGAACCTGGGTCAGCGGGCCAGCAGTTGGCAGGCCTGGTGGTCGAGTCTGAATACCTGGCGCCTGACCAGCGCGGCCCTGGCGATGGCGCTGATCATCGCCCTGCTGCCAATGCCGTGGCGCAGCGACGTGCTCCCGGCCTCCTACACCGCCGTGTTGCAGCCACCGGGCGAGGCGGCAGCGCCGGGCTGGGTGGTGCATATCGATGCGGCCGGCACCCTGCTGCTGGAGCCACTGCGTCAGGATCAGGTCGCCGCAGACCGCTCGGTGCAGTTCTGGACGCTCGTCGATCCGAAGGACGGGCCGCGCTCACTCGGTCTCGTCGAGCCGGGCGAACGCCTGACCCTGTCCGCCGAGCAGATCGGCGCCGTACGTGCCGGTCAACTGTTCGAGCTGACCCTGGAGCCATCCGGAGGCTCGCCACTGAACAGGCCAACGGGCGAAGTGCTGTACATCGGCCGCGCTGTGGTGGCGGCACTGGACTGATCGGATGCACGCAGAAAATCGGCAGATGTAAATAAGTATGTCTGTCGACATCTGCCACTTCATCTCATGGGTATAGATATCAGGTGCTCTATCACGGTGCCTGGATGCGAGCGCGAAGAGATCTTCGCGCCTTACCCATAGAGAGGACGCTCATGAACATTTCCAAGAAAATGCTCGGTATCGCTATCACCACCGCTGCCCTGGGCTGTGCCACTGCCAACGCCGACAACCTGCTGGCCTTGAGTGCGGACGGCAAACTGCTGCACATCGACACCAAGACCCTCACCGTCGCTTCCGACGTGAAGCTCAGCGGCGTATCAAGCCTGCGCGGCCTCGATGTACGCCCATCCAACGGTTCGATCTACGGCCTGGATGACGCTGGCCAGCTCTACACCGTCGACGCCAAAACCGGCGCGGCCAGCAAAGCGGCCAAACTGAGCCAGGCGTTGCCAGGCAAAGGCCAGGCGGTGGTGGACTTCAACCCGGTAGCCGATCGTCTGCGCCTGCTGGCTGCCGACGGCACCAGCCTGCGCGTCAACGTCGAGAGCGGTGAAGTCGTGGTAGACGGCAAGGTCGCCTACGCCAAAGATGGCCCGTACGCAGGCAAGACTGCCAAGGTGGTAGCCGGTGCCTACACCAACGCCTACGCCGGTACCGAGAAAACCGCGCTGTACACGGTGGATCTGGCCAGCGGCAACCTGATGCTGCAAAACCCGCCAAACGACGGCATCCAGCAGGTAGTCGGCAAAATCGCCGATGGCCTGAAAAATGCGGCACTGGATATCAAGAGTGATGGCAAAGGCGGTAACACGGCTTACCTGCTGACCGGCACCACGCTGCACCAGGTAAATCTGGAAACCGGCAAGGCCAGCGCGCTGGGCGAGATCAAGAATCTGCCTGCCGACATCATCGACATCACTGTCCTGCCAGCCAAGTAAAACGCCAGCAGGGGAAGGCCGAGCGGCCTTCCCCTGTGTCGGTTCGCGTTACTCGAACACCTCATCAAGCAAATTGTTCATCGCCTTGAAAGCACGCGCCGCAACCAGTGGGTGGTACTCATTGCTGCCTGGTGTGTTGGCCTTCGGATTGGTGAATGAATGCACCGCACCACCGTAGCTCACCAACTGCCAGTCCACCTTGGTGGCCTTCATCTCCGCAACGAAACCGTCGACCTGCGCCTGCGGCACCGCCGGATCATCGGCGCCGTGGAGCACCAACACCGGTGCCTTTATGTTGTTGGCGTCAGCCGGATTGGGGGTATCCAGATTGCCGTGGAAGGACACGAAAGCCTTCAGCGGAGCACCCGAACGGGCCAGTTCCAGAACGGTTCCGCCACCAAAGCAGAAACCGATCGCGCCCAATTTGGACGTATCCAGAGCGACCTGAGCGGTTTGCGCCTTGAGGACTTCGACCGCCGCCTGGGCGCGCTTTCGCATCAATGCCCGATCACCGCGCACGGCGGTGGCCGCTTCCTTGGCTTCATCGGCATTGCTGGGGCGGATGGCCTTGCCGTACATATCGGCCATGAACACCACGTACTTGTCTCCGGCCGCACGCGCCGCTTTCTGGGCAGACGCATCGTTGACGCCCATCCAGTTGGGCACCATCAGCAAACCGGGACGCGGGTCAGTGACGGCGTCGTCATAGATCAGCAGGCCTTCGAACGGCTCGCCATCGATTTCATAGGGAACGTTCTTGACCACCACACCCGCTTCGGCCAATCCCGCCAGCCCCAGCAACGCTACCGACAACAGTGATTTCTTCATTGTTTGACTCCCATCGTGGATGTGCCAACTCGATACAGCCGAGGCTGCGCCAGAACCACAAGGAAGCACATTTGCGGCGCCAGGGAAACCCATGGCGCCACTGCAGGGAGTCGAATCAGGCGGCGGCGAACAATGCGTCGATCTGTTGCTGGGCACCGCGCAGCGCGTTGGCTTTCGGCTCCTCGCCATAAGCCAGCCCTTCGGCACGTACCACCTGGATGTCGGTGATACCGAGGAAGCGCAGCACGAAGATCAGGTAATCCTCGTGAGCCTGCCCGCTGGCTTGGCCGGCATGCAGACCACCAGCGGTCGAGGCGATGATCACCTTCTTGCCACCTGCCAGACCTTTGGGACCGTTTTCGTCGTAGGCGAAGGTCTTGCCGGCCACGGAGATACGGTCGATCCAGGCCTTGAGCTGGCTCGGAATGGAGAAGTTGTACATCGGTGCGCCAATCACGATTGCGTCAGCGGCGAGAAACTCTTCCAGTGTGGCTTCGGCCAGTGCCACTTCATGAGCCTGGGCGGCATCGCGCAGCTCGGCGGGGGTACCACCGGCAACCAGGCTGGCAGCCGAGAAGTGGCTCAGCGCATCGCTGGCCAGATCGCGGTAAGTAACCTGGATGTCGGCCTGACCATTGTTCCAGGCATCGACAACAGCGGCGCTGAGCTGACGGGAAGCGGAAGCGTTGCCGAGAATGCTGGAATCAAGATGGAGAAGTTTCATGGTGGCTCCTTGAACAATTAGGTTCATCAGTAGATGTTCGATGGATTAATCCTACCGGTGAAGCCAATCCCTGATTAGTCGGCAAAAATGCGATGATGCGTTCCACTGATAGGACAAACCTCATTTCTCTGCTGAGCTGGAGCCTGTGATGCAGGATCTCAATGACCTGATGTACTTCGCCAAAGTAGTCGAGCATGGCGGGTTCAGCGCTGCTGGGCAGCAACTGGGCATTCCTAAATCCCGCCTATCGCGGCGAGTGGCCGAGCTCGAGACACGACTGGGCGTGCGTCTGCTGCAACGCACCACACGCAAGTTGGCGCTGACCGAAACCGGCGAGCGCTATCTGCGCCATTGTCAGGCCATGCTGCTCGAGGCCGAACAAGCTCAGGAGGCGGTGGCCTCGCTGAGCAGCGAGCCCCGTGGGCGGATTCGAATGTCCTGCCCCAGCGAACTGGCACGCGCTGGACTGCATCAGGTAATCAATACTTTTCTGCTGAAATATCCGCTGGTTCAACTGGACGTGATGCTGACCAATCGGCGTGTGGATCTGCTCCAGGAAGGCATAGACGTCGCCTTGCGGGTGCGCGATCAGGATGACGAGGATCCCTCGCTGATCGCCCGCCAACTGGCGCCAGCCTCCGCCTTTCTGGTGGCCTCTCCGGCCTTGCTGCAAGGGTTGAGCATTCACACCCCGGACGATCTGCAGCAATTGCCCGCGCTCGGCGCCGTGGGAAGCGACCGGCGTATTCATCATATTTTCAAGAGCCTGTCGGGAATACGTCGTGAGGTGACTTTCGAGGCGCGTCTGAGCATCGAAGACTTCGATATACGCAGGGAAGCGGCGCTGCAGGGTCTGGGCTTCACCATGCTGCCGCACACCAAGTGCCTGACCGATATCAAGGCTGGCCGCCTGATTCGCCTGCTACCGGACTGGGAACTGCCCGGTGGCCATCTGCAAGCCGTCTATCCTCATCGTCAAGGCATGCTGCCGGCGGTGAGGGCGTGGCTCGAGCATATGATTCAAGCCAGCGCCAATGGATGGCTGATGCCTGGAACAGACTTGGCCCTCGCCCTGTCAGAAACGCCTTAGAACGATCAATAACCCCTTTCTACCAACAGGATGCCCGATGACCGCTCGCAAGCCCCACGTTCCCGGCCAGACCGCCCGAATTCTTGCAGTGGTTTTCTTCACTTTCATCGGTTTCCTGTGTGTCGGCCTGCCTCTCGCCGTGCTGCCTGGCTTCGTGCTCAACGATCTGGGCTACGGCTCGGTGATGGCTGGCCTGGTGATCAGCCTACAGTACCTCGTTACCCTGGTTTCACGGCCCATCACCGGCGTGCTGATCGATCGTATCGGTCCCAAGCGTGCAGTGGTTTATGGCTTGGCCGGTGCTGCGGGCAGCGGCGTACTAACTCTCGCAGCGACCAGCGCGCATGGCCTCTCTAACGAAATTGGCCTGGGCTTGCTGCTGGCGGGGCGGGTAGCACTGGGTATCTCCCAGGCGCTGATCGGTACCGGCTCAATCACCTGGGGCATCGGTCGGGTCGGCGCAGAGAACACCGCACGGGTGATTTCCTGGAATGGCATCGCGTCCTATGGGGCCATAGCCGTAGGTGCTCCGCTCGGCGTGGTGATGGCCTCCTCCCTGGGCCTCTGGAGTATCGGCTTGGCGATCACGCTGCTCAGCCTTGGCGCCCTTTGGGTGGCGCGCGACAAACCCGCTATCCCGATCATTCAGGGCAAACGCCTGCCGTTCCATAACGTATTCCTGACCATTGCGCCCAATGGTGTAGCGCTCGCGCTGGGCTCCATCGGTTTCGGCACCCTGGCGACCTTCGTCACCCTGTATTACGCCAGCCTCGGCTGGGAGCACGCGGCTTACTGCCTGAGCGCCTTTGGCGTGGCCTTCATCGTCGCCCGCCTGTTGTTCGCCGGCACGATCGAGCGGCGTGGCGGCTACCGAGTCGCGACCATCTGCCTGGCGATCGAAACCCTGGGGCTGTTGCTGCTCTGGCTTGCGCCAATACCGGCGCTGGCACTTTGTGGCGCCGCGCTGACGGGCTTCGGCCTGTCGCTGGTCTACCCGGCGCTGGGTGTGGAGGCAATCGGCAATATACCTGCGGCCAGCCGCAGTTCGGCCCTGGGCGCCTACGCGCTGTTCTTCGACCTGGCACTGGGCATCGCCGGCCCGCTGATGGGCCTGATCGCCAGCGCCTATGACTATGGCGCCGTGTTCCTCGCTTCCGGCCTGCTCTCGCTGCTCGGCCTTGGGCTGAGCCTGCTGCTGCTGCGCCGTGCGGAACGACCGAAGGAAGTGCAGTCATGACCCGCGAAGAACTCGTTGCCTTCTGCCTGCAACTGCCAGGGGCTCGCGTCGATTACAAATGGGGCAGCAATCAAGTGTTTTCCGTGGCGCACAACAAGATGTTCGCCATCGTCGATTTTCTCGGTGACAACCTGGCCTTCAAGATCGATGACGCGCTGTTTCTCGGTTTCACCGACCGCCCAGGCGTTCGCCCCGCACCTTACCTGGCCCGTGCTCACTGGATCAGCATGAACGGTAGCCAGCCGCCCATCGGCGACGAAGAGCTGCGTGAGCTGCTGACCCGCTCTCACCAACTGGTCGTGCGGCGGCTGCCCAAGAAGAAGCAGGTCGGCTTGCTGCTCGATCTATAGCAGGCCGCCCAGCCTGCCACTGGTATAAGCCCCGGCCAACAACACCTGGTCAGCCCAGAACATCTGGTGCAGCACCACGATGATCCAGAACAGCAGCTGGTAAGAAAGTTTGCGCGTCTTGTGCCTGAACGCTTGCTGCGCCAGCAGAGCACCGGGCCAGCCGCCTGCCAGCTCGACCAGATGCAGAGTGTTCTCCGCAATACGCTGACGGCCACGCTGGGCGCTGCTCTTGTCGCTCCAGTAGAGAATGAAGCACAGCACGCTGGCCAGCGGATAAAGCAGCAGCGGCCAGATACTCTGCCCCTCTGCCAGCCAGCGCAGAGCGCCAAACGCGGGCAGGCTGCATAGGGCAGCGAAGATCACTAGCTTGGCGGCAGGATTGCGCAGCGCACCTGATGTCTGGCGGGTATTGCGTGCATGTGGTTTGGCTGCGCGCCCGGCCGCGGCCGGGGGCTTACGGGACGGTGCGGCCGTCCGCGGCTTGACGCGAATCTGCGGCTGATCGATGGCCAGCTCACCCGCCAGGCGCAGGTGCTCGGCACGCAAGCGCCCCTTCTCGTCACGGCCGGCGACGAACAACACCTGATCACCGGCGCTGGGTCGGCGATCACCACGCATCGCCGAGATATGCGCGAAGACTTCGACACCACCCGCAATGGGCTGAATGAAGCCGAAGCCCTTGTCGTCGTTCCAGCTCTTGATTCGGCCGGCCTGTTCCTTGGTTTGCATAAGTCTTCCCTGCCTGGCGAGGCAATCAGCCTTCTGCCGTGCTCCAGTCGATCCAGCCGAATTGCCAAGTCGCCAGGATCACCAGACCAAAAGCGATCCGGTACCAGGCGAACACCGCGTAGCTGTGGTTGGCAATGAATACCAGCAGCGCACGCACGGTAATCATGGCAACCACAAAAGTCGTCACGAAACCAATGGCGAACATCGGCAGATCACTCCACTGCAGGATGTCGCGGTATTTGTAGAGTGAGTATACGGTGGCCGCCACCATGGTCGGCATGGCCAGAAAGAACGAGAACTCGGTGGCTGCTTTGCGCGACAGACCGAACAACAGGCCACCGATGATGGTCGAGCCGGAGCGCGATGTACCCGGGATGAGTGCCAGGCACTGGGCGAAGCCGACCTTGAGGGCCAGCTTCCAGTCCATGTCATCGACCGACTCGGCGACGATGCGGTGCTGGCGCTTCTCCGCCCAGAGCATGATCACGCCGCCGATAACCAAGGCCGTACTGACGGTGATCGGATTGAACAGCCAGTGTTCGATGATATCCGCGAACAGCAGGCCGAGGATCACCGCCGGAATGAAGGCGACCAGCACGTTGACAGTAAAGCGCCGCGCCATGGGATCACTGCCCAGGCCGGTGACCACCGATGTGATGCGCTGACGAAACTCCCACATCACCGCCAGGATCGCGCCGAGCTGGATGATGATCTTGAATGCCGTGGCGCGCTCACCATTGAACGACAGCAGATCACCGACCACGATCAAGTGACCGGTGCTGGAAATAGGCAGAAACTCGGTAAGGCCTTCAACGATACCCAGGATCAGCGCCTGGAAAGCGAGCCAACTGTCCATCAGAACTCCTACGGATGTGCCAGATAGGCTGGCTAGAAAGGGGATGATTCTCGGACTGGAGTGGCTGGTGTAGGTTCCAGCATGGCCGAAAAAAGCGGCAGTTATAAAGCAGTTGTTTTCAATTTCAAACCGCTATCACTGCCGACTAGGAAATTGCAGCCGTAACGCGCGCTCTAGTGACGAGACGACCGCAGTGACAAGGGATAGAATGCGCCCCCTAGAAAACCATTCACTCAGGGGTTCCATGTCACCGCTCGAAGCCTGCGCCTCGCTGCTCGGCCTGATCGCCGTCTGGCTGACCGTGCGCCAGAATCCCTGGTGCTGGCCCGTTGGCCTGGTCATGGTGGTGCTCTATGCCTGGGTGTTCTTTGAGGCTCGGCTGTATTCCAACGTGCTGCTGCAATTCGTCTACGCCGCTCTACAGCTCTACGGATGGTGGCACTGGACACGGGGTGACCGCCCTGACGAGCGACTCCAGGTCTCGAGTCTGGATCTTCGCCAAATCGCCGCCGGCCTTGCGCTGGGCCTGCTGGGCTCGGTCGTGCTGGGTGTGTTGATGAGCACCTACACCGACGCCAGCGCTCCCTGGCAGGACGCCACGCTGTGTGCCTTCAGCCTGGTCGCGCAATTGTGGATGGCCAAGAAGCGCCTGCAATGCTGGCCGCTATGGATCGTCCTCGATTTGCTATTCGTCGCGCTTTTCATCGACCAGGCGCTCTACTCCACCGCAGCCCTGTACGGCCTCTTCACTCTGCTGGCCTGCCACGGCTGGCTGACGTGGCGGCGAGAACTGATCGCGCGTGCAGCATGAAAGTGTTGGTAATGACGGGCCCCGAGTCCAGCGGCAAAAGCTGGCTGGCCAATGAACTGCAGAAGCGCTTCGGCGGCATCGTCGTCGGTGAGTACGTACGCCATTTCATCGACAGCCAGCAGCGCGATACCTGTTATGCCGATATATCCACCATCGCCAAGGGCCAGCTCGCCTGGGAAGACGCCGCGCGGGAGAAGCGCCCTCACCTGCTGATTCTCGATACCCACCTGCTCAGTAATATTCTCTGGAGCCGTGAGCTGTTCGGCGACTGCCCGGACTGGATGGAACCGGCGCTACTAGCGCGTGACTACCACTTGCATCTATTGCTCGACCCGCGCGGGGTCGAATGGGTCAGTGACGGCCAGCGCTGCCAGCCGGAGCTCGCACAGCGGGTCGTTTTTCATCAGGCCTGCGCTGCATGGCTTGCGGCACATGAGCAAGCCGTCGTAGAAATTGCAGGGGCATGGAGTGAGCGCCAGAACGAAGTAATTGGCCTGGTCGAAGCCTGGCTGGCAGTTGGCGAATAAACAGGTTCCGGGAGAACTTTTTAACGTCGCTTGCGACGGCCGGCAGTGTGGCCGCCTGGGATGCCAGGCCATCGAAAGCCACACAAATATCACGGGATGCATGCCTGGCATCTTGCCATTAGCCGTTGGCATGGGCATAAAGGAACACGACTAGAAAACGCCACAAGGACGTCACCGATGCGCATGATTCGCCGCACCTTGCAGATCATCCTTCTGCTGTTGCTCATCGCGTTAATGATCGCCACTTACTTCATCGCCAAGCCTAATCTTCCCGACTACAAGCCAGCGGACAAGGTGCATTACCTCGGGCAATGGAGCGAGCAGGAACGTCAGTTCTACTACTACACGCCGCAGGGAACCCGGGTTAAGGGCCTGCAGTACGCATGGTTCCCGGCGCTGGAGCTGCCCTTCGGCAAGGCCAAATTCGCTGACCCCGACTACTTGGCGCGCTTCGGCTTTCTCACTCAGCCAGGGCAACAAGCCACGCCGCTCAACCCAGGCAACCTGCCGGTGGGCTTCGCACGCCATCAAGACGACGAAAGCGGCGTTCAGTACCTGGACATCACCTGTTCTGCCTGTCACACCGGCGAGCTGCGCTACAAAGGCCAGGCGGTGCGTATCGACGGCGGTGCAGCTTTGCACTCCCTGGCCTCCACTGTGCCGACTCTCAAGGGGGGCAGTTTTGGCCAATCCCTCGGTATGAGTATGGCATTCACCTATTACAACCCACTGAAGTTCCGGCGCTTCGCCCGGGAAGTACTGGGTGAGCACTACGAGCGTGATTACGACACCCTGCGGGTCGAATTCAAACAAGTCCTCGATCAGTTGCTGAGTACCGCCTACAACGACTGGCACAGAGGCCTGTACCCGACCGAAGAAGGCTTCGGCCGTACCGATGCCTTCGGGCGCATCGCCAATTCCGTATTTGGTGACAGCATCGACGCCGCTAACTACCGGATTGCCGATGCACCCGTCAGCTATCCGCACCTCTGGGATATCTGGAAATTCGACTGGGTACAGTGGAACGGCTCGGCCATGCAGCCCATGGCACGCAACGTCGGCGAATCGCTCGGCGTTGGCGCCACGCTGCATCTGCTCGACGAAAACGGGCAGCCCGTCCCGGAGGCTCAGCGTTATGCCTCCAGCGTCCGTATCAACGACCTCTATGCACTGGAGGAAACGCTCAAGCGCCTGCAACCACCAGCGTGGCCGGAAAAGATCTTCGGCAAGGTGGATCTCGACCTGGCAAGCCGAGGGCGCGCTCTGTTCCAGGAAAACTGCGCCCACTGCCACGCACCACAGGCAGTTCCGCCGGACAAGCGCATGGCTCCGGAGCGCGACCCAGAGTGGCACATGCGAGTCATCCCGACGTCCATCGTCGGCACTGACTCCACCACCGCCGACAATATCGCCGACCATCGGTTCGATATCAGCAAGCTAGGCTGGAACAAAGCCGAGCTGGCGAAGCTCGACGTCAAACTGTTCAGCAACAATCTCGACAAGGTCGACTTGCGTGCCATCTCCACTGCTGAAGCCTTGGCTTACGTCACCGCTTATGTCGAAGAGAGGGCATATCGCGACAACGGCATAGACCCGGAGCAGCGCAAGCGCATGGACGGCTACGGCTTGGCCATCGGCGTCCAGGAAATTCGCGGCTACAAGGCACGTCCTCTGGACAGTATTTGGGCCACCCCGCCCTTCCTGCATAACGGCTCGGTACCTACGCTCTTTCATCTGCTGTCACCTGTATCGGAACGCCCTAGCCAATTCTGGGTCGGTAACTTCGAATTCGATCCCAAGCATGTCGGTTTCGTCAGCGACAAGTTCCCCGGCGGCTTCCTTCTCGATACCCGCATCAAAGGCAACGGCAACAACGGCCACGAGTTCCGCGACGGCTGCCGTAACAACGGCGTCATTGGCCGAGGTCTACAGCCGGAGGAGCGTTGGGCACTGGTCGAGTACCTGAAGGTGCTGGGTAATGCGCAGCTGGAAAATCAATTGAGCGAAGTGCCGAGCAAACCCTGGAGCCCTGGACAGTTCTGCCAGGGCAGCGTGACGGCAAACAACAAGGAGTCCAACGATGCTTAAACGATTCTGGCTTTGGCTCGGCAGGCTTCTGGGCAAGATGCTCGTCGTGCTACTGATCGTCGGTCTTGGTGGCTGGGCAATAGGCGCCGCCTACTACAGCTGGAAGTTTTCCGGACCGGTTTCCAGCGAGGAACAGATACCCGCCAATGAGGCGGCCTATACCGAGGGCATCATCGAAGACGCTATCCGCGTGGTCGAACAGCACCGCGACAATACTCGCGTAATGCGCGACGCCCATGCCAAGGCGCACGGTTGTGTGAAGGCCGAAGTCACGGTGAGAGCAGAGCTCGATGAAACCCTGCGCCATGGCGTGCTCAGCGAACCGGGCAAGACCTGGCAGGCCTGGATGCGCCTCTCCAACGGCAACGCCTATCCGCAGTTCGACCGCGCTCGTGATGCCAGGGGTATGGCCATCAAGCTGCTCGACGTTCCAGGCAACAAGCTGATGGTCAATCCGCGCCATGCCGACGAGCAGGATTTCGTGATGTTCAACCATCCGGCATTCTTCGTACGTGACGTTGCCGAGTACCGGAGCAACTTCGCCGCTCAGGCGGACGGCAAGAAAGCGCTGGCCTTCTTCCCCAGCTTCGATCCCCGCACCTGGGAGATCCGCCACCTGATCATCGCCCTGAAAACGCTTTCGCCGGCGCCGAGCAGCCCGGTCGAGACGACCTACAACTCGATCGCCCCCTTCAAGCTGGGACCACACAACATCAAGTACCGGGTCATCCCCAGCCCTGAAAGCTGCCCGACCTACGCGATTCCCAAGCCCAACACCGACCTGCCCAACTTCCTGCGCAGCGCCCTTTATCAGCAGCTGTCACTGGATCGCATGCCGGCCTGCTTCGCGCTGCAGGTACAGCGGCAGAACCCAAGCTATTACATGCCGATCGAAGACCCTAGCGTGGAATGGGACGAACGGATTTCACCGTTCGAAACCGTCGCTGACATCCGCCTCCCGGCCCAGGACTTCGACAGTTCAGAGCAGAACCTGTTTTGCGACAACCTGTCCTTCAATCCCTGGCACGCCTTACCGGAGCATCGCCCAATCGGCGGAATCAATCGCTTGCGCAAGGCGGTCTACGAAGCGGTAAGCGTCTATCGCCACGATCGCAACGCCGCCCTGGCTCAGTGAACGTCCTACAGTACGCAGCAGGCTGCTAGAATCGCAGCCTGTTCGCACCATAGACAAAGAGACTGGCCTTGGAACTGTTCAAAGAATTCATCTTCGAAGCCGCCCACCGGCTCCCCCATGTGCCGGAAGGCCATAAATGCGCGCGCCTGCACGGCCACTCCTTCCGCATCGCGGTCTATATCGAGGGAGAGGTCGATCCGCATACCGGATGGATTCGCGACTTTTCGGAGATAAAGGCCATCTTCAAGCCGATCTACGAGCAGCTCGACCACAACTACCTCAACGACATACCTGGTCTGGAAAACCCGACCAGCGAAGTCCTCGCTAAATGGGTATGGCAGCAGCTCAAACCTCTGCTGCCAGAGCTGTCGCGCATCCGTATTCACGAAACCTGCAGCAGCGGCTGTGAATATCGCGGCGACTGAAGATGTGCCCTGTCCTCCGCGCTAGCTCGCCGAGCGAAGAGGCAAGCGAATCACCATGAGCAATCAACACGTCAGAAATGACAGCGTATATCAGGGAATAGCGCTGATTGTGTCTGCCGTTTTCCTGCTCTCGCTCGCTGATGCATCAGTGAAATATTTCAGTGCTCGAGTGGCGCTATGGCAGCTATTCCTACTCGTGTCTGGCATGTCGGTTCCACTCCTTGGAATATGGCTGGCCACAAGAATCAGCTCCGGGCAGTTGCGCGTAGCATCGGTGCGCTGGATTACAGTAAGGAGCATCTTGCTGTTACTGATGTGGGTAGCCTATTACTCGGCATTGCCACTCATTCCCCTCTCCGTGGCTGCCGTTGCCATATACACCACACCGCTCTTCATCGCGATTTTTTCGACGTGCTATGGCGCAGAACGACTCTCGGTTCGTGGCTGGATAGCCGTAGCGCTAGGCTTTGCAGGGGTCGCTATCGTCCTACGCCCTGGATCTGAAGCATTTGATCTTGCGGTGTTTTTACCTGTAATCGGTGCAGTATTCTATGCCGCTGCGATGGTGGTGACGCGCCGGCACTGTCGAGGTGAGCACCCACTCGTAATGGCTCTGGGCCTGAACATAGCGTTTCTAGTCGCCGCCAGTTTTGTCGGTCTTCTGTCCTATTTAGGTGGCCCGGCCCTGATAGCCTCTGCGCCGGGGCTGTTTTTGGCCTGGCAACCCATAGGCTGGCAGGAAGCAATTTTTATCGTCAGCTATGCAATTGCTTTGGTTACCATCAATACCGCTACAGCAAAGGCCTACCAAATCGCACCTTCGACGCTGATCGGAACGTTTGACTACATTTACCTTGTTTTCGCGTGTCTCTGGGGGTATTTGATCTTTAACGAAGTGCCAGGCGTGCATACATGGAGTGGAATGCTGTTGATCCTGGTGGCCGGCTTGCTAGTGATGCGCCGCTAACATCCGATCTCACTGCTTTTGCCTCAATAAATCGAGTGCTCACATTGAAATCATTCCCAGCTCCGGCACCCAAGCAACAGCAAAACCCAACTCGACATTAAATTGTCGCGACCATACCAAGACCGGCAGATCATTGCCGGTCTTCTGACAGCCAATTGCCACCAATGGCACTCTGCTTCTCACTTTCCCACCCAACCTATTGAACCTAAAGGCTTTTATAAGGCCAAAAAAGACTGGCACGAAATTCGCTCTACTGCTCATAAGCCGTAATGAAGCGCCAGAGGTTCGCCAAAATGGTTCCACCTAGCCAGAAGAACACGATCGATTTCGATGCTGCCAAGCTGCAGCGTCTCGATTCCTCGAATCGTAAGGATCAGGCCCGCCCGATTAGCCTCGCGCAATTGCGCCAGCGGCTTGGCCTGCAATTACAAACCAGCCTGGATGCAGAACGCATTCTCGGCATGTTCTTTCGTGAGCTTCAGCACTTGGTGCCGGTCGATGCACTCGGCTACCAGCACTTGAGCAGCGACCTGCGCCTGGACATGGGTCAACAGGCCAATCATTCGGCCACCTACCGCCTCAGCCATGAGAGCGAATATTTGGGTGAACTGACCTTTCGCCGCCGCCAACGCTTTTCCGATCAGGAGCTGGCGCAGTTGGAGTCGCTACTCGCCTGCCTGCTGTTCCCACTGCGTAACGCCCTGCTCTACCGCGTGGCCATCCAGAGCGCGCTGCGCGATCCCCTGACCAACACCGGCAACCGCATCGCCATGGATCAGGTGCTAGGACGAGAAATTGAGTTGGCTCGCCGCAACGGGCAGCCGATGTCACTGCTGATGCTGGATATCGACCACTTCAAACGCATCAACGATGAACATGGTCATAGCGCTGGCGACGAAGTATTGAAGGCCGTAGCCGCAACCTTGAAGGATCAGCTACGCAATATCGACATGGTGTTCCGCTACGGTGGCGAAGAGTTTCTGGTACTGCTTTCCGGCACACCACGCGAAGGTGCCGCACTGGTCGGGGAGCGCCTGCGCGAGTCGGTGCTGGAGCTGCAATGCGTGGCACAAGGCAAGCCTATAGAGCTCTCCGTCAGCCTCGGTTGCGCCACCCTGGAAGCAGGCGAGCCGCTTGAAAGCCTACTCAACCGCTCAGACAAGGCACTGTATAGCGCCAAACGCAATGGACGTAACTGCATGGCCATGGCTAGCTGATCTAAACGCCAGATAGCACACGCAAAAAAGGGCCCCACTCTTGACCGAGGGGGCCCTTTTTCATGATCGCTGGCAGCTGCCACGAGCTGCCTTGCAATCAGTTACTGCGGCTTGCGGCTGCCACGACCGAAACCCGGACGCTGACCTTCGCCTGCCGGGCGGCTGCGAGCCTTGTCGGCGCCAGCCGGTTTGCGCGGTGCGCGCTCGCCCGTCTCAGGGCGGTCGCCGCGGGGCTTACCAGGCTTCTTGCCCACATCACGCGGGCGCTCGGCAACTGGCGTGCCGCGCGATGCTTCGCTACGACCCTCACCACGTGGAGTGCGAGGCGCACGTGTCGGACGCTCGCCCTGCTCCTCACGGGAACCACGACCGCTGCTGGATGGCTGAGCGGGGCCGCCAGTTGCCGGGCGCGCGGTACGCGCCGGACGCTCACCACGGCCAATCGGCTTCGCAGCCTTGCGCTGCAAACGATCGAGCTTCTCGCGGGCCTTTTCCTTCATTTCCGGCAGCGCTACCGACTTGAGGCCGACCTCTTCACTGAGGATATCGACTTCGCGCTGGCTCATTTCACGCCAGCGACCCATAGGCAGATCGGAGGTCATGAATACCGGACCGAAGCGCACACGCTTCAAACGGCTGACCACCAGACCTTGCGACTCCCACAGGCGCCGCACTTCACGGTTACGACCTTCCATGACCACGCAGTGGTACCAATGGTTGAAGCCTTCGCCGCCGGGCGCTTCCTTGATGTCGGTAAACTTGGCCGGACCGTCTTCAAGCATCACGCCAGCCTTGAGACGTTCGATCATTTCCTCGTCGACTTCACCACGCACGCGCACGGCATACTCGCGATCCATCTGGTAGGACGGGTGCATCAGGCGGTTGGCCAGCTCACCGTCGGTGGTGAACATCAACAAGCCGGTAGTGTTGATGTCCAGACGACCGATATTGATCCAGCGGCCTTCCTTCGGTCGCGGCAAGCGGTCGAACACGGTTGGGCGCTTTTCAGGATCGTCACGGGTGCAGATCTCGCCGTCGGGCTTGTTATAGATCAGAACACGACGCAGTGCTTCCGTGGCTTCTTCGCGGCGTAACAGGCGACCGTCGATAGCGATGGCGTCATGCAAATCGACGCGCTGACCCAAGGTGGCATCTTTGCCGTTGACCTTGACGCGACCTGCACTGATCCAGGACTCGATCTCACGGCGCGAGGCCAGACCGATACGAGCCAGGACTTTCTGCAGTTTCTCGCCAGCGGGGCTGTATTCTTCGGTTTCACTCATCTGGGCACCTCCCGGTGTTTTCTGGTGATAGGACGATCATCTCGTCGAAGGGGCGCGAATCATACGCGGATAAGGCGCTCAACGCACCTGGCGCAAGAGCATAGCTGACCAAATGAGGGCGTCCAGCGAGCGACCGTCAACATAGGTGCTCAGCTCAGCGCTTGCGGCGCGCCTTGGAGCCTAGTGCCAACAAGCGCATATCGGCCTCGGCCAGAACCAGGCGCTGCTCAGCCTTGTCGAGTTTTTTCCAGGCCTTTATCTCGGCCTTGCTGCGCCCGCAGCCCAGGCAGATGCTATCGCTGAACTTGCAGACACTGATGCAGGGATCTTTCATGGGCTCTCTTCACGGCTGTCGTCCTCAGCTGTAGAGACAGCGCCCTGTTCTTCGAGGTTCGGCTCTTCGTCAGCACGCGCCAAGTCATCGAAATCGGTTTTCAGGCCCTGCTCCATGGCGTCGAGCTCGGCCAGCAAGGAGCCAAAACTGGTCTCGGAACTGACTTCAGCCTCGCCGGACTCGTCACCTACTGCGAGATCGGCGCGAGCCTGCAGACTCTGCGGCACGTCCGGGTCGTCATCCTGGGCCAGGATCGGCTCGGGCTCCAGCTCACGTAGCGCGGCCAGAGGCGGCAGTTCGTCGAGATTCTTCAGGTTGAAGTGATCGAGAAAGCCCTTGGTGGTCGCGAACATCGCCGGCCTGCCGGGAACCTCCCGATAGCCCACCACGCGAATCCACTCGCGCTCCAGCAGGGTTTTAACGATCTGGCTGTTCACGGCAACACTGCGAATTTCCTCGATCTCGCCGCGAGTGATGGGCTGACGGTAGGCGATCAGTGCCAAGGTTTCGAGCATGGCGCGGGAGTAACGTTGCGGGCGCTCTTCCCACAAACGCCCAACCCAAGTGGAGAGATTCTCACGGATCTGCAGCCGGTAGCCGGATGCCACTTCCTTGAGTTCAAACGCCCGTCCCTTGCAGCTGCCGCCCAGAATCGCCAGCGCCTTGCGAAAGACGTCGGGCTCCGGCCGTTCGGCCTCCTCAAACAATTCCATGATCCGCTCGAACGACAGCGGCTTGCCAGACGCGAGCAAAAGGCCCTCGAGCAAGGTTGCGAGTTGTTTGGGATCGGATAGATTCATCGTCTGGGCAAGGTCTGCTTGGCTCTGGGGCGGCGCCAGCTTAGCAAATCAGCGAGCGCCACGCCGTCAATGGCTGACGATCTCGCTCGCCGCGATGATCTCGGCAACCAGCACTCGCTCGGGGCCATGCAGGTAGTACTCAGCCTCGGCTGGCTCGCGCAACCGCATGAACTCGGTTTCACCGATCTGCATAGTGTGCCCCGCCTCCATTTGCGCGCCGCTCTGGATCAGATAGCCGAGCACGTTATTGAAGATGTCCATGTAACGCTGGCCTTCATGGTGGCCGGCAGCCAGCGCGGCGAAATCCGGCAGACCGAACGCACCACAGCCATAGGTACGCATCCACACACCCTGCACACCCTCGACCTGATACTTCACAAAGCCGCAGTACAGCATGGTCAGCAGCAGGTCACGGAGGATCTCCAGGCTGTGTTCGCCCATGTCTTCATCGGCGAACACGGCAGCCGGCAAGGAGGTATGCGCCGTTTCGTTGAGCACCGCCAGCGCCCCGAAACTAGCCAACGCCCCGGCAACGGCAGCCAAAGCCACGTATTGCTCCAGCGGATCGGTTTCATGGCCTGCGTAGTACAGCAGGATGTGGCTGGTCTGTTGCCGCACATCGTCCTTGACCTGCTGTGGGTAGTGCGCCGGGGCGACGCAGTTTTCCAGAGCGTCAGCAGGAAAGGGATGGTCGAAACCGACCATTTTCACCACATGGGAACCCCAACCGGCCAGGGCGAAGAACTGTTCAACCTCGTCGGATATGTCACAGCGGGCATCGCCCATGCTCGGATGGTAACGACGCAGAGCCGCCGTCAGGGGCGCCTCGGCGATACGCAGAGGCTGGACGAACACCACCTGCAGGCTGAGCGGGTTCTCGATGCCTGGCTTGGCGACTAGCTCGGTGTTATCGGGGCTGCTGCCGTCCTGACGGCCGAAGAAGCGGGAAAACAGACTCATTGAATCGTCCTGATTAATGGGTGGGAATAGCCATGGAAAGTGAAACGCGACTACTGCGGCTCAGAGCTCGTCCGCCATGTCCTCGACGCTCTGTTCATTGCGCAGGCGCACATGCACGGCGGCAAAGGCCTCGTTCTGCACCAGTTGCACCAGCGATTCCTTGACCAGCTCGAGAATCGCCATGAAGGTCACCACCACGCCGAGGCGCCCTTCTTCCGCAGTGAACAGCTCGACGAAGGGCACGAACTCGCCGTCCTTGAGGCGCTCCAGCACCTCGCTCATGCGCTCACGGGTCGAGAGCGCCTCACGGCTGACCTGGTGGCTCTCGAACATATCGGCGCGGCGCAGCACCTCAGCCATGGACACCAGCAGTTCCTGCAAGCTGACCTCGGGCAACAGCTTGCGCGCTCGCGCTTCGGGCGCTTCGACTCGCGGCACGGTGAGGTCTCGGCCAACCCTGGGCAGGGTGTCGATACATTCGGCCGCCGCCTTGAAGCGCTCGTATTCCAGTAGCCGGCGGATCAGCTCGGCACGAGGATCGTCTTCCTCCTCTTGCGCCTCGGAGGAACGTGGCAGGAGCATGCGCGACTTGATCTCGGCGAGCATGGCGGCCATCACCAGATACTCGGCAGCCAGTTCCAGGCGCACGCTGTGCATCAACTCGACGTAGCCCATGTACTGGCGGGTGATCTCCGCCACGGGGATGTCCAGCACGTCGATGTTCTGCTTGCGAATCAGGTAGAGCAGCAGATCCAGCGGGCCTTCGAAGGCTTCGAGAAAGACCTCGAGAGCGTCCGGCGGAATGTACAGATCCACCGGCATCTCGGTGAGCGCCTGCCCGTAGACCAGGGCGAACGGCAGCTCCTGCTGAGCGCCAGCCTGGCTGTCGACGTGTTCGGCAGGGTTGGACATTGGCTCAACGCTGCTCGGCAAAAGGTGACGGATCGCCACAGCCAGCGCGGATCACCGCAGGCTCGTCGTCCACCAGGCTGATCACCGTGGAGGCTTCCAGCCCACCGAAACCGCCGTCGATGATCAGATCCACCTGATGTTCGAGTATCTGGCGCATTTCATAGGGATCACTCATCGGCAGATCTTCGCCGGGCAGAATCAAGCTGACGCTCATCATCGTCTCGCCCAACTCTTCCAGCAGCGCTGACGCAATCGGATGATTGGGCACACGCAAGCCGATGGTGCGGCGCTTGGGATGCAGCAGCATGCGCGGCACTTCCCGGGTGGCGTTGAGGATGAAGGTGTAGGGGCCAGGTGTGTGATTCTTCAGCAGGCGAAAGGCGGCGGTGTCGACCTTGGCGAAGGTGCTGAGCTGCGACAGATCGCGGCACACCAGGGTGAAGTTGTGCTTGTCATCGAGTTGGCGCAGGCGACGAATGCGCTCCAGCGCACTCTTGGCGCCCATCACGCAACCGACCGCATAGGACGAGTCGGTGGGATAGACCACCACGCCGCCATTGCGGATGATTTCGACCGCCTGCTTGATCAGGCGGGCCTGAGGACTCTCCGGGTGTATCTGGAAAAACTGGCTCATGGTTAGAGGCTCTCAAACGGCATCGTAAGACGGGGCGCAGGCGAACCGCGTCCAGATGGGTGACAGATCATCAGGCAACGGTCGGTACAGTCCCAGCTCCGACCAGTCGCCAGGCGCGTGAAAGTCGCTGCCGACACTGGCCAGCAGACCGAACTCGCGCGCCAGGATCGCCAGGCCTCCGACCTGCTCCGCAGGCTGCATGCCGTTGACCACTTCCAACGCGTGGCCACCAGCCGCCGCAAAGGCTGTCACCAGCTTGCGCCGCTTGCTGCGGGTGAAATCGTACTGCCACGGATGGGCCAGGCTGATCCATGCGTTGGACTGGCGTAAGGTCTCGAGCGTTTCATCTAACGTAGGCCAGTGCTGCTTGACGTCGCCCAACTTGCCGGAGCCCAGCCATTTGCGGAATGCATCGGCGCGATCCTTGACGTAACCACCGCGCACCAGGAACTCGGCGAAATGCGGTCGCGCCGGCGCGTTGCCGCTTTCCCCCTGGGCCAGTTGAATGGCGCGCGCGCCCTCAAGTGCGCCCGCCATGCCCTTGAGCGCCAGACGCTGGGAAATTTCCTCGGCGCGTAACCAGCGACCCTGATGTAACGCAGCAATGGCCTGGCGCAATGCCGGCGCGTTGCTGTCGAAGGCATAGCCGAGCACATGGATGGTCGCACCGCCCCAGGTACAGGACAGCTCGATGCCATTGACCAGCTGCACACCTAGCGCCTTAGCCGCAGCGCTGGCTTCATCGAGCCCTTCGAGGGTGTCGTGATCGGTCAGCGCGAGCATCCGAATGCCACGCCCGTGCGCACGGGCGACCACTTCGGCAGGCGGCAAGGCGCCATCCGAGGCGGTGCTGTGACAGTGAAGATCAACCTGCATATGGGGCGCTTTCCCGACGAATCATGTTTGTTATTATGCCCCGGCTGGCGGATTCTTGCTGGCACTGCACAGCGTTCCCACCCGATGTTTCCGAACACAAGGATCGACATGCTCTACGCAATCATCGCCACCGACGTGGAAAACTCCCTGGAACGTCGTCTTTCCGTACGCCCTGCCCACCTGGCACGCCTGGAAAAACTGAAAACCGAAGGACGGCTGATTCTCGCCGGCCCCAACCCGGCCATCGACAGCAACGATCCGGGCCCGGCTGGTTTCAGCGGCAGCCTGATCGTCGCCGAATTCGAATCATTGGACGCCGCCAAGGCCTGGGCCAATGCCGACCCGTTCCGCGACGCCGGCGTTTACGCCGAGGTGGTGGTCAAGCCGTTCAAACACGTGCTGCCTTGACCAGGAATCGTCGCCTCTTATCATGAGCAATCTGCTGCTGATCGACGACGACGTCGAACTTTGCGACCTGCTGGCCAGCTGGCTGACCCAGGAAGGTTTTCAGGTCACCGCCTGCCATGACGGGCAGAGTGCCCGTCAGGCGCTCACGCAAAACGCCCCTGACGCCGTGGTGCTGGACGTGATGCTGCCAGACGGCAGTGGCCTCGAGGTACTCAAGCAGCTACGCAGCGAACACCCGGAGCTGCCCGTGCTGATGCTCTCGGCGAGGGGCGAGCCGCTGGATCGGATTCTCGGCCTGGAGCTGGGCGCCGACGATTACCTGGCCAAACCCTGCGACCCCCGCGAGCTGACCGCGCGCCTGCGCGCCGTGCTGCGCCGCAGCCTGCCACCAGCCACCTCCAGCCAGCTGGAATTGGGCGATCTGCGCTTCAGCCCGGCGCGAGGGGTGGCGGCACTTGGCGCAGATGGCCAGGAGATCGTCCTGACCCTGTCCGAAAGCCGGGTTCTCGAAGCCCTGCTCAAGCAGCCCGGCGAACCGGTGGATAAGCAGGTGCTCGCGCAACTGGCCCTGGGCCGCAAGCTGACCCTCTACGACCGCAGCCTGGACATGCACGTCAGCAACCTGCGCAAGAAAATCGGCCCGCACCCGGATGGTCGCCAACGCATCATCGCCCTGCGCAGCCGTGGCTATTACTACACGACCTGAGAGCCTGCTCTGCGACGCTGCGGGGCCGATTCGCCGCGAATAATGAGCAGTTTTCGAGCGATTTACACAGCATGGCGTCTCTTTACCCTGCCTTTACCTTGGCTGACCGCGCCTTACCTTGAAACCCCTAATCTGGGCACATCCGGCAACTGGCCGGTTTCGAGACAAGGAGATACACCATGCGCAAGACCATGACCGCCCTGTTCCTCGCCATGACCCTGCCGACCCTGGCAATGGCAGCCCCTGGTGGTGACCATCGCCCAGGCGGTGATCACGGCCCGCGGTTCTTCCATGAGCTGGATCTGAGCAAGGATCAACAACGCCAGGTACACAAACTGATGGGCGAACAGAGAAAGAACGATCACGAGCTCACCCAGCGTTATCTGGACAAGCTGCCGGCAGCCGACAAGCAGGCGCTGGAAACCGAGCGCAAGGCGTCCCGCGACAAGCAGCAGACCGCCATTCGCGCCCTGCTGACCCCGGAACAGCAGAAGACCTTCGACGAACAGGCGGCCAAGATGAAAGAACGCAAGGCCGACCGCGAAGCCTTCGAAGCCTGGAAAGCCGAACACAAGAAAGCCGGCTGACCTCCACAGCCCGTCGCCTGAACGCCAGGTGACGGCCCCAATACTGGCCTGTGCCACCTCGGGTGGCGCAGGCTTCTGCGTCTGAAGGAGTTCACGTGCGTTCATTGTTCTGGCGGATTCTCGGCAGCTTCTGGCTGGCGATTGCCCTGGTGGCAGGCCTGTCCATGCTGCTTGGTCGCGCCCTGAATCAGGACGCCTGGATTCTCAACCAGCATCCCGGCCTGGAAAATCTGCCCGCACAATGGGTGCAGGCGTACGAGACCGACGGCGCACGCGCCGCGCAAGACGTACTGGAACAACGCAAACGGCGTTTTCGTATCGACACCCAGGTGCTGACGGAAGCCGGCCAGCCCGTGGTTCGTGGCACCTTCCCGCCACGCGCCGCGGCCTTCGAAGAGCGAAACGAGGGCGAACGCCGCTTGCCCTGGCGGCGCCTGACCACCGATTACACCAGCCCGTCGAGCGGCGAAACCTACCTGTTCATCTACCGCATCCCACACCCGGAACTGGATGCCTGGCACCGTGGCAGCCTGCTCTGGCCGTTGAGTGCACTGGGTATCGCGTTGGTCGTGCTGACCTTGTTCAGCCTGCTGCTGACCCTGTCCATCACTCGCCCGCTGGATCGTCTGCGTGGTGCGGTGCATGACCTTGGGCAGACCGCCTACCAGCAGAACAGCCTGGCGCGCCTGGCCAGCCGTCGTGACGAGTTTGGCGTGCTGGCCAACGACTTCAACCGTATGGGCGCGCGCCTGCAGGATCTGATCGGCAGCCAGCGCCAGTTGTTGCGCGACGTCTCCCATGAGCTGCGTTCCCCGCTCGCCCGTCTGCGCATCGCCCTCGCGTTGGCGGAGCGCGCCGAACCTGCAGAGCGGGAAAAGCTCTGGCCACGGCTGATTCGTGAATGCGACCGCCTGGAAGACCTGATCAGCGAAATCCTCGCCCTCGCCCGCCTCGATGCCGAACCGGGTTCGGCGCAGAACATCGACTTGTCGCAATTGGCCGGAAAGTTGCGCGAGGACGTGAAACTCAGCCATCCCGAACAGCAACTGGACGTCAGCCTGCAGCCGGGCATGCACCTGCAGGGCTGGCCGGACATGCTCGAGCGCGCACTGGACAACCTGCTGCGCAACGCCCTGCGCTTCAGCCCCGAGGGGCAGCCTATCGAGTTGAATTTCGTACGTCGCACCGACGAGGTGTATCTGGAAGTCCGCGACCACGGCCCCGGCGTTGCCGAACAGCACCTACCGCAACTCGGCGAACCCTTCTTCCGCGCGCCCGGCCAGAGCGCCGCTGGTCACGGCCTCGGCCTGGCCATCGCGCGCCGCGCCGCAGAACGCCACGGCGGCCGCCTGCAGCTGGAAAATCACCCGGACGGCGGCTTCAGCGCCAAGCTCATCCTCCCTCTGGATGCAACGCAGACCGAGTGACAAACCTTGCGTTGGCGTCAGCGCAGCGCGCTATCTACTGGACAAGGTCTATCGGCGAAGTGGCGGCGTAACGCATTCTGCAGAAACTGGGCGTGCTCGAAGAGGCATCGAGCGATGCCCCGCAACCGCTGGTGTGTGAGTTGATCGAGCAGGAAAGCAGCTAGATAGCTAGGGTCTGTTGACCCAAGCGCTGACGAAATCGTCAATATTCGCTTGCGGCGCGACACGCAATTCACGCTGCGGCGTGCCAAGGTACAGATAGCCAATCACTTGCTCGTTTTCCGCGAGGCCGAGGCCGGCATCCACCAGCGGATCATGGGACAACTCGCCGGTGCGCCACACCGCACCGATACCCTGGGCGTAGGCGGCAAGCAGAATGCCGTGAGCCGCGCAGCCCGCAGCCAGTACCTGCTCCTGAGCCGGCACCTTGGGATGCTCTTGGGTACGGGCAACTACAACGATCAGCAGTGGCGCGCGCAGCGGCATGTTGCGCGCCTTGGTCAGCGCCTCTTCGTCAGCATCGGGATATTTGCCCGCTATCGCCTCGGCAAACAGCTCGCCCAGCACATGACGCGCATCACCCTCGACCGTCAGGAAACGCCAAGGACGCAGCTGCCCGTGATCCGGCGCCCGCAACGCGGCGCGAAACAGCTGTTCACGCTGCACGGCGGTGGGCGCGGGCTCGATCAAACGAGGAGCGGAAACACGGTTGATCAGCGCATCGAGAGCATCCATCGGCTCACCTCCAGAAAAAGAACCGGGATTCTACCAGCCAAGCCAGCCGAGCATGAACGGCGCGCGCACAGCCGAATCACCAGCAATCCTGTAGGAGCCCGCTTGCGGGCGAAAACGATTGCGGGCATCACGCAAATTCGCGGTGCAGCGACTATTCGCCGGCAAGCCAGCTCCTACAGGGATCGCGTGGATCCCTAACCTCCGTAGCCTGGCGTTGAGCGCAGCGATACCCAGGCTGCAAAAGCGAAGGGCCAAACCTTGCGCACCATGTAAAACGCGCTACAGCAGCCATTCGCCGGCAAGCCGGCTCCTACAGGGGTCGCGTGGATCCGTCACCTCCGTAGCCTGACGTTGAGCGCAGCGATACCCAGGGCGATTTCCCGGGTGTCGTCGCTGCGCTCGACACAAGCTACAAAAGCGGAGGCCGAAACCTTGCTCACCCTATAAAAACACGGTGCAGCAGCCATTCGCCGGCAAGCCGACTCCTACACCAGCGCGCAAATCCGGCGCAAATCCGTAGTAGCCGACTTGCCGGCGAATCGATGGGAGACGCAACAACGCATGGCCTGGCCGCTAGGCAACCCGATCTGGCGACATCTCTGGCTCCAATGGCGGCACCAGCGGCGGCAGCCCGTAAGCCCTGCGCGCGTCATCGCACTGCGGGTTGTGCTCGCCGTTGGCCCAGGAGGCCTCGAACTCGCGGCAGGTGCTGGAGCGCTGTTCATACAGCGTGCAGCGCGTGCCCTGCCCCACGTCGCCCAACAAGGCGTTGCAGCGTGATGGTTTGGCCTCGGTGCCGCGCATTGCGACGCGGTGCGGGGTGATCAGGATGACCTGTTCGTCGGGCACGCTTCCGCCTGCCGACTGACATTCACCCCAGAAGAAGGACACACGAAAATGCGCGCAGCAGGCGCCGCACGTGAGACAAGGATTGGACATGATTTCGAATGGGCTCAGAAACCGGCAAGGGCCGGCACCTGAGGGCGTATTCTATGCATCGCCATGGACTTGTAAAGCGCCCTGAGTGGCCGCCATACCGGGTGATCGAAGCACCTGAGCTGGCCGGTTTACAGCACCAGTGGCACAGGTAGAATGGCGCCACTTTTTCGCGGATAAAACCGATGGCCTGGCCAACCCTAAGACTCATCGCGTTCATCAATGGCATCTTTCTGATCACCCTGGCCATCGGCATGATTGGCCCGATGTTCACCTTGTTCGTTTTTGATCGTGCCGCGGAAGTGAGCCCCTTCGCCTGGTCGAGTCTGATCACCTTTATCGCCGGCCTGTCGATGATCGCCCGTGGTCGCCCCCAGGATGTTCAACTGCGCCCCCGTGACATGTACCTGCTGACGGTCTCGAGCTGGCTGATGGTGTGCATTTTCGCCGCCCTGCCGTTCATGCTCACCCAGCACATGAGCTACACCGACTCGTTTTTCGAGAGCATGTCGGGCATCACCGCCACCGGCGCCACCGTACTGACCGGGCTGGACGACATGTCGCCGGGCATCCTGATCTGGCGCTCCATGCTGCACTGGCTGGGTGGTATCGGCTTTATCGCCATGGCGGTGGCCATTCTGCCGATGCTGCGCATCGGTGGCATGCGCCTGTTCCAGACCGAATCCTCGGATCGCTCCGACAAGGTCATGCCGCGCTCGCACATGGTGGCCAAGTACATGGTGGTGGCCTATCTGGGCATCAGCCTGCTCGGTTGCTTGGGCCTGTGGCTCGCTGGCATGAGCTTCTTCGACGCCATCAACCACAGCATGTCGGCGATCTCCACGGGCGGCTTCTCCACTTCGGACATGTCCCTGGCGAAATGGACACAACCCGGGGTGCACTGGGTGACCGTGGTGCTGATGATCCTTGGCAGCCTGCCCTTCGTGCTCTATGTCTCGACCTTGCGTGGCAACTTCGGCGCGGTGCTGCGCGACCAGCAGGTACGCGGTTTTCTCGCCATTCTTTTCAGCACTTGGTTGGTTATGGGCACTTGGTACTACCTGACCACCGACCTGCATTGGCTCGACGCTCTGCGCCACGTGGCGGTGAATAGCACCTCGGTGATGACCACCACAGGCTTCGCACTCGGCGACTATTCGTTGTGGGGTGGCTTCGCCGGCATGTTGTTTTTCTACCTTGGTTTTATTGGCGGCTGCTCCGGCTCCACCGCCGGCGGGTTGAAGATTTTCCGTTTCCAGGTCGCCTACATCCTGCTCAAGGCCAACCTGATGCAACTGGTGCACCCACGCGCGGTGATCAAACAGCAGTACAACCATCACCGCTTGGATGAGGACATCGTTCGCTCGATTCTCACCTTCTCGTTCTTCTTTACCATCACCATCGCCCTGCTGGCGCTGGCACTAACCCTCTGCGGCCTGGACTGGATCACCGCGCTGAGCGGCGCCGCCAGCACAGTTGCCGGTGTCGGTCCCGGCATGGGCCCGATCATCGGCCCGGCCGGCACCTACGCCAGCCTGCCGGACATGGCCAAATGGCTGCTGACCCTGGGCATGCTACTGGGTCGCCTGGAGATCCTCACGGTGCTGGTTCTGCTGATGCCCGCTTTCTGGCGGCACTGATAGCGGCCTCAGCGCAGACGACCGGACACTACGATTGCCCGGAATCGGCCTAAACTCTCCTGACATAACAACAACAGGAAGCCGTCGATGAGCAGCCAACCCCGGGAACCCTTCAACTCCTTCGCCGAGTTCTATCCCTACTACCTGCAGGAACACCGCAACCCGACCTGTCGGCGCCTACATTACACGGGCAGTCTGTTGGTACTGGTGGTACTCGGTTATGCGCTGCTCACTCAGCAATGGCTTTGGCTGCTGACCTTGCCGGTTATCGGCTACGGCTTCGCCTGGGCAGGGCACTTTTTCTTTGAGCACAACAAGCCGGCAACCTTTCGCTATCCACGATGGTCGCTGATGGGCGACTTTGTCATGCTCAAAGATATGCTTATAGGACGTCTGTCTTTTTAACCCGCTGCCCCACCCGACTCATCGCCGGTGCAGCGTACCCAGCACGCTGCAGTGACGAACGCACAACCAAGCTGGCTGTTTGCATCGGCAGAAAATTTACAGGCTTTTTACGCTCCAGCACTGCTCTCGCAATCGAACCTTTACTCTCCTTGCTCTGAGAATGGCTCCATGCGCTATCCAGCGTCATTCGGAGCAAATCACAGATGAGCATTCTCGACGGTTTTTCCTTGGGCTTGGCCGCAGGGCTTTTTATCTATTTGTTGGTCGCGCTGATGCGCGCCGACCGTAGTTAGGAGGCGTCATGCACGCTCAAGAATATTGCTTACTGCTGGCCTTTTTCGTGCTGGTTCTGGCGCCAGCGCCCTGGTTGGGGCGTTACCTGTACCGCGTCATGGAAGGGCAGAAAACATTACTCACTCCGCTGCTGCAGCCTGTCGAGCAGCTTTGTTACCGTCTCAGCGGAGTAGATGAACGCGCTGAGCAAGACTGGAAAACCTACGCGAAAGCATTACTGACATTCTCCGTAGTCAGCTTGGTTACGCTGTTCTCCATCCTCATGCTGCAGGGCGTTTTGCCGCTCAACCCTGAGCATTTACCTGGCTTGGAAGGCACGCTGGCGTTTAATACCGCGGTAAGCTTTGTCAGCAACACCAACTGGCAGGCTTATAGCGGCGAAGCATCGCTCAGTTACTTCAGCCAGATGGTCGGCTTGGGCGTACAAAACTTCGTCAGCCCGGCGGTTGGTTTGGCCGTTTTGGTGGTGTTCTGCCGAGGTATCACTCGCAAATCAACCCACAACTTGGGCAACTTCTGGCTCGACCTGACCCGTGCCACGCTTTACGGGTTACTGCCGTTCTGCCTGATCCTCGCCGTGTTTCTGGTTTGGCAGGGCGTGCCGCAGACCTTAATGGACTACGTGCATGGCCTGACGCTGCAGGGCGCCGAACAGACCATCCCCCTCGGCCCAGCCGCCAGCCAAATCGCCATCAAGCAACTGGGCACCAACGGCGGTGGTTTCTTCGGGGTCAACTCAGCACATCCGTTCGAGAATCCAACGGCGTGGAGCAACCTGTTCGAGATGGCTTCAATCATCCTGATTCCGGCGGCGCTGTTATTTACCTTTGGCCACTACGTCAAAGACTTGCGTCAGAGTCGAGCGCTGCTGGCCAGCATGCTGATTCTGTTTACGCTGGGTCTAGGCATGACTATTTACGCTGAGCTACAGCCGAACCCTGCGCTGAGCGCGCTGCCCATCGAGCAAGTCGGTTCATTGGAGGGTAAGGAAAGCCGTTTTGGCACCGTTGCATCGAGCATTTGGGCGGTGACCACTACCGCTGCATCGAATGGTTCGGTGAACGCCATGCACGATAGTTTCAGCCCACTTGGCGGCCTGGTGCCGATGCTCAACATGATGCTCGGCGAAGTGATCTTCGGCGGTGTCGGTGCAGGGTTATACGGCATGTTGTTGTTCGTGCTGATAGCCGTGTTTCTGGCCGGCCTAATGATTGGCCGCACGCCAGAATACCTGGGCAAAAAACTCGAAGCCCGCGAAGTACGGCTGTTGGTGATCACCTTGCTGGTAATGCCAGTTGGTGTACTGGTACTGGGTGCGCTGGCAGCCAGTTTGCCGGTGGCCGCGGCATCAGTGAGCAATCCCGGCGCACATGGCTTTAGCCAGATTCTCTACGCCTACACCTCGGGCGCAGCCAACAATGGCTCAGCCTTTGCCGGCTTTGGCGCCAATACGCCGTACCACAACGTGATGATTGGCCTAGCCATGCTGATGGGGCGCCTCGGCTACATCCTGCCGATTTTAGCGATTGCCGGCAGCCTGGCCGCGAAGAAATCCGCGCCCATCGGTAGCAATAGCTTCCCCACACACGGCCCGCTATTTATCACCTTGTTAACGCTGACCATTTTGCTGATAGGCGGTTTGACCTTCCTGCCGGCGCTGGCTCTGGGGCCAATTGCCGAACAACTTGGCTCGTTGGCCCACTAAGGAAACCGACATGAGTTCGCAAAGCAAAATGCTGAACAGCATTCAGCAACATGCCAAAACCGGCCTGGCTACACTCTGGCGGCCGGCACTGAAACAAGCGTTTGTAAAACTTGATCCGCGCCAGTTGGTGCGCTCGCCCGTCATGCTGGTGGTCGAGTTGACGGCTGTAGTCACCACGTTACTGTGCATGGTTCCCACACCTCAGGTATCGACGGGATTCGCGCTACAAATTGCCCTGTGGCTGTGGTTTACCGTGCTGTTTGCCAACTTCGCCGAGGCACTCGCTGAAGGACGAGGCAAAGCGCGGGCCGACAGCCTCAAAGCCGGCACCCAGGGATTAAGTGCACGCAAGCAAACGGCTCCAGGCGAGTACCAGATGGTCAGCGCCAGCAGCCTGCGCCGTGGCGACATTGTGCGGGTTGAGACTGGCGAGCAAATTCCAGGTGACGGGGAAGTCATCGAAGGGATTGCGGCGGTTAACGAAGCGGCGATAACCGGTGAATCAGCACCAGTCATTCGCGAATCAGGTGGCGACCGATCGGCTGTTACCGGCAACACGGGCGTGGTCTCCGACTGGTTGCTGGTACAGATCACCGCCAACCCGGGTGAGTCGACACTGGATCGCATGATCGCTTTGGTCGAAGGCGCCAAACGGCAGAAAACACCGAACGAAGTCGCGCTGGATATTCTGCTTATCGGCCTGACCCTGATCTTCCTGCTGGTGGTCGCGACCCTACAGCCCTTCGCCCGCTATGCTGGTGGCGATCTGCCCTTGGTCTATCTGGCGGCGCTGCTGGTGACCTTGATTCCGACCACCATCGGCGGCCTGTTATCGGCTATCGGCATTGCCGGCATGGATCGTCTGGTGCGCCTGAATGTGATCGCCAAATCCGGGCGCGCCGTAGAGGCCGCCGGTGACGTGCATGTGTTGCTGCTCGACAAGACCGGTACCATCACCTTCGGCAACCGCCGTTGCAGCGCCATGGCCAACGCGCCGGACATCTCCAGCCAGGCGCTGTCGCAAGCGGCGCTGCTGGCCTCGCTGGGTGATGACACCGCGGAAGGCAAATCGATTGTCGAGTACCTGCGTACCCAACAGCCGATTGAGGAGCCGGCGCGTGACACGATCACGGTGATTCCCTTCACAGCTGAAACACGCTTGTCTGGCGCAGACTGGGACGGGCACATCTACCGCAAGGGCGCTGTCGATTCGGTGCTCGACTATCTCAACCTGAGTCGCGCGCAACTGCCGCCAGTGCTGGCCCGTGAAATCGAGAAAATCGCCCAGAGCGGTGGTACGCCGTTGCTGGTCGCCGGTGACGGCAAACTGCTCGGTGCGATTCACCTCAAAGACGTGGTCAAGCCAGGGATTCGTGAGCGCTTTGCCGAGCTGCGCGCCATGGGTATTCGCACCGTCATGGTCACCGGCGACAACCCGCTGACGGCGGCCGCGATTGCCGCCGAAGCCGGAGTCGATGACTTTATTGCCGAAGCCACCCCGGAGCGCAAACTGCAGCGCATCCGTAGCGAACAAGCCGAAGGCAAGATGGTAGCGATGTGCGGTGACGGCGCAAACGACGCGCCAGCATTGGCTCAGGCCGACGTTGGCATGGCAATGAACGATGGCACCCAGGCCGCTCGTGAGGCCGCCAACTTGGTGGATCTCGACAGCGACCCGACCAAATTGCTCGACGTGGTACAGGTCGGCAAAGAGCTGCTGGTGACGCGTGGCGCGCTGACGACCTTTTCGGTCGCCAACGATATCGCCAAGTACTTCGCCATCCTGCCGGCGCTGTTTGCCGGAATTTATCCGCAGCTTGGCGCACTCAACCTGATGCACCTGCACAGCCCGCAGAGCGCGATTCTGTCGGCCATCGTGTTTAACGCGCTGATCATCGTCGTCCTGATTCCACTGGCCTTGCGCGGCGTTCGGGTACAGGCACTGGACGCCGCCAGTTTGCTGCGCCGCAACCTGCTGATCTATGGGCTGGGCGGAATTATCGCGCCCTTTATCGGCATCAAGCTGATCGACCTGCTGCTGGTGGCCCTGGGATTGGTTTGAGGGGAACCCCGCAACGCGTTATCCACTGGGTCTAGCGATCTTGCGCCACGGCGGACAGGTAACTGCCCGCCTTACCAAGCGAAATTTGGAGAATCACCATGCTCAAACAACTCCGCCCCGCCATCTGCGTGCTGGCGTTTATGACCCTACTAACGGGTGTGGCCTATCCGTTAACCGTGACCGGCATCGCTCAGTTGCTATTCCCCGCTCAGGCCAACGGCAGCCTGATCAGAGACGCCAACGGCGAGGTGCGCGGCAGTGCACTGTTGGCTCAGTCGTTCGAGAGCAACGAATGGTTCCAGTCGCGGCCGTCAGCTGGAGACTTTGCGACCGTATCCAGTGCCGCAAGTAACCTGGCGCCCACCAATCCAGCACTGGCTAAGCGGATCGCCACCGATGCCGCTCAGCTTAGCGTTGCCGGCCAGGGCCCTGTGCCCATGGCACTAGTGACCACCTCGGGCAGCGGTTTGGATCCGCACCTGCCACCGGCTGCCGCGCGCTATCAGATCGCGCGTATAGCGGCGGCCCGCGGACTTCCTGCTGAAACACTGGAACGTCTGGTGACGCAATACACCGAACAACCCTGGGTCGGCCCGGCAGTGGTTAATGTGCTGGCGCTAAACCTGGCCCTGACTGACAGTCGCCCCTCAACTGAAGGTGAGTAAACGCCATGAGTGATGCCGTACGCGCCGATGCCTTGCTCGCCGAAATGCCTCGTGAGGGACGTGGTCGCCTGAAAGTGTTTCTCGGCGCGGCACCCGGCGTTGGCAAGACGTTTGCCATGTTGCAGGCTGCCCAGGCGCAACTTCGCCAAGGCGTGGATCTGCGTGCCGGAGTGGTAGAAACCCATGCTCGGGCAGAGACTGAAGCATTATTGGTCGGCATACCGCAGCAGCCACAGCGCAACCTCCAGTACCGCGGCGTGGCGATGACCGAAATGGATCTGGACGCCATTTTGTCCAACCCGCCTACACTCCTGCTGGTCGATGAACTGGCCCACAGTAATGTGCCCGGCAGCCGCCACACCAAGCGCTGGCAAGACGTGCACGAGCTGCTGGAAGCGGGCATCGACATCTACACCACAGTCAATGTGCAGCACCTGGAAAGCCTCAATGACAAAGTGCGCGACATTACCGGCATTCACGTCCGTGAGACCGTGCCGGATTGGGTGCTGCAGGAGGCCGACGAGATTCTGCTGATCGACTTGCCGCCCCGTGAACTGCTAGAGCGCTTACGCGATGGCAAGGTCTATGTGCCGGAGCAGGCACGCGCGGCCATCGATGCTTTTTTCAGCCAGACCAACCTCACCGCATTGCGTGAGCTGGCGATGCAGACGGCCGCCGCGCGAGTGGACGCGGACCTCAGCCGCCGCTATCGCCTGAACGGTCAGCAGGCGCCCACTGTACGCGGGCGATTACTGGTCGGGATCGACGCCAATCAACACGCCGAGCGACTTGTCCGGCACGCCAGCCGGGTCGCTGAGCGCCGCCATTTACCCTGGTCGGTCGTGCATGTGGATACCGGTGGCGAACGCGATGAGCGTCGCCTGGCCTGCCTGCAAGCCGCCCAGCAACTGACTGAACGCCTGGGTGGCGAGGTGGTCAGCCTACGCGCCAGCGAAGTGGCGAAAACCCTCATCGAACATGCTCAGGAGCGTCGCGCCAGCTTGATTTTGGTTGGCCGCAGCCATCGCTCGTGGAGCCTGCGAGGCTTACGTCGTAACGTGGCCGAGCGCTTACTGGCTCGCGGTCATGGCTTGGAAATTAGCGTGCTCGACTGTGAAGCAGAGGCAGCGCAAACGAGCAAACGCAGCGCGCCACTACGGGTGTGGCGCGACTATTGGCTGGCGCTAATCGCAGCACTGCTGGCCACGGGCCTGGCGCTGCTGGTATCACGCATTCTGGAGCTACCCAATATCTCCATGGTGTTCCTGATGGCCGTGTTGTTGGTGGCCGTGCGTAGCAGCCTGGGTCCGGCCCTGGCCTGCGCCGGCTTGTCGTTCCTGGCGTATAACTTTTTCTTCATTCCGCCCACATGGTCGCTGACCATTGCCCGCCAGGAGGACGTACTCACCCTGCTGTTTTTCCTGCTAATGGCGGCCCTGACGGGCAACCTGGCAAGCCGTCAGCGTCGACAAATGGAAACCCTCCGGCAAACTCAGAGCGAGACTACGGCGTTGCTCGAACTGTCGCGCAAGCTGACGGTTGCCACTGATCGCCAAGCCGTATTCGCCGCCGCGTTGCAGCAACTAAGCCTATGGAGTGAGATCGAAATCAGCCTGCTGTCTCGCAGCCCTGAGGGGTTCTGGAAGGTGGATGCAGGCGTACAACACGAGCTCGGCGAGCAGGAGCGCGCTGCGGCCGACTGGGCCTGGCAGCACGAACAGCCGGCCGGGTTGGGTACGGGAACACTGCCGAGTGGCCGTTGGTGGTGGTGGCCGTTATCGGCTGAAGACGGGCCTCTGGCCTTGCTCGGCGTCAGCCCGAAAGATGGTCGCGCGCTGCCCCCTGAACAGCGCCGCTTACTTGCCGCCTTGGCTCAACCCCTGGCCCAGGCACTAGAACGCGCACAGTTGGCAGAAGACCTCGAGGCCGCGCGCCTGCATGGCGAAACCGAAGAGCTGCGCAGTGCATTGCTCGCCTCGGTATCTCACGACCTACGCACGCCATTGACCGCCATGCGTGGCTCGATCGACAGCCTGCTTGCCGTCGGCGAGAGCATCTCACTGAGCGACCGCCGCGAACTTCTCGAAGGTACCCGCGACGAGGCCGAACGCCTGGATCGCTATATCCAGAATCTGCTGGATATGACCCGCCTGGGTCATGGCGGCTTGGCCCTGGCACGGGACTGGGTAGCGCCAGGCGATATAATCGCCAGCGCCTTACAACGTCTGCGCCAAGTGCTGGCCCCGTTGCAAGTTGAGGTGGCGTTAGCTGAAGAACTGCCACTGCTGTATGTACATGCCGCGCTTATCGAGCAAGCCCTCATCAATGTGCTGGAGAATGCTGCGCGCTTCTCACCCCATCAGGGCCGTTTGCGTATCAGTGTCGCCAGTGCCGCTAACGAGTTGAGTTTTGCCGTAAGTGATCAAGGCCCGGGGATTGCGCCGCATGAACGGGAGAAAATTTTCGATATGTTTTACACCGCGGCACGTGGTGATCGCGGAGCCCAGGGTACCGGTCTGGGGCTGGCGATTTGCCAGGGTATGGTGGGCGCCCACGGCGGCCGGGTGACCGTGGGCGAAGGGCTGGACGGTCGTGGAGCAACCTTGACGCTGCATTTGCCGTTGCATCCGCAACCGGCACTAGAGCAAGCGTTTGACGAACCTAATTAGACATTCCTTGATCAAGTCGTAACTTGAAGGGCGCGTGATATGAGCAGCAATCAACCGACCATTCTGGTGATCGACGACGAAGCGCAGATCCGCAAGTTACTGCGCATCAGTCTGACCGCCCAAGGCTACAAAGTTCTGGAAGCTACCAATGGCAGCGAAGGCCTGGCCCATGCGGCGTTGAACAAGCCCGCTCTGGTGATTCTCGATCTCGGTCTGCCGGATATGGACGGCCAAACCGTACTGCGTGAATTACGTGAATGGTCACAGGTGCCCGTGCTGGTGCTATCGGTGCGCGCCAGCGAACGAGAAAAAGTCATGGCCCTGGATGCCGGAGCCAACGACTACGTGACCAAACCGTTTGGCATTCAGGAGCTTCTCGCCCGCGTACGCGCGCTGATGCGCCAGGCAGGCAGTGCTGGCGAGCAGCTTTCCACGGTGAGCAGTGGCCCGCTCACCGTGGATTTTGCCTATCGGCGTGTATTACTGGCGGGACTGGAAATCAGCCTGACCCGCAAGGAGTACGACGTGCTTGCGCTACTCGCTCGGTATTTGGGCCGGGTAATGACCCAGCAGCATTTGCTCAACGAAGTCTGGGGGCCGAGCCACGCAGAAGACAGCCATTACTTACGGGTAGTGGTTGGCCGACTACGCCAGAAGCTCGGCGACGACCCGACCGCCCCTGGTTTTATCGTCACGGAGGCTGGAGTTGGTTACCGGTTACTCGACGTTTCAGTCACAAGCACATCTTAAAATCTGCACTGGCTGTCGAGAAAACTGCGACCTTTTATCCTGCAGGTTTATCACGCACAGACCGGCAAGCGGTTAAACCTGACCGTTCGGGGTCTTATGGCATTCCAGCTTTGCCGGCCCTTGCCCCAGCGTATATGATCCCGACTTTGCGCTGACCCGCTCCGCACGCTGCCTCCAGCCTGGCGTTCGGTTATGCAGTCGGATTTTCGGCAAGGATCGTTATCAACGAATGAACGCAACTCTTTCCTCTGTACCAGGCGGGCTGCCAGCGCTGCCCACACGCGAGTATTACTCCCGCGTGCTGGCCTACATCGCCGTAGCCGCCAGTGTCGCCGCCGGTACCTACGCGCAGGTGTTCAGCCACGAGTTGCTGTGGCTGGTGCCGTACGCCCTGCTCTACCCGCACCTGGCTTACTGGATCAGCAAACGCTTCAGGGACGATCACCCGCATCGCACGATCATGACCCTGCTGTTCGTCGATGCCTTGCACTGTGGTGCCGCTGCAGCGCTGTTGGGTTTCTCGGTGGTGCCGAGCCTGATGTGCCTGCTCACGCTGACGTTCAGCGCCCTGATCGTCGGCGGGCTGCGCGATATGGGCCTGGCGCTGTTGGTGGCCTGCAGCGGCGCTCTGCTCACCGCCTCGCTCACCGACCTGCACGTCGCACCGGAAACACCGGCGGTGGTGGCGCTGGTCAGTATCGTCTTCACCACGCTGTATATCTGCATAACCGCCTACTTCGTACACCAGCAGAGCATCCGCCTCAGCCAGGTACGCATCGAGATCAAGCGTGAGCAGGAAAAGGCTGCGCGTCTGGCCCGCAACCTGGCCAAGTACCTGTCCCCCCAGGTGTGGGAGTCGATTTTCAGCGGCAAGAAACACGTGCGCCTGGAAACCCAGCGCAAGAAGCTCACGGTGTTCTTCTCCGACATTCGCGGCTTCACCGAGCTGTCCGAAGAGTTGGAAGCCGAGGCTCTGACCGATCTGCTCAACACCTATCTCAACGAGATGTCGAAGATCTGCATGAAGTTCGGCGGCACCATCGACAAGTTCATCGGCGACAGCGTCATGGTGTTCTTCGGTGACCCGAGCAGCCAGGGTGCCAAGAAGGACGCCATGGCCGCGGTCTCGATGGCCATCGCCATGCGCAAGCACATGAAAGTATTGCGCCAGCACTGGCGCGCCCAGGGCATCACCAAGCCGCTGGAGATCCGCATGGGGCTCAACACCGGTTACTGCACCGTCGGTAACTTCGGTGCCGATACGCGGATGGACTACACCATCATCGGTCGCGACGTGAACCTGGCCAGCCGCCTGGAAAGCGCCGCCGAAGCCGGTGAGATCCTGATCTCCCACGAGACTTACTCGCTGATCAAAGACGTGATCATGTGCCGCGACAAGGGCCAGATCAACGTCAAGGGCTTCACCCGGCCGGTGCAGATCTATCAGGTGGTGGACTTCCGCCGCGACCTGGGTGCCACCTCCAGTTACGTCGAACACGAGTTGCCCGGGTTCTCCATGTACCTGGATACCAACGGCATTCAGAACTTCGACAAGGAACGGGTCATCCAGGCCCTGCAGCAGGCTGCCGAGAAGCTGCGCGACAAGATCATCATGTAATGCCCAGCCCCGCGGCTCGCGGCGGCAATTCGACATCCAGCGACTCGCCACTCAGCAGTGGCTGTCGGGCCAGAAACTCGACAGCCGACGCGCGCCAGGATTGTCGCCCGGCCTCCTGCGCACATAGCCTGCGATCCAGCTCCAGCGCTGCCAGGCACGCCTGACGCAAATCGTCGGCGAGCACGCCCGTCACGCCGGGCACCACTACATCCAACGGCCCCGGCACGGCGAAGGCTGCCACCGGCGTGCCGCAGGCCTGGGCTTCGAGCATCACCAGGCCGTAGGTATCGGTCAGCGAGGGAAACACCAGCACACTGGCGCGACGATAGAACTCGGCCAATTCCTCGCCGTGCCGGTAACCAAAGAACCTGACCTGACTATAAGCCTGTTGCAGCCCCTCTCTCTGAGGTCCATCACCGACCACCCATTTCTCGCCGGGTAGATCGAGCTCGAGAAATGCCTGCAGATTCTTCTCTGCCGCGATGCGCCCCACGTACAGAAATACCGCGGCCACCGGCGTCTGGGCACAGACCTTCGGGGCGAACAGGCGGGTATTCACGCCCTTGCGCCATAATGCCAGGCGCTGCAGCCCTCGACTGGCAAGCCCCTCGCGTAATCGTTCGGTACTGACCAGCACCGCCTGGCTGGGACGATGAAACAGACGCAGATAGGCATACCCCAACCCCAGCGGTAGCCACGGACATCGCGTCGTCAGGTATTCGGGAAAACGAGTGTGCACCGCACTGGAAAATGCCATGCCTCGGCGCAGCAGCCAACGCCGCGCCGCCCAACCCAAGGGCCCCTCGGTCGCCAAGTGTACGCAATCCGGAGCGAAGGCCTCGATGGCCGCAGCGACGCGCCACAGGTTCCAGGCCAGGGGAATCTCCGGGTAGCTCGGACAGGGCACGCAGCGAAATGCACTCGGCGAAAGCACGTCGACAAGATGCCCCATATCCCGTAACTCGCTGACCAGAGCCTGCAGACTGGTGACCACGCCATTGACCTGCGGCGCCCAGGCATCGGTGACGATCAGCAGCCTCATGCGGCTGGCTCGATGACCGCGACCTTGTCTGCCTGCAGTTGCGCCAGCCGCTCCTGCTCATCGGCCAAGCGATACAGCTCGATGCGCCCGTCCGGGTACTCGATCAGCGCCGTGCAGGATTCGACCCAGTCGCCACAGTTGAGGTACTCGACATCACCCAGCTTGCGGATCTCAGCGTGGTGAATATGCCCGCACACCACACCGTCGAAGCCGCGACGAGCGCATTCGTGGGTGATGGCTTCCTCGAAATCGCTGATGAAGTTCACCGCCGTCTTGACCTTGTGCTTGAGGTAGGCGGACAGCGACCAGTAGCCGTAACCGTAGCGACGCCGCCAGTGGTTGAGCCAGCGATTGAGCACCAGCGTGAAGGTGTAGGCCGAGTCGCCGAGAAAGGCCAGCCAACGGTGGTAACGGGTGATCACGTCGAACTGGTCGCCGTGGATGACCAGCAGGCGCCGGCCATCGGCGGTGACGTGCTCGACTTCGTCGACCAGCTGGATGTTGCCCAGCAGCAATTTCGAATAACGGCGCAGGAATTCGTCGTGATTGCCGGTGACGTAGATCACCTGAGTACCGCGCTTGCTCATGGTCAGCAGGCGTCTGATCACATTGGTATGCGCCTGCGGCCAGTAGATGCCACCGCGCAGCTTCCAGCCGTCGATGATGTCGCCCACCAGATAAATACGCTCGGCCTGATAACGCTTGAGAAAGGCCGCCAGGTGCTCGGCCTGGCTATCTCGTGTGCCCAGGTGCACATCGGAAATCCACAGCGTGCGGACGCGTTGCTTGCGGCTCGGCCTTACCAGTTGTGCGATGCTCATCGGGCGATCTCCGGCAGATTTTCGGCCGAGCTTGAGCGAAAGCGGTGAAATGATTGTGAACGTGGCATGGCGATTCGATGACAGCAGCATCACGACAGCGGCGTTTTCGCAGATGCACGCTCGCTGTCCGCATCCAAAACGTCGATTCACGGAGTAAACTGGCACGACCGTTCGAGGAACTCCGCCATGTCAGCGCTCTTGTCAGTCCGCCACTACCATCAGGACATCGTCTGCCACGAGCATGACCATGCCCAGCTAGTTTTCGGCCTGAGCGGACACCTGCAGTTCGAGGTTGAAGGCCTGGGCAGTCGCATCAGCCGGCAAACGCTGGTGGTGGTGCCTGCCGGTGCGCGCCACGCCTGCGACAGCCGCCATGGCAGCGAATGCCTGGTGCTCGACGTACCCGCAGGCAATTGGCTTGAGCATCACCTCGGCGATCATGCCGATGCCAGCCAACGCTTGCTGGAGGCGCCGCAGAAAGTAGAGCTGTCGGTGACGCAAAGCGGCCTGGTCAACTGGCTTGCCGCCAGCCCGATCAACGATCCGCTGATCGCTCGTCAGGGCTCTATTCTGCTGCTGGCCAGCCTAAGCGCAGAAGCCAATCAACGTCCCAGTTTGGGTCTGCCGCTTAGCGTGCTGAACGCCTATATCGAGCGGCACGCTGCCCATCCCATTCAGGTGGCGGATCTGGCCAGCCTTGCCGGGCTTTCCGCTGCGCGCTTTCACAACCGTTTTCTCGACGAGACAGGGCTCACACCCATGGCCTACGTGCGCGACAAACGCCTGCGCCTGGGCCGCCAACTGCTGCACAACAGCCGCCTGAGCGTCGGCGAAATTGCCGCACGGGTCGGCTATACCTCGCAGAGCGCCTTCACCGCCGCCCTCTCCCGGCAATTCGGCGAAACGCCCAAGGCGCTGCGCGAGCGCCAGCCTCGCGACAAATAACGCCAGTCGCGCGACAGCTGATCCTGTTCCGGCCCTTTAAAGTGACGGCCAGAACAGGAGACGTATCATGCAGATCATCGAGTGGCAGGACTTCGAACGCGTCGAGTTGCGCGTCGGCACCCTCATCAGCGCGGCGCCCAACGAAAAAGCCTTGAAACCCGCCTACGTGTTGCAGGTGGATCTCGGCGAGCTGGGCATCCGTACCTCCAGCGCCCAACTCACCGCCCACTACAGCGCCGACGAACTGGTTGGGCGCCAGGTGCTGTGCGTTTGCAACTTCGCCCCCAAACGCATTGCCGGGGTGCGTTCTGAAGTAGTGGTGACGGGGGTCTATGACAGCGACGACAAAGTTGTCCTCGCCGGCTTCGACAAGCCCCTGCCCAATGGCGCGCGCCTGGCATGAACACCCGCAACGCGTTGCTCGGCCTGCACTTGGGCGCTCTGGCATTCGGCCTGTCCGGCATATTCGGCGAACTGGCGAGCACCACACCCATGACTATCGTCAGCGGCCGCTCGCTGTTCGCCGTGCTTGCGCTGGGCCTGTTTCTCCTCGCGCTGGGCAAACCGTTGCGCATCGCGGCCCGTCATCTGGCCTGGCTGGCACTTGGTGGCCTGCTGCTGGGGGCTCACTGGCTGACCTTCTTCGAATCGGTGCGGGTGTCCGGCGTGGCCATCGCGACCCTGGGTTTCGCCAGTTTTCCGGCCTTCACGGTCTTGCTCGAAGTGCTGCTGGGCGAACGCCCACGGCCTGGCGAGTACCTGATGGTTGCATTGGTCAGCGTCGGCCTGCTGATGGTCGCGCCGGCGCTGGATGCGAGCAACAGCAACACTCAGGGGCTGCTTTGGGGAGTCATGTCGGGGCTGCTGTTCGCGTTGCTATCGCTGCTTGGCCGAGCGATTGCCTCGCATGTCGATCCGATCCAGGCGGCACTCGGCCAAAATCTGGTAGCCCTGGCCTGCTCACTGCCATTCGCTGGTGCGACGCTGCAGGGCCTGGCAGCTCCACAGTGGTTCTGGCTGGCTCTGCTGGGCGTGCTCTGCACAGGCCTGGCACATAGCCTACTTGTAGCCAGTCTGCGCGTGGTCAAAGCCCGCAGCGCGGCACTGATTTTCGCTCTTGAGCCGGTCTACGGCATCAGCTTCGCCTGGCTGCTGTTCAGTCAGGCTCCAACGCCTGGAATGCTTGCCGGTGGCAGCCTGATCATCGTGGCGGTATGCATGAGCGCCGCTCACGCAGGTTCAGGGCCAGTGCCGAAAACGGCCTAGCGCAATGACTCAATTCATTGCCGGGCGATCGCTATGGCCGAGGTCACGGGCCGGGTCGATCACGTCGCGCACCCGCTGCTTGAGCACCTTGGCTTCGGGAAAGCCGCCATCAGCCTTGCGCTCCCAAATTTCCACACCGTTGCACTGGATGCGAAAGGTGCCGCCGGTTGCCGGTTCCAGGCTGACCCTGGCAAGGTCATCAGCGAAGGTCGACAGTAGCTCTTGGGCCAGCCAGGCAGCGCGCAGCAGCCACTGGCACTGTGTGCAATAGGTGATGGTGACTTCGGCTTTGTTAGGGGTCATGAGTCGGCTCCATTGCTAAGGCCGCCATCTTAGCGCCAGCCCATTCGAGCGCCCATGAAAAAGCGCGGCATGGCCGCGCTTGGTTTCAATCAGGAATTAGATCAGGCAATACGCGCAAGCAGCTCACGGGCTTCCTGCTTCTCTTCCTCGTCACCCTCGCTGAGCACTTCGTTGAGGATATCGCAGGCAGCTTCGAGATCGTCTTGTTCGATGTAGGCCATCGCCAGATTGAGCTTGGTCAGGTTCGCCTCATTGGTGACGAAACGATCGAGACCATCGGCTTCATCAGCAGGCAAATCATCCAGATCGAGCCAATCGTCCTCATGCCCCTCTTCCTCCACTAGCATGGTGCCAGCGAATGGGCTGTTGGCATCATGACCGAAAATATCGGTGGACTGCTCAGCGCTTGTGGCCGCGGAAGATCCGGGCTCTACACCAGCACGTTTCTTGCGAGCTCCGCTCTCGAACGGGTTGACCAGATCCCAATCGGCATCCAGCGACAGGTCGTCCAGGTTCAACTGAAAATCGTCGTCCTGCCCCTTGCTTTGTTCCAGCGCTGACGATGGCACATCATCCAGTTCCAGAGTCAGTTCCTCCAGCCCCCCCAACGGCTCCTGCGAGTCGGAAGGTTCTAGGGTTTCCATCGGCAACACAAACAGAGCCGGATAGCGACCCTTGAGCTGGTCAATGCGTGCACTATCAAAACCGTCATGACGCAACTTCGCTTCTTCTTCGGCGAAGGCGGCGGTGTTGCCCTGCTGGGCCAGTACTTCGAGCAAACGGAAGCGGATATCCAGACGCTGTGGGTTAGCCAGGGAGGCCTGACGCAACGCAGTTACTGCTTCACCCAAGCGGCCATAGGCAATATAGATATTGGCGCCGTCCAGCGGATCTGTGGAATTCGGCTCAGTGCGCGCTACAGCCGGGGAGCGCACCGGCAGAGGTACGTCGACTACCGTGGCACGTGATACCGCAACAGGTTCGACAACCTCAGGTGCAGCAGCCCGAACCACTGGTGGTACGACGATTACAGGCTCGGCAATCGCTTCGGGATCAGGCTTGCGCTTACGTTTGAACAGCAAAAAAGCAACAGCCAGTAGCGCCAGCAGGGATGCAAGCAGCACGTTCCACAGATTCCAGAACCCTTCTGCAGCCGGCTGCGTTGCAGGTGCAACGGCAGGCTCTTGCACAGCGGCAGTCGGCGCAGCGCTCTCAGCAGCGGCTACAGCGGGCTCGACAGGCACCGGGCGCTGAGCAAGTTGCTCCAACAGCTGGGCAATCTGCTCGTCACGCGCTTCCATGCGCGTCATCATGTCTTTCAACTGGTTCTGCACCACCAGCAGATCCTGCTGCAACTGCAGGTTCTCGGCACTGCGGTTGGCGACCTCTTCCTCGACACGGCGAATCTGCGCAATCACTTCCACCTGAGGTTCGGCAGGCTGTTGCGGCGCAGTATCGGGAATGATCTCGGCAGGCGCTTCAGAACGTGGTGCAGCGCCTGCTTGCGTAGGCTGGCTCGCTGCGGCATCCGGCATGCGTGCATGATCGGGCAGTAATAGCGAAGCCCCGGCACGCAGCCGGTGAATGTCACCGTTGCTGAACGCCTGTGGGTTGAGGGCGTGGATATCTAGCATCAAGTCCTGCAGGGAGGTCTGGTTGCCTTCCACTCGCAGCTTGGATGCAATTGTCCAAAGGCTGTCACCGCTGGTGACCTGATAGCGCTCACCACGGCTGGCGATAGGCGTACGACGCGGCGGCGCGTAGGACGTGAACTGCTCATTGTTGCCGACCGGTGCCGCCTGACTGCTATACGAGGAAGACGTTGGCGGATCGAGCAGCACCGTGTATTCGCGCAACAACTGTCCGCCAGGACGCTTCAACTCAACGATGAAATTCAGGTACGGCTCGCGCACAGGCTGGTTGGAAACTACCCGCACGACGCTGTTGCCGCCACGCATGACTGGACTGAAACGCAGGTCATTGAGGAAGTAAACGCGATCGACACCGGCAAGATTGAAGGCATCCGCGGGCGCAAGTGAGACCTTGATATCGGAAGCGCTCATGTCATCGCCAACCGCCAACAGCTCGATCTCGGCATTCAACGGCTGATTAAGCGCCGAATGCAGAGTGATCTCACCCAACCCCAGCGCTGGCGCCAGTCCCGAATAGAATGCCGAACCCGATGCCAGGCCGATCAGTAAGTGACGAACACGAGTCATAAAAGCTCCCGATAACTCCGCTCGAAGAGTAGCTGCAGCAACCGAAACCGGATCGGCCTTCCTGCAAGATGCGGCGTAGCACAGCGCTGCGTCGGCAAACGCTCCTTGTCCCACCGAGTAGTGAGTATGGTCTCGATTCAACGGCTTGCGAGTTTTCAACCCGCATAATCCACTCGAAGTCGAGCATCTGGCCATCATACGCAAAAAGCCAGAAATACGGCTAGTTATGTGAACGCCGTCAACGTTGTGACGGCCGAATGTTCCAGGCGGCAAAAACGGTCAAGACAAACAGCGCCCCCATCAGCAAATAACTCTGCTGAAACGCCACCACCTCGGCAGCGAAATCGCCGCCCTCCTGGCGATGGCGCCACTCCAGAAAGAAGGTCAGCAGGTTAACGCCGAATGCACCGCCCAACTGACGCACGAAGGTGATAGCCCCCGCTCCGTGTGCCAGCTGCTCACGGTCAAGAATGTCCAGCGCTCCAGTGCTCAGTGCTGGCAGCAGGATACCCAGACCAATACGCCCCACACAGGCCCAGCAGCACAGCACCAGAAACGATGCTCCTGGCTCCAGCCAACCCAGCCCGAACGATGAAAGCGCCAGCAGCAGCAATCCGCTAACCAGCAGCACAGCGGTGGACAACCGATCACTCAACCAGCCACCAAGAAAAGACGCCACCCCCATCAGAATGCCCGTGGGCAGCAACAGCAAACCGGCCAGACCAGCGCTATAGCCCTCGATAGCCTGCACGTGCAGGGGGATCAGGTAGGTAGTGCCGTACAGTCCCATGCCCAGGGCGAGCGCTACCCAACTGGCCTTGCGAAAACCAACATGTCGCCAGAGCCCGAGCGGCAGCAACGGGCGAGCACTACAGCGACTTCGCCATAGAAAGCCGGCCATCGCCAGAGTGCCGACCAGGCCGGTCAGCCAGACCTGCGGTTGCCCCCAGGGAAAGCGCTGCGCCTCGGCCAGCGCACCGAGCCAGGCGAACAAGCCGATGCACAGCAGGCTGAAAGCCCGGAGGTCGAGAAATGGCGTATCACGCTGCCGCTCGCTGGGCATTAGAAACTGCCCAGCGAGCATGGCCAGAACGCACATCGGCAAAGGCAACCAGAACACCGCGTACCAGTCGAATGCATCGACTAGATAGCCACCAATGCTCGGCCCCAGCGTCGGCGCGATCATCACGCCCAGGCCATACGTGCCAAGCGCAGTGCCGCGGCCGCCGCCGGCGAACACCTGGAAAATCAGCACCATCGCCAGCGGCTGGACGATACCGGCACACAGCCCCTGGATGATGCGCAAGCCGATCAGTTGCCAGGCGGCATCGGCCACCAGTGCAAGCAATGAGGTGACGATAAACAGACTCAAACCTGCCTGCGCCGTAGCACGAGCGCCAAGCCGGGCCTGGGCCCAGGCTGACAGTAAGAGGCCAGCAGTCATCGCGGCGAGAAACCCGGTGGACAACCACTGGGCCAGCGGACGGCCAATCTTGAAGTCGGCCATGATTGCTGGCAAGGCAACATTGATGCTGGTCGACGCCAGAATCATCGCCATGCTGCCGAGCATCAGCACCACTAGAAGATACTGTGGATAGTGCGGCCCGAAGCGTCTCTGCAGGAGAGACAGCCCCTGCATCAGCGGCGTTCCAGATTACCCAGAATGCGTGCGTGCACCTGTTGGCAACGGCGCAGTTCTTCCTCGTCGATGCCAGCAAAAAGCTCTTCGCGCAACTGCGTGGAGATCGCTTCTATTTGCTCGATCAGCGGCTTGGACGGCGGGCACAAAGCGATTTTCTTGGCCCGACGATCCTCGGGTACCGCATGGCGGCTGACCAGTCCCTGTGCCTCCAGGCTGTCGAGCAAGCGCGCCAGCGTTGGCCCTTCCACACCGACGCTCTGGGCCAACTCACGCTGGGTCGGTAACTCGTCGAAACGGCCGATGTGTAGCAGCACCAACCAGCGCGCCTGGGACAGCCCCAGGCCAGCGAGCCGCCGATCCAGCTCGGCGCGCCAGGAACGGGAAAGCTGAGCCAACTGCATGGCGAAACGGTGTTGTTCGGATTGGGACATTGAGGCTGCTCTTGGAATTATCAAAAACTAATTATTAGCGAGCTAACCATAGCTTTTGGCAGAGAGCAAGATTGCAGTCGTTGCGAGATAAGAGTCTGTCGCGTCAATAATCGTCGATCAGGCTTCGAATTCGGCTTGCAACGCTGCGCGAACGCAATGCAGCACGCCCTCCTCCACACGACCGGCAAACAGCGGGCTGATTTGCGCTACGGGTGGCAATTCACCTTCGCCATCGAGAAAGGCGTCTTGTATCTCACCAAGCAACTCCTCCGGCAGATCGAGGGCCTGCTCAAGGGAAATCTGCTGATCAGCGATGGCCTCGGCAAGTAGCGAGTAAGCACTCTTCTGACTACAACCGAGCTGATTGGCTATCTGCGCAGGCGTCATGCCGGCACGGGCCAGGCTGACCAGCTCGTGACGCAGATCCACCACCGGCTGCGGCGTTCCGTTGCCAGCCAGCACTTCGAGGAAGGCATCGCCGTAGCGCTCCAACTTGCGAGCACCCACACCACTGACACGGGCCATCTCCGCCAGTGTGCTGGGTTTGCTACGCAGCATTTCCAGCAGGGTGGCATCCGGGAAGATGACATAAGGCGGCACGCCGTGCTCCTCGGCCAGACGCTTGCGCAGGGCACGCAGCGCGTCCCACTGCTCGCGTTCCTCACCACGCACCAACTGCCGTGCCGGGCTGCCTGAGGCCTTGGCGCTCTGTTGCGGCTTGAGGTCACGGCGCAGTTGCAGCGTCACCTCACCTCGTAGCAAGGGCCGACAACTATCGGACAGGCGCAACCCGCCATAGCCTTCCAGATCCACATCCGCAAGGCCACGCGCGACCAACTGACGGAACAGCGAGCGCCACTCGCCTTCGCTGAGCGCACTGCCAACACCGAAAACAGAGAGATGCTGGTGGCCGAGGCTACGCATCTTCTCGTTGTCGCGGCCAAGCAAAATGTCCACCAGGTGGCCGACGCCATAACGCTGACCACTGCGATAGATGGCCGACAACGCCTGGCGAGCCGGTTCGGTGGCATCCCAGGTCTGCACGCCGTCGGTGCAGTTGTCGCAATGGCCGCAGGGCTGCGGCAGTTCTTCGTCAAAATAGGCCAGCAACACCTGGCGACGGCAACGAGTTTCCTCGCACAAAGCCAGCATCGCATCGAGCTTGTGCTGCTCCACGCGCTTGTGGCGCTCGTCGCCTTCGGAATTGGCAAGCATCTGCTTGAGGAAGATCATGTCCTGCAGGCCGTAGGCCATCCAGGCCTCAGCGGGCAGACCGTCGCGGCCCCCACGACCGGTTTCCTGGTAATAGGCTTCCAGCGACTTGGGCAGATCGAGGTGCGCGACGAAGCGCACATTGGGTTTGTCGATGCCCATGCCGAAGGCGATGGTCGCCACCATGATCAGACCTTCCTCATTAAGGAAGCGTTTCTGGTTATAGGCGCGCAGCTCACTGGGCAGGCCAGCGTGGTATGGCAGTGCCGGGAAGCCCTGCTCGGATAGAAACGACGCGACTTCTTCGACCTTCTTGCGCGACAGGCAATAGACGATGCCGGCATCGCCCTTGCGCGCGGCCAGGAACGCCAGCAACTGCTTGCGCGGCTGCTCCTTGGGCACGATGCGGTAAAAGATGTTGGGGCGGTCGAAACTGGACAGGAAGCGTTCGGCGTTCTGCAGATGCAGACGATTGACGATCTCCTCGCGGGTACGCATGTCGGCGGTCGCGGTCAGGGCAATGCGCGGCACGTCGGGGAACAGCTCGGCCAACTGCCCCAACTGCAGGTACTCGGGACGGAAATCATGCCCCCACTGAGACACACAGTGAGCTTCGTCGATGGCGAACAGGGCAACCTTCAGCTGCTGCAGGAAGGCCAGCATGCGCGGCTGCACCAGCCGCTCCGGGGCGAGGTAGAGCATCTTGATCTCGCCGCGACGAATGCGATCGGCGATATCGCGCTGCTGATCGGCGTCCAGCGTCGAGTTCAGTGCCACCGCGGCGACACCCAGCTCTTCCAGAGTCGCTACCTGATCGTCCATCAGCGCGATCAGCGGCGAAACCACCACGGCCAGTCCGTCACGCAACAACCCGGGTACCTGGAAGCACAGCGACTTGCCGCCGCCGGTCGGCATCAACACCAACGCATCGCCGCCACTGGCCACGCGCTCGATGATCGCACCCTGGCGGCCACGGAAGCTGTCATAGCCGAATACGTCTTTGAGGATGCGTTGCGCCTGCTCGAGCATGTAGGGTCTCCGAATCAAGCGGGGCATTATACGCAAGAGTCTCGCGGCGACGGGCAACCGATGTGTTTTTTAGCGTTTAGCACACCGTTTTGCCTGCAACTCTGGCCGGGTAGGTTGGTCTGCTCTAGCAGGCCGTTGAAAAACGTAGGCGAGGCAGCCGGTGCGAGGTGAAAGCAGGTGAGAAAGCGGAGTTTACGAGCTGTAAATGAGCATTTCGAATCTGCTTTCAACGAAGCAACGGCAACGCAGATAGTTTTTCAACAGCCTGCTAGAATTCAGCCTCGTTTACTTCTTCAAGGTAGCCACCGATGTCCTTCGCCGAGCAACTGTCCCGTCTGCAAGCCTTCCTCGATGCTGATGAACTGCACGAAGAAGCGCTGGACTATGTCGCCGCACACGGTTACCTGACCGCCCTCTCCATCTGCCCGGACAAGGTCGAAACCCGTGAGTGGATCGACGCCCTGTTCTCCGAGCCGCCGCACTACCGCAGTGATGAAGAGCGCGATGACATCGAAGCCACTCTGATTCAGCTGCAGTCGCATATCGCCCGCCAGCTGGCCAGCGATGACGAGCCGGAAGTACCGTGTGAGCTGGATCTCGGTGACGAGCCGGACGACTCCGACCTGCGCGGCTGGTGCATTGGCTTCATGGAAGGCGTATTCCTGCGTGAAGCCGTGTGGTTCGACGACGCCGAAGACGAAGTCAGCGAGCTGCTGCTACCGATCATGGTCGGTTCGGGCCTGTTCGATGAGCAGCCGGAGTTCGCTGAGATTGCCCGTGATCGCGACTTGGTCGATAGCATGGTCGAACAGATCCCGGAGCTGCTCACCGCACTGTTCCTGCTGTGCAATGCACCTGAAGAAAAACCGGCGCTGCTCAAACCTCGCCACCACTGATAGCGACGCCATCAACATGGCGCGCGAACCCTACGAAACACGCAACCCTCTGCTGCGCTACAGCCTGCTGACCCTCGGCTGGCTGAGCGTAGCGCTGGGCGTGCTCGGCATCTTCCTGCCGGTGCTGCCCACCACTCCCTTCCTGCTGCTGGCCGCCGCCTGCTTTATGCGCAGCTCGCGACGCTTCTATCTGTGGCTGGTCGAACATCCTCACCTCGGCCCGTGGATTCGCGACTATCTGAAGGGTGAAGGCATTCCTCGCAAAGCCAAGATTTATGCCATCGGCCTGATGTGGCTGAGCATAGGCGTTTCCTGCTGGCTGGTTCCACTGGTATGGGCGCGCGCGTTCATGCTAACCAGCGCTGTGCTGGTGAGCCTGTATATCCTCAAGCAGAAGACCTTGCCGAATCGGCGCTGAACACAGAGTGCCCTTGTTCGCGCCGGGACGACGCACCTACACGATCACCTCCGTAGGAGCCGCGCCCCCCTCGGCGAATCGCCAGGGCAATGCCGAAATTGCAGCAAGGCCGCAATCCTTCGCGCCGAGGGCGACGCTCCTACGTTTGTTGGGCTGCAGCTAGCCATAATGGCGTCGCCAGCAGATTTCCCATCCGCTGATACACTGCACTGCAGGTACGTTCACGGGCGGCGACTAATATGACTACCCAGCGCGCAGAGGATACGGTTCAGACCACTCACTTTCGCAGTGACCGGGTCAGCACCATCAATGGCCGCTTCTTCTTCACGACGCGCGAGGGCACCCTCGAAGGCCCCTACTTCTCCCGCGATGAAGCCGAGCGAAATATCCCCCGCTACATCGACCGCATGCTGCAGGCCTTGGCGATCATCGAGAGTCGCAACAGCACGGGCAGTTTCAGGCCATAACCCATTGGCTATTAACCCTGGGTATCGCTTCGCTCAACACCAGGCTACGGGCCACGGATATCGGCAGTATTAACGCTCGCTCTTTTCGAACGCCGCCTCCAGCGCATCGTTGATGGTACGCAGCACTTTTACCCGGGCGAACTGCTTGTCATTGGCCTCGACGAGTGTCCACGACGCCAGGCGGGTACTGGTGCGATCAACCATGTCGCCCACCGCTTCGCGGTACTGCGGCCACTTTTCGCGGTTGCGCCAATCCTCTTCGGTGATCTTGAAGCGCTTGACCGGATTGGCCTCGCGCTCGCGAAAGCGCTCCAGCTGGGTGTTCTCATCGATGGCCAGCCAGAACTTCACCAGCACCACACCTGCATTGCTGAGCTGCTCCTCGAAATCGTTGATCTCGCCGTAAGCCCGCAGCCAGTCCGCCGGCTCGCAGAAACCCTCAACCCGCTCCACCAGCACGCGGCCGTACCAGGAGCGGTCGAACACGGTGAACTTGCCGCGCGCCGGAATATGCCGCCAGAAGCGCCATAGATAAGGCTGGGCGCGCTCCTCCTCGGTCGGCGCTGCCACCGGCACGATGCGGTACTGCCGGGGATCCAGCGCCGCAGCGACCCGACGTATCGCACCACCCTTGCCGGCGGCATCGTTACCCTCGAACACCGCCACCAGCGCGTGCCGGCGCATGCGTTTATCGCGCATCAATAGCGACAGACGCGCCTGCTCGCGAGTCAGTTGCTCACGGTAGTCAGCCTTGGCGAGGCTCACACTCATGTCCAGGCTGTCGAGCAGGCTGCGCTGGTCAGTGCGGGTCATCAGTGGCGTGGCATGGGGCAGCGGAGCGCGCTCGCTGGTATCACGCAGTGCGGCCTGCAAACCCTCGAGAAGAACGCGCCCAACAGTCAGGCTGCGGTAATTGGCGTCCGCTCCGGCGACGATGTACCAAGGCGAGTAATCGCGGCTGGTGCGTCGCAACAGATCTTCGCCGACACGCACGAACTTGTCGTAGGTCTTCGACTGCTGCCAATCCAGCGGGCTCAAGCGCCAGCTGTGCAGTGGATCGTTCTGCAGGCTCTTGAGACGCCCCAGCATCTGTTTCTTGGAGAGATGAAACCAGAACTTGAAGATCAGCGTGTCTTCGTTGCACAGCATCTGCTCCAGACCCAGCGCGCCGTCAATGGCGCCATTGAGGTCGTCCTTCTTCAAATCGCCGTGCACGCGACCTTGTAGCATCTGGCTGTACCAGTTGCCGAAGAAGATCCCGATACGCCCTTTGGGTGGCAGCTGCCGCCAATAACGCCAGGCGGCTGGCCGGGCTAGCTCTTCGTCGGTTTGCTGATCGAAGGTGCTGACCTGGATAAGGCGCGGATCCATCCATTCGTTGAGCAGCTTCACCGTCTCGCCCTTGCCTGCCCCCTCGATGCCGTTGATCAGGATGACCACCGCCGAGCGCCCCTGCTCGCGCAACGCGTATTGCGCCTCGAGCAGTGCCTCGCGCAGCACTTGCTCTTCGGCGTCGAAGGTAGCCTTGTCGATGATGTGGTCGATCTCGGCGGATTCGAACATAAGCACCTCTTCCTGAAATGTATGCCCCAGACTAGGGGCCGTTGGCATTTCAGCGCAAGCCACGATGCACAGGTGGGTTGCCTTCAGCATCGCGAGGCTCGATCCAGGCGGAGGGTGTAGGAGATTCTATGTCCAGGCTTGGGATTGTAGTCGGCCTCGCTTGCGCACGAATCGGGGGCACGACACGGGTCTTCGCAATGGCCACTATCGCATTGTAGGAGCCGCGACCCCGCGGCGAATCGTATGAGCAACGCCAAAATCGCGTTATGGCCACCATCATTCGCGCCGAGGTCGGCGCTCCTACGCGATACGCCAGCCTTATACGCGCTCGCTCTGCACATCGCCCCTGCTAGAATCGCCGCCCTGCCTGCTCCAGGAACGCCACGATGGCCGATCAACACGCACAACTCGACTGGGACGAACAGGGCCAACCCTCGTCGCGCCAATACGCCGATGTCTATTTCTCTCGGGAGAACGGCCTGGAAGAGACGCGTTATGTGTTCCTGACCAATAATGACCTGCCACAACGCTTCGCGGCACTGCAACTCGGCGAGCAGTTAGTGATCGGCGAAACCGGGTTCGGCACCGGCATGAACTTTCTATGCGCCTGGGAGCTGTTCGATCAACAGGCCGTTGCCGGTGCACGGTTGCATTTCGTCAGCGTGGAAAAACACCCGCTCACTCATACCGACCTGAAGCGCGCGCTGGCCTTGTGGCCGTCATTACAGAGCTATAGCGAGCAATTGCTGGCTGGCTATGTCGGTGTCAACGCAGGCTTCCAGCGCCTGGTTTTCGACGCTGGCCGCGTGGTGCTGACACTGATGATCGGTGACGCCCTGGCCATGCTGCCGCAGCTTGGTGCGCGGATCGACGCCTGGTTTCTCGATGGCTTCGCTCCTGCCAAGAACCCCGAGATGTGGACGCCCGAGCTATTTGCCCAACTGGCCCGGCTAAGCACGCCGGAAACCACGCTTGGCACCTTCACCTCTACCGGTTACGTTCGCCGAGCGCTTAAAGAAGCTGGCTTTCAGATCAAGCGCGTACCGGGCCTTGGCAAGAAATGGGAAGTCATGCGCGGCACCTTCGGCGGTGCAGCCAGCACCTTGAGCAAGCCCTGGTTCGCGCGCCCTGCGTATCGCCCTGTCGAACGCCGTGCTCTGGTGATCGGCGCGGGGCTCGCTGGTTGCGCCAGCGCAGCCAGCCTTGCCGCACGCGGCTGGCAGGTAGATGTGCTGGAACGCCACGCAGCCATCGCCCAGGAAGCCTCGGGGAACCCGCAGGGCGTGCTGTACCTCAAGCTTTCCGCTCACGGCACAGCGTTGTCGCGATTGATCGTCGATGGCTTCGGTTACACACGCCGCCTGCTTGAGGCCCTGCACAAAGGGCAGGACTGGGACAACTGCGGCGTACTGCAACTGGCGTTCGACGAGCGTGAAGCGCAGCGTCAGGCCAAGCTCGCTGCTGCCTTTCCCGAAACATTACTGACCCAGGTGGATCGTGACGAGGCCGAACGCCAGGCTGGCATTGGGCTGGCAAGCGGCGGGCTGTTCTATCCCGACGCCGGTTGGGTTCACCCGCCAGCCCTCTGCCAGCACCTGATCGATCATCCAAACGTGAGCCTGCATGTCTTTAAACACGCCTTGCAGCTCAAACGCGTGGACGGAGAATGGCAAGCCTGGAGCGGTCAACAAATGATCGCCAGTGCAGCGGTGGTCGTGCTCTGTGGCGCAGCGGATATCACCCACTTCGAGCAAACCGCACAACTGCCGCTCAAGCGCATCCGCGGGCAAATCAGCCGGCTGCCTGCATCGCCCGCAAGCACCACGCTGCGCACGGTCGTGTGCGCGGAAGGTTATGTGGCGCCGGTTCGCCATGGCGAGCACACCCTGGGGGCCAGCTTCAACTTCGATAGCGATGACCTGACGCCGAGTAGCGCCGAACACGCTAGCAATCTGGATCTGCTTAGAGAGATATCCAGCGACCTGGCCAAACGCCTGCGGGTCGACACGCTGGAGCCGAATACGCTGCAAGGTCGCGCGGCCTTTCGCTGCACAAGCCCGGATTATCTGCCTATCGTCGGACCGCTAGCCGCCCCCGATGCCTTCGCCGAGGCCTACGCCGTGCTGGCCCGCGACGCCCGCCAGGTGCCGCAAGTACCTTGCCCCTGGCAGGAAGGGTTGTACATCAACAGTGGTCACGGCTCCCGTGGGCTGATCACCGCACCGCTGTCCGGCGAACTGATCGCCGCCTGGCTGAATGACGAACCACTGCCAGTGCCCCAGGACGTCGCCGAAGCCTGCCACCCCAACCGATTCATGCTTCGGCAGCTGATCCGCAAGGGCTGATATCTACCGATTGGCGCGGCGCGCCAATAAGTTGCGGCCTTACCGCAAGTCAGGCGCTGCCCTCGCGATTCGCCGCGGGGCCGCGGCTCCTACAATGGTGATCGCAATGCCGCATCCGTAGGAGCGTCGCCCCCGGCGCGAATGATCGAGGCCGCGCCGCGATTTCGGTGTTGCCCTTGCGATTCGCCGCGGGGTCGCGGCTCCTACAGTGGTGATCGCAATGCCGCATCCGTAGGAACGTCGCCCTCGGCACGAATAATCGCGGCCGCACTGCAGATCCCTGTTGTTTGCCAAAAACGAATGCGCCGGTCGCGAACGACACTAGCGAAACACGTAGATCCAAGGAGGGATTAATGTGAACGCCAATCACCGATTTGCCCATCGACTTCGCTTGGGAAGGTACTCAGCCCATGGCCAGGTTTACCTGATAACCACGGTGACTCAGGATAGAAAACCTGTCTTCGCTGACTTTCACCAGGCAAGAATGCTGATCAACGTAATCAAGCAAGACGCTGTGGCGGGTACACACACGACGCTATGTTATGTGGTGATGCCTGATCACCTGCATTGGCTCTTTCAGTTACAGCAAGGAACCTTGTCGCAGCTGGTCGGGAGAGTGAAGTCGCTGTCGGCGAGACGTATCGGTGAGCCAATCTGGCAAAAGGGTTTTCACGATCACGCCGTGCGTAAAGAGGACGATGTACTTCACATCGCGCGTTACATCGTAGCCAACCCATTGCGCGCTGGATTGATAGAGCGAATAGGCGACTATCCCCATTGGGATGCAGTCTGGCTATAGCGGGCATGCCGCAATTGTGGCGCCGCCCATGCGATTCGCCGCGGGGTCGCGGCTCCTACAATGGTGATCGCAATGCCGCATCCGTAGGAGCGTCGCCCCCGGCGCGAATGATCGCGGCCGTGCCGCGATTTCGGTGTTGCCCATACGATTCGCCGCGGGGGCGCGGCTCCTACAATCGTGATCGCAGCACCGTATCCGTAGGAGCGTCGCCCCCGGCGCGAATGATTGTGGCCATGCCGCGATTTCGGCGTTGCCGCCAGCACTGGCTGCAAGGGAGGCTTCGCAAGCCGTGCACCACCTGCCCCGTCATTTTATTGAACATTCCTGCGCCGAGGTGACTCGAAAAAGCTCGGGACTGCTGTGCTGCCGATGGCGCGCATCGGTTCCATTGATGCTCGATCATCTCCGGTGCGCTCTGGAGCGTGCTGGAACTCAGAACCGGTACACAACTGGTACGGACTGACGTTAAGGAGGAACAGAGCCCAGGAAATACGCGGGCTTTATAGACTATGTGCGGAATAGCAGGCGAACTACGCTTCGATAACCAACCGGCCGACCTGGCCGCCGTTGAACGTATCACTCACCACCTCGCCCCCCGTGGCCCGGATGCACACGGCTTCCACAGCCGCGGCCCGGTTGCCTTCGGCCACCGCAGGCTGAAGATCATGGATCTCGCCGAGGCCTCGGGCCAGCCGATGATCGACAACGATCTCGGCCTGTCGATGGTCTTCAATGGTGCCATCTACAACTACCCGGAATTGCGCGGCGAGCTGGAACAGCTCGGTTATCGCTTCTTCTCGGGTGGCGATACCGAAGTGCTGCTCAAGGGCTACCACGCCTGGGGCGCCGACCTGCTGCCCAAACTTAACGGCATGTTCGCCTTCGCCATCTGGGAACGCGACAGCCAACAGCTGTTCATCGCCCGGGATCGCTTGGGCGTGAAACCGCTGTACCTCTCCAAGACCAAAGATCGCCTGCGCTTCGCTTCAAGCCTGCCAGCACTGCTGAAAGGCGGCGATATCGGTAAGACCCTCGACCCCATCGCGCTCAACCACTACCTGAATTTCCATGCTGTGGTACCGGCTCCACGCACCATTCTTGCGGGTGTCGAGAAGCTGCCGCCAGCGACCTGGATGCGCGTCGACATTAACGGAAAGGTCGAGCAAAAAATCTGGTGGACACTGAACTTTGGCCCGAACGCGGACGAAGCCAACTTCACCTTTGAAGACTGGCGCGATGCCACCCTCGACGGCATGCGTGAAGCCGTATCGATTCGCCAGCGTGCAGCGGTCGATGTCGGCGTACTACTTTCCGGCGGCGTCGATTCCAGCATGCTGGTCGGCTTGCTGCGCGAGGCTGGTGTCGACAACCTGCTGACCTTTTCCATCGGTTTCCAGGATGCCGGTGGCGAGCGTGGCGACGAGTTCCAGTACTCGGATCTGATCGCCAAACGCTTCAGCACCCAGCATCACCAGTTGCGCATCGGTGAGAACGAAATTCTCGACCAGTTGCCAGCCGCCTTCCGCGCCATGAGCGAGCCGATGGTCAGCCACGACTGCATCGCCTTCTACCTGCTCTCGCGCGAAGTAGCCAAACATTGCAAGGTGGTGCAAAGCGGCCAGGGTGCGGATGAGCTGTTCGCCGGCTACCACTGGTATCCATTGGTCGACGGCGCCGAAGACGCTTTCAGCGCCTATCGCAAAGCCTTCTTCGACCGCGAGCACGATGAATATGCAGCCTGCGTGCAACCCGCCTGGCTGACCGATGACGTGGCCGGTGAGTTCGTCCGCCAGCACTTCGCTCAGCCGGGTGCCGACGCAGCCGTGGACAAGGCCCTGCGCCTGGACAGCACAGTGATGCTGGTCGACGACCCGGTCAAACGCGTCGACAACATGACCATGGCCTGGGGCCTCGAAGCCCGTACGCCATTCCTGGATTACCGCCTGGCCGAATTGTCCGCTCGCATCCCGGGTCAGTTCAAACTACCCGAAGGTGGCAAGTACGTACTCAAGGAAGCTGCGCGCAAGGTCATCCCTTCCGAGGTCATCGACCGCAAGAAGGGGTACTTCCCGGTGCCGGGCCTCAAGCACCTGGAGGGCGCGACGCTCGGTTGGGTTCGCGATCTGCTGGTCGACCCGGCGCATGACCGCGGCATCTTCAACCCGCAGATGCTCGACCGCCTGCTGACCGACCCGCAAGGCCAACTGACGCCACTGCGCGGCTCGAAGCTATGGCAGATGGCAGCACTCAACCTGTGGCTGAGCGAACAGGGACTGTGATCGACGACGGGGGAGCCAGTGGCTCCCCCGCAACCCAACAGGAATGACCGAATCCGCCTCGATGCGGATCCGCAGACAGGTCAACCGATAGCCGGCGCATGCCGGACATGCGAAAGCAAAGGAACACTCTCCAATGCGAGCCACTGCCCACAATCAACGCCTCCTTCGAGGTCAATCCCCCTCCTACGAGCGCCTGCAGGCCCGCTTCGCCGAAGAACATGGCGATGGCATCAGCCAGCCGCAGATCGTGCATTGCGGGTGGGGTCGACTGCTGATCGGGCACACCTTCCCCGATGCATCGGTGCTGGCCGAAGAGTTGCTCAGCGAGCAGCCCGGTGAGCGTGACATTGCCCTCTACGTAGCAGCGCCACAACAGGTGCTGTCCTACGCGCCACAGCAACTGTTTCTCGACCCGTCGGACACCCTACGCCTTTGGTTCAGCGACTACCGTCAAGCCCGACGCGGCTTTCGTGGCTTCCGCGTACGTCGCGCGCAGACGCCAGCCGACTGGCAGGCGATCAACTGCCTGTACCAGACCCGCGGCATGCTGCCCATCGATACAGAAAAACTGACTCCGCGTCACCAGGGTGGCCCGGTCTACTGGCTGGCAGAAGATGAAGACAGCGGCGCAGTGATTGGCAGCGTGATGGGCCTCAATCACCAGAAGGCCTACCACGACCCGGAACTCGGCAGCAGCCTGTGGTGCCTGGCGGTCGACCCCACCTGCAGCCGCCCCGGCGTTGGTGAGGTGCTGGTGCGCCACCTGATCGAACACTACATGAGCCGCGGCCTGAGCCACCTCGACCTGTCCGTGCTGCACGACAACGGCCAGGCCAAAAAACTGTATGCCAAGCTGGGCTTCCGCGAGCTGCAGACCTTCAGCGTCAAACGCAAGAACGGCATCAACCAGACGCTGTTCCTCGGCCCCGGCCCTGACGACAACCTCAATCCTTACGCGCGCATCATCGTCGACGAGGCGCGCCGGCGCGGTATCGACGCACAGATCGATGACGCCGAAGCCGGTCTGTTCACCCTCAGCCAGGGTGGCCGGCGCATCCGCTGCCGCGAATCGCTGACTGATCTGACCAGCGCCGTGACCATGACCCTGTGCCAGGACAAGCGCCTCACCCACCGCACCCTCAGCCGCGCCGGCCTCAGCCTGCCGGCACAGCGCCTGGCAGGTAGCGCTGAAGACAATGCGGCATTTCTCGCCGAACACGGCAGCCTGGTGGTCAAGCCGGTAGACGGCGAACAAGGCCAGGGCGTGGCCGTCGACCTGCGCACGCCAGCCGATGTGCAAGCCGCCATCGAGCGCGCCCGCCCCTTCGACGAACGCGTGTTGCTGGAGAGCTATCACGAGGGTTTCGACCTGCGCATCGTGGTGATTGGTTTCGAAGTGGTCGCCGCCGCGATCCGCCGCCCGGCAGAAGTAATGGGCGACGGCCGCCATACCATCGGCGAATTGATCGACGCGCAAAGCCGTCGCCGCCAGGCTGCCACAGGTGGCGAAAGCCGCATTCCCAAGGATGCTGAAACCCTGCGAACCCTGCACGCGGCCGGCTTCGACTACGACAGCGTGCTGCCCCAGGGCAAGCGCATGGCCGTACGCAAGACAGCCAACCTGCACACCGGCGGGATTCTCGAGGACGTCACCGGCATCCTCCATGCCACGCTCGCCGAAGCCGCTATCAAGGCCGCTCGTGCGCTGGATATCCCGGTAGTGGGCCTCGACCTGCTGGTGCCGGCAGCGGATCAGCCCGAGCACGTGTTCATTGAAGCCAACGAACGCGCCGGCCTCGCCAATCACGAACCGCAGCCCACCGCAGAGCGCTTTATTGACCTGCTATTCCCGCTCAGCCATGGCGTAGGCGATTGAGCATAACGCGAGCTATCGGAGGTATCCGCCAGTTGCGGCGCATCGCGTAGGAGCGTCGCCCCGGCGCGAACGACAGCGGCCATACCGCAATGTCGGCATAGCCCAAACGATTCGCCGCGGGGGGCGCGGCTCCTACAACGGGGTGCAATTCACACCATGTAGGAGCGTCGCCCTCGGCGCGAACAAAGGCGCCGATAACTCCAAAGCTCTTTGAAACCCTCACAGCCATCGCAGGTCAGCATGTAACACAGACCTGATTTTACCGTCCGTCGACAGGCGTCAAAGCATTCACCCAAGACTGACGCCGCTCGGCGGCCCATCCCCGTCATAGATGGAGATCCCATGTCGCAAATTCCTGAACCAGACCTCGAGTACATGCAGAAAGTACTGCTGGAAATGCTCGCCATTCCCAGCCCAACCGGCTTCACCGACACCATCGTGCGCTATGTCGCCGAGCGCCTGACGGAAATCGGTATTCCTTTCGAAATGACCCGGCGCGGCACCATCCGCGGCACACTCAAAGGCCGCCGTTACAGCCCCGATCGGGCGGTGTCTGTGCACCTCGACACCATCGGCGCGATGGTGCGCGAAATCAAGGACAACGGTCGCCTGTGCCTGACCGCCATTGGCTGCTGGTCGAGCCGCTTCGCCGAAGGTAGCCGCGTCAGCGTATTCAGCGACCACGGCGTACTGCGCGGCAGCGTGCTGCCCCTGCTGGCGTCTGGGCACGCCTTCAACACCGAAGTGGATCAGATGCCAATCTCCTGGGATCACGTCGAACTGCGCCTGGACGCCCTGGTCGCCAGCCGTGCCGACTGCGAAAGCCTAGGCGTATCCGTCGGCGACTTCGTGGCCTTCGACCCACTGCCCGAGTTCACTGAGAGCGGCCACATCAGCGCTCGTCACCTGGACGACAAAGCCGGCGTCGCCGCGCTGCTCGCCGCCCTCAAAGCGGTAGTAGAAAGCGGCCAAGAACCACACATCGACTGTCACCCGCTATTCACCATCACCGAAGAAGTTGGCTCCGGTGCTGCTGCAGCCCTGCCATGGGACGTCAGCGAATTCGTCGGCATCGACATCGCCCCGGTCGCCGCAGGCCAACGCTCTACCGAGCACACCGTCAGCGTGGCCATGCACGACTCCGGCGGCCCTTACGACTATCACCTGTCTAGGCAACTGCTGCGGCTGGCGAGCGAGAACGAGATTCCGGTACGCCGCGACCTGTTCCGCTACTACCACAGTGATGCTCAATCGGCGGTCACTGCGGGCCACGACATCCGCACCGCGCTGATCGCCTTCGGCTGCGACGCTACCCACGGCTACGAACGTACCCATATCGACAGCCTCGCCGCCCTCTCCCGCCTGCTGGGTGCCTACCTGCTCAGCCCGCCGGTATTCGCCAGCGACGCCCAACCAGAAAACGGCTCATTGGAACGATTCAGCCACCAGTTGGAGCATGACGCGCAAATGGAGCCGGACACCCGAGTACCGACCGTCGATAGCCTGGTGGGTAACAGAGAAAGAGACAGCTAGACGCTTGCACCTTTACGACCGCCGCCTAGATAGGCGGCTCGAACAAAAGATAACGTCCAATTGCTGTCGCATCAGTGGCTGCCTTCCTGACTCACACAAGTAGAGTCAGGAAGGCCTACCAAACAGTCGGGCGTACCAAGTGGCGCTTGAAGCCCAACCTATCTGCGTTAACGGTACTCACATCACGCATCACCGATATACCGCCTGGAGACTTGCGCAGAATGAGTCATGCCGCTATCCAACTGAAACGCCTCATTGTTTAAGCCTCAAAGCCACCACAGGTAACGCTGCAGGTGCGAATACGTACAAAGCTTATGGATGGCTGCAAGTGCTAGCGCGCCGAATGGCTCTTTTTAATTTTTAAGACGCGACACAAACATGAATCATGTTTTGAGGCTCTTAAGATATTTTTCAGGTATCAGCTAATATTGCCGATAGCACGTTATTACCCTCTCATGGATTGGTACGGTCATGTTCAATACTCGCTTGAAAAAGGAATTACAGGCGCTGCAAGCTGAAGTTTCAGTGTGTCGCCAACTGATTAAGGGCATAGAGACATGTCTAGTACGGTCAGTGCTTGATAGCCAGTATCGCGTTGTAGAGGTTAACGACGCATTTCTGAACATGCTCGGTTGCCAAGCCGATCAGGTACTGGGTAAGCCCATAGATACGTTCATCCCACCGTATGTCAGGCAAATGGACTGCTACCGTAAATTGCTGGACAGCGTGAACAATCACGATTCCGTCATTGATACGTACCGTTTTCAGCGCGCAGACGGCAGCTTGGCCTGGTTCAGGGGCCTTTGGCAGCCCATTGTTGATGAGAACGGTCAACTGCAAAGCATCCATGCTTTTGGTTCGAACATCACCGAGACTGTCGACGTCTCAGCGGAGAATGCTGCGTTCATAAAAGCACTCCTGCGCTCCTCAGCAGTCATTGAATTTGACCTTAGCGGCCAGGTTTTGACCGCAAACGATCAGTTCCTAAACGCCATGGGCTACAGCCTTGCGCAGATAAAGGGCAAGCATCACAGCATCTTCTGCGATTCCGCCGAGAAAACTTCAGAGCAGTACAAAGAATTCTGGGCCACCCTTAATCGGGGTGACTTCGTCGCGGATCGCTTCAAACGATTGGACAGCAATGGTCGAGTCGTGTGGCTCGAAGCAACCTACAACCCCGTGCACAACGCACAAGGCCAGCTATATAAAGTCGTGAAGTTCGCCACGGTGATCACTGAGCAGCTGGCCCGCGAAGAGGAGGTCAGTCACGCGGCAACCATCGCCTTTGATATTTCACAGCAGACCGATGTCAGCGCACGACGTGGTGCTGAGGTTGTACAGAACACAGTACAAACGATGCGAAGTATCTCCGATGAACTGCAGTCCGCCTCAGCTGGAATTGAGGCGCTGGGCAAACAATCGCTGTTGATCAGCTCGATAGTCCAAACCATCGGCGGCATCGCCCAGCAGACCAACTTGCTGGCGCTAAACGCTGCCATCGAAGCAGCCCGAGCAGGTGAGCAAGGTCGCGGTTTCGCGGTGGTGGCCGACGAGGTTCGCCAGTTGGCAGGTCGCACCAGCACGGCGACCGAGGAAATCGTAACCGTGGTTCAGCAAAACCAGAGCTTAACCGACGCAGCCATTCACGGCATGGCTAACAGCCGAGGAAAAGCGGAACAGGGATTGATGCTGGCCAATGAAGCAGGCTCAGTGATCATCGAGATCCAGGAAGGTGCACGACAGGTCGTCGGCGCCGTAGGTCGATTCACAAATCAGCTGAAATAGCGGTCTCTCGTTGCAACCAATAAAACTGAGGGTGCTCGCCATAACATAAGATCCATGGCCTTAGGAGGCGCCCCCCGCGCAGAATCGTGAGGGCAATGCCGAAACTAAGGCCGAAGCGCCCTACTCCAACGGCTTTTTCGCCGCGCGGCGCAGATGCATCCAATCCACTATTTCACCCTCTGGGGTGTAGCCGCTAACAGTATCGCGCAGCAATTGCCGAACGCGGTCGTAATCGTCCTGCTCAACCGCCTTGATAAGATCGGCCATGACCCCCTTGAAGGTCTCCCACGGCAGGTGCTCTTCATTGGCACGCATGATCATCGGGTGATCGGTGGGGCTCACGTTGTCGCCGATCAGCAACTCTTCATAGAGTTTCTCACCAGGACGCAAGCCGGTGAACTCGATGGCGATATCGCCACTGGGGTTATCGTCCGACGCTACGCTAAGGCCAGTGAGATGAATCATCTTTTCGGCCAACTCGGCAATCTTCACGGGCTGCCCCATATCCAACACGAACACATCTCCGCCCTTGCCCATGGAGCCCGCCTGGATTACCAGCTGCGCAGCCTCGGGAATGGTCATGAAGTAACGAGTGATGTTCGGGTGAGTAACCGTGACCGGCCCACCTTTACGGATCTGCTGATAAAAGCGTGGAATCACAGAGCCGGAAGAGCCCAACACGTTGCCGAACCGCACCATTGTGAATCGGGTCTTGTTGACCTGATGAAGCCCCTCTTTGTCTCCGAACAACACGGGCGCAGTTTCCAGACTCAGCGCCTGCAGCACCATCTCAGCCAAGCGCTTGGTACTACCCATTACATTAGTGGGACGTACAGCCTTATCGGTGGAAATAAGAACGAAGTGCTCAACCCCAGCACACAGAGCAGCCTGAGCCGTAAACAGTGAACCTAAAACGTTATTCAGCACGCCCTCTGCGACATTGTGTTCGACCATCGGCACATGCTTGTAAGCTGCTGCGTGATAAACGGTGTTTACCCCCCAAGCGCGCATCAACTCCACCTGGCGATTCTGATTGCGTACCGACCCCAGAATTGGCACCAAGCGCACCGCCAGAGAGTCACGGCGAATTCGCTGTTCCAGCTCGCTGTGAATTTCGTAGAGGTTGTACTCGCTATGCTCGAACAGCAGCAGCGTCTTCGGGCCGGTCGTAATGATCTGCCGACATAGTTCGGAACCAATGGAGCCGCCGGCACCAGTCACCATAACCACTTGACCACGAATGCAGCGTTCGAAGAGCGCCTTCTGTGGTGGTACTGCATCACGCCCCAAGAGGTCAGCGACCTCAACCTCCTGAACGTCCTCTACCTTCACGCGGCCGCTTGCCAAGTCCATGAACCCGGGCACAGTACGAACGTGCAAAGAAAACTGCCGAAGCGTCTCCAGCACCTCACGCCGCCGAGTACGGGACGCGGACGGCATCGCCAGCAGGATTTCCACAACGCCAGTTTCATCGATCATTTGCTTAATATGCTTGGCCGAATAAACCCGAAGCCCAGCAATTGTTCGATTAGTGATGCTGGTATCGTCATCAATAAAGGCAACAGGCCGCATGGCACGCCCCATGCGCAGCGCCGCAGCCAACTGATTACCCGCGGAGCCGGCTCCATAAATAGCAACCTTAGGCAGATGCGCATCGCGGCTGCTGAAACTGAAAGGCTGTTCAGGCGAGAACCAATCTCCCATAAAGTAGTAGCGCATGCAGAGGCGCAATCCGCCAATTAGCATTAAGCTCAGCCACCAATAATTGAAAACCATTGAACGCGGTATAATCGCAGGCGCATCACGGTGCCAATACACGGCCAAGGCGAGAAGTAACGCGGACAGAGAAACGGCCTTGAAGATCGCCATCAGCGCGTCGTTACCGAAATATCGCATCACCGCCCTATACATGCCAAAACGCACGAATAACGGGATGGACACGACTGGCGCAAGCGCGAACAACCACATATGTCCCTTGAATGGGTGAATATTGTTGAAATCCCCCAAGCGCACCACGAAAGCCAACCACAATGCGATCCACAGCAGTAATATGTCCACAGCCACCTGCAAAACCCGCTTGTGGCGGCGCGGCAGTGCCACTAGGCGAGCACGGACGTTTTCAGCAACCCTTAACACAAAATATCCTCATATTCCTTGAGCGGCCGAAACCACCCCATACATGGGGCTAACCGGGAAATTTCACGGAAGAAGCTTTGTCGCCATCCTCTTCACTGGATCAGCCTCCAACCAATTAGAAGCCAGTTAGGTATCATCGATAGCATCTACTCCACCCGAATGACCCTTAGCAAACCAGCATACAGGCATGGTGCTCAGCACAACACTCGGGTTCAAGCAGAACAGTCCCCAATCAGCCTGCAGCTTTCCAAGTGAATATAACCTGGGATTTTACCGCTGAACCCTCAGCTTTCACGGTGTGCACTGTATAAGTAGCAGTGACAGGGGCGATTCCTTTCTTTATATAGTTAACAACAAAGCGCCCTGGGATTTCGGCCCGAACCCGCCGCGCATAGCCAGCCTTGGCAAGTTGCGCAAAAACCGAGCCCTCGACGGACATCAAGCTATCGTTAGAATGAATGGTGTAGCGATCAAACTCACCGCGCTCATTTTGCAGAAATTGATATTGAAACAAACGACCAACGGAAGATATTTCACTGCCGTCTGGCAATTGAATCCGATTCAACTCCAAAGTGGCATCTTTCGAGGCGTACTGAACATCGGATACCGCTGAGACCGTTGCTGGTTCACAACCAGCCAGCAAAAAAACAGATGCGGCAAAAACAGAAAAAATTCCTTTCACGTCAATCTTCCTTATCGTAAATCTCGAATGTGAAAACCCATAATAGAGCGATGCATGAAGCTAGCCTGCGGCCTGGTTCATCACATCTGTCAATACCTGGCAGGTTTTCTGAATTTCCGACTCGGATAATGTTGGGTGAACCAGAAACATCAGACTATTCTCGCCCAACGCCTTGGCGACAACCAATGGCTTAACAGGCCTCCAATTCGTATTATCGAATGCCTTCTCAAGGTATACCTCGGAACAGGAACCCGAAAAACAGGGCACGCCTTGTGACACCATTTCTCCGAGGATACGATCACGCGACCACCCGGCCTTAAGCTGATCGGGTTCGACAAATACATAGCATTTATAGGCGGCATGCGTGACAGCTTCGGGAATCAGGGGTACACGCAATCCCGGCAAGCGTCGGGCAACGGACCAGATTTTCTCGGCATTATCTGAACGCGCAGCTTGCCAGTCAGACATACGACGCAATTGAATCCGACCAATTGCCCCTTGGGTCTCCATCATGCGCCAGTTAGTGCCGAAGCTATCGTGTAACCAGCGAAATCCAGGAGCATGCTCTCGCTCATACACGGCCTCCCAACTTTTGCCATGATCCTTGTAAGACCACATCCGCTTCCAAAGTGCGCGGTCGTTGGTAGTAACCATCCCACCCTCGCCTCCAGTAGTCATGATCTTGTCTTGGCAAAATGACCATGCACCCACATGGCCGATAGACCCCACGGAGCGCCCTTTATAAGTAGCTCCATGTGCCTGCGCGCAGTCCTCGATGACCTTCAGATCATACTCGCTGGCAAGCGCCATAATCGAATCCATGTCGCAAGGCCAACCCGCAAGATGTACACAAATGACGGCACGAGTTCGGGGTGTCAATACGGCACGAATCGTTTCAGCAGTGATGTTCTGTGAGTCGGCATCTACATCTGCAAAAATAGGTGTGGCACCAGCAGTTACAATCGAAGACGCCGACGCAAGGAAGGTTCTCGACGTGACCACCACTTCATCACCAGTGCCGATACTTAATGCTTTCAAGGCCAAGTCGAGCGCGACGGTACCGTTGCTCAACGCAATGGCGAACTCGCTATCAGCCCATTGTGCAAATTCCTTCTCGAAATTGCGGCACTCTTGGCCAGTCCAGTAATTAACCCGGTTGGAGAGAATGACGGCGCGAACCGCGTCAGCCTCCTCTTCGGTAAAGCTTGGCCAAGGGGAAAAAGAAGTACCTAACATAAGCCTCGTGCTTACCTCATCCTAATTGCGGGCACGCCAGCAACCGTGGCGTTATCCTCTACATCCTTAATTACAACAGCCCCAGCAGCGACCATGGCAGAGGCGCCGATATGTATTTGCTGCCGTACTGAGGCACCGACTCCAACCCAGCTACGCTTGCCAACAAACACTTCGCCTGCCAAGCGCACGCCTGGAGAAATATGCACGCCGTCCTCCAGCACGCAATCGTGATCGACGCTAGCTGACGAGTTTACGATGCAGGCAAAACCGATACAGGCCCCTGCATTCACCACACTACCGGGCATGATAACAGAAGCGTCTCCGACCCGGGCGTACCGACTGACGATCGCTAATGGGTGTATCAGGGAGGGCACAACCACTCCTTCGGCCAGCAGGGCTTGGCCTTTATCAAGGCGTATACGATTATTTCCAATGGCGACGAAAGCGCCATCAAAATCTTCCTTGCAGCGCAACAGATCGATGAACGTCCCGCCATAAGGGAGCCCTAAAGTAGCCCCCTGTTTAGGCGTAGCATCATCAAAAAATATCACCTCCCAGCCACAACACTCTGCAACGTCAGCCACGACTCTGCCGTGGCCGCTCGCGCCAAAAACCGCAAGTTTTTTCACTGGTCGTTACCCTCGAAACGAACAGACGTAACGTGTTCCTGCGAAGAAATCCCCTCTCGCTTGAAGACCTTACTTACCGTCAAGAACAAAATCTTCAAGTCCAACCAAAAGGAATGATTCTCGACATACCAAATATCCAGTTCGAATTTTTCTTGCCAGCTCAAGTTGTTCCGTCCATTTACCTGAGCCCATCCGGTAATGCCCGGTTTGACATCATGTCGACGCATTTGCCGTTCATTGTAAAGCGGCAGATAGTCCATTAGCAGAGGGCGAGGCCCGACCAAACTCATATCCCCCTTAAGCACGTTGAACAATTGTGGTAACTCATCGAGACTGGTACTGCGCAAAAATCGACCGATACGAGTCATGCGCTCCGCATCCCCGATACCCAGCAAGCCATCAGCCTCCAGTTTGTGCATGGTTCTGAACTTGTAAACTGTAATAGGCTTTCCTTTATAACCAGGACGTTGCTGGTTAAAAAAAATAGGGTGTCTAAGATCAAAATAAACAATAGCAATAAGTATCAAAAACAATGGAGCACCCAAAATTAGAGATACCGCGGCAAGAAAAATATCGAAAACTCGTTTCATACAATCTAAACTCATCAAATTTATAAACTTAAGGCGCTCCGACACCGTCATGATAAAATCCTACACAACGTGAAATATCAAGAACCCTACTCCCTGCACATCCATCACCAAGCTCAGGATTTTCAAGAAGGTAGGGAGCCACCTCAGCAACCTTAGATCTCGTCAAGCCACTTATATAAACACACATTTCATCAAGACTATATACAACATCGGCAATACCAAGAGCACCAAAATCAAGCACAGGTTGGTCACCGGAAATCAATACGCTTAGCACCTTCTTACGCAGCACTGCCGCTTCTAGACCAACATTACTAAACTGAGTAACAACCACATCAGAAGCAACGATCAATTTATACAGATGTCCAGACTGCGTAACTAATACCTGAGAGGTCTTATTGTAAATTCGAACAAGCTCCATGAGATTATTGACTGAACTAACAGGGCTACGCGGATGAATTTTTATAATCAAGTACATCAAAGAAGATAGGGACGATATCAATCTTTCCGCAATGTCCAAGCTATAACCACCATCCCCATGCTGCTCCGCAAAAAAAATAACGAACTTATCTAACCCAATTTTGTACTCAGCGCGCGGACCATCAGGAGCGCGATCAACAACAGCTGAAAGCTGATTATCCATCATTAACGACCCAATGCGATATAGACGCTGGTCTCGTTCACGCTGGTGAAAATCAACATATAAATCAAGCTGATCCCGCGTAATTGCGCAATAGCTATCAGCCAAACTTCCTTTGTACCTCGGCATTGGAGATATAAAGAAAGCTTGCACATCTACAGTTTTCAGGCCTGAGCGAGAAGCTATTAAAGTGAGCGCACGCGAAACCGGCGCACGTCCAGGTATCGTCACGACGGAAGACAGCGCTCTCCCATCAAAATAGGACAATGCAATATCAATTTGAGCCTTGAGCCTTAACAACCTACTAGATAAGTAATTATTAAACACATGATGAAAAAGCTGTGAGTAAGCATAAAACTCTCCCCCCGGCCTCAACCTACTTAACACCATACCTTCTAAGTCTGGAAATACGAAACCAAAAGGACGCCTGCCTCCGGACAACTCATCATCAACAAGCACATTCCGGTCAGAAAAAAAAGAGCGACCTATAAGCCTATCACCCAGATTCAGAATATAATTAATTTTATAATCTGAAGCATTTAGAATCTCAACCGCAGACTTATAGTAAGCAGCATCCCCCAGCGAAGCGAGAAGCAACATGGCATCTTCATCACCAGAATCAGCAGAATCAGCAGAATTCAACCTATAACTTGAATAGCTTTTTATTGCAGCGGACAGATTATACGAAGGTAAATCAGCTCTCGCAGCAAACGAAAAATAACGACCCCGATCAAAAACTCCATAATCACGCTCCAATATACACTCGACACCCAACACTACTCTAAGCGCATGTGCGATAGAGCAGGCAAAAGAAAACTCATGCAACCTGTATGGAACAACAACACGGCTAAATCCCGAGACCTTTACATATTCGATCAAGGTTACTAGTCTTTTAACATGCCCGTAAAACAGATCTTCAAGCGCAAGAGCAAACACTTCCGTTATGAATTTTTTCTGCCATCCATCAAATCCTGACAACCTAGAAAACTCATCGAAATAATCAAGACTTACTTGATTACAGACGCCATACGCCTTCATATCTAATGGCGACCCTGGACTTGGCATAAGCATAGATATTGAAACTACCTTTGAAGGCTCAAAGTCAATATCGACCTGCCGAATAGCGCCGTACTCCAAGACTGCTTCAAACTGATACTTATGGTTCAATCTTGAGAAATAGGCGCTTGACAATTTAGAGCTGGCAACTAAAAGCGCCCCTTGGGTTGGATAGCTCTCAACTGAAGATTCTGCAAAATATAAGCCCTCTTGAAGGACAGCCTCTTTCTGCAAAAAACCGATTGCCGACAAAAAGTCACGAGACAAAAACTTATCGCACTCGACTTCACCTAAAGACTCATGGAGACGTTCTATAAAAACCTCCCAGCCCTCATCACCACAACGACCCTGAAAGCTTTTGATCAAATCAAATACCGGGATTAATGATGAATTAGGAAACAACAACCTGCTTTCCACATGATCTAAGAGGTCGTGTTGCTTACCAAGGAATAAGAATTTCTCCCTATAATAAAGCTCGATAAACTGAGCAAACTCAAAATGAGTTAAAACTTTCCGATCAGGTTTGGAAGTTTCAGTATCACTAATAACCTCACGATAGATAACCTGGAAAATTTTAGCGTATAAGCTTTCCTGACCATTACTAAAGCTAGGTAGACTTGCAAGCCCAATCCCTTCAGAATTAAATGCTTCAAAAATCTCTAATTGATCTGAAAATGCTTGAGATAAAAACAATTGATCATTCAAGTAGTCCATGGCAGTTCCCTGACCAAGGCGCGCGATGGATATCAGATACTTCTTATTTACCTGCAGGTTATTTGGATTGCACTCAATACATACCCCAGCCAAAACCCTCAACACATGCCAATGTCTTTCCAAATACAAAGTATTTATTAACTTATAGAGACAAGAAAATGACCAGCTAGAATCTTTGTTTCCAACAACAAACTCCTTAAACCGATCAAGCTCTCTAATCTCAAAACCACTAACAAGCTTAACAAGCAGGCTACTATTAAGATCATCGTAGACTTTAAGCCTTGGGGAAACAAAGCGTGCTCGATACAAAACTCTAGAAAGCTTGCAGTGCAATTGGTACGACGATCTCAGCTCTATATTTCTAACTAAGATGTAGAACCCTCTTGCAGTTAAACGATTAGACTGGAAATCAGAAATAAGCTGTCCTTCTATATATCCCCGAACATCTTCATCAGATAATTTCCCAGAAAAGAACCTATTATCCATTGTTATAAGCCGATACACGTATCGATCATTCCTGAACCCCAAAAGAATATTCGAACGATACGTCCAGCCCATAATTTTACGATAGGATTTTTTCAAAAATCGCTTTAATGCAAGAACCAGAGACATGAAGCATTATTCCCTAATATAAATTCCAGATTGTGCATAACTTAACAACCGCAATATCAACAAAAAGCGAATCAGAAACGACACCTGTACGCTCTTGTAATTCCACTCGTAAATTTAGTGGCCAATCGTATCAACTGGATGCCCCTAGCACCACCATCAAACTAGCTCAGAACACCTCTCACTCTGCCAAAGCATGGCGGCAGTATAAAATCAGCAATAAATAGAATTTAAACGCAGTAGCATTTTATAGATTACTATTTTCCTGGCGCCACGTTAAATATTAATTCTTGTCAGATAACCACTCAAAACGAAATACTCATAAGCCATAGTTGAAGATAACCACTGCAGAATTAGCCATATCGCGCATCATTAAATTAATTCGATAGGTGCTGCAGCACTTCACTCGCCTCAGGTGCAAATATAACATCCCCCTTATCAATATACTCTTTAAAATAGTCCAGTGCATTACTAGAAACAACAATGGACTTCACACCCTGAAAATAAGCATCAATAACTGCACCAGACCATTCAGTAAGATGAACATCTACATACTTCATAATTAATTGTATTGGCATATCTGAAACCTGATCAAAATATACATTAGGATAACAAGCGGTGAGCTCGGCATAGCTCTCATCTTTTTCAAGGACAAACCCGGGATGCGTTCTTATTAAAAAACAACATGCCGGCCCAGCACCTTTCATCACATCAACAAACAGACGAGCAAGCACACTGGATTGCATTGTAATTAGCACTACTTTTCTGTAAGTTTTAATTTTGGTAAAAAAGTCAGACCACTGCCTTTCAGCCGCAGCTAAAAGTGAATGTTCTAGAATATACTCACGCCATAAACTACCAGTCACAACAGCGCTGTGTCGAGTTGTCCGTTGCGCCCATTGAGTTATAGCCTCGGCATCAAATGGAGTCCAACAAAAAAAAGTGTCCGGAAGAGTCGTGTAGCCTTGCACTGGGAGATTGTGCCAGCCGGCGTACGCCCTCATACTCCCGCCCGCAACACCATGTTGAATATCCGCTATAGGAATTCCTAATTTTCGGCAGGATGCACAGAGCGCCATTCCTAAAGCAGAATAATAGCAAACTACATAAGCCCTTTCAGGCTTGACCCGCCTCAAAATCAGATAAAAAATCTTACTTGCCACCAAACAAAAAAGAATATTTCTAGAAATCTGTCTCTTTAAAGCTTTACGACTAACTGAACTATCCGTGACCATTGGAGCAGAGGCAATTTCATTGAATATGAGCTCAACATATCTAGACAAGCCTGGGAAGAACTTCAATATAAATATAAACCTTGCTAAGCTAGCTGCCAGTAATAAAACCGCAAATACCGACTGACAATGCTCCCGCCCTACAACAGCCTTATCAACAGACAAATTTTGCAGCGCAACCACAGCAGACTCACCCTTGAGCCTCGCTGTTTCGCTTAGTACATGCGCATCTTTCAGATACACTAAACCAGATATACTCTCTGAAAATTTAGTATCCGAAAGAATAAACACATTGGACTTCTTAAACGAAAACAATGTCAAAACTGATCTTGCGATATCCATTAACGAAGCGCTAGAAATATTATACCCCGTGCCTGCCTGTTGACTAGATTTAGGCAAAACCATGGACAATAAAGTATTCCTAACCACGGGCCAGCAATCGACTCCGTAGATATTATAATTGAGATTATCGTAGCTGGATTCAAATCTCTTGATCCATTCAAGCGACTGCTTTGGATTCACAACACGCCACCATTCTTTTAAAAATCAACTCTGATGGTAATTCAGATTCTATCGCTGCGCGCAGCATTATTTGTTTTGCAAGTTGAGTGGACTGGCTTTTGAGGCGCTCAATAATTTGGCTGACTCTATCAATATCCTCAGTTACATACCCGTCTTGACTCACTATCCAGTCCTGCTTAGTTTTATCCAGGATTGATGCACTTCCTAGATAAAAGGTGACTCGTCCACTTTTCAGGGCAAGGTCGCATAGGTTCGAGAAAAAACCCATAACGACGTGCGACCTAGAGAGACTAGCACTCCAGTCATCGACAATGGAAAAGCTGCTTAATTGAACCGGGCTAAATGCAGAACCACGAGGATGAAGCTTCACCCTAAGAACTACATCCGATTCATTATTTAATTTTTCAAGCATAGTGTAGCAAGCTTGTAGATACTGCTCGGTGTACTCGCCACGCTGTTGAACGGGCTGATCTACGAAAAGTACGTTTAGCCTATCTTCCTCAAATAGTTTCTCATTACATAGCCGGCTAGTGTGGTACTCGAACTCTGGCGAGCCAGTAACCTCTATACTAGTTACCTGCATATTTAGCTTTTTGTATATGAACTTGCTCAAGTCATCGTAGACGAAAAAGTTATCCACGCTATAGCCGGAAAAGTGCTGCTGCTCCAGAGAAGCTTGACCGAATTGTAATGCGCTGACCGAGCATCCTGTAGCAGACTGATCGCGTCTAAACCTAAAAGTTGGGAGTTCCACACCACCAGTCAATCCCAACCAATGGCAGCAAGGCAATCCATCATAGATATCTCTAAATGTCCTAATTCGGACTCGGCTAAGGGCGGATAGACATGCAAAATTTATTCGCTGAACTACACTGCCTCGTAATCTGGTAAAATAAATTGCGGCATAAAAAACCGCCCAGACTCTAGTAAAACTCCAGACGCTAGGCTTGACTAGTACTAGATTAAAATTCTCGTCCTTTAGATATTTATCTAAATAGTTTGAGTAAGTACGATAGACGCTAGCACCGCTTGCCCCCCCAAGTGCTACAACTAAACTCACTCGCTGACGATTGTTTAAACAATGATCAATCAATGCGTAAAAACTCATCAGTTTCTGCTGCACACTCGCAGGCCTGACATCTGTCATAATAACATTTAAAAAAACAGGCTCTAAGGAGATTCTCTTATTTGACTGGATGGATATACGCTTAAAATATTGGCAAGCCCGCATTTTTATCGCCCCCTTGACCAGCCAAACTTACGCGAGGAAATCAGTCGATAAAGGAAAAACAATCGACCCAAACCAGGAATCAGCCCCAAAAAGCGTGTGTGAGGCACATAAAACCAGTTTATGTGCACACTGGAAGAAGAAATATCTGCCGCCATCAAGTAGTGGGAAACAACAGTCAAGGATTCAAGGTTTCCTGCATTGAGCCTATGTTGCTTCTGAATATGATCAATTATATTCAGATAGCATCGCGCTTCCACTCTCAGCTCTGACAGGCGTAGAGCACGACGCATGAGAGCGTTGTCACAAGCTGAGTCACTTATATGCTCAATGTTACGTTCGATACAGCGCTCAACAATTACAGACTCTTGTAGAACATTTAGCTGAGGATTATCCAAACGCGAGCAGGCTATTGGCAGTTTAGGCAATAACGACTCTTGGGCAGAAAAGTAATAGATATGGTCAACTTCTAGCTCAACCAACTGCCATGCGGTTATAGCATTTAGCGGCCCGAGCACAACTGCCCACTTCATTTCGTATCCGGTTTAGAAAGCAAAACGCTGTACACAGCAGCCAGGCTCTTGTTGTAGGCGCCCGCCCTCAAAACAATGCTTGCAAATGACTTTATTTGCAAAAAAGCAACTCCGGTCAAAATGGCCATATAGCCAACCTGACTACCGTGTGAAGAAAAATAAAGTTTGGTAGCAATAAGGCTGAGAACGATGGAAATAGATATTATTGAAATAATCGCTAACGCTATGTAGTTAGGCAACAATAGCACCTTGTAAAAACCCAGATGTTCTTCACTTCCCACATAGCTATCCAACTTATTTCGTGTCGAGACTGGTTTATAACGCTTTGCAGAAAAAATAACTCCTTTTCTAAGAAGCCATATTCCGGAGCATACAATGAACAAAAAAACTATCAAGGAATAGGGTGTTATGAATGCCCATAACATGGAAACCGCAATAATCAACCCCAATGGCACAACAACGTCGAGAACTGATATCATCAATTTAACGATATTTTTCAAATCCCCCTTTGTCATGGGTTTCTTGTCAGCGGTACTTTTCTCAACGACTACACACTCAAACTTGAATGTAGCTTTCAATGCACACATCTTTGAAAATAATGAAAAAACCGTGGAACACATAAAACCTACCGCACCAATACAGGGATAGACATAGGATTCCACTGGCATTCCGACAAAACTTAAAACATGCGAATTAACATGGCCGCCCACCCAGCCGAAAATAAACCAGATGGAAGCGACCTGCATTGCAATAAACAGAAAACGAAACCCCATACTTGCTGTTACAAGCATGGGGGCCGCTTTCACAAAATTCACCAGCACAGGTGCCAGTTTACTTTTGTAAAGGCTAAGCATGCGCTGGGTAACCCGCTATTTCGCAGAACCAAGGAAATGCTTCTTGGAGCTCGTCAAGCGAACATAAATGACTTGTATCTACCGAAAGGAAACACTCGATCTGACGATATAAGCCGGGTTTGAACGCTTTCTCAATCTCGTCATCAAGCGGGATTTCCTGCTCTGTCACCGTACCTTTGCGAGTCTCCAGCAACTTTTCTACTGGGCACAAACGCAGCTTGCGCAAGGGGGTAAACAACTCGAGCCACCAGCGACCCGCCGATCCCCAGTCTGAGCCGTAAGAAAAGAGAATGTCATGCTTGCTGATGCCTGCACCGGCGAAAACCTTGGCACTCGGGTGCCATGCCAATCCACCAGTGCGATAGGCCGTGAGCGTTTTAGGCACTCCTGCAAAGTGAAAGGCCAGGTCGATCACGTGGGTGGAGTTGGCCAGCAGCCAGCGAGCCTTCTCATGCGCATCCTTTTCCAGCCCCTCGATAACATGAGCCCACTCGGTAAAGTCGAACTTAACCATCTCGAGACCGCCATCCGCCTCGATGATCTCATGGGCTTTAATAATTGAGCTGAAGAAGCGGCGATTATAAGCGATGAAAACTTGAGCAGCCTTTTCTTTGGCTAACTGACAGGCAGTCTCCAATTGCTGACTGTCGAGCACAAAAGGTTTTTCGACTAGAATCCTTTTGGCTCCCGCGTGCAACAAGCTACATACGTTATCGTACAGTTGAGTCACATTGGTGGTGACGACGCAATGACTGAAAAGGGTGAGATCAAGAGCGGCGAGATTGGCATCCAGGCCACCTGCCAGTGCAGCCACTCCTGTGTCACGCTCGAACGCCTGCACACCGCTCGCACTGCGCCCTACAACCGTTACAGGTGTATCCAACGCCTGCAAAACCTTGATGTACTCCTTGGCCATTGCTCCGCTGCCAACGATCAGAACATTGTTTGTCATGTGATGGGCACCATTTTCATAAGATTTTCTTCATGCTTGACTGCGTACAATGCGTAGGCGGCATCAATAAAGGGCCGATGCAATGCCATTGATTCGGAAAATGCAGTCAACCCACACTGTTGATCCTGAATGATTGCATCGACTAGCGGACCTGTCAGCTCGCTCTGGTAAGGCTGGCGGAAATCCATAATTCGGCTACTACCGTCGCGGCTACTTACCTCTACACGACCTGCAACCTCATCAATCAAATACTCTTCGAGCGGCGTAACGACTCTGATCTTGAAATTGACGCCAGCAGCGGATTCATTACAGTCAATCTTGAACTCTGGCCCTGATGCGAAATTACCGCTAGCAACCCCGAAGAACTCGATATAGTCGCTGCGCTTGCTAGGCACAATATGCTGCACGCCATCCAGATTTATGTCATAGACATGTAGCCCGGCCAAAAAGCTGAACAAGTCAATAAAGTGAATGGCGTTACAGGCCATACCAAAGTTTTCACCTGTAACCTCAACGCTGCAAATGGTCGTATTCGCCAGTAACGAGCGCAACTGGATATAAAATGGGTTGAGACGACGTGGGCAATTCACCCAGGCGCGTGCCGCCTGCAGCTCAATCAATGCAGTGGCCTGGTCAATATCGGATACTGAATTGAACGCCACTTTCTCTAGCACCAAATCTTTAGCCCCCAGAGCCAACACTCGTTTGAGGACATCAAGACGCCCAGTCGCAGGCGTAGCGTCGATAACGATATCGATCACCGGAGGAACTTCATCAAGCGAGCTATGGAAGCTGATGATTTTCTCGGGGAGATCTGTCGTCGCTTGCTGAAAAGCTGTTTTGGCCAGTTCTCGCGCCCCGTCAAACGGCTCCACTACAAAAATACGAGTGGTACTGCGACTGCTTTTCAAGCTTTGTAAATGACGGCGCCCAAGGTTGCCCGCCCCAACCAATAATACATTTTTCATTTTAATGCCTAGATAAAGATTGCCAAAAAGTAGCGAGCATATAGTCGTGATAAGTATCCACATCGGTCGATGACGGAATATCCATTTCATAGGCGTAGGTTTTATCGTTATAGAAAAAACCTTCGCCCGCACCAAGGATATTTATATTGTATATGTATATAGCACCATTCAAACGATAGCGCTGAGTGAGATCCTGGGAGCGTCTTTGTGTGTTAAGTGTCTCACCAAATCGCTCCATACTGCCTTGCGGGCCCAATTCGGCACACCATTCTATCGGGTGCTCGAGTTGGCAGACCGACACCACCGCTTCGGCATCACGCGCCTCGAAGAGTGCCACGGCCTCCTTCAGATGCTGTTCCGTGCGCAGTGGTGAGGTTGGCTGCAGAACGATAACGGCATCGTAGGTATGGTCGCGTTCAGCAAACCACTGAATGGCGTGCAGGATGACATCGACAGTTTTGGCACTGTCGGTCGCGAGAGACTCGGGACGCATGAAATGTATATAGGGTCCGTACTTGAGCACCTCATCCGCAATCGCCTGATCGTCGGTAGTGATGCAAATATCACCACTGAACCCAGCATTCTTGGCACAGAGGATCGCTCGGCCAATAAGTGAATGCTCTGCAATTTTCATCAGGTTCTTACCCGGCAAACGCTTACTGCCCCCCCGTGCCGGAATGACCACCAGGTAGCGTTTGCCTGTCACGGAACTCAAATGCTCTCTCCCGCTGAATAAGCTTTCGATGCGGGCTTGCCAAGCAAGTCCCAGTACTGGTTTGGCAGCAAACCGGTAGCTGACCGCTTGATTTCGATATTGTCCCGGGTCAAAGGTTCACCAGCAGCGATGTCTTGTGCTGCAACAATGTACTTACGTGCCACTTCCAGATTTGCCAGTTCACGTTGCGTTGGCGCCTTGATCTTCGGCTTGAGGGCCTGCTCCAGGTTGCGTATTGCCTGAACAAAATCCCTAAACTCCTCTGGCGAAGCTGATGCCGCATGGTCTGGCCCGGCCATACCTTTGTCCAAGGTAATGTGTTTTTCCAGACAACTGGCACCCATTGCTACTGCTGCACAACAAGCCTCGATGCCTAAGGAGTGATCTGAGTAGCCTACCGAGAATTTGTAAGCATCGCGCAGCTGCCGAATGGCATCCAAGTTCAAATCGCCCGGGCGTGCAGGATAATCAGTAACGCAGTGCAGAATAGTGACTTTGCTACGGATCTGCTCCATGGCTTCAGCTGTAAAATAGTGATGCTTTAGCCAGCGATAGCTAATGGGTTCCCCAGCGACTTCAAGGTAGCCATACGCGAGAGCAGCCAGCGCATCTTCTACTTCGGATAGTGTGGCCATTCCTGTCGAAATAATAATTTCGATTCCGGTTCGAGCATGCTCAATTATCAATGGTAAATTGGTGAGATCGCCCGAGCCGATCTTAAGGCGAGCCGGTGCAGTATCAGCAACAATGACTCTCAGCGACTCACTGTCAAAACAAGTAGTCATGAAGTCTATACCACACGCCTTGCACTCTTCGGCTAATTCATTAAATTCCGCGTAGCTCAACTCAAGCTTTTTCAGCATTTCAGCTTGAGTCGTGCTGCTGGCATCATTCTCATTTTGGTAATCGGCTTTCTTTGCGCTACGAGTAACGAGCTTTTCAGTGACGAACGTTTGAAATTTTACTGCATCCGCCCCGCACCTGCTGGCAGCGCGCACTAAGTCTTTAGCCAACGCCAGTGAGCCATTGTGGTTAACACCAGCCTCTGCAATTATGTAAACACTCATTACTTAAACTCCACATCAAAGAAGGACTTAGCCACATTGACTGGCTCACGATAGCGACGCAGTTCCTCAACAATCGTCCGGGACGGATAGGTGCCCTGATAGGGATTCTCCACAGCAGTCAGCTGTGCCGCATATGCTGCGGACAATGCAGTGTGCATCGCACGAGAAATTTCTTGGTACTGCAGCGAAACATCCAGCGTAGCAGAAGAACGAATACGCCCCTTCTGTCGATCGCCGACATTTATAATCGGCCGTTTGAAGCTAGGCATTTCGATAATTCCAGATGATGAATTTCCTATATACAGTTCGCAGTACTTCATCAACGATAAATAAACTTCTCTACGCAGAGATTTGACCAAAATTACTTGAGTTGGATTTTCTGCTGAAAAACGCTCTATAGCGCTGATGATATCCCTGCTCATGGCATCGGAGTTAGGATATACAATCACCTTAACGATATCCGGATGATCCGCCAATGCGTGTAGCAAGCCATCAATATTTTCAGAGTCTTTATTAGTCTCCGGATGATAGACAACCAGCATGTACTTTTGCCCGCTAGTAAGGCCGGTCGCTGCCTCCAAGGTTTCGCGGGAAAGAATGGGCTGCCTGTTCATCGCCTCCAGCCCTAGGGCTCCGCACCGGATGACTGTCTGAGGAGACTCACCCATTTGGATTACGCGACGGCGATACTCTTCCGTTGAGGTGAAGTGCAGATTGGCAAGCTTGCTAATAGCATGCCTAACCTTATCATCAATCGCTCCCTCGGTGATTTCCCCACCATGTAAGTGAACAATAGGAATTTTTGCAATCATTGCAGCTTCACATGCGGCGAGAAGCTCTACTCGGTCACCCAGTACTATAAAAAAATCTGGTTTTTCACGAGCAAAATAATCTGCAAGCGACATCGCGAGTAATGCAGAAGATCGAGTAATAGACTGCGGTGAATCATCAGATATCAAAGTTGCTAGGCAGGCTGCAGGCTCAAACCCGTCATCCAAGATATCGGTGAGGGTATACCCGTATTCGTGAGAAAGGTGCGTACCACTTACCACCAGACGCATATCAAAATCTTCACTTTGGTCTAACTCTTTGATCAGCCAATAAAGAAGTCCGTATTCTGCACGCGTGCTAGTAAAAACAGCTATTTTTTGCATATATTCCTTTGCCAGCTCTAGCTGACGCCTCCCTTGTCATCTAAATTAAATTGATTCCATGATTGCTTCATTATAAAATTTTTCAAACAATACATCTCGAGAGTAATAACGCGCAGCATAATCACGTATGTGCTGCGCATTAGCTTCATTATTTTTCAAGTATAGTTCAAGACGCTCTGTACTCGCGCTCACATCTCTGGTTAATACCAAACCCAGATTATTACTCTCAATAACGTGCGCCTGCCAACCCACGTGATTAATGATTATTGGTTTACCTGCTGCAAGGGCATCAAAGAATTTATTGGCCGAATTATCGTATAGCGCAGGAATTTCTTGAACTGTAGAAATACAGGCATCGGCGTGTTGCAGGTAAGCAATGACGTTCTTCTTGCTCATTCGATCCAGCATATAAACGTGGTCACCGAGCCGCTCCTCGGTAATGCGACATTGCAAACGCTTCTTTTCGGCTCCCGCGCCAATCAGCAAATATTTTACATCACACGTGCCGACGCGAGCTGCAGCCATATCCAAGATGTAATCCAGGCCATTAACATAGCCAAAGGTTCCTGCATATACGCAAACCCTAACATTGCTATCCGACTTTAAATTTCTTATCAATTCAGGCTGATCATGGCACTGAGAGAACTCTAATAAATCACAGGCATTTGGAACCACTACAACTTTTTCAGGATTGATTCCCTTTGCAACTATGCCGGCAGCTATCCCAGGCGACAGCGCTATAATCTTTTTTGAATATTGATATATGGATCGTTCGAACCAATTCAATAGCTTTATCGCCATTTTGTTTTTTATGAAGTTCATGGCAATTGGCACATCAGGCCAAAGATCACGCACCTCAAAAACCAACGGCACTTTTTTAAAAATACAATAAATCAATGCAGGAACTGCGATCGTGAGAGGCGTACTCGAAGCCAGCAGCACATCACGTCGTTTCATAGTCAAAACATAAAAAGATGAAATCATTAAAAATAACAAAAAAGAAAATAATCTCCTTGGCAGCGACATCTCGTTACTGTAACTCACATGAACTACATGCAAGCAAATGCCATCAATACTTTCTCTGCTTACGAGGCGCCACCATGCTGTTTTTTTTGCAGGGTAGAACGCCGTCGACGTCACCAAATCCACGTTATTGCCTTTCTGCACAAGGCGCTTAGCGAACTCATAAGATCTAACACCACCAAAGTGGAGTGGAGTTGTAAAGTATTGATGGAGATAAAGTATATTCATGAATAGGCACTTTTTAGCAAAAACTTTGCTCGATTATCCCAGCAAAATTCTGCCGCAGGATTCTCTTTGTCAGAAAAAATCAAGCCTTCGGGGAATGCCTGTAATGTTTTAGATATAGCGCAGGCAACACTGCTGGTACTCATTGGATCGCAACTGAAGCCGACGCACCCTTCTGGATAAAGCCCATCGATACCCTGCCCCTTACTATATATAACAGGTACACATTGACTAATGGCCTCCATGTAAACCAGACCAAACGTCTCAAAGTGTGACGGCATTACTAACACGGCAGCCGTTGCAAAGTATTCGCAAAGCACACCTTTCTCCAGGACTCGCGGTACAAATATCACTTTACTTTTCAACGCAGCAGGCAAATCACCGAACACCGATTGATAATCGATATAGTTACCGCCGATCACTGTAAATGTTCTATCGCCACTGTAATCCAGTGAAAAAAACCCTATGATTGCCCGTTTAATATTTTTATTTCTATTGATATCCCCCACGTAAATGGCGTTGAGTTTACGTGGCTTTAAAGTTTGGCGCTGCAACTTCAAATTCTCAACCCAATAAGGGTCGACTGCGCTCCCTAAAAGCAGTGATCGTTTCTTTGCCAAACCATAACTTTTTCCTATCTTTTTTTGATGTGCAGGCGAGAGAAACAATACACACTTAGCATTCGCCAACACCATTCGTGTTAGCCACTTCCAATGAGGCAGAATACGTTCGAATATATTAACATCGGTAGATCGCACGCTCACCACGTATGGAATCGAATATAGTTTGAATAGAATAAAAGCCAGAAAACCATCACTGTAAAGCGTATGTGCATGGATCACATCGGCCTTTTCCAAGCCAATATTCTTAGCCGCGTTTCTGACTGAAAAAAATAAAACAAGCAACTTCCATGAAAAAAAGCACCGCGTTAATATGCCAAGACATTTCGAGTAAACCACCCTAACGTTTGGCTCATCAATATCGTTAACCCCCCTATGATTTTCCACTCGGATCGGAACCCAAACGTGTTGACTGCATGTTTCAAGATTAGCCAAAGCCATCACAAGATTTCGATGCACTTGGGAACCAATATAGTAAGAGCATAGGTGTAAAACTCTCATATCACTCCATTACGCAGCACTTCAATCATCCGAATTCCTAACACGCTAAAGCCTTAAATTAGACTCACCCGGTTTCAAGACATATTTCAAGTCATAGATCACTCTTGTTTTCTTTGCAAAACCTTGGATCACTGACGCCCCTAAAACTTTAAACTGATCATGCGCAACGGCAATTAATACAGCATCATAACTATTAACTTCAGGATACGACAAAAGCTTTATCGAGTAGTGCGCCTCTGCTGTATCTGCGCAGGCTACCGGGTCGTAAACATCGACAGTTAAATTATAATCCAATAGTTCTTTTACTATATCCACCACTCTCGAGTTGCGTAAATCTGGGCAGTTCTCTTTAAAGGTCAACCCCATAACCAGCACTTTGCTGCACGGAACATCTATCTGGTGCTTCAGCATTGTTTTAATTAATTGGCTCACAACATATGAGCCCATTCCATCATTCAAACGTCTTCCAGCAAGAATCACTTCAGGATCATAACCCATTAGACAAGACTTATAGGTGAGGTAATACGGATCAACTCCTATACAATGCCCCCCCACCAATCCTGGACGGAATGGCAAAAAATTCCACTTTGTTCCCGCGGCCTCAAGAACCGCCTGAGTATCTATGCCAAGCACGTTACAGATGATTGCCAATTCATTAATTAACGCAATATTAAGATCGCGCTGCGTATTCTCAATTACTTTCGCAGCCTCCGCGACCTTTATGCTTTCCGCTAAATGTGTGCCGGCCACTACCACCTGCTTGTATAAATCATCTATAAAGCGAGCAGCTTCCTTGGTTGAGCCTGAAGTAACCTTGATAATATTACTTATGCGATGTTTTTTGTCGCCTGGATTAACGCGCTCTGGACTGTAGCCCACATAGAAGTCAGAATTAAACTTTAAACCTGATACCTTCTCCAACTCCGGGACACACTCGCCCTCTGTAACCCCGGGATACACGGTAGACTCATAAATAACGTAGTCGTTTACACTCAATACGGACGCAACCATTCTGGTTGCATCCATTAATAATTGTAAGTCTGGTCTTTTATATCTATCAATGGGCGTGGGTACAGTTACTATGTATACATTACACTCCGCAATCTCTTCTAATGTATCTGTATAGGTAAGATTCTTAGCATTCCTTAGCTCATCCGGTGCAACCTCGCCTGTTCGTTCAACACCCTCAGACAATTGCCTCACCCGCGCAGAGTCAATATCAAACCCTATTACTTTATATTTTTTCGAAAATTCAACAGCCAAGGGGAGACCGACGTAACCAAGTCCTAATACCGCTATCTTAACATCGATACTCATTACCCTTCCTTATACTGACTGCAGTAGTACTACTAACGACTTATTGGGAGCTAATTTCATTAATCAATTACGCCATGTAAGAGTAAGAAGTGTCTTTCTCTTCAGGCCGTCGACTACCACCTGGCGGTACCTTAATGCCACTACTACCCCATCATTATTCTTATAAAGCACGCTTAAACTATTTTTGGTTGAAGATCTTACAAAACGCTCACACCCTAATTGACTCATCAATAATGTAATGCGCTGATCAACATCCAACATAGCATGCCCTGCAAGTTCATAAATAACCGAACTATTAGAATATCCACTGACGCTGGTTTTTTTTTCAGAAATCGGTTCCATCCCAAAATCCAAGCCAATTCCATGCTTAAAGTAAACAGAGGTCTCGGTAAGACTTGCAGTCTCTACCACATTATCCTGCGACTGACAGCAGCCGGTAATGAAAAATATAACAAAAAAAAATGATGCAATTTCCCTTGCCCTTTTAAGCCTCATATTACGCTTACCCACCATTCAATCATCGTGCGAATTTTACCTGTAATCACTAAATAAGCGAACCTTGTCGGGAGAAACGCGACAGCCGCAGGCTCCTGCTGCTTGCACCAACTCGTTCTGTGATCGCGTCGAATCCCATGTGTAGTGGTCTACTAACCCAGGACACCTTTTTAGGCGGAAATGCCCGCCATATAGAGGTGTTCGATGAGCAGACAACGACGTAGTTCAAGCGCGAGGCAGCCTACTTGGTGCTTGATCAGGGCTACAGCCATATCGAGGCAGCCCGCTCACTTGGGCTGGTTGAATCAGCCCTGCGTCGATGGCTGAACCAGCTTCAGAAAGAGCGAAGCAGCATTACTCCGACCAGTAAAGCGCTGACGCCCGAGCAGCAGAAGATCCAGGAACTGGAGGCCCGGTTCAATCGCCTGGAACGGGGAAAGTCGATTCTAAAAAAGCCACAGCGCTCTTGATGGCCGAGGATCATAAGCGTTTGCGCTGATTGATCAATTGCACACTGGAGAGCCTGTTGAATCAATCTTTATGCGCGTCGCTCGGTAGGCTGGGCTTTCTCGCCAAAGCCAGATGCCGATCTGGTCATCAATGCATTCGACATGGCCTATGAACTACGAGGACGACCGGGCAGCGGTACAACTGGGAACGACCGCATCAGCTCAACGCTGGGTTACCGCCTGCGTTGAGCTGAGGAAAACTCAACACAGTGTCGGGATTAGCTGACCACTACATATCGATTGCAGCATGGGACAGGCTCACCGCATCCAGCCTTCAATAACCACCTTAAGAGTTGTCCACGTTTAAATTAAGGGTTAATCCGGTTCGGACGTATCTGCTGAGCAATGCTTTCGCCAATACCGATTTGGCACCTGCCTCCCCATGCACCAACCGAATCTCCCCCGGCCACTCATCCATCCCCGTCACAAAGCTCACCAATCCAGCCTGATCCGCATGCGCCGAATACCCGCCAATGCTGTGCACACCAGCACGAATGTCATAGCGCTGGCCGTCGAACTCCACGTAACCATTGCGCGGGCCGAAGCGCTGGATGGCGTGGCCTGGCGTTCCTTTGGCTTGGTAGCCAACGAACAGCACGTCGTGCCGGGGGTCACCCAGCATGGCTTTTAGGTAGTTGACGATGCGACCGCTGGAGCACATGCCGTTGCCGGCGATGACGATGGATGGCCTGGCGCTGCTTACCAAGTGGTTGAGGATCTTCTGATGGTCGGCGTGGCTGTCGATGGTGATCAGTTGATCGAACGCCAGTGGCCTTCTGCCGGACTGGACGCGGGCTTGGGCTTCTTCGTTCCAGAAGTCTTTTAGTTCACGGTAGGCCTGGGTGAAGCGGCTGGCCAGGGGTGAGTCGAGGATGATGGGCAGGCTTGGCCAGTCGATATCAAGTTCGTTCTCGCTGTTTTTCTGAGTCGGTGCGGTACCTTCCGGGCTGCGGCGTGATGGAGATTGTTCGCGGTCGGGGCCCGCTCCTACAGGAGAGTCGTGCTGGGATTTGGTGTTCAGTTTCTTGCTATGGATGATGTCTTCCAGCTCGTAGAGCAGCTCTTGCGTGCGCCCGACGCTGAAGGCGGGAATCAGCACGGTGCCGTTATTGGCCAGGGCATGCTCGATGACCTGCTCCAGGCGCTGGCGGCGTGTACTGCGGTCTTCGTGCAGGCGGTCGCCGTAGGTGCTCTCCAATACCAAGATGTCGGCACGGCGTGGCGGTATACAGGGCTTGAGGATAGGGGCGCCTGGGGCACCGAGGTCGCCCGAGAAGACGATGCGCTTGCTGGGCAGGCCCGGGTCGTACTGCAGATCCACCTCGACGTAGGCGGAACCGAGCATATGGGCGGCGCGCTGCAGGCGCACTTTGCTAGCCAGCCCATCGCTATCGTGCAGAGTGAACCAGTGGTTGTAGGGCAGTGCGATGATTCGCTGCTGCACTTCCTTTATATAACGCTCGACCTGCTTCTGATCGCGGCTGAAAGTCAGCTTGAAGGCATCCTCCAGCACGATGGGCAGCAACTTGGCAGAGGGCTCACTACACAGGATCGGGCCTTTGAAGCCTGCGGTGAGCAGGTAAGGAATGCGCCCTACGTGGTCGGCGTGCACATGGGTAACGATCAGTGCGCGAATGCCATCCAGAGGAAATTCGATTATCTGGTGATCGGCTCGAGCGCCATGGGTGGACGCGTCGGCGCCCTGGAAAAGGCCACAGTCGATGAGAACGCTACTGTTTGCTGCCATATGCAGTTGATGACAGGAACCGGTGACGCCATCTTGAGCGCCATGGTGGGTGATGCGCGGATAGTCCATCAGTTAATCCTTTAACTTTTGGTGGCATTGCGGGATTGGATTCGATTCCCGGATTACGCCTTCGGCTGATCCAGGCTACGAGTCGCTGGGCGGGAAGTGGCGGTGATGACGAGCCGATCAAGCTTGAGCGGTAGGTGTTGAAGCCTATTCCTCTTCGTCCTCATTGACCCGATCGCGCAATTCCTTGCCGGGTTTGAAGTGCGGGACGAACTTGCCATCCAGGCGCACAGACTGGCCGGTTTTCGGGTTACGGCCAACGCGCGGAGCGCGATAGTGAAGGGAAAAACTGCCGAAACCACGGATCTCGATGCGATCGCCAGTCGCCAGCGCCTGGGACATCTGTTCCAGCATGGTTTTGATGGCCAGCTCGACATCTTTGTTTGAAAGCTGCCCTTGGTGGGTGACGATTCTTTCGATCAGCTCCGACTTGGTCATACTTTTCCCTTCGTTTTCAAGCGGCTATGTCACTCGATGGAACGGTTTTAGCACGCTGATCAGCTTTTGAACAGCCTAAAAAATCACCAATCCGGAAAATGTGCTTGAGTTCTTGAAATAGCCATGAGGGATTCGGGTAGATGAACGTAAGTCGTTGTCTGGACTGGAATGTTGCTTTGTCGGGCGGTTTGCTGAGGATATGCGTACCCTGCCCGGCTTGCTAACGCGCGAAAGAGGTGATCAAAACCTCAGAGCTGCCGTCCAAGATATCTCATGCATTTGCTGGTCAGAGGCCCGAGAGAGTCTCAGGAGAAAACTGTGCTGATTCCCGCCCATCTGCTCGAGGCAGATACCCTCACTCGCCTGATCGAGGACTTCGTCACCCGTGACGGCACTGACAATGGCGACGAAACACCGCTGGAAACACGCATTGCCCGCGTTCGGCGCGCGCTGGATAAAGGCGAAGCTGTAATCGTATTCGACCCAGAGAGCCAACAATGCCAGTTGGCGCTCAAACGCGATGTGCCGCAGGAGTGGCTGGTGGAGGATGAGGCGTAAGCGCCAACGCTACTGTGCTAAACCGGGGGATGGCGAGATCTTGTGGCGAGGCTGCAATTGCTTTCGCGCCGGGGGCGGCGCTCCTACAGAGCGCTCGGGATTTGCAAATCCTGTAGGAGCCGCGCCCCCGCGGCGAATAGTGGCCTTGATTCAAATTTGAATGATGGCCGCAATCGTTTCGCGCCAGGGCGACGCTCCTACGGGCCGGTATCCCAACGAGGGCGCCTCAGGTCTGCGAGAAGCGTGGCCCCAGCAGGATGATCGAAGCGCCAATCACGCATAGTGCTGCGCCAAGCCAATCGCTGCTCAAGGGACGGGCTTTCTCGATGACGCCAAGCCACAGCAGTGATGTGACGATGTAGATGCCGCCATACGCTGCATAGGCACGGCCGGCGTAAGCGGCTTCGACTCTCGTCAATAACAGGGCGAAAAAAAGCAGGCTGAATATCCCCGGTGCAATCCACCAGGCGCTCTTGCCCATGCGAAGCCACATCCAGAAGGCGTAACAACCGGCGATTTCGAATACCGCGGCGAGAAAGAACCAGAAATAGTTGAGCATTGTCGTCCTGTGGAAAATAGATCAGTTCATGCAGACTCTCGCAAGGGCTGGCGGCGACAGATACGCCAGAACCCTAGCCGCGTAAACCGCCCTCTCGTTCCCACGCGCAACGTACGCGCAAGGCGCCGTCGTGGGGGCTGTGCAGACCGGTGTCCGACTCCCAGCGAAAGGTATGGGTGCCGCTCAACTCGGTTTCCAGGTGCACCACGGCACTGGCCCAATAAAGGCGCTTGAGCAGAGCCTCGAACTCAGCGACCCAGAGCTTCCATTCGTACTCGATGGTCTGGTAGCTCGCACCGAAGTGGATGACCTGTGTTTGGTACAGACCGCTGCCAGGCTGTTGGCAGCAGGAAAACATCTCGCGGCCAAGAAACGGCCATGCATCGCCAACTGGCAAGCTTTCCAGCACCTGCAAATTGAGCAGGCGCCGCAAGCGACTTTCCGATGGGCTGTCGGACGGCCAGTCACGAATGCAGCCATAGACGATGGATTCCGATCCCACGGGGACACTCCGCAAAAAACTGGCTGCCTTCTATCATAACCCGGCAGTCCAGGGGAACTTCGAGGCCCCAAGTGTTAACAATGATGGGTTTTAGCGATAAGCGCTGAGGATAGCCAACCGTCTATAGGTGGTGCGCCCTCGCGCCGAATTTGTATGGGCAACGCCGGAGCCGCGGTGTGGCGACTATCAATTCGCGCCGGGGGCGACGCTCCTACGCCTCTGATTCCGACCGGGCTCTCGCCGGGCAAGAGTCAACACGCTTTCTACGCGTTGCTACGACGTGGGCCTTTGCGCATCAACCAGGCCAGCAGCACCATAACGACTGCCATGCTGGTTAGTACCATGAAAGGCATCTTGTAAGTACCGGCCATGTCGCGCGCCAGGCCAGTGAGCAATGGGGTCAGGCACGCCACGCTATAGCCCATGCCCTGCATCATGGCCGTCCAGCGGCTCACGGCCATGGGCGAGCCGGCTTCGTAGATTGGCAGCAGCAGCGACAGGGCGAAGGAACCACTCATGCCGAAACCCAATGTCAACGCCCAGAGCTCAGGTACGAAGGTGGGCTGGAACGTGATCATGCTCAGGCTGATAAGCGTCATAGAGCCACAAGCAACCATCAGCAGATAGTGATTGCTCACGCGCTGTACCAGCCACGGCAACAGAAAGGAACTCGGCAGGCCCATCAACATCGCCAGACTGAACAGCGTGTTGCTATGAGCGGCTGACAAGCCTGCCTCCTGGTAGCGCGCGACTGTCCAGGTTGCAATCGCATAAAACAAACCTGCCTGCAGGGCGAAATAGACACTAATCAACCACGCACGCGGTTCGCGCCAAGGCAAACCGGCAACTGCATCTTCGCTGTTCAGCGGTTCGGCCTGCTGCTTGGGCAGGTAGCACCAGATCGCCACAGCCAGCGCGGCAGGTAACGCCCAGATAGCCAAGCCGTAGCTCCAATCATCGGCGAACAACTGCGTAGCCGGCATAGTCAGCACGACACCGACCGCACCACCGATCGCCATGCTCAGGGAATACCAGGCCAGCACCTGACCCATGCGCCCAACGAAATGGCGTTTGATGAACCCCGACAGCAGGGGCCCGGCAATCGCGATAGCGGCGCCCAATAGCATAGCGCTGCCGATCAGCATCACGCTGGAATGGCCGATCAGGCGTAGCATCAACGCCAGGGTGATAGCGCCAAGACACAGTGTGAGGGTGCGTTCCAACCCTAGTTTGACCGCCAGACGTGGAGCCAACGGCGCCAGCAAGCCCATACAAAGTACCGGCAGCGCGGTGGTGAGGCTGATAAAGCCTCGGCTCAGGGACAGCTCCTGGGCAATACGTTCGATAAGGGGCGCCAGCGAGGTAATGCCAGGGCGCAAATTCACCGCTGCAGCCACTAGAGCCAACAGCAACAAAGCGCGAGAGACAGGTTTCACGAGATTTCCTGATCAGGTGGCCAGGTTAGCCAAGGCGGCAACCCTACCGGCAGACCTGGCCAAGGGCAAGCCTGACAGCAAGGCTATCGTCCTTGGAAAAATGCCATGGCCAGTATCAGAAGATACTTTCTCCCGGCGGATGGCTGCAATCGCCTTCGCGCCGGGGGCGACGCTCCTACAGACGTGGCTACCGCTAGTATTGTAGGAGCCGCGACCCCGCGGCGAATGTTGGCAGCGCCAGGCATTTACGGGATGGCTGCAATCGCCTTCGCGCCGAGGGCGGCGCTCCTACGTTTGGTGATGGTTCAGCCTTCGCGGTGACTGGTTGGCTTGGCGCGCATTTTCTCGCACATCACGGTCATTTCGTCATAGAGCAGTTGTGGGTTCTTCTGCTTTAGCGCCCAGGCTTGGCGACCCTGCTCATGAGGCAGGATCATGAATTGCCCATCGGCCACTGCCTGGAAGATGTAATCGGCGATGAACGCAGCACTAATAGGTGAACTCTCCAATAACTTTCCGACCTGGGCTTTCATCGCTGGCGTGGGTCCGCGGAAAGAATCGAGCAGATTGGTCTGGAAGAACGACGGACACACCACATGTACACCGACCTGCAGTGGTTTGCACTCGACCAGCAAGCTCTCCGACAGCGCCACCACACCGGCCTTCGCCACGTTGTAATTGCTCATGCCTGGGCCCTGCATCAGCGCCGCCATCGAGGCGATGTTGACGATGCGCCCCTTGCTGCGCTCGAGCAGTGGTAGAAACGCCTTGCAGCCCTTGACCACTCCCATAAGGTTGATCGACAGCTGCCAGTCCCAGTCTTCCAGCGATAGCTCGGCAAAGAAACCACCAGAGGCCACGCCGGCGTTATTGACGATGACGTCGATGCCGCCCAATTTTTCCTCGCAGGCCTGCGCAAAAGCCGTCAGTTGGCTGTAATCGCGCACGTCACAGCGCTGGGTGAACCCTTCTCCGCCAGCATCGCGCACCAAGCGTAGCGTTTCGGCAAGGCCCGCATCGTTGACGTCCGACAACGCCAGGCGCCAGCCCTCACGCGCCCAGCGCAGCGCGATTTCGCGCCCCAAGCCGGAGCCGGCACCCGTGATCATCATGCGATTGTGCATACGCAACCTGCCCTGCTAGCCAATGAAAGACAGGCCGAGTGTAGACAGATAGAAGCCTTGGCCCAGCCATCATCAGGTTGTTGAATGAGTAGACCGCGGGCCGGGTAGGCAGAGAGATGGGATGGCGAGCATTTCCTGGGTATCGCTTCGCTCGACCCAGGCTACGGATCTCACGATCACTCCCAAGTAGCCCGGGTCGAGCGCAGCGACACCCGGGGGAGCGCTATTGGAACAGCCGCGTACTCAGTTCGTGACTGGCTTCCAGCAGGATCGGCAAGAAGCGATTTTCCAGATCCTGTCTCGAAACGCGCCCTACATGGGTGCCAACGTTGAGCGCCGCCAGCACCTGGCCTGCGGAGTCCTTGAGCGGGACGGCGATGGACCGCAGGCTGACTTCCAGTTCCTGGTCAATAATCACCCAGCCCTGACGACGGATTTCTTCGATAGAGGCCCGCAAGTCTTCAGGCGTGTGCAGCGTGCGACTGGTTTTTACCTGCAGCTCGGCGTGGCTCAGGTAATCGTCCACCGCCGCATCATCCAGCGCAGCCAGCAGGATGCGGCCCATAGAAGTGCAGTAGGCCGGCAACCGGCTGCCCACACTCAAGTCAACGGAAATCAGCCGCTGCGGCGTTGCCGAGCGGGCGATGTAGAGAATCTCGTCGCCCTCCAGCGTAGCCATGGAGCAGGCCTCGTGGAGTTGCTCGCTGAGGCGATCAAGGATCGGCTGAGCGGTTACCGCCATCGGCGTCGATGACAAGTAGGCATGGCCCAACGTCAGCACCTTGGGCAGCAGTGAATAGACGCGGCCGTCGGTGGTCACATAACCCAGCTTCATCAACGTGTGCAGGCACCGCCGCACGGCTGCGCGGGGGATTTCAGTGCGGTGACTGATCTGCGCGATGGTCAGGTGGCGCTTGCGCTCCTGGAAAGCATGGATGACCGCCAAGCCACGTGCCAGGGAGGTCATGAAGTTCGGGTCACCGGTGAGGGCCTCGATACGTTTCGCCGGCGAGGCAATGATAGGCGGCGCCATTGGGCTTGGCAGAGAACGGGACTCGGTCATGGGCTATCAACTCATCCTGACGACATGCGCGATTATCGAACTGCGGTGCGATAATCGCAAGGTAATCGACAACGATCCAGTTAGAACCTTGTGCCAGCGGCGCAAAGCTGACATTCAGTCATCGGAGCAAGGCGCCTCTCTTGGAGAAAGGAGTGAAACAAGTGACCTTAATGCCCAAGACCATCGAGCGTGTGATGCACCCCATCGTCCGACGCCGCCTGACGGTGGCACGGGTGGCGGATGTCACTCCACGCATGCGCCGGGTGACCTTCACGGGTGATTCGCTCGAAGGTTTCGTTTCTGCCGCCGCGGATGACCATATCAAGCTGCTATTCGCCCGCGACGAGGATGAACAACGCCGCCTCGATGACTTTCTGGCAGGCCGCGATGGCGAGCGACCGGTGACGCGAGACTACACGCCACGCCGCTATGACCCGCGGACAGGTGAACTGGATGTGGACTTCGTTCTACATGGCGACGGCCCAGCGTCAACCTGGGCAAGTCAGGTGCAGCCAGGCCAGCAGTTGTACATCGCAGGGCCGCGTAGCTCTCTGGTAGTAGCGGATATTTTCGACGCCTACCTGCTGATCGGCGATGAAACCGCCCTGCCCGCCATTGGTCGCTGGCTGGAGGCACTCACGCCAGGCCGCAAGGCGACGTTACTGGTGGAGATCGAGAACGAGGCTGAGAAGCAGCCATTACCCAGCGTGGCCGATGTAGAAATGCACTGGCTGATTCGCGGCGAAGGCAGCCTGGTCGACGCCGCGCGTGCGTTACGTATGCCTGACGGTGAGGTATATGCGTGGGTGGCCTGTGAGGCCAACACGTCTCGCAAGGTGCGTCGCGTGTTGATCGACGAACATGGCATCGAAGAGGAACGCATCAAGGCCGCAGGTTACTGGCGGCGAGATGACGACTGATACGAAACGCCATTATTGGTGGGCTGAAGCCCGCCCTACGCCCCTGGGTACCTACCATTGCATCGCCCGCAAGCTGGCTCCTACGGACTGTAGGGTGGGTCACGCTTCACCTGCGCGGCCCGACCGACCCACCAGGCCAGTCAACGCAGTGGTGGCTGATGTTCACGGCGGTGGGCTGAAGCCCACTCTACGTCTTTACACCACACACCGAAGGCACGCTTATTGGGCATGGTGGCGGTACAGGGCTGGTGGCACGCCGCTGCTGTCCACGGGTTGCCATGGGCCTTGCAGGGTGCCGGCCCAGCTCCAGCCATCGCTCCAGCGGTAGAAGGTGCGTTCGCGGTAGTAGGTGTCCCGCTCGGAGTCGACGACATAGACCCCCAACCCGCCATCCCAGTGGCTGGAGACGCCCGGTGGCGGTGCGAAGCGCGGGTGGGATTTGCTGGCTGGCGGTGAACCAGCAGGTGCCGAGGTGCCATCGGTACCGGGTACGGGGCTGTGCAAGGTACAGCCGGCGAGACTCAACAGGGTGGCCGCAAGGGCAGCCGACATCAGTTTATTCATGGTTGTTTGCCATCAGCACTATCGATGATCAGGCGTTGCACGGTCTGGATGGTGCTGGACAACGGTTGCCCCTGACCTATCCACTCGCCGCTTTTTGCATCGCCGGCGCGCGAAATGCGCGCCACCAGTTGAACCTGGTCGAACGCGGAAAGTTTCAGTTCCGGCATCATCGCATCGCTATCCGAGAGGCTGACCAACGCAGGCAGATCAGCAACGCTCAGGCGCTTGACCGCCAACGGCATGGGCGGCCCTGAGGCGGCGCGGGCGAAGACGAACACCGTGTCGCCCGGCTGCACCTTGTCACGCAGCGCATCCGCCAGTTCGACACGCACCTGCAGGCTGCCGATTTCCGGCGCCTGCGTGGCGGCGGCAGCGCCGGCCTGCGGGTCGATTTCCTGACGAGCCCGGGCGATGCCGCCTGCGATTGCCTGACGTGATGGATCGCCCTCGGGTAATACCGCCACGAGGCGTTCCCAGTAGCCAATGGCATCCTGAAAACGCTGTTCCTCATAGGCGGCGATACCCAGCAGGCCCAAACTGGTGACCTCTTCCGGATCAGCCTGCAGGGCTTCGCCCGTTAAGGTCTCCAGCTGCGCTGTCCACTGTTTGCCACCGGCAAAGTACAGCGCCTGAGCCCATTGCCCAAGCAGCTCCGGTTCGCGACCAGCTACCTTCACCGCCTGCTCGAAGGCGCTCGCTGCATCCGCCGGACGCTCCTGCACCATGTAACTGCGGCCCAGGAAGTACCAACCCTCGGGTGATTCGGGATTACCTTGCACAGCCTGTTCCAGCCGCGCGGTCATCTCTTCGATGCTACGCGGCTCAGCGGAGAAGGTGCGGGCACGCTGAACATCCTCAATAGCGCCCCATTGCGAATAAAGCAGAACACTGACCAGCGGGATCGATAACACCATGATCAACGGCATCATGCGACCCAGGCGGCCCGCCTTGGCATCACCGCTGCTCTCGGTATCGGCGAGCAACTCGCGTGCGGCTTCGTCGTATGCCGCCCGCAACTGGCTGCTGTCCAGCGTGCCCGCCTGGTTTTGGCGCTCAAGCTCGCTCACGCGTTCTTGATAGAGGGTAACGTTCAGCGCCGTACGATCTTCCTCGGTCTGAACCTTGCGCCCGCGTAGCAGCGGAATCAGCAGAAAACTTACGGCGACCAGACACAGCAGGCCGGCGGATAACCAGAATTCGATCATGGCTCGTTCTTATCCAGAGGCGCCTGCTTCAGCAGTTGCGCCAGACGTTGCTGTTCATCGTTCGACAAACCTGTGGAAACCTCGGCAGCGCCCTTGCGACGACGCACGACGATCACCCCGAGCAGTACGAAGCCACCCACAAGGAGCGCCACCGGACCATACCAAAGCAACAGGGTGCGGCGGGTAACCGGCGGCTTGTAGAGCACGAAGTCGCCGTAACGGGCGACCAGGTAATCGATGATCTGCGCGTTACTGTCGCCCGCCTCAAGCATGCGATAGATCTCGGCGCGCAGATCCATGGCGATCGGCGCGTCGGAGTCGGCGATGTTCTGGTTCTGGCATTTCGGGCAGCGCAGCTCTTCGGTGAGCTGGCGGTAGCGGGCACGCTCGGCCTCGCTGGCGAACTCGTAGGTGTCGATGGCTGCATGGGCCACACCGGCCAGCACCAGCGACAGGCTCAACCCGATCAAAAAACGCTTCATTGCCCAGCCTCGTCGACCATCTGCTGGTACAGCGGCGCGAGCTTCTCACGCCAGACAGTCTCGTCGATCACTCCAACGAACTTGTGGCGGATAATGCCCTTGGCATCGACGAAGAAGGTCTCCGGTGCGCCGTACACACCCAGATCCAGCCCCAGGGTGCCCTTGGGATCGCTGATGTTGAGCTGATAAGGATCGTGGAAATCGCTCAGCCATGTCTGCGCGGCAGTGTTGTCGTCCTTGTAGTTCACACCGTGAATGGTCACCCCCATGGCGGTCAGCTTGTTCAGCACTGGATGTTCGACCTTGCAGGCAACGCACCAGGTAGCCCAGACGTTGACCAACGACGGCTTGCCCAGCAGATTTTCCTGGGTGATCAGTTGATCGCCCTCCACTGCTGGCAGGGAGAACGCCGGGAAGGGCTTGTCGATCAGCGCCGACGGCAGTTCGGCAGGGTCGAGAAACAGGCCACGGTAGAGAAACACCGCCACGCCGAGAAATATCACCAGCGGTAGCAACAAAATCAGCCGTCTCATGTTCGTGCCTCCTGCTGGCCCAGGGCGTCACGCACACGGGTCTTGACCTTCATCCGGTAGCGCTTGTCGGATGCGGCGAGGAAGCCGCCGAAGCCCATCAGCAAAGCACCCAGCCAAATCCAGCGTACGAAGGGCTTGATGTGCACGCGCACGGCCCAGGCGCCCTGCTCCAGCGGCTCGCCAAGGGCAACGAACAGATCGCGGGTCAGACCGGCGTCGATCCCCGCTTCGGTCATCACCGATTGCTGCACGGTGTACAGGCGTTTTTCCGGGTGCAGCAGAGCGATCTGCCTTTCCCCTTCGAAGACGCGCACAGTGCCGCGGTCGGAAATGAAGTTCGGCCCTTCGTGATGCGCCGCACCCTCGAACACGAACCGGTAACCTCCCAGCTCTACGGCATCGCCCGGCGCCATGCGCATGTCACGCTCGAAACTGCCGAGGCTGGTGAGGATCACTCCCAGTGCACAGACCGCCAGGCCCAGGTGCGCCAACTGCATGCCCCAGTAGCTGCGGCCCAGGCTGGCCATGCCCTTGAACAAGCCCTTGTGGCGAGTCTTGTCCTGAATGTCGCGCAGCCCGGCCAGAACCACCCACGCGGCCAGCAGGCAAACACCGAGCACCGCCCAGTGGAAATCGCCCCAGAGCCAACTGGCCAGCAAGGCCAACCCCACACTGGCGACCAGCACCGGCGCGAGCATGCCGAGCAGCCAGCGCAGCGGGGTGTCCTTCCAGCGCACCATTACGCCAACGGCGAGCACCGCCATCAACAAGCCCATCAGTGGCACGAACAGCGCATTGAAGTACGGTGGACCGACCGACAGCTTGGCGCCGCTCAGGGCATCCAGCACCAGCGGATAGAGGGTGCCAAGGAGGATCATCGAAGCGGCCACCACCAGGATCAAATTATTGGTCAGCAGCAGGGTTTCCCGCGACCACAAGCTGAAACCGACGTGGCTACGCACTACCGGCGCGCGTAAGGCGAACAGGGTCAACGAGCCGCCGACCACCAACAGCAGGAAAGCAAGGATGAACACGCCGCGCTCGGGGTCGCTAGCGAATGCGTGCACCGACGTCAGCACCCCGGAACGAACCAGGAAGGTACCCAGCAGACTCAGGGAGAACGCGGCAATGGCCAGCAGCACCGTCCAGCTTTTGAACACGCCGCGCTTCTCGGTCACGGCCAGTGAGTGGATCAGCGCGGTGCCGACCAGCCAGGGCATGAACGAGGCGTTTTCTACCGGATCCCAGAACCACCAACCGCCCCAGCCCAGTTCGTAGTAGGCCCACCAGGAGCCAAGAGCGATACCGATGCCGAGAAAAGCCCAGGCGACGATGGTCCAGGGCCGCGACCAGCGGGCCCAGGCGGCGTCCAGCTTGCCGCCGAGCAGCGCAGCAATGGCAAAAGCGAAAGCTACGGAGAAGCCCACGTAGCCCATGTAGAGCATCGGCGGGTGAATGATCAGGCCGAAATCCTGCAGCAGCGGATTGAGGTCGCGACCATCGGCCGGTACGTTCGGCAGCAGGCGAGTGAACGGGTTGGAAGTGATGATCAGAAACAGCAGGAAGCCGACGCTGATGATGCCCATCACACCCAGCACGCGGGCGAGCATCTCTTCGGGCAACTGCCGGGAGAAGATCGCCACGGCAAACGTCCAGCCGCCGAGAATCAGTGCCCAGAGCAGCAGCGAGCCCTCGTGGGCGCCCCATACGGCGCTGAATTTGTAATACCAGGGCAGCGCCGTGTTGGAGTTCTGTGCCACGTAGGCCACGGAAAAATCGTCGGTCATAAAGGCATAGGTAAGGCAGGCGAAAGCGAACACTAGGAAGGCGAACTGCCCCCAGGCCGCGGGCTGCGCCAGGCTCATCCACTGCCGATCGCCGCGCCAGGCGCCAATCAGCGGCAGTGTCGACTGCACCAGGGCCAGACAAAGGGCCAGAATCATCGCCAGATGGCCGAGTTCGGGAATCATTGCGCAGTCTCCCCGGCCTTCTCGTATTGCTTGCTCGTGCCACTCTGCTCCAAAGCCTGCTTGACCTCTGGCGGCATGTAGTTTTCGTCGTGCTTGGCCAAGACTTCGTCGGCAAGCAACATGCCGCTGTCGTCGATCTTGCCCATGGCGACGATGCCCTGCCCTTCGCGGAACAGATCCGGCAGGATGCCATGGAAGCGGATAGTCACCCGCGCTACGTAGTCGGTGACCACGAAGTCGGTCTGCAGGGAATCACCGGAGCGCTTCACCGAACCTTTTTCCACCATGCCGCCGGCGCGGATACGGGTATCGCGTGGCGCTTCGCCGTTGGCGATCTGGCTGGGGCTGTAAAACAGATTGATGTTCTGCTGCAGGGCACTCAAGGCCAACGCTACGGCGATACCAACGCCAGCGACGATAGCCAGAACGATGAACAGACGCTTCTTGCGAACAGCGTTCAACGTGTCTCCTCCCAGCGCATGCGACGCGCCTCGTCCTGCAAATGGCGGCGTCGCGCGCGCAGCGGCAGCGCCACGTTCAACACCAGTATGGCCAGGCAAATACCATAGGCCGACCAGACATAGGGGCCGTGAGTGCCCATGGCGAGAAAGTCGGCGAATGACGCGAAACTCATGGTTTACCCTCCACCTGCGCGCGGATCTCGGCCTTCACCCAACTGCTGCGTGCTTCACGGCGCAACACTTCGAGGCGCATGCGCATCAGCAGCACGGCAGCGAAGAAGCAGTAGAAGCCCAGCACCATGATCAACAGCGGCAGCCACATCTGCATGGGCATCGTCGGCTTGTCGATAACGCTGAAGGTGGCCGGCTGGTGCAGGGTATTCCACCACTCCACCGAATACTTGATGATCGGGATATTGATCACCCCAACCACCGCCAGCACTGCAGTGGCCTTGGCGGCGCTGTCGCGGTTGCTGATCGCCTGGCCAAGGGCGATCACGCCGAAATACAGGAACAGCAGGATCAGCATAGAGGTCAGGCGCGCATCCCAGATCCAGTAGGTTCCCCAGGTCGGCTTGCCCCACACCGCCCCGGTGATCAGCGCGATGGCGGTCATCCAGGCGCCGACGGGCGCAGCCTGCTGCAGGGCGACATCGGCCAGCTTCATCTTCCATACCAGACCGACCACGCCGGCCACGGCCAGCATCACGTAGATCGACTGCGCCAGAAAAGCGGCCGGCACGTGGATATAGATGATCCGGAAACTGTTGCCCTGCTGGTAGTCCGGCGGCGCGAAGGCCAGGCCCCAGACCGTACCCACGACCAGCAGCACGGCAGCGGCAATCGCCAGCCCGGGCAGCCAGCGGCCACTGATCTCATAGAACCATTTGGGCGAGCCCAACTTGTGAAACCATGTCCAATTCATCAGGTCACTCATCATTCTCCGAGGTAGGGGCCAGAACCGAAATCGGCGGCCATCCTCGGTAGCACGGTTGAATCATTCGCCGACACTGATGCTCAGGCCGGCGGCAATGGCGAAAGGCGTCAGGGTAACGGTCAGTACGGTAAGGCTTGCCAACCACAATAGGTGGCCAGCCACCGGCAGCCCCTGCAGGCTCGCCTGCAAGGCTCCGCTGCCAAGAATCAGCACCGGGATGTACAACGGTAAAATCAGTAGTGCCAGCAGCAGCCCGCCGCGCTTGAGCCCCACGGTGAGGGCCGCGCCGACAGCGCCGAGCAGACTGAGGATTGGTGTGCCGAGCAACAAGGACGCAAGCAGCACCGGCAGGCAACGCACAGGCAGCCCGAGCATCAAGGCCAGCAAAGGTGACAGCAATACCAGGGCCAGGCCGGAAAACAGCCAGTGAGCGCAGACTTTGGCCAGCACCAGCAGCGGCAAGGGATGGGAGGAAAGCACCCATTGTTCGAGAGAGCCGTCTTCGAAGTCGCTGCGGAACAGGCCGTCGAGGGACAGCAGCACAGCCAGCAAGGCCGCTACCCACACCAGGCCGGGCGAGAGGCTTTGCAGCAGCTGCGTTTGCGGGCCGACAGCGAGCGGAAACAGTGCGATGACGATAGCGAAAAACACCAGTGGGTTGGCCAGCTCTGCAGGGCGCCGACACAGCAGTCGCGCCTCGCGCACGGCCAGCAGCATAAATACGCTGTTCATGCGAAATGCTGTCCCAGATTAAGGTCGCGATAACTCGCCGGCATGCGGCTCAAGGTATGGTGGGTAGTCAGAATCACCAGGCCGCCCTGCTGGCAATGCGCAGCAAGATGGTCTTCCAGCTGGCTCACGGCATGTTTGTCCAGAGCCGTGAACGGCTCGTCGAGAATCCACAGCGGCGGGCCATCGAGATAAAGCCGCGCCAGTGCCACGCGGCGTTGCTGGCCGGCCGAAAGAGTGTGACAGGGCACATCTTCGAAGCCTCGCAGCCCAACCGCCTGCAGCGCCTGCCAGATCTGCTCACGGTTCGCGGGGCGATGCAGGGCGCACAGCCAAGCGAGATTTTCCTCGGCACTGAGCAAGCCCTTGATGCCAGCGGCATGGCCGATCCACAGCAGGTCACTGGCCAGATCACCGCTGCGGCTGGTCAGTGGCTGGCCCTTGAGGCGAATTTGCCCTGAGGTGGGTTGTCTCAATCCGGCGAGCACGCGCAGCAGGCTGGTCTTGCCGCTGCCGTTGGGGCCGGATACCTGTAGCATCTGCCCGGCGTCCAGCTGAATATCGAGGTTCTCGAACAGCAGGCGCCAATCCCGTTCGCAGGAAAGTGCCATGGCTTCGAGAAAAGGACTGCTCACAGCGCGGGCACCTGGTTCAAGTCGAGACGATTGTGGCCGCTATAATGATGCGGACATTGAAGTGGCCGGAATTATACATGCCCAATAGGCCCACTCGCAGTGCGCTTTTGGCTACAGAGTATGAGACTTAATGACCGAGATCAGTGGATCGCGTCCTATCACCGCAGCACCTCCTGCCAGCAGGCCGCAAGTCAATGCCGCCGACCTGGCGGTAAAGCTTTTGCAGCCCCTCGCCGGCCTGATGAGCAGCGGCGAGAGTGCCAAGGCAGAAGTGGTGGGCCTCAAGGAGGTGGCGCAGAATTTTCAGCTTATGCTGCGCGTGACCTTGGAAAACGGCCGTCAGGCTACGCTGCAGGCCAGCAGCCCACAGCACTTGGCCCAGGGCACGGCACTGGCGATCACGGCACTGTCCGACACGCGCCTAGCCCTGGCGGTACTCGCCGGCGGCAAACCACTGACCAGTATCGACCTCGAGCAATTGCCCGTCGGCACGCTGCTACAGGGTAAGGTCATCTCTCGCGAAGCAGTGCCGGCGCAGGCCGCACAAACCGTCTACAAGGTGCTGGTGAACCTGCTCAACACGCCGCTGGCAGGCAGCAAGCTGAGCCTGGAAACCCACCTCGACCTGCCCCTTGGCAGCCTGCTCAGCGCACGCGTGCAAGGCGATCAATCCCTGGCCTTCCTGCCGCTCAGCGGACGACTCGATCAGTTGGCGCTACTCCAGCAACTCGGCACACAGCAGAGTCGCCAGGGCTCGCTTGAAGGGTTGCTGTCGGCACTGCAGGGCATGGGCAACCAGAGCGGCATGCCCGACGGCCTGCGCGGCAGCATCGACAAACTGCTCGGCGGCCTGCCCAGTGGCGAGCAGATGAGTAGCGGCAAGGGGTTGATGCAGGCCCTGGAAAACAGTGGCCTGTTTCTCGAAGGCAAACTGCTGGCTGGCCAACCCGGCGCACTGAGTACCGACATGAAGGCCAACCTGCTGCGCCTGGTCAGCCAGTTGCTACCGTTGCTGCCCGGTTCTGCGCCGCTGGCAGCAGCCGCCGCCAACGCCATGACTCAGGCGCTACCGGCCTTTGCCCGCAACATTCTCGGCAATATCGGCCAGAGTAGCGGGCGTCAACAAGCCATGAGTTTCCCCCTGCCCAGCCGCCTGCTGCAGGCCATGGATGGGGAATCCGATCTCGAGGCACTGCTCAAGCTCGCCGCCGCAGCCATCTCTCGCTTACAGACCCACCAGCTTTCCAGCCTGGCTCAGAGCCAGACCGGGCCCGACGGCGCACTGGTAACGACCTGGCAGATAGAAGTGCCCATGCGCAATCAGCATGAGCTGGTACCCCTGCAGGTAAAAATCCAGCATGAGGAACCGGCCCCCTCCGATAAACAGGAAACCAAGGAAACGCTCTGGCGCATCGACCTGGCTTTCGATCTCGATCCCCTCGGGCCGCTCCAGGTGCAGGCGCAATTGGCCCATGGCAGCCTGTCCAGCCAACTCTGGGCAGAGCGTGCCAGTACTGCTGGGATGATTGATCGAGAGCTGGGCAACCTGCGCGAACGCTTGGTCGCGGCAGGCCTTACGGTCGGTGATCTGGCCTGTAGTCAGGGCACACCACCGCAAGGCCCGAAAACCTCACTGGAACAGCGCTGGGTCGACGAAACCGCATGAGCCAAAAAGCTCCACGCCAAGCCATCGCCCTCACTTACGACGGCCAAAACGCCCCCAATCTAAGTGCAAAGGGTGACGACGAGTTGGCAGAGGCGATACTCGCCATCGCCCGGGCTCACAATGTTCCGATCTACGAGAACGCCGAACTGGTGCGCCTACTCGCGCGCCTGGAACTGGGCGAAGCGATACCCGAGCAGCTGTACCGCTGCATCGCTGAAATCATCGCGTTCGCCTGGTACCTGAAGGGCAAGTTCCCGTCCGACTTCGATCCGCGAGGCAAGCCGAAGGACGGCCCGCTGCTGCTCGGCGGGCCCGAGCGCAAAGGTAGCAAACGCTAGGTCAGCTTCGCTCGACGACGGGCTACGCCAGTGACGCCTGCGTAAATTCTGTAGAAGCCGCGCCATCGGGCGAATCCTCTGGGCGACCAAATCCTTCGCGCCGGGGCGACGCTCCTGCAATCGGGAAGATGTAAGTCGCAATCCTGCGCCAACACGGCGTAGCCCGGGTTGAGCGCAGCGATACCTGGGATTGGGGGGATTTACGGAAGTGATGCCTAAGAGCGGCGCGACTGGTGCAGCTTGGCGACCAGTTCTGCCTCGGCCTTGCTCAGGCCGCAGGAATGGGTCAGGTCGTCGGCACTGGCACCCATGCCCACCAAACGCGCGGCTTGGGTAAACGACAGGCTGGAGGGGTCACGCTGTTCGATCTGGGTCAGCTTATCCGGTAGTGGCGCGACAGTGCGACGCAGCTCGTGGAGCTCTTCGCCCATGCGAATACTGCCGGTCAGGTAGGTGTCCAGACGCTTGCCGAGCTCGCGGATGCGCTGGTCACGCTGGGTATCGCGCTCAGCCTGCAGCTGACTGGCCAGGCGCAACCGCCCTGCCAGCCAGACGCAGGTGCCCACCAGGCCAACGCAGACCAGAGCAAGAACGATGAGCGCGACTTCAAGCACCTCAGATGCTCTCCAGCTCCGACCACTCTTCCTCGGTCATCATCTTGTCCAGCTCGACCAGAATCAGCAGCTCGCCGTTCTTGTTGCACACGCCCTGGATGAACTTGGCCGACTCGTCATTGCCGACGTTCGGTGCGGTTTCCACTTCGGACTGACGCAGGTAAACCACTTCGGCCACGCTGTCGACCATGATGCCAACAACCTGCTTGTCCGCCTCGATGATGACGATACGGGTGTTGTCGGTGACATCGGAGGAATCCAGGCCGAAACGCTGGCGCGTGTCGATCACGGTGACCACGTTGCCGCGCAGGTTGATGATCCCCAGCACGTAGCTAGGTGCACCCGGTACCGGGGCGATTTCCGTGTAGCGCAGGACTTCCTGCACCTGCATCACGTTGATGCCGTAGGTTTCGTTGTCCAGACGGAACGTGACCCACTGCAGGATCGGATCTTCAGCGCCTTGTGCAGAGCTTTTCTTCATGGCCTAGCCTCGTCATTGACCGCGCATGGCGGTGTGCGGGAGTCCCGCTATTCAATCGGCCGCACGTGCAAGAGCCCGTGCGCCCAGTAATCAGTGTATCTGTCCGTTGGTCATGCGCTTGGCTGCGCCGCTGGCAATCAATTCAGCCAGCGCGGCAACATCCAGCAGCGCGCACATGTGTTCAATCACCGTGCCGGCCAGCCAGGGCCGTTGTGTACGCTGGCTACGCCACTTGATCTCGTCCGGGCTCAGGCGAATCGAGCGGCTGACCTGATGAACCGCCAGCCCCCACTCGTAGCCCTGAACGGAAATCACGTACTGCAGCCCCTGACGAAAATCTTCCCGGTAGCGATCCGGCATGACCCAGCGCGCCGTATCGAGCACTTTCAGGTTACCCGACTGTGATGGCAGTATGCCCAAAAACCAATCCGGCTGGCCAAACAAAGGTGTCAGATCCTGCCCGGCCAGCGGGTAAATCGACCCGAGACACACCAGCGGCACAGCCAGCGTTAGACCGGCGACATCGAACAGCAGGCATTCGAACGGCTCTTCAGCCCACTCGGGACGACCGTCGGCGAGTACCGAGGCGATCTGTGGCGCCGGGCGATGCACCTCGGCCACAGGCTCCACCACCGCCGGCATGGCAATCGGCTCGACGAACACCGGAGCCAAAGCCTCGACGACCGGCTCGACAATCACCTCGGCAACCGGCTGCACCAACGTCAGGGGCGCTGCTTCGACGCGCGGCACCGTCTGGGCATCACGAATCTGCTCCTCAAGCACAGCAGCCTCGAACTCATCGAGGTTGCTCTCGGCAAGCTCCAGTTCAAGCTCGACCGCCGCGTCTTGCAGCAAACCATCGAGGTAGGACTGCAGTGCCAGTTGGGGCCGTGTGGCAGTGGCAGTTGAACGACTCATGAATGCAACCCGCAATGGATACCTGTATGAGCTATCGGCCGCAGTGGCGGCAGACTTGAGCCAGTTTTCGCAGAATAACCAGCCATCATGGATCAGGCCACCTGAGACGCAGGTTGTTGTGCCAACAAATGCTTGAGCAGCGCACGGTAGGCAATAGTGCCGCGGCTGTTGCCATCGAACTGCGAAGGCGTCAGCCCTGCCCGGCTGGCATCACGCAGACGAGTATCAATCGGAATGTAGCCTTGCCAGAGCGTCTCCGGATAGCTGCTCTTGAGCAACCGCAAGGTGGACATCGACGCCTGGGTACGACGGTCGAACAGGGTCGGTACGATGGTGTAAGGTAAAGCATGCTTACGCGAACGATTGATCATTGCCAACGTGCTAACCATACGCTCCAGGCCTTTCACCGCGAGAAACTCGGTCTGCACCGGGATCACCAGTTGCTGGCAAGCAGCCAGGGCATTGACCATCAATATGCCGAGCAGCGGTGGGCTGTCGATCACTGCGTGGTCGAAGTCTTGCCACAGCTGCGCCAGGCTCTTGGCAACCACCAGGCCAAGACCGCTCTGCCCAGGAGACTGGCGCTCCAACGTAGCCAGAACGGTGCTCGATGGCAGCAGGGAAATTCGTTCGTGACTGGTTGGTAGCAATAACTGCTTCGGTAGCTCCTGAGGCACGTTGCCCTGATGCTGGAACAGGTCGAAGACGCTGTGCTCCAGGCTATCGGGATCGTGACCGAAATAGCTGGTCATCGAGCCATGCGGGTCGAGATCGACCACCACCACACGTTTGCCAGCATCAGCCAGTAAACCTGCCAGGGCGATGGACGAGGTGGTTTTACCCACACCGCCTTTCTGATTGGCTACAGCCCAAACTCTCATACTCTTCATCCTCCCGGAACAGGCTGCGCCTGGCCGAGACTGAGTGCCCACTTCATTGGGCAGGCGACGGGGAATTGACGGCCCCATTTGCTGGAGCCTGTACTGCAGGCGCTGAAGCAGGTTGCGTGCCAGCCCGCTGCAGAGCCGTATCAGGCTGGGCATTGGCACTGCCCACGCCACTTACACTACGCCGCACATCGAGATTGCGCGAGACCACCAGTACCACCCGACGGTTGCGCGCCCTGCCCTCTGCCGTGGCGTTGTCGGCCACCGGCTGAAACTCGCCATAGCCCACCGCCGCCATGCGTGATGGATCGACACCATCCATGGCCAGCATCCGCACAATACTGGCAGCGCGCGCGGTAGACAGCTCCCAGTTGGTCGGGAACTGCGCAGTTCTGATCGGCTGGTTATCGGTAAAACCTTCCACATGCACCGGGTTGCCGTAGGGCGCCAGGATTTTGGCAATCTTCTCGATGATCTCGAAAGCCATATCGTTCGGCAGCGCATCGCCACTGGGAAACAGCAGACCGGAGCTCAACTCGATCTCGATCCACAGCTCATTGCCGCGCACCTTCAATTGATCGCTCTGCAGCAGCCCGCCGAACGCATCACGAATGCTGTCGGCGATACTCTCCAGTGTAGAAGCGGCGATCTGCTGGGCTGACTCTTCGTCGACCATCGAGCGATCCGGCTCGGTGGTGCGCGGCCTCTCATCGCCCACGGGAATGGGTTTGATCGAACGATCCGGTTGGTTGAATACACCGGTCAGGGTTTCCGAAAGGATCTTGTACTTGCCCTCGTTGATCGAGGAAATCGAGTACATCACCACGAAGAAGGCGAACAACAGCGTGATGAAGTCCGCGTAGGACACCAGCCAGCGCTCGTGATTCTCATGCTCTTCGTGACGGCGTCGGCGAGCCATGGTCAGCTCATGAAGCCTTGCAGCTTCAACTCGATGGAGCGCGGATTTTCACCCTCTCCGATAGACAGGATTCCTTCGAGCAACATCTCCCGATAAGCCGACTGGCGCATGGCCACGGACTTGAGCTTGGCGCCAATCGGCAACAGCAACAGATTGGCGATGGCCACACCGTAGATGGTGGCGACGAAAGCGACGGCTATCCCGCCACCGAGCAGGCTCGGATCGGCCAGGTTGCCCATCACGTGGATCAGCCCCATGACCGCGCCGATGATGCCGATGGTCGGCGCGTAGCCGCCCATGCACTCGAAGAACTTGGCAGCCTGTATGTCGCGGCTTTCCTGGGTGTACAGATCGACTTCGAGAATACTGCGAATGGCCTCCGGCTCAGCGCCGTCGACCAACAGTTGCAAACCCTTGCGCGCATAGGGATCGGCTTCGCCGTCAGCCACAGCCTCGAGGCCGAGCAAACCTTCCTTACGCGCGGTCATGCTCCAGTTCACCACCCGATCGATGCCACCGGACAGATCGATCTGCGGCGGAAAGAAGATCCAGCGCAGGATGCTCATGGCGCGCTTGAATACGGTGACCGGCGTTTGCAGCAACGCCGCACCCAGCGTGCCACCGATCACGATCAGCGCCGCCGGGCCGTTGAGCAGTGCCGAGACATGACCGCCTTCCAGGTAATTGCCGCCAAGAATAGCGACGAATGCCAGGATGACGCCGATCAGGCTCAGCACATCCATCAGAGGCAGGCCTCGACCAGATGCCGGCCGATGTCATCTAGCGGGTACACCGCATCCGCCAGGTTGGCCTTCACGATCGCCATGGGCATGCCATAGATCACGCAACTGGCTTCGTCCTGCGCCCACACCTGGCTGCCACCCTGTTTGAGCAGGCGAGCGCCTTCGCGACCATCGGCGCCCATGCCTGTCAGCACCACGGCCAGCACCTTGTCGTTGTAGGACTTGGACGCCGAGCCAAAGGTGATATCCACACAAGGCTTGTAATTCAGGCGCTCGTCACCGGGCAGGATGCGGATGGTGCCGCGCCCGTCGATCATCATCTGCTTGCCGCCTGGTGCCAGAATGGCCAGCCCGGGACGCAGGATATCGCCGTCTTCGGCTTCCTTGACGTTGATCTTGCAGAGTTTGTCCAAACGCTCGGCAAAGGCCTTGGTGAAGGCTGCGGGCATGTGCTGGATCAATACGATTGGCGTCGGGAAATTCGCTGGCAACTGGGTCAGAACCCGCTGCAGGGCAACCGGGCCACCCGTCGAGGTACCGATCGCTACCAGCTTGTAAGCCTTGCGCTTGGGCGCGGAGCTAGCGGCGGACGAATGACGCTCGGCCGGCGGATGGCTGACGCTTGGCTGTGGCCGCGCCGCAGGTGCAGGTGTGCTCGACGTACTGGCAGGTCGGCTCAGGCTACCGCCGGCAGGCGGCGTCAGGGACGCCGCGCCGATCCCCCGGCGGTTGCTGCGCGAAATGCTATGCACCTTCTCGCACAGCAGTTGTTTGACCTTCTCCGGGTTGCGCGAGATGTCCTCGAAATTCTTCGGCAGGAAATCCACCGCCCCGGCATCCAGCGCATCCAGGGTGACCCGAGCGCCTTCGTGGGTGAGCGAGGAGAACATCAACACCGGTGTCGGGCAGCGCTGCATGATGCTGCGCACGGCCGTAATGCCATCCATCAACGGCATCTCGTAGTCCATGGTGATCACGTCCGGCTTGAGTGCCAGCGCCTGATCGATGGCCTCACGTCCGTTGGTGGCCGTGCCGACCACGGTGATGTTGGGATCGGACGAGAGGATCTCCGAAACCCTGCGGCGGAAGAAGCCGGAGTCGTCGACCACCAGTACCTTGACAACCATAAACACTCCTAAGCGGCACGGCAGAGGCCGCGCCGCGGACGATCAGATACGCCGTGCGTAGCGTTTGAGCATGCTTGGCACGTCGAGAATCAGGGCGATGCGCCCGTCGCCGGTGATGGTCGCACCCGACATGCCAGGCGTGCCTTGCAGCATCTTGCCCAACGGCTTGATCACCACCTCTTCCTGGCCGACCAGCTGATCGACGACGAAGCCGATACGCTGATTGCCGACGGTGAGAATCACCACATGGCCTTCGCCTTGCTCTTCGTGGGCAGCCTTGCTGACCAGCCAGCGCTTGAGATAGAACAGCGGTAATGCCTTGTCACGCACGATCACCACTTCCTGGCCGTCGACCACGTTGGTGCGCGACAGGTCGAGGTGGAAGATCTCGTTGACGTTGACCAGCGGGAAGGCAAACGCCTGGTTGCCCAGCATCACCATCAGCGTCGGCATGATCGCCAGGGTCAATGGCACCTTGATGACGATCTTTGAGCCCTGGCCTTTCTGCGAGAACACGTTGACCGTGCCGTTGAGCTGGGAAATCTTGGTCTTCACCACGTCCATGCCGACGCCACGGCCGGACACGTCGGAAATCTCGGTCTTGGTCGAGAAGCCGGGAGCGAAGATCAGGTTGTAGCATTCCAGATCGGTCAGGCGGTCGGCCGCGTCCTTGTCCAGCAGGCCCTTTTCCACGGCCTTGCTGCGCAACACGTCGGCGTCCATGCCCTTGCCATCATCGGTGATCATCAGCAGGATGTGATCGCCTTCCTGCTCGGCAGACAGCACCACGCGACCGGTACGCGACTTTCCGGCAGCCTCGCGCTCTTCCGGGCTTTCCACGCCGTGGTCAACCGCGTTGCGCACCAAGTGAACCAATGGATCGGCGAGGGCTTCGACGAGGTTCTTGTCGAGATCCGTCTCTTCACCAACCAGTTCCAGGTTGATCTCTTTTTTCAGTTGCCGAGCCAGGTCACGAACCAAGCGCGGGAAACGCCCGAAGACCTTCTTGATCGGCTGCATGCGGGTCTTCATGACCGAGGTCTGCAGATCGGCGGTCACAACATCGAGGTTAGACACAGCCTTGGACATGGCCTCGTCGCCGCTGTTGAGCCCCAGGCGCACCAGGCGGTTACGCACCAGCACCAGCTCGCCGACCATGTTCATGATTTCGTCCAGACGCGCGGTATCGACCCGCACGGTGGTTTCCGCTTCATTCGCTGGAGCAGGAGCAGGAGCAGCGGCCGGCGCTACGGCAGCGGCTTTAGCAGGCTCGACCTTGGTCGCCGGTGCTGGTACAGCCTTGGCTGCTACCGGCACAGCGGGTTTGGCTACAGGTTTCGGCGCCGCAGCTGGGGCAACAGCAGCGATCGCCGCTGGTTCGACGAACTTACCTTTGCCGTGCAGCTGATCGAGCAGCGACTCGAACTCATCATCGGTGATTTCATCGCTCTGCGCCGCAGAGCTGGCGGACGCAGCAGGAGCCGTCGGTGCCGGCGCCTCTACCGCAGCAGCGACGAATTGGCCTTTGCCATGTAACTGATCGAGCAGAGCCTCGAATTCGTCATCGGTGATGTCGTCGCCATTGGCGCTGCTCGAGACACTGGCCGGTACAGGCGCAGCCGTTTCGACAGCGGCTGTCGCCGAAGCCGCGAACTGACCTTTGCCATGCAACTGATCGAGCAGCGACTCGAATTCATCGTCGCTGATTTCGTCGTCCGAAGCGCTCGCTTGCGGTTGTGGTTCGTCGTCCAGAGCATCGAGGAGCTGTGCGAACTCACTGTCGGTGATGTCCGCCTCTGCTTGGGCGGCCTGGGCTACTGATTCAACGGGCATAGCTGCAGCAACCGCAACAGACCCTGCGGCAGGAGCAGGCTCAGCGAGTCGTGCCAGCGCTGCCAGCAGCTCGGGAGAAGCCGGCGTCGGCGTAACACGCTCGCGTACTTCGGTGAACATGCCATTGACGGCATCCAGCGCTTCGAGCACTACGTCCATCAACTCGGAGTCGACGCGACGCTCACCCTTACGCAGGATGTCGAACACGTTCTCGGCAATATGGCAGCATTCCACCAACTCATTGAGCTGCAGGAAGCCTGCCCCGCCTTTTACCGTGTGAAATCCCCGAAAAATCGCGTTGAGCAGATTCATATCGTCCGGGCGGCTTTCCAGCTCCACCAACTGCTCGGACAACAGCTCGAGAATCTCGCCGGCCTCTACCAGGAAATCCTGGAGGATTTCTTCATCGGCGCCGAAGCTCATATGACGTGCTCCTAAAATCCCAGGCTGGACAGCAAATCGTCGACGTCGTCCTGGTTCGATGCGACGTCATCACGCTTATCGGCATGAATCTGTGGACCTTCACCATGGGACGTATTTTTTTGTTTGTTCTGCTCTACACGTAATTCATTGTGATCGTGATCGATGCCGGCGAAACGGTCGACCTGGCTGGCCATCAGCATCAGTTTCAGCAGATTGCTCTCTACCTCGGTCACCAACTGGGTGACGCGTTTGATCACCTGCCCGGTCAGATCCTGATAGTCCTGCGCCAGCAAAATGTCGTTGAGGTGCCCGGACAGTTTGCTGTTGTCACGCTGGCTGCGCGCCAAAAACAGCTCGATGCGTTTGGCCAACTCACGGAAAGCCTCAGCGCCCATTTCACGGCGCATGAAACGCCCCCAATCTTCGCTCAGAGCATCGGCTTCGCTGCTCAAATCATTGACCAGTGGTGCACTCTGCTCGACCAGATCCATGGTGCGATTGGCCGCACGCTCGGTCATGGTCACGACGTAGTTGAGCCGCTCCGTCGCGTCAGATATCTGTGAGACTTCATTGGCGTGGGGCACCCGAGGGTCAAGCTGAAAATTGACGATGGCGTTGTGCAGCTCACGCGTGAGCTTGCCGACTTCGTGGTAAAGACCACGGTCGCGCGCCTTGTTCAGTTCATTGATCAGCTGTACCGCTTCGCCAAAGTTGCCTTGTTCGAGGCTGCTTACCAGTTGGCGGGCATTGCTTTTCAGAGTCGACTCGAGGTCGGCCTCTTGAGAATCTTCGTGTTCCATAACAACCTCGCGGCAGACATCAGCCGTTGACCCGCTCGAAGATTTTTTCGATCTTTTCCTTGAGCACCTGGGCGGTGAATGGCTTGACCACGTAGCCGTTCACACCAGCCTGAGCGGCCTCGATGATCTGATCACGCTTGGCTTCTGCCGTCACCATCAACACTGGCATTTGCTTCAAGCGTTCATCCGCACGCACCGCGCGCAGCAGATCGATTCCGCTCATGCCCGGCATGTTCCAGTCGGTCACGAGGAAGTCAAAGCTGCCGCTTTGCAGCATCGGCAAGGCCGTGACGCCATCGTCGGCTTCCGCCGTATTGGTAAAGCCCAAATCACGCAAAAGATTCTTGATGATCCGGCGCATCGTCGAGAAATCATCGACGATGAGGATTTTCATGTTCTTGTCCAAGTCGACCTCCGTACAGTCCTAAAACGCCATCAGCATTCTGAAGCGCTTATAAATCGTGAAACCGGCCTGGCGGAACGCCGCAAAACTATTGCGCCCGGCTTTGCTGCGTTCACTGTGTTTTTCCAGCGCCCTGCTAATTCCTTATGCGCGCCATTCCACTAACCGTGCGCGTAAACGCGCGGCACACTGACTGTGTAATTGGCTGACCCGCGACTCACTAACTCCCAGTACCTCGCCGATTTCCTTGAGATTCAACTCCTCGTCGTAATACAGCGATAACACCAACCGCTCACGCTCCGGCAGATTGCTGATAGCGTCGGCCAGCGCTGCCTGGAAACGATTGTCTTCCAGCTCATGCGAAGGCCCTTGGAGCAAGGAGCTTGTGTCTTCCTGCAGCCCACCGCTTTCGCCTTCTTGCAACAGATCGTCGAAACTGAACAGGCGGCTACCCAAAGTGTCGCCAAGAATGCCGTAGTAATCTTCGAGACTCAATTGGAGTTCGGCAGCAACCTCCTGATCTTTAGCGTCTCTTCCCGTTCTCGCTTCAATTTTTCGGATTGCGTCGCTGACCATCCGGCTGTTGCGGTGCACCGAACGCGGCGCCCAATCACCCTTGCGCACCTCATCGAGCATCGAACCCCGGATACGGATACCCGCGAACGTCTCGAAACTGGCGCCCTTACCGGCGTCGTATTTACGCGATGCCTCAAGCAGGCCAATCATGCCGGCCTGAATAAGGTCGTCCACCTGCACATTGGCAGGCAGACGCGCCAACAGGTGGTAGGCGATGCGTTTGACCAATGGCGCGTAACGTTCAATCAACTGATGCTGTGAATCTCGTGCTGTTGCCTTGCTGTACATACGGAGTCCAGAGGCTGTCGTCATACAGCCGTGTCTGCAGTCGGTTGTTGCACCAGGCGTTCAACGAAAAATTCCAGGTGGCCTCGCGGGTTGGCCGGCAATGGCCACGCATCAACCTTCTGGGCAATCGCCTTGAACGCCAGCGCGCACTTCGAACGAGGGAACGCCTCATATACCGCACGCTGTTTCTGTACGGCCTTGCGTACCGATTCGTCATAAGGCACTGCGCCCACGTACTGCAGCGCAACATCCAGAAAACGGTCGGTCACCTTGGTCAGCTTAGCAAACAGATTACGACCCTCTTGCGGGCTATGCGCCATATTGGCAAGCACCCGGAAACGGTTCATGCCGTGGTCTCGATTGAGCAGCTTGATCAGCGCGTAAGCGTCGGTGATCGAGGTCGGCTCGTCACATACCACCACCAGCACTTCCTGCGCAGCACGTACGAAGCTCACCACCGAGTCGCCGATGCCCGCGGCGGTGTCCACGATCAGTACATCGAGGTTGTCGCTGATATCACTGAAAGCCTGGATCAGACCAGCATGCTGCATGGGCGTAAGCTGCACCATGCTCTGAGTACCGGAGGCCGCCGGCACGACACGAATGCCACCCGGACCCTGCAGGACAACATCGCGAAGCTCGCACTGGCCGTCGATGACGTCAGCCAGGGTGCGCTTGGCCGTCAGGCCGAGCAATACATCGACGTTGGCCAGCCCCAGGTCAGCATCCATGAGCATGACGCGCCGACCGAGATCCGCCAGCGCCAACGACAAATTCACCGACACATTGGTCTTGCCAACGCCGCCCTTGCCGCCGGTCACCGCGATCACCTGTACGGGATGCATACCCATGTTATCTATACACCTTGTCTAACTTCGCTTTAGAGCCACATGGCCATTGTGCGCTGCTGGAACGACCACAGCCAGCGCTTCGCCACACCTGCATGATCATCCTGCGCGTCGTGCCGGGTCTTGGTACAACCCGGCAAACATATCGGCCATCGTATCCTCACTCGGTTCATCCGGAGCCTGCAGGCCTACAGCACGGCTGACCAACTGATGGCTGCGCGGCACATGTACATCGTCCGGAATTCGCGGGCCGTCTGCCAGATAGGCTACCGGTAGACGGTGGCTAATAGCCAGACCCAATACCTCTCCCATGCTGGTTGCCTCATCCAGTTTACTCAGAATGCAGCCGGCCAGCCCACAGCGCTTGTAACTGTGATACGCCGCCTTGAGCACTTGCGCCTGGCTGGTTGCAGCCAGCACCAGATAATTGCGGGCGTTGATGCCTCGGCTTGCCAGGGTCTCCAATTGCATACGCAGCGCTGGGTCATTGGCTGGCAGGCCGGCAGTATCGATGAGAACCACTCGCTTGCGCACCAACGGCGCCAGCGCCTGAGTCAATGACTGACCTGGATCAACGTGGGTCACGGAAACGCCAAGGATACGGCCCAGCGTTTTGAGCTGCTCCTGAGCACCGATACGGTAGCTGTCCATACTCACCAGCGCGATATTCGCAGCGCCGTACTTGAGTACGTAGCGTGCCGCGAGCTTGGCCAGGGTGGTGGTCTTGCCCATGCCAGCCGGGCCGACCAGGGCGATCATACCGCCCTCCTCCATCGGCTCTTGCTTGGGCGTCTGAATCGAGTGTGCCAGGTGCGCCAGCACCATACGCCAAGCCTGGCGTTGATCGCTCAGCGAGGCAACGCGCTCAAGCAGTGTGCGTGCCAGCTCAGCCGGCAAACCCATGCGCTGCAGGCGGCGCCACAGGGCGGCCTGCTGTGGGCGGCGGCTCTGCATCTGCCCCCAGGCCATGGAACCCATCTGCATTTCGATCAGCTCACGCAAGCCATGCAATTCGGAGCGCATGGATTCCAGGGCAGACTGGTCGACCGAAGCCGAGGCCGGCTTCTTCTGCTGACGCTCAAGTACGGCGTCCAGGCTGTCGGCTGGTGCCACGCTCGGCGCTTCGGCGAACAGCTGACGATCCTTACCGGCATCGAGCTGCGCACGGGTGCTCAGCTCGGCCTGAGCGGAGGCGATGCGCGACTGCGTCTTGCGCAGCTCGGCCTCCAGGGCCGGATTCGGTTGCCGCGCCGGAGCGGGTTGAACCTGATAATCGAGTGCGGCCGTCAACTCCACGCCACCTGCCACGCGGCGGTTACCGATGATGGTCGCATCAGCGCCCAGCTCATCACGAACCAGCTTCATGGCTTGGCGCATATCGGCGGCAAAAAAGCGTTTGACCTGCATGGCCCGTACCCTCGATTAGTTCTGCCCCACCGTCGCAACGATGGTGACCTGCTTGTTGTCCGGAATTTCCTGGTACGCCAGAACATGCATGCTCGGGACGGCCAACCGGGCGAAACGCGAGAGCATTCCCCGAACCGGCCCGGCCGCCAGCAGAATCACCGGCTTGCCAAGCATCTCCTGACGCTGCGCTGCTTCCACCAGGGAACGTTGCAGCTTCTCGGCCATGCCAGGCTCCAGGAGGATGCCATCCTCGGAGCCTTGACCGGCCTTCTGAAGACTATTTAGCAATATCTGTTCCAACCTTGGTTCAAGGGTGATCACAGGCAGCTCCGGCTCTAGTCCCACGATGTTTTGCACGATTGCGCGAGCCAGCGAGACGCGTACTGCGGCAACCATGGCGGCGGGATCTTGACTCCTCGGGGCGACGTTAGCGATGGCTTCGGCGATGGTACGGATGTCGCGTACCGGCACCTGCTCCTGCAACAGTGCTTGCAGAACCTTGAGCAGGGTCGACAGCGAGATCAGGCCGGGAACCAGCTCTTCTGCCAGTTTTGGCGAGCTTTTCGCCAACAATTGCATCAATTGCTGGACTTCTTCGTGGCCTAGCAGCTCGTGGGCATGCTTGTGCAGAATCTGATTGAGGTGGGTGGCGACTACGGTACTGGCGTCCACCACGGTGTAACCAAGGGACTGCGCCTGATCGCGCTGGCCTGGATCGATCCACACAGCTTCCAGACCGAACGCCGGATCTTTGGCGGCCACGCCGTTGAGGGTGCCAAACACCTGGCCCGGGTTGATCGCCAGCTCGCGATCCGGATACACCTCGGCCTCGGCGACGCTGACCCCCATCAAGGTCAGGCGATAAGCGTTAGGCTGCAGATCCAGGTTGTCGCGAATGTGCACGGACGGCATCAGGAAGCCCATCTCCTGAGAGAGCTTCTTGCGTACGCCCTTGATCCGCGCCAGCAGCTGCCCGCCCTGGTTGCGGTCGACCAGCGGAATCAGCCGGTAACCGACTTCCAGGCCGACCATGTCGACCGGCATCACGTCATCCCAGCCCAGTTCCTTGACTTCCTGAGCGCGCTGAGCGGGAAGTAGCTCCTGCTGACGCTGTACTTCTTGGACTTCGACTTCCTTGGTCTTGCGCTGCTTGTTGGCGATCCAGTAGGCAGCGCCAGCGGCGACCAGACCCAAGCTGATGAAGGACATGTGCGGCATGCCGGGCACCAGGCCCATGGCGATCATGATCGCCGCCGACACAGCCAGCGCGCGTGGCGAAGCGAACATCTGACGATTGACCTGGGCGCCCATGTCTTCGGAGCTGGAAACCCGGGTCACCATGATCGCTGCGGCAGTCGACAGCAGCAGCGACGGGATCTGCGCCACCAGGCCGTCACCGATGGTCAGCAGGGTGTAGATGCGGCCAGCATCGCCGAAGCTCAGGCCGTGCTGCAGCATGCCTATGGCAATGCCACCGATCAGGTTGATGAATAGAATCAGCAAGCCGGCGACGGCGTCACCGCGTACGAACTTGCTGGCACCGTCCATGGAGCCGTAGAAATCGGCCTCCTGAGCGACCTCGGTACGGCGCTTCTTGGCTTCGACTTGGTCGATGAGGCCGGCATTGAGGTCGGCGTCGATAGCCATTTGCTTACCGGGCATGGCGTCCAGGGTGAAACGTGCGCTCACTTCGGAGATACGCCCGGCACCCTTGGTGACCACCACGAAGTTGATGATCATGAGGATCGCGAACACTACGATACCGACCACGTAGTTGCCGCCGATCACCACTTCGCCGAAGGCCTGAATCACCTTACCAGCGGCGTCGTGACCATCCTGCCCGTTCAGTAGCACCACCCGTGTGGAGGCAACGTTGAGCGCCAGGCGAAGCAGGGTCGCGGCCAAAAGGATGGTCGGGAACACCGCGAAATCCAACGGCCGCAGGGCGTAGATCGCCACCAGCAGCACGACGATCGACAGCGCGATGCTGAAGGTGAACAACACGTCGAGCAGGAATGGCGGGATCGGCAACATGACCATGGCAAGCATGATCAGCAGCATCAACGGAATACCAAGATTGCCGTCGCGCAACCCGGACAGGTTGCTGCGAACGTTGCCAATCATTTGTGCGCGATCTACTGCCACGTGGTTACCCCGGATTATTCAATCTTTTGACGCCTAAACGCCCTTGCTGCCGGTGTTTGCAAGAACCTTTCCAACTCTTCGAAAAGTGCGAAATACCTAGACTGCAGAGCCAATCAGGACTGCCATAACCACCCCGGAGCGAGACGAAAACACGAACCCCGTCGGCAAACCCGAGTCCACACCCTGTGGGCGACGGTTTTGCCCGCGGATTTTCCATCCTCGAGGAGTCATGTATGAAACGCTGGATGATGGCCGCATTGGCCAGTTGCTGCGCTGCAAGCCTGCAAGCCGCCGACCTGACGGTCGACCTCAACGCCGTAGACGCCAAAGGTGTCGGCACTTCGGTTGGCAAGGTGGTGATCAGCCAAAGTCCTTATGGCGTGGTTTTCACGCCGGAGCTGCACGACCTGGAACCCGGCGTGCACGGCTTTCACGTACACGGTAAACCCAGCTGCGATCCGGCCCCTAAAGACGGTCAACCCTCAGCAGCCGAGGCGGCTGGTGGCCACTGGGATCCACAGAACACCGGTAAACACGACCTCCCGTGGGGTGACGGCCATCTGGGCGATCTCCCTGCCCTGCTGGTCACCGCAGACGGCAAGGCTAATCAGCCGGTGCTGGCACCTCGAATCAAGAGCGTGGACGAGCTGAAGAATCTGGCCCTGATGGTTCATGCCGGTGGCGACAACCATGCCGACCACCCGAAACCGCTAGGCGGTGGTGGCGCTCGCGTGGCCTGTGGCGTGATCAAGTAATACCGCAGACGCACATCGCAGAACGCGGTTCTCGATGTGCGCGCTTACTCGTCGCGACGTAGATCTGGTGGGATGGGCAGATCCTTGAGCGGTACCGGGCGCTTGCCCTTGCCAGCCTGGTACTGACGGATCTGATAGACGTACGCCAGCACCTGGGCGACGGCCAGATAGAGCCCTGCGGGGATTTCCTGGTCGAGCTCGGTGGTGTGATAAATCGAGCGCGCCAGCGCAGGTGATTCCAGCAGCATGACCTTGTGCTCCTGGGCGATCTCGCGGATCTTCAATGCGGTGAAATCACTGCCCTTGGCGAGCAGCATGGGCGCCTGCCCCTTCTCGGGGTCGTATTTCAGGGCCACCGCGAAGTGGGTTGGGTTGGTGATCACCACATCGGCTTGCGGCACGGCCTGCATCATGCGGCGTTGTGTCATTTCGTGCTGCAGCTGACGAATCCGTTGCTTGACCTCGGGCTTGCCCTCGCTGTCCTTGTACTCGTCCCGAACCTCCTGCTTGGTCATCATCAGCTTCTGCTTGTTGTCCCACAGCTGAAACGGAACATCGACGGCCGCGATCAGGATCAATCCAAAGGACATCCACAGCGCACTCCACCCCACCACTTCCGCCGAATGCATGATGGCCGACTCAATCGGCTCATTGGCGATCGCCAGCAGATCGTCCCGATCCATCGACAGCACCACCAGCGCGACCAGCAGGATCAGGATGAACTTGGCCAGCGCCTTGAGCAGCTCGATCAGCGCCTTCATCGAGAACATGCGCTTGAGCCCGGCCAGCGGGTTCATGCGGCTGAACTTGGGTGCCATGGCCTTGGCGGAGAATAACCAGCCGCCCAGACAGATAGGGCCAATGATAGAGGCGATCAGCAGAACGATGAACAGCGGCATGAGCGCCTCAAGGGCCACCTTCCCGGAAGCGGCCAGCAATAACGCCATATTTCGCTCGTCGAAAAGCGCCTCACGTGTCAGCTCGAAATTGCCGCGCATGATTTCCAAGAGTGCATTGCCAATGGCGCCTCCTGTGGCCAACAAACCACCGGTACCTGCCAACATGATGGCAAAGGTGTTCAGCTCGCGTGAGCGCGCTATCTGACCTTTCTCACGAGATTCCCGACGGCGTTTATCCGTGGGTTCCTCGCTTTTATCGGCACCACTCTCCGACTCGGCCATCAGCTCGCCCTCGCCAGTTCGCGCAACATGATCAGCGCCTCGGATGCCAACGCCTGATAGTGCGAGAGGATATCGGCCAAGGAAATCCACACGATCACCATGCCCAGCACCAGCGTCAGTGGAAAACCGATGGAAAAGATGTTCAGCTGCGGCGCCGCACGGGTCATTACGCCAAAGGCGATATTGACCACCAGCAGCGCGGTAACAGCCGGCAGCACCAGAATCAGCGCCGCGCCCATCACCCAGCCGAGCTTGGTTGCCACCTCCCAATAATGCTCGACCTGCAGCCCGGAGCCCGGCGGCAACGTTACGAAACTCTCGGCGAGCACCTCGAAGACCACCAGATGGCCATTCATGGCCAGGAACAGCAGGGTCACCAGCATGGTGAAGTACTGACCGATCACCGGCACCGAAATACCGTTGGCGGGGTCGACCATGGACGCGAAGCCCAGGCCCATCTGCATCGCCAGGATCTGCCCAGCGACCACGAAGATGTGAAAGAACAGTTGCAGCACGAAGCCGAGCATCACGCCGATGAGGATTTCCTGGGCGATGAGCATGAAGGCTTGCAGGCTTATGGATTCCACCTGCGGCATGGGCGGCAAGGTAGGCACCAGAACCACGCTGATGGCCAGCGACAGGTACAGCCGCACACGTGTCGGCACCAGTTGCGTACCGAAGATTGGCATCACCATCAGCAACGCCGCGATGCGAAAGAGCGGCAGCACGAAACTACTGACCCAGCTACCTATCTGTGCATCGCTCAGCTCGAACATCAGCCGATCAGCTGCGGAATGTTCATGATCAGGTTCTGGGTGTACTCCATCAGTTGCTGCACCATCCAGGGACCGGCAACGATCAGAGTCAACAGCATCACCAACAGACGCGGCAGGAAGCTCAGCGTTTGTTCGTTGATCTGCGTGGCAGCCTGGAACATCGCCACCAGCAGACCCACCAGCAGGCTGGGCATGACCAGCAAACCGACCATCAGGGAGATCAGCCAGAGCCCTTCACGGAACAGGTCGACAGCAACTTCAGGGGTCATGTGAGCCTCGCTATAAAGTGCCGAAACTGCTGGCCAGTGTGCCCATGATCAACGCCCAACCATCGATCAACACGAACAGCATGATCTTGAACGGCAGCGAAATGATCAGCGGCGACAACATCATCATACCCATGGCCATGAGGATGCTCGCCACCACCATATCGATGATCAGGAACGGGATGAAGATCATGAAACCGATCTGGAAGGCAGTCTTCAGCTCGGAAGTCACGAACGCCGGAATCAGGATGGTCAGCGGTGCCTGCTCCGGACTGGCGATGTCGGTGCGCTTGGACAGACGCACGAACAACTCCAGATCGCTCTCGCGAGTCTGTGCCAGCATGAAGTTCTTGATCGGCACTTCAGCCCGCTCGATCGCCTGTTGCGCTGGCAGTTGCTGACTCAGATAGGGCTGCAGCGCCTCACGGTTTATCTGGTCGAACACCGGCGCCATGATGAACATCGTCAGAAACAACGCCAAACCGATGAGAATCTGGTTGGACGGCGTCTGCTGCAGACCCATGGCCTGACGCAGGATAGAAAATACGATGATGATCCGCGTAAAGCTGGTCATCAGCATGACAAACGCCGGAATGAAGCTCAGCGCGGTCATGATCAGCAGGATCTGCAGACTGACCGAATATTCCTGCTGCCCCTCGGCATCGGTGCTCAGGGTGATCGCAGGAATCGACAGCGGGTTGTTGCCCTGCTGGATCAGCGAGATGCCACCAGGCGGCTCCTGAGCGAAAGCCAGGGAGGCGCCTAGGGTGAACACCAGCATAAGCAGAAGGCGCAGCATCAGGACTTGTCCTTCTGATCCTTGCCCAGCAGCTCCATCAGGCGCTGAGCGAACTCCGTCGAAGCAGGCTCGGCGTCAGGCAGATGCACCGGCTCGTTCATCACGTGCAATTGATTGATTCGCCCCGGGGTCAAGCCAAGCAATATCTGCTCGTTACCCACTTGCACCAGCACCAGCCGGTCACGCGGGCTCAAAGCCTGGGTAGCCACGATCTTGATCACCTTGCCGCCATTGGGCCCCAGGCGCTGTACGCGGCGCATCATCCAAGCGAGCAGAAAGATCAGGCCAATGACCAGCAACAGGCCGATGACCAATTGCACCAGTTGGCTACCGATACCGCCGGTGGCTGCAGGCGCCTGGGCCGCAGGCTCAGCAGCCAACGCAGAGAGCGGCAGCGCCAGTAGAGCGAAGAGGATTTTTTTCATGATTTCAGCGCAGCTTCTTGATGCGTTCACTGGGGCTGATCACGTCGGTCAGGCGAATGCCAAACTTCTCGTTGACCACCACCACTTCGCCATGGGCGATCAAGGTACCGTTGACCAACACGTCGAGCGGCTCGCCAGCCAGGCGGTCGAGTTCGATCACCGAGCCCTGGTTCAGCTGCAGCAGGTTGCGGATGGTGATATCGGCGTTGCCCACTTCCATGGAGATGGACACGGGAATGTCGAGGATCACATCGAGATTCGGGCCGTCCAGGCTAACGGGGTTGTTGGCCTTGGGCATGCTGCCGAACTCTTCCATGGGCGCCCGCGGCGCAGCCGGCTGGCTTGCTGCACTGGCGGCCAGCATGGCGTCGATGTCGTCCTGCCCGTCAGCATCGCCGGACTCAGACAGGGCAGCAGCCCACTCATCGGCCAGTGCCTGTTCCTCGGGCGTGGTGTTTTCGTTCTCGTCTGCCATCGTTCAACCTCGGCTGGCGTTTATCGGTCGGGCCACGCGCGCGGGCGCATGGCGAAATTGTGGCTAGCGATGACGCTCGATCGGGTCGAGCACCTGTAGAGACAGGTTGCCCTTGTGCGAGCCAAGCTTGACCTTGAAGGACGGCACGCCATTGGCACGCAGAATCATGTGCTCCGGCAACTCCACGGGAATCACATCGCCCGGCTGCATGTGCAGAATGTCGCGCACCTTGAGTTGGCGCCGCGCGACAGTGGCGCTGAGCGGTACGCTGACCTCAAGAATGTCTTCACGCAGAGCCTTGACCCAGCGTTCGTCCTGGTCGTCGACATCGGACTGGAAGCCGGCATCGAGCATCTCTCGAATCGGCTCGATCATCGAATAAGGCATGGTGATGTGCAGGTCGCCACCGCCGCCATCGAGCTCGATGTGGAAGGTCGACACCACGATGACTTCGCTGGGGCTGACGATGTTGGCCAGCGCCGGGTTGACCTCCGAACCGACGTACTCGAAGTTGATGTCCATCACCGCAGCCCAGGCTTCACGCAAATCAATGAACGCCTGATCCAGCACCATGCGCACCACGCGCAATTCAGTGGGGGTGAACTCGCGGCCTTCGATCTTCGCGTGACGGCCATCACCACCAAAGAAGTTGTCGACCAGCTTGAATACCAACTTGGCGTCGAGAATGAACAAGCCAGTGCCACGCAACGGCTTCATTTTCACCAGATTGAGGCTGGTCGGCACGTACAGCGAGTGAACGTACTCGCCGAACTTCATCACCTGTACACCCCCAACGGCCACGTCAGCGGAGCGCCGTAGCAAGTTGAACATGCTGATGCGGGTGTAGCGCGCAAAACGCTCGTTGATCATTTCCAGGGTCGGCATGCGCCCGCGCACGATCCGATCCTGACTGGTCAGATCGTACCCCTTGACGCTACCCGGCTCGACGAACTCCTCGGTTTCCACCAAGCCGTCATCGACACCGTGCAACAGTGCGTCGATCTCGTCCTGGGACAGCAGGTCTTGCACAGCCATTATCGGACTCCCGCCTTATTGCAACACGAGGTTGGTGAACAGTACCTGCTCGACGGTCACCTTACCCGTCTCCTTCTCAGCCAGTTGCTGAACACTGGCCGTGGCCTGCTGACGCAGCATCTCCTTGCCCACGGGGGTGACCAGCGTGGCGAAGTCTTGGCTAGAGAACAGCATCACCAGGTTGTTGCGCAGTACTGGCATGTGCACTTTCAGCGCATCCAGTGCGGCTTGGTCGCGAGTCATCAGGGCAACACTGACTTGCATGTAGCGAGCCCGACCATTCTGGGTGAAATTGACCACAAACGCTGGCGTCAACTCCTCATAAATGGCCGGTTGTTTGACCGGAGCGGCATTCTCGGCCGACTCATGGGCAGTGTCTTCCTTGGCCGAATCCTTACTGAGAAAGAACCAGGTGCCACCCACCGATAGCCCCACGGCAAGCAGCAGCGCCAGAACGATCACGATGATCAGCTTCAGCTTGCCAGGCGGCTTGCTTCCTGCCTCGGCAGTTGCGGCGGGTGGATCTTTCTTCTTAGCCATGCCAAAAATCCGTCACGAAGCAGAGAACCTTCCGCTTTCAAAGGGTTGAGAGCAAGTGTTATGCCAGCTCATGAGCTAGGGTGCAATTGCTGCGCGCGCCATGTTACGCGAAAGCACAGTATCTGACCTGGGCATTGGCCCAGAAACGAAATCACCCTGACCGATTGATTCGGGCAGGGTGAAGTCTAGAGCAGAGACTGGCGCTCAGGCCAAGCGACTACCTGTTAATCATCGACAGGCCCACCGACAGCAACATCAGGCGTAGTAGTCGACCATGCCGCGGCCACTGCCTTGGGCGGGATCGCGCAGTTCGACACTGCCGATCACGCGCTCCTCTTCCGCACCGATGGAGCCGTCATCCGCGAGCCGACCGCCGCGGTCGCGACTGTCGCTCTCCTGCCCCTGCCCTTGCCATGCGCGGCCCTGGGATTGATCGGAAACGTTCACATCGGCGAGGTTCATGCCTTGCTGGGTGAACATTTCACGCAGGCGGTGCACCTGACTTTCCAACGCCTCACGCACGCCCAGGTGGGCGCTGGCAAAGCTGATCTGGGTCTGATCCTGGTTCACACTGATGCGCACCTCCAGACGACCAAGCTCCGCAGGGTCAAGCTGGATCTCGGCGGACTTGAGGTTCTGGCTGGACATCCACATCACCTTGTCCACCACGCCCTCGCTCCAACCACCCTGATGCATGGCTACTGCCTGCCCGGGCACCACGGGAGCCCGGGCCACTTGCGAGGCCTGCTGGCCGATAGCCTGGCTCAGTGCGCTGAGCTTGCTGACGAACTGCTCAGGCGCGGTGTCCGCCGAACTCTCCTTCAACGCTTCCAGGCCTTCGGTGCTGAGTTCGAACAGCGGAAGCGTTGCAGTCTCACCGCCCTCACCCTCAACAGTTGTGGATTTCATTCCCATGGCCGCCATGGCGCTGGCGAATGCCTGACCACTGCTGGCCGACGCAGACGTCGACGCGTTGCCATTGCTCGCTGCCGCCTGTTCAGCCACCTTTTCCTGGGCTCCGAGGTCGAGCGCCAGGCGCACCGCAGGCAGTTGATTGAGCGCATCGATCTCAGGGTCGAAGCTGGCTTCGGTCATGGTGGCGGGTGCGGAGCCGATCAGGCTGGCCGAGGCAGCAGCGACCTGCGCCTGCAGCTCAGGGTCAACGACCTCCACCACGACAGGCTGAGGCTCGAAAAGGCCGAGCATCAACAGCGGATCGAGCGCTGCATCCTCGCTTGCCGGGTCGGCAGGCAAGTCCTTGCCGCTTTCGGCAACGGCTGGCGCCTGCTCGGAGGTCGGCGCCGGACTACTGGCGCTTTTCTGCGGCTCATTTTTACTGTCACGTGCGTTTTGGGCGGCATTGTCCTGGCGCTCGGCAGCCTTGGCCTGACGCTCTTTGGCATACACCTGCGAGAAGCTGGAAGCCTCTTGCTTGCGCGGTTCGGCCGTATTCTGCGCAGTGTTCGCGGCAGGGGCCTTGGGCTTGGCCACCGCTGTGGGCGTCAGCAGCAGATCAGGGGCAACGGGCATAAATGCTCTCCGCTTGAATGATGTCGTGAACACAGACAAAGCAAAGGGCGGGCCAACCTGTCAGGAAAACCGGTTAATCAATGGAAAAACGCTGACGCTCAGACTTGAGCAAGATACGAACGATGGCGAATTCGCGCTCAACGCGGCCGATCAGCTCGGCAGCATCCGCCAAGTCGCCACGGCGGGCAAGCTCCTCAAGCTCACAGCAGGTATCAGCTAGCACCTTGGCGCCCATGTTGCTGCAGCTGCCCTTGAAGCTATGTGCGGCGTGGCGCATGGTTTGAACATCCTGTTCCTGCTCGGCCAACCGTAATAGCCGCAGACGCTCTTCGGAGTCGGTCACAAAAGTATCCAGCAACACGGGATACTCGCTCTCCATGATGTCCTGCAAGGTCACCAGCACGGCGCGGTCTAGATGATTATCGGACACCCTTTACTCCAGACATGCAGTGAGTGGCAGCTCGTCATTGCTGATGACACGCCTTATACCCGACAGGCAGGGCCAAACCAATTGGCGAATTATGCCTCTGCCGGCCAGGAAAACTCCACACAGACCCGACGCCCGTCAGGCGACCAGCTGCTGCGCTCGCTGAGATCACGAACCAGGGTCATACCGCGCCCACTCAGCCCTCCGGCCGGATGTTGACGTGCCAGTATGGCCAAAGGATCGAAGCCCTTGCCGTTATCTTCCACCGTCAGCGTCAAACGACCGCCACCCTCCTCACGACAAACGTCAACGATGATACTGACGCAGCCATCATCTAGCGCATCGAGTCGCTCACCACGTTGCCGGTAATACTCGGAGAACCCCGCTGCATCGCACTTGAGGGCCGAATCCAGCCCCAATACACCGTGTTCGAGCGCATTGGTGTACAGCTCGCACAGCACGCTATAGAGATTACCGCCATGGCCACGTAAACCTGGCACTTCGAGCAACAGCTGCAGCAGGTAAGGCAAGGGATAGAAATCACGTAAGGTGGGGCCGCGAAAGTCGAAGCGTGCCGACCACTGCTCAGGCCCTGCGCGCCACTCAGTGGACGCCAGCGGCGGTCGATTCACCGCGCTATCCTCGACCATGGTCACCTCGACCAGGCTGACGTCGTCACGCGCCTCACCATGAAAACGCTGCAGCGCACGCTGAATGTCGTCGAACAACGCAGACGGCGGATGACCGTTATCGAGTACGTCGAGCAGCCGTTGCTCGCCAAACAACTCTTCATGTTCGTTGTGAGCTTCGAGCACCCCATCGGAAAGTAGGAATACGCGATCGCCCGGTTCCAGCGGATAGGCCTCGTAATCATCGCGAAAACTGTCCGGCTCCAGCACCCCGAGCGGCAGATGGCGTGACACCAGCGCAATTCGTTCACCGCCGTTACGCAGCACGTAGCCATCCGGCAAACCACCGCCCCAGAACTCGACCACCTGACGGCGAAAGCTGATATTCAGCACCGTCGCGCAGCAGAACACCCCGCGCGGCAGGATGCGCCGCAGCTTGGCATTGCTCTCATGGAGAATTTCAGCCAGCGAATGGCCTTTGCCCGTCATGCGGTAGAAGACGTCGGCCAATGGCATCGCGCCGATCGCCGCAGGCAAACCATGGCCGGTGAAGTCGCCAAGTAGCACATGCATGTCACCGCTAGGGTGAAATGCGGCCAACAACAGGTCGCCATTGAACAGTGCGTAGGGCGATTGCATATAACGGATATTGCCCGCGCCCAGGCAACCGGAATGGGCCACCTTGTCGAACACCGCCTTGGCTACCTGTTGTTCGTTGAGCAAGTGCTCATTGTGCCGGGCAATCAGATCACGCTGCTGCAGCACCTCCTGGTGCAAGCGACGCACACGATCCATGGCGTTGATCTTGGCTTCGAGAATCACCCGACTGTAAGGCTTGGCAAGAAAGTCGTCGCCACCAGCCTCGAGACAGCGAACCAGCGCTTCGTCTTCGCTGAGGGAGGTCAGGAAAATTATCGGCACCATGGCATCGCCAGCCAGGGCCTTGATCCGCCGCGCCGCTTCGAAACCATCCATCACCGGCATTAGCGCATCCATCAATACCAGTTGCGGACGCTGCGACTCGAACAGCGCTACCGCCTCCAGGCCATCGCTGGCGGCCAGCACTCGATGCCCCTGGCGACCGACGATGGTCGACAGCAGCATGCGGTCAGTGGCGCTGTCCTCGGCAATAAGGATGGTAAGACGCGAGGCGTTCATAGCGCGTCAGACGATCTGGAACAGCTGTTCGAAGTTCGAAATGGACAAGATCTTGCGCACGTCGGCATTGCAGTTAAGCAGGCGAATCTGTGCGCGGTCGCCGCCTGCATGGTCACGCAGCAGCAGCAACATGCCGAGCGCCGAGCTATCGAGGTAGGTCGTCCCCTTGAGGTCTACCGAATAGCGCTTAGGACGGATATCGACGCGCTCGTAAGCACGACGAAACTCCTGATGGGCGCCAAAATCGAAGCGACCCTGAATCGTGATGGTCAACTCTTGCCCATCTTCCGAAGGCAGCGAGGTGATGGGCATGCAACACTCCTTGAGATCCGAGAAACCCGTCAGACCGCCGTATGCGAACCAACTTGCCCGAGCCTGCCCTGATCAGCAGGCAATACCTTGCAGACCAAAGCCGCGGCGCGGTGTCTCACCTATTTTCCTGTCCCTGCCCAAGTCGCTCTCCGGCGACCTGAATTCCGACCTATGAAGATTTAGCATTAGCCTGCGTCAGCGGCAACCATCATTCTTGAAAATCACGCCGAGGTAGGCGCTGAGAAAGCTCGTCAAGTAATTTCTGCTCACGCTTGTCTTCTGCCAGGCGCGCTTCGTCCAGGTAACGCTGCACCAGCTTTCGTAACCCCTCGAGCCGTGCGTAGCGCTGTTGCCAGATATCACGCATCTTGTCCAAATTACTGCGGTGCCAGCTCACAGCCTGGTGCTGTTGAGCGATCGCCACATCGAGCTGGGAAAGAAAACGCTGATAATTCATCAGCCACTGACCGGATACACCGCGCTGCCCTTCGCTGATCCACTGCTGCTGATAGCCTTGCAGATAATTTTCGAGGTCGCCCAGCTTTCCCTGGGCCTGCCCCAGCAAGCCTTGAGCGCGCCCTAGCTGCAAAGCGGCTTCACGCTCGGCCTTTTCGGCCATTTCCACCACGGGCGCCAAGCGCGCAGCGCGACTCGTTGCCATGGATTAGGGCGCCGTACTGGGGTTCAGCACCGCGGCCAGCAGGTCACGGCTGCTGTCCAGGCTTTCGCTTTCGCCCAAGCTTTGACGTAAGTAGCGCACCATCACCGGCTGGCGGGCGATGGCCAAATCAGTATCGGCATCACCACCAGGTACATAGGCGCCCACGCTGATCAGATCGCGGCTCTGCTGGTAACGCGACCACAGCTGTTTAAAACGCTGGGCGTTGCGCATGTGCTCAGCACTGACCACCTGAGGCATGACCCGGCTAATGGACGCTTCGATATCGATTGCGGGGTAATGCCCTTCCTCGGCCAGACGCCGGGACAGTACAAAGTGACCGTCGAGCACGCCACGGGCAGCATCAGCGATGGGGTCTTGCTGGTCATCACCTTCCGACAGCACGGTATAGAACGCAGTGATCGACCCACCACCCTCCTCGGCGTTACCGGCACGCTCGACCAGACGCGGCAATTTGGCGAATACCGACGGTGGATAGCCCTTGGTCGCTGGTGGCTCACCAATGGCCAGGGCAATTTCACGCTGGGCCTGGGCGAAACGGGTCAGAGAATCCATCAACAGCAGGACATTCTTGCCCTTGTCACGAAAGTACTCGGCGATCCGTGTGCAATACATGGCCGCTCGCAGGCGCATCAATGGCGCATCGTCGGCTGGCGACGCCACCACCACAGAACGCTTGATGCCCTCGCTGCCGAGAATCTCGTCGATGAACTCCTTTACCTCACGGCCCCGCTCGCCGATCAACCCGACCACGATGATATCGGCCTCGGTAAAGCGGGTCATCATGCCCAGCAGCACCGACTTACCCACGCCAGTACCGGCAAACAGTCCGAGGCGCTGGCCGCGGCCGACGGTGAGCAAGCCATTGATGCTGCGAATACCGACATCCAGCGGCTCGCTGATCGGGTGACGTTTGAGCGGGTTGATGGTCGGGCCGTCCATGGGCACCCAGTCTTCGGCTTTCATCCCGCCCTTGCCGTCCAGGGCACGGCCAGCGCCGTCGAGCACGCGGCCGAGCATGGACATGCCCATGGGCAGACGCCCGGTATCTGGCAGCGGAACCACGCGCGCACCAGGAGCGATACCGGCCAGGCTGCCGACCGGCATGAGGTAAATCTTGCCGGCGGAAAAGCCCATCACCTCGGCTTCCACCTGCACCGGGTGATAACTGTCATCGTTGATCACCAGGCAGCGGCTGCCCAGCGCAGCGCGCAAGCCTTCGGCTTCGAGGGTCAGGCCAACCATGCGCAGCAGGCGGCCTTCGACGACGGGCTGAGATGGCAACTTCACCGCGTCTCCATAGCCCTCCATGCGGCGGGCAAAGCTAATGCGCTCAAGGCGCATTGGCGTCATCCAGTTCGATATGCATGTCGGCGGAACGTGGCGTCGTCGCATGCTCGCGCTGCTGCTCGAACAATTGCTTGAGCGCTTGGCTAAGACGCGTTTCGACACTGGCGTCAATGCGACTGTGCTCGCTTTCTACTCGGCAGCCGCCGGGCAGCAGAGAATCATCTTCGAGAATCCGCCAGTTTTCTTCATGGCGATCACGCAGCGCCTTGACCTGCTCGAAGTCCTGCGGATTGAGGTGAATGCGGATATTTTCTGCGCCCATGGGCAGCAGTTTTAGCGCCTCGCGCAATACCTGGCGGATCTGACTGGAGTCGCGACTCAGCTCACGCTGAATGACCTCACGGGTGATCTGCCCAACCAAGGCCACCAGGGCTACTTCGAGCTGCTGGTCTTGCTCGGCGATTGGCTCGAACAGATGGCTCATCACTTGTTCGAGCGCATTGACGCGGCTCGCCAGCGCGGCATCGGCTTCCTGCTTGGCCTTGAGTTGACCGGCGCGAAAGCCGTCTTTTTCGCCCGTTGCGAAACCTTCGTTGTAAGCATCCTGGCGAATGGCCTCAAGCTCATCGAGCGTCAAGGGTTTGACATCTTCCAGGGCAACCTCTTCGCTCTCCTGCGGCTCAGGCGGTTGCGCCTCTGCAGCCGCTACGCCAGAAGCAGGTACCTCTTCCGGCACCTCAACATGCTCGTCGAAACTGGGTAGCGACCAGCGATTGACGCTGCCCAGATCCTTGGCGCGAATCAGCTCGCTGGCGGGTTCCTTGCCGGCCATGGGTTAAACCATCTCCTCGCCACCTTTACCACCCAGGACGATTTCGCCGGCATCGGCCATACGTCGAGCGATGGTGAGAATTTCTTTCTGCGCCGTCTCGACGTCGCTGACGCGCACAGGCCCTTTGGCCTCGAGATCATCACGCAACAGCTCGGCCGCACGTTTGGACATGTTCTTGAACACCTTCTCCTTGATCGCCTCGTCCGCCCCCTTGAGCGCCAACACCAGCACATCGGAGGAAACCTCGCGCAACAGCGCCTGGATTCCGCGGTCGTCAACATCGGCCAGGTTATCGAAGACGAACATCAGGTCTTCGATCTGCGACGACAGGTCTTCGTCGACCTCGCGAATCGAGTCCATCAACTGCCCTTCTACCGAACTGTCGAGGTAGTTCATGATGTCGGCGGCGCGCTTGACCCCGCCCATGGTGGCGCGGGTAGTGTTGGAGCTGCCGGAGAACTGCTTCTCGAGGATCAGATTGAGTTCCTTGAGCGCCGCGGGCTGCACGGTGTTCAGCGACGACACACGCAGGACGATATCCAGACGCACCTTGTGATCGAAATGTCCCAGAACCTCGCCCGCCTGATCCGGATCCAGATAGGCCACCACAATGGCCTGAATCTGCGGGTGCTCGTAGCGAATCACATCGGCCACGGCGCGCGGTTCCATCCACTTCAAACTGTCCAGGCCGCTGGTGCTGCCACCCAGCAGGATACGGTCGATCAGGTTGCCGGCCTTGTCCTCACCGAGCGCCTGGGTGAGCATTTTGCGTATATAACCGTCAGCGCCCACGCCCAGGCTGGTTTGGTCGCCGACGGTTTCGACGAACTCACCCATCACCTGTTCGACCTGCTCACGATGAATGTTGCGCATGCCGGCCATGGCCACACCCACTCGCTGCACTTCCTTGGGCCCCAGATGACGAAGCACTTGGGCCGCATCGGTTTCACCGAGCGAAAGCAGAAGAATCGCAGCCTTCTCGACCTTGCTCATCTTGGCGGTGGTACGGTTGTCATTCATCAGCATTGATCCAGTCTTTGACCACCTGGGCTACACGACCCGGGTCTTCGGCGACCAGGCTTTTGATCGCGTTCAGTTGCGCATCATACCCCTCGCTCGGGCTGGGTAGGAGAATGCTTTGCGGGCCACCGAGGCTCACCCGGTCGGACGACAACTGGCCATCCAGACCACCCATTTCACCCAGGTCTACGTCGCCATCGCGACCACCGCCAGCCATGGCCAGTTCTTTGCCCTTGCCGCCACCGGTGATGTTGTTGAGCACTGGGCGCAACACGAACCACACCAACAGAAAGATCAACAAGGCCGGGAACAGCGACTTTAGACCGCCCATCGCCATGAGGAAAAGCTCACTCTGGTACCACGGCATTTCGATCACTTCGCTGACTTCACTGCTGAAGGCAGTGTTGATCACGCTGACGCTGTCACCGCGGCTGGCATCGAAGCCTACCGAGTCCTGCACCAAGCGAGTGAAACGCGCCAGGTCATCACTGGTCCACGGCACACGGGTGGCTTCACCGGTGGCCGGGTCGACACGCATCTGATCATCCACCACCACGGCGACGGAAAGCCGGCGCAGGCGACCTTGTTGCTGCTTGGTGTAACTGACCGAACGATCTAGCTCGAAATTACGGGTCGACTGATCGCGCTTGTCGGCCGGGTATGGCGCCAACATCGGCTGCCCGGTCGCCGGATCCATGATCTGCTGGCCATTGGCATCGACCAGAGGTTGGCCGGGGGCAATCGGGCCACCAGGCGCGGCGGCACCGCCAGCCTGTTGCGGCGCGGCAGCAGGGCCAGGAGGCTGATTGCTCAGGGCGCCAGGCACGCCTTGCGGACCACTGCCGCTGCTGCGTTGTTCATTGACTTGCTGCTCGCTGCGTAGCGCTGGCTGATCCGGGTTGAAGGTCTCCGAGGTCGACTCGACTGCGCTGAAATCCACATCGGCCGATACTTCAGCCTTGTAGCGGCCCATGCCGAGCACCGGCTGCAGGATGTTGTGCACGCGCTGGGTAAAGAGGCTTTCCATACGGCGGCTGTAATCGAACTGCTTGCCGGCCATGCTCAGTTCGGACATTTCCTGTTGGTCGGACAGCAGGTTGCCCTTTTGATCGACCACGGTGACCTGGCCCTTGTCCATTTCCGGCACGCTGCTGGCGACCAGATTGACGATCGCCATCACCTGGCTTGGCTCCAGATTGCGGCCCGAATAAAGCTCGACCAATACCGAAGCACTGGGCTTGCGCTCGTCACGGACGAATACCGAGCTCTTCGGAATGGCCAAGTGCACGCGCGCGGCCTTGACGTTGTTCAGGCTCGACACGGTACGTGCCAACTCGCCTTCCAGGCCACGGCGATAGCGGGTCGCCTCCATGAACTGGCTGGTACCGAGTCCCTGCTCCTTGTCGAGAATTTCGAAACCGATGCTGGTGTCGGTCGGCGCTACGCCAGCCGAGGCCAAGAGAATGCGCGCACGCGACAGATCGTCGGATTTAACCAGCAGCGCACCCGAGTTCGGTTCAATAGTGTAGGTGATGTTCGCAGTCGTCAGCGTTTCCAACACCTGGGTCGCATCCATGCCATTGAGGCTGCCGTACAGCGGCTTGTAATCCGGTTGCTGTGACCAGAGCACCACGGCAAAACCAATCGCCACACTGGCGGCCAGACCGACCAGCAGCCCGAGCTGGCGCAGCAACGGCATATCGGAGAGATTTTCCAGGAACGTCAACCCGAACAGCGGCTTTTTCGGCGCGCTGCCAGCGGAAGTGGCGGGTACGTTTGCAGCAAGTGCGTCGGCCATGATCGGGATCTACCTCTTAAACCGGCATTTGCATGATGTCTTGGTACGCCTGAACCAGCTTATTGCGTACCTGTGTCATGGCCTGGAAAGAAACGCTGGCCTTCTGCGAAGCAATCATCACATCGGTCAGGTCAACCCCGCTTTGGCCCATTTCGAAGGCCGTGGACAGTTGGCTGGAAGCCTGCTGGGTTTCGCTGACCTTATTCACCGCCTGCCCGAGCATGTCCGAAAAGCTCGGCGCGCCGGCTTCTTGGGTTTCGGAGACTGCCGGCTTGCGTGCCATGGCCTCAGCCTGCATGGAGCGCATTTCCAGCATTAGACGATTGAACGCGACACCCTGACTCATAACCCTTCCTCCACTGACCGCGGTTTTTTGACGCCGCGTGTGCTTTGCAGAGGTAATTGCAACAAGGGTGCCAACTGCGCATCCCATGCCTAGAGCGTTAATTTATCGGCGCAGCAGGCTTCTGTTGATCGGAGAGCATGAAATGAGCCAACCTCCCAAAACGCAGATACGCTGGGTATTCGACGCCAAGACTCATCGGACGCGACGCCAGAAAACCTACCAAAAGAAGGCGTGCAGCCCATAAAAACGCCGCTCGCCCCAGAAGGGCCGAGCGGCTCGGGTACAACGCGTGAGTTAGCGTTACTGGCTGACGGTTAGCTTGGTGCGATTACGCTCCAGCAAGGCCTCACCAACACCCTTGACCTCTAGCAACTCGTCGACCGAGGCGAACTCGCCGTGAGTATCCCGGTAGCTGACGATAGCTTGAGCTTTGACGGCACCAACCCCACTGAGCTCGCGCTGCAAGGTTTCAGCATCGGCAGTATTGAGGTTGATCGGGTTGAGTTCGGCAACTTGCTGAGCGACTGGCTCAGTAGTTGGGGTTTTGGCACTTTCGTTGGCGCTGACCAGCAGAGAGGCACTGGCGAGCACAACAAACAGCACGGTTTGCAACATAGATTTTTGCATGATTCAACATCCTTTTAGAGTTCACTCGGATTGAGCGACGCGGACATCCCTAACGCCGCATAGTCAAAACTAGCCAGCTTGCATCGGTTGTCAAATCTCGGGATTGTTAACGTATTTTTCGCCGCTATCTAAAGCCCCATCTCGCCGCTAAGATGCGCGTCTCCCCTACCACGCGTGTTTGATCATGCCCGCCAACGCTCGCTTTCCGTTACTCCCCTATATCTGTGCCTGCATCATCGGTTTTCTCGCGCTTGGCAGCCTCTGGCAAACCATTGGCAAACCCGTCGTGTTGGCCGATGCCGCGACGCCCACGCATAAGCTGCAGTGTGCGTCCTACACACCGTTTGGCAAGGATCAGTCCCCCTTCGATCTACCTCTGCAGATTCATCCCGAGCAGATGGATACCGACCTTGCATTGCTTGCTGAACGCTTCCAATGCATCCGCACTTATTCGGTCACCGGCCTGGAGTCGCTACCGGATCTGGCGCGCAAGCACGGCCTGAAGCTGATCACCGGCGCCTGGGTGAGCCGTAACCCCCATGACACGGCCATCGAAATTCAGGGCCTGATCAAACTGGCCAAGGAAAACCCGGATGTCGTCGAAGCAGTGATCGTCGGCAATGAAGCGTTGCTGCGCAAGGAAGTCACGGGTGGGCAACTGGTCGAACTGATCAACCAAGTCAAAGCCGAAATCACCCAGCCGGTGACCTACGCTGATGTCTGGGAGTTCTGGCTCAAGCACCCCGAAGTGGCCCCGGCAGTGGACTTCATCACCATTCACCTGCTGCCTTACTGGGAAGATGACCCTGCTGGCATCGACGCGGCCCTGCATGAAGTGACCGAAGTGCGCGAATTGTTCGGCAAGCAGTTCGCGCCCAAGGACATCATGATCGGTGAAACCGGCTGGCCCAGCGAAGGCCGCCAGCGCGAAACCGCAGTGCCCAGCCGCGTCAACCAGGCCACCTTCATTCGTGGCTTCGTCGCACTGGCTGAACAGCACGGCTGGCGCTACAACCTGATTGAAGCCTTCGATCAGCCGTGGAAACGCGTCAGTGAAGGCGCTGTGGGTGGTTTCTGGGGTTTGTATGACGCCGACCGCCAGGACAAATCGATCCTCGCCGGGCCTGTTTCCAACCTGCCGCACTGGCCGCTCTGGCTGGCCATCAGCGGCGGCGTTCTGGCCTTCGGTTTACTGGTAGGCGGTCGCCCGAGCTCGACCCGCAACGCCGTGCTACTACCACTGTTGGCCGCGCTGGGTGCTGCATGCGTTGGCCTGTGGGCAGAGTTGTCCTGGGTCACCAGCCGCTATGTCGGCGAATGGCTGTGGGCTGGCGCCTTGCTCGCACTCAACCTGCTGGTAATAGCCCATGCAGCACTGTCGCTCTCCACAGCCTCGGGCTGGCGTGCCCAGGCATTCAGCTGGTTGGAGCGCCGTGCAGGCTGGTGGCTGGCGGCGGCCGGCTTCGCCGGTGCGGTGATGATGCTGGCGATGGTCACCGACGCCCGCTATCGCAGCTTCCCCAGTGCAGCGCTGTTGCTGCCGGCGCTGGTTTACCTGCTACGCCCGGTTGCGGCGCCACGTCGGGAGATTGCCCTGTTGGGGCTGCTGATTGCCGCAGGCATCGTGCCGCAGCTGTATGAAGAGACGCTGGATAACCTGCAGGCCATTGGCTGGGCGATTACCAGCGCGCTGCTGGCAGCCGCGCTGTGGCGCAGCCTGAAACGCTCGAAGGGACGCTAGGAGCAACTGGCGCAGCGTTCGAGCGCTGCGCCAGGCACTATCAGCCCGCTGCCGAAGTGGGCGCGCGTACCAAGCGCAACAGCGCCAGTACCACCGCGAACACCGCCAGGCTGGCGGTGTAGAGCGCGAGAGCCGGTAAACCAAGCAGCAGCCCTGGCACCGCCAGGCGCCATCCCCAGGCACCTGGCAACACGAAGGCCAGCACGGCGCAACCGAGGGCAGCCCAGGCGATTATTCTCAAATGAATCATCCAGCCCAGGGTAGCGCGAACCTGGCAGGCCAGATTCTCTGGGTCGTCGACACAACGACCTACCCACTGATCACCCTCCATAAGCAGATAACGCAAGCCATAACTGGCGATCACACACAGAACGGCGGCGATCACCAGCACAACGACAGACAGACGGCGGGGCATGCGGCACTCCAGAGGGCATCGAAATGGCGCTCAGCATAATCTCCCGCCGGGTGGATGCAAGTCACAAATGGTGGCAAGTGCAAAGGCGCTGAAAACCGCGCAACCTCGACCTTTGCTCGTAAATCCGGTATCTACTTCATTGGCGTGCAGCAGGACGATAATTTCCCATGGCACTTTGACACATAGGCAGTTGTCCTAGTCATCGCGGCTGATGCCGAAAGCACGGGCAGCCCCGCCCACCTCTGAAAAGAATGTTCTCTTCCAAAGGGATCTTGTATGTCTTTCATTCCCCGCCTTGCTGCCCTGCTTAGCGGCCTACTGCTCAGCACCCCACTCTGGGCCGCCGATGTCGACCCTCAGACTTATGGCTACCCGCTAACCAATCCGTTCGAGGCGACCATCGCCACCACGCCGCCGGAGCTGCGGCCTGAGTTACCGGACGATGCCGATATCAACCAGAAGGACTATCAGGTTCGCCTGCGCCCGGAACGCGAATTCCAGCTGCCGGACAACTTCTGGGCGGTGACCAAGATGCGTTACCGGCTGGCCGAGCAGAAAGGCCCGGCGCCGCTGATCTTCATCATCGCCGGCACCGGTGCGCATTACTCGAGCAGCACGCCTGAATACCTGAAGAAACTGTTCTATGGTGCGGGCTACCACGTCGTGCAGTTGTCGTCGCCGACCAGCTACGACTTCATGACCTCAGCCTCGCGCTTCGCCACGCCGGGTATCAGCCGTGACGATGCCGAAGACCTGTATCGCGCCATGCAGGCGGTGCGTGCTCAGCATCCGCGCCTGGAAGTCACCGACTTCTACCTCACCGGTTACAGCCTCGGCGCCCTGCACGCCGCATTCGTCAGCCAGTTGGACGAGACACGCCGCAGCTTCAACTTCAAGCGCGTGCTGATGCTCAACCCACCGGTCAACCTGTACACCTCGATCACCAACCTGGATCGCCTGGTACAGACCGAGGTCAAGGGCATCAGCAACCGCACTACCTTCTATGAACTGGTGCTGGGCAAACTGACCCGTTACTTCCAGGACAAGGGTTACGTCGATATCAACGACGCGCTGCTGTATGACTTTCAGCAGTCCAAGGAGCACTTGACCGACGAACAGATGGCCATGCTGATCGGCACCTCTTTCCGCTTCTCGGCTGCCGATATCGCCTTCACATCGGATCTGATCAACCGTCGCGGCCTGATCACTCCAGTGGATTATCCGATTGGCGAGGGCACCAGCCTGACGCCGTTCTTCCGCCGCGCTCTGCAGTGCGATTTCGACTGCTACATGGCCGAACAGCTGATCCCCATGTGGCGTGCCCGCTATGACGGCGGCAGCATGACCCAACTGATCAATGAGGTGAGCCTGTACGGTATCGAGGATTACCTGAAGAACAGCCCAAAAATCGCCGTGATGCATAACGCTGACGATGTGATTCTTGGCCCAGGCGACCTCGGTTTTCTGCGCCGTACCATGGGCGATCGCTTGACCGTGTACCCGCTGGGCGGCCACTGCGGCAACCTCAATTACCGCGTCAACAGCAAAGACATGTTGGAGTTCTTCCGTGGCTAAGTCCTTTCCTACTCTCACGCTGTTCGCCGCCCTGCTGACCTGCGGCACTGTCGTTGCCCAGACCACCATCGAGGACGACGGCTTCAAGCAACCGCTTAGCAAGCTCAAGTTCAACCCCGGTCTGGATCAGCGCGAGTTCGAACGCTCGACGCTATCCGCGCTGGAAGTGTTCGATCCGCTGGAGTCGTGGAACCGTCGTGTCTACCACTTCAACTATCGTTTCGATGAGTGGGTGTTTCTGCCCGTGGTCGACGGATACCGCTACATCACACCGGGCTTCGTGCAGAAGGGTGTGACCAACTTCTTTAGCAACCTGGGTGACGTACCCAACCTGTTCAACAGCGTGGCGCAGCTCAAGGGGCAGCGCGCACTGAACACCACGGCACGCCTGCTGTTCAATACCACGCTCGGGGTTGCCGGACTGTGGGATCCAGCCACCCTCATGGGCTTGCCCAAGCAGCGTGAGGACTTCGGCCAGACCCTGGGTTTCTACGGAGCCCCCGCCGGCCCATATCTGATGCTGCCGATTCTCGGGCCGTCGAACCTGCGCGACACCGGTGGCCTGGTGACGGACTTCGGCGTCGCACAAGCGGTCAATTACCTCAACATGGCCGAGGTCGCCAGCGATCATCCGGAAGTAACCCTGCTCAGGGGCGTCGATCAGCGATCGACCACCAGCTTCCGCTATGGCCAGATCAACTCGCCGTTCGAATACGAGAAACTGCGCTTCTTCTATACAGAATCGCGCAAGCTGCAGATCGCCGAGTGAGACGAGGGGCGGCGTCCAGTGGCGCCGTCCTTCAACATCGACTTTGTTGATCGATAACACAGAGTTTTCCTACCCATATCCCGGTTCGCCTCGCCTAACATGGGCCATCGCGTTCCAGGAGCCTTCAGCATGACCCAACTACGCAATGTACTCGCCATTCAGCCGGGCCAGCCCGCTTCCGACGGTGCCGGCGTGCGCCTCAATCGAGTGATCGGCGGTGGTGGCATCGAGCGCTTCGACCCCTTCCTGATGCTTGACGAGTTCAGCACCGAGAACGCCGACGACTACATCGCCGGCTTTCCGCCGCACCCACACCGTGGTTTCGAGACCATTACCTACATGCTCGAAGGGCGCATGCGCCACGAGGATCATCTGGGCAATGTCGGGCTGCTGCAGGGCGGTGACGTGCAGTGGATGACCGCTGCACGCGGCATCATCCACAGCGAAATGCCGGAGCAGGAGCAAGGTGCCATGCGCGGCTTCCAGTTGTGGCTCAACCTGCCCGCCGATAGCAAGATGGCAGACCCGGACTACCGCGACATTCCGGCCGCGCAGATTCCCCGCGTGCGTACCGCCTGTGGCGCCGAAGTGGCGGTAATTGCCGGCACCTTCGCCGAAGGCGATATCGTTCAGGCCGGCGCGGTGCAGCGCCCCAGCACCGATCCCTATCTCCTCGATCTGCATATTCCGGCAGGCAGCACCTTGAGCCCCGCCCTGCCCGACGGCCACCGCGCTCTGCTTTACGTGTACCAGGGCAACGCTCATGTGCAACGCAGCCACGAAGTGAAAGCTGGCAGGCTGGTTCGCCTGGATGATCAGGGTGAATTGCATCTGAGCAGCAGCACGGGGGCTCGAGTGCTACTGCTCGCTGGCAAGCCGCTGAACGAGCCCATCGTGCAATACGGGCCTTTCGTGATGAACAGCCGGGAAGAAATCGAACAGGCGATGCGCGACTTCCGAGATGGCACCTTTGCCTGAAGCGGGTATAGCTATTGGTGGGCTGTAGTCCACCAATGCCTAACTAAGCCCAATCAACGCAGATGATTGCGCCTGAACGTCTCTTCGCCCATCGCCGCGATCTGTCCTTCGATCAGAGCATCGAAGGGTTTTAGCAGGGCTTGATAATCAGCCGGTGCCTCCAGCACGTTCAACGCCGCGACAATTGCCTCGAGGGTCGACAGCGATCCTTCCATCGGCGCCTTGCGCAGGCGATAGCGCGAAGGTTGCACATCCGTCAGAGTCACCCGCGGCAGCGCTGCCAACGCAGGATTGAGATGCAGCAGCTTGCGCGCTTTGCGCCAGGTGCCGTCAGGCACTACCAGCCGCCACGGTCTCTCATCGGCATCATCCACGATGCTACCCAGCGGCTGCGCATCGTCCCCCGGAAACAGCAAGCAGGTGCGATAGCCCGGCTGCGTTAACCACAGCGGCAAGTCCTCGAATACCTCACCAACGCGCAATGTCGCATTGCGCAGACCAAGCACGGCCAGATAGGCAGTATTCAGAGCATGATCGGCTTCATCGGGATGCTGCAGCACAAGGATTTCTGTACGGCTAGGCAGATCGGGGATCAGCGCGCACAGGCAATGGCTTTCGGGACGCTTGCAGCGGGAACAACGGGGGCGTGGCATTGGCGGGTCTCCTCAGCCAGGGAGTGTGCCACAAGCCAACTGCCGCGTAAGCTGCAGGGGCAACCAGACAACCGTCGTGGTGCTCCGACCAAGCGCCCTGCCGGCCGACTCACCGCTGCGCGCCCTGCCCCCATGGAGCCGCCAATGAACACGCCTGCCGAGAAACCCTCCGCTTCCCCACTCGACCCGTTGCGCTTCCATCGCCCCCACGCCCACCTGGCCAACCCTTTTGGTAACGACACTTTCGCGCTCAAGGCAGAAGCCTTCGCCCGATTCTTCGGCACCCCGATGTTTCTTGGCGTGCAAACCCTGATCGTAGCGGCCTGGATCGCAGCAAACGCTAGTGGCCTGGGCAGCTTCGATCCCTATCCATTCATTTTGCTCAACCTCGCGTTCAGCCTGCAGGCCGCCTATGCGGCGCCCCTGATCCTGCTGGCTCAGACCCGCCAGGCGGCCCGCGATAAAGCGCATTCGGAGGCCGATGCAAAACACCGTGAAGAACTGGCCGTTGCCAACGAGAAACGCCTGGAGAACGCGGCGCAACAGAGTGCTCAGTTGCTGGATCTGATTCGTCAGAATACCGAACTGACGTCCATCACCAAGCAACTGAGCGAGCGGATCGAAGGCTTGACGGTAGAACTGCATGAGCGACTGATCAACAAAGACAGCCGCCCACTGGCCTAGGGTCTGTTGCCGTTTCAACGCGAGCCGCGTTGCCGCGAGAAATCTCGCCAGGTTAGGCGGAGGACGCAGGGAATGGCGTTCCCTTTTCAAGTCCTCCAACGACACATGGCGAGATTTCCCGCGCAACCCGCAGGGCCGGGCGTGAAACAGCAACAGACCCTAGCGGTTGAAGCGCTCGGCCAGGCTGTGCAGGTAGTCGGCCATGGTCTCCAGCTCCTTACCGATGGCGGCCCCCCGGTGAGCCTGCTCGGCACCCTGCTCGGAAAGGTGGGCGATGCGGGTGATCTGCCGGCTGATGTCCTCGGCCACCTGGCCCTGCTCTTCGGAAGCGGCGGCAATCTGCTGGCTCATCCCAGTGATGCGGCTGACCGATTCACTGATGCCATCGAGCGCGATACGCACCGCCTCGACGCTCTGCACGCTCTCCCGGGAGATCTCCTCCCCTCGCCCGGCCGTGACCACCGCACGTTCGGCGCCGGCGCGCAGGGACGCGATGATCTGATGAATCTGCTGGGTCGACTCGCGCGTACGTGAAGCTAGCGAACGCACCTCATCGGCAACCACGGCAAAACCACGCCCCTGCTCGCCCGCGCGCGCCGCCTCGATAGCAGCGTTGAGCGCCAGCAGGTTGGTCTGTTCGGCAATCGAGGTGATCACGTCGGCGACGCTGCCGATGGACTGGGTGGAGTTTGCCAGGTCGTTCACCGCCTGGCCGATGTCGGCGACCGCCTTAGCCATGTGCTGCATGGACTCCAGGCTGCCACCGGCCAGTTGCCGCCCTTCCTTGGCCAGGCGATCGGCCTCTTCGGCGGCATGGCTGGTGCTCTGCACGTTCTGGGTGACTTCCTGAATGGTTGCCGCCATCTGGTTGATGGCCGTGGCCGACTGATCGGTCTCGCTGCGCTGCTGATCGAGCATCTCGGCACCCGCTCGAGAGAAGCCGGCTGACTGAGCGGCCTGTTTCTTGACGTTGACGCCAGCATCTTCGAGGCGTGTCAGCGCCGTCTGCAGGCGCGCTTCTTCGCTGATCATGGCCATGTCCAGCAACGCCTGAGCGCCGCGGCTCTCGCTGTAGGTCAGCGCCACCAGGCTGCTGGTGAAGGCTTTGGGATGGTCGGCCAGTGTGCGGCGAATCAGAGAGCGCTTGGCGTACAGCTGATAGGAGCCCAGAGCAGCCATCACCACCACGATAAGCGCCGCCAGCCACGGCCCGGCGAGCAGCGTTTGGGCCGCTAGGATCACCAGCGTGGCGAGAATCAGCGGCCAGGAACGAATCAGGTCGTAGGTCAGGTACTCGATCTTCGGTACCGGGGATTTTCCGGCCCGCAATCTGGCGTACAGCGCCTCGGCGCGGCGTTTCTGGTCTTCACTGGGCAGCGAGCGCACCGATTCGTAACCCGACACCTGGCCGTTCTGGTAGATCGGCGTGACGTAGGCACTGACCCAGTAGTAATCGCCGTTCTTCGAGCGATTCTTGACGATCCCCATCCAGGGTTTGCCCTGTTTGATGGTGTCCCACATATGGCCGAATACCGCGGGCGGCATGTCCGGGTGGCGTACCAGGTTGTGGGGCTGACCGATCAGTTCCTCACGAGTGAAGCCGCTGATGGCAACGAATGCGTCGTTGCAGTAGGTGATCTTGCTGTTCAGATCAGTGGTGGAGATCAACCGCTCATGACCAGGAAAAGTCCTTTCCCGCTGAGTCACCGGCAGATTCTGACGCATGGTTGCAATCCTTTAGTTCGTGAAGGGTACATCCCTGCCACTCCACTATGTCTAGCACAGCAATGCTGCCGCGCCAGCACAGGTAGGCGTTTGGTTTTAAACAACTAAGCACGAGCGAAATGGCACATTGGAGTCGTCGCACTCGGCTCCCTGCCACGCCTGTTTCCTGCTTACCCGATCGGGCTTTCCATAATGTCGGCAAGCGCGTCGGTGACTTGAGAGCCTTGCCGCATTTGCTGGGTCACAAATAACCGTTGCCGGTCGTCCGGCCACGAACTTTACCTATTCCTGACAGAACCTTACCTCGCTCTTACCCAACGCAGATGAGCGCCTCCCTATAGTGGCTGCATCCAAATTCGTTGTGTGCCATCACCATGCCAAGAACCAAGCTGCTGCTCCTGATTCCCGCCATCGCTGCCCTGGCATTGGGCGGCTATGCGCTCAACCGTTGGCTGCAGCCAGCGCCAGGCAACGGCCTGCTGACTGCCGAGGTTCGCCAGGCCAGCATCGAGCAAACGGTCATTGCCACCGGCACACTGGAAGCCTTCAAGCAGGTCAGTGTCGGCGCCCAGGTGTCCGGCCAAGTCACCAAGCTACACGTCGACTTCGGTGACCTGGTCAAACAGGGCGACCCCATCGCCGAGATCGACTCCCTGACCCAGCAGAACGACCTGGCCAATGCCAAGGCCGCGCTGGCCAACGTCAAGGCCCAGCGCGCGGTGCAGGCCGCGAACTTGAAAAAGGCGCAGCTCGCCTTCAATCGGCAGAAATCCATGCTCGCCCAGAACGCCAGCTCGCGGGAAAGCTACGAAACGGCCGAGGCCGACCTGAACACCGCCAAGGCCCAGGTCGCCGCGCTGGACGCGCAGATTCAGCAGGCACAGATCCAGGTATCCACCGCCGAAGTCGATCTCGGCTACACCAAGATCGTCGCGCCCATCGACGGCACGGTGGTCGGCGTGGTGGTCAAGGAAGGCCAGACGGTCAACTCGGCGCAGTCGGCGCCGACCATCGTCAAGGTCGCCCAGCTCGACAAGATGACCGTGCGCGCCGAGATTTCCGAGGCCGATGTGGTCAACCTGCAGCCCGGCCTGCCGGTGTACTTCACCATTCTCGGCGAGCCCGGCAAACGCTATGAAGCCACGCTGCGCATGATCGAACCCGCGCCGGACTCTATCAACACCAGCGACAGCACCTCGAGCACCTCATCGTCGACCACCTCCACCGATACGGCGGTGTACTACATCGCCGTGTTCGACGTGCCAAACCCGGACGGCAAGCTGCGCATTTCCATGACCACCGAAGTGAACATCGTCCTCGACAGCGTCAAAGGCGCGACGAGCGTTCCGGTGTCGGCGTTGGGCAGCGCCAACCGTGACGGCAGCTACACCGTGCAGGTGCTCAAGGACGGCAAGGTCGAGGCACGACAGATCCGCACCGGCCTGGAAGACTCGATCAACGCTCAGGTGCTAGAAGGCCTGGAGACCGGCGACAAGGTGGTACTCGGCGACGCCGCGGCCGGCTCCAGCACCACCCTGCGCATGCGCGGGCCGATGAGGCTCTGATATGGCACTCTTAGAACTCAGCGGCCTGCGCCGCGAATTCCCCGCTGGGGAGCAGACCATTGCCGTGCTCAAGGATGTCGACCTGAGCATCGAACAGGGCGAGATGGTAGCGATCATCGGCACCTCCGGTTCGGGCAAGTCGACACTGATGAACATCCTCGGTTGCCTGGACAGAGCCAGCGCCGGCACCTACCGCATCGCTGGCCGGGAGACCGGCAAGCTCTCTCCCGATGAGCTGGCCGAACTGCGCCGCGAGTATTTCGGCTTCATCTTCCAGCGCTACCACCTGCTTGGCGATCTGGACGCCGTGGGCAACGTCGAAGTGCCGGCCATCTACGCCGGCAAGGACGCCGCCAGCCGCCGCGAGCGCGCCGAAGCACTGCTGCAGCGGCTCGGTCTGGGCGAACGCCTGAGCCACAGGCCAAACCAGCTTTCCGGTGGCCAGCAACAACGCGTATCCATCGCCCGGGCGCTGATGAATGGCGGCCAGGTGATTCTCGCCGACGAACCCACTGGCGCCCTGGACAGCCACAGCGGCGAGGAAATGCTCAAGCTGCTGCGCGAGCTGCATGCCGCCGGGCACACGGTGATCATCGTCACCCACGACATGAAGGTCGCGGAAATCGCCGACCGAGTCATCGAGATCAGCGACGGCTGCATCATCGCCGATCGCCGCCTGCGCCCTGCCGAGGACGACGTGCCCGCCATGCCTGAACCGGCGCCGGCGCGGGTCGCTAATGCCTTGAAGGCCAGTTTCGGCCAGTTTCGCGAGGCCCTGCGCATGGCCCTGCTGGCGATGCTGTCGCACAAGCTGCGGACTTTTCTGACCATGCTCGGCATCATCATCGGCATCGCCTCGGTGGTCTCGGTGGTAGCGCTCGGTCAGGGCTCGCAGCAGAAGATCATGGAAAACATCAGCGCGATCGGCACCAACACCATCGACATCTATCCGGGTAGCGGCTTTGGTGACCGCCGCTCCGGACGGATCCAGACGCTGGTGCCGGCCGATGCCGACGCCCTGGCCGGCCAGGCTTTCGTCGACAGCGTCACGCCGTCGGTTTCCAGCTCCGGCACCCTGCGCTATCGCGAGCAGGCGCTGAGCGTATCCACCAGCGGCGTGGGCGAGCAGTTCTTCCGCGCCAAGGGCTACACCTTTGCCCAGGGCCGTGCGTTTGACGCCAAGGCAGTACGCGAGTCGGCGCAGAGCGCGGTCATCGATGACAACACCTACAAGAAGCTGTTCGCCGGCAAGCAGGCGCTCGGCCAGGTGATCTTGTTGGGCAACGTACCGGTGCGCGTGGTCGGCGTGCTCGACCCCATCCAGAGCAACTTCGGCGGCAGCGATTCGCTACGCGTCTATCTACCCTACACCGCGGTGATGAACCGCATGCTCGGCCAGTCGTACCTGGAAAGCATCACCGTGCGTGTCGACGACAGCGTCTCCAGCGATGCCGCCGAGCAGGGCATCATCCGCCTGCTCACCCGCCGTCACGGGGTTCAGGACTTCTTCGTGATGAACACCGACACCATCCGCCAGACCATCGAGAAGACCAGCCAGACCATGACCCTGCTGATATCGGCCATCGCCCTGATCTCCCTGCTGGTCGGCGGCATCGGGGTGATGAACATCATGCTGGTGTCGGTCACCGAGCGTACCCGTGAAATCGGCGTGCGCATGGCGGTGGGTGCCCGGCAGAACGACATCCTTCGCCAGTTCCTGATCGAGGCGGTGCTGGTGTGCCTGATCGGTGGCGCACTGGGGGTGATATCGGCGCTGGCCTTCGGTGCGCTGTTCAGCCGTTTCACCAGTGAATTCAGCCTGGTGTTTTCTAGCGGCTCGATCATCGCTGCGTTTCTCTGTTCCACGGTCATCGGCCTGGTGTTCGGTTTTCTGCCAGCCCGCAATGCCGCCCGCCTCGACCCCGTCGACGCCTTGTCTCGCGAGTAGCCGATCATGCACAGCCATTACCTGAAACCTCTGTCTCTGCTCGTCGCCCTTGCTCTGGGCGGCTGCAGCTCGCTGCTTTCCACACCTTACGAGCGCCCGGCGCTGAACGTGCCCGCCAGTTGGCAGCAGCCTGGCGAACAGCAGGTCAGCAGTGGCCAAGCCTGGTGGAAGGCCTTCAATGATCCGGAGCTGGATCGACTGATCGAAGCGGCGCTGACCCGCAACAACGATATCGGCACCGCATTGCTGAACGTACGCCGCGCGCAATTGCAGGCTGGGCTGACCCGCGACGTGCAGTTTCCCCAGGTCAGCAGTGGGCTGAGTGCCGACCGTACTCGCGCCCTGCGCGGTGAAGGCAGCGCCGCTCACAGCTATTCGCTGACCGGCTCGGTGAGCTGGGAGGCCGACCTGTGGAACCGCCTGGGCAGCGCCACCGATGCAGCCGAGCTCGAAGCGCTGGCGACCGAGCAGGATTACGCCGCTACCCGCCTGTCATTGGCGGGTACGGTGGCGACCTTGTATTGGCAGATCGGCTATCTCAACGAACGCCTGGCGGCCAGCGCCGCGAGCATCGAGTACGCACGTCAAACCCTGCAGTTGGTTCAGGTGCAATACGATGCTGGCCAGGCTTCGGCGCTGGAGCTCGCCGAGGCGCGGCAGAGCCTGGAAACCCAGCTTGCCAGTGAAGTGGATCTGCGCCAGCAACGGGTCGAGCAGCGCAACGCCCTGGCCGTGCTGTTCGACGGTACCAGCCCGGCGAGCCTGACTGAACTGCAGAGTCTGCAAGACAGCGTATTACCCGCCGTGCGTGCAGATCTACCGGCCAGCCTGCTGGCTCGGCGCCCGGATCTGCGCGCCGCCGAACTGCGCCTGCGCAGTAGCCTGAAATCCGTGGATGCCACCCGCGCCAGCTATTACCCGGATCTGAGCCTGACCGGCACCCTGGGCTACTCCAGTTCGGCACTGGGCAACCTGCTGCAGAATCCGGTCGGCGCCGTGGGTGCCAGCCTGGCCATGCCATTCCTGCAGTGGAACCAGATGAAGCTCAACGTCGCGGTCTCGAAAACCGACTATGAGCTGGCGGTGACGGACTTCCGCCAGAATCTGTATCAGGCATTGGCGGACGTGGAGAACGGACTGGCGGGGCGGCGTCATTACGCCGAGCAGGAAGGCATGCGCAGCCGCGCACTGGACGCAGCCAGCGAGGCAGAACGTATCTATCGTATTCGTTACGAATCAGGGGCTGTGGATCTGCAGTCCTGGCTGAGCGCGCAGGATACCCGCCGCACGGCTCAGATCACTCTGGCGGAGAATCGTCTGAACCAGCTGATAAATGCAGTCACGCTGTATCAGTCCCTGGGAGGGGATACAGGCGTGAACATCGAAGCGCCGCTGGCGGCGCTTCCAGATCAATGACGCAGCGACACTCAGCGGCGGCGCTGGCGCTCTGCAGCCAGACGGCGCTGCTCGTCACTGCGGATTGGGATCGGCTGCATGCGCTGAACAAACAGGGCATTGAGCTGTGCGGCAAGTTTTTCGAACCAGGCTTTCATAAGAGATCTCCTCGACTGCACGCGGCTATGGTGACCGCTTGACTTGAGAGTAGCCGAAACCATCGCACTAGGGGAGATGTAACAAGCCTCCAACCGTTGCAAGGCGCTACCGACCGTCGCTTTGCTTCTGCTGAAAATCGAGGGCCGACGCTGCGGCCCCGTCGGTTTGATCAGAATTGATATTCCACGCCCGCCCCTGCATACCAGGAACGCCCGGGTGCCGCTTCGTAATAACGGTCGTTGCCATCGCCAACGATCACCGAGCCGACGTACTGCTTATCCAACAGATTATCCAGGCGCAAGGTCTGGTGGGTCTTCCATGCACCGAGGTTCTGCTCGAAGCGGGTACGCCAATTGAAGACCGCATAACTCGGTGCGGCTTTATCGGTGTTGGTGTCCTCGACGTAGACCTTGCTGCGATACAAGCCTTCCACGGCAGTGCTGATGCCATCGACTGGCTTCCAGGCCACTTCGCCGAACAGTGTGGTACGCGGCACGCCGGGCAGGTTGTTGCCCTTGTCGATGGTGTTATTGCCTGCGACGAAGCTCGAATCATAGGTCGCCGCCAGGTAGGTATAGGCCAGCGCTGCTGACCACTGCTCGTTGAACTGGCTCTCAACACCCAGCTCGAAACCGCGGCGCAGGGTCTTGCCAGCGTTCTGGTAGCTGGTACGGCCAAACTGGTTTTGTAATACCACGATCTCATCATCGGTATTGATCTGAAAGATAGCCGCATTGATGCGGGTCGTCTCGGCGATGCGTGCCTTCATACCCACTTCGTACTGGGTACTTTCAGAAGCCTCAAGCCCTAGATTGAACCCCGTATTGTTCAATGAGTATGCCAGCTCGCCCTGGCTCGGCGTTTCAAAACCCTTACCAACGCTGATATAGCCATTCAGATCAGGCGTGAAGGCATAGCCAACACTTACAGATGGCGTGGCCTTCTCATAACGCTTAGTGCCGCTGTCATCAACGTTTTCGCCAACTATGTACTTGTCATCAACATCCACCTTGACGGTGCTGTAGCGCAAACCACCCTGCAGCGTCCAGTTACCCAACACCCAAGTCGCCTGCGCATAGGGATCAAGACTGGTTACGGTATCAACCTCATTACGCCGCAGGTTTCCTTTTATGCCTCGTGTACCAGTGGCGATTGTTCCAACGTAGTTCTCATAGCCACGACGATCATCGCGGCTATGGTCATAATCGAGCCCAAACACCAGTTGCAGGTCTCCCGTCACCCCTTCTACCGGTTGTAGCCAACGTACACTGCCACCGTGAAACTCGCGTTCAAAGTCAATGACGCCGCCGCTATGCCGCTCATCTGCCTGCGGGTTGGCCCACGTTTCATAGGGAATCGCCTGATACTGAACCACATGCCGTTTACCCGCATACGCCGTTAGTTGCAGTGTCGAGTCACCAAAGTAACGCTCGTAATTCGCGCCCAGTTGCTGGTGATCGATACTCTTGCGAGTGTTGTACCGGGTGGCATTTGTAGCCACCGAACGCGGATCGGCCTTGTAGGCCTCCCACGCCTGCCCAAGGGGATCCTTGGTGCCGTTCTGCTCCAGGCTGCTGTAGATCAGCGCCAGCTTGCTGTCTTCATCCGGTTTGAAATTGAGTTTGGCGAAGGTCTGATCACGGCGCGCCGAGCTGTGGTCTCGGTAACCGTCGGTGTCCATCCGCGAGGCGTCGAGCACGAAGCCCACGCCATCCGCCTCGCCTTCGGCGGTGAGGTGGTTGCGGGTCAGGCCGTCGCTGCCGATCAGGGTCTCGGCACCGATACGCGGCCGGCCAACACCGTCACGGGAAAACATCTGGATCACCCCGCCGGCGTTGCTGCCATACAGCGTCGAGGCCGGGCCACGTAGCACTTCGATACGGTCGGCGGTATCCAGGTTGAAGGTCGCCGCCTGCCCTTGGCCGTCAGGCGTGCTGGCAGGGATACCATCAGTGATCAGCTTCAAACCGCGCACGCCGAAAGCCGAACGGGCGCCGAAACCACGGGAGGATATCTGCAAGTCCTGGGCATAGTTCTGGCGGTTCTGCACCACCAGCCCGGGCACCCGCGTCAACACCTCGGAGGCATTGATGCCCAGTTGACCATCACTGATCTGCTCGCGGTCGATACCGTCTACCGAGAATGGCAGGTCGAAACTTTGCATCGCACTGCGCGAGCCGGTCACCACGCTGGGTTCGAGCACCAGGCTGCTGACTGGCTCCGCCGCCTGTGCCGCCCCCGTAGCCGCGCAGCTGCATAACAGGATGGCCTTGGCCAAGCGGGACAGTTCAGGCAGTTGCGCAGGCGGGTTACAGCTCATGGGCGTATTCCTTGATTCTTCGGTAGCGCGTAGTTGGCGCGACCATCCGCAGCGGATGGTTGATGGAGAGCGGCGCAATTATGGGTGTTTCAGGCATGACGTGCGACCCGCGCGCCAGAGCGCTTGTTCAAACAATAGTGGCCGTTGACGCGAAGCCGTTGTGCGCTGGGCGAATCACAAAGGTTGCAGCGTGTTTCTCGCGAAAGGTGCACCTGCCGACATTGAAAGCCAATTCCGCGCTTGCCTTGCTGGCGACGTCCGGCAAAACTGCCGGCCTTCCGCCCGAGACTGGAGCCTGCCTTGCGCCCTGCCGACATGTTGCGCCTTCTGCTACTCGCGTCGATCTGGGGAGCCAGCTTCCTGTTCCTGCGCGTGGTGGCCCCCGTGATCGGCAGCATGCCGACAGCCTTTTTCCGCGCCGCGATCGCCATGTTGGGTCTGCTGGCGATCCTGCTGCTGATGCGGGTGAAGTGGGATTTTCGCGGCAAGCTGGGCCTGTGCCTGGTGCTGGGCGTGATCAACGCCGGGATACCCTCGGCCATGTACAGCCTGGCAGCACTGGTATTGCCCGCTGGCTATTCGGCGATCATCAACGCGACCACGCCGATGATGGGGGTGTTGATCGGCGCCCTGTTCTTCGCAGAAGCGATGACCCTGACCCGCGCCGCTGGTGTAGCCCTTGGCCTGTTCGGCGTCGCCGTGCTGACCCGCAGCGGCCCGGTGGAGCTGGATACTGCCCTGCTCCTTGGCGCCCTCGCCTGCCTGCTGGCGACGTTGTGTTACGGCCTGGCCGGATTTCTCACCCGGCGCTGGATAGCCGGCGACCTGGACAACCGCCTTACCGCGTTTGGCAGCCTGTGCGGCGCCAGCCTGTTCCTGCTACCGCTGTTCGGTGGTTCGCTGGCGATACAACCACCGGCCAGCTGGGGCGGCTGGCTGGAATGGTCATCGCTGCTGGCCCTGGGGCTGGGCTGCACAGCCTTCGCCTACGTGCTGTATTTCCGCCTGCTCAACGACATTGGCCCGATCAGGGCGTCGACCACCACCTTTCTGATCCCGATCTTCGGCGTGTTCTGGGGCGCCCTGCTGCTCGACGAGCCGTTGTCCTGGGCACACCTGTACGGCGGCGTATTGATCGCCATCGCGTTGTGGCTAGTGGTTCGCCCGGCGACGAAAGCACCGGCATAGACAGCCGTCCAATCCCATAGGGTGGATCGGGGCGTGCAAGTGAAGCGTCGTCTACCCGTTACGGCTCGAAAGCAGTGCCGGACGATCGATTAGGTGGGCTGGAGCCCACCCTACAGGGGCGCTGGCGTAGGGTGGGCTTCAGCCCACCAATTCGCCTCGTTTGATGGCTCCCACGCTCAAGCGTGGGGAGCGATCTGATTGGCTACGCGGCCAATACTTTACTGCTGCAATTCCTGCTCGGTGAACAGGTCGCTGAACAGCATGCTCGACAGGTAGCGCTCGCCGGAGTCCGGCAGGATCACCACGATGGTCTTGCCCTGCATCTCCGGCTTCTCGGCCAGGCGAACGGCGACTGCCATCGCCGCGCCGCAGGAAATCCCGCAGAGAATGCCTTCCTCGCGCATCAGGCGCAGGGCCATGGCCTTGGAGTCTTCGTCGGTCACCTGCTCGACCCTGTCGACCACCGACAAATCGAGGTTCTTCGGCACGAAGCCAGCACCGATGCCCTGAATCTTGTGCGGACTGGGTTTGACCTCCTCACCGGCCAGGGTCTGGGTGATCACCGGCGAGGAGACCGGCTCGACGGCAATGGACTGGATCGCCTTGCCCTGGGTGTGCTTGATGTAACGCGAAACCCCGGTGATGGTGCCGCCGGTGCCGACACCAGATACCAGCACGTCCACGGCACCTTCGGTGTCGTTCCAGATTTCCGGGCCGGTGGTTTTCTCGTGGATCGCCGGGTTGGCCGGGTTTTCGAACTGCTGTGGCATGTAGTACTTGGCGGTATCGGAGGCAGCGATCTCGGCGGCTTTCTCGATCGCACCTTTCATGCCCTTGGCCGGCTCGGTGAGAACCAGTTCGGCGCCCAGCGCCTTGAGCACCTTGCGACGCTCCAGGCTCATGGACGCCGGCATGGTCAGCACCAGCTTGTAACCGCGGGCAGCGGCGACGAAAGCCAGACCGATACCGGTGTTGCCCGACGTCGGCTCGACCAGGGTCATGCCCGGCTTAAGCACGCCACGGGACTCGGCATCCCAGACCATGTTGGCGCCGATCCGGCACTTCACCGAATAGGCAGGGTTGCGCCCCTCGATCTTGGCCAGGATGGTCACGCCCTTGGGCCCGAGGCGGTTGATCATCACCAGAGGTGTGTTGCCGATAGCCTGTGCGTTGTCTGCATATATGCGGCTCATGGTGTACCGGTTCCTTGTCTTGACTGAGCTCATCAGCCTATGCCCGATGCGTCAGGGCGTCCAGCGTCGGGAAGGTCGAACTCTGCGGGCGCGATTGCAGTCAACCCAGACTACGCCTACACGGATGCATCCGATGAAACGCCGCTACAGCCTGCCGCTATGGATCTGCCTGGGCCTGCTCGCACTGGTGCTGGTTGCCCATGTCGCCCTGCCCTATGTGGTGCGCGACTACCTGAACGAGAAGCTCGCCGACATGGGCGACTACCGCGGCCACGTCGAGGATGTCGACCTGGCCTTGTGGCGCGGCGGCTACCGCATCAATGGCCTGCGCATCGTCAAGGCAGATCGCGACGTGCCGGTGCCGTTCGTGGCCGTGCCGCAGATCGAGATCTCGGTGAGCTGGAATGAACTCTGGAGCGCACGCGCAGTGGTCGCCCGGGTGGTATTCGAGAAGCCCGAAGTGAATTTCGTCGATAGCGAAAACCGCGACGATGCCCAGACCGGTGAAGGCGTCGACTGGCGCGAGCAGTTGAACAAGCTGCTGCCGATTACCCTCAACGAATTGCGTGTGAATGACGGCACCCTGGGTTTCTACAATTTCAATGCGTCGCCGCCAGTGAAGATCCAGGCCAATGCCATCCAGGCCAGCCTCTATAACCTGACCAACGTGGCCGACGAACAGGGTGATCGGGTCGCTCGCTTCGAGGGCAAAGCACAGTTGCTAGACCATGCGCCTCTGGAAGCCAGCGCGGTGTTCGACCCCTTCCACAACTTCCAGGATTTCGAGTTCCGCGTACGCGCCACCGGCATCGAACTCCCGCGCCTCAACGATCTGGCCAATGCCTACGGCAAATTCGATTTCAAAAGCGGCAACGGTGATCTGGTGATCGAGGCGTTCGCCGAAGACTCGCAACTGAGCGGCTACATCAAGCCGATACTGCGCAACGTAGAAGTGTTCGACTGGCAACAAGACGTGGAAAACAAAAACAAAGGCTTTTTCCGTTCTATATGGGAAGCCGTAGTCGGCGGCGGCGAGAAAGTGCTGAAAAATCAGCGCCAGGATCAGATTGCCACCCGTGTGGAGCTACGTGGCAGCACACGCCAGCAAGATATCAGCGCCTTCCAGGCGTTTATCGGCATCTTGCGCAATGGTTTCGTCGAAGCCTTCAACAGCCGTTTCGAGCGAGGTGCGGCAAAAGAAGAGTGAAACGTCTATTCAGTGACTGAATAGCCGTCCCGCGTTCACAGTCACAACCTCATCACGTTATAGTCTCGGCTTTGATAATCGCCCTGCCGCTGGCTGGCGTCGACGCACGAGGATCATCCAATGAAGTTCGAAGGCACACCGTCCTATGTCGCCACCGACGACCTCAAGCTGGCGGTCAATGCAGCAATCACCCTACAGCGGCCGCTGCTGGTCAAGGGCGAACCTGGCACGGGCAAAACTCTGCTGGCCGAGCAACTGGCCGAATCCTTCGGCACGCGCCTGATCACCTGGCACATCAAGTCCACCACCAAGGCTCACCAGGGGCTGTACGAGTACGACGCGGTGAGCCGCCTGCGTGATTCGCAACTGAGCTCCGAGAAGGTTCACGACGTCCGCAACTACATCAAGAAAGGCAAGTTGTGGGAGGCCTTCGAGGCCGACGAGCGCGTGGTGCTGCTGATCGACGAAATCGACAAAGCCGACATCGAGTTCCCCAACGACCTGTTGCAGGAACTCGACAAGATGGAGTTCTACGTTTACGAGACCGACGAGACCATCAAGGCCAAGCAGCGCCCGATCATCATCATCACCTCGAATAACGAAAAGGAATTACCGGACGCCTTCCTGCGCCGCTGCTTCTTCCACTACATCGCCTTCCCGGATCGCCAAACCCTGCAGAAGATCGTCGACGTGCACTACCCCGGCATCAGCAACAGCCTGGTGGCCGAAGCCCTCGACGTGTTCTTCGACGTGCGCAAGGTGCCGGGGCTGAAGAAAAAGCCCTCGACCAGCGAACTGGTCGACTGGCTCAAACTGCTGATGGCCGACAACATCGGCGAGGCAGTGCTGCGCGAGCGCGACCCGACCAAGGCCATTCCGCCGCTGGCTGGTGCCCTGGTAAAGAACGAGCAGGACGTGCACTTGCTGGAGCGCCTGGCATTCATGGCGCGCCGCGGTAATCGCTGAGAACGTGTTAATGACCTGCTGCGCGTCGGCCATGCCGCGTTAAAAACAGGCTCGGAATGCTCATTTACAAACTCGTAAACTCCGCTTCCTCGCCTGTTTTTGCCTTGCATGACTCTAGCTCGCTAGATCCTAAACACGTTCTAAGGAACATCTAATGCACTGTGGAAGTTGCCTCTGCGGCACGGTGAAGTACCAGATCGACGGCCCCATCGAATCTGCCAACCATTGCCATTGCAGCCAGTGCCGCAAGGGCCATGGTGCAGCGTTCGCCACGTACGGCAACGTGCGGCGCGAGCACTTTCGCTTTACCCAGGGCGAAGAGGCGGTGGCGCTGTTTAGCTCTTCGTCGGGCGTAGGCCGTACTTTCTGCCAGCACTGCGGCTCGAATCTGCAGTGGTTCGCCGAGCAAGCCCGTCCGAACTGGTTGTCGGTAACCCTGGGGACGCTTGATACGCCGTTACCCAGCGTTGCGCAGCAACACATTCATGCCGAATCCTGCGCCGACTGGTACCGGATCGCCGACGGCCTGCCCGTAGAACGTCGCGACTGAGGAAGCCACCATGCTGCTCAACCTGTTCACTGAAATGCGCGCCGCCAAGGTGCCGGTTTCCCTGCGTGAACTGCTCGACCTGATCAATGCGCTCCAGCATAAGGTCGTGTTCGCCGACATGGACGAGTTCTACTACCTGTCGCGCGCCATCCTGGTGAAGGACGAGCGCCATTTCGACAAGTTCGACCGCGCCTTCTCCGCCTATTTCGATGGCTTGCAGAACCTCGATCAGCACCTGGAAGCCCTGATCCCTGAAGAGTGGTTGCGCAAGGAATTCGAGCGCTCCCTGAGCGCTGAAGAGCGCGCGCAGATCCAGTCCTTGGGCGGCCTCGACAAGCTGATCGAGGAATTCAAGAAGCGCCTGGAGGAACAGAAGGAGCGCCATGCCGGCGGCAACAAGTGGGTCGGCACCGGCGGCACCAGCCCGTTCGGCTCGGGCGGCTACAACCCCGAAGGCATCCGCGTCGGTGATGCGGGTGAGCGTCAGGGCAAGGCCGTCAAGGTGTGGGATCAGCGCGAGTACAAGAACCTCGATGACTCGGTCGAGCTGGGCACCCGCAATATCAAGGTGGCCCTGCGCCGCCTGCGCAAGTTCGCCCGCCAGGGTGCGCAGGACGAACTGGATCTCGACGGCACCATCGACCACACCGCCCGGGACGGTGGTCTGCTGAACATCCAGATGCGCCCGGAGCGTCGCAACACGGTCAAGCTGCTCCTGCTGTTCGACATCGGCGGCTCCATGGATGCCCACGTCAAGGTCTGCGAAGAGCTGTTCTCGGCCTGCCGCACCGAGTTCAAGCACATGGAGTATTTCTACTTCCATAACTGCGTGTACGAGACGGTGTGGAAGAACAACCTGCGGCGCAACGCCGAGCGCTTTTCCACCCATGACCTGCTGCACAAGTACGGCGCCGACTACAAGGTGGTGTTCATCGGCGACGCCGCCATGGCGCCCTATGAAATAACCCAGCCCGGCGGCAGCGTCGAGCACTGGAACGAAGAAGCGGGCTACCTGTGGATACGCCGCTTCATGGAAACCTACAAGAAGCTCATCTGGATCAACCCCTACCCGCGCCAGACTTGGGATTACACCACCTCGACCGGCATCATCCGCGAGCTGATCAACGACCAGATGTTCCCGCTGACCCTACAGGGGTTGGAGGATGGGATGCGCTTTCTGGCCAAGTAGCTGGGCGCCTGTAGCGCGGGTCGAGCGCAGCGACACCCGGGAAGATAGCGGCCCAGGGTATCGCTTCGCTCGACCCGGGCTACGTCACTTGCTCTTAGCGCATGCGCGGTTGTTGACGCTCGGTTACTACGCGGCGATCACGGCGCCGGAACGGCAGGGCCAGTAACAACAGGATGCTTTCCACTACCCAGGCGAGGAAAAGCGCGCAGGCGATACCCCAGGCGATTGCCTCGGGAGCCAGGAGCACCTGATAGCGGTAGGCAGCGTGGGTTTCCTCCAGCAGTTGTTCATCAGCGGCGGTTGCCAGGTGCCAGACCTGGCGATACCAGGCCCCCTGCATGGCCAGAGATTCGCGCTGCAGCAGTTCGGAGCGGTCGACCAGCAGACTGACGCTGCGCGCGTCGCTCTGCATCACCGGGTCAGCGCTGGCGCGATAATGGCCAACCAGGCGCTGTAGGTCGCCATCGAAGAAGCGCCGGGCGGTATCACGGAAACCGCTCAGGCTCTGTTCGGACTCCAGGCGATGGGCCTCGACGCGCTTGGCGTAATCATCGATGAAACCCGGCACCTGAACGCCCAGCAACAGGCCCAGGGCGAACAACGCCAGACGCAGATAACTTCTAAACATTCATCCCCCGCAGCCCCGTCACGGGGGACGCTCGTCAGTTACTCAGGCCCTGGGCGATGCATTCGCCCGCGCGCCACAGGCGCCATTCGCCCGGCTGGTATAGCGACCACTGCTCATTGTCGGTCAACGGCTCGGTGGCCAGCACCGAGACCACGTCATTGGGCGTGGTCTCGGCATGAAAATCCACGCTCATGTCGGCATCACGCAAATGCGCGGGCCCAAAAGGCGCGCGCCGGGTGATGTGCGCGAGCTTGCTGGAGCAGAAGCTGAACAGCCAGTCACCGTCGCTGAGCAGGCAATTGAACACGCCATGCTGACGATAGGCCGCGCAGGCGGCGACAAGTTCAGGCAACAGCACTTCGATAGGAACCGCCTCTGGAAACGCCGTGCGAATGCGGTTGAGCAGATCGCAGAAGGCCGATTCGCTGTCCGTATCGCCGATGGCGCGGTAGAAACTCAGGGCCGGACGGAAATCAGCCAGTTGGCCGTTGTGAGCAAAGCACCAATTGCGCCCCCACAGCTCACGCACGAAGGGATGGGTGTTGGCCAGGCAGACGCGCCCGACATTGGCCTGGCGGATATGACCGATCACCACTTCGCTCTTGATCGGATAGCGCTGCACCAGTTGCGCCACTTCCGACTCGCTGCTCGCCCGTGGATCTTGAAACAGGCGCAGGCCGCGGCCTTCGTAGAAACCGATGCCCCAGCCATCACGGTGCGGCCCGGTAAGCCCGCCACGCTGCATCAGCCCGGTAAAGCTGAAGACGATATCGGTGGGGACGTTGGCGCTCATACCGAGCAGTTCACACATGATCTGGTTCCCGATTTGATCTGGCTTACAACCGCGGCTCGACGCGAGCGCTGCGCGAACTGCGTGGCGCGGCGTACTCTGGCTCCTGCTCCTGCTCCTGCTTGAGGCGTTCGCGCAGGGTCAGATCGCTGTCCTCACCCTGCTCTTCTTCGCGTGCTGCCTTACGCGCCTTGGCGCTGCGCAGGAACGGCCAGCGAATGGCCACAAATACCAGGTAGATCGCGAATACGATGAGCCCGTACATGGCCAGATCCGCCACGGCGCGCCAAGCACTGCTACCCACTTTGAAGATCAGGTCGAGGGCAACGATGGCTACGGCAGGCGCAAACAGCTCCTTGGCCGGATCGACAATGGTCGGGCAGAACAGCAGGATCGCCACCAGCACGCGCAGGGGTTCGCGCAGGTAGCGCCACATCCAGCTGGTGATACGGAACCACACCAGCAGGCAGCCCAGCGCCGCAATGGCATAGGCGCCCCAGGCGAGGAGGTAGTCGTTTTCGATCATGAGGGGGACGGTTCCCTTGCTTGACTGGGCTCGAACGGGCGAATCCGCATCTTTCGGCGGTTGCCTGGCGACAAAGACGCTTATGATAACGGCTTTTCCCTGGTTCGGCGCCTTTAGGGTGCCTCTAAAAACGTAGGTAGTTTTTAGAAGTGCCCTTTGTCGTCGCCCTGCGTTCTGGAGACTTTTATGACCACCGCCCCCATCGCCCGCAAGGACACCGGCACCGATCCCTATCACTGGCTCGAAGCCCGGGACAGCGATGAGGTGCTTGGCCACCTGCGTGCCGAGAACGCCTACCTGGAAAGCCAGCTGAGCGATCAGGGTGCATTGCGCGAACGGTTGTTTCAGGAAATAAAGGCGCGTATCCGCGAGACCGACCTTTCGTTGCCGACGCCCTGGGGCGACTACCTCTATTACCAGCGCACCACCGCTGGTGACGAATACCCGCGCCACTATCGCTGCCCTCGCCCTGCAGATGGCAGCCTGCAGCTAGACGAAGCTGCCGAACAGCTGCTTCTCGACCCAAACGAAATCGCCGCAGGCGGATTTCTGTCCCTGGGCGCCTTCAGCATCAGCCCCGACCAACAGCGCTTGGCCTATAGCCTGGACACCAGCGGCGACGAGATCTATCGCCTGTTCGTCAAGGAACTGGCCAGCGGCACCATCGACGAGCTGCCGTTCGACGACTGCGACGGCAGCATGACCTGGGCCAATGACAGCCAGACGCTGTTCTACGGCGAACTGGACGATGCCCACCGCCCCAGCACGCTGCATCGCTATCGACTTGGCGAAACGCAGAGCACCCAGGTGTTCCACGAGCCCGATGGCCGTTTCTTCCTCACCTGCTACCGCAGTAGCTCGGAACGCCAACTGGTACTGCTGCTCGGCAGCAAGACCACCAGCGAATGCTGGGTACTCGACGCGGACACGCCGCAGCAGGACTTCCAATGCCTGGCGCCGCGCGAGGAAGGTCACGAGTACTACCCTGACCACGGCAAGCTCGACGGCCAGTGGGCCTGGCTGATTCGCAGCAACCAGACAGGCATCAACTTCGCGCTGTACAGCGCAACACCTGAGCGACCAACGCGCGCGTACTGGCAGGAACTGGTAGCGCACAATGAACAGGTGATGCTCGAAGGCGTCAGCCTGGCCGAGTCGGCGCTGGTGCTCAGCCTGCGTGAAGGCGGCCTGCCGATCATCGACGTGCGCCCGCAAGGGCTGGCCGGTTATCGGGTCAGCCTGCCGGATGCCGCCTACAGCCTGTACGTGCAGGACAGCCTGGAATTCGCCAGCCCGGTGATTCGCCTGCGTTACGAGGCGCTCAATCGCCCCGCACAGATTCGCCAGTTGAGCTTGGCCGATGGCACTCAGCAGATTCTCAAGGAAACCCCGGTACTCGGCGAGTTCGATGCCGATGTCTATCTCAGCCAGCGGCTGTGGGCGACCGCGCAAGATGGCACTCAGGTGCCGATCAGCCTGGTCGCCCGCCGAGATGCGCTAGGCCAGGGCGCTCCGCTCTATCTGTATGGTTACGGCGCCTACGGCGAAAGTCTCGATCCGTGGTTTTCCCACGCGCGCCTGAGCCTGCTCGATCGCGGCGTGGTGTTCGCCATCGCTCACGTACGCGGTGGCGGCGAGCTGGGAGAAGCCTGGTACCGCGCCGGCAAGCTGGAGCACAAACAAAACAGCTTCGGCGACTTCATCGCCTGCGCCGAGCACCTGATCTCCCAGGGTTTCACCAGCCCGTCGCAGCTGGCCATCAGCGGCGGTAGCGCCGGCGGCCTGCTGATCGGCGCGACGCTCAACCAGCGGCCTGAGTTGTTCGCAGCGGCTATCGCCGAAGTACCTTTCGTCGATGTGCTCAACACCATGCTCAACCCGGAGCTGCCGTTGACCGTCACCGAGTACGACGAATGGGGCGACCCCAACCAGCCGGAGGTGCACGAACGCATCAAGGCTTACGCACCCTACGAGAACGTACAGGCGCAACGCTATCCAGCGATTCTCGCGGTGGCCGGCTACAACGACAGCCGCGTGCAGTACTGGGAAGCGGCCAAGTGGGTGGCACGCCTGCGCGAACTGAAGACCGATAACAACCTGCTGTTGCTAAAGACTGACCTGGAGGCCGGCCACGGTGGCATGAGCGGCCGTTACCAGGCACTACGGGACGTCGCGCTGGAGTATGCGTTTCTGTTCAAGGTACTCGGTCTGCGTTCCGAGGCTTGATACCTGGCTGGCTACCGTGGCCGGCAGCCAGCGTTGAGCACTCAGTGTTTCTTGTGCTGGTCTTGCTGCTCATGTTGACGCTCGGCGGCGTCATCAGCCGCCTCGGTCGACTCGTCGTTATCACGGCCGTCGCGGATCACTGGCGGGGTGTCGGGATCAACGGCAGAGGGATCGGGCACGTCGGGGCTCTGCACGGTATCCGCGGGCTGCACGGCAGACGGCTGTTCCTGCTGGGCATGGGCGATGCCGGCGAATGACAGCAGACCGATCAGCATCACGATGGATTTGCGCATCTTGGGTACTCCAATGTTCGGTGGGACGAACTGCATTAGGCATTGCCAGATGCTGGAAAGTGCAAACAGATTCCTCTGGGCAGTCACTGACGCTGCCTTATACTGGGAGCCAGCCACCAAGGAGCGAACATGAGCAGCCCGTCCACGCCAACGTCCAAACTCGACCGCATCCTCGCCGATGCCCAACGCAGCCGCGAAGAGGGTTATCGGGATAAAGCCCTGCGCATGTACCCGCACGTCTGTGGACGCTGCACCCGTGAGTTCTCCGGTAAACGCCTCAGCGAGTTGACCGTGCACCACCGTGACCACAATCACGACAACAACCCCCAGGACGGCTCCAACTGGGAGCTGCTATGCCTGTTCTGTCATGACAACGAACACTCCCGCTATACCGATCAGCAATATTTCAGCGAAAGCTCCACAGCCAGCCAAACGGGGCCGAAAACGACTCACAAAGCCTTTGCCAACCTCGCGGATCTGCTGCAGAAAAAATCCTGATCATCGAACAGGCCGTATAATGCCGCCCTTTTGCGCGAGACCTGTCCGTGGGTAACAAACGATACAGCTGCATCGGTCTGTACAACCCCAAGTCACCGGAGAATGTCGGTGCCGTGATGCGCGCCGCCGGCTGCTATGGCGTAGCCTCGGTTTTCTATACCGGCAAGCGCTACGAGCGCGCCCGGGACTTCGTCACCGATACCAAGCGTGTGCACCTGGACATTCCCCTGATCGGCATCGATGACCTGCAGAAAGTCATTCCCCTGGGTTGCACCCCGGTTGCCGTGGAACTGGTGGACGGTGCCCTACCGCTGCCGACCTACACCCACCCGGATCGCGCCTTCTATATCTTCGGCCCGGAAGATGGGTCGCTGGACAAAACCGTGCGCGACTGGTGTGAAGAGGTCATATACATCCCGACGCAGGGCTGCATGAACCTGGCGGCGACGGTCAATGTGGTGCTCTATGATCGCCTGGCCAAAGGCAACAACACCAAGACCGGCGCCCAGTACTGAGCCAAATTGCAGACAAAATAAAGCCCGGTGCGAACCGGGCTTTGTGTTGAAGCCTACTTATCAGGTATCAGGAAGGCTGAGCCTTACCACCAGTGCGGCTGTAGCCATCTTCGGCAACCAGCTTGCCACCAATATGCTCGAAGGCCTGGGCAGCTTTGCCACCGGTACGCTCGTAACCATCTTCAGCGACCAGTTTGCCACCGACACGCTCGAAGCCGCTTTCAGCAATTTTGCCACCGGTACGCTCGTGGCCGTCTTCAGCAACCAACTTGCCGCCTACACGCTCGAAACCGCTTTCAGCGATCTTGCCACCGGTACGCTCGTGGCCGTCTTCAGCAACCAACTTGCCACCGACACGTTCGAAGCCGCTTTCAGCGATCTTGCCGCCGGTACGCTCGTGGCCATCTTCAGCAACCAGCTTGCCACCGACACGCTCGAAGCCGCTTTCAGCGATCTTGCCACCGGTACGCTCGTAGCCATCTTCAGCAACCAGCTTGCCGCCGGTACGTTTGTAACCATCTTCAGCGACTTTTTGTGCACCAACCGAGTGCGAAGTAGTGGCATCGACAGGGGCTTGCGGCAGTGCGAAAGCAGCGCTGGCAAGGGTGGCGATGAACAGGCTGGCGATAAATTCAGTTTTCATGTTGAGCTCCTTGGGAGGAAGTAAGTGGGTATGGAGCTCATGTTACTCAAGAAAATTTGATCAAAAACTCGATCCTAGGAATAGTAAAGATCGACTTCATTGATAGCTTGCTGAACGCCAGCAATGGCGGGGCCTGGATGCGAAAACGCCCAACCTGGCGCCTGCACCGGATTGGGCGTTAGTGACTCGAAAGAGGGCTTTATTGGATTTGAGCTGATCCACCTACCCGTGGCCAACAGCCAATTACTCAGCGCAGCAAGCGGGTATCCAGCACCTTGGAGGTGCGGCCCATGACGTTCTCGGTGATCTCGATGAAGTCCTTGGTGCTGGCCTTGTCGAGACGCATCAGGCCGCGAGCCACGTCGTCCAGCGAGCGCTGCTGACCATCCTTGGTGGCCTGGCGAATTTCCCGGTCGAGCTCCTGCAGGAGTAGAACCGCACGCGCGGTGATCGGGCCGGTGGAGTTTTCCGTGCGCAAGGACTTGACCGGCTTGCTCCACTTGATCAGATGCTCGCGCACCTTCTGGTAGCGATCCTCGCTGAGTCCGCCAGCGCGGCGCATCACTTCGATGGCGTAATACTCGGCCACCCCTTCGCTGATCCAGTCACTATTGTCGGTATCACCGATGCGGCTGAACACGTGTACCAGCTCGTGCACCAGCGAGCTGGTGCCGTTCTCGCTGACCAGCGGGCGATCCGCGTGCATGAAATAGGAATTGGGGGCCGACAAACCGCCACGCCACATCGGATCACCGGCGCCGACCACCAGCAGTTTGGCTGGGTCACGCGGGAACACCGCCTGCATCTCGGGCCATACGAAGGTCAGTAAGGTGAGGGCATCCATGCGCCGCATGCCCTCACCCACCGGCGCGGCGATGGTCACCTGGGTTTCACCGAGTTTGGCACGCCGCGTGCCGATCTTGCCGGCGACGATCCAGCCGGTGGGGCGATCGAACTTGCGCTGAGGGTTGTCGATACGGAATTTGTTCTTACCCACTCGCGGCCAGCCGGTCTCGACGCTACGCCAGCCTTTGGGCAGGTCGAATTCGAGGCGCGCGACCAGATCCGTGCCGTCGACCTGGTTGAGTACCGCGCTGGGAATCAGGTCATCACCGCGTAGCAGGGCCCAATCTTCGGTCATCCGCGCGTCGAAGCGATCTTCGCCACGGGGATGACTGATACGCACCTTGTACGTCAGGCTCGCTTTGCCCTTGCTCGGCACCCACAGGCCACGCTGCGCGTCGTCCTGCTTCCACTCGCCGTCGGCCTTGAAATCGCTGTAGTACCCATCGTCACCCAGATTGAAATTGAGGCTGCGAACACGCTCGCCCTTCTCCAGGCTGATGCTGACTTCGGCCTGGTCGCTTTGCGGAAGGAATTTCACCTTGTAATCCAGATCGACCTTTTCGGCCGCCCACAAGGGTGTGCCGGTACTCAACAGAACAGCGGACAGCAGCAGGCAGCGAATCGACATACAGGCAACTCCAGAACAGACGAATCGGACGTTCCATGGGATCAGGCACAACAATAGCCGGTGCAATAGCGTCATGAGACACCAAGCCGCTTAAGCGAGCCTTAACAGCACATCACAGACACTCAGCCGGCGCGAAAGATCAGATGCTCTTCCCAATCATCCTCGGCCACGCTGTTTTCACTGAGCATGCGCCCCGCCTGGGAGATCCGCTCGCGGTGCACTGCATCCGGGTCACCGCTGACCAGGTGATGCCAGAGCGGTAGATCCTTGCCCTCGCTGACCAGCCGATAACCACAAGTGGGCGGTAACCACTGGAACTGATCTGCCTGGGCTGGCGTGAGCTGAATGCAATCCGGCACGAAGGTCTTGCGGTTCGGGTAATCGCTACAGCGGCAGGTATCCAGATCGAGCAGCTTGCAGGCGATGCGCGTGTAATAGACCGCACCGTCGTCCTCGTCTTCGAGCTTTTGCAGACAGCATAGGCCACAGCCGTCGCACAGCGACTCCCACTCCTGAGCGTCGAGTTGCTCGAGGGTCTTGTGTTTCCAGAATGGGGGTACGAGCGCGGCCATGATCAGAACTGGAGGTAGCGGGCGAAAAGGCCGGCAGTCTAGGTCTGCCGACCGCACAGTACAAGCCGCGCGCGACGACGCGGCTCAATAGCCTCGGGAGAAATCCACCTGGCCTTGCAGCGCGCCGCCGTCTTGGTAACGCTGCAGATTGCTGACGAACAGCTCGACCACCAGATGCGGCAAGCTGGGCGCAGCACTGTGGCCGGTGAGCAGCAGGTTGTCGGCAGTCCAGAACGGATGCCCGGCAGGCAGCGGTTCTTCGCGGCAGACATCGATCACCGCGGCGGCCAATTGGCCCTTGGCCAGCGCCGCGACCACATCCTCGTCGACCACCGATGTGCCGCGTCCCGCGTTGATCAATACGGCTGACGGCTTGAAGCGTGCCAACAGCGCAGCATCATAGATGTCGTGGGTGGCCGGCGTGTTGGGCAGCAGGTTGATCACGTAATCGGCCTGGGCGACCAGGCGCGGCAGGTCTTCGAGGGCAGCCACTTCGTTGAATGGCGCCAGCGTTCGCGCACTGCTGGCAACACCGGTCAGCTCGACGTTGAATGGCTGCAGGAAGCGCGCTACTGCCACGCCAATTTCGCCGGTACCGACGATCAACACCTTGCGTCCGGCCAGGCTGCTGGGCAGCCGGCCATCCCAGCGCTGCTCGCGCTGCGCCTGCAGACGGGTGAAGAGTTCGCGCTCGTGGGCGAGCATGTGGCACAGCACGTACTCGGCCATGATCTGCCCGAAAACGCCCACTGCACGCGTCAATCGATAATCCCGTGGCAAATCGTCCGCCAGCAAAGGGGCGATGCCCGCCCAGGTCGACTGCACCCAACCCGGCTTGTGACCGGCGCGCATAAGTTCGGCGAACAAATGGGGCTCGCCCAGCCAGACTTCACAGCCGCCCGCCTGCTGCGCCAGATCGTGCTCACCGGCAACCAGCTCGATTTGTGGCAAGGCTGTTTGCAGCAAATCGCGATATACGGCGTGATCATTTTCGGCAATCAGTACACGCATGGCGGCCTACCTCAGACAGGGTCGTTGCGACGTAACAACTCTTCCGGCAGATGCTCGATGTAATCCTCTTCCGGTGGCGGCATCTGCAGGTGGTAACCCTGGCTATCAAGGTTCTCCAGCACCTTTTGGATGTCTTCGCGTGCCAGAGTGCGCTCCGGCGTCAACACCATGTCGAAAGAATGAATCGGCGAACCGAAGGCGCTCAGCAGGTTTTCAGGCACCTGTTTCAGGGCGTCGGCACGTAGCACATAGAGGTACATACCATCCTTACGCGGGCTCTTGTAGATGGAGCAGATACGTTTCAAGCAGATTCTCCTTGTGCAGCGAGGCAGTCGAGCAGCGCCTCGCCCATCAACTCACGACGCCAGCCACGCAGGTTGTCGGGCAGGCGGTAAGGACCATTCGGATATCCGCTCTTGAGCAGCGCTTCCAGAATTTTCTTGCGTAACATCAGCTCAGGGGCGATATCCAGGCGCTCGCCTTCACGTTGACCAATGGCGCGTAGCTTCTTGAGCAGCGCCGTGGACTCCAGCGGCAAAGGCTCGGGCATGGCTGGCGGCCACTCGCTCTGTGGCAGCGCGGCGGCATCACGGATCATCTGCAGGATGGTTTCGCCGTCCTGGCGGACGGTTTTCGGATGCATGTCTTCGATGCGCGCCAGGCTGACCAGATCACCCGGCTGCTGGCGAGCCAGCGGCCACAGCGAGTGTTCACGCAGGATGCGGTTGCGCGGCTGGTTGCGTGCCCGTGCCTGCTGCTCGCGCCAGATGCACAGTACGCGCAGCACGGCCAGTTGAGCGCGTGACAGCTTCCAGGCCAGCTTGGCCTCGCGATAGGCATCTTCGGCAGGCGTCTCGCGACCGAGGGCGGCGACCAGTTCGGCACCATCCTCGAGTATCCAGGCATTCTTCTCGGCCGAGAGCCTTTCCTGCAGACGCCGATAGAGCTCGGCCAGATGCACCACGTCTTCGGCGGCATAGCTGACCTGGGTGTCGGAAAGCGGGCGTTGCAGCCAGTCCGAGCGGGTCTCGCCCTTGGGCAGCTCTATATCCAGCACAGCCTGCACAAGACGCGAATAACCCATGGAGAAACCAAGATTGAGATAACCGGCGGCCAACTGCGAATCGAACAGTGGCACTGGCAGGCTACCGGTCAGGCGCAGTAGCACTTCCAGATCTTCGCTACAGGCGTGCACCACCTTGATCACCTGGGAATCTTCGAGCAACGCGGCGAACGGCGACCAGTCGTCGATCAGTAGCGGGTCGATCAGATAGGCCTGCTTACCCTCGCTTACCTGTAGGAGGCCGGCGATGGGGTAAAAGGTGTCGACGCGCATGAACTCGGTGTCCAGCGCCAGAAATGGCTGTTTGCGCCAGGCAGAACAGTGCTCCGCCAGGCTGGCGTTGTCTCGAATCCAGAGAATTTCGATGGTCACGCGGCTCTCCCGTAAAGATTGCCGCGCAGTATATCCCGTGAGCCTCTGCCGTGGGCTCACAGTAGTTCGACCCGCATGCGTTCACGTAACTCGTCGGAACAACGCAGCATGGGCTCGCGCAACTCATCGACGATCAACCCCTGCATGGCCAACAGACTTTTCACCGGCGCTGGGTTGGGTTCGACGAAGGCCAGGCGGATCAGTGGTAACAAGTCGCGGAACAACGCGCGCCCGGCTTGCAGATCGCCCCGCTGCAGATGTGCCACCACCTGCACGAAATCGGCGGTACGGATATGCGCTGCCGCAGAGATGGCACCGCTGCCACCGAGACACAGTGTGGCAAATATCTGCTCGTCTTCGCCGGTAAGTACGTCGAGCGCGCCATCCTGAATCAGCATCTGGGTCTTGCGTGAGTCGCCGCCGCAATCCTTGATGGCGACTATCCGTGGGTGCCTGGCGAGCTGACGAATCGTCTCCAGTTCCAGGCTGACGGCGCTGCGATAGGGAATATCGTAAACAATGACCGGCAACTGCGAAGCATCAGCGATGGCCCCGAAGAATGTCAGCAACCCCTGCTGCGACGGCCTGATGTAATAGGGCGCAGGTACCAGGATACCGGCCAGCGAGCGGTTCTGAATGCGCTGCAGGCGAGCCAGCACCGCCGCCTGATTATTGCCACTGAGCCCCATCACGACACGGCTGGCGGGGATCACTTCGAGCACCGTGTCGAGCACCGCCAACTGCTCCTGCTCATCCAGCGCTGCCGCTTCGCCACTGGTGCCGCAAACCACCAGCCCTGCCGCACCTGCGTCCAGCAAATGCGCAGCCAGCGAGCGCAAGGCCGGCAAATCCACCTGCCCGTCGCGAAATGGCGTAACCAGAGCGACCCAGATTCCAGAAAATGTAGACATGCGTGCAACTCCTCGATGTAGACCGTCTGGTCACCGTCGATGGAGTGCGGGAAGGGAGTGTGACGAAGGGATGCTTCGACCTCGCGCCTCTGTCCTGTCAGCCCATCTGACGGGACAGCGCGCCCCGGTCAAATGAGCGACTGTTTCTTCGACTTACCAGCTTCCAGGCAAACACCCTGCAACGCAGCGGCGAGGCTACGGGCAGAAGGTATGGGCTGGGAGATGATGAACATGGAATGCTCAGGCAAGACAACGATGCATCGATACTGCCGAAAGCAGCGCAATGGTGTCAATACGGCTCGCTACAGTTCCAATTAGGCATATGCAGCCTGGTGTAAATCCTCTATTGATTTAAAAACAGATCTTTACAGGATGAATATCCCACTAAGCTTTAACTTGAGCGGCTAAACCACCGCTCCCGATGGGATTTACAGATTGATGGGCCGCTTCGCAAACGCCACCGCCTGCTCACGACGATGTTGCCAGCGCCCTCCTCCACCGGTCACCTCTGCGTAGAGGCTCGTATGGGAATCGCCGCCTGTGATCTGAACCAGCAGGTTATCCGCCCCACCCTGCTGTATCTGGACAAACAATCGACCGCCGCCGAAGCGCTGTTGCTAGGCATCGCCGCCTGCCAGTCGTCTCTGGGCGAATCACTGGACAACCATAGCGGTTACGGCCTGTATCGAATCTCGGAATCCCGTCATCGGCATCTCTGGGATGACCACCTGGCCGGCGACCCCGAGCTGGCCAGTCGAGTAAGAGGCCTAGCCAGCCAGCATGCCTTTCTCGGCGCGCCCCACCTCGAACTGACGGTCAATCTGCGCTATGCCACCGCGATAGCCTGGCTGCTCATCGACAACCACTACAAGGTGCTGCCTGTAGCCGACGATCTCGCCGCACAGGCGTTGATCTGGCAGCAGGTCTTCGCGCCCTATCGCAAGCCGGACGAATTCATTTCGGCCTGGCAACGATGTGTTCTCGGACGAGCGGTTGCTGCCTGAAAAACTGACTATCGAGTCAGGGGTGCCAATCGGCGCGAGGCTCTATATCCTGCCCGAACGGACAGTTTCACCTCGACGGATCGTGTTTAACCCTGAACTTTCCGAGTTGACGTTGAGTCAGCAAAGCGAGAGTTCCCCCGACCCTGCCAAGGAGCACCCCGTGAGTACAAGAATCCTAAGAACCGGTCTGGCAATCGCCATCGCATCCACTTCCAGCTATAGCTTGGCCAGCGGCTTTGCGCTCAACGAGCAGAGCGTCGCAGGCATGGGCATGTCTTTCGCTGGCCGCTCGTCGTCAGCGGAGGATGCCAGCACGGTGTTCGGCAACCCGGCTGGCATGGCGCGAATCAAGCGCGAACAGGTCAATTTCGGTGTGGCTGCCATCCATGCCAAGAGCAGAATCAGCAGCAATGGCAGTACCACAGCTCTGAGCGGTGCTCCCAACGGCGGTAGCAACGATGGTGACATGGTGCCGACCACGGGCGTGCCGATGGGTTACTACGTCAAACCACTGGACGACAAAGTCGCCTTCGGTATCGGCGTCTACGCGCCCTTCGGCCTGGCGACCGAGTACGAGAGTGGCTTCCAGGGCCGCTACTTCGCGGACAAGAGTTATGTGCGAGTCATCACGGTACAGCCTACGCTGAGCTACCGCTTCAATGACCAACTGTCGGTCGGCTTCGGCCCCACCTTCAACCACATCGAAGGCGAACTTACTTCGTCGCTGACCAACCCGGCCGGCCCACCCGGCAGCAATGACGGCAAGGTCAAGATCAAGGGCGATGATGTGGCCGTGGGCTTCAACGTCGGTGTCCTGTACGAGTTCACTCCGCAAACACGTGTAGGCCTGGCCTACCATTCGCGGGTCAAGTACGAGTTGGAAGGCGACACCCGCGTATCGGGCCCTGGCACGGTGATAGGCACTGCAGCTGGCAAGTATGACGCCTCGCTCGACGTGACCACTCCAGAATCCGTAGACCTCTCCATCACGCACGAACTCAACGATGCCTGGACACTTTATGCAGGTAGCACCTGGACACGCTGGAGCCGTTTCAAGGAAATCCGCGTCGAAAATGAAGGTGTGACCGGCCCACTGGCCCCTGGTTTGAGCACCATCGTAGAAGAACAAGACTGGCACGACACCTGGGCTCATGCGGTCGGCGTGTCTTACAAGCTGAATCCGCAATGGGTACTGCGTACAGGTGTGGCCATCGACCAGACACCCACCAACAACGAACATCGCTCGCCACGCATCCCGTCGGGTGACAGGACGATTTTCAGCGTTGGTGCAGGCTGGAGCCCAAGCGACGACATGACCATCGACCTCGCCTACACCTATCTCAAGGAAGAAGAAGTCGATATCAATCGCAGCAGCGCCTCTCGAGGTACCTACAACGCCACCTACAAGAACAGTGCCCATGGCCTGGGGGCATCCCTGACCTACCGTTTCTAAGCCGATCTCGAGCACGCACGTCCATCAGGGTGGCGTGCTCAACAGACGGCAATCGGAAACAAAAAAATCGCGGCTCATGCCGCGATTTTTCATTGCCTCCTCGACTCAAGGCTGTGAAGCGATTGCCTTCTCCACGGCGGCGATCAGCTCGGGATCATCGGGCTTGGTCATGCTGGAAAACCGCGCGATCACCTGGCCCTTGCGGTCGACCACGTACTTGAAGAAATTCCAGCGCGGCGCTGCCGTCTGCCGGGTCAACTCCTTGAACAGCGGGATGGCCTTGTCGCCGGTGACGGGCTGGGTTTCGCTCATGGTGAAGGTCACGCCGTAATTCACGTAACAGACCTTGGCGGTCTCTTCGGCGTCGTCCGACTCCTGCTTGAACGAATCGGACGGTACCCCAAGGATTTCCAGGCCCTGACCGCGATAGCGCTGGTTGAGCGCTTCCAGCCCTTCGAACTGCGAGGTGAAGCCGCAGAAGCTGGCGGTATTGACCACCACCAGCGGCTTGCCGGCGAACTGCTCACACAGGTCGATCTTGTCCTTGGAGCGCAATTTGGGCAGCTCCCCCTGCAAAAGCGCCGGGCACTCAGCGGCCTGCACGGCGGAGACAGTGAACGCCAGCAAAACCAGCGGCAGAGCAAACAGTCGCACGCGCATCAGGTCGTTTCCTTATGGTTTGATCCGTTCAGCAGAGGCTCATCCCCAACTGCATTATCGCCAGCCCGCCCTGTTGCCAGCCCCAGAAGATCACCGCCAGGAGCGACAGACCTGCGGCGCCGATAGCCAAAGCGATCAAGGGTCTGAGGGTCATGCATGGGCTCCTTGCAGACGGGCTACGGGCTGTTCGCGAACCGGCCAGTTGAGCGCTGCGGCCAGAACGCTGAGCAGGATGGAAATCTGCCATACCAGATCATAGCTGCCCGTGTGGTCATAGAGGTAGCCGCCCAGCCAGCCACCAAGGAAAGAACCCAGTTGGTGGAACAGGAAGACGATGCCGCCGAGCATGGACAGGTTGCGTACCCCAAACATGGTCGCCACCGTGCCATTGGTCAGCGGCACGGTGGACAGCCACAGCAGGCCCATGACGATACCGAATGCGTAGGCCGTCCATACGCTCAACGGCACCGTGATGAACAGCGTGATCACCACGCCACGAGCCAGATACAGCGCACTGAGCAGCCGTGGCTTTGAGCGCCGCCCGCCCAGCCAGCCGGCGATGTAAGTGCCGAACACGTTGAACAGCCCGACCAGCGCCAGCACCGTGGTGCCGACGATGGCCGGTAGGTGCTGATCGACCAGATAGGCCGGCAGGTGGACTCCGATGAACACCACCTGAAACCCGCATACGAAAAAGCCCAGCGCCAGCAGCCAGAACCCGGAATGGCTGCAGGCTTCGCGCAGCGCCTCTCCAAGCGTTTGCTGAGGGCCCTGTGACACCTGCGGGCGATCCTTGACCATGGCCGCCAGCGGTGCAATCAGCGCCACCATGATACCCAGCACGATCAGCGCGGCCGACCAGCCCAGCCAGCCGAGCAGCCCGAGCGTGCCCGGCAGCATGGCGAACTGGCCGAAAGAGCCCGCCGCTGCTGCGATGCCCATGGCCATGCTGCGTTTCTCGACCGGCACCGCACGGCCGACTACGCCGAGAATCACCGAGAACGAAGTGCCAGACAGGCCGATGCCGATCAGCAGACCGGCGCTCAGTGACAGCGATAGCGGCGAGTCCGACAGCCCCATGAAAATCAGCCCGGTCGCGTACAACAGGCCGCCGACGATAATCGCCCGCTGCGCGCCGAAGCGATCCGCCAGGGCACCGGTAAATGGCTGTGCGATGCCCCAGATCAGGTTCTGCAAGGCAATGGCGAAGGCGAAGACACCGCGCCCCCAGCCAAAATCGTCGCTCATCGGCGACAGGAACAAGCCGAACCCGTGGCGAGTGCCAAGGGACAGGGCGAGGATCAGAGAAGCTCCCAGCATCAGCCAGAAACTCGTGCGCCATACCGAACTCATTGCATGTCCTTCTGTTATCAGGTCGAAACGCACAGTGGGAAAGGCGATTGACGCCCACTCCCGTCAATCCAGGCTGGCGAGCAATTCGTCCAGCGCTTCCATGTGCTGCGGTTGCAGTTGCTGCTGCAGTTGCGCTTGCACCTTCTGCCAGGCGCCCAGTGCGGCGGCGAGAAGCTGCTCTCCAGAAGCACTCAGCACGACCAACCGATTGCGCTGGTCGGCACCGCCTTGCAGCGTCACCACGCCCCGCCCTTCGAGCACACGAAGATTGCGGCCCAGGGTGCTGCGCTCAAGCCCCATGGCATCGGCAAGATCGGTAATACTCGGCTGGCCAAGCCGCTGCAGGTGCCTGAGCAGAGAATATTGGGCGACATTGATCCCCACCTCGTTCAAGGCGTCGTCGTAGAGTTTGCTGACGCCACGGCTGGCACGGCGCAAACGAGTACAGAGACATTCGGTCGGCAACATGGGATGCATGTATATACCCGCTTTTCACCCCGGACAACCCCGACGTGAAATTTGCAGTACTTTTTCGGGACAGGAGAACGGCCGTATACAGCGCATGCCTGGAGAAACCCCAGGTACTGTTTCGCTCGACCCAGGCTACGGGATAGCTGGTTAGCTGGTGACTTGCAGGGCCATGGCCAGCAGAGCGCCGCACTCGAGCACTTCCAGCAAGGCCCCGGCGGTGTCGCCTGTGGTGCCGCCCAGGCGCTGCTGCATCATGCGCCGCATGCAGAAGAAAATTGCCACCGCCGCCAGCATCACCCAGATACCACCGAACAGCAGACAGGCAAGCGACGTCACTGCCAGCACGGCGATGGCGGTCGACCTCGGTAGATGATTAGCAAGCGCCTCGCCGAGTCCGCCCGCGCGGACATAGGGCGTCCACAGAAACAGGGCCAGCAAGGCACCACGCCCGAGCACCGGAACCAGCAGCAACGCGAAATGATCACCCCGTTCGAGGAGGGTCAGCAAGGCAACGAACTTGAGCAGCAGCAGCAACATCAGCACCACCACGGCGATCGGCCCACTACGTGGATCCTTCATGATCGTCAGGGTGCGCTCGCGATCCCCGAAACCGCCCATCCAGGCATCGGCGCTGTCGGCCAGGCCATCCAGATGCAATGCACCGGTCAGCGCGACCCAGAGGCTCAGCAGCAGCGCCGCCTGCAGTGGCACGGGCGCAGCGTCGAGCAGATGCGCGGCGCCGAGCAGCAGCAGGCCGATCACCACACCAACCAGCGGATAGCAAAGCAGCGAGCGCCCCGTCTGCTCAGGCGTGGGTACGCCGGCCAGGCGTACCGGCAGGCGAGTGAGAAACTGCAGCGCGATCCAGAAAGGTGTCATGGTATTTCCCGCAAGCCGTGACCATCGATCTGCAGGTGTACTCGCTGACCGTGGGCCACGCTGACCTGCAGCAATTGTTCACGGGGCAACCCACGCGCCCGCGCCAGCAACAGACGCATCACCCCGCCATGGGTGACCACCAGCAACTGCTGCCCCTGATAAGCGTCTTGCAGACGCCGCAACGCATCCAGCACCCGCGCCTCGAAGGCGAACAGCGGCTCGCCGCCGGGTGGCGTGAAGGCGTAGGGATCGGCCCAGAAGCACCCCAGATCCTCGGCATCGGTTTCCATCAACTGGGCGGCGCTACGTCCTTCCCAATCGCCGAAATGCAGCTCCTGCAAACCGGCCTCGAACTGCAACGGCAGATCGCGGGCGGCGGCCAGTTCCTCGGCAAAGCGTGCGCAGCGCTGCAGCGGCGAGCTGATCAGCGCATCCCAGTGTTCATCGGCCCGTACCGCAGCCCGCAGTTGCGCCCAGCCAGCGTCGGTCAGTGCGTCGTCCAGGCTGCCGCGCAAGCCGCCGCCCTGTTCGGTTTCGCCATGGCGCAAGAGATGCAGGATCACGGCGCGCGATCCGCCACCGCCGCCTCGGCGAAAGTGGCCATCTCATTGTGTAGCGCACAGGCCAAGCGCAGCATTGGCACCACCAGAGCAGCCCCGCTGCCCTCACCCAAGCGCAGGCCCAGGCTGACTATCGGCGTGGCCTGCAATGCGGCGAGCAGGCGCTGATGGCCCGGCTCGGCGCTCTGATGGGAAAACAGCAGCCAGTCGCGGCACGCCGGGTTCAGGCGCACCGCCAGCAATGCGGCGACGCTGCAAATGAAGCCGTCGACCAGCGCCACCACGCCCTGCTGGGCGCACGCCAGATAGGCGCCGGTAAGCGCAGCGATCTCGAAGCCGCCCAGGCGACGCAGGGCTTCCATCGGCTCGCTGGCGGCTGCACGGTGCAGCGCCAGGGCCGTCTCGATCACCTGCGCCTTGTGGGCCACGCCGGCAGCGGCGAGCCCGGTACCCGGCCCCACCAGCTCGGCTACAGGGCAATCTAGCAACAGGCAGGCTAGCGCCGTGGCCGCGGAGGTGTTGCCAATGCCCATCTCACCGCCGATAAACAGCTCACGACCATCCCCTGCAGCGCGGACGACGCTGTCGCGTCCGGCCTGCAGGGCGATCAGCGTCTGGGCCGGAGTCATCGCCGCTTCACGCATGAGATTGGCGGTGCCGGCGCCGACCTGCAGATGACGCACGCCTGGCAGCGGTTCGAGGGGCAGCGCGGTGCCCAGATCAGTCACTTCCAGCGATGCACCCAATTGCCGGGCCAGCACGCTGATCGCTGCGCCACCACCGACGAAGTTGCGCAGCATCTGGCCCGTGACCGCCTGTGGGTATGCCGAGACACCTTCAGCCACGACGCCGTGATCGCCGGCGAAAATGGCGATCCACACCTTGTCGATACCCGGGCACTCACGGCCCTGCAGCCCGGCCAGGCGAATCGCCAGGCGCTCCAGCTCGCCGAGCGAACCGGCCGGCTTGGTCAACTGCCCCTGCCGCGCCTCAGCTTTGTCGCGCGCAACCTGATCGATAGGCTGAGTGGGGTTGAGCCACCAGTCGAGGTTCATAACGGATCTCCCTTGAGAATCATCGGCAGGCCAGCGACCGTGAACACCACCCGCTGGCAGCGTTCGGCGATGGCCTGGTGCAGCAGGCCGGCTTCATCGACATAACGACGGGTCAACTCGCCCATCGGCACCACGCCGAGCCCGGTTTCATTGCTGACCAGAATCAACCGCCCCGGCAGGTTCGCCAGGCAGGCCAACAGCGCGTCGCGCTCGCGCACCAGGCGTGCGTCATCTTCCAGCAGCAACAGGTTGGTCAGCCACAGGGTCAGGCAATCGACCAGCAGGCAGCGCTGTGCCGATGCCTGCTCGCCAAGTATCCGGGCCAGCTCCAGCGGCTCTTCGACCAGCCCCCAGTGCGCCGGGCGGCGATCGCGATGTGACCGGATACGGCTGCTCATCTCGCCATCGAGCGCCTGGCTGGTGGCGATGTAAATCACCTCGAGGCCCGACTCGTGGGCCAGGCGCTCGGCCAGTCGGCTCTTGCCGGAACGGGCGCCGCCGAGAATCAATTCCTGCATCTATTCGGTCTCCACAGGGGCCGCCAGGCCACACAGAGAAAGCAGCGCCGAGCGATCCAGATGCGCATCGACCAGATCGGCCAGGCGCTCGATATCGCGTTCACGCAGGGCGTGATAATCCACCACCTGCACATCGCCCAGGCCGGCCCAGCGCAGCAGTGCCGAGCAAGCTGCCGAGGACTCGAACAGGCCATGCAGATAGGTGCCCATGACTTGGCCATCGGCACTCAGAGCACCGTCTGCGCGACCGTCATCAAGCTGAACGGCGGCACGCTGCAGATCGGCGCCCGAGGTCACGCCGGCATGAATCTCGTAACCGCTGATAGGGGCATCCTCCAGGCATAGACGCCCAAGCACATTACGCAGTTGCTTGTGAGGCTCCAGCACCGTGTCGATCTGCAAAAGTCCCAGGCCCTCGCTAACGCCGGCGAGCCCTTCGAGGCCGTCGGGATCCTCGACACGGCGCCCGAGCATCTGCAGCCCGCCGCAGATGCCAAGCAGCTTCCCGCCATAACGCAGATGCCGGTCGATGGCCTCGGCCCAGCCCTGGCTACGCAGGAAAGCCAGGTCGGCGCGTACGCTCTTGGAGCCGGGCAGAATGATCAGGTCGGCGGGCGGGATCGCTTCGCCAGGGCCGACGAAGGTCAGTTCGACCTGAGGGTGCAGGCGCAGCGGGTCGAAATCGGTGTGATTGCTGATGCGTGGCAGCACCGGAACCACCACTTTGAGCACCTGTTCGGCCTTGCTCACCTGGCGACGGTCAATGGCGTCTTCGGCCTCCAGATGGAAATCCATCAGATAGGGCAGCACGCCAAGCACCGGCTTGCCGGTGCGTTTCTCGAGCCAGTCCAGGCCGGGCTGCAGCAAGGCGATATCGCCGCGAAAGCGATTGATCACGAAGCCCTGGAGACGCGCCTGCTCACTGGGTGATAACAATTCCAAGGTACCAATCAGATGGGCGAAAACGCCGCCCTTGTCGATATCGGCGATCAGAATCACCGGACAGTCGACCGCCTCGGCAAAGCCCATGTTGGCGATGTCGTTGGCCCGTAGATTGATCTCCGCAGGCGAACCGGCCCCCTCCACCATCACCACCTGATGCGTCGCCTGCAGGCGCTGATGGGAGGCCAGCACCGCCTGGCGGGCGACTTGTTTGTAATCGTGGTAGGCCACGGCATTCATGTTGCCGACGGCCTGGCCGTGGATGATCACCTGAGCGCCGGTGTCGCTGTTGGGTTTGAGCAGCACCGGGTTCATGTCGGTATGCGGCGCCAGCCCACAGGCCTGAGCCTGCACCGCTTGAGCGCGGCCAATCTCGCCGCCGTCGGCGGTTACCGCACTGTTGAGTGCCATGTTCTGCGGCTTGAACGGCACCACGCTGACGCCCTGGCGGCGCAGCCAGCGGCACAGCGCGGTGACCAGGGTGCTCTTGCCGGCATCCGACGTGGTGCCTTGCACCATTAAAGTAGCGCCCTGCTGAATAAGAGCGGTGCCTGGTTCAGAACGGCTCATCGCGACTCCTCGGCGAATACGCTCAGTGCTCGGGCCAGACGCTGCCAGCCCTCTTCATCCGGCGGCAGGCCAAAACGAATGCTTGCCGGCCGTTCGAATAGCCGGGTGAGAATGCCATTACAGGCCAGAAACTCATGCAGCACGCCGGCCCGCTCGCAGGCGATCCACTGGAACAGCGAGCAACCGCCAGTGGCTGGCAGGCCATGCTCGCGCAGCAGGTCGGCCAGGCGCTGACCGTCACTGGCCAAGCGCTGCCGCTGCGCCTGCTGGCCAGCGTGATCTTCGAGCAGATGGGTTCCCAACCAGCGCGTCGGCCCACTTATCGTCCAGGGGCCAAGCATCTCTTCTAGCTCACCGAGCAGCTTGGTGTCGGCCAGCACGAAACCCAGCCGGGCACCTGCCATGCCGAAAAACTTGCCGAACGAGCGCAATACGATCAAGCCTGGCAGGTGGCTGTGAGCCGCCAGGCTCTGCTCCGGGGTACAGTCGATGAAGGCTTCGTCAACGATCAGCCAACCGCCTCGCTCGGCTAGGCGCTCATGCCAGGCGAACAGTTGCTGCGGTGAAAATCGCCGACCGGTAGGGTTGTTGGGGTTGACCAGCAAGAGCACGTCGAGCCGCTCCAGCGCCCGGTTGACGCTCGCTTCGCTGAGTTCCAGCACCCGGTGTCCTTCGCGCTGCCAGGCCGCCGCATGCTCTGCATAGGCCGGCGAGACGATGCCCACGCGCGCTTCACGCCGCAGTCGCGGCAGGCACTGGATGGCCGCCTGAGAGCCAGCCACCGGCAGCAGCCGATCGACGCCGTAGTAGGCGCAGGCAGCAGCTTCCAACCCATCATCCAGTTCGGGCAAACGCACCCAGGCCTGCTGCGGAATCGCTGGCAGTGCGAATCCGTAAGGCGCCACGCCAGTCGAGACGTCCAGCCAGTCGCTCAGGGGAATGTCGTACTGAAGAGCCGCTCGCCGCAAACGTCCGCCATGCTCAAGCAACGCACACCCCCACGATCAGCATCAGCAGCAGCCATAAAAGCACGCCACCCCAAACCAGATTCATCGCCCGTTCGATATCCCGCGCCTGGGGCTGCGGCCCTTCGCCAAGCTCGGGTCGCTGGTGCAGCTCGCCATGATAGACAGCCGCACCGCCGAGACTGACGCCCAGCGCACCGGCACCAGCGGCCATCACCGGCCCGGCGTTGGGGCTGTCCCACTGCGGCGCCTGACTCTGCCAGCAACGCATCGCCGTGCTGGTGCGGCCGAGTAACGCGTAAGTCAACGCGACCAGACGCGCCGGCACGTAGTTGAGTAGGTCATCGATCTTCGCAGCGGCCCAGCCGAAGCGCTCGAAGCGTTCGTTGCGGTAGCCCCACATGGCATCCAGGGTATTGCTCAGGCGATACAGAACCACACCGGGGGCGCCAGCGACAAGAAACCAGAACAGCGCGGCGAACACCGCGTCACTGCCGTTTTCCAGCACCGACTCGGTGCCGGCACGGGCTACGCCGGTGGCGTCCAGGTCATCGGTGCGGCGGCTGACCATATAGCCGACCCGCTGGCGGGCCAAGGGCAGATCGCCAAGGCGCAGCGCCTGGGCCACGGGCTGAGCGTGCTGGTCGAGGCTGCGCAGACCAAGCGCCGCATACAGGGCGATGATCTGCACCAGCCAGCCGACCCAGGGCAACTGCACCAGCAGCACAGTCAGCAGAGTGAGCGGTAATACCGCCAGGCACCAGGCGCTCACGCCATGGCTGCGCCAGCCACCACCGGACGGGTTGAAGCGTTGCTCCAGACGATTGGCCAGCTTGCCGAAGCCCACCAGCGGATGCCAGCGCTTCGGCTCACCGAGCGCGGCATCCAGCGCCACACCAGCGGCCGCACTGAGGATCAGGCTCATAAAGGTGCTGCGCTATTCATGTGTCTCCCCGCCATATGATGCCCAGCGATCCTCAAACAGCAATTCACTCAATGGCCGCACCTCGGCCCAGCCCTCCTGGGCCAGCATCGGTACCGGGTAGAACGCCTGCACCGGCCCCAGGCACAGCACCGCCACCGGTTTGCTGCCGGCTGGCATGCCCAGCAGTTCGGCCAATGCCAGAGGATCGAACAGCGACACCCAGCCCATACCCAGCCCCTCGGCTCTGGCGGCGAGCCACAGATTCTGAATGGCGCAGGACAACGACGCCATATCCATTTCCGGCAAGGTACGGCGGCCGAATACATGGGATTCACGGCCGTCCATCAGCGCCGCGACCAGCACCTCGGCGCACTCACGAACGCCCTCGACTTTGAGCCGCATGAATTCGTCGGAGCGCTCGCCCAGGGCCTCGGCGGTCAGCCGACGCTCGGCCTCGACCAACTGATAGATGTCTTCACGTAGCGCCGGCCGGGTGATGCGGATGAAGCGCCAAGGTTGCATCAACCCCACACTGGGTGCCTGATGCGCCGCCTCGAGTAGCTTCGCGAGCACTTCGGGCGCTACCTCACCACCACTGAAATGGCGCATATCGCGGCGTTCGGCGATAGCCCGATAGACCGCGGCGCGCTCCTCAGGACTGAAGGCGTGGTCGCTCATGGTCGAAACAATGCCGCTGCGGCCGCAGGATTGGATGGCATATAGAAGTGGATATAGGACGCGGTAAGCCGGCCGAGACGGAACACCGCCTCACTGACCGGTTTGTCATTGGGGCACTCGCCGCGAGCCAATGGCTCCAGTTCGGACTCGAGCCGCGAATGATGGTAGCTGTGACCACGCAACAGCCCTTCGGGCAGCGTTACCGCCTGCAGCGCCAGGGCAACCAGGCGCTTCTGCATCTGAGCATGGCCGGGCAGCAGCCCGGCCAACTCAGCTCGTTCGCCAGCCACGTCGCTCAGCGAGTCGAGCAGATAAAGCATGCCACCACACTCGGCGAGGATCGGCTTGCCGGCTTGATGATGGACCGTGATGGCCTCGATCATCGAACGGTTCGCGGCCAAAGCCTGCAGGTGCAGCTCGGGATAGCCGCCGGGCAGATAGAGGCTGTCCACCTCGGGTAGGCTTTCATCGGCCAGCGGGCTGAAGAACATCAGAGTCGCGCCCATCTGCTTGAGCAGATTGAGATTGGCCTGGTAGGTGAATGCAAAGGAGGCATCGAGGGCCACGCCGATACACACACCATCCAGCAGTGACGTTATGGACGCAATCGGCGGAGGGGCGAACACTACGGGTGGCGGCAGGGTTACCGTCGCGGTCTGCGCTAGGGCATCAGCAGCGGTGTCTAGGCGCACATCGAGATCCGCGAGTTCGGCGGCCTGCACCAGGCCCAAGTGTCGGCTCGGCAATTCAATGGCAGCACTGCGTGGCAGCGAGCCGTACCAGCGAATCGAGGCCGGCAGGCTGTCACGGATCAGGTCGTTATGACGACCGGGATTGACGCGATTGCCGAGCACGCCGGAAAACGGCAGATCCGGCTGATAGCTGGCCAGGCCGACGGCCAGCGCGCCGAAGGTCTGGGCCATGGCGGAGCCATCGATCACGCCCAACACCGGTACGCCGAAGCGGCGGGCCAGATCGGCGGCGGATGGCGAGCCATCGAACAAGCCCATCACGCCTTCGATGAGAATCAGATCCGCCTCGCCAGCAGCCTCCCACAACAGGCGACGGCTCTCGTCCTCGCCGACCATCCACAAGTCCAGCTGATAGACCGGATTGCCACTGGCACGGGAGAGGATCATCGGGTCGAGAAAATCAGGCCCGCACTTGAACACCCGCACCCGCTTCCCCTGCCGGGTGTGCAGGCGTGCCAGGGCCGCAGTGACGGTGGTTTTACCCTGCCCCGAGGCTGGAGCCGCGATCAACAGTGCAGGACAGTGACGCGGCGTGCGCTCACCCGCATCGGATGCAGACGCTGTAACGATCAAAACTCCACGCCTTTTTGTGCTTTTACGCCAGACTTGAAGGCATGCTTGACGAGCGTCATCTCGGTGACGGTATCGGCTGCTTCAAGCAGCGCTGGCGGCGCGCCACGGCCGGTCGCGACAACGTGCTGAAGCTCGGGGCGCGATTCGATATCACGCAGCACCACGTCCACATCCAGATAACCGTGCTTGAGGGCGATGTTCAATTCATCCAGCACCACCAAGGCGATCTGCGGGTCGTTCAGCAGTTGCCGGGCGACCTCCCAGGCCTGCACGGCTTTCTCGATATCGCGCTGCCGATTCTGGGTATCCCAGGTGTAGCCCTCGCCCATCACGTGATAGCTGACCTCATCGGGAAAGCGGCGGAAGAAATGCTCTTCGCCGGTGGCCATGCCGCCCTTGATGAACTGCACCACGCCGACCTTGAGACCATGTCCCAGCGCCCGGGCAACCATGCCGAACGCGGAGCTACTCTTGCCCTTGCCATTGCCGCTGTGCACCAGCAACAGGCCATACTCGTCCTGAGCCTGGGCGATCTTCTCGTCCATCAGGGCTTTCTTGCGCGCCATACGGGCGTTGTGCCGCGCGTCGCGCTCTGCTGATTCTCGGCTTGGGGATGGGGTCGATTCGCTCATGGGATCTCCTCAGCGCAGGGCCAATCGGCGCACGCAGGTGAAGCGCTCGGGCAGGAAACCGGGTTCATGCCGGACGATAAAGGAATCACACAGGAGTAGGCAGGAGCTGACCGGATCGATCACGCACCGGCCGCGCCCACCGCGCAACTCTGGAAAAAGCGACAGGCCGGTCTCCGGGCTTGCGAGCGCCGCGTTCATCAGAATGCGGCCACCGACGCAGCCTTCCCGTATCGGCGATACAGTGGCTGAAAGCGTGGCTTGGCTCGTTTACCGTTGCGGGGGCAGCGTCGGCATTGCCTGCTTGCTGGAGCAGCGGCGCACCGACTTCCCAGTTTCACCCTCGGCCAAAACCGAGGACACCTGAAGCAAGCGGCGAAGGGTAAGGATTGGCCGCCTCAGCGTCAATCGAAGACTCAGGGATGACTAGCCAACTCGACCGGAAAAACCCGCTTCGCTTCGATATAGGTACGCTGCCAGTAGCTGTTGGCGAGGCTGTCCAAGCGCACGGTGCCGCCCGAGGACGGTGCATGCACGAAGCGTCCTTCGCCGACGTAGATGCCAGCATGGCTAACCTGGCGGCCGCCACTGGTGGCAAAGAACACCAGATCACCACTGCGCAGGGCATCACGCCCTACGGTCGGCGCGCGCATGCTGATCAGTTCGCGCGTCGACCGCGGCAACTGGATGCCCGCCGCATCACGGTAGACGTAACCGATCAAGCCGCTGCAATCGAAACCGCTGGCTGGGGTATTGCCGCCGTAGCGGTAAGGCGTGCCGACAAGGCCCAATGCACGAAACAGTACATCGTCAGCGCCCCCCTGATAATTACCAGGTACAGGTGCTACGACAACGGGTTGCGGAGCAGGTACGGGTGCACGACTGGAGCACGCACTGAGCAGTGCTGTGAGCAGCAAGAGGGCGATGCGAATGGTGGCAGTCATGGACGGACGATCCCGGAGCCTGAATGCGCCCTACTCTGCTCCGTTCACAACCGCAGTGCAAGCTTTAGCTTTATGCTGCAGCCGCTTGAAAACTATCAAGATGTTGCCCGATCTGTGCAGATCGGACATTTACCACCTCAATGCTGAGACGCCAGGTGCTCGGTCGGCGCCATCGCCAGGACACGCTTGGCTTCGATGAAGGTACGTTTCCAGTAGCGGTCATCCAGGCTATCGATTCGCACGCCACCGCTGCGGCTGCTGGAGGAATGAATGAACTGATCATCGCCCAGATAGATACCGGCATGGCTGACGCGGCCACGACCTGCCGTGCTGAAGAACACCAGATCACCGGGCTCCAGCGCCTTGCGCTCGACCAGCGGCGCGTCGATGTTGATCATGTCGCGCGTCGAGCGCGGCAGCTCCATGCCAAGCTCTTCACGGAACAGGTAACCAATAAAACCGCTGCAATCGAAACCGGTTTTCACCGAGCTGCCCCCGAACCGGTAGCGGGTACCGATCAGCGAGAGGCCTTTTTCGAGAACACTGTCTGCAAGCTGTGGCAGCTCGTACGGTGCGTGGCCGGCAAAATCAGCGGCTGCATCGTCTTCAACGACATCGATCCGATCCAGAACAGGCGCTGCGACTACCGGCCGGGCAGGCAAAGAAGCCTGGGCTGGGGCATCGTTATGGGATTGCGGAGCATGGTTAGCGCAGGCGGCGAGAACCATCGTCAGTGCGAGAGGCACGAGGGGTGCGAAGCTTTTGCGCATGGGCACGACCGTGGCATGAAAAATGAACAGCCGCGACTATGCCCTCTAACGGGGCCATATGCAAATTCTATGACGATTAATGTGACTCAGTAGTTCCGGAAAAACATCTAAGGCCCTTTCTTCCAGCCTGAAGTCAACCAGATCGCTAACCTCGCTTTGCGACAAATTGACCTCCACCGTCACCCCACCAGACTGGCGAGTGCGCAGCAGCGGCTCGACTATATAAGGGAAGCTTGCGCTGGTGCCGACGCTGATCACCAGATCGAACCCCTTCTCCAACTGCGTATACAGACGACCGACGGCCTCCTCCGGCAGCATCTCGCCGAACAGCGTCACCGGCGGGCGCAGCACACCACCGCAACTCCCGCACAGAGGCGGCAACGGTTGTTGCAGATGCTTGACGAGTCCCTCGTCCACGCCGCCACAACTCTGGCAATGCAGCGGCGCCAGCTCACCGTGAATTTCGATCAGTCGATCTGTCGGACTGCCAGCCAGGCGGTGGTAACCGTCGATGTTCTGAGTGAGCACCCAACATTCAGGCTTCAAGGCCTGCAACTCGGCAATCGCCTTGTGACCGGCGTTTGGCTGGGCGGCCAGGCAGGCGGTGCCGAGCTGTGCCAGGTACTTCCAGCACAGCGCCGGGTCGCGGCGCAGCATGTCGCCAGATAGCGCCACTTCGATCGGTACGCCCTCTGCGGTGTGGCCGTTGTACAGACCACCGAGGCCGCGGTAGGTAGGCAACCCGGAGTCGGCAGACAGGCCTGCTCCGGTGATGATCAAAATCCTCTGCGCGGCAGCGACGGCTGAAGCGAGGCGCGGCAGATGGGGATGCATCAGTGGTTGACCGTATGAGCCAACATCACTGACAGCTGGCACATGGGCCGACCACTTTCCGCATGCCACTGATTGAAGGCAGCTTGAACCGCAGCGCGGTCGCGCTGACTGCTTGGTACCTTGTCGACAATCTTCTGAGCCTTGAGCGCTGCGACCATGTCATCGGAAGGAATAAAGGTGTCTTTGCCAACCATACGCAGAAAGCGCGGTGCAGAAAGGCCGCCGAGCTGAGTACCCTGCTTGGCCAACCAGTGCCAGAGCCCGACGATATCGGTCACCGGCCAATCGGCGATCAGTGCGCCAAAGGCAAAGCCGGGGCGCGGGGTGGTGGTTTTCGCAGCGGCAGCCGGCCCGCTCAACGCGCCACGCTCCACGTCGAGAATGAACTGCGCGTTACGGGGTACGCTCTTGAGCTTGCCCAAGTGGCGGATCAGGCGAGCGTCCTGCATCAGACGCTCGAGGCGTTCGCCGCCCATCAGCACGACCTTTTCCGGATCGAAACCGAAGAACACTTCTTCGAAGGCCGGCCACTTGGCGTCCACCAGGCTGTGTTTGAGACCCGCCCGGAAGATGCGCAGGCTCATGATCGACAGGTAGCGATCATCGCTTAGAGCACGGAGATTCTTGTCAGAAGCCGGTTGCGGCAGGCGCGCCTCGAGGGCTTCCAGCGAGCCGAAGCGGTTCACGCAGTATTCATGCATCCATCGGTAATCGTGCATCGTTTGCCTTCGGATCTACTGGAGTTTGAACGGTGCAGCGAAGCGACCCTCGCTCACCTCGATGAAACCTTCGCCGCCGAGGCGCTTGAGGCGACCGTCGAAGCTGCCGCGCACGCCCCAGTCGTCGATGCTGTCTATCCTGAGGTTGAACGCGGCACCATCATCATCACTGAGCGCCGACCAGATTTCTGTGCCGTCCTCATGCTGTATGGCATAACGACTGACCAGCCTGGAGCCTGACAGGCTGTAAGTACCTGGCTTGATCTCACCGCCCAGCGCCCACAATTCGAAATCGTAACTGTCGCTCATGGCCCCATCGTCCAGACGACCGCCAATGACCAGATGCTCGCGGCTCTCGGCCAACTGGGCCACCAGCCGCGAATCGAAACGCATGGCCTTGCCACCCAACTCGAGCGTCAGGCGGCCCTGCTCGCTACCGCCACCACAGCCACTCAGCAACAGACAGAACATCACCAGCATGGCCTTGTACATGGCTTGGACTCTTACAGGTTCATCACGTTAAGAAAGCGCGGCGTGGCCTGCTCATCGATTTTCAGGCTGGTGAAGTCGAACAGATTGCGGTCGGCAAGTTGCGACGGCACCACATTTTGCAGGGCACGGAACATGATTTCCGTGCGACCCGGCGATTTGCGCTCCCAGTCCTGAAGCATCTCCTTGACCACCTGACGCTGCAGGTTTTCCTGGGAGCCGCAAAGGTTGCACGGAATGATCGGGAATTCCTTGAGATTGCTATAGGCCTCGATATCGGCCTCGTTGCAATAGGCCAGCGGGCGAATCACCACATTGCGCCCGTCATCGGCACGCAGTTTGGGCGGCATGGCCTTGAGCGTGCCGCCATAGAACATGTTGAGGAAGAAGGTCTCGAGGATGTCGTCACGGTGGTGACCGAGGGCCATCTTGGTCGCGCCGATCTCGTCGGCGAAGGTGTACAGGGTGCCGCGGCGCAGGCGCGAACACAGCGAGCAGGTGGTCTTGCCTTCCGGGATCTTCTCCTTGACCACCGAGTAAGTGTCCTTCTCGACGATGTGGTACGGCACACCGATGGACTCCAGATAGGCCGGCAGCACGTGCTCGGGGAAGCCTGGCTGCTTCTGGTCCATATTCACCGCGACGATCTCGAAGTGAATGGGCGCGACCTTCTGCAGATAAAGCAGGATATCGAGCATGGTGTAGCTGTCCTTGCCACCGGACAGGCAGACCATCACCTTGTCGCCCTCCTCGATCATGTTGAAATCGGCAATGGCTTCGCCGGCCTGACGACGCAGGCGTTTTTGCAGCTTGTTCTGATTGACCGAGAGGGTGCCCATGGCGCGCGGAAATCCGGTAGAAGTACTGAAGCCGCGCATTTTACCCAGAAAACCAGGCATACCCCAGCCACAAAACGGCCAACCGTCGCCGATTGGCGTGGCGCCCGATTGTGCAAGGCGATATTCCTTCGGCTAAGGTGAGCCAATGAACGAAGAAAACGCCCCCAACACACGACTGCTCGAATTGCTCCAGACCGCGCCCGAAGGGCTTTCGGAATACGAGCTGCTGCTGCGCCTGAATCGCTGGCAAGGCGCCGAAGAGCGCCTGCCCACGGATACCCTGGAGTTGTTTCGCAGCCACTTTCTGCTGTTCCATACGCTTTATCGGCTGCGCGACCAGTTGGCTGCCGAACAATGTGCCTTGCTGCAGATCAGCCCGCTGTGCATTCGGCTGCTGCCGTATCAGGCGGGCGAAAGCGCATTGAGCGAAAAGGATCCGTTGCGCGAGTACTACCTCGACCTGACTCATCTGCGCGATACCGATGCCGACGATGTGCAGAAACTGCTTGGCGCGTTTTGGGTACGCCTGCAGGGCGGCGAGGAAAAACAATCCGCCCTCGCCGTTCTCGAGCTGGATGCGCACAGCGGTGATCTCGACCTGTCTTTCATCAGGCAGCGCTACCGACAGCTGGTCAGCATCCATCACCCGGATCGCGGCGGCAGCACGCAGCAGTTGCAGAGCATCAACCACGCCATGGAGACACTGCAGCGTTATTACCGCTGAGGGCACTTGCCGTTCAGCCCGCAAACGCTGCATGGCAGGATGAACTGCGGCATAATCCGCCGTAATCACCTTTCCCGATGCCCCCATGTCAGAACAGATCCACGCCCGCGTCGAGGCTTGCTATCAGCAGGCGGAAACCTTCTTCAAGCAGCCATTCAAACGCCCCGAAGTGAGTTTCAAACTGCGCGGCCAGAAGGCCGGAGTGGCTCATCTCACAGAAAACAAACTGCGCTTCAACCCGCAGCTGTACCGTGAAAACCAGGAAGATTTTCTGCGCCAGACGGTGCCCCACGAAGTGGCGCATCTGGTCGCACACCAGCTTTTCGGCCTGAGCATTCAGCCCCACGGCGAGGAATGGCAGCTGATCATGCGTGGGGTCTACGAACTGCCCCCACACCGCTGCCACAGCTATGACGTGAAACGCCGCCAGGTCAGCCGCTTCATCTATCGCTGCCAGTGCCCGCAAGGCGAATTTCCGTTCTCCGCGCAGCGCCACGCCCTGGTCGCCAAGGGCCGTCGCTACTTCTGCCGGCGCTGCAAGATCACCCTACAGTTCACCGGCGAACAGAGAATCGAATAGGCGTGCCGCAATTCAGTCGTTGAGACGCTGGAACGCGCGCAGTAGCGCTTTGCTGAGATCGACGCTGGAGAACTTGGTGAGCACGTCGTTGGCCCCCACTGCGCGGGCCTTCTCGGTATTCATGGTGCTGTCCAGCGAGGTATGCAGCAGCACGTAGGTCTCGCTAAGCACGCTGTCCTTGCGAATCTGCTGAACCAGGGTGTAGCCGTCCATTTCCGGCATTTCGATATCCGAGACCAACACCTCGATCGGCTGCCCCTCCTGCTGCGCGGCCCGCAGCACTTCAAGCGCGCTGGCGGCGCTACGTACGGCCTGGCAGTCCAAGTCGAGCTTTCGCAGCGTGATCAGCGTTTGCTGCAGGGCTACCTGTGAGTCATCGACGACCAGTACTCGACGGCCTTGCAAGAGCTGCCGCTCGGCATGGCTGAGCAACTCATCGGCGACATCCTCGAGAGGAGCTGGTGCGATCTCATGCAAGACTTTTTCAATGTCGAGAATTTGCACGATAGCGCCGTCGATCTGCGTCACTCCGGTAATGAAAGCCCGCGTGCCAGCGCCAGCGGGCGGCGGGCGCACATCGCGAGTCGAGCATTGCACGATGCGCTCCACGCTCTGTACGTGTAGCCCTTGCCGCGACCGGCTGAGCTCGGTAACGATCAGACAGCCGTCCTGGCTATCACTACCACCGCGCTCACCAATTGCTCGCGCCAGATCAATGACCGTCAGCGCCGAACCACGCAACGTCGCCACGCCGCGCACATGAGGGTGCCGACTGGGCATTTTGGTCAACTGCGGGCAGGGAATGATCTCGTTGACCTTGAGCAGATTGATGCCCAGCAAACGGCCACTGTGCAAACGAAACAGCAGCAGCGATAACGCATCGCCCAGCACTACACCCATGGATACAACTCCCCTGTCATTCTAAAAAGCAAAACCTGGCCAGACTTCGAATGCGTCAGGCTCGTTGTGTGCAGACGGTGGATCAGCCAAGAAAGGCGACGACCTGCGGCGTATCGAACGGCCAAGTCAACTCGGCGCCGGTATCGGTGCGTTTCAGCACAGGTATCAACAGCGCATAGCGCTCCAGCAAGTCGTCACGCTCGGCGATATCGACTAACTCGACAAGCAAGCCGCGCTCGACGAAAGGCATCACTACCGCCTCGGCGTACTCACAAAGATGACAACCGATGGTTCCCAGCAATTGGCACTCAGGGAGCATGGGTCAGCCTCCGCAGCGAGAAAGGTGGCAGTCTACCACCCCGCTCCTCTGTATCAGGCGCTCGCAGCACCTTCATCCGCTTTCGGCGCCAACGTGGAGCCCAGCAGGCCTTGCAGACCGTCCAGCAGGCGGCCATTGAGCTGCTCGGCCTTGTCCAGCCGCGCATTATCGAAACGCTCGTCCAGAGAGAAGCCCCCCTTGAGCAGATCCTGCAGCAGGCCCTTGCCGTCGCTGCCCCACTCATTGGCAGTACGCAGTGCGTCGAGCAAGCCTTGAGCATAGTCGTTGAGCGCGCCATTCACCGCACTGGCCGGTTGCCCACCCTGGCTGGCCACCGAGCCGTAGGTATCGGTAGCCTGGCGCACGCTGGTCTGAGTCAATTTCAGGGACATGGAGGCCAGTTGCGAGCCGTCCATTTCCAGTGACATGGCCCGATCGAAGGCGCCGGCTACATCACCGGAATAGAAGGAATTGGAAAGATCCTGCACCTGGCTGAACAGCTTCTCCAGGGCGGCTTTTTCCTGATCATCCAGATCACCCTCGACCTGCACCTGCCAACCACCGATCTGCAGACTGCCGGACTGGCTGCTCGAACCTTCGGTGCGCGACCAGGCGGCGGACGCCTGAGCGATCGATACACGCAGGCGGTCACCATCTCGGGTGGTGATATCCAACTCGAAGCTTTCCGCCACGGCCGCAAAACGGTCGCTCGACGTCGGCACGACACCAGCGGCTGGCGCTGCGCCGAACTGTTTGTCGAGGCCGGCAAAGCCCTGCTGAATGCGCTGGTAGGTATCGTCGATATCAGTGGCGACCTTGCCCTTGAGAACGCCCATGCCGTCGAGAATCTTGCGGGCTTCGTCGAAGCCCTTCTCTACGCCAGAACGGGCCTGATCCATGAATTTCTGCAGCTTTTCCGGGCTCGCCCCTGCAGCCGCTTCGCTCTTCAGCCGCTGCTCGATGAACCCGAGCACGCGATCCGCCACCTTCTCCGGAGAGAAGTCATCCTGCTTGGCGGTGAGCGAGCCGGCAGGCAGACCCAGGCGCTCGGCAAGCCGATTGGACAGCGCGACCTGGGCATCGGCCGCGTTGCGGATGGTGGTCTGGCCGCCAATCTGAGGCGAGCGGCCTGTCGTTGAGGTCGACAGCGGAAGAGAAACAGTCATGGCAAGTCACCGAAACGGAGCATGTGCAAGGTTGACGGCAGCTTGCGGCAAAAGTTTAGGGCTAGCTACCGAGCAACTCGACAAGCGGCTCAGTCCTGACTGACCGCACCGATCTTGTGTATCGACAGATCGGCGCCGTAATACTCCTGCTCCTGGCTCAAACGAATGCCGACGACCAGCTTCAGCGCGCCGTATACCAGGAAGCCGCCAATCAGCGCCACCAGCACACCCAGTACGCTGCCGAGCAACTGACTGACCAGGCTGACACCACCCAGACCACCCCACATCTGCTGCCCGAAGATGCCGCAGGCGATACCGCCCCAGACGCCACACAAACCGTGCAGCGGCCAGACGCCGAGCACATCGTCGATCTTCCATTTCACTTGAGTGGCGGTAAACGCCCAGACGAACAGCGCGCCGGCAATAGCGCCAGTGACCAGCGCACCGACCGGATGCATCAGGTCGGAACCTGCGCAAATCGCCACCAGGCCGGCCAGCGGGCCGTTATGCAGGAAGCCCGGGTCGTTGCGACCGACGATCAGCGCCGCCAGGGTGCCGCCGACCATTGCCATCAGCGTGTTCACGGCCACCAGTCCGCTGATGCTGCCCAGGGTCTGGGCGCTCATCACGTTGAAGCCGAACCAGCCGATGATCAGTATCCACGAGCCAAGAGCGAGGAACGGAATGCTCGACGGCGCCATAGCGACCAGGCGGCCATCGCGGTAACGGCCATCCCGACGCCCGAGCAGCAGCACCGCGGTGAATGCCAGCCAGCCGCCAACGCCATGCACCACCACCGAACCGGCAAAGTCGTGGAATGGCGCGCCAAATTGCGCCTCCAGCCAGCTCTGCAGGCCGAAGTTGCCGTTCCAGATCATGCCCTCGAAGAATGGATAGACGAAGGCGACTATCAGTGCCGTGGCGCACAGCTGCGGGCCGAAGCGCGCGCGCTCGGCGATGCCGCCGGAAATGATCGCCGGTATCGCCGCCGCGAAGGTCAGCAGAAAAAAGAACTTCACCAATGCGTAACCATTGCCCTCCACCAGTACGCTGGCGGGGTGCAGAAAGGTCACCCCATAGGCAATCCAGTAGCCGACGAAGAAGTAGGCCATGGCGGAGATCGCGAAGTCCGAGAGAATCTTCGACAGAGCGTTGACCTGATTCTTCTGCCTTACCGTGCCCACTTCCAGAAAAGCGAAGCCGGCGTGCATGGCGAGCACCATGATCGCGCCGATCAGGATGAACAATGTATTGGAGCCGTGAATCAGCGTTTGCACGGCACTGTTGAGGTTTTCCATCGAGGCAGAGGCTCCGCAGAGAAAAGCACCAGAAAAGAACATCGCGCAATCAGAGAGCACCACAAAGAGGCACTAGCAGCCGTTTTGCTGCGTTCTCAACTGAAGGCGAGCGCCATCCTGGTGCTCAACGACGCTGTCATTTCAGTACTTATTTATTAATTATCAATTGGTTGCGTACGCACCAGACCATTGCCTTCCTAGCGGAGCAAGCACCATAAACATGCATTTCAGGCACGAACGCACCACGCCAATGCAATGCTTATGCCTTCCGCGCCTGCTTCATTCCCGGCGATTCACAGATAGACTGAACCTGGTCAATGGCAGCTACTCGAACCCCTTACACCGCATCACACCTACAGGAGAACGATCCATGGCCCGCCCACTTCCTTCACGTCCTGCTGCACCTGCCAATAAAGAAGAGCTGCTCGAAGAGTTTCAGGCTTTGGTGCGCGACACCGAAGTCCTGCTGCAGCACTCGGCCAGCCTGGTCGGCGATCAAGCCGAAGAGCTGCGCGCGCAGATCCGTGACAGCCTCGGCCGTGCGCGTTCGACGCTGAAGAACACCGAAGAGAACGTTGTACTGCGCGGTAAGGCTGCAGTCGGCGCGACCGAAGACTATGTGCAGACCCACCCATGGCAGACCATCGGCATAGCCGCCGGCATTGGTATACTGATCGGCATGCTCATTAGCCGACGTTGATCAGGACAGCACATGGATGACAGCCAGACAGCAGCACCTCCCAGCCGCGGCCCTTCGCCGCGGCGCCTGGCCGGTGCCCTGCTCGGGCTGATTCAGGGCCATGTGGCACTGTTCAGCGAAGAGTTTCGGGAGCAGCAGGCGCGCACCGTCACCCTGCTGATCCTGACTGGCTTGTGCGTGTTGTTCGGGCTATTGCTGATCACCGGCTTATCTGCCGCACTGCTGATCGTATTCTGGGAAAACCACCGCATTCTGGTGATTTCACTGCTTTGCCTCTTCTATACGCTGGGCCTGCTTGCCTGTGCGTCGAGCCTGGTTCAGCGCATGCGTAACGCCCCCGCCCCATTCAGCGCCAGCCTCGAAGAACTGGCCCGCGATCGGGAGCAACTGCTGCCATGACCCGCCCCAGCAGCAAGACCTCCACCCAGGAACTGCGCAAGACCATGCTGCGCCTGCGCCTGGAAATGCATCGTCAGGAAATTCGCCACGAAACAATGGTCATCCTGCAGCCGTTGCAGAAAGCCAAGGACTTCGGCAATCACTGGCGCCAGGAACTCAAAGGCAGCAACGCACCAATCTGGATCACTGGCGGAGCCTTCGCATTGACCCTGCTCGGTATGCGCGGCGGCCAATGGCGTCGCTGGCTACGCATGGCGCTGGAGGCTTTTCCCAACCTGAGGAAACGCCCGGCCAACCCTGAAGGCAAAAAGCCAGCAAAAGAGCCTGAGCAAGCCTGATACTGGCCACATTCTTGCTAGCGACATGGGCTTGAGCCGGATATTCCCCGGCATTACCGTTCTCTTTGCTAAGGATGTGCTCGGTGCTCGACGGTCAACCGCTCGCCGTCTTCCAACCCTTTATCGATACGGCTACCGGCCAGATTGCTGGCGTCGAAGCGCTGGCCAGGCTGCGTGACGCACAGGGTCGCCTGCACTCGGCAGGGCCGCTGTTCGCCGATCCCAAGACACCGCCAACCGCCCTGCGCCGCCTCGACCGGCAAGTGCGTGAACAAGCGCTGATGCGTTTTCACGACGCGCCATCGCAATGGTTCTTGAGCCTGAACATATCGCCACGCTGGATCAGTCGCTTGCGACCTGAACAGGCATTGCCCAGCCTCAAGCAGCTTGAGCGCAGCGGTATCGATCCCAAGCGCGTGGTTTTCGAGATCACCGAACTCGGTGGCGCAAGCCAGCGCCTGCCTGGCGTAGTGGCTCGCTACCGGGAAGCCGGCGCGCGCATCGCCATCGATGACTTCGGCGCTGGCTACTCCCAGCTCGACCGGGTGCTGGCCTTGCAACCCGACATTCTCAAGCTGGACATGCGCCTGTTCCAGGAAGCAGCCCGTGGCGGCCCCAGTGGCGAAGTGGTCAAGGCACTGGCGATGATGGCCGAAAAAACCGGCTGCTGGATCATCGCCGAGGGTGTGGAAACCAACGCCGAACTCGACTTTGCGTTGGAATGCGGAGCCCGCTACGTGCAAGGCTATCTGTTTGCCAGGCCCGAACTGGCGTTCTTCGAGAACGATGCGTTCGTTGATCGTTTCGCACTGCTGCGCGATCAGTACGTGCAGCAGAAATTGGCCGAGAGGGCTCGTCTGATGGGCCTACGCAAACAACTCGCCGAGCTGTTCGCAGTGCTCAAGAAAGATCTGGAAAGCGGTCTGCCGGCAGCGCTTGCCGCGCCAGTGGCCTACCCCTGGCTGCTGCGCCTGTACCAATGTGACCGCCATGGCACACAGACCACGCCCAACCTGGAGTGGCGCGACGGTGCCTGGCAGGCAGATGATCGCTACATCGGCCATAACTGGTCGTGGCGCCCGTATTTCTATCAGCTGCTCGCCGAGGGTTGGGAAGAGCGCCGCCTGATTCTATCCAGCACTTACCGCGATGCGACCAGCAACCAGTACTGCCTCACGGCCGGGCAGTTCATCGACAACGGCAACCGGCTGTTACTGGTCGATATCGATGCCAATGGACTTTAGTGGATGCAGCCTTGCAGTTACTTCGTCGAACAGGGAAGCTAACGATCAATTCGCATGTGGGTCGTTGGCAAACCACATGCATCTGACCGACGAAGGCCGCGCCATCGTCTCCGGTAAAGGAAGCACGCTTGGACTGGCAAACCCTGCTCACCCGTGAACGTCTTGGCAAACCGTCGCCCAGCGCCGATGAACTGGGCCGCAGCCCCTTTCACAAGGATCATGACCGGATCATCTTCTCCGGTGCCTTCCGCCGCCTGGGCCGCAAGACCCAGGTGCACCCGGTGTCCAGCAACGACCACATCCACACGCGTCTGACCCACTCGCTGGAAGTCAGCTGCGTGGGCCGTTCCCTGGGCATGCGCGTCGGAGAGATACTGCGTAGCGAACTGCCCTCCTGGTGCGAGCCGAGCGACCTGGGCATGGTGGTGCAGTCGTCCTGCCTGGCTCATGACATCGGCAACCCGCCTTTTGGCCATTCCGGTGAAGACGCCATTCGCCACTGGTTCCAGCAGGCGGCCGGTCGCGGCTGGCTGGACGCCATGAGCGATGCCGAACGCGGCGACTTCCTCAGCTTCGAAGGCAACGCCCAGGGCTTTCGGGTACTCACCCAACTGGAGTACCACCAGTTCGATGGTGGCACACGCCTCACCTATGCAACCCTCGGCACCTACCTAAAGTACCCCTGGACGTCCCGCCACGCGGAAGCTCTGGGCTACAAGAAGCACAAGTTCGGTTGCTACCAGAGCGAGCTGCCGCTGCTCGAGCAGATCGCCAGTAAGCTCGGCCTGCCGCAACTCGAAGAACAGCGCTGGGCACGTCACCCCCTGGTCTATCTGATGGAGGCCGCAGACGATATCTGCTACGGCCTGATCGACCTCGAAGACGGCCTGGAAATGGAGCTGCTCGACTACGCCGAAGTGGAGTCGCTGCTGCTCGATCTGGTCGGCGATGACCTGCCGGAAACTTACCGCCAGCTGGGCCCCAACGATTCGCGTCGACGCAAGCTGGCGATCCTGCGCGGCAAGGCCATCGAGCACCTGACCAACTCGGCAGCCCACGCCTTCGTCGAGCAGCAGTCGGCGTTGCTGGCAGGTACCCTGGAAGGCGACCTGGTCGAGCACATGCACGGCCCAGCCAAGAATTGCGTGCAAGCCGCCAAGGCAATGGCTCGGGAAAAGATCTTTCAGGACAAACGCAAAACCCTCCACGAGATCGGTGCCTACACCACCCTGGAAATTCTCCTCAATGCTTTCTGCGGCGCGGCGCTGGAACAACATGGCGGGCGTACGCCGTCGTTCAAGAACCGCCGCATCCTCGACCTGCTCGGCCATAACGCGCCCGATCCGCACTGGCCGCTGTACCGCTCCTTCCTGCGGATGATCGACTTCATTGCCGGCATGACCGATAGCTATGCTACCGAAATGGCCCGCGAAATGACCGGTCGCTCGAGCCCCGTCTGAGCATGCGCCAGGTATTGCGACAGTTGTTCAGCTGGCACGCCGGGCCACCTGCCTGGGGCCCTGCCGTGGTGGCCGGGCTGGGCTGTGCGCTGCCGTTGCTGCTGGGGCTGTTCAGCGCTCACCCTGGCTTCCTGTGGGCCTCGGTCGGTGCCTTTCAGGCTGCACAGGCCAATCCGCTGCACCGCTTCGGCATGCTGCGCATGCTGCTGCTAACCGGGCTCGGCGCCTGCAGTGCAGGGTTGGGTTTCTGGTCGGCGACACACCCACTGATCAGCCTGTCGCTGTTCGCCGCCTTCGGCCTACTGCTCGCCTGGCTGCAGCGTTACGGTACCGAGGCGGGCAAGCTGGGTATCGGCCTCACTGTGTGCCTGTGCCTGGGGCAAGGCCAATACGGCAGCAGCAGCCTGAACAACCCCTACGCCATCGCCATGCTGTTCATTCTCGGCGGGCTGTGGGTGATGCTCCTGGCGTTCGGCCTGCGTGGCGTTCACGGCCTGCGCATGTGGCCGTACATGCCGCGCCTGATGAGCCTGATAAAGGTGCTGCGCCGCCATGCCCGCCGCCAGTCACGCCAGCAGTGGTGGTTGTACGCGATGGGCTGCACGCTGGCAGTATCGCTGGCCGGCCTGATCGTCAACCTCGCGCACCTGCAGCGCGGCTACTGGTTGACTCTGGCGGTGGTCACCACCCTGCAGCTGGAGTTCAGGGGCAGCCTGGTGCGCGCCCTGCAGGCAAGCATGGCCAGTCTAAGCGCTGCCGGACTGCTGATTTTGTTCGGCAACAGCCTGCAGAGCCCACCGATGATGGTGGCCATCATGCTGCCGCTGATCACCCTGAGCCGTGCTCTGCAAGCGCACAACTACGGCCTGTTCGTGCTGCAGACCACGGTGTGCTTCGTGCTGCTCGCGGAAAGCCTGGCCAGGGACTGGCACCTGCCACAAGTACGCCTGTTCAACGTCACCCTGGGCATTCTGCTGACATTGTTCATAGCCTTGCTAATGCATGCTCTGCGGCAATGGCTGGACAATCGCGCGGCGATAAAACAGCAACCACTCGGCAATAATGACAAAGTGCCTTCACAAGACTCGACAGTGCCATAAACGCCTGACTATGCTGGCCTATTAATAGCGCAACCATGGAGCGACGCGCGATGCCCAGCAGCTTCCGGCCTGGAGAACGCAGGTTACCCCTGCACGTTCACATTAGCGTGCTGTTCATGCTGATGCTGCTGCTCACCGGCGGTGCGCTGGGTGTGTTCAACTACCGCCAGACCACGGCAATCATCTTCTCCAGCAGCGCTATCCTGTTCGAACATATTCAGCAGGATGTACAGCGCGATATCAGCGCCACCTACCAACCCATCCATCACCTGCTCGGCGTGCTGGCGTTCGCCGAAGGTGCCCGCAGCGATGACCTGCAGACACGCATGCCCCTGCTCGCCCCCTTCGCACAGGCACTGCGTGACAATCCCAAGCTGGCCTCGCTGTACCTCGGTTACCGCAATGGCGACTTCTTCATGGTTCGCGCTCTGCGTAACCGAACCATCCAGCGGCAGTTCCAGGCCCCCGAAGGCGCCTCGCTGCAAATCTGGTCAGTCGAGCAGCACGCAAACGGCCGTGCGGGTGAGTACCTGTATTTCGATGACGCGTTGAACCTGCTGGAGCGCCGTCCATTAGGCAGCCAGGATTACGACCCGCGAATGCGCGAATGGTACAGCCGGGCCCACAGCCAGAACGGCACCATAACCACCACGCCCTATGTATTCTTCTCCTCTGGAGCGATCGGCACCACCCTGGCCAACGCCGTGGGTGATCAAGCAGTGATTGCTGCCGACCTTACCCTGCAAGACCTTTCCGCCACACTCATCAAGCACAAGGTCACGCCCAGCAGCGAAGTGGTGCTATTCGATGCCAGGGGATTGGCCATTGCCTATCCTGATAGCCAGCGTTTACTCAACAATGCACCCGAGCCCAGACTCAAGCCCGTAACCGAACTGCTCACGGAGCTGGCCGACGCCTTTGTCGAACTGACACCCGGGCACAATCAGCAAAGCATCGAAACGTTAAACAAACGCCGTTGGGTAGTTTCACGTAGCCACGTGAGCGAAGGTGGGCCCGATGGCCTTTATCTGGCGCTGCTGGTGCCAGAAGACGAACTGCTCGCCGACGCCTATCGCATTCGCTGGCAAGGTGCATTGATCACCCTGACCACCCTGCTGCTATGCCTGCCCATTGCCTGGCTGGTGTCGCGTTGTATCACCCGGCCGCTGGCTGCCCTACAGAATCAGGCCGAGGCGATGGGGCGTTTCGACTTTGCCGCCGCAAGCGGCCTGCGCTCCTCGGTACTGGAAGTGGATTGCCTGGCCCAGGCCATGGCACAGATGAATAGAGCCCTGACTCACTACCAGGAGATCATCGCCGAACTGGGTCACCAGCCAAGCACTCAGGCACTCTTGAAGTGGATAACGCAGCAAACCCTACAGGCCATTAAGGCCCAAGCCGGCATCGTCTACTTGATCGAAAACGGGCGCCTACAACCCCACACTATGGAGTTTTCAGATACGACTCACACGCTTCGCCGTAGCGACCTGCACGCTCAACCGCTGGATGGCGACAATTTGCCGACATGGCTGCGCATGGCACTGGATGACGGCCGCGCATCACTTTCACTGGGATTCGACAAAGCTGGCGACTATCGGCCGCTGCTCAACATGCTAGGCACACCACTGGTAAATCTGCTGGCAATTGCTTTACGTGACCGACAAGGCAAACTGCTGGGCATGCTTGTGTTGCTACAAGGCGAGGAGACACAAGACGATTCTCTAGGCATCCGTAGCGAACAATGTGTGGCATTCAGTGAGGCCGTGGCGACAATCACCGCTCGGCATCTGGAGAGTCGTCAGGCTGCATCAACCTGAGAAATAACGGGCCTCGAACGAGGCCCGTACATTGCATCAGGAAGCCGAGCTGATCTCGTTTTCCGGATACCAGACGTCAAGCAGCGGGCTGACACTGACATCGACCAGCTCCGAACGGCCCTTGAGCCAGGCTTCGACGGCGGCGCGTTGCTCTTCGCTGACCGACCCACGCTTGGACAGACATACCAGACCGTAGTCGTCACCACCGACGTAGCCCAGACCATTGGCGGTCATGGCGTCGCTCAGGAATGCATCGAGGAAGGCGTCGACGGCTTCGTCGCTCAGGTCTTCCTTGAAGTTCAGGTTCAGCTCAAAACCCAGCTCCTGGAATTCATCCACACAGAGTTTCTTGCGCAGACGACGGGAACGATTGGTAGCCATGGGTAAAAATCCTTCAGAGTGATAACGCGCGGCACTCTACCAGCTTAGCGAGCTCGATGCCCGTCACCTGACGAAAAACCCCGCAATCGCAGCCCTGATAGCCTAGTCATGGGGCATAATGCGGCGCATTGTCCCAAACCGCTGTGGGAGCTCGTAATGCGATTTTCCGTTGTACCCGCCGTTCGGAGGTTGCGCATCCTCCGTCCTCTGGCCCTCGCCTGCCTCGTACTGCCTACTGCCCTGCCCGCCTATGCAGCGACCAGCGCTAATCTCCCTGAAAACGTGGTCAAAAGCCTAAAGGCCAACAAGATCGGCCAGCAATCATTGTCGGTGGTCACCCTGCCGCTCACTGGCCCAGGCAACGGCACTATCTTTAATGCCGACGTTTCGGTGAATCCGGCTTCGACCATGAAGCTGCTGACCACCTTCGCCGCACTGGAACTGCTCGGCCCGACCTATCAGTGGAAGACCGAGTTCTATACCGACGGCCAACTCAAGGACGGCGTACTCAACGGCAACCTGTACCTCAAGGGTGGCGGCGATCCCAAGCTGAACATGGAAAAGCTCTGGCTGCTGCTGCGTGACCTGCGAGCCAATGGCGTGCGTCAGGTGACCGGCGATCTGGTGCTCGATCGCAGCTATTTCGCACAGCCTGATCTGCCCGCCTTCAACGACGACGGCGGCGATGCCAACAAGCCCTATCTGGTCACCCCCGACTCGCTGCTGGTCAACCTAAAGGCGCTGCGCTTCATCGCCCGCGCCGAGAATGGCAAGGTCACCGTCGCTGCCGAGCCACCGCTGGCGGGGTTGACGCTGGATAATCAGGTTAAGGTGCTCAAGGCTGGCAAATGCCCGGCCTGGCCGGACGTGCGCTACAACCCGGTCAAGGAGTTCGACGGTACACGGGTGATCGTCACCGGCCAGTTGACCGATGGCTGCAGCGCCCAGACCTACCTGTCGCTGCTCGACCATCCCGGCTATGCAGCGGGTGCCGTGCGCGCCATCTTCCAGGAGCTGGGCGGCAGCATCATGGGCAAGAACCGCCAGGCCGATGTGCCGAAGAGCGCGAGCCTGCTGGCGCGAGCCTTTTCCCCCGATCTGGTGGAAATCATCCGCGACATCAACAAGTACAGCAACAACACCATGGCTCGGCAGCTGTTTCTCAGCATCGGCGCGCAGAATCGCACCAATGCCGATGTCGACGACGCCCATGCTGCGCAGCGGGTGATTCGCGCCTGGTTGGCCCGCAAGGGCATTACCGCGCCGCAGTTGGTAATGGAGAACGGCTCCGGGCTGTCCCGGGCGGAGCGCCTGAGCGCTCGTGAGATGGGCCGTATTCTGGAGGCTGCCTGGAAGAGCCCTTACGCCGCCGAGTTCATCAGCTCGATGCCGATCGTCGCGCTGGACGGCACCATGCGCAAACGACTGCGTAACACGCCGATGGCCGGGCAGGCGCACATCAAGACCGGCACCCTGAACAACGTACGCGCCATCGCCGGCTTCAGCCGCGACAGCAACGGCAACAGCTGGGCTGTGGTGGCGATCCTCAACGACCCGAAACCCTGGGGCGCTTCGGTGATCCTCGATCAGGTGCTGCTCGACCTCTACAAGCAGCCGAAGAGCAACGCCAGATAACAGCATGAGATAGCCCGGGTCGAGCGCACAGCGACACCCGGGAAATCGCCCTGGGTATCGCTGCGCTCAACCCAGGCTACGGTTCGTTGGTTACTTGGCCATCAGCTTCCAGGCGCGGTGGATCTTGGCGTTACGGGCGAAGTCTGGATCGAGGGTGGCGGCAGTGATCTCTTCAACCTGATAACGCGACGGCAACTGCTCGTCGAGCAGGAACTTGCGGAAGTTGTTGGAGAAGTACAGCACGCCACCCGGCGCCAGGCGTGCCATGGCCATGTCCAGTAACTGAACATGATCGCGCTGTACATCGAACACGCCTTCCATGCGCTTGGAGTTGGAGAAGGTCGGAGGGTCGATGAAGATCAGGTCGTACTCACCACGATCATCGGCCAACCAGCTCATCACATCGCCCTGCTCCAGGCGGTTCTTGTCGGAAAAGCCGTTGAGCGACAGGTTACGCCGCGCCCAATCCAGGTAGGTTTTCGACAAATCGACGCTGGTAGTGCTACGCGCACCACCTTTTGCCGCATGCACACTGGCCGTGGCGGTATAGCAATAGAGATTGAGGAAGCGCTTGCCCGCGGCTTCTTTCTGGATGCGCAGGCGCAGTGGACGGTGATCAAGAAACAGCCCGGTATCCAGGTAGTCGGTCAGATTGACCAGCAGCTTGATGCCGCCCTCGGCCACTTCCATGAACTTGCCTTGCGCGGCCTGCCGCTCGTATTGCTTGGTGCCACTCTGGCGCTCGCGGCGCTTGATCACCACCTTGCTTTTGTCGATGCCCAGCGCCTGGGGAATAGCGGCCAGCGCGTCGAACAGACGGGCCTGGGCCTTCTCCGGGTCGATGGAGCGCGGTGCGGCGTACTCCTGCACATGCACCCAGTCGTGATAGAGGTCGATAGCCAGGGCGTATTCCGGCATATCGGCATCGTACAGACGGTAGCAGTCAACGCCCTCACGGCGTGCCCACTTGCCGAGCTGCTTGAGATTCTTCTGCAGGCGGTTGGCGAACATCTGCCCGCCTTCGCTCAGCCGCGCCTGCTCTACGGGAGCCGGTGCCGGCTTGATCGGGTTGCCGTTGCGGTTGAGTTTCGGTTCTTCGACCTGCAGTTCGCTCTGCTCACGTTCGCGCTCACGCTGCTCGGGAGTGCGACGTTCACCGGTGACGAACTGCTCGGGCTGCACCTTGATCAGCAGCAGCTTGCACGGCAGCGCGCCGTTCCAGAAGGCGTACTGCTTGTGGCTGCGAATACCCATGCGCTTGCCCAGGTCGGGGGCGCCGGTGAATACCGCTGCCTCCCAGCCCATGCAGGCCTGGCGCAGGCGCTCGCCGAGGTTCTGGTAGAGGTACAGCAGGCTCGCCTCGTCACCCAGCCGCTCGCCGTAGGGCGGGTTGCTGATCACCAGGCCTTTCTGGTTCTGATCCGGCCGCGGTTCGAAAGTCGCCACTTCTCCCTGATAGACCTTGATCCAGTCACTCAGCCCGGCGCGGTCAATGTTGTTGCGAGCAGGCTGAATCAGTCGCGGATCGGCTTCGTAGCCGCGGATCCATAGCGGTGGCTTGGCCAGGCCGACAGCAGCACGCTCTTCGGCTTCAACACGCAAACGATTCCAGGTGGCCGGCACGTGGCCGAGCCAGTTACTGAAGCCCCACTGCTCGCGCGTCATGTTCGGCGCAATATCGGCGGCGATCATCGCGGCCTCGACCAAGAAGGTACCTACCCCGCACATTGGGTCGGCCAGGGCGCCGCCTTCAGCGGCGATACGTGGCCAACCGGCACGGATCAGCACCGCGGCAGCCAGGTTTTCCTTCAGCGGTGCGGCGCCCTGCTGCAGGCGATAACCACGCTGGTGCAGGCTGTGGCCGGACAGATCCAGCGACAGTATCGCCTCGCCACGATCCAGGCGCAGGTGCACGCGCATGTCGGGGTTGATCTTGTCCACCGACGGGCGGGTGCCATCGGCCTGGCGCAGCTTGTCAACGATGGCGTCCTTGACCTTCAGGGCACCGAAATGGGTGTTGTCGATGCCGGAGCCATTACCGCTGAATTCGACAGCCAGGCTGCCACTCGGCAGTAGGTGTTCGAACCAGTCGACGTTGAGCACACCCTCGTAGAGGGTCTCGGCATCACGTACCTGAAAACGCGCCAGCACCAGCAGCACGCGATTGGCCAGGCGCGACCACAGGCACAGGCGATAAGCCGTCTCCATGCTGGCCACGCCACGAATGGCCGAGGTGTGCTCGCGGGCCTGATCCAGGCCCAACGCTTTGGCTTCCTCGAGCAGCAGGCCTTCGAGCCCTTTGGGGCACGTGAGGAAGAGTTCGTTATCGTCCGACATCAGAAATCCAGTGCCAAAAGGCAGTAATGGGTTGGGCACGGCAAACGGCACAACCAAAATAAGTGACAAAAAGTCGCAAAGCGACCCTTCGTCGGAATAAACAGCGGGTGTAATCGATAGCCATTCACGATGGCAAAACACCAGCAAGTAACCCGCAAAGCCCCGGTTACCAAGGCTTTCGCTCAAGACCGAGAAAATATTACGCCGACCTTATGGCCTCACCCGCAAAACCGTTACGTCCTTATGACAAATCGATCATTCACACAGGTTCATGCATTCGATAGAAATCTACCCAGGCCATCGTCGCAACGACGATGGCACAGGAGGCTCGCGACGCCGGCAGCGGACTCCATGGCAGAACCTTCTGCCTGACCTCCCAGAGGTCTACGGGACATAAACAGTCAACAAGTGAGGGCAACACCCTATGAGAAGACTTAAGCGTGATCCTTTAGAAAAAGCTTTTTTGCGCGGCTATCAGTACGGTATTAGTGGTAAATCCCGCGAGCTGTGTCCTTTCACTCTTCCGTCCGTGCGTCAGGCCTGGCTCAATGGCTGGCGTGAAGGCCGCGGTGACAACTGGGACGGTTTGACCGGCACCGCCGGTATTCATCGACTCAACGAACTTCGAGCTGTCGGCTAAACCAGGGACCTACCGACTTCACCAAGCACGCTCCATCCGAGCGGCGGGCGCAAGCCCAGGGGCTCCCTAAGGGAGCCCTTTTTATTTCCCCTCTTCAGCGGCGCGCCGCGGCAATCGCATCCACCGCCTCGCGAATCAGCGCAGGCCCCTTGTAGATGAACCCGGAATATATTTGCACCAGGCTCGCACCCGCGGCGATCTTGTCCGCGGCATGGCGCCCCTCGGTGATACCGCCAGCAGCAATGATCGGCAGACGCCCGCCCAACTCTCCCGCCAGCACGCTGACCGTATGAGTACTCTTGTCGCGTACCGGCGCGCCCGACAGGCCACCAGCCTCGTTGGCGAACGCCAGATTCTCGACACCCTCACGGCTCAACGTGGTGTTGGTGGCGATAACCGCATCCATGCCGCTCTCCAACAATGCCGCCGCAACCTGAACGGTCTCGTCATCGGTCATGTCCGGAGCGATCTTGATCGCCAGGGGCACGCGACGACCATGGCTCAGCGTCAATTCATTTTGGCGCTTGTGCAGGGCATCGAGCAGTTGCTTGAGCGAATCGCCGAACTGCAGGCTGCGCAGCCCAGGCGTGTTCGGCGAACTGACGTTGACCGTGATGTAGCTGGCGTGGGCATAGACCTTGTCCAGGCAGATCAGGTAATCGTCTACCGCTCGCTCGACCGGAGTATCGAAGTTCTTGCCGATGTTGATACCCAGCACACCGCGAAACTTGGCAGCCTGCACGCGGGCAAGCAGGTGATCGACGCCGTGGTTGTTGAAGCCCATACGGTTGATGATCGCCTCGGCCTCGGGCAGACGAAAGAGACGCGGTTTGGGATTACCTGGCTGCGGACGCGGCGTGACCGTACCGATTTCGACGAAACCGAAGCCCAACTGCGCGAAACCGTCGATGGCATCGCCGTTCTTGTCCAGGCCTGCAGCCAGGCCAACCGGGTTGGGGAACTGCAGCCCCATCACCGTTACCGGCAGGCTGTTCGGTGCCTTGCTCAGGCGCCCGGCAAGACCAAGACGCCCGGCCGCGCCAATCAGGTCGATGGACAGCTCGTGGGAGGTTTCCGGGGACAGTTTGAACAGCAGCTCGCGGGCCAGGTTGTACATGGGCAGGCTTAGCTCGTCAGTGGCGAAATCGAAAGGCGCCGATTATAGCCGCCCAACCACCCGCCTAGCGAGGCCTAGGGCAGGCGACGCAGGCTGAGCAACTCACCTTCGCCGTTGAATTGCAGCTCGAAGGAACCATAAATACCTTCGTGGGTCAGAAATGGCCGGAAATGATGGGCCGGAATGCTCACCCGCCGGCCATCTCGGCTGAGGGCCTGAATGCGATTGGCCCGCCCCTGGTAGAGCACCCGCAGACGTTCTGCCGATAACGAAATATCCAGTACCAGGCTAGGCATGGAAGCTCCCTTGCAAATGAATGAACAGATTCTGCCACAGTGCTCTCAGCCAAGCCCGTCGACGCGGCCTGGTATCACCGTACAATGCGCTAACTTCCTTGATGCACCCCGTGCAAGACGCTGCCAGCTCTGCCACACTGCAGCAGGCACACCGACGTCCGCGAGTTGCCATGAGCCTGCCTGAACAGCCCAGCCCTCTTACCTCACGCCTTACCGCTCTGGCCCAGCGTGTGGGTCTGCTTGGCCGTGGCTGCAAGCCAATCTTCGAACGTGCCAGCCAGTTACGCCTGCCGTTCGCCGCGATTCCGACCTTCGCCGACACTATCTGCTGGCAAGCCGGGCCGCCGCTTCAACGCCTCAAGGATCTGCCGCGTAGCGCGCTTTCTGGCCCCGTACAGGAAGACAAGGCCGACGCTCGCCTGGCATTGATCAGGCTGGTGGACGTTAATCACCGCCAGGTGGAAAAACTCGACCTGCGCAAGGTCGACGGCCTGGTTCATTGCGACGACCGTCATGCCAGCTTCGAGGATTACGCAACCAGCGAAGCCTGCCGAAAAATCCGCATCATCAGCTACAGAGACTTCGTCAGAACGCTGACCCAGGCGCTGCCGGACTTTCCCGAAGGACACCTCGATCTCTATCAGACACAGTGGCGTGGCGAGCGCCTGTTCTGGGCTGGAGAGCAGTATCCTGAAGCATTCGCCAGCGCAGTGGCTTACGCGCGCTTGCGAGGTCTGGAAATCAGTCTCACAGCAGACATTACCGAATACCGTGTAAGCGAAAGTGGCCTACAGGCTCTGGAGCAGAACTACCACGTTCTGGCTATGCCGAGTGAAGCCTGGAGCGATGCCACCTTCATGCAGTTGCTGATGGAGCACGACATACCCTATGCCCGCCTGAGCCTGCTACGTACCCAGGGCTCTCCCGAATTCCTGCTGCTGCCCAAGCACTCCCCACAAGCCTCTGCGCTGGGCGAAGGCCTGTGCCAGGCCGGTGCCCCGGATATGCTGCGTTACGTTCGCGAACTGGGCTGAAACGCGCCACCCAGACAGGTTTTGTAAACACTTGCCAGCAATGCTACACGCGTATTGCTGTCAGTCTTTGCTCCCCCAACGTCTGGAGCATCCCCCTGTGCGCATTGCCCTCGCCACACTGCTGATCGCTGGTAGCCTGCCAGCCCTGGCTGCCGAAACCCCCAGTTACGGCCCCGAACTGCAAGGCTTCGATTACCCACACGAGATCAAGCGATTCACCTTCGACTCCCAAGGCAGCTCACTACAGATGGCCTACATGGACGTACAGCCGAAAAAAGCTAACGGCCGAACCGTACTATTGATGCACGGCAAGAATTTCTGCGGTGCGACCTGGGAAGGCAGCATCGCCGCCCTGAGCGAGGCTGGTTATCGTGTCGTAGTGCCGGATCAGGTTGGCTTCTGCAAGTCCAGCAAGCCCGCTCATTACCAGTACAGCTTTCAGCAACTGGCCAGCAACACTCATGCGCTGCTGGAACAGCTGAAGATCGAGCGCGTGACGGTCATGGGCCATTCCATGGGCGGCATGCTCGCCACCCGCTACGCCTTGCTCTACCCCGAACAGGTTGAGCAGCTCGCGATGGTCAACCCGATCGGCCTGGAAGATTGGAAGACCCTCGGCGTGGCTTACCTGAGCGTGGATCAGTGGTACCAGCGCGAGCTGAAAACCACTGCCGAAGCCAGCCGCAATTACCAGAAGAACACCTACTATGCAGGCCAGTGGCGCCCCGAGTTCGACCGCTGGGTGGATATGCAGGCAGGCATGTTCAAAGGTGATGGCAAGGAAATCGTTGCCTGGAACTCGGCGCTGACCTACGACATGGTCTACACCCAACCGGTGGTCTATGAATTCGCCAACCTGAAGATGCCCGTTTTGTTACTGATCGGCGAGAAAGACAATACCGCAGTCGGCAAGGATACAGCGCCCGAAGCGATGCGCAGCAAACTGGGTGACTACAAGGCGCTCGGCCCGGCAACGGCGAAACGCATCCCCGACGCGACCCTGGTGACCTTCCCGGATCTCGGCCACTCGCCGCAGATTCAAGAACCTGAGCGCTTCCACAAGGCATTGCTCGAAGGCCTACAGCAAAAGCCCTGAGACGGCGGTCTTTTCGTAAGATTGCGGCATGGCGACAACTCGCCGGCAAGGGCTAGGCGCCGACTCCTACTGGATCGTGGGCAGTTTACGTATCGAGTAGGAGCCCGCTTGCCGGCGATATGATTTTCAGGAAGCAAAGATAAAAAAACGCCCCGAACCAGTCGGGGCGTTTTCGTTTCTCGCTAGAGCTCAGGTGATCAAGCTGGTAATACCGGCAGCTGGCTTTGCGCCAGATCGCTCAGCTCGCGATTGGCCACCGCGTACATCGCATAATCACTACCAGCCGCCGCACGCAGTTCGGCGAGCATGGCCTTCCAACGGTCGACCAAACGACGGTTCTGCTCCAGCCATGCCTCGACCCGCTCCTCGATTGATTCTGAACCACCTGGCAGCTGCAGCACGGAGACCGTGATCGCCCGCTGCTGTGCATCCAGGTCATCGCGGAACGCCTCGCGGGCCAAAGCCTGCCAGTTGCTTTCCACACTCAGGCTGCTGATCTGCTGCAGGTACCACGACAGATCCAGAGCGTCGGCAACGGCGAAGTATGCCGATGCCACTTCGGTGGGCTCGCGACCGGTAAGGTCTGCGGATTCGATGATCGGCAGCAGCGTGTACAGGTGGCCCGTGCCTGCAACCACGCGGGACAGCAGCTCCGGCACACCGGCTTCGACGTAGATCTGGTAGCGCGCCATCCACTGATCGCGGGCAGGCCCTTCGAGCAGTTCGTCCAGACGCATGGCCAGCGCCTTGACCCGTGGGCCGAGGTGAGCGACGTCACGAGCGGCATCCAGGTCGTTGCGGCGGCTGCGCAGGTACCAGCGGGTAGCACGACGGCCGAGGCGCATCAGCTCATCCATCATGGTCAACTGCAGATCGGCCGGCACCTGGTTGTCCAGGGCCTCGATCTGCCGCCACCAGAACGGCAGGTGGAACACGTCACGTACCACGACGTAGGCAGCGGCTACCTGCGCCGAACCCACCCCGGTGGACTCCTTCAGGCGCTGCACGAAGGTGATGCCCATGTGGTTGACCAGATCGTTGGCAATCTGCGTGCTGACGATTTCGCGCTTGAGGCGGTGACGGCGCATGGCCTCACCGTACTGCTGAGCCAGTCGCGCCGGGAAGGCAGTTTCCATCTCGCGGGCCAGGTAATCGTCATCGGCGATGTCGGACTTGATCAGCGATTCCTGCAGTTCGATCTTGCTGTAGGAAATCAACACCGAGAGTTCCGGGCGGGTCAGGCCCTGGCCCTTGGTGGCACGCTCGTTGAGCTCCTCTTCGGTCGGCAGGAACTCCAAGGCGCGGTCGAGTTTGCCGGTCGCTTCCATGGCCGCCATGAGGCGCTTGTATTCACCCTGGCGCTCACGGGCACGACGCTCGGCAAGCGACAGGGCCTGAGTCTGCTTGTAGTTGTTGCCCAACACCAGACTGCCGACGTCTTCGGTCATCTCGGCGAGCAGCGTGTTGCGCTGCTTGCCGGTCATGTCGCCGGCGGTGACGATCTCGTTGAGCAGGATCTTGATGTTCACTTCATGGTCGGAGCAGTCCACACCACCGGCGTTGTCGATAAAGTCGGTGTTGCTGGCGCCGCCGTTAAGGCCGAACTCGACACGGCCGAGCTGGGTCATGCCCAAATTGCCGCCCTCGCCCACCACCTTGGCGCGCAGTTCACGACCGTCGACACGCAGCAGGTCGTTGGCCTTGTCACCGACATCCGCATGGCTTTCGCGGCTGGATTTGACGTAGGTGCCGATACCGCCATTCCAGATCAGATCCACCGGCGCCTTGAGCAGCGCATTGAGCAACTCGTTGGGAGCCAGTTTGTCAGCCTGAATATCGAAACGGGCTTTCATCTCCGGACTGATCGGGATGCTTTTGGCACTGCGCAGGAAAATGGCGCCGCCCTGGGAGATCAGCGAGGTGTCGTAGTCAGCCCAGCTGGAACGCGGCAGGTCGAACAAACGCTGGCGCTCGGCGAAGCTGCGTGCAGCATCCGGATTAGGGTCGATGAAGATATGCAGGTGGTTGAAGGCAGCGACCATCTGCAGCGATTCGGACAGCAGCAGGCCGTTGCCGAACACGTCACCGGCCATGTCACCAATACCGATCACGGTGGTCAGATCCTTCTGCACGTCGATACCGCGTTCGCGGAAATGACGCTGCACGGAAACCCAGCCGCCCTTGGCGGTAATGCCCATGCCTTTGTGGTCATAACCGGCCGAGCCGCCCGAGGCGAAGGCGTCGCCCAGCCAGAAGCCATATTCACCGGCAATGCCGTTGGCGATGTCGGAGAAAGTCGCAGTGCCCTTGTCGGCCGCGACGACCAGATACGGGTCATCGACGTCGTGGCGCACCACGTTGGCGGGCGGCGCCACTTCGCCGTCTTTCAAGTTGTCGGTGATGTCGAGCAGCCCGCTGATGAAGATGCGGTAGCAGGCGATGGCCTCGGCCTGGATCTCGTCACGGCCGCCACCCACAGGCAAGCGGCGTGGCACGAAACCACCCTTGGCGCCGACCGGCACGATCACCGCGTTCTTGACCTGCTGCGCCTTGACCAGGCCGAGCACTTCGGTACGGAAGTCCTCTTCACGGTCGGACCAGCGCAGGCCGCCCCGCGCGACGTTGCCGAAGCGCAGGTGCACGCCTTCGACGCGCGGCGAGTAGACGAAGATCTCGAACTTCGGCACGGGTCGTGGCAGTTCGGGGATCGCGCTAGGGTTGAATTTGAAGCTGAAGTAGTGCTTCGCCTCGCCCTGAGCATCGGGCTGATAGAAGTTGGTTCGCAGGGTTGCCTTGATCAGATCCAGGTAGCGTCGCAGGATGCGGTCTTCGTTGAGCACCGCGACGTTGTCCAGTGCACCGAGAATGGCCTGCTCCAGTTTGTTCTGCTTGTCCTGCAGATCATCGGCACTGAGCTTGCGGGCGAGGTAGAAGCGGGTCTTGAACAGACGCACCAGTTCGCGGGCGATATCGGCGTGGTTGAGCAGCGTGTTGGCGATGTAGCCCAGGTCGAAGCCCAGGCGGATCTGTTTCAGGTAACGGGCATAGGCACGCAGCAGTGCGACATCGCGCCATGGCAGGCCTGCCGTCAAAACCAGACGGTTGAAGGCATCGTTCTCGGCATTGCCACGCACGATGTGGATAAAGGCGTCCTGCAGCGTGTCGTTGAGCTGCTGGATGTCGAGTTTGAGGCCTTCGCTATACGTAAAGGCGAAATCGTGAATCCAGAACTCACGGCCACTCTGGTGTTGCAGCCGGTATGGAAACTCGCCGAGCACGCGCAAACCGAGATTTTCCAGAATCGGCAGCACGTCGGACAGCGCCAGCGGTGTGTCCGCGTGGTACAGCTTGCAGTGCAACTGACGCTCACCCGGCACCAGCGGCTGGTAGAAGCTCATCACCAGCGGGCGCTCTTCGGAAATGCTGCGCAGGTGCTGCATGTCGACCACGGCCGAATGCGCCGGGAAACGTTCGCGGTAGCCTGCAGGGAAGTGTTTGGGGAAGTCGGTCAGCACGCGAGTGCCTTTGGCCTCGCCAAAATTTTCCACTACTAGAGACGCATAATCATCCGTCCAGGAGCGGCAGGCCTGAATGACCTCGCGCTCGAGCTGCTGCGGATCAATGGCCAGCTTGGTCTTCGGATCCACACGCAGGATGAACTGCACGCGAGCCAGCACCGACTCGGAGAAGTAGGTCCAGAACTCGCAATCGCTGGCCTGTAGGCGATCGACCAGTACCTGCTGAATACGCAGGCGGGTCTCGGTGGAATAGATATCACGCGGCACGTAAGCCAGTGCATAGACGAAACGGCCATAGGGGTCGAAACGCAGGAACAGGCGAACCTTGTTGCGCTCCTGAATCTGCACGATCGACAGCGCGGTACTGGCCAGCTCGTCCACCGGCGTCTGGAACAGGTCGTCGCGCGGCAGCACTTCGAGAACCTTGACCAGTTCCTTGCTCAAGTGGCCCTGGGAGATAAAACCGGAGCGTTTCTCAACATCGGCGACCTTGCGGCGAATGTAGGGAATATCGCGCACACTTTCGCTGTAAGCCGTAGAGGTGTAGATGCCGAGAAAACGGTACTCCTTGACCACCTTGCCTTCGCCGTCGATTTCACGAATGGAGACGAAATCCGGATAGGCCGGGCGATGCACCCGACTTGGCTGAGCAGCCTTGGCGAACGACAGCAGGCTCGGCTCGCGCAGGTACGCCAGGGCATAGGGCTCGATACGCAGATCGTCCTGGCTCAGGCCGCTGCGCAGGCGCTTGGACAACCCCAGCAGCGAACTTGCGTCGTACTGCAAATAGCCGCCGGTGGCATCGTCATGAACGGTGAATTCCTCGTAACCGAGGAAGGTGAAGTGGTCATCCTGCAGCCAGTCGAGAAATACCTTGATCTCGTCCAGCTCGGCGGCTTCGGTCTGGCCGCGGCCAAGGGTGCCGTCACCCAGCTTGCTCAGCAGTTCCTGAGCCTTGGCCTTCATCGGCTGGAAATCGGCAACGGAGAGGCGCACCTCTTCCAGCACGTCGAGCAGGGTCTTTTGCAGCGACTTGATCTCGGCGTTGCTGGCGCAACGGTTGATTTCCAGGAACATCAGCGATTCGCGCGTGACATCCTGTCCGGCACTGCCCTTGGGCAGCAGGTCGATCAGCGCGCCCTGGGCATCGCGGCGCACGCTGAGCACGCTGTTCTGCAGAGTATGGATGCTGTAACCGCGGCGCTTGAGTTCGATGCGCACGGAGTCGACGAGGAATGGGATGTCCGGGTGCAGGACTTCGATACCGGTATGCGTGCTTTGCCAGCCATGCTTTTCATAGTCGGGGTTGAATACGCGCACCTGGGGCTGGGCAGGATCAAAAGTAGCCAGCAGGCGCCAGGCAGAAAGAGTGCAACCAACCAGGTCGGAAAGACGCCTCTGTGTCAGTTCCTCGAGGGCGATGATGCCGAAGAACTGTTCAGCGAACAGGGCCACTCTTGGCAGATCCTGTTCACTGACATGCTGCGCCAGGGCCGCTTGCAGTTGATGCTGAAAGTCGGCTTTGCTGGCCGCGGTGAAGAACGCCATGTTTATGCTCCGTCTATGGGCTTGTTATGTGCGATTCGTGTTCCATGTCCTAGTTCAACCTTAGCGCAGCGGTTTGAAATTACCCGGGCAGCCGCTTTAACTGAATGCTTGAACGATGACTCCTCGGTCACAGAGGCTGCCTGAGCTTAACGACAGTGCAGACGCCAGCGCTTGCCATGCGGCGACATTTTCGTTCACGGCTATAGAGACTCAGCAGACGTCATACAACCCTTGCACTGCATTGGCACAACGCCTAAAGTCTGGCGTCAATAAAAATAATGCCAAATGGACATCACTCCCATGCCGCTCTTCCTCTCCTGGAAGCAGAAGTTTCGTCTGCTGATTCTCGTCACCCTGTCCAGCCTGGCTCTGCTTACCGCGGCCTCGTTCTGGGCCAGCCAGCGCCTCAATTCCTCGCTGCAAGCCAGGGAAGATGCAGCCGCCTATGTCAACGCCAGTACCATGCTGATGAATCAGTGGTGGCGCAGTAACGCTCAACGTCAACAACTGACTCCCGACAACCAGGCCGCCTTCAGTGCAGGCCTGGATGAGCTGCAGGCACTCGTCGACGCGCTACCAGCGCAGGCTCAGGCACTCAATGACGCCAGCACACTGGAACATGCCCAGCAAATCCAAACCGTGCTGCAACAGGAAGTCGCGCAGCAGCGTCGCTTGCTGAGTCTCAACCAGACCCTTGGCCTCACGCCTTTTGAAGGGCAACGCAAAACCCTGAGCGAAAAGAGCAAGGCGCTGGAGGCGATCAGCTTCGACATGATCAAGGCCACCGTCACCAGCTCCCTGAGCAGTCAGCGCGACTACCTGGCGACTTCCGATCCCGTGTTCGCCGAGATGACCCATGCATCCATCAAGAAGCTGCAAGCGCAGATCGATGATCTTGAGTGGCAAGACACCCCGGTCGGCAAAACTGTGTATGCGTTCAACAAGGCCTTCGTCGAAACCCAGAACAGCCTCGAGCAGATCAGTGCAACGAATAGCCAGTTGAGCCAACTTGGCGAGCAACTGCAGGCGCGCATTGATGCGCAAACGCAGGATCTGCAGCAGGGGCTGCTGCTGCAACGCGCCCAAGGTGCCAAACAAGCTCGGGTTTCCTCACTCTGGCTGATGGGCCTGAGCTTCGCCGTAGTCGCCGCCCTGCTCTCACTCACCCTGTTGCAGGCATCGCGCACGCTAGTCAAGCGCCTGGAGAACGTCACCCGACTGCTCAGCCAGGTTGCCTCCGGCGACCTCACCTGCACCCTGCCGGTCGGCACCAACACCAAGGACGAGTTCAATCAGTTGGCCGGTGCCGCGAACAGCATGATCCGCGACATTGGCCGCATCGTTGCCCAGGTGATCGAAGCCAACCGTGAGCTCAACCGCCTGCACGGCCACCTCGATGACTCCATGCGCCAGTTGGGCAACAACAGCACACAGGTAGAGATGCAGACCGAGCAGGCGGCTGCGGCCTCCCAGCAGATCAGCGCCACGCTCAACGACATGGCGCAGCGCACCGCTGAAGTCGGTAACGCCACCCACAGCGCCTACGATGCGGCGCGCAATGGTGGCAACGTGATCAACGCAAGTGCCGAGAGCATGAACCAGTTGGCGCAGTTGATTCAGAACACACACGCCCAGGTCAGCGCCCTCACCCAGTCTAGCGGCAAGGTCACCAGTATCATTGGCGTGATCAACGGCCTGGCTGACCAGACCAACCTGCTGGCCCTCAACGCCGCTATCGAGGCAGCGCGGGCCGGCGAAGCCGGGCGTGGTTTCTCGGTGGTGGCTGACGAAGTTCGTTCCCTGGCACAGAAAACCATGGCTGCCACCACCGATATCGCAGCCATCGTCAATGAACTCAGGCAACAGACGCAGCAGATGGATCAGTTGATGACCAGCGGCCTGAGCCTGGCGGAAGCGGGTCAGCGCAGTTCCGGCGAAGTGGCCAGCGCCATTGAGGGCATCACCGACTCAATGGAGCAGCTCAATGCACAGATGAGCCAGGTTGTGGTCGCCATCGAACAGGTGTCCGGCAGTACCGAAGAAATCGCCACCAAGGTCGAGGACATCAACCTGCACACTGGCAAGACCAAGACGCTGCGCCTTAGCCTCGACGAACACACCCAGGGGTTGTCGCGTCAGGTCGAAGCCCTCAACCAGAGCGCCAACCAGTTCCGCATCGCTTGAACCCATCACCGGCCGGGCGCGCCACTGCGCGGCGGCCGGCCGGATACGTGACCGGGCACACGATCGAAGCAGCGTATGGTAGCGATATGCGCAGCAGAGCATGCCCCGCATGGCTTAACCCCCCTGCCTTCGATTATCATGGTTGGCCCTGACGAGCGGGGTCGTCGCTCGCGATTTCCATCCTGGAAAACCTATGGAACACAGAGACGCGCTGCTCTCCCTTCGCCACTTCCTGGCCAGCCAGATCCTCGGTCAGGAAAAACTCATCGATCGCCTGCTGATCGCCCTGCTCGCCGACGGCCACATGCTGGTCGAGGGCGCTCCGGGCCTGGCCAAGACCAAAGCGATCAAGGAGCTGGCCGAAGGTATCGAAGCCGAGTTCCACCGCATTCAGTTCACCCCGGATTTGCTACCCGCCGACATCACCGGCACCGAGATCTATCGCCCGGAAACCGGCAGTTTCGTGTTCCAGCAGGGGCCGATCTTCCATAACCTGGTGCTCGCCGACGAGATCAACCGCGCGCCCGCCAAGGTGCAATCGGCACTGCTCGAGGCCATGGCCGAGCGGCAGGTATCGGTAGGCCGTAGCACCTACGACCTGTCGCCACTATTTCTGGTCATGGCCACCCAGAACCCGATCGAGCAGGAAGGCACCTATCCGCTGCCAGAGGCGCAACTTGATCGTTTCCTGATGCACGTGAAGATCGGTTTCCCCGATGCCAGCGTGGAACGCAAGATTCTCGCTCAGGCTCGCGGCGAAGCGCTGCACGGTGAAACCAAACCGGATCACCGCCTGAGCCAGCAGGCGATCTTCGCTGCGCGTAAGGAAATTCTCGGCCTGTACATGGCCGATGCGGTGGAGGAATACCTGGTGCAACTGGTGATGGCCTCACGCACCCCGGGCAAGTTCGACGCCGAGCTGGCCGAGTGGATAGCCCACGGCTCCAGCCCACGTGGCTCCATCGCCCTGGATCGCTGTGCACGCGCTCATGCCTGGTTGGCAGGTCGCGACTTCGTCAGCCCTGAAGACATCCAGGCGGTGCTGTTCGATGTGCTGCGCCACCGCATCATCCTGTCGTTCGAAGCGGAAGCCTCGGGTATCGATCAGGATCGCGTGATCCAGCGCATCCTCGACGTGGTTGCAGTAGCCTGATGCAATCGCACGCGGATAACCCTGAGCTGCAGGCGGGCATCCGTACCGATCTCAACCAACTCATCGACATGCGCCATCGCGTGCGTGAAGTGCAACTGTTCTCCTCGCCTGGCAGGCGCAGCCCGCTGATCGGCCTGCACCATTCGAAACTGCGCGGGCGCGGCGTGGACTTCGATCAGGTGCGGGTCTACCAGCCCGGCGACGACGTGCGCACCATCGACTGGCGCGTGACCGCGCGTACCCAGGAGCCGCATACCAAGCTGTTCCACGAAGAGCGCGAACGGCCGATCTACATTCTTGTGGAACAGAGCCGCCAGCTGTTCTTCGGCTCCGGCCTGATGTTCAAATCGGTGCTCGCCGCCCGTGCCGCCGGCCTGATCGGCTGGGCCGCACTGGGCCATAACGACCGCATCGGCGGGTTGGTATTCGGCGGCCAGGAGCATCACGAAATCAAACCGCGACGCAGCAAGCAGAGCCTGCTGCAACTGCTCAGCCGCCTGGCCCGTGCCAACCAGGCGCTGGATGGTGACGCGCCAGTCTACCGGGACAGCTTCGGTCAGGCCCTGCGCCGGGCCCGCGAAGTGCTGCGCCCCGGCAGCCTGGTAGTGATCCTCTGCGACGAACGCACGCTGAGCGACAGCAGCGAGCAACAGCTGATCCTGCTCGCCAGGCACACCGACCTGCTGCTGCTACCAGTCTCCGACCCTCTCGATCATGCCCTGCCGGCATCCGGCCTGCTGCGCTTCGCCGATGGGGAAGCCCAGTTGGAAGTGGATACCGAGGACGCCAACCTGCAGCACAGCTACGCGGGCCAGGCACAGGCCCGCCAGGCACGCTGGTTGCGCCTGGCGCAGAAGCTCGGTGTGCCCTTGCTATCACTGTCCACCGGTCATGAACTGGTCGATCAGTTGCGTGAACACCTGAACAACCTGCGCCCCGGTAAATCGGCATGAACCCGCTGGATCAACTGCAGCCACTGATCGCCCCGGCCGCCGTTGGCTGGTGGCCGCCCGCCCCTGGTTGGTGGCTGCTCGCGTTGCTATTGCCGCTGCTGGCATGGGCCACCTGGCGGCTGATCAAGCGGCTGCCCAAACCGAAGCGCAAACAGGCTGCCGAACAGCCCCTCGACCCACTGCGCGAGGCCGCCCTGCAGGAACTGCAACGCCTCAGCAAACCCTACGACGGCGCCCCTGCCGGGCCCTGGCTGCAACAGATCAACGGCTTGCTCAAGCGCCTGTGCCGCGAACGTTACCCGGACAGCCACAGCCATACCCTGAGCAGCCGCGCCTGGCTGGCGTTTCTCGACAACCGCTGTCCGGCCGCCGGCCTGACCCGCTGGATGATCCTGGTCGAAGGCGCCTACAAGCCACAGTGCACCCTCGACGACAAGGCCATCGAGGGTCTCAGTCAGGCCGTTGGCATCTGGATCCGCAAACATGTTTGAGTTCGCCTGGCCGTGGATCTTTCTGCTCGCGCCGCTGCCCTGGCTGCTGCGTATGTGGCTGCCGCCGGCCGACAGCGGCGAAGCGGCGTTGCAGGTGAGTTTCCTCGGTGAGCTGGAGAACCTCTCCGGTCGACGTGCTCGCCTGCAGTTGCCGCCCTGGAAGAAACAGGTGCATTTTGCTCTGCTCTGGCTGCTGCTGCTTTGCGCCGCGGCCCGCCCCGAATGGGTCGGCGAGCCGCTGCCGCTGCCAGCCAGCGGGCGTGACCTGCTGATCGCCGTGGACGTATCCGGCTCGATGGATTACGCCGACATGCGCTGGGAGGACGAGGAAGTCAGCCGCCTGGTATTGGTCAAACACCTGATGGGCGATTTCATCGAAGGTCGCACCGGCGATCGACTCGGGCTGATCCTGTTCGGCAGCCAGGCCTACCTGCAGGCGCCGCTGACCTTCGACCGGCAGACCGTGCGCACCTGGCTCGACGAAGCGGTGATCGGCATCGCCGGCAAGAACACCGCCATCGGCGACGCCATCGGCCTGGCGGTCAAACGTCTGCGTCAGCGGCCGGCGCACAGCCGCGTGCTGGTGCTGATCACCGATGGCGCCAACAACGGCGGCGAAATCGAGCCGATGACCGCCGCCCGCCTCGCTGCCGAAGAAGGCGTGACCATCTATCCCATCGGCATCGGCGCCGACCCGCAGCAAGGTGGCAACTTCGCGGCGTTCGGTTTCAACCCGAGCCTGGATCTGGACGAGCCGACCCTGCGCGCGATTGCCGAGCTCACCGGCGGCGAATACTTCCGCGCCCGCGATCAGAGCGAGTTGCAGGCCATCGAAGCCACCCTCGACCGTCTCGAGCCGGTGGCCCAGCAACCGACCCTGGCGCGCCCTGCCCTGGCACTCTATTCATGGCCCCTGGCAACGGCCGTGCTGCTCAGCCTGGCCCTGGTGGCCCGTAGCCTGTGGCCACAATTACGTCAGCAGCGCCTCACCCTCATGCAGCGACTGAGGCGCAAGGCACCATGATCGAATTCACCGGGCTGTGGCCCCATATCTTGCGCCCTTGGTGGCTATTGCTGCTGCCTTTGATGGCCTGGCTGCTGTGGCTGCTCACGCACCGGGAAAAACGCAGCGGCCGCTGGCAGACGCTGTTACCGCCCGCCTTCCATGCCGTGCTGCTACGCGGCGGCCGCGGTCGCAGCAGTCGCCTGCCGTGGATCGCCCTCGGTCTGGCCTGGCTGCTGGCCATCTTGGCGCTGCTCGGCCCCAGTTGGCAGCGGGTGGAACAGAACGACATGAAGCCGGCCGATCCGCTGGTGGTGATGCTCGAGCTGACCCCGCAGATGCTGGCCAGCGACGCCTCACCCAACCGCCTGGCCCAGGCACGCCGCAAACTGCTCGATCTGCTGCAGGCCCGCGGTGACGCACAGACCGCCATCGTCGTGTACGCCGGCAGCGCCCACACCGTGGTGCCGCTGTCGGACGACCTGGGCACCAGCCGCAACCTCCTCGAAGCGCTTAAGCCATCGATCATGCCGGAACCGGGCAAACGCGCCGACCTCGCCGTAGCCAGGGCTCTGCAACTGCTCAAGGACGGCGCTCAAGGCCAGGGCCGCCTGCTGCTGATCACCAGCAGCCTCGATGACAGCGAGCGCAGCGCCATCGGCAAGCTGCTCGGCAACCGGGGTGAGCGTCTGCGCATTCTCGGTGTCGGCAGCAGCGAGGGCGCACCGATCGTCCAGGAAGACGGCACCTTCATGAAGGACGATCAGGGCGCCATCCTCATGCCGCGCCTGGACACGGCCGGTTTGAGCCGGTTCGCTCGCGACCTCGGCGGCCAATACCGCGCTATCAGCCTCGACGAGCGCGACCTGCGTACTCTAGGCCTGCTCGATGGCCCGCAGCAGTTGCGCGACAACGGCCACAAGACGCAACTGCGTAGCTGGGCCGATCAGGGCTACTGGCTGTTGCTGCCGCTGTTGTTGCTGGCGGCCTGCGCCGGGCGCCGCGGCTGGCTGCTGTGCCTTCCGCTGCTGTTGCTGGGCACCCCGCAGACGGGCATGGCGTTCAGCTTCGACGATCTCTGGCTGCGTGCCGATCAGCAGGGCCAGCGCCTGCTCGAAGCGCAGCGCCCCAAGGAGGCCGCAGAGCGTTTCGATGATCCGCAGTGGCGCGGCCTGGCGCTTTATGAAGCCGGCGACTACGCCGCCGCTGCCGAGCAGTTCGCCCGGAGCGACAGCGCGGTGTCGCTGTACAACCGCGGCAACGCCCTGGCCCGCAGCAACGAGCTGGAAGCCGCCGTAGACGCCTACGAACGCGCGCTGGAAATCGACCCGCAGTTGCTGCAGGCGCAAAAGAACAAGGCACTAGTGGAAGAACTGCTGCGCCAGCGTGAACAGCAGCAAACCGAGCAGAAAGATCAGCCAGACGAACAAGAGCGCGACGAAAGCAACGAACAACAGCAGCCCGGCCAATCTGCGGCGCCCACACCGGACGAGCGCGAGGCCAGTCAGGGCCAGCCCGGCACCCCGCAGGAGCAACAGCCACCGAGCGAGCCGAAAACCTCGCCGGATCAGCCATCCGAGACAGGTGAGAACGCGGAAAAGCCGTCATCGCCACAACCCGACACGGGCAGCTCGGAAGACGATACCCCTCTCGATGGCGAGCGCCGCCAGGCTCTGGAACAATGGCTGCGGCAGATTCCCGATGACCCGGGCGAATTGCTGCGCCGCAAATTCTGGTACGAACAGCAACAGCGTCAGGAACAGCCACGATGACCCGCCTGCTCTGCACCCTGCTCTTCTGCCTGCTGGCGTTTCAGGCCAGCGCGCAGGACTTTATCGCCAGCATCGACCGCAGCCGGCTGAACCTGGGCGAAAGCGTCGACCTGACCCTGGAGTACACGGACTCCACCCAGTTCGGCAAGCCGGATCTGGCGCCGCTCAACGAGCTGTTCGAAGTGCTCGGCACCCGCCAGGTCAATCGTCTCACCACCCTGAACGGCGAAGCCCGCGCCACCACGCGCTGGATCGTCACCCTGCGGCCGCGCCATAGCGGCTACGTGGTGGTGCCTCCGCTGCGTCTGGGCAACTCGCAAAGTCAGCCGATCAGCCTGCACGTGCTGGAATCGGCCACCAAGAGCGCAGATGAGCAGATGGCACCGGTGTTCATCGATGCCAGCCTGGATCACGAGAGCGTCTACGTGCAGGCGCAGAGCGTGCTGACCCTGCGCATCTACCACTCCGTATCGCTGTATGACGACAGCAGCCTGACGCCGCTGGAAATCGCCGATGCCCGCGTCGAATCCCTCGGCGAGCCACGCACCTATGAACAGGACATCGGCGGGGTTCGCCATGGTGTGATCGAGCTGCGCTATGCGATCTTCCCGCAGAAGAGCGGCCAACTGACGATTCCCGGGCAGGTGTTCAGCGCCACTTTGGTCGACCGCTCCAACAAGAACGACTACCTGCCATTCGGGCCGCGCCCCGGCAAGGTCACGCGGGTCAAATCCCCAGAAATCCCGCTGACGGTCAAGGCGAAGCCTGCCGATTACCCCGCTGACGTGCCATGGCTGCCGGCCCGCGCCCTGAGCCTGGCCGAGGCCTGGAGCCCGGAACCCGGCCAGATCAAGGTCGGCGACTCGCTGACCCGCAGCCTGATGCTCAAGGCCGATGGGCTATCCAGCGCTCAGTTGCCGCCGCTGCCAGCGACCACCGTGGATGGCCTGCGCCGCTATCCGGATCAGCCGCAGCTGAACAATGAAAGCAACGAACGCGGCCTGATCGGCAGCCGTGAGGAGCGTGAGGCCCTGGTGGCCAGCAAGGCGGGTACGCTGGAGCTGCCGGCAGTCGAGGTGGTGTGGTGGAACACCCATGAGGATCGCCTGGAGCGCACGACCCTACCCGGGCGTAGCCTGGAAGTGGCAGCCGATCCGGCCATGAGCGTGGAGCAGCCGGTGGAACCACGCCCGCGCAGCACGCCGGTAGAAGACGTTCTGCTATGGCCGTGGCAACTGAGTACCCTGCTGTTCGCGCTCACTACCGTGCTCGGCTTCGGCCTGTGGTGGCACGCACGGCGCCAGCCAGCCATCCAGCGCGCCGCACAAACCGGCCCGAGCCCCCGTACCTTGCTCGACGACCTCAAGCGTGCCTGCCTGGCCAACGACAGCCATGCCACCCGCCAGGCCTTGGATGCTTGGGCACGCCAACAGCCGGAAACCCTGGCCGATATGGCAGCCCGTTTCACGCCGTTGTCCGAGGCTCTCGACGGCCTCAACGGCGCGCTGTACAGCGAAAGTGGTCAGCACTGGCAAGGCGCCCAGTTGTGGCAGGCCATCGGCGAGCTGCCGGCAGCCGAAAAAAACCAGGAAAACGGCCAGGAAACCACCCAGTTGCCGCCTCTTTATCCACGCTGAACAGGAGAGACCGATGGGCGATCGTCCCGCGTCTGCACATCCCAGCTTCTGGCGTGATACCGCTCTGCCCTTCGTCGAGCTGCGCTCGATCGAGGATGGCCGTCAGGTCTGCTATGGCCGGCACAGCCACGAGATCTTCTCCATCGGAGCGATCACCCACGGGCAGAGCACCTACAGCAATCGCGAGGTGGATCACCGCGTCAGCCAAGGCACCGTGGTGTTGATGAATCCGGGCGACGTGCATGCCTGCAACCCCATCGACGGGCAACCCTGGTCGTACCTGATGCTGTATGTCGACCCACAGTGGCTGGGTCGCCTGCAGCAGGCGCAGGGGCTGACCGATACGCCGGTCTTCCAGCGCTTCGCCTGCATCGCCAGTGAGGATGCCGAGCTGTATCAGAGCTTGCTGCAATTACGTGAAAGCCTGCTCAATCCGGCGCTTGGCCCGAACGGCAAGGCCGCTCAGGCAACGGCCTTCTTCAGCCTCGCCCTACAACGCCTGGCGCTGGAAGGCGACAGCGACGAGAGCATCAACCCACGCCTGGAACACGCCGCCCGCCTGATCCACCAGCACTGCGGCGAAACGCTCAGCCTCGACACACTGTGCGAGGCCGCACAGCTATCACCGTCGCAACTGATTCGCGGCTTCAAGCAACGCTACGGCATGACGCCTCACGCCTACCTGCTCAACCGCCGTATCCAGTTCGCCCACTCGCGCCTGAAGAGCGGTGCGCCACTGGCCGACGTCGCCCTGGAAGCCGGCTTCGCCGACCAGGCGCATTTTCAGCGCACCTTCAAACAATTCCTCGCCGCCACCCCCGGCCAATACCGCGGCTAGCGATAACGCCCCTGGCCCGACGCCGTAGCCTGGCGTTGAGCGCAGCGATACCCAGGTATCACTCGCAGGGCTGCCCCGGGTATCGCTTCGCTCAACCACGGGCTACGGTTCTCCGACGCTTTGACTTCGGCTCATGCCAGCAACAGATACCCCGCACTAGCGACCAGCAGCACAGCCAGAACCCGATTGAACACTCGAACTCTGCGCGGTTCCTGCAGATAGGGCTGCAGGCAGGTTCCGGCATACGCCCAGCAGGCCAGCGATAGGTAACACACCACGCAGTAGATCGCGGCGAACTGCCAGACCAGCAACACCTCACCATCGGCAACGAAGGCACCCATGCCGGCGATCGCCGCCAGCCAGGCCTTGGGGTTGAGCCACTGCATGAGCGCGCCGTGCATGAACGAAGCGACCGGCGCGCCCTCGCCCGCCTGCAGCGAACCATCGTCGGCCGCCAATCGCCACGCCAGGTACAGCAGAAATGCCACGCCCGCCCACTTAATCGCGGCGGTCAGCCAGGGTAATAGTGACAACAGTTCGTGCAGCCCCATGCCGATCAGTACCAGCAGCAAGGTGAAGCCCAGCGTTGCGCCGGCGACATGTCGCAGCGCAACCCGCAAGCCATACCGCGCACCGGTACTCAGCGAAACCAGATTGACCGGCCCGGGAGAAATCGAGGCGGCCAGCGCAAAGGCCGCCATGGACAAAAACAGACTCATCACGCACGCCCCCACCACTGATCTTGAGTGAGGCAAATTACCCGGTAGCCACCCAGGTGTATTGAAGAAAACACGCATGCCCCAAAGGGTGATAGCCAGGAGTCACAGGGCAAAAAAAACCGCGGCCAGACCGCGGTTTCTTCAAGTCGCAATCGGCTTCAATGAGCCAGCAGCGAACCACCTTTCTTGCCGGCCAGCTTCTCCGGCTTGATCAGGAAGTGCGCCAGAGCCGGCAGCAGCCACAGGGCGCCGAACATGTTGACGATGAACATGAAGGTCAACATCAGGCCCATATCGGCCTGGAACTTGATCGCCGAGAACATCCAGGTCGCCACGCCGATGGCCAGGCACAGACCGGTGAACAGCACCGCCTTACCGGTGGAGCGCAGGGTCTGGTAATAGGCTTCCTGCAACGGCAAGCCCGCGCGCAGGAACGTTTCCAGGCGGCTGTAGATGTAGATGCCATAGTCCACGCCAATGCCCACACCCAGAGCGATTACCGGCAGAGTCGCGACTTTCACACCGATGCCGAGGAACGCCATCAGGGCGTTGCCGAGGATCGAGGTGAGGATCAGTGGCAGCACGATACACACGGTCGCGGCGAAGGAGCGGAAGGTGATCATGCACATGATGCCCACGCACAGGTACACCAGCACCAGGATCAGCAGTTCCGAAGTCCCAATCACCTCGTTGGTTGCGGCTTCGATACCCGCGTTACCGGCGGCCAGCAGGAAATGCACATTCTCTGACTCATGCTCGGCGACGAAACCTTCGACCGCCGCCACAGTGCGCTTCAGTGTCTCGGCCTTGTGATCCTCGAGGAACACCAGCACCGGTGCCACCGAGCAGTCGGCGTTGTACAGGCCGTCGGCACGGGCGATGGAGTTGTTGAGCACGTCTTGGTTACGCGACAGGGTTTCCCATTTCAGGTTGCCCTCGTTCATGCCCTTGATCAGTTGCCGCGACACGCTGACCATGGAGATCGACGACTGCACGCCAGGCGTGTTGTCCATCGTCCACATCAGCTCGTCCATGGCCGCCAGGGCTTCGTAGGTCGAACAGCCTTCCGGCGCGGTCTTGACCATCACCACCAGCACATCGGAGCTGGTCGAGTAGTTGCGGATCACGAAATCGTTGTCGAGGTTGTAGCGCGAATCCGGACGCAGCTCGGGCGCGCCCTGATCGAGATCGCCGATCTGCAGGTTCTGCTGCTGGTACCAGAAGCCACCGATGCCGGCGAACAAGGCCAGCGCGACGGAAATCGGCGCGACCCTGGAACTGGCGAAGTTGGACAGCAGACGCCAGAACGGATGCTCACTCACCGCGTCACGCTTGCTGCGCTCCACGGCTTTCTTACTGATGCCGATATAGGAGATCGCCACCGGCAGCAGGATCAGGTTGGTGAAGACGATGACCGCGACACCGATGGACGCGCCGATGGCCAGTTCACGGATTACGCCGATATCGATGAGCAGCAGGGTAATGAAGCCAACGGCGTCAGCGAGGATGGCGATCATCCCGGGAAGGAACAGTTGCCGGAAGGTCAACCGCGCCGCCGTCAGCGCGTCTTCGCAACCACCGGATTGCAAGGCGATACCATTGATCTTCTGCACACCGTGGGATATGCCGATGGCAAAGATCAGGAACGGCACCAGCATGGAATACGGATCGAGCCCGAAGCCGACGGTATGCATCAGTCCCAGTTGCCAGCCGACCGCTACCAAGGTGGTGATCAGCACGGCAATGGTGCTGCGTATGCACCAGGTGAACCAGTACAGCAGCACGAAGGTGATCAGCAGTGCCACGCCAAAGAACAGCGCCACCATGACCAGGCCATCAATCAGATCACCGACCTTCTTGGCGAAACCAATGATGTGCACCTGCACGTCCGGATTCTGCGCCTGATACTTGCTGCGGATCTTCTCTTCCAGCTGGTGGGAGAAGGCCTGGTAATCGAGTTTGATCTGCCGGCCCTGATCCTCGGGATCCGGGTAGGACTCGAGCAGCGGCACATCGATGATGCTGGACTTGAAGTTGTTCGCAACCAGGCGACCGATCTGCCCGGACTTGAGTACGTTGCTGCGCAGTTCCTCGAGGCTCTGTGGGCTGCCGTCGTAGGTCTGCGGAATCACCTCGCCACCGGCGAAACCTTCTTCGGTGACCTCGGTCCAGCGCACGCTGGGGCTCCACAGCGACTTCAGCCCGGAGCGGTCGACGCCTGGGATGTAGAACACTTCGTCGTTGATCAGCCGCAGCGTCTCCATGTAATCCTTGCTGAAGATGTCGCCATCCTTGGCCTCCACGGAAATACGCACGGTATTGCCCAGGTTGGCCAGGTCGTTGCGGTGCTCCATCATGTTCTGAATGAACGGATGGCTCAGCGGAATCATCTTCTCGAAGCTGGTCGACGGCCTGACCTGAGTCGCCTGGAAGAACAGAAACACGCTGACCAGCAGGCAGATCAGGATCACTGCCGGCCGGTTGTTGAAGATCAGGCGCTCAAGCAGGCTGGCCTTGTCTTGGTGATGGTTACTCATCGAACACTACCCCAGCTTGTTATTGTTGGCCTGGATTGGCACCGGTCGACGAGGCCAGGCGTACGCCGCCCTGCCCCACCAGAATCAGTTTGCCATCGGCACCCGCGGTCACACCTGCCAGCGACACCCGATCCGGGCGATTGAATACGCTGAAGCTATTTCCATGATCGGTACTCTTGAGCACGCTGCCGCCATGCCCGACCACCACGATACTGCCGTCGTCGAGCAAGCTAGCGTTGGCCAGGCCGAACTCCAGGATGCCGCCGCTGGCAGTCGTGAGCGCAATCTGCTGCCAGCTGTCGCCGCCGTCGGCAGAGTGGAACAGATGCCCGCGCAGGCCATAGACCAGCAGGCCCTGTGGCTCGCCGGTGGCCAGCACGCCGAACAGCGAGCCCTGGTATGGCCCTTCCAGAGTCTCCCAGGTTTCTCCGCCATCGACGGAGCGAAACAGGCTGCCCATTTCGCCAACGATGAACAGGCCGGTGTCCTTCACCTCGGTGATAGCGTTGAGGTGATAGGCGTCTTCGTTGTCGAGACGGTCGCTGACATCTTCCCAGGTGGTGCCAGCATCGGTGGTTTGCAACAGCGCACCGTAGGCGCCGATGGCGAAGCCGTGCTGCAGATCCTTAAACCAGACGTCGAGCAATGGCGCCTCGCGCTGCAGATCCTCGAACTGCTTGCTCCAGGTGGCCCCGCCATCGGTGGTAGCCAGTACCAGGGCATCGTGACCGACCGCCCAGCCGTGCTTGTCGTCGACGAAGAACACCGCGGTGAGCATCTGCCGGGTGGGCACCTTGGCCTGCTCCCAGTTCGCACCGTCGTTATCGGAATAGAGGATGTGGCCGCGTTCGCCGACCGCGACCAGGCGTTTACCGGCATGGGCGATATCGAGCAGGAGGCTGGAAACGGCCTTCGCAGACGGCACCGAATAGGTCGCCGCCTCGCCAGCGGCTTGCGCCTGCACGAGCGGCGCGGCAACCACCAGCAGCGCGCACAGCGATAGTGCCTGCAGCACGGGCTGCACGCTTTTCCCGCCCCTGATGCGCCGCAAAATGGGCTCACTCATACAAAACTCCCCCTTCTTCTTGTTATTGCCAGCGCCTGTGAAACGACGCTCATGCTAGCGGCCTTTGCGGATCCAAAATCCACTGTTTTGTAAGAAAAAGCCCGCGTTATCGACCGCGCGAATGACAGCCGCGCAATCAATCACGCCATCGACTCAGCGAGTTCCTCGGCGGCGCAACTCAGCCGGCGTGAAGTAACCATCATTGGCAACCGGCTGGCTGAAGTCGATGGTGTTGGCTTCTTCGTTATCCAGATTCTGCACGTGGTAACGACGCGCCTGCAGATCGTGGAACACATCCAGCGCAGACCAGGTAGTCGGCAGCTCGTAGTAGTTCTTCAGGTACGCCAGAGACACGCGCCACAATTCACCGCGGCCATCGTACTGATCGACCACCGCGGCCTGCCAGCTGTCCTCGTCGAGATACAGTGTGCGCTTGGAGTAGATATGCCGGGCGCTGGGTTTGAGCGTGCCCTCCACAACCCACACCCGGTGCAACTCACTGCGAGTGAAAGCCGGATTGAGGTGACCGACCTGCAGCAGATCCTTGTATTTGACCTGCGGGCTGGTGACCTTGTAGTTGTTGTAAGGGATGTAGATTTCCCGCTTGCCGAGCAGCTTCCAGTCGTAACGATCCGGGGCGCCATTGAACATGTCCGTATCATCGGCGGTGCGCAGGCCATCGGCTGCGGAGATCGGTGTGTCATACGCGAGGTTCGGTGCCCGCCGAACGCGGCGCTGACCGGCGTTGTAACCCCAAGCCTGGCGCGCCTCCTTGACCTGATCGAGGGTCTCGTGAACCAGCACCGCACCACCGGCCAGACGCGCCGGACTGCGGGTGAAGGACAGGTAGTAGAACAGGATATTGTTCAGGTTGGCGTAACTGCCCTGCGGATCGTAGAACTTGAACATCGCCTCCTGCTGCGAAGTGACCAGCGAGAAGGAGCCATTACGCTGCACCGCCACTTCCGAGGCGCGTCGCACGATGTAGGTGCCGCGATAACGGGCGATGTGGTTCCAGAGCGCCTCGACACCACTCTGCGGGATCGGGAACGGAATGCCGCCGAAGGCATCGGCAAAGCCGTTGCCGCCGTCGAGCAGTTTGGCGCTGACGGCATTCTTCGCCGTGTTGTCGTAGACCCACTGCGGCGCCGAACCGGAGCGGCGGCTGGCGTACACCGGCATCTGGTAGGTATCCGGGTAGGCTTCGAACAGTGCGATCTGCCCGGGCGTGAGGTTGTCCCGGTACTGCTGCAGGTTGGCCTTGGTGATGGTGAACAGCGGTTTGTCGTCCGCGAACGGATCGACATGGTGCTTGCCCGAGCCCTGATAACCAGCCGGTGCCTGGGTGATTCCGCCCGTCCAGGCCGGAATGGTGCCCGCTGCGTTGCCGGCCTTCTCACCGCCAAGCGGCGTCAGGCTGGCGCCCAGCTTGGCCGCGTCCTGAGGCGATACCGCCGCCAGGCTGTTACCGGCCAGCAGAACCAGCGCGACTGCAACGCCTTTGATGTTCAGCATCCTGTATCTCCGTGATCAGAAGGAGTATTTGACGTTGACGCCGATATTGTCGCGGTCGCGCACGGCGTTATTGTTACCACCACCGGAAAACTCGGTGTACTGCAGCTCGGCTTCCAGGCTGTTCATGTAGCTGGCCTTCATACCTAGGGTGTAAGCCTTGCGGCCCTCAATGAAATTGCCGGTCTGGTAGGAGTTACCCTCGAAGTCATCCTTGTAGACGACGAAGGGCGACAGGTTGACCCCGGCCAGGACGTCGTTCCAGGTGCCGGACAGCACCAGGGTGTAACCATAGGCGTTCTTGTTGACCTGGTAACTGCGGCCATAGCCGAAGACATAGGAGGAGTCGCCGCGCCCGGCGTAGTAGCGGGTCGAACCATCGTAGGCCGTGTACTTCAGGTCGCTGCCGCGCAGGTGCTCGGAGGCCAGCTCGGCCACGCCGGTCAGGGCATCGAAACCCAGTGACGGGCCAAAATTGTAGATGGTACCCAGCGACGCGTTATAGGCCTCGACCCGCTCGTAGTTGTGGATCTGCTCGCCGAGCTGCAGAGCGCTGCCACCGATATTCACCTGCTGGCCCTGCACCACTTGTGGCGCCTGACGCAGCAGATCGCCGAGTAGGTCGTTGGTCGCAGCGACACCGATCGGCAGGTTCGGCCGATAGGACAGCTCACCGAACAGAGAGGCATTGCCCAGGGTGGTATTGAAGCTGAAGCCGTACATGCGGATATCTTCGACGTACTCGCGGCGGGCGTTAACTTGGTTGGCGACATCAATAGTGGCCAAGCCACCTGCGGCAAGAGCCGGGTTTGGACAGGCAGGCCCTAATGCGGCACATGTACCTGCGATAGTCGCCAAATCCAGACCTGCGTAGTCGCCCAGATCCGCCGCGACAACAGGTTCTTTCGAGTGATAGTTAACGAAGTAGAAGCCGAATTCGGTCGAGTTCAATTGCTCGGCGATATAGCGAAAAGCTACGCCGAACTGACCGTCGTTCTTGGCGTTGATGTCCTTGCCGATGGAGGCCACCTTGATATAGCCATTGGCGTCCACGTTACGGCCACCCTGTAGACCACCCGTAGCGCCAAGGCCGCTGTACAACCCAGCCAGCGGAATCAATGCAGGTTGACGAGTGTAAGCCGTGTTGCCGCCCTCGGCGAACAGGTCGGTCTCGGAGAAGTAGCTGCCTACCGGGTCGATGGCGGTTTCCTTCCAGTTGAACTGATAGAAAGTCTCCATCGACAGATTGTCGGTCAGGCCGATATTGAAACTGACCGCCTCGACAGGGATCAGCACTTCCTTGATTTCCGAACCGGGCAGTCGGAAACGTGCGCCGTCCACCGGGTTGCTGGTGTTCACGCCACCGCGATAGAACACTCCCTCACCCCAGTTGAACACCTGCCGGCCCAGACGCGCGCTGACCGGACGCTCGGCGACATCCCAGTTGCCATACACGTAGGCATCGAGGATCTGCGCATCGCGTCCGGCCTTGTGCCGAGTGTCCCGGGTGAAGCTGTCGTCATCCGGGAAGTTCTGGCTCGGCTGAGCGGGCCTGTTGCCGCTGTTGAAGTCGTTGCGCTTATCCATGATCTGGGTGTCATAGAACGCTGTGCCGCGCACGAAGACGCCGTAGTTCTGGTAATTCACTTCCAGATCGGAGGTGATCTTGAACACTTCGGAAACCAGTCCGGTACCGAAATTGCGATTGCCGTCGTTGACGTTGACGTCGTCGTTGCTTCTGCTCTGCCCCTGCACACGCCACAGCTGCCCGTAGGACAGCGTGGTGTCGAGCGAGCCACTGATTTCGTTGTCGGCGAAGCTGAACTCCACCGCTTGTACGGGTACCGCGACCAGCAGCGGTAACACGCTGGCCAGGGCATAACCCGCCTTCGCCGGAACCAGGCGCAAGGCCGGCTCAAAGGACTTGATACGCATTGAATCTCTACTCCGCAGACAGACAGTCGTTGTTCTATCCGGCCCGATTTTCGGTGGGCCTGGCGGACACCTTGTTGGGTGTCCTGTCATTGCGCTGAACTGGCTGGCATCACTGCCTTATGCAGTGCAACCTTGGTGCCAATTCAAACGATCGTATTAGCCGAAACCGCTTTTCCAGAGCAGCCCCGCACCGTCTTTTTATGACTGATCGTCCACTGACCAATAGTTCTCGATTACTGCCTTTTCAACCGCCTCCTCCCCAGAAAGCGGTGCGAAGCGCACACAGCCACACGTGCTAGTCAATCGCTAGCGTCGAATATTAAGTGTGTCGACTTATAAGAAGGTAACTTTTGATTCCGCCAGGTAACGAAAAACGTTACTGCGGGAACGAACGGTAACATTCGGCCCGATGATGCGCGTTAAATCAAGTCAAACCGCTCTAGAACGAACTTTTCAGACCTTCAGAGAGTTTCTAATGGTTGCAGAGGATCTGCATCCAGATTGGACAGCCGGCAATCGAATGAATGCCAGCGCCGCGGCGATTGCTGCAGTCGCAGTCAGGCCACTATTGCATCGCCCGCAAGCGGGCTCCTACACAACTGAGCCAGACACCCAATTCTGCTGCGGCAACCCGCCTTTGTAGGAGCCTGCTTGCGGGCGAATCGCACGGACAACGCAGATGTCGCGTGAAAGCCACTAACGCTTCGCCTATAGGGCGACATTCCTACCGGAAGAGGTCGCCCATCCCGACTGCTCAGGCCAGGCTCTTGCTCACCACCTCATAGACATCCGCCGACAGCTCACCGGAGGCGAGAATCCGCTCCAGCTCCGCCGTCATCAGCGCCTGGCGCTCGCTGCCGTACTTGCGCCAGCGGGTAAGCGGTGCCAGTAGGCGCGAGGCGATCTGCGGATTGAGGGCGTTGAGCACGATCACCTGGTCGGCTAGGAAGCGATAACCGCTGCCATCGGCAGCATGGAAGTTCACCAGGTTCTGGCCGGCAAACGCACCGATCAATGCACGTACCTTGTTCGGGTTCTTCAGGGTGAATGCCGGGTGCTCCATCAGAGCCTGAACACGTGCAAGGCCGCCGGGCAAGGTGCTGGCGGCCTGGACGCTGAACCACTGATCCATGACCAGGGCGTTGTCCTTGAAGTGCTCGGCGAAGGCTTCCAGGGTCTTCGCACGCTCGGCTTCGAACGGCGAGTTGACCAGCACCGCCAAAGCAGTCAGGCGCTCGGTCATGTTGTCGCACGCCTCGTACTGCTCCAGCGTCGCCGCCAGAACCTCGGGCTTGCCGGTCAGCATCAGGTACGACAGCGCGATGTTCTGCAGGGCGCGACGAGCGAAGTGCTCGGCTTCGGCCACGTAGGGCGTAGTACGCGACACCTCGCGGTTGGCCTGATAACGCTGCCACAGCGGCTCGAACAAGGCCTCGGCCAACTGCTGGCGGGCGAATTCGCGGGCGCCGTGGATGGCGTCGACATCGGCCACGTCGCTGATCTCGGTGAGGTAGGCCTCACCCGGCAGCGAAAGCATCTCGGCGACCATGGCCTGATCAAGCGAGTCATCCTGCAACAGGGTGCGCAATGCGCTGACCAGTCGCTGATCGAGCACCAACTTCTCGCCACGCTGGTGTTGGCCGATCAGCTCCTGCAACACCTGAACGCTGAGCTGCTGACCCGCCTCCCAGCGATTGAAACCATCGCTGTCGTGCTGCATCAGGAACATCAGTTGATCGCGGTCGTAGGGGAAACTCAGTTTGACCGGTGCACTGAAGCCACGCAGCAGCGAAGGCAACGGCTTCTCGGCGATATCGACGAAGGTGAACGACTGCTGCGCCTCGGTCACCGACAGCACGCGGCTGCTGCCACCGGCAGCGGACTCGCCCTGCAGGCGTAGAGGCAGGTCGTTGCCCTGGGAGTCGAGCAGACCAAGCAGCACCGGCATAACGAAGGGCAACTTGTCGCCCTCGCTCTGCCCTGGCGTAGCCGGGCAGCTCTGGGTGAATGTCAGCGTGTAGGTCTTGGCAGCAGCGTCGTAACGCTCGCCGACGGCCAGGCGCGGCGTGCCCGACTGGGTGTACCAGCGCTTGAACTGGGTCAGGTCGATGCCACTGGCGTCTTCCATGGCCTTGACGAAGTCGTCGCAGGTCACGGCCTGACCATCGTGGCGCTCGAAGTACAGATCCGATCCCTTGCGGAAGGCTTCTTCGCCCAGCAGGGTGTGGATCATGCGCAGCACTTCGGAACCCTTTTCGTAGATGGTCAGGGTGTAGAAGTTGGAGATTTCCATGTACGCATCCGGGCGCACCGGATGGGCCATGGGGCCTGCATCTTCGGCGAACTGATGGGTACGCAGGTAAGCAACATCCTGGATGCGCTTGACCGTCGCCGAGTTCATGTCGGCCGAGAACGCTGCATCACGGAACACCGTGAAGCCTTCCTTGAGCGACAGCTGGAACCAGTCACGGCAGGTTACCCGGTTACCCGACCAGTTATGGAAGTACTCGTGGGCGACGATCGCCTCGACGCGCTGGTGCGCGGCATCGGTGGCCGTCTCGGCGCGGGCCAGCACGGCGCTGGAGTTGAAGATGTTGAGGCCCTTGTTCTCCATGGCGCCCATGTTGAAGTCGTTGACCGCGACGATCATGAAGATGTCCAGGTCGTACTCGCGACCGTAGACCTCTTCGTCCCACTTCATGGACTTCTTCAGGCTGTCCATAGCGTGCTGCACCTTGTCGATGTTTTCCGGTTCGACATAGATGCGCAGCGTCACTTCGCGGCTGCTCATGGTGGTGAACTTGTCTTCCACGCACCAGAGATCACCGGCGACCAGAGCGAACAGGTAGGCCGGCTTCTTGAACGGGTCTTCCCAGGTCGCCCAGTGCCGACCGTCGTCTTCCTGGCCGCTGGCGACCGGGTTGCCGTTGGACAGCAGGATCGGGTACTTCTGCTTGTCGCCGCTCACCGTGGTGGTGAAGCTGCTCATCACGTCCGGGCGGTCGAGGTAGTAGGTAATCTTGCGGAAGCCTTCAGCCTCGCACTGGGTGCAGAACATGCCACTGGACTTGTACAGCCCTTCCAGTGCGGTGTTGCTTTCCGGGTGGATGCGCACGCTGCTGTCGACGACGAAGCTGGCCTGGGTCGGCTGCAGGGTCAGGTGGCTGTCGGTGAGCGTGTAGTCGGTGGCGCTCAGCTCACGGTCATCGAGCTTCAACTCGAGCAGTTCCAGTTGCTGACCGTCGAGGGTCAGCGCAGGTAGATCAGCCGACAGCGCCGGGTTGCGGCGCATCACCAACTGGGCGTGCACCAGGGTGTGATCCTCGAACAGCTCGAAGGTCAGGTGAGTTTCGTCAATCAGGTAATCCGGCGCCTGATAGTCCTTCAGGTAGATGGTCTTCGATTGCTCGGTGCGCATGGGAACCTCTTCGATGCCACGCCCATTGGCGTGGCAGACAGGTGAATGGCGTCAGCAGCGCCTGCCGGTCAGGCGGCGCAGCTGGCTGCGATCTGGTAAGCGGTGTACTTGCGGATATTGATCACGCCGGTATCGAACATCAGGTACTGACCCTTGATGCCCAGCAGCGTGCCCTCTGCGACGGGATTCTTGTCCAGGTTGAAGCTGGTGATCTTGCCGGGATAGCCCTCGATCGGGTAAGCAATTTCAACCACTGGCAGGTCATTGAGCGGCTGCAACGCCTGCAGGCCGAAACGCTGCTGCAGCGCGCTCATGCCCTCGGCACAAGCCTCGAAAATCCGCTCGCGTACGGCGAGCAGATCGACCGGCGTCGCATCGCCCTTGAGCAACGCGCGCCAGTTGGTCTTGTCGGCCACTTGGCTGCGCAGCAGGTCTTCGACGAAACCGGACTGCTGACGGGTAGCCACGCGCATGATCGGCAACGCCTGAGTCGCACCCTGGTCGATCCAACGCGTGGGGATCTGCGTGGCGCGGGTAATACCGACCTTGATGCCCGACGAGTTGGCCAGGTAGACCACATGATCGGTCATGCAGAACTGCTCGCCCCAACCGGGATCGCGGCAGGTGCCGGCGTCATAGTGGCAGCGTTCCGGGCTCATGATGCACAGGTCGCACTGGGCAAGCTTCTGCATGCAGGGGTAGCAATAACCCTGACTGAAACTGGTCTTGGTTCTACGGCCGCAATGGCTGCAATGAATCGCGCCCAGGAACTCCAGGCGCACGGTCTTGCCGATCATCGGGTTGACGGCGATCTGCTCGTCACCCAGGCGAAACGCATACTGCACTGGCGCGTCGAGCTGGGTTGTCATCTTGCTCATGGCGCCACGGGCTACTTCTAACATCAGTGCAGGGTTTCCGACGATTTGTAGAGCAGATTGGGGATCGGCGCGGACTTCGAGGCGCACTCGGAGGGCCCCATGTAGCCGGTACGCTGATCCTCGGGCAGGTTCTCGATCTCCCAGGCGATCATCGCCTGCAGGCTCAATTCCTTCTGCTCCTGAGTGAGCTTGCGGCCGTCCGGCCACTTGCCGATCTCGACGGCCAGCTTGAGGCTGTCATACACGTCCGGGGTGATGTTGCGGATCAATTCGACGAAGGAGGACATGACTGGCTCCGAGGCTGGAAAAGCGCTGATTCTACCCTATCTCGACCCTCAAGCCGAGGCAGCTACGGGGATCAACCGTGCTGTAAACGCCGTGCCAGCAGACCGCCAATCAGCCCGGTGACGCACCCTGCCACCAATCCACCGACATGGGCAGCGTTGGCGATGGCGCCGAACTGCAACAGCTCGAAAACGCCGGTCATGCAGATCAACAGCCAGACCAGCATGCTCACCAGCACGCCGCGCGGCAGCTTGTAGGCCTCATTCGGGGCCAGCCACTGGAACAGCCAGCAGTGCCCAAGCAGGCCGTAGAGCACGCCGGACAGGCCGCCGAACAAGGCTGGCCCGCCGTAGATATACTGCGCCACGTTGGCTGCCAGACCGAACCACAGCGTTAGCAGCAGTAGCATCACGGCGCCCTGACGTACCTCGATGCGGCGACCCAGTTCCCAATACCACAGGCTGTTCATGGTCAGGTGCAGCAGGCCGAAATGCAGCAGCATTGGCGTGAGCACGCGCCACCATTGGCCACTGTCCATCGCCTGAGTGAAGGTGCCGAAATAGATGTACTGACCATCGATATGGAAGTCGACGAAGCTCAACCAGCGGACCACATCGTAGTCTTCACCGCCCCAGGTCAGCAGTGCGACCAGCAGCGTCAGCGCCAGCACGATCAGCGTCAGCGGGCTGCCTTTTGCCTGAGAGAGCAAGCCGGGGCGCTCGCGCACGGCCTGGGTACGCACCGGCTGCAGATTGGGATCGCCCTCCGGCACCCGGGCATACAGCTCACGTACCTGACCCGCCGTGTGTTCGTCGGGCACCCAGAGCACTTGCTCATTGGCCTGTTCCGCCACTCGGTGGGCAACGCCCAGATTGCGCAGCAGCGCAATGAAAGGCGCCATATCCGCATCGAGCGGCACACGCAAGGCGATCACGGCGCTCATCGTGGGGCCTCTGGTTTCTCTACGTCGACCCAGACGAACTTGTGCGGATCCAGGCGGGTTTCCTGATCCAGGCGGTAAGCCACCAACTTGCCGTACATCACCGCGCTGTAGTCGATGCAGGCCAGGTTGGGGCGAATCGGCGCAGGAATGCCGCTGCGCCAGTAGTGGCCCACGAACAGCAACGGCTGTTCCGGGCCGTACTTCAAGAGCTCGGTCTTCTGCATTTCATTGAGCGGCATCTGCGCCACCAACTCAGGTAAGGCATCGGGCTGGAACTCTACGTCGCCGTAGGTCTGCGGGTTGTCCTCCCAGAACTTGGTGCGAAAGAACGAGCGGGTGAAGCCATCGCCACTGGTCATGCTCAGGCCATTAGGCAGGCGCATGTCGGTACCGCGCAGCAATCGATCAAGCACAGTGCAGGCGTAACTGCCGGGCACTGCCGAAGCTTGCAGGAAGTGTTCGTCGATGCAACCGTCCGGGAACTGCTGGCGCAGCGGTGCGATTATTCCGTCGTCCCAGCAGGCATGCACCACACGAAAATGCCCAGCATCAATGAATAGTGGCAGTTCGTAGAACCAGGCCAGGAAATCGCGCCACTCATCGGGGTACGGGTCGAACTGCTTGAGGGTTTCGCCAATCAGCCGCGCATGCCGTGGACTGTGCTCACGCACATACTGTCGGCCACTACCGGGCGGCGCCGGTGTCATCCAGCCGAGCGCGTTGAACTCGTGGTTGCCCATGATGCACAGCGCCTCGCCGGCACGCACCATATCGTGCACCAGGTGCACCGCCTCGCGAATGTGCGGGCCACGATCGATCAGATCACCCAGAAAAATCGCCATACGCCGCGGGTGGCGCCAGGTACCGTTCTGACGGCGATAGCCCAAGCGCTCAAGCAAATGCACCAAGGTATTGGCGCAGCCATGGATATCTCCGATCAGGTCATAACCGCGAGACGAGTCGAGCTGCATCAGTCGCCTCCGCCGCCGAGCCGGCTACCCCATCCCAGCTTGTTTCGGCAGATCTCATAGTAGTTGTGATCCAGCGGGTGGATCAGGCACAGCTTCTGGGATTTCTTGCGCACCGTGATGGTGTCGCCAGGGGCGCAAGTGAAGTGGTTCTGGCCGTCGCAAGACACCTGCGGATAGAGCTGCAGATCCTTGGAGACGACGATCTTCAGCTCACTATTACCATCTACCACGATGGGCCGGCTGGACAGCGTGTGCGGGTACATCGGCACGATGACGATGGCGTCCAGCTTGGGGTGCATGATCGGGCCGCCCGCCGACAACGCGTAGGCGGTGGAGCCGGTCGGCGTGGCGACGATCAGGCCATCGGCCTTCTGGCTGCAGACGAACTGGCCGTCGATGTACAGCTCGAACTCGATCATCCGGTTGGACTTGCCCGGGTGCAACACCACGTCATTGAGCGCATCACCCTGGCCAATCGCCTCGGAATGACGGCGCACTTCGGTCTCGAGCAGAAAGCGATTCTCGGTGAGGTAGTTGCCTTCCAACACCTCGGCGACCTTGGATTCCAGCTCATCCGGACGGATATCGGTGAGAAACCCCAGGTTGCCGCGGTTGATGCCGAGCACCGGTACCTTGTGCCGGGCCAGGGCGCGACCTGCGCCAAGCATGCTGCCGTCGCCGCCGACCACGATCACCAGATCGCAGAACTCGCCCAGGTGCTTGCGGGCAGATGTCTGCAGACCATGGCCGGGGAGAACCTCGGCGATGGTGTCCTCGAGAATCACGTGCAACTGGCGTTCGAGCAAAAATTTCTTCAGACGGCGAATAGTGTCTAGCACCTGGGTACTGCCCAGGCGGCCGATGATGCCGATATTACGAAACTGCTCCATGGGGCTCCCGCGACGCTCTGGCTCTAGTGTCCCGATTATGGGTGAAACGCTACTTCAGCAGCAAACCTTCGCGCCAATCGAACAAAAGCCCCTATGCTTGCGGCATGAACCCTTTCGCTTGCCTCGCCGACCTGCCTCAACGCCTGACTCAGCCAGCGGTGCGGGATCTGGCCTGGACGCTGTTATCACCGCCCTTGCTCGCTCGCACGACTTGGCAACAGCGCCATCCGTTAATCGAAACGCCCTGGGCTGCTGAGCCGGGTCTGCTGGCGGACTGGTTACTGCGCCAGGATCAGGATTGCGTGCCCCTGCAAACCTGGTTGTCGCGCAGCTCGGTACGCCGCTTGGGCCTCTACTATGAACGCCTCTGGCAGTTCGCCCTGCACGCAGCACCTGGCGTCGAGGTACTGGCTGCCAATCTGCCGATCCGCCAGGGCGGTCACACCCTTGGCGAGATGGATCTGCTGTTGCGCGATGGCAGCGGCGTGCATCATCTGGAGTTGGCCATCAAGCTCTACCTGGGTGCGCCCTCGCCAGAGCCGGCACACTGGATTGGTCCAGGCAGCCACGACCGCCTGGATATCAAACTCGACCATCTCACCACCCATCAATTGCCGTTGTCGGCACATCCCGATGCCCGCCCTGTTCTGGACGCCGTGACGGACAAACGTATTCAGGCTGCCATGTGGATCGGCGGCTATCTGTTCTATCCCCATGCACGCACCTGCTCACCACCAGCAGGCGCCCATCCAGCGCATCTGCGCGGTACCTGGCTGCATCGGCGCGAATGGCCAGCGTTTCACGCAAAGGATAGGGACGCACGCTGGCAACCGTTGCCGCGCCACGCATGGCTTGCGCCTGCCCGTATGGCACAGCAGGAGAGCTGGTCGAGCTCTCGCCTACACGCCTGGCTGGACGAGCTACCCGAGCATGCCGACGCTCAGTTGCTGGTCGACTTACGACCCGATGCCACCGGCTATTTGCATGAGCGCCAACGCCTGTTTCTGGTCGACGACGATTGGCCTGTTCAGGGTTAAACGACAGAAGAACCAGGCGCGAGGGCCGCTCGTCTACCTTGCAACCCACCGGTATGCACAAAGATCAGTCGCGAGCCAGCCTCGATCACCCCACTGCCAATGGCTTCGCGCAAGGCCATTAGCGCCTTGGCGGTGTACAGCGGCTCCAGTGGTAAACCGCTCTGGGTTTCGCAGCGGGCCATAAAGTCCAGCAGTTCGGCATCCTGCCGCGCGAAGCCACCGCGGCATGCATCGAACAACTGGTAGCCGGCATAGGCCAGACCCGCTTGCGCCAGCAATGCCTGCACCTGCTCCGGCACACCATGATCGAACGGCACCGCCAGTGCGGCATGAACAGGTCGTCGCCCACCTTCGCCCATCACCAACCCCGCCAGAGTGGTGCCGGTACCGGCAGCCAGCCACCAACCGTGATAATCGCTCCAGCCCAGCGACGGCAATTGCGCTGCCACCAATTCGACCAGATCGGCACAGCCCTGAGCGCCCGGCAAACCACCGCCACCTTCGGGCACCGTATAGAAATCGGGATAACGCGCCTGCCATTGCGTCCAGAAGCCCGCAAGGTGACGCTCACGATAGCCGCCATAACCCAGCCAATGAATCTGCATGCCGAAACGCTGCAAGTCACTGACGGTTGGCGTGCTCTGAGGGTGGCCGCGTAACAGACCGACGGTCGCGAACGAAAAACGCTGGCCGGCAGCAGCCAACGCATGCAGGTGGTTGGAATGGGCACCGCCCAGGCTGATGATGCCGCGAGCGCCCTGCTGCGCGGCGATGTGCAGGTGCGGAGCGAGCTTGAACCACTTGTTGCCACTGATCAGCGGATCGATCAGATCCAGCCGTAATACCGCCAACTCAACGCCAGCCAACCAATCGAATGAGAGATGCTGCAGCGGCGCATGGGCGCGCCAGCCACTGGCGAGAGCAAGGGAAAATGGACTCATGGAAACACGCGGTGGGACTAGCGAAAGGGCCTGCGAGTTTAACTCAGCCCACGGTACGCAGGCGCGCCGCAGCCTTGTGCAGCATGCAGCAGTTGGAGTCACCCAACACGAAGCGTCCCGGCGTTTCGATACGCTCCACCGCTACGTCGCAGCGCTGGCCGCTGGCCTGCAGGCCCTCGCAACGCGGGCGCTGGTAGTGCTCCAGCCATTGGCGGTATTGGCTTTCGGACACAAAGCATTTACTCGCTGCATAGCCTAAAGGGCTGGCCAAATAACGGTCGACATCCTGTAACGGTACGGTGAGGTGGCCGGCACCCGGATGGAACACCACGAACACCACACCCTGCCCAGCCAAACGTTCGAGCACCTGATGGGCACCGCGCTGCGTGGCTTCTGCTTCATGACGCCGGGCCTGCTCTTCTGCCGCAGCCTGGGTAGCGATAAGGCGCGCACGCAGCTCTTCATCGAACTGCTCACGAAGGATTTCACGTTCGGTGCGTGCATGACGCTCTGCTGCGCGCAAACGAACTGCCATCTCGTCGCGCTCACTCTGCTGAATGGCAAGTTGCTCGGTCAGTTGTCCCTTGAGGGTCTTGTTGAGCATTTCCTGCTGACGTACAGCCTGTTGCTGTGCCTGGATCTGCCCCTGCAAGCCGGCAATTTGCGTTTTGGCCTGTAACGCGGCGGCAGCGAGCTCGGCCTGATGCTCCTGGCCCAAACTGGCAAGACGCTCGCGCTGCTGCTTGACCAACTGCGCGGCCTTCTGCCGATAGTCGCGAGACAGCCGCTCGGCAAGCTTCTCGGCCAACTCCCGGGACGAGTCGGCGGCGTACCATTGATCCTCAGAGGCCACCTGCAGGCGTGCCGGAGAAACACTGCTGGCCTCCTCCTCGCGAAGCAGGATGCCGAGGCTGTTGAGTTTGACGGTGTCGCGCAGCAAGGCCAGGTCGTTGTTGCCTGCGGCCAGGCTTGGATCCCACAGGTGCATCTGATGCCAGGACACCGGGCACTGGCTGCGGCAAGCAAGACGAATCGGCCCGCCACCCAGATCAGGGCCACGGCCAGCGCGCTCGGCCAACTGCTGCAGCGGAATGTTCCATCCGCTATCTGGGGCGCCGCTTTCATCGAAGTCTAGATAAAAGAACACAACCGAGCGAATCTGCAAGCGTGCATTGATCGTCATGTAGACGACACGAACCTGCTGGTCAGCGAAATCCGGCATTTTCACCAAGCCATCGAGCAGCGTCTCGAATTCGGTGTAGAACATCTGCTTACCGATGCTGCCGTCATCAGCGAAAAACATCACGGCCTCAATCAGTTGCGGCTTGCTCATCGATGTTCTCCAGACAAATGACCGTTCTCGGTTGCACATTAGCTGCAGCGGTAAAATCTGCAGTTCAGCAAGTCTAGGCGAGAACGCGCCATCCACTGTGTGACACGGTTGGCAGTCACTCAGCCGCAAGACGAATGGCTAAGCCAAACTGTGATCTGCTCGGTAGAGCCCCCTGCAAAGCAGCGCCTCAGAGAGCGGCGGCCAGACGTGAGCCCTGATCGATGGCACGCTTGGCGTCCAGTTCAGCCGCCACATCCGCACCGCCGACCAGATGCACGGCCTGCCCAGCAGCCAGCAGTTCGTCCTGCAGTTCGCGCAGCGGATCCTGCCCGGCGCAGAGAATTACCGTATCCACCGGCAACAGCTGCGGTTCGCCATCGGCGATGCGGATGTGCAGGCCCTCGTCATCGATCTTCAGGTACTCGACAGCATTGAGCATTTGCACCCGTTTGTTCTTCAGGCCGGCGCGGTGAATCCAGCCGGTGGTCTTGCCGAGGCCGTCACCAACCTTGCTCTTCTTGCGCTGCAGCAGAAATACCTGGCGCGCGGCGGGTTCGACCTCGGCCTGAACACCGGCAACGCCACCCCGGGCCTGCAGAGCAGGGTCAATGCCCCACTCCTTCCAGAATGCATTACGATCCAGGCTGGTGGCCGCACCCGCGTGGGTGATGAACTCGCTGACATCGAAACCGATGCCGCCGGCACCGATCACCGCGACCGTCTGACCGACCGGCCGGCGTTGCAGGATGGCGTCCAGATAGCTGATCACCTTGGTATGCTCGATACCGGGAATCGCCGGAGTACGTGGCACGATACCGGTGGCGAGGATGATCTCGTCAAAACCAGCGGCGATCAGTTCCTCAGCGTTGACCCGCGTATTCAAACGCAGCTCGACGCCAGTGGTTTCCAGCTTGCGCTTGAAATAGCGCAGGGTTTCGAAGAATTCTTCTTTGCCAGGCACTCGCTTGGCGACGTTGAACTGGCCACCGATTTCGCCCGCAGCATCGAACAGAGTGACGCGATGACCGCGCTCGGCCGCCACCGTGGCGGCTGCCAACCCGGCGGGGCCGGCGCCGACCACGGCAATCGATTTCACCGCCGCGGTCGGCAGGTAATTCAGCTCGGTTTCATGACACGCACGCGGGTTGACCAGGCAACTGGTCAGCTTGCCGCCAAAGGTGTGGTCGAGGCACGCCTGGTTGCAGCCGATGCAGGTGTTGATTTCATCGCCACGACCAGCCGCCGCCTTGTTGACGAACTCCGGGTCGGCGAGAAACGGCCGGGCCATGGACACCATGTCGGCATCGCCCTCGGCCAGCACGCGCTCGGCCACTTCCGGGGTGTTGATACGGTTGGTGGTGATCAGCGGAATCGTCACCTCGCCACGCAGCTTGGCGGTGACCTTGGTGAAGGCTGCCCGCGGCACCTTGGTGGCGATGGTTGGAATACGCGCTTCGTGCCAGCCGATCCCGGTATTGATCAGGGTCGCCCCCGCTGCTTCAATGGCCTTGGCGAGCACGACGACTTCCTGCCAGTCACTGCCACCCTCGACCAGATCGAGCATAGACAGCCGGTAGATGATGATGAAGTCGCTGCCGGCCGCCTCGCGCACCCGGCGCACGATCTCCACCGCCAGGCGCATGCGATTCTCGAAACTGCCGCCCCAGCGGTCGGTACGCTGGTTGGTGTGGGAAGCGAGGAACTGATTGATGAAGTAACCCTCGGAACCCATGATCTCGACACCGTCATAACCGGCTTGGCGCGCCAGTACCGCGCAGTTGACGAAATCAGCGATCTGCTTCTCGATGCCTTCTTCGTCCAGCTCCCGTGGCTTGAACGGATTGATCGGCGCCTGAATGGCGCTCGGCGCAACCTGCTTGGGGCTGTAGGCATAACGGCCGGCGTGGAGGATCTGCATGCAGATCAGACCGTCGGCGGCATGCACCGCTGCGGTGACGATGCGATGCTTCTCGGCTTCCTCAGTTGTACTCAGCTTGGCCGCGCCAGCGTACACCCCGCCCTCCTCGTTCGGCGCAATACCGCCGGTGACCATCAGGCCGACACCACCGCGAGCGCGCTCAGCGAAATAGGCCGCCATGCGCTCGAAACCGCCGGGCTTCTCCTCCAGCCCAGTGTGCATGGAGCCCATCAAGGTGCGGTTTTTCAGGGTGACGAAACCCAGATCCAGCGGAGCGAGCAAATGCGGGTAAGCGGTCATGGTCATGCATCCATCGGCGTTGATCACGGGATGCCGCGGCCTCTGTGGGCAGCGGTCGATATGCGACAGACAATAGTGAAGCCACGCCCCTCACTCAATGACCATAAATGACAACTTACTGATCCTGAGTAACACCAAGCCTGGTGAGATGGCGCAGGTCGAGATACTCTGCTGATCCTTCCACGAGCGTCGTCCGAGCCCATGAACCCCGCACGCATTCGCCTGGGCGATCTCTCCGTCGGCTTTCTGTACAGCCTAGCAGACGCCCTGCGCCATCTGGGCCACGCGCCGCAAGCATTGCTGGAACAGTATGGTTTCGATGCCACACGCCTGGCCGAGCCCCGGGCACGGCTGTCGATTCCGCGTTATATGCACCTGGGTCACAGCGCCATCCGACTTACCGGTGAACCGGCGCTGGGTCTGCTGATGGGTCGGTTCGGCCGCCTGCATCAATTAGGCTTGGCGGGCGTTACCGCCGCCCAAGCCCCCACAGTGCGCGAAGCGGCACGTACGCTGATCCGCTTCGAACTGCTGTATGCCTCCAACTACCGCGGCCGCTCGACCCTTCAGGAAGACAGCAGCGGCGCCTGGCTACGCTTTCACTCGATCGGCCCGTACAACGCTTACAACCGCTTCGTGGTCGATTCGGTACTCGTGGGCTGGCTGCAGCAGCTGGGTACGCTCGTCGCCATGCCCCTGCAAGCCGAAGCACTACAGGTGGAGTTCTCACCCCCCACCTATGTTGAGCGCTATCAGCCCGAGTTCGGCTGCCCGCCCCTCTTCGATGCAGCCTTTAACGGCCTGCGGCTTGACCAACAAACGCTGAGCCTGCGCAATCCACAGCACTGCCCCGGTACCTGGCAGGAATTGCTGCAACTCTGTGAGCAGGAACTGCAGCGCCTGACCCGCACCCACAGCCTGCGTGAGCGGATCAGCCAACTGCTCGGGCCACGTCTGCATGGCTGCGAGCCAGACATGGAGGAGATCGCCCGACAGCTGCAGCTACCGACCTGGACGCTGCGCCGACGTTTGGCCGAGGAAGGCACGCGTTTCAGTACCATCGTCAATGAAACTCGCCGCGACTTGGCCATTGCCTATGTACGCGACACCGAACTGTCGTTCGGCGAGATCGCCTATCTGCTTGGCTTCTCCTCGGCAGAGCCCTTCCAGCGCGCCTTCAAACGGTGGCTGCAGCAAACACCGGGTGAGTTGCGTCGGACATGTCGAAAAGACAGCATCAGTACATCTGAATCTATGAAATAATTATTTTCATTTGCGGCTGCGGGTTTTACGCTTCTCATCCGTCTTAATAAGTAACCTACACACAAGAGTGCGATCGCAACACTCACCATCGGGTTTCCACCCTCGCAGGCCGTAAGGCAGGCGGGGTTTCGTCCGTTAATAAAAGTGCCTTTTTTCGCTGCTCCGCCCAGTGACTCATGGCCTTTCACAAGACTGATATTCCATGTCCAAGAAGTCGCGTTCAAAAATCTGGTTTCTCGTCCACAGCTGGCTCGCACTGCCCATCTGGTTCTTCGTGCTGATCGTCTGCGTCACCGGCACCCTGGCAGTGGTCAGCCAGGAAATTGTCTGGCTGGCCAACCCGGACGTACGCGCCACCAAACCGTCGGACGACGCAGAACTGATGACCTTTGGCGAAGTGCTGGCGGCGATCAACAAGGCCGAGCCGCAGACCATCGTGCAATCCATCAGCCGGCCGGACGAATCCCACTTTGCGCTTACCGCCAGGGTCGCCTACCCGGACGGCAGCACGCCGACGCTGTACGTCAATCCGTACACCGGCGACATCCAGGGCGTCAGTCCACAGTTCGACTTCCGCCAGTTCACCCGCGCCCTGCACGGCTGGTGGCTGGTGCCCTTCACCAATGGTTTCAGCTGGGGCTGGTACCTGGTGTCGATGATGGGCATCCCCATGCTGCTGTCGCTGATCACCGGCCTGGTGGTCTACAAGAAATTCTGGAAAGGCTTCTTCAAACCGCGTTTGCGCTTCAACCAGGGTGCGCGGATCTTCTGGGGCGACTTTCACCGCCTGAGCGGTATCTGGTCGATCTGGTTCATCGCCGTGGTGTCGATCACTGGCATCTGGTTCCTGATCCAGGCGATCCTGTTCGACAACCAGATTTCCATCTCGACCGAGGGCGTGCCTGCCGTGGTCGCACGTGAAGACGTGCCCAATGTCAGACCCGGCGAGCCGATCCCCATGATCGGTCTGGACGAAGCAGCGCAGATTGCCATCAGCAAGGTGCCGAGCCTGGACGTGAGCTTCACCCGTTTGCCGAGCAACGCCTACGACCACATATCCGTGAGCGGTCGCGGCTGGTACCCGCTGATGTTCCAGAGCGCCTCCATCAACCCTTACACAGGCGAAGTGGCGCAACAGCGCCTGCTGGAAGATCGCTCCAAACTGGAGTTCGTCACCGAATCCATGCGCCCGCTGCACACCGGCGACTTCGGCGGCATCTGGATCAAGATGATCTGGTTCTTCTTCGGCCTGATGCTCAGCATGATGGTACTTAGCGGCCTGCTGATCTGGACAAAACGCACCGCCCAGGCCACCGCCAAGGTGATCAAGCGGCCGGCCCGCAGCCGAGCAACCAATACCAGCAGCGACAACACGGAGGTGAAGGCATGAGCAAGGCCGTTGCCGCACAACCCGCCTCGCCCCTCAGCCGCCTCTGGTACAAGTGGCGCTTCCACATCAACATCCTGCTGGTGCTCATCCCGCTGGGGTTCATGCCCAAGTACTTCGCAGATGTCGCGCTGTTCACCGGCACCAGCGGCCTGGGCGAACGCATGATCGGTGAAGTGGCGGTGGGTCCCTGGTCGATCCGTCTGGCCGAATTTCGTGCTGGCCCACCAGAGCTCGATGGCCCAGCCGGTTACATGAAATCCTTCAATGCCGCGCTGTGCACCGAATGCGCCAGCCAGGTCAAGGCCACTTACCTGCGCATCGGTAAACCACGCAGCTTGCGCGCCGCGGGTGGCATATTCTTCGGTAGCGCCCACCGCATGGGAGCCACTGTGCCATTGCCAGCCCGTACCAAGCCCGACGCCGAACTGTGGATCACCATGGAGGGCTGGGATGGCTCCATGCACCAAGCTGCCGTGCCGCTCGAGCAGGCGTCCCCGTCCACCGTCGCCTGGCTGAAGAAACAACAAGGAGGCAAATAATGATCAACTCTAAATCCCTACGTCTGGCCGCAGGCGTCGCCCTGCTCTCGCTCAGCGGTGTAGCCCTGGCGCACAACCCGATGTGCCAGTGCGAAGACATCGATGCCGAGAACATCCGCTGCACCGGCGGTTTTTCCGATGGTAGCGGAGCTGCCGGCGTGACCCTGGACGTGATCGGCTACGACGAAAGCATCCTGGTACCTGGCAAGTTGGCCGAAGACTCGACCATCACCTTCAAGCGCCCCGAGGGCGAGTTCTACGTGCTGTTCGATGCGGGCCCCGGCCACATCGTGGAAATCGACCACACAGAAATCGAGGCCCCATGACGGTTCAGGTCGTACGCCCCGCTGGTGCCGGTCATGAAACCCTCTACGTACTGCTGCTGTGCCTGGTCATCCTGCTGGCCGCCGGCTCGGTAGTGGCCTGGCATGGCGAGACGGAAAGCGAAACCAGCATCGAGAGCCATCAGATTGATGCCCGCCGTGATCTCACCGCCGCCGAACAGGGCATCTACGCCGACCTACGCGTGGCCGCTGACGAGATCCGCATCCGCCGTGACGAAGAGCAGGCGCTGCTGAGCCCCGCCGAGCTGGCCGACGAAGGCTTTCCGCCGTTCGCCGCCGATGCCAGCGCGACTAGCCGTGGCAGCCACCAATGGCAATTGCTGCCCAGTGACGAGGCGTCCTATTTCGGTGCCAGCCAGGTTCTGGACGTAGCCGGTTCGATGCTCATGCTGGTCGACGCCGAGCACGAGCAGGCCGACGTCTGGCTCAACCGTACCAGCACCAGAGCGCCTTCCAGTCTGGACGCGCAAAGCCTGATCACTGCCGGCTGGCAGCAGATCGCCTCCCAGTACGACGCAGGTGTGACCCGGCAACATCGCCACTGATCACCTCCGATTCACCCGACAGAAGACCGCCCGCCAATGCCCATTTTTCGCCCCTCCCGCGCACGTCCCCTGCTGTCACGCCTGACCATCGGCCTGTCCGCCCTGCTGTTGCTCGGTGCTGCCAGCGCCGCTGATGCCAAGCTGCGTATCGGCATCACCCTGCACCCCTATTACAGCTACGTGAGCAACATCGTCGGCGACAAGGCCGAAGTGGTGCCGCTGATTCCGGCCGGTTTCAATCCCCATGCCTACGAGCCACGCTCGGAAGACATCAAGCGCATCGGCTCTCTGGACGTGGTGGTGCTCAACGGCGTCGGCCATGACGACTTTGCCGACCGTATGATCGCCGCCAGCGAGAAACCGGACATCGAGGTCATCGAGGCCAACGCCAACGTGCCGCTGCTGGCTGCCACCGGCATCGCCGCACGCGGCGCCGGCAAGGTGGTCAACCCGCACACCTTCCTGTCGATCAGCGCCTCCATCGCGCAGATCAACAATATTGCCCGTGAGCTGGGCAAACTCGATCCGGACAATGCCAAGACCTACACGCAGAACGCCCGCGCCTACGGCAAACGCCTGCGCCAGCTGCGCGCCGATGCCCTCGCCCAGTTGACCGAGGCGCCGAACGCCGACCTGCGCGTGGCCACCGTACACGCGGCCTACGACTACCTGCTGCGCGAATTCGGCCTGGAAGTCACCGCGGTGGTGGAGCCGGCACACGGCATCGAGCCGAGCCCGAGCCAGTTGAAGAAGACCATCGACCAGCTGCGTGAACTGGACGTGAAAGTGATCTTCTCCGAACTGGACTTCCCGTCCACCTACGTCGACACCATCCAGCGCGAGTCGGGCGTCAAGCTTTACCCGCTCTCACACATTTCCTACGGCGAATACAGCGCCGAGAAGTACGAGAAGGAAATGACCAACAACATGAACACCGTGGTGCGCGCTATTCAGGACGCCGGCAAATGACCGTGGCCGAAAACCTGAGCGTGACCGCTATCGGCCCGACTATCGACTTCGAGCAGGTCAGCCTGGTGCTGGGCCGCACGAAAATCCTCGAGAATGTCAGTTTTCAGGTCAAGCCAGGCAGTGTGCATGCGCTGGTCGGCCCCAACGGCGGCGGCAAGAGCTCACTGATCAAGACCCTGCTCGGCCAGATGCCCCACCAGGGCAAACTCAGCCTGGAGTGGCCAGGCGCCGTCGGCACCATCGGCTATGTGCCTCAAGCCTTGGAGTTCGACCGTGGCCTGCCAATGACTGTGGACGACTTCATGGCCGCCATGTGCCAGCGCCGCCCGGCCTTTCTCGGCCTGTCGAAACACTACGCCAAGGACATCAATGAGGCCCTGGAGCGGGTCGGCATGCTGGAAAAGCGCAAGCGACGCATGGGCGCGCTGTCCGGTGGCGAGCGCCAGCGCGTGCTGCTGGCCCAAGGGTTGATTCCAGCGCCGCAACTGCTGGTACTCGACGAGCCGATGTCGGCGCTGGACGAAGCCGGCATTCAGGTCTTCGAACGCCTGCTCGGTGATTGGCGCCGCGCCGGCATCAGCGTCCTGTGGATCGAGCACGACCTGGAAGCGGTCAAGCGCCTGGCCGATCGCGTAACGGGGCTTAGCCGCCGCGTGCTGTTCGACGCACCGTCCGCTGAAGCCTTGACCCCAGAGCGCCTGCTCAGCCTGTTCTCCACCCATGTACGCGCTGCGGAGACCTCGCCGTTATGATCGACTACGAACAGTTCCGCATGATGATTCAGGGCTGGGCGTCCGCCGGCTATCTACCTGAAGCACTGGTCTATGGTTTCGTCATCAATGCCCTGCTCGCCGGCTTGCTGATCGGCCCGGTACTGGGCGGCCTCGGCACCCTGGTGGTGGTCAAGCGTTTCGCCTTCTTCTCCGAAGCGGTCGGCCACGCGGCACTCACCGGTGTGGCCATCGGCATCCTGCTCGGCGAGCCCTACACCGGCCCTTACGGCGCCCTGTTCGGCTACGCCCTGCTGTTCGGTATCCTGCTCAACTACCTGCGCAACCGCACCGGTCTGGCCCCGGACACCCTGATCGGCGTGTTCCTTTCCGTGTCCCTGGCCATGGGCGCCAGCCTGCTGCTGATTCTCGCCGGGCGCATCAACGTGCACATTCTGGAGAACGTGCTGTTCGGCTCGGTACTGACGGTCAATGGCACCGACCTGCTGGTTCTGCTGGTGGTCGGCTCGCTGGTCATGGCCCTGGCGTTGCCGCTGTACAACCGCATCATGCTGGCCAGCTTCAACCCGCAACTGGCGGCCGTGCGCGGCGTGGCCGTGAAGACCCTGGATTACCTGTTCGTGATCCTGGTGACGCTTATTACCGTAGCTGCGGTCAAGGTGATCGGCGCCATTCTGGTCGGTGCCCTGCTGGTCATTCCGGCTGCAGCGGCGCGACTCCTCAGCCAGTCACTGAAAGGTTTTTTCTGGCTCTCGGTGCTGATCGCCACCGTCAGCACACTGCTCGGCATACTCATGCCCATCTTGCTGGATCTGCCGATCCCCTCCGGTGCCGCAATCATCATGATCGCCGGCATCGCCTTCGCCCTCGCCGCCATCGCGCGCGGCGTCGTACCAAGCTTGAAAGGGAACCTGGGATGACCCATCGACTCCATCAATTCGGCCTCGCCCTGCTCCTCAGCCTGCCCGGCCTCGCCCTGGCCAAGGACGTCAGCGTCCTGGTCTCGCAACCCATCACCTTCGGCCTTGCCAGCGATCTGCTGGAAGGCACCGCCGTGCGCATCGAACGCGCCGCCCCCGCTAACCTTCCGGCCAGCCGCCAGGTGTCGTATTTCGCTGGCCGTGGCGCTGCTGCGCTGCAGAAGGTCGCAGCGGATGCCGACGCAGCCATTGGCCTGCGCTCGCTGTGGTCGGAAGACCCGCTCTACCCTATGGCCCGGCGCAGCAATATCCGCATCGTCGAAATCGACGCGGCGCGTCCGGTGGACGGTGCCCTGCCCGGCATCGCTACCCAGGCCGAAAGCGCGGACGACAACGACCTGGCCGGCCACCCGTGGCTGGCGATCAATAATATGGGGCGTATGGCCGACGTGATGGCTGCCGACCTGGTACGCCTCGCACCAGACGCCAAAGGCAAGGTCGAGCAGAACCTAGCCACCATCAAGCAGCGGCTGCTCAAGCTCAATGCACACAGCGAGGCCGAACTGGCCAAGGCCGACAACCTGTCGGTCTACAGCCTGACCAATCGCCTGGATTATCTGGTCAGTGGCCTCAACCTGGATCTGGTCAGCAGCGACAGCCGTGATGACCGCGAATGGGATGCGGAGTCCCTGAAAGCGCTGACCAGCGCCTTGAAGGAAGACGACGTAGCGCTGGTCCTGCACCACCGTCAACCGCCTCAGCCGGTAGCGGATGCGGTCAAGGCCGCCGGCATTCCCCTGCTGGTGCTGGAAACCGAAAGCGACGATCCGCTGGCTGAGCTGGAAAGTAACGTCGATAGCCTGGTGAAAGCCCTGACGCAGTAACAACCTGTCGAAAGCGGCAGCGCTGAAAATAGCGCTGCAACGAAAAGGCCCGCTGCATATGCAGCGGGCCTTTTCTTTTGATTCGGGCAAATGGGCTGTACGGATTACCGTTCAAGCCCCGGTCTTGCCGCAAGCAAGCGGTTACAGCTCGGTTGCATCTTCAGCGAACTCGGGCACGTCCTGTTCCAGGGCGCGGGACTCGAGCAACTCTTCCTGATAATCATCCATCTCTCTTCTCCTTTCTTTTCTCTTTGGTCTCGCAGCGAGTCTATGAAATTTGCGTGACTATCCTGTGACACAGATCAAGCCATGTCAGTTCAGCATTCACGTTGCTGAGCGCTGGCCTGAGACACATTACTCCCAGGCTCGACACTGCGGGTGAGCCAGACGTTACCGCCGATTACCGAGCCCTTGCCGATGGTGATGCGGCCCAGAATGGTGGCGCCGGCATAGATCACCACATCGTCTTCGACGATCGGGTGGCGCGGCTGGCCCTTGTGCAACTGCCCGCTTTCGTCACTGGTGAAGCGCTTGGCGCCTAGGGTAACGGCCTGGTAGATACGCACATGATTGCCGATGATCGCGGTCTCGCCGATCACCACACCCGTGCCATGGTCGATGAAGAAGCTGTGGCCGATCTGCGCACCCGGATGGATGTCGATGCCAGTGGCGCCGTGGGCGGTTTCTGCGGCGATGCGCGCCAGCAGCGGCAAACCTGTGCGGTACAAATGATGAGCCAGACGGTGATAGATCACCGCCAGCACGCCGGGGTAACAGAGCAGCACCTCGTCTACGCTGCGCGCCGCCGGGTCGCCGTTGAAAGCAGCCACCACATCCTGATCGAGTAGCCGGCGCAGCGCCGGCAACGCCGCGGCAAAATCACGAACGATAGCAACCGATTGCTGATCAACCCGTTCTACGCCCTCGCCACGCTGACGCGCGGCATAACGCAGTTCCAGGCGAACCTGCGCGACCAAGCTATTGAGTGCGCGATCCAGCGTGTGACCAACGTAATAGTCCTCGCTTTCCTCACGTAGCTCAGGCGGCCCAAGGCGCATTGGAAACAATGCACCGCACAGCCCGCTAAGCACTGCGGCAACCGCCTGCCGTGACGGCAGCTCACGACCGCCCAGCTCAGGATCGCGCCCTGAACGATTACGCCATTCGGCACGCGCGGCACGCAGCCCCTCGACAGTTTGCTCAAGCTGCCAGTTGATCGAATGGGAAGAGCACTCTGCCTCGGTGCCACCGACACTGCTGGTGGCAAACTCGCTGTTCATTGAAACCTCAACTCGGCTGCGACCAGCCTCTTGGCCAGCCCTTGTGATACCGACGATAAGGCGCGAGCGGGCGCGCCCTCAAATATCCAATGATTATGTGCTTAGCCCTAGAAGGAATAAGCATCAGTGATCCAGCGGCGTAATCCCCGGTGCCATGCTGGCGATACGTAGCGCCAGGCCCTCATACGGTTCGAGCTGGATATGCAGTTGCCCGTCAGCAGACAGATCGCCGATCAGCCGCTCATGGATGATATCCACCACCGGCCCCGGCTCGACCTGCTCCAGGGTGATCACCTCGCTTAGCGCCTCGGCACCAAAATTCAGCGCCGTGACCTGAATGCCACGCCCGGCTGGCAGCTCGTGCACCATGATCAACAGCGCCGGATGGTTAGTCACCGGCACAGCGATTTGCCGGCTGGACGCCACGCCATGGGAACGCCGCGCTGCGAACATGCGCCGCGCCTGGGAGGCGAACGACTGCGGATCGAGCAGTTGCTCACTGAGGCTGCCATACAGCTGACGGGCACGCGGCAGGCCCTCGGCGGAAAGCTCCGACTCAGCGTCCAGATCGACCAGGTCATAGCCACCACGGTTGATCCAGCGCGTGTCGCCATCGGCAACCAGCTCGGCCACCTGTTCTGGATCGAGCGGCAATGCACCGACCAGATCCCAACCGGACAAGGCAACCACCCCCGGCTGCATGGCGTTGAACATCAGCAGAAGCAGATGCACGCGGCGAATCTGCTCGATGTCGGCATCGGTAATGGCATTCAGATCACGGATGCCCAGCGCCGCGGTGATGATACTCACCGTGGTGCAGGCAACACCGTTGGTAACGAACTTCAGGTTATAAGGCGCATGTTCGCCGGTCAGGCGCTCGTACATCTCGCCGCGAATGTGCTCGCGCAAGATGCTGCCAGGCAGGCTCTGCCCACGGAACACATAGGTATCGTTGGCGTGCAGCGTCCAGAAATGCACCAGTTCCAGGGTCAGTTCGTCGTGGTTCTGCAGCGCGTGGATCAGCGACGCAGGGTCGATGCCGAAATCGTGCATCTGCTGCATCATCAGACGCAGGAACTCCACCTCACCAGTCAGCAGCGCGTGCTGGTAAGCCGGTCGGGTGATGAAGTCGTAAGACAGATCCGCGCCGCCCTGGGACATCGCAGCGATATCATCCAGGGTCAGGTTCAATTCCTGGAAGCTGAACGCCCCGGCCTTGCGGATCATGCCGGCAAGCAGCTGGTTACCGGTCAGCGACAGTGGATGGCTTTCCGACCAGGCGTTGCCATGGCTGCGCCGCTCGACACCGAGGAAGCCGTTGGCGTCCAGGCGCAGTACCCGCGAACCAATCACGTCGATGGCATGCAGCGACTCGCCCGTAACCAGTTGCTGGGCAGCAAAAGTTGGATCCAGCCAGTTGAGCGAGGGCTGGCCCTCTTTGAAATAGTGCAGGTACACCCAGCGCCGCACCTTGCCGTCCACGCCGGTAATCTCGCCCGTAGCACTCCAGTCGGTTTCCTTGACGCCCGGCTCGAAGAAGATCACCCGCTGCAATTGGCCGACGATGTAATGCTTGTCACGCAGGGCATCGACCACCACCGGCGAGAGGTTCACCGAGTCACGGCCTTCGGGAAGCGGCGGCAGCAACGCCCAATCGGCTTCGGCAATCTCCACCATGTGATAGAGGCCGGGGTAATCGCCATAGGCCATTTCTGCCAGACGAAAATCCGCCCCCTTGCCGGTGTGCGACGGAATCGAGTCATCAATGGTGACCGCATTGTGCGCAGCCGCCACACGGCTCAGGTGAACCAGTTGTTCTTCGCTGCCGTACTGCGGGTCGATCTCCAGGCTGATGCGGTCGAAGTTGCCATCCACGGTTGGCGTGTATTCACGCCCCTGCAAGCCGCCTGCACGCCGCAGCGGCCCGGTATGGATGCCCTGCACGCCCAGCTCGGAGAGCGCGGCCCACAGGCGTTCATCGCCGAGCGCCTGAAGCACAGAGCCGTCTGGCGCGGTAATGATCGACGCCGGATAGACAGCCAGCCACACCGAAGCGACTGCAGTGACGCTACGTGGGCGGGCCAGCGCATAGGGTTGCTGCCACAGCCGCGCTTGCCCCGAATAGAGACGCGTACGCTGGCGGGCCGCATGCAGCATGGACTGCTCGACCAACCAGTTGATCTGTTCTTCGTCTGCCATAGCGATCCCGAGAGTTGAGAGGGCGGATCACGAACGGCCAGGCCGTCCGCCGGTTGAAAAGTCTGTGTATTTTCAGAACCGGCATGCGGGGCTTCGTTCAGACTGAATGGCTGACGCGCGGCATAAGAGCGCCTAGGCGCTAATGTTTTTGGTGAGACTCGAGGTAGAGCAACAGGTTGTCGATTTTCTGCTGATCGCCAATGCCCCAGAAGCGCATCTTGTTGCCGGGCACGACCTCGTCGGAATCCTTGATGAAGGCGCTGAGGGTTTCTCGACTCCAGACCACGCTGGAGTCCTTCATGGCCGGCGAATAGCGGTAGTCGCTCGTCGACCCGGCCTCACGGCCAACGATGCCGTTGAGCTGCGGGCCAAAGGCTGCACGGGCGCCTGGCCCAACATTGTGGCAATTGCCACAGTTGCGCTTGAACAACGCCTCACCTGCGGCGATATCCGCTTCGGCATGAGCCAGGCCTGCGGCGCACAGCAAGGCAGCCACTGCGAGCAAGCAGTGGCTGACAAGACGTTGGAGAGTTCGGTAGCGAGTGGCTTTATTGAGACGGAAACCAGGCATCTGCACGGGACAATTCGGTCATGGCAAAGGAACCGCCAGTATGCCTCAGCGCTGGAGCCGATTCATTGATCTGCGCCCCTCTAGCGGAAGATCAGCGACTGATGAGCGCCCGCCCCTGCCCTTGCGCCGGTTCCTACCGCCAATGCCACGGAGCCCGCTGCCAGGGCTGCGTCGCCGCATGCGAATACACCCGGCACGCTGGTTTCTTGCGTCTCGGACGTTTGCAGATACGGGCCCATCGGGCCATCGGCAAGCGTGCAACCCAACTGCTCGGCCAGCGGACTGTTCTGGTGGGTACGTGGCATCACGAACAGGCCGTCAAGGGCAACGCTGCGGCCATCGGCCAGGTTGATATCGACCCGCTCGCCGCTGATCGACCTCACCCGCTCCGGCTCAACCACCACGCCTCGGTTTGCCAGCTGTTCGAGTTGCTCGGTGTCGGGGGCAAAGACACCATTGGTGAAAAATGTCGTGCTACCCCAGTCAGGCAACATCATTGCGTGGTGTATCGACATTGGCGAGACGGCCAGTACGCCGATGCGGCCCTGATCGAGCTCATAACCATGGCAGTAGGGACAATGAAAAACACTGCGTCCCCAGCGCTCGACCAGACCGTCGATGGCCGGCAGTTCGTCACGCACGCCACTGGCTAGCACCAGACGCCGCCCGGACTGCGTTTGCCCGTTGGCCAGCGTCACCTCAAAGGCGTCGCTGCCACCACGCACCTCGGCCGCTTCACCGACCAGCCAGGTCACGTTCGGGTAGTCCATCAGCTCGGCGCGGCCATCGGCAGCAATGTCTGCAGGCGGTCGTCCATCCTGGCCAAGAAAACCATGGGAATGGCTGGCGAAGCGATTGCGCCGCACGCCGCCGTCGATCACCAGCACCCGACGGCGCGCGCGTGCCAGCTGTAGTCCCGCGGACAAGCCGGCATAGCTGCCGCCAATAATGATTGCGTCATAACTCATGGCATCACTCCTCCATGCCGAGCCCGGTTAAGCCCAGGCCATCACGAAACACCATAAGTTACGTAACGTGATCACGTCAACTCTCGTAACTTTACTCATTACGAACCATACTTCCGTATCAACGCCGCTCTACCTCGAGATGCTCATGAGAAACGACACCCGCTTGTCACGCATGCTGCACGTGCTGATCCATATGGATCGCCATGAGCAGCGCACCACGTCGGAAACCATCGCCAGGATGCTGGAAACCAATCCCGTGGTAGTGCGCCGAACCATGGGCCTGCTGCGCGACAAGGGATACGTGACCTCGGACAAGGGCCACAACGGCGGCTGGGCGCTGGCCAAGCCATTGGCGGATATCACTCTGCTGGATATTCACGAGGCACTGGGCACCCAGTCGATCTTCAGTATCGGCCTGGCCACTGAACACCCTCAGTGCCTGGTTGAACAAGCGGTCAACAGCGCCCTGGCTCAAGCCTTCGACGAGGCACAGGCACTACTGTTGCAACGGTTATCGATGATTACCGTGGCCGCTCTGGCCGCTGATTTCGACGCGCGCTATCAGGCGCTGGGGGCGGACTGCCGAAACCTTTAGGCGTCTGCCGTGGAATTCAAAGATCGCGAAACAGATCGTTGGCGTTGAGCAGCGCGTAGGCGATTTCCGGGCGCCGCTCCAGGCCCCGGCGAATGGCCGCTGGAATGGCTTGGCGAGTTTTGCGGCACAGGCCGGGAAAGGTCGTCACCTCAATGGCAATCCCGCGCATGCTGCGCACTTCATTGAAGCCGGGAGCGACTTCTACGCGAATGCCCAGTTGCTCGAACATACGCTGCTGCATACGCTCGAGGTCTTCCAGGCTGGCAAGATTTTCCAGACGCTCGAGCAGGCGTTTCTCCTCTGTCTTGGTCAGCATCAGGATGCGCTGATCGCCGCTGGCAGTTTCCAGCAGTTGTTCACGCTCGCAGTCGCAAGCGCCAGGCGGACAGGGATGGCGGATCGGCGTCGATAGGCTCATGGCCTGCATCATAGCCAGGCTAGCGGCTCATTGACCATGGTCACTGAGCCGCTAGCCCGCTCACTCATGTCACGCACTCAACTTGAATCGGCCTACCAGCGTATTGAGCCCCTGCGCCAGACGAGCCAACTCGCTGCACGCCGCTGCAGTCTGGTCGGCGCCGGAAGCGCTCTGGATCGACAGATCGCGAATGCTCACCAGGTTGCGGTCGACCTCACGGGCCACATGGGCCTGCTGTTCCGAAGCGGTGGCGATCTGCAGGTTGCGCTCGTTGATCATGCCGATGGAGTCGACAATCTGCCCCAAGGCGTTGCGCGCCTCATCGGCGACCTGCAGGGTATTAGTCGCCTCCTGACTGCTGGTACGCATGGTTTGCACAGCCTTCTCGGTGCCGGCCTGAATTGCGGCGATCATCTGTTCGATTTCCTGGGTAGAAGCAGAAGTACGGTGGGCCAGGCCACGCACTTCGTCCGCCACTACAGCAAAACCACGGCCATGGTCACCTGCCCGCGCGGCCTCGATGGCCGCGTTGAGTGCAAGCAGGTTGGTCTGCTCGGCGACGTTGCGAATCACGTCGAGCACCTTGCTGATATCACGCGCCTGATTGGCAAGCCCCTGAACCTGATCGGATGCCTCAACCACATTGCCCGACAACTGACGAATCGCCGCCACCGTGCGCGCCACATGCTGGTTACCGGCATTCGCCGATAGGGTCGAATCGCGCGCTGCATCAGAGGCGCCACTGGCATTGCGCGATACCTCTTCGACCGCCGCACTCATCTCGGTAACTGCGGTGGCGGCCTGGTCGATCTCGGCATTCTGGCTCTGCAAACCGCGAGTGCTCTCCTCCGTCACCGAGGCCATTTCCTCTGCAGCCGCGGCCAGTTGCGTGGACGAATCACTGATCTGGCGAATCGCCTCGTTGAGGTTCTTCTGCATGGTCGCCTGGGCGGCCAGCAGCCGCCCCGCTTCGTCCTTGCCGCTGACTTGAACGGTGCGGGTCAGGTCACCGGAGGCGATGGTCTCGGCGCTGACCAGTGCTTCGTTGATCGGCGCGGCGATAGAGCGCGTCAGCAAGGTTGCCAGCAACACCGTCAGCAAAACAGCGACGGAGATCGTCACCACCACGCCGGTACGCCCATGTTCATAGGTTTTACTGGCGGTAAGCCCTGCCTGTTTGGCGCCCTGCATGTTGTAGGCAGTCAGTTCGTCAAGCTGCTGCTGAAGAGCAGTGCCGTCATTGCGCACCTGGCCGTTAGCCAGATCAAGGGCTTGCTGGATCTGCGTCTGGTGCAGCAGGTCAACGATCTGCTGCTGACCGCTCAGATAGGTTTGCGTACTGGCGCGTACATGCTCGAAAAGGGTTCGCTCGGCAGGGCTAGAAACCAGGTGATCGCCATACTGCTGCAGCGCCTGCTGGAGGGCTGTACGGTAGTTTTGCGCAGCACTTTCATCGATCGATTTCTGCCCGGTGCTTTCACCAACAGCCAGTAGCCTCAGGGTTTCCAAGCGAATGTTAAGTAGATCCTTCTGCATCTCGCTGGTGGCCTGGATGCTGACCATCCAGTTGGCTTCTATATCCTGCTCGGCCTCATACAGGTCACCCAACTTGAACAGCGAGAACGTCCCCAATACCACGACCAGTAAGGTAATGAGGGCGAAACAAAAAGCGGCACGGGGGGCGATATTGAAATTGCGAAGGTTCATGGCGGCACCGGATGACTAGAGCGTTTTAACCAACCACTCCTTGTCGGCCCTGCAAGACACGCCCCCTATATTTTTGCAGAGGCTTAACAGCAAGATAGCAAAGTGACAGCATTGCGCTCATGAACAAAATCTATCGCCGACAGACGGAATATTCGGGTATCTGCAACCGCCCTGAATCGCGCCCCCAGCGAAGGCGCTGGCGATTTATTCTGCAGTCTTTATCATCCGCGACCATGAGTATGGGGAACTCCAGGCCACTGCTGTGGTGTCGAACCCCGAGTCCGATGCCTCGCGTGCTGCGATAGCCGCCTGGCCCCTTCATCCCATCAAAGGAACGATTGATGAGCATCCACAGCACTGCGGGACGCCTTCCCGACGAGCACAGCCTGGCCAATCTGCCGCGCCTGGTATCCCGCTATTACAGCGAACGTCCGGACCCGAGCGACCCCGCACAGCAGGTGGCGTTCGGCACCTCGGGCCACCGCGGCTCGTCCCTGAAGAACAGCTTCAACGAATGGCACATCCTTGCCGTGACCCAGGCGATCTGCGATTACCGCAATGGCCAAGGTATCGACGGCCCGCTGTTCATCGGCATGGACACCCACGCGCTTTCCGAGCCCGCGTTCGTCTCGGCGCTGGAAGTACTGGCTGCCAACCGTATCGAAACCCGTATCGATGCAGGCTGTAGTGAAACCGCTGGCGAGCCCGGCTACACGCCGACCCCGGCGATCTCCAAGGCGATCCTTGATTACAACAGGGGACGCAGAAGCGGCCTGGCCGATGGCATCGTTATCACCCCATCGCACAACCCGCCTGCCGACGGCGGCTTCAAGTACAACGCAACGAACGGCGGCCCGGCTGACACCGGCGTCACCAAGTGGATTCAGGAACGCGCCAACGAACTGCTGGTGGCAGGCCTCAAGGGTGTGCAGCGCATCGACTACGCCAGCGCCCTGAAGGCGCCGACCACCCAGCGTTACGACTTTATCGAGAATTACGTCGGCGACCTCGAGCAGGTGCTCGATCTGCAGGCAATTCGCGGCTCGGGCCTGAAGTTCGCGGTCGACCCGCTGGGCGGCGCCGGCGTGCATTACTGGACGCGCATCGCCGAGCGCTTCGGCCTGCCGCTGGAGGTGCTGTCGACCCGCGTCGACCCGACCTTCCGCTTCATGCGCGTGGACTGGGACGGCAAGATCCGCATGGACTGCAGCTCGCCCTATGCCATGGCCGGGCTGATCGAAAACAAGGATCGCTTCGACGTCTCCTTCGCCTGTGATACCGACCACGACCGCCACGGTATCGTCGCCCGCTCGGTGGGCCTGCTCAATCCCAACCATTATTTGGCAGTGGCCATCGAGTACCTGTTCACTCACCGTCCGCAGTGGTCGGCTCAGGCCTCTATCGGCAAGACATTGGTGTCTTCCTCGATGATCGACCGCGTTGCCCAGGGCATCGGCCGTAACGTGGTGGAAGTGCCAGTGGGCTTCAAATGGTTCGTCGACGGGTTGGTCGAGGGCAATTTCGGCTTTGGTGGCGAGGAATCCGCCGGGGCTTCGTTCCTGCGCAAGGACGGCAGCGCGTGGTCTACCGACAAGGACGGCATCATCCTCGGCCTGCTGGCTGCGGAAATCACCGCGGTGACCGGCAAAGATCCAGGCGAGCGCTATCAGGCGCTGACCGAACGCTTCGGTGCTCCCGTCTACCAACGTATCGACGCACCGGCCGACCGTGAGCAGAAAGCCCGCCTAGGCAAGCTGTCGGCCTCCCAAGTGACCGCCAGTGAGCTGGCTGGCCAGCCGATTACCGCGATTCTCACCGAAGCACCGGGCAACGGTGCAGCCATTGGCGGGCTGAAAGTGGTCACCGACAACGGCTGGTTCGCCGCTCGCCCCTCCGGCACCGAGGACGTTTACAAGATCTATGCCGAAAGCTTCGAGGGCGATGCTCACCTGAAACGCATTCAGGAAGAAGCCAAGGCGCTGGTCGACAGCGTGCTGGCCGGCTGAACCCATGCAGCCGGCGCCCTGGCAAGAGAGCGCCGGCCCCACATGCCTTGCCGTCCTTACCGTGCAGGACATGGAAAATCTTTACTGCAAACCGCAAAAAGCCCCGCATTAGCGAGGCTTTTGGGTGTTATGGCTGCCTTATTAGGCAGTAGCGCGGTAGCCACCGTCACGCGTACGACGTGCCCACATCATCTTGGCGGCAGTCGGGTTGATTGGCGCACCGGTAAAGGTTGGCAGCGTGCGGTCGATCCACTGAGCACCCTGGCCTTTCCAATTGATTTCGCCGCTGACCAGTTTGTTGTCACGCATGATTTCATGCAGCAAAGCCTTGACGCGGACTTCACAAAATACGGTCTGACGGTCGATTGCCTTTACGAATACCACTTCATCGTCCTTACGCAACGTCATCAGCAACATCCCGTCAGGGCGCTTCTTGAAATCGACTACGTGATCCGGGAGATTTTCGATTAGCTGCTGGATGGCGTATTGCATGGCTCGTACCCTCTATGTGGCGTTTCTTTATAAGAGGGATATTGCAGAGTGCATGCCAGCTTCTGATAAAAAATAAGTCACTGATTTTAAAGGATTATTTTTATTTAAAAATCAATTGAACTATGCATCCTGCACGGTAACCATGATTCGGTCGTGCAAGATGCAATATCTGATCGGATGCCCTACCAGCTATAGATAGAAAAGCTGGCCAGAAGTGCCCCGTTACCCTTAAAGGAGGCTTCACCCATGCCGTTACCGGCTCTGATCATCATCGATATGCAACGCGGCATGCTCGAGGCGGCTGCCGGGCAGCGCAACAATCCTGATGCGCCAGCCCGTGTTGCTGAACTCTTGCAGGCCTGGCGCGAGGCGCAAGCGCCGATCGTGCACGTTCGCCATATTTCAAGGGCGACTGGCTCACTGTTTGCGCCTGGGCAGTTTGGCGTTGAGTTCCAGCCAGCGCTGCAACCACAATCAAACGAGCACGTAGTCGAGAAGAACGTACCTGATGCCTTCATCAACTCCGGGCTGGAGCGCTGGTTGCGGGTAAGGGGGATCGAATCACTGGTGATAGTCGGCGTCAGTACCAACAACTCCGTGGAAGGCACGGCGCGCTCGGCCGGCAACCTGGGCTTCACCACCCACGTGGCTGCAGATGGCTGCTTCGCGTTCGCGAAGAGCGACTACAGTGGTGTGGCACGTAGCGCAGAGGAAGTGCATTGCATGGCACTGGCGAATTTGCAGGGTGAATATGCGACCGTCATCGACGGCAAAAAAGCACAGCAGTTGCTACAGGCAAATGAATAGGCAAAATAGCGCGATGGAGCGAGCCGTGCCAACGTTCGACTCGCCCGTCATGACAACAACCGGATAAGGAGTGTCGGAATTGACCAGGAAAACCTACGCAGCGCTGACCCTGACCGCATTGCTTTGCGCCCCCGCAACCCATGCAGAAGAGTTGCAGCGCCCCAGCAGCGAGGAAGCCACAGCGGCATTTCTGGAGATGATGCAAATGCCAGAGCTCGCCGGAACGACCACCGCCAAGCTGGGAACCTGTATCCCGGCCGTAGAGGCTGAGCATCCAGGGCAGATCGCCTGTGGCGTGTTGATGGTCATGGGCGCGGGCACCAGTGAGACTCAGGCGGACTTCTATCGCCAGGGACAGAAATGGGTGGCGCAACCAAGCGTCTCGCAGGACAAGTTGCCGTTCCCGGATCCTGCTTTTTGAAAACCGCAGCCATTTCATTCACAGCAGGGGTCGCCATGTCAGCGTCTGCATCAGGACAGCTTGAAGAAGGACAGGTCTGGCACTACCAGACGCGCGCGGGGGAAGAGTCTTCACAGCTCTATATCGTGCAGATCGACCCGCACGAAAAACTCGGGCCGATCTATCACATTGCCCTGGACGGCCTGAACCTCAGGAACCCGCACATCGAAGGTGGTCTGCAGACCGACCTGCCCCACCTTCCCATCGACGAGGCGGCATTGCAGAGCAGCGTGACGCGGATGATCGGCTCGGGAGCACCCATGCCCGATATTTCCGAGGGCTACGGCCACTGGAAAGCCGCGTTCGACGCGGACGAAGGTGGTATTTTCACCATCCCTGTCGCGCAAGCGGTGGAGTACATCGAAAAAGCCGTGAACCAGTAGCAAAACCGCATGGCTTCAATGCAGAAGCCATGCGCAGCTACTTTAGAAGCGCGGCTTGAGTGCTTTCCAGCTCGGGTCGTACTTCTGCATCTGGGTCACGTCATTGCGCGAGCGGATGCCGCAGGTCAGGTACTGGTCATTGAGTTTGGCCAGCTGATCGTAATCCAGCTCGACACCCAGCCCAGGGGTTCGGGTGAGCTTCACGCAGCCATCGACGATCAGCAGCTTGCCGCCCTTGATCACCTCTTCATCCGGCTCCTGCCACGGGTAATGGGTGTCGCAGGCGTAGGCCAGGTTCGGCACGGCGGCCGCCACGTGGGTCATGGCCATCAGGCTGATGCCCAGATGCGAGTTCGAGTGCATCGATACGCCCAGGCCGAAGGTGTAGCACATGCGGGCGAGGATCTGCGTATCACGCAGGCCGCCCCAGTAGTGGTGATCGGCGAGCACGATCTGCACACTGTTCAGCGCCACACTGCGGCGAAACTCGTCGAAATCGGTGACCACCATATTGGTCGCCAGGGGAATGCCGGTGCGCTTGTGCACCTCGGCCATGCCTTCCAGCCCGGGACACGGGTCTTCGTAATACTGCAGGTCATCGCCCATCAGCTCGGCCATGCGCAGTGAGGTTTCCACCGACCAGTTGCCATTGGGGTCGATGCGCAGCGGCGTGTCCGGGAAGGCCTGGCGCAGCGCCTTGATGCAGGCGACCTCGTGTTCCGGGCCGAGCAAGGTGCCGGCCTTGAGCTTGATGCTCTTGAAGCCGTTCTCCTCGATCATGGTGCGTGCCTGGGCCACGATCTGCTCGGGGCTGATGCCCTCCCCCCAGCGATCCGGCTTGTAGGGCGAGCCCACATGCTCGGCGTACTTGAGGAACAGATAGGCGCTGAACGGCACTTCGTCACGCACCGCGCCACCCAGTAGATCGACCAGAGGCATACCCAACGAACGCGCCTGGAGATCGAGAAACGCCACTTCGAAGGCCGAGTAGGCGTTCGCCACCTGCTTGCTCGGGTGCGAGCCAGGGGCCAGCTCGGCGCCAGCAGTGCCTGGCTTCAACGCGGCGACGGTTTTCACCACACGGGCACGCAGACCATTGAGGTCGAACGGATCGAGCCCGACCAGCGACGCCTGCATGGCCTGCAACACGCTGAGCACCGGGGCATCGCCGTAGCTTTCACCCAGGCCGATGTAGCCGTTGTCACTTTCCACTTCGATGATCGAACGCAGGGCGTAAGGTTCGTGAATGCCGCTGGCGTTGAGCAGCGGTGCGTCACGGAACGCAATCGGCGTTACGCGTACGTGTTTGATCCTCATGATTGGAACTCCTTAAATCTCGAAAGATTGCTGCGCCGGCCGTACCGGCGCATGTGCTTTTCTCAGGCTGGCGATGCAGCCGGTTTGGGGCTCACTCCATTGTCCTTGCCTTTGGCTCCCTTGCTGGTCTTGGTCATAAATACCAGGATGCCGGCGATCAACGAGACCACGGCCAGACCGATCAGGCCGCCTTCGATGGAGCCGGTGTGCTCTTCGAGGTAACCGAAGGTGGCCGGGGCCACGAAGCCGCCCAGGCTGCCCACCGAGTTGATCAGGGCAATCACTGCTGCAGCGATACGCGCATCCAGGTACGCCTGGGGAATCGGCCAGAACAGCGAGGACGCCGCCTTGAAGCCGATGGCCGCGAAGCAGATGGCGATAAAGGAGAAGATCGGCCCACCGGTGGTGGACATGAACAGCCCGAACGCAGCGATCACGAACGCTGCCGAGGCCCAGGCCTGCTGCCATTTGTAGCGCGCTGCCAGGCTGGCGAAGGCGTACATGGCGGCCACCGAGATGATCCACGGCACCGAGTTGAACAGGCCGACCTGCATATCATCCAGCCCGCCCATGGAGCGGATGATGCTCGGCAGCCAGAAGGTGCAGCCGTAGATGGTCAGCGAGATCGAGAAGTACAGGAAACAGAACAGCATGATCTGCGGGTCGCGCAGCAGCTTGAACACCGAGTGCTTGACCGCGCCGGTCTCCCCCGCTGCCAGTTGGCGCTGACGCTGTTCTTCATCGATGCAGTCGGTCAGGGCCTGGCTTTCCTCACGGGTCAGCCATTTGGCGTCCTTGGGCAGCGAATCCAGCCAGAACCAGACGAAGCCGCAGAGCACTACCGAGAACATGCCCTCGATGAAGAACATCCACTGCCAGCCTTTCATGCCCAGGCCTTCGATTTGCAGGAGCAGACCGGACAGCGGGCCCGAGAGGATCGACGCGATGGCCGAGCCACTGAGGAAGATGGCCATAGCCTTGCCACGCTCACCGGCGGGCAGCCATTTAGTGAAGTAGTACACCACGCCCGGGAAGAAACCGGCCTCGGCGACGCCGAGCAGGAAGCGCAGGATGTAGAACCAGGTTTCGTTGGGCACGAACGCCATCGCGGTGGCGACGATGCCCCAGGTGAACATGATGCGGGTCAGCCACACCTTGGCGCCGTAGCGCTGCAGGAGCATGTTCGACGGCACTTCGAACAGCGCGTAGCCGATGAAGAACAGGCCGGCACCCAAGCCGTAGGCCGCGGCACCGATACCCAGATCGGTTTCCAGGTGGCTGCGGACGAAGCCGATGTTCACCCGGTCGATGTAGTTGACGATGAACATGACCACGAACAGCGGCAGCACGTGGCGTTTCACTTTCGAGACCGCGCGGGCGACAACCTGCGGGTCGGCGGAACTCTGGACGTTATTCAATTGGGGCGACTCCCGATCATTGTTTTTGTGGGATGCGCCGATCATGTACGCGGGCATTGATCCCGTCTAATCTAGATTGGTATTCGATTGATACCTGGATTAGATCAATGTTCGAGCTTGCCCAGCTGCGCTGCTTCACCACAGTCGCCACCGAACTCAACTTTCGCCGTGCCGCCGAACGGCTGAACATGACCCAGCCGCCACTGAGCAGGCAGATCCAGCTACTGGAGCACAGCCTCGGCGTCGAGCTGTTCACCCGCAGCACTCGCAGCGTCGCACTCACCGCCGCTGGTCGGGCGTTTTTCATCGAAGCTCAGCACCTGTTGGAACGCGCCCATCAGGCAGCCGCCTCGGCACGACGCTTCGCGGCAGGCGATATCGGCTCGGTGAGCATCAGCTTCGTTGGCAGCGCGGTGTATGAGTTCCTACCCCGGGTGATCGCCGAGGCGCGGCTCAATCAGCCCCAGGTGAAAATATCCCTGAGCGAGATGAACACCCACCAGCAACACGAAGCGCTACGCACCCGGCGTATCGACCTGGGCATCGTGCGCCAGCCGCTGCTGCAGGCGGGTTACGAGAATGAGTGCCTGGTGCGTGAGCCTTTCGTGCTGGCCATCCCGAGCCATCATCCATTGGCCACGGCGGATCAGGTAAGGGTCAAGGATCTCGATGGCGCGCCCTTTCTGATGTACTCCCACGCGGCCTATCCGCCGTTCAACGAACTGCTGACCGGCATGTTCCGCTCGGCGGGCGTGGCTCCGGAGTACGTGCAGTGGCTGGGCTCGTCACTGACCATCCTGGCACTGGTCAACGCCGGTATGGGCCTGGCCCTGGTGCCGCGCTGCGCCACCAACGTGGTGTTCAAGGACGTGACGTTCCGCGAGATCGACCTGGGCGACGGCATTCAGAGCGAGCTGCACCTGACCTGGCGCACCAACAATGACAATCCGGCCTGCATGATGCTGCTGGAGGCGATTCGAGCGGCGGTGGCCGCAGACATGCACTGATGCGCGAACCTGTCCCGTCGCCTGGGTCGCGCAGAGCGATACCCAGGGCGGTTTGACCTATCGGTTCAGACCCACTGATCGTTACGCTTGCGACGCACCCGGAACATCGTCGGCAGGATCAACCCCATCAACAAACCAGCGCCCGCAATACTGCCGCCATAAACCATATAGCGCATCAGCACTTCCTTCTGCTCGCTGCCCAACTGAGCCTGGGCTTCACGCAACTCCGAACGCGCCTGATTCAACTCGATATCCAGCGCACTGCGGCTGGCCTCCAGCTCGTCAATCAGGGTCTTGCGCGAATCCAGGGTCTCCTGCATGCCTTGCACGCGGGTTTTCCAGGTGTCGTTGATACCTTCGAGTTCGGTGCTCAGTTCGGTCACCTTCTGCTCGAGCGCTGGCAGCCGCTCGGCCTGGCCAGGTACCTCCTGCAGGTCGCGGTTGGCGATCCATACGGCATCGCCATTCTCGCCGCGAACCTGGCTGTAATCGCCCTGGGTACGCAGCAACTGCACGCGTACACCTGAGCTAAGCGTGCCGACAATACGGTAGCCATCGGTCGGGCCGCTGCGCACGTAGGTATTCAAACTGTCGCTGACCCAGCGCACGTCGGCGCTGGCTTGTTGAGCATGAGCCGGCGCCGCAACAAGCAGCAAACCGGAGAGTAGTGAAGCCCCGAGCACGCGAAGCTGCGGCAGGGAAAAGGATGCGGAAAACGGGCGGGCTAGGGACATAAAAACGATCTTCACTCGGCGGTGGAACACAATGCGACGCAGCGCGCTAACGTCGGCCAGATGAATTGTTGTGGGGCTCGGCAGGGTCGCGTAACTGGCGCAACGCCATGCCTTTCGCCCGGTTTGGCCGACTGCTGAAAGACCGCGGTGAATCGGGCTGGTTCCTCAACACCCGGTAGATCGGCCAACGGGCGATGATCCACAAGCGCTGCCGGTCGCCGGACTGGCAAAAGGCAATCACGGCATGACCGCTACGCGCCGGCACTGTTAGGATGCCCACTCAATCAATGTGGAAGTGTTATGGCGGTCAAGGGAGCAGGCAACAGTGGCAGGTCGACTCACGGGGTAACCCTGATCGATGTGGCCAAGGCAGCGGGTGTGGCACCGATGACCGTGTCAAGGGCACTCAACAACCCCGATCACGTCAAGAAGGCGACGCTGCTCAAGGTGCGCAAGGCCATCGAAGACACCGGTTACGTGCGCAATCTGGTCGCCGGCGCCCTGGCCAGCAACCGCAGCCATCTGGTCGCGGTGATCGTGCCGATCCTCACCAACCCGATCTTTTCCGACACCTTCCAGGCCATCGCCGACCGCCTGAGTAAATCCGGTTACCAGGTACTGCTGGGCATGTCCGGCTACCAGCCTGATCAGGAGCAGGAACTGCTCGAAGTGATTCTCAGCCGCCGGCCAGACGGCATCATCCTCACCGGTACCCTGCACACCGAGGCCAGCCGCCGCCGACTGCGCGCCGTGGGGGTTCCCGTGGTGGAAACCTGGGATCTGACCAGCGACCCCATCGACATGCTGGTGGGCTTTTCGCACGAGGATATTGGGCGCGATGTGGCCCGCCATCTGCTGGGCAAAGGCTATCGCGACTTCGCCACCCTGGCGGTCAACGACCCACGCGGTCAGCGACGGATCAAAGCCTTCGTCGATGAGCTGCTGGCCAACGGCATACACGAGGTGCCGGGCGAGCACATCGAAGGCGTACCGACCCTGGAACACGGCCGCAGCGGCCTGCGCAAATTGCTCGCGGCGCCAACCAGACCGCAGGTGGTGGTCTGTACCTCTGACACTCTCGCCCACGGCGTGCTCACCGAGGCGATGGCGCAGGGCATTCGCGTGCCCGATGAAGTCGCCGTGATGGGCTTTGGTGACATGAATTTCGCGGCCCATACCCACCCTTCACTCTCTACCGTGAAGATCGACGGCAGGGCCATGGGCGATGCTGCAGCAAGTGCCCTGCTCGACCGGCTTCTGGGCAACAGCGATAACGTGTTGCGACAGGATATCGGCTACCAATTGATCGATCGCGACAGCACTCGCTAGGCGCAATACCTCTCAGAAACCACAGCGTTGAGTGCCCTCTCACGCGCTCATAAAACAAATCCACTTGTCAGGCCCGCCAGTCATGGACTACGGTGGAGTGCAAAATGGTTGCGCTACCATATATTTTTCAGCACTTTCGCACAGGAGCCGTCACCTGCAAGCCACTTGCACAGGCATGACAGCGATACAGGAGAGAGACTCATGAAAATCGTCATGGTCGGCGAAGCCGCCACCCACCGGGATGAAATCGCCGCCGAACTGGGCTTTGAGGCCGATTATGTGGCCCTGCCGCGGGAGGCTCACGAATCGCCGGAGTGGGATGAGCAGATCGACGGTGCCGATGTGCTGGTGGCCATGCGTTTCAAGCGTCCGAACAAGGCGGAAGTGCCGCGCTTTCGCCTGCTCCATGTACCGGGTGCCGGCCTCGATGGCATCGACTTTTCGGTGATGCCCAAAGGCAGTGTGGCCTGCAACGTGTTCGAGCACGAAATCCCCATGGCCGAATATGCCCTGGCGAGCATGCTCGAACATGAAGTCGGCCTGGCCCAGGCCCGTGCCAGCTTCGACAGCGAGCGTTTCTCGGCTTCCTACCTGGGACGCAGACCGCGCGGCGAGCTGTATGGCAAAACCGTTCTGATCGTCGGCTTCGGGCGCATCGGCCAGGCCGTGGCGGTACGTGCCCAGGCCTTCGGACTGAAGGTCATCGCCCTCTCCTCCCGCGCCCTCAATGGCCAGTTGAAGGGCCCTTGCAACGAGGCCTACACGCCAGCGCAGATCAACGAAATCCTGCCGCGCGCCGACTACGTGGTGCTGTCCTGTCCGCTCAACGATGCAACCCGTAACTCATTCGGTGCAGCGCAGTTCCAGGCCATGGGCGAGGACGCCGTGCTGATCAATATCGCCCGTGCCGCGGTGGTCGACGAAGACGCGCTCTATCAGGCCCTGGTCGACAAGCAGATCGCCAAGGCGTTTCTCGACGTCTGGTACGCCTACCCGGCCGGAAGCAGCGACAGCGTGGCGCCGGCTCGGCACCGCTTCGAGGAACTGCCCAACGCCTTCTGTACGCCGCACATCTCCGGCTGGACCCATGGTCTGTTCGAACGCCGCTACGCCTTTATCGCCGCCAATATCGAGCGCCTTAAAAACGGCGAGAAGCTCCATAACGTCGTCTACGGCGAGGGTTGAGGACAGCTCATGAAAATTACCAGAATCGAAACCACGCGCCTGAAGAGCCTGCCCAACCTGATCTGGGTCGAGGTGCATACCGACGACGGCCAGGTCGGTCTCGGCGAGACCTTTCGCGGGTCGGAGGCCGTGGAGGCCTACGTCCACTCGATCTCCGCCGGCATGCTGCTGGGCAAGGATCCGTTGCAGATCGAACGGCACAGCAAGACCCTGCTGCGCGGCTACCTCGGTTTCAACGGTTCCGGCGTGGAAACCCGCGCGGCCTCGGCGCTGGATATTGCCCTGTGGGACATCTTCGGCCAGGCGGTGAACCAGCCCATCTACCAGCTGCTCGGCGGCCTCGCCCACGACAGCATGCGCGCCTACAACACCTGCGCCGGTGGCAACTTCAACACCGGCGGCGAACAGCGCCGCACCATCGCCAAGGGCGAGGCCAGGGTCAGTGAACGCTACGACGACCAGGTCGCTTTCGTCGAATGCCCCGACGAGCTGGCCCAGAGTCTGATCGAAGACGGCTTCAGCGCCATGAAGATCTGGCCCTTCGATCCCTTCGCCATGGCCAGCGGCGGCCAGTACATCAGCTCGACGGATATAAAAAAGGGCCTCGAACCCTTCGAGAAAATCCGCAAGGCAGTCGGTGACCGCATCGAGCTGATGTGCGAATTCCATTCGTTGTGGAACACCACCACGGCGCTGGCCATCGCCCGTGAACTGAAGGACTACAACATCTTCTGGTCCGAAGACCCGATCAAGATGGACTCCGTGCAGGGCCTGGCTGATTACCGTCGCCTCAGCGGCCTGCCGGTGTGCGGCAGCGAAACCCTGGCGACACGCAGTGCGTTCCGCGACCTGCTGGCCGCCGATGCGCTGGACTACGTGATGCTGGATCTGTCCTGGTGCGGCGGCATCAGCGAGGCCAAGAAAGTCGCCGCCCTGGCCGAGGCCTACCAGAAACCCATCGCCCCTCACGACTGCACCGGGCCGGTGGTACTGATGGCCTCGCTGCACCTGGGGCTGTCGAGCCCCAACGCGATCTTCCAGGAAGTGGTGCGCGCCTACCTGGCCGGCTTCTATCAGGATCTGGTGACCAACCCTGCCCGATGTGCAGAACGGCTTCATCCTGCCGCCAACCGGTGCTGGCCTGGGCACCGCGCTGAACCCGCGCTTGCGTGAGCGTGCGGATTGCGTGGTGCGTACCTCGCAGCTCTGAATCACTCTGCTACTTGCCGGACAGCACCCGCTGCTCCGGCGCAGCCGCCTGGCGCCTATTCCACAACGCCAAGAGCAGCGCCAGGGCAGGAAACGCCCCACCGATCAGCGCGGCACCCTGCCAGCCAAAGCTTTCGTAGATCGGGCTGGCGATGGCCGACCCCGTGGCGCCTCCCACGAAGATGCTGGTCATGTACAGAGCATTGAGCCGCGCTCGACTGTTCTGCTCCAAGGCATAGACCTCGCGTTGGCCCAACACCATGTTCAGTTGCACGGCGAAGTCCAGCAGCACGGCACACAGCACCAGGCCGATCACCCCAGCCAGCGGACTGGCCAGGGTCAGCGCAAACGACAGCGGCGCGAGAATCAACGCCACCAGGGTGGCACGACGGGTATGACCGGCATCGGCCAGTCGGCCCGCGAGCGGTGCTGCGATCGCGCCGATGGCCCCGACCAAAGCGAACAGCGCTACCTGGCTCTGGCTGAAGCCGTAATGGCGCACCAGTTCGAGCGGAGCCAACGTCCAGAACAGGCTGAACGAAGCGAACATCAGCCCCTGGTACAGCGCCCGCTGACGCAGCGTTGGGTAGCGGCGCAACAGGCCGAACAGCGACAGCAACAATTGCCCGTAATGCCCTCGATTGTCCGGCGCATGACGGGGAATGGTGGTGGCGATCACTACCACGATGCCCAGCATCATCGCTGCCGCGCAAAAGTACACCGCACGCCAGCCAAAGTACTCGGCGATCAGGCTGGCGACCGGGCGCGCCAGCAGAATGCCCAGCAGCAGCCCGGCCATGATGTTGCCCACCACACGCCCCCGGGTGGCCTCCGGCGCCAGGTGGGCCGCCAGGGGAATCAGCATCTGCACCGATACCGAACTCAGACCGACCAACAGCGACAGGCCGAGAAACAGGCCCGGCGATGACGAGAAGCCCGCGGCCAATAGGCAAACCATCGCGGCCAGGGTGGTCAGCAGCATCAGCCGACGGTTTTCCAACAGGTCGGCAAGCGGCACCAGAAACAGCAAGCCCACCGCATAACCGACCTGGGTCAGGGAAACGATCAGGCTGGCCTCGTGCATCGACAGGCCCACTGCAGGGGCGATCAGCTCGATGATCGGCTGGGCGTAATAGAGATTGGCGACGATGGCGCCGCAGCAGAAGGCGAACAACAGCACCAGCGCGGGCGGCAGGCTATGGTGTTCGCGGGAAGTGGATGTGTTCATGGTTACCTCGCGATGAATCGGCGTACACAGGCGCGGATCGTCGGAACAGGGAACGGGTGGGATGCCCGGCAATGCCATGGCGTCACCAGCATCTGGCTGGTGGCATCTGGTGACGCAACGTTACGGCGCCTCGCCGCTGCGGAGAATCCGTCTCCAGTGCAAAGCAGCGTTGCGCAGATTCGAACACCCGGCTCAGGCTTCGAGCAGCTCACGCAAAAACGCAACGAACGCGGCAACCCGTCGCGAACTGCGCTGATTGGGCAGATACAACACGCTGATGGCGCCGCTCATCGAACCGGGCGCCACCTCATGCTGATCCAGCAGGCGAGTCAACCGGCCAGCGGCGACATCCTCGCGAACCAACCAGTCGGCCAGCAACGCGATGCCGTGCCCCGCCAGCGCCGCTTCACGCAGTACATCGCCATTGTTGCTTTGCAGGTGCCCACGCACCGCCACCTGCTCGACCTCACCTGCCGCGCTGAACTGCCAGCGCTGCCCGGCCGCACCGAAATCGAACCGCAGGCAATCATGAGCGAGCAGTGACTGGGGCTCGCTGACCGGCTGGCTACGCGCCAGATAATCCGGGCTGGCCACCAGCCAGCGGCGAAACTCGCCGACTCTCAGGCTGACCACATCGTCGCTCAACACCGCGCTGCCGAGGCGAACCGCAACGTCCACCCGCTCGCCGAGCAGATCGATCACCTCATCGCTCAGGCGTAGATTCAATTCCAACTCGGGATGGCGTTCGAACAACAGGCCAAGGCGCGGCGCGATGATTCGCCGACCGAACTCGACCGGCACGCTGACATTCAGCCGCCCGCGCGCCTGGCTACCGGCATCGCAGACGGCCGCATCGGCCTCCTCCAGTGCTTCGAGAATGGCCACCGCCCGCTCGAAATAAGCGCGCCCGGCCTCGGTGACGCTGACCTGGCGAGTACTGCGGTTGAGCAGAACACTTTGCAGCTCCGCCTCCAGGCCGCTGACCAGGCGCGTCACCGAAGACGTCGCCATGCCCAGTGACCGCCCAGCAGCAGAAAAACCACCGCTGCGCACGATTTCGACCAGGGCTTTCAAGGCCAGCAGCTTGTCCATCGAACAGATTCCCGAGACTGACTGGCGGTGACTCTAGCTCAAGTCGGGCAGTAGAAATTGCATATGCGTCGTCTGCCAGAGCGGATCAGCTTCAACATCCACCACAGCGAAGCCCTGTCGCTCCCAGAAGCGCATGGCACCGGGTAGGAACGGATGTGTGTGCAGGTAGAGCACCTGCACACCTGCAGCAGCGGCATGCTCGCGCAGCCGCTCGTACAACGCCTTGGCCAGACCGAAACGGCGAAATTGCGGAGCCACGAACAGTCGCACGATCTCCACGGTTCGGCGCCCGGCGTAGTCGAGCTGCGCGAAACGATGGTCATAGGGCAGAGAACCAATGGCAGCGACTATTTCGCCGTCACAGCGCGCCAGCCAGAAACGGCCGTCGCCACCGCCCAGGTAGACCCGCTCGAAATGCTGCAGATCCGCCGGCAGCACCGTTGCATCGAGCATGGGGAAGATTTGCGCGCGGGCAGCCATGACGAACTCGACCAGCTCGGCGACGTCGCCGGCCTGAACGCTGGCGATATGAATCGGTGACGTACTCATGCCTCTCCGAATTGCGCCGGCCCGCTTGCTGGGCAGACGGGCCGCTGGTGAAAGTGCCGGCAACATATCTCGCACCTGCCCCGCTCGCAACCACACCGCTTATATAGGCAGCCGAGGCACCAAAGTTTCCCGGCGTTGTCAGTGAATGCCTCGCTTATCGAAACGACGCGGCTGCTTTTGCCCTTGAGCCTCGCCGCCGTTCTCGTTATAAGTCCCGCTACTTTTCCAAGGCCGCATCAGGCAGACCATGAGCCAAGCTGATCTCCTCGACCAAGACCCCGTGTTCCAGCTCAAAGGCAGCATGCTGGCCATCACCGTGATGGAACTGGCGCACAACGACCTCGCCCGCCTTGACCTGCAACTGGCGGAGAAAGTCGCCCAGGCGCCGAACTTCTTCAGCAACACCCCGCTGGTGTTGGCCCTCGACAAATTGCCGAAGGATGAAGGCAACCTCGATCTCGGCGAACTGATGGCCCTGTGCCGCAAGCATGGCCTGCGTACCCTGGCCGTACGCGCCAGCCGCGAAGAAGACATCGCCGCCGCCAATGCGCTGGATCTGCCCGTGCTGCCGCCTTCTGGCGCCCGCGAGCGGGTCATCGATCCGGCACCGAAACCCGTCGAGCCGCCCAAGCCTGTCGAGCCCGAGGTCAAACCGACCCGCGTGATCACTACGCCAGTGCGCGGTGGCCAACAGATCTACGCCCAGGGCTGCGACCTGGTGGTGCTGGCCCCGGTCAGTGCCGGTGCGGAACTTCTCGCCGATGGCAACATCCATGTTTACGCCCCCATGCGCGGCCGGGCTCTGGCTGGCGTAAAGGGTAATCGTCAGGCGCGAATTTTCTGCCAGCAGATGGGCGCGGAACTGCTCTCCATCGCCGGCCAGTACAAGGTGGCTGAAGACCTGCGCCGCGACCCGAATTGGGGGCGCGCGGTACAGGTCAGCCTGATGGGTGACGTGTTGAACATCACCCGCCTTTAACGGATACTGCCGCCACTTTACATAAGGCACACAGGGCATCTGAGCGCCGTCAGGCGGACTGTCAAAATAATCACTGGCAAGCGATCTATAGGCATTGCCTGGCGTCTGCAGCGAACTGCGCCGTCAGCCCTCGAAACACGCCGAAAACCCGCTCCACCGATTTTTTCGACAGACCGCCAGTCGCTGGCAGGTTCCTGCTTTTTATTCATTTTTGGGGTGAATCACCTTGGCCAAGATCCTCGTAGTCACTTCCGGCAAAGGTGGCGTCGGTAAAACCACCACCAGCGCCGCCATCGGTACCGGCCTCGCCCTGCGCGGCCACAAGACCGTCATCGTCGACTTCGACGTCGGCCTGCGTAACCTCGACCTGATCATGGGCTGCGAACGCCGCGTGGTGTACGACTTCGTCAACGTCGTCAATGGCGAAGCCACCCTCACCCAGGCCCTGATCAAGGACAAACGTCTCGAGAACCTGTTCGTGCTGGCTGCCAGCCAGACCCGTGACAAGGACGCCCTGACTCAGGAAGGCGTCGAAAAGGTCATCAACGAACTGCGCGAAAACTTCGAATACGTGGTCTGCGACTCGCCAGCCGGTATCGAGAAAGGCGCTCACCTGGCCATGTACTTCGCTGACGAAGCCATCGTGGTGACCAACCCGGAAGTCTCCTCGGTACGTGACTCCGACCGTATGCTGGGCCTGCTGGCCAGCAAATCGCGTCGCGCCGAACAGGGTGGTGAGCCGATCAAGGAACACCTGCTGCTGACCCGTTACAACCCGGAGCGCGTGACCCGTGGCGAAATGCTCGGTGTGGAAGACGTCGAGGAAATCCTCGCCATCCGCCTGCTCGGCGTGATCCCGGAATCCCAGGCGGTGCTCAAGGCGTCCAACCAGGGCGTACCGGTAATCCTCGATGACCAGAGCGATGCCGGCCAGGCTTACAGCGATGCCGTGGATCGTCTGCTCGGTAAAGAAGTGGCACACCGCTTCCTTGATGTGAAAAAGCAGGGCTTCCTGCAACGCCTGTTTGGAGGTCGAGAATGAATATTTTTGACTTCTTGCGTTCGCGCAAGAAGGAAGCCACCGCCTCCATCGCCAAAGAGCGCCTGCAGATCATCGTTGCCCACGAACGTGGCCAACGCACTCAACCCGATTACCTGCCTGCCCTGCAGCAGGAACTGGTCGAAGTGATCCGCAAGTACGTCAACATCGACTCCGATCAGGTTCAGGTCGCACTGGAAAACCAGGGCAGCTGTTCGATTCTTGAGTTGAACATCACCCTCCCGGATCGTTGATCCGCGTACCGTAGGGTGGGTTAGCAGCGCCTGGTAGTGATCGTCACTTCACAACCAGAGTCCATGCGCTGTGTAACCCACCAGGCGATGCCGGAAACGACATCGACCCCTGCGGTAATAAGCTCCACGAACGGCGGCCTCGATGGCCGCTTTTCGTTTTTACCGCCCAACCAAAAGAACGCCCATGCCGCTCAGCCAAATCGAAATCGTCCATCAGGATGCCGCCCTGCTGGTGATCAACAAGCCCACCCTGCTGCTCTCGGTGCCCGGTCGTGCCGAAGACAACAAGGACTGCCTGGTCACCCGCCTGCAGGAAAACGGCCACCCCGAAGCGCGCATCGTGCACCGCCTGGACTGGGAAACCTCCGGCCTGATCGTCCTCGCCCGTGACGCCGACAGCCACCGCGAACTGTCCCGGCAGTTCCACGACCGCGAAACGGAAAAAGCCTACACCGCCCTGTGCTGGGGCTCGCCCGAAGGCGAAAGCGGCAGCATCGACCTGCCGCTGCGCTACGACCCACCGACCAAGCCGCGACACGTCGTCGACCATGAACAGGGCAAGCACGCCCTGACCTTCTGGCGCGTACTCGAGCGCCATGCCGAGCACAGTCGCGTTGAACTGACCCCGATCACCGGCCGCTCGCACCAGTTGCGCGTGCACATGCTGTCCATTGGTCACCCGCTGCTCGGTGACGGCCTCTATGCCCACGAACAGGCCCTAGCTGCTTACCCGCGCCTGTGTCTGCACGCCAGCATGCTCAGCCTGACCCACCCACAAACCGGCGAACGCCTGCGCTTCGAGTGCCCGGCACCGTTCTGACTGATACCCGCTACTCCCGCTCTGGTAGCCCGGCGTAGAGCGCAGCGAAACCCGGGGGCAACTCCTGGGTATCGCTGCGCTCAACGCCAGGCTACGGCCGCACTGCCAGCCTGCTTCCAACATGGCAACCGTTACCTTTATAGGCGACAATGCCGCCCCGCCAAGCGATGGCCGCCCTGTGCCGACAACAAATCGCCCGCGTACCGGATATAGCCAACTGCCGACCTCCGCACCCAAGGAACTTGCATGGCCCTCCCTCGCCCGCGTTTCGCCCCGACCCTGATCGCCATTGCGCTGAGCCCGACGTTTTCCTGGGCTGCCGACTCGGTGGTCGCCCTCGACGCCACCACCATCGAAGACCAGGCCGGCGACAGCTACCAGGCCCGTGGTGCCACAGTCGGTGGTTTTACGGAGACGGCGCTGCTCGATACCCCAGCGTCGGTTTCGGTGGTCACCCGACAGTTGCTCGACGACCAGCAGGCACGCCTGCTCAGTGACGTGCTGAAGAACGACGCGTCGGTGGGCGAAGCCTACGCCCCCATCGGTTACTACGAGAACTTCGTGGTGCGCGGCTTCTCGCTGAATGCCGCCAACAGCTACCGGGTCAATGGCCGCAGCGTGGTCGGCGAACAGAACGTGGCGCTGGAGAACAAGCAGCAGGTCGAGCTGCTCAAGGGGTTGTCCGGTCTGCAGAGCGGCGTGGTCGAGCCTGGCGGGCTGATCAACTACGTGACCAAGCGTACCGAGAACGTGCGCTCGCTGAGCGTGGCCAGCAATCAGGATGGCGAACGCTATATCGCCGCCGACCTCGGCCACTGGTTTGGCAGCGAACAGGAGCTGGGCCTGCGCCTTAACCTGGCCCACGAAGACATTCGCTCCTTCGTCGAGCACGCCGATGGCAAGCGCGATTTCATCTCCCTGGCGCTGGACTGGAACCTGTCGCCCAACGCCACACTGCAGTTGGACGCCGAATACCAGGCCCGCGAGCAGCGCTCGGTCGCCGGTTATCAATTGCTTGGCGGTACTCAGGTGCCAAGCGGCGTCGACCCGGATAAACGCCTGGGCCATCAGAGCTGGTCGAAACCGGTGGGTATCGACTCACTGAACCTGGGCGGGCGTTTCGAATACCGTTTCGACGACAACTGGAAAGCCACCATCGATGCGTCGCGCAGCCAGGTGGTTATCGATGACTACAGTAGCTTTCCGTATGGCTGCAGCCCGGACTCCGGGTGCAGCGATTGGCTTGCACACTTCAGCCCCGAAGGCGGCTACGACATCTACGACTACCGCAGCCCGGACGACACCCGGCGCCATGACGAACTGCAGGCGACCCTATCCGGCGCCTTCACTACCGGCACGCTGGGCCACGAGCTGACTGTCGGCACCAGCGCCTTGCGGCGTACCGTAGACAGACGCAGCTCGGTCAATGAGTTCATCGGCACCGGCAACATCAATGAAGACATTGCCGACTTCGCCCCGACCGACGTTGCGCTCAACTCCAAGAACCGCCGCCTCGACAGCCGCCAGTACGGCCTGTTCTTCAGCGACCGTATCAGCTTCGACGAGCACTGGCAGGTGCTGTTGGGCGGGCGTCAGGTGCGTCTGGACGAAGAAGCCTTCACCAGCAGTGGCATCAGCGACCGCCGTACCCGGCGCAGCGAATTCCTGCCCAACGCCGCGCTGCTCTACAAACCGCAGGCCGACACCACCTTGTATGTGAGCTATAGCAAGGGGCTGTCCCTGGGCGGCGAAGCGCCGTGGTTCACCACTAACGATGGCGAAATTCTCGCTCCAACCATTTCCCGCCAGTTGGAAGCCGGCTTCAAGCGCGACTGGCAGGGCCTGAGCCTGGGCGCGGCGCTGTTCCGTATCGATCAGGCGCTGCAATACAGTCGCCCGAACGACGATGGCAACCTGACCTACGTGCAACAGGGCAAGCAGCGCAATATTGGCCTGGAGCTCTCTGCCAGCGGGCAGGCAACTCGCGATCTGCAGCTATCGGCCAGCGCTGCAGTGATTCGCGCCCGGGCGATCGACAGCGGCACCGAAGCCTATGAAGGTCATCAGGCAGTCAACGTACCGCGCGTGCGCGCCAGCCTGTCAGCCGATTACCGGATACCCGGCATTCAGGGCCTGTCGCTGCTCGGCGGCCTGCAATACAGCGGCAGCAAGTACGCCAACCCGAGCGGCACGGTGAAAGTCGCCGACTACACGGTATTCAACCTCGGCAGCCGTTACACCACGCGTATAGAAGGCTTTGATACGGTGTTGCGCCTGACCGTCGACAACCTGTTCGACAAACGCTACTGGCGCGACACCGGCGCCTACCAAGGCGATGGCTACCTGTTCCCGGGCGACCCACGCACCGCGCGCCTGTCTGCAACCGTGAGTTTTTAACGGGTGACGGGTAAGTCGTATCGGTGATGGGCAGAAAAAAGGCGGAAGCTGACGGTCGCGATCTCGTGGGAGGGGCTTTAGCCGCGAGCTCTTTACGCCTAGCTAGGCAAAATCGAGGCTAAAGCCTCTCCCACAAAAGCTCTGCTCACCGGCCGCTAGCGCCTTTTTTGCGGCCGCTTCATCTGAACCATTGTCGGAAAAGTACAAGGAGCATCCCAAATGCGTGGCACCGCATCGTTATTGACCTTCTGCTTGCTGGGAAGCCTGCTGACTGGTTGCCAGCAAGCACCCAAGGAACATGATCAGCTCGATGCGGTGCTATGGACACAAACCTCCATCGAGCACGAGCTGCTCTATCGCCAGGTGTATGACGCCGCAACCCGCCAGTTGCAACCGGCGCTGGCCGATCCGCAATGGGATGCCCTGGCGCAACCGCCGCGCAACCTGACGGGCCTGCCACCAGCAGTGATCGTCGATATCGATGAAACGCTGCTCGACAACACGCCCGTGAATGCCAAGTCGGTTGTCGATGGCGGCGCTTATGATTACGCCGAGTGGTATCGCTGGGTGGCAAAGGCCGAAGCCCGCGCCCTGCCCGGCTCGGTCGCCTTCATGCAGACAGCGGCTCAGTCAGGTATCACGCCCTACTACTTGACCAACCGTGAACCCGGCCAGGAAGCCGACACGCTGCGCAACCTTCGCCAGGCGGGCTTCCCCATCAATGACGAGGGGCAGATCCTCACTGCGGGAACCGCCATCGGCGGCTGCCAGAGCGCCGGTTCGGACAAGACCTGCCGCCGCCAGTGGGTCGGTGAACATGCTCGGGTTCTGCTGCTGGTCGGCGACAGCTACGGCGACTTCATTGCCGCGCCCAATCGCTTGAGCGAACAACGCCAGGCTGCGCAGCCCTATGAGGCGTGGTTCGGCCAGCGCTGGTTCCTGCTGCCCAACCCGACCTACGGCGGCTGGTACACCGCGCCCTATGGTGATCGTGACGAGCTGCCCGATACGCAGAAACGCGCCCTGAAGCACAAGGCACTGGTTCTGCCATAACACGATAAAATTCTTGCGCCATCGGCTAATGGCGGCTGCCTGCAGAGAGCATCCGCGCATCTGCATATTGCAGGCCAAAGTTCCCGAATAAACCCTACATATTGTGTTTATGTGACGAAGTGAATTTCCCTCGCTAGCCCCGTAAAAAAAACTACCTGCGGCAATCAGGCCGCCGCCCCTGGCATCGCCAGTATCCATGGGCATTTGCGCCACTTACCCCGCATTAACCCACAGATTTATCCACAGGCCACAGGGCTTGCCTTAGCTCCCCCATCGCACTATCTTGTATCCCCAGCTCGCCAAACACCTACATGTTGGGTTTTTGGCAAAAATGGACACAAGCATAAATGCCCTGAAAAAGTCCATGCCCAGAGTCGTTTCGGTGCACAGAAAAACCACCGACCACCACGCTCCGGCAACTAGAACACAGCGGTATCGAACGACCCGGGTCGTTCGGCGCAAATAGAACACCGCTCGCCACGCTTGCACCGGCAACACTACATCTAGTGACCGCGTGCAGCAGGAAGCACCAGTTAAGCCAGGGATAGCGTTCCGGCCTCGAAGCAGTACCGACTGCAGCTGCGCAAAAACGCCAGCCAGTCCATCACCGCCTTTTTGCAACACCCTGCTGCCAGCCTTGTGCAGGCTTCAGGCTTTGTCGATTGGAATGAAAGCCAGGTACAGGTAACGATTCGCGGCAGAACGCTCATCCCGAAAAATTTCATTGATCATGGAGACATACATGCACACCGACACCACTCGCGAGAACCCTCAGGCCAAAACGCCTCAGGGTGAAGACGCCACTCAGGCTCTGGCTGCCACCGCGCCAGGCCAACTGCGTGTGATCAAGCGTAACGGCACCGTCGTGCCGTACACCGGTGACAAAATCACCGTCGCCATCACCAAGGCGTTTCTCGCTGTGGAAGGCGGCAATGCCGCTGCCTCGTCGCGTATCCATGACACCGTCGCTCGCCTGACCGAGCAGGTCACCGCGACCTTCAAGCGTCGCATGCCCTCCGGCGGCACCATTCATATCGAAGAGATTCAGGATCAGGTCGAACTGGCCCTGATGCGCTCCGGCGAACAGAAAGTCGCCCGCGACTATGTGATCTACCGCGAAGCCCGCAGCCAGGAACGCAAAACCGCTGGCGCCGCCGACGGCATCGCCCAGCCGCACCCAAGCATCCGCGTGACCCTGGCTGACGGCAGCATGGCGCCGCTGGACATGGGCCGCCTCAACACCATCGTCACCGAGGCCTGCGAAGGTCTGCTGGAAGTCGACGGCGCTCTGATCCAGAAAGAAACCCTGAAAAACTTGTACGACGGCGTCGCCCAGAAAGACGTCAACACCGCCCTGGTGATGACCTCCCGCACCCTGGTCGAGCGTGAGCCGAACTACAGCTACGTCACCGCCCGCCTGCTGATGGACAACATCCGCGCCGAAGGCCTGAGCTTCCTCAACGTCGCCGCCAGCGCCACTCACCACGAGATGGCCGAGCTATACGCCAAGGCTCTGCCCGCCTACGTCGAAGCCGGCGTCGAGTTCGAACTGCTCGACCCGAAACTGAAAACCTATGACCTGGAAAAACTGGGCAAGGCGATCAACCACGAACGCGACCAGCAGTTCACCTACCTGGGCCTGCAGACCCTGTACGACCGTTACTTCATCCACAAGGACGGCATCCGTTTCGAACTGCCGCAGGTGTTCTTCATGCGCGTGGCCATGGGCCTGGCCATCGAAGAGCCGAAGAACCGCGAAGACCGCGCCATCGAGTTCTACAACCTGCTCTCGAGCTTCGACTACATGTCGTCGACGCCCACCCTGTTCAACGCCGGCACCCTGCGTCCGCAGCTGTCCAGCTGCTACCTGACCACCGTGCCAGACGACCTGGGCGGCATCTACGACGCCATCCGTGACAACGCCCTGCTGAGCAAATTCGCTGGCGGTCTGGGCAACGACTGGACGCCGGTTCGTTCGCTGGGCGCCTACATCAAGGGCACCAACGGCAAATCCCAGGGCGTCGTGCCGTTCCTCAAAGTGGTCAACGACACCGCCGTCGCGGTCAACCAGGGTGGCAAGCGCAAAGGCGCCGTGTGTGCCTACCTGGAAACCTGGCACATGGACATCGAAGAGTTCATCGAGCTGCGTAAGAACACCGGTGATGACCGTCGCCGTACTCACGACATGAACACCGCCAACTGGATCCCGGATCTGTTCATGAAGCGCGTCTTCGACGACGGCAAGTGGACCCTGTTCTCGCCGAGCGAAGTACCGGATCTGCACGACCTGACCGGCAAGGCCTTCGAAGAGCGCTACGAGTACTACGAAGCGCTGAGCGAATACCCAGGCAAGATCAAACTGTTCAAGACCATCCAGGCCAAAGACCTGTGGCGCAAAATGCTCTCGATGCTGTTCGAGACCGGCCACCCATGGCTGACCTTCAAAGACCCGTGCAACCTGCGCAGCCCGCAGCAGCACGTGGGCGTGGTACACAGCTCTAACCTGTGCACCGAGATCACCCTGAACACTAACAAGGACGAGATCGCCGTCTGCAACCTGGGCTCGATCAACCTGCCGAACCACATCGTCGACGGCAAGCTGGACACCGCCAAGCTGCAGCGCACCGTAAACACCGCCGTACGCATGCTCGATAACGTCATCGACATCAACTACTACTCGGTGCCGCAAGCGCGCAACTCCAACTTCAAGCACCGTCCGGTTGGTCTGGGCATCATGGGCTTCCAGGACGCGCTGTACCTGCAGCACATCCCGTACGGCTCCGACGCCGCCGTCGACTTCGCCGACAAATCCATGGAAGCGGTCAGCTACTACGCCATCCAGGCTTCCTGTGACCTGGCCGACGAGCGTGGCGCCTACGAAACCTTCCAGGGTTCGCTGTGGAGCAAGGGCGTTCTGCCGCTGGATTCCCAGCAGATCCTCATCGAGGCCCGCGGCCAGAAGTACATCGACGTCGACCTGAACGAAACCCTGGACTGGGCGCCGGTGCGTGCTCGCGTACAGAAAGGCATTCGTAACTCGAACATCATGGCCATCGCGCCGACCGCGACCATCGCCAACATCACCGGCGTATCGCAGTCCATCGAGCCGACTTACCAGAACCTGTACGTGAAATCGAACCTGTCGGGCGAATTCACCGTGATCAACCCCTACCTGGTTCGCGACCTCAAGGCTCGCGGCCTGTGGGACTCGGTCATGATCAACGACCTCAAGTACTACGACGGCTCCGTGCAGCAGATCGAGCGCATCCCGCAAGAACTGAAAGACCTGTACGCCACCGCCTTCGAAGTCGACACCAAGTGGATCGTCGATGCCGCCAGCCGTCGCCAGAAGTGGATCGACCAGGCGCAATCGCTCAACCTGTACATCGCTGGTGCCTCGGGCAAGAAGCTCGACGTGACCTACCGCATGGCCTGGTACCGTGGCCTGAAAACCACCTACTACCTCCGTGCCCTGGCCGCGACCAGCACCGAGAAGTCCACCATCAGCACCAGCAAACTCAACGCGGTGTCCAGTGGTGGCGACCAAGGCCTCAGCGCAGCACCTGCTGCAGCGCCGGCCAATGAGGCCTCCCCTGGTCCGGCTCCAGTTCCGAAGGCATGCGCCATCGACGAGCCGGATTGCGAAGCCTGCCAATAAGAGGTATCCGCCGGGTTGCAGCCTTCACTGCAATCCGGCACCGATAACGCGAAGCCAGGCGCAGCCCTGGCAATAATCAGCCGTAGCGCTCTGCGTGCACCGCGAGCCACCGACGATTAGCCACTATCCATACAGGCCGGCCCACATGCCGACCCTCAAGCAGGAGCCAACCCATGCTGAGCTGGGATGAATTCGACAAGGAAGACGGCGCAGAAGCTGCCGCTCCCAACAAACAATCCGCGGCGCAAATCAGTGCCGACATGAGCCTGGAAAAGCTCAACCAGGTCGGTGGCAACGCCGCCCTCGAGGCCCGCGCCGTTGATGCCAACGACTCCGATGCCATCGCCCGTGCGAAAAAGGCCCTGAACGACCTCGACATCCAGGAAGGCCTGGATGACCTGGAAGGCGCCTCTGGCCGTGTGGAAGTTGGCGACAAGCAGATGATCAACGCCCGTGCCGACCTCAACCAGCTCGTACCCTTCAAGTACGACTGGGCCTGGCAGAAGTATCTGGATGGTTGCGCCAACCACTGGATGCCGCAGGAAGTGAACATGAACGCCGACATCGCGCTGTGGAAATCCACAGACGGTCTCAGCGAAGACGAGCGCCGCATCGTCATGCGCAACCTCGGCTTCTTCTCCACCGCCGACAGCCTGGTTGCCAACAACCTGGTACTGGCCGTGTACCGCCTGATCACCAACCCCGAGTGCCGCCAGTACATCCTGCGCCAGGCCTTCGAAGAGGCGATCCACACCCACGCCTACCAGTACTGCATCGAATCGCTGGGCATGGATGAAGGCGAGATCTTCAACATGTACCACGAGATCCCGAGCGTCGCGAAGAAAGCCTCCTGGGGCCTCAAGTACACCCGCTCGATCTCCGATCCCAAGTTCGAAACCGGCACCCCGGAAACCGATCGCCAGTTCCTCAAGAACCTGATCGCCTACTACTGCGTACTCGAAGGCATCTTCTTCTACTGCGGCTTCACCCAGATCCTCTCCATGGGCCGCCGCAACAAGATGACCGGCACGGCCGAGCAGTTCCAATACATCCTGCGCGACGAATCCATGCACCTGAACTTCGGTATCGACGTGATCAACCAGATCAAGATCGAAAACCCGAGCCTGTGGGACGCGCAGATGAAAGACGAAGCGACCCAGATGATTCTGCAGGGCGCCCAGCTGGAAATCGAATACGCCCGCGACACCATGCCCCGCGGCGTACTCGGCATGAACGCAGCGATGATGGAGGACTACCTCAAATTCATCGCCAACCGCCGCCTGACCCAGATCGGCCTGAAAGAAGAATACCCAGGTGCCAGCAACCCCTTCCCATGGATGAGCGAAATCATGGACTTGAAGAAAGAGAAAAACTTCTTCGAGACCCGTGTGATTGAGTATCAGACTGGTGGAGCGTTGAGCTGGGATTGATGTCAGTTTGAAATCACGCTAGATTTACCCAACACCTGCCATGGATGTTGGGAATGAAGCTGAATAAAAAGCCCCGCCTAGTGCGGGGCTTTTTATTGGCGAGGAATATATGCTTACTGAAAAACATTACGCATATGTCGACGAGTCGGGAAATACAAGCTTAAACATAGAGAAGGACGGAACATCAGAATACTATGTAGTGTGCGCGGTAATTATTTCAGAACACAATTTAAAGCAAAATGAAAAAGTTGCTGAAGCAATAAGAGAAAGGCACTTCAAAACAAGCGAAATAAAATCAAGCAACGTCGGACATAAAAGCCATAACCGCAGAACGCAAATACTAAAAGACCTAGCTAAGCTAGAGATAAGGCTTGAGGTTATCGCAATAAAAAATCCGAAATATACCCAGATAGCGGCCTTAAGCATAAAAGATCCTTCATAAAATATGGAACAAGCATACTATATAAAAACCTATACGAAACATACCCCACCATTGAGGTGCTAGCTGATGAGCATGGGTCGCCAGAATTCAAATCCTCGCTAGAAGCGTACGTCAATAGGAAATTTGATTTAATCGACTCTACCTCGGCCTTCGGAACAGCAAAGAGCCATGAATCTATATTAATTCAAGTAGCTGACTTCTATGCGGGCACGATAGCGCACATATACGAGGAAAAATGCCCACCACATATTGCCCTGAAGTACTTAAATCAAATCAGAGAAAAGCAGAATTCGTTTATTGAGTGGCCAATACGATACACATCACCTCCCCAATCTAAATCATCAAACCCCCAAGACCGAAAGGTATACGAAATCGCTATAAAAAGCGCATATGATTACCTTTCTAAAACACCAAAATCTGCTGATCAATCTAAAAGACTACAAACGGCGATACTGAAATTCTTGCTTTTCAAAAATACACTAGAGGGAATGTCCAACTACATAAGCACGGGAGAAATAGAGAATCACTTGAAAAATATTGGACTCACAGACATCACACAACAAATGCTACGCACTGGAGGAATTGCAAAACTTCGAGACGAAAGCGTCATAATTGCGAGCAGCCCAAATGGTTACAAAATACCGACATCTCTATCTGACATCCAAGACTATCTAAACAAAGTAACATCTCAAATAATCCCCATATTGGATCGCGTTAAAAAAATGCATAACCATTATCGCACCCAATCTGCAGGAACACTTGAAATGATCAATAAAGACAGCGCAGGAGACCTATGCAGCTTAATAAAAGCTAGCGATCCCGCATGGCAAAAACTCCAAGAGCAACTTATCAAAGATAAAAATTAAAAACTCCAAAAACCCTACCCCCCCTATGCTTCGAATTAAAATCCGGAGCGTTTTTATGTCACCCTCTCCTACCGTTTTCGCCCTTACGGTGGTGGATGAAAAAAGCGTCATTGATCGTTCCCACGCTCCGCGTGGTAATGCAGCCCTCGACGCTCTGCGTCGAAAACTACCAAACTCGACACCTCAACTAATCTCTATCGCGGATCAAAAAGCAGGACGCGGAGCGTCCGAGAAGGCGTACCGCGCGGAGCGTGGGTACGATCAGATAGCACTCGATTCAAGGAAGAATCCAATGGGCCGCAGCCGCTACGTCATCACCGAACCGGAAAAACCACACTTTCTCACCTGCACGGTGATGGAATGGCTACCGCTGTTCACTCGCCCCACGCTGGTCGAAATTCTGCTCGATTGCTGGCGCTATCAACAGGCAAACCAGGGCTTGCGCCTTTATGGCTACGTCGTTCTGGAAAATCACCTGCACTTCGTTGCCCAAGCGCCTGACCTGGGCAAATGTGTCAGCGGGTTCAAGTCGTTCACTGCACGGCAAATCATCGATCACCTGCAAGAGCGACGGACAGAGCATTTGCTGGAGCGACTGCGCTTCGCCAAGCGCGCGCACAAGGCTGATCGTGTGTATCAACTCTGGCAGGAGGGTTCACATGCGGAGCTGGTGTACAGCAACGAAGTGATGAGGGAAAAGCTCGACTACATCCATCACAACCCAGTCAAACGTGGCTATGTAGACCGAGCCGAGCATTGGCGTTATTCCAGTGCCAGGAATTATGCGGGGCTGGCGGGATTGATTGAGGTAGACCGGTGGGATTCGTGACGCGGAGCGTCACTGGCTGCATTCCCACGCAGAGCGTGGGAACGATCACTCTCTGCCCTGCTCATTTGCTTTTCTTCTTGGCAAGCGCCTTCATCCGCGTCGCTGCCTTCTGCACGGCGGCCATCTTCTCGGGGCGTTTCATGCCGCGCCATTTGCGGATTTCCTCTCGGGTGCGGCCGCAGCTCACGCACATTTCGCTGTTGAGCTGGCACAGCGACACGCAGGGGTTTTCGATGTCTTTAGCCACGCTTGCCGCTCACCGGCTGCGCACCACGATTACCGGACGCGGGTGTCAGGCGTTGCTCGGAGCGGAACTCGACGTGAGCGGCGATGTTCGACACAGTGATGCCAACCTCTTCAAAGGCGGCCAGCGTCAGGGCATACATTCTCGCCTTGTCCGGGCTGGCGATTGCACTCTCCTTGCTCGCTTCGGTATCAAACACCCAGGTCACTTTCAAGCTCTGCGGAAAGCGTTCGTAGTCAACGTCATGGGTAAGCCACTGGAAGCCGACGATCTCGCTTTTGGCCGTCTCGCAGGCAGTGGTCAGCGTACGAGCCAGCTCGCGCTCCATGCCCGAGTATTTGCGTTTCAACGATGCCATAAGCCTCTGCCAGATTTGAATCCGATGTTGCGCAATTTTACCTGAAGCCCCTGGCAGATAACGCCCCGATCATCTCGTCCCGCCGCCACAGCCACAGGCGTTACAATGGCGCCCGCCGATTCACACAAGAGCCCGCCTTTCGATGTTCACCCTCGTACACCTGAATGCCACACCGCCCGAGTCCCTGAAAAGCCAGGTACTGCAGATGGTGGTGGACTATTTCAGCGATATCAGCCCGGTGTCGCTGACGCCCAGTAACCCGCTTTATCAGTTGTACCAGTACGTGATCGGCTACGAGGTGCACCTGTATCTGCAGGCCATGAACGGTAACGCCGACAGCCCCACACAGCTGATCCTGGCGCTGGATGACGAAGACCCGTCCCAGGTGCTGGGTTTTACCCTGTACCTGCCCAGCCAGGATGACGCCGAGGCCTGCACCCTCGCCTACATGGCCGTACAGACCAGCCATCGCAGGCACGGTGTGGCGCGGGCCATGCTGCAGCGGATCATCGAGCGCCACCCGCATGTGGAGCTGGCCTGCGCGGCGAGCAAGGTGCCAACCTTCGAGGCCATGGGCTTTCGTGTGCTGGCGGCGCAGGGATCGCAGGTGTCGATGAATACCCGCAGCTATCGCTCGGACGGCATGGTGGCGGTGCAGGATCTCATGCCGATCTACCAGTCCACTGAAGTGCGGCAGATCCATGCGTATCTGTTAAAGCAACACGGCAAGAAAGCCATGAGCGAGGCGGAGAAGAAGCGCGACCGGCTGCTCGACCAGATGGCCCATCAGGCTGAGCTGCTGGTGCGCGAGCGGCTTGCCTATGGCTCCATTCATTGATCGCTTTCGTGAAACAGGGTGCCTTTCCGGCACTCTGAACGAGTGGCAGATGCACCCTTGGCTCTAACGCTCATGCCCTGACAACAGCCTGCTTTTGTTGCGGGTCGGCGGCAAATTCAAAAAGCCCGATGTCAGGCACAGGGCCTAGAAAATCTCCCCGAAAATCCAGTCCAAACTTTCCCGTTCGCGCCACAGTCATTTGTAGTAACGAGATATTTCGCTCGTTCTGCCATTGCCTTGAGGGGCTGCCATTATGATCCGCGACGACCGTACTGCTCCAGTCGGCTACACCCAACCCGTTTACCATGACTCCACTGCTGTGGCGCCACTGCTCAAGCGCATTTCCTGGAGTGCGATTGTGGCGGGGGTCGTACTCGCCATGGTGGTATCACTGCTACTCAACCTGCTGGGCACGGCCATCGGCAGCGCCAGCATCGATCCGTTGCAAGAAGCCGACCCGCTGTCGGGCATCGGCACGGGCGCTGCCATCTGGGTGGTGATCAGTGCGGTGATTTCGCTGTTCATCGGTGGCTGGGCAGCGGGTCGCCTGGCACAGCGTGAGGGTGCCTTTCATGGCCTGCTGGTTTGGGCCAGCGTTTCGCTGATCACCGTGTACCTGGTCTCCAGCGCCGTAACCGGCGTGGTGCGTGGCGGCCTGAATCTGGCTGGCAGTGGTATGTCGGCACTGGGCAGCGGCATCGCCCAGGTCGCACCGGCACTGGGCGGCAAGATTCAGGATCAGCTGCGCGAACAGGGTATCGAGTTCAATCTGGACGATATTCAGGGCGAGCTCGAACAAGCCATGCGTCAGACTGGCAAGCCTGAACTGAACCCGGAGAACCTCAACCAGCAAGCGCAAGCCACTCAGCAAGATGCGCAGAACACCGCCCAGCGCAGCGCTGAAAACCCTCAACAGGCCGGCGAGCAACTGGGCAGCCTGCTGGATCGCATCAAAGCCAAGGGCGACCAGGCCTGGGACGCTGCCGACCGTGAAGCGCTGGTCAATCTGATCAAGGCACGCGGCAACAAGACCGACGCCGAGGCCAACCAGATCGTCGATCAGGCACAAGCCAGTTATCGCCAGGCTTACGCCAAGTATCAGGAACTGAAAACCCAAGCCGAGCAGAAAGCCCGTGAAGCAGCTGAAGTAGCGGCCAAGCGCGTTTCCCAGGGTGCCTGGATTCTGCTGATTACCCTGGTGATCTCAGGGCTGGTGGCGGCTGGTGCCGGTGTACTGGGTCGCCGCACCCAGCCACCTGCAAAAGTAGTGGCTGCCGTCTGATCCACGCGCACCGCATCGGCTGAAGCAGGCCGTAAAACATGCCCGCAATGACAGCTCATCGGTCGTTGCGGGCATTTTTTTGCCAACTACATGAGAGCGCACCCCATGGCAGCGCTAGCCGACCTTCGTTTTGAGAGCCGGCAGCGTGCTCGGATTGGCACACCGGTGAAACAGGGAGCGCCGCACAGTTTTCCATGTGCACCATCACCGATAATGCCTGCGCGAGTGAGTGCTGCTAACGAACGCGTTGGCAGATTCCGACTTCAGGAACCCGTATATGGACATCCGCTTTCTGACCTTCCCCGATTTCCACAACGTCTATTTCTACCGGTTCATCACCCTGGCCATTCTCGTGGCAAGCAGTGGTTTGGTTCTGATCAAAGCGCCCAGCACGCCCCTCCCCGAGCTGCTGCTGATCGGCGTCTGCCTGCTGAGCATGTCGTGGCGCTTCGCCCTGGAATGGCGAATGCTCGCAAAAGCCGGCCCGGCCTCTATCCATAATGATGAGCTGATCGTCTCCAGCGACGCGACCGACCAGAAGATTGCGCTGACGAAAATTCGCTCGGTAACCTCCAGGCACAGCATTTTCATGGTGCGGCGCTACCGGTCATGGAGCGATCACTTGGCGTTTTTAGAGTTCACGTTGAACAACGGAGAGCGCATTTACACCCTGGTGGAAAGCGCTGTGTTGGAGTTTCCAGCGGGTAAGCAAACCCTGAGCACGGTCAATGCGGCCGTTCTTGCCGCCAAGATAAAGAGCCTGTGAGTTGACGGTGAAACGCGGCGACTGAACTCAGGAGCCGCGCACCGCTCTGCAATGCCTTTTACCGGCGCCTAATCCGGCACTTCCACGCTGATATGAATTGCGTCATGGCGCCAGTACTCGAGGTCGCAGTCGATCAGGCGGCCGCGCTGGTCGCGGTTGACCCGGATGATGCGCAGCGCCGGGCTGCCGGGCGCCACCTTCAGCGCTGCAGCGGCGTCGGCATGCAGGGCGGTGGGCACCATATCGAAACGCACGCGACCGTAATGCACGTCGTATTCGCTGGCATACAACTCGGTCAACGAACGGGTCAGGTCGTAATCGAGGATGCCGGGAAAATAGTCAGGGTTCAGGTAATGCTCGACATACAGCACCAGGCGCCCGTCGATGCGCCGTGCCCGGCGGATCTGGTAGACGCTGGATAGCCCGGACAAGCCCAGCAACTGGCACACCTGCGAGTGTGCCGGCATCAGTCGGGCACTCAGCACTTCGGTGGCAGGCACTCTGCCCTGCTCGGCGACCATGGCGTGAAAGTGGGTGCGCACCAGTGGGTTGTAGGCGACCCGCGCTGGCGAGACGAACCAGCCGCGGCGCTCCTCGCGGTACACCAGGCCCTGAGCTTCCAGCTGCCCGAGCGCCTCACGCAGGGTGATTCGTGTGGTGTCGAACAATTCGCTCAGACGCCGCTCGGCCGGCAACTTGGCACCGGCAGGCAGCAGGCCGTGCTCGATCTGTTCCTGCAACGCCCGGCAAATGGTGGTGACGGCCCGTGGCGTGTCGTCGCGCATCACGCTGATTCCTTTTGGACTAGACCAGCCCCATTACAGGGCACGTAACAGCCATTAGCTGGCTGCAATGCTTGCTCACAAGCCTAGGCAAGCCGGATGACCGGCAGATGACAGGCTGCTTTCAAGCACGCCCCATGCCAGTGACAAGCCCGCCAATTCAAAGGCTTAACCTGGTCTACGCTTGCTGAGCGGGGCCTCGCTGAAGGCTCCGAATGTGCGCGACGACCATACCGACACAAAACTGTCATTGGCGCCGCCTACATTGGCTTGGGTCTTGCTGATCTAGACCAACCCTCAACGCAAAGGAGTTTCCAATGAAACAACTGCTACTGGCATCGCTGATGGGCAGCGCCATCGCTCTGGCTTCCCAAGCCATGGCCGCCGAGACGGATATAACTGCACTGGAACAGGCCGCACGCAAAGAAGGCGCCGTGAACAGCGTCGGCATGCCGGACAGTTGGGCCAACTGGAAGGACACCTGGCAGGATCTGAGCGACAAGTACGGCCTCAAGCACATGGACACCGACATGAGCTCGGCCCAGGAAATCGCCAAGTTCGCCGCCGAAAAAGACAACGCCAGCGCCGACATCGGTGACGTGGGCGCCGCCTTCGGCCCGATCGCCGTGCAGCAGGGCGTGACCCAGCCTTACAAGCCGACCACCTGGAGCCAGATCCCGGAGTGGGCCAAGGATGCCGACGGCCACTGGATGCTCGCCTACACCGGCTCCATCGCCTTCATCGTCAACAAGCAGCTGGTCAAGGACACCCCGAAAAGCTGGGCTGACCTGAAAACCGGCAAATACCGCGTGGCAATCGGTGACGTCAGCGCTGCTGCTCAGGCCGTCAACGGCGTGCTGGCTGCGGCCATCGCCAACGGTGGCGACGAGAAGAACATCCAGCCGGGCCTGGACTACTTCGCCGAAATCGCCGAACAGGGGCGCCTGTCGCTGGCCAACCCGACCATCCAGACCCTGGAGAAAGGCGAAGTGGAAGTGGGTATCGTCTGGGACTTCAACGGCCTGAGCTACCGCGACCAGATCGATCCGAATCGCTTCGAAGTGCTGATCCCTTCCGACGGCTCGGTGATCTCCGGCTACACCACCATCATCAACAAATACGCCAAGAACCCCAACGCCGCCAAGCTGGCCCGCGAGTACATCCTCAGCGACGCCGGGCAGATCAACCTGGCCAAGGGCAACGCCCGCCCGATCCGCGCCGAGCACCTGACCCTGCCGGCTGAAGTGCAGGCCAAGCTGCTGCCCAACGAGCAGTACGCTAAGGTCAAGCCGATCAAGGATCCCGCCGCCTGGGAAACGACCTCGAAAACCCTGCCGCAGCTGTGGCAGGAAAACGTGATCATCAATATGGAGTAATCCAGGCACCGTGTAGCCCGGGTCGAGCGAAGCGAAACCCGGGAAACCTGCCCTGGGTATCGCTTCGCTCAACCCAGGCTACGTCTCTACGTCCCTCTCAACCCAGGATCACCCATGCCGTCCAAGGTCATCCTCGTCATTCTCGACGGTCTCAATTACGAGGTCGCTCGGCATGCGCTCGGCCATCTGCAGGCGTATCGCGCCGCTGGCCGTGCTGCGCTGTACAAACTCGAGTGCGAGCTGCCTTCGCTGTCCAGGCCGCTCTACGAGTGCATTCTCACCGGCGTGACACCGATCGACAGCGGCATCGTGCACAACAACGTGGTGCGCCTGAGCCATCAACGCAGCGTGTTCCACTATGCCCGCGCCGCCGGGCTGAGCACTGCGGCTGCCGCCTACCACTGGATGAGCGAGCTGTATAACCGTGCGCCCTTCGTGGCGGCCCGTGACCGCCATACCAGTGACGTCGAGCTGCCGATCCAGCACGGGCATTTCTACTACGCCGACCATTACCCGGACTCGCACCTGTTCGACGATGCCGAGAGCCTGCGCCTCGCGCATGCGCCAGACTTTCTACTGGTGCACCCGATGAACATCGACGACGCCGGCCACAAGCACAGCCTCGACAGCAGCCAGTACCGCAACGCGGCGCGGGTCGCCGACATCCTGCTGGCCGGCTACCTGCAGACCTGGCTGGACGCTGGCTATCAGGTGCTGGTGACCGCCGATCACGGCATGAACGACGACCGCTCGCACAACGGCCTACTGCCCGAAGAGCGCGAAGTGCCGCTGTTCGTACTCGGCGATGCCTTCAGCCTCGATGAAACAGCGACACCAAAGCAGCTGGAGCTGTGCGGCACCCTCTGCGACCTGCTCGGAGTGCTCCATGACAAACCTTCGTGCCGGGAGTTGTTGAAATGAGCACCACCAGCAAACCACGGGGCAAATGGCTGGCACTGCTGTGCCTGTTGCCCTTCGCGGTGTTTTTCATCGCCTTCCAGATCGCCCCGCTGGTATGGGTGGCGCTCAACAGCCTGAATACGCCGGATGGCTGGGGCCTGGGCAATTTCGAGAAGGCGTTTTCCTCGAAGTTCTACATGCAGGCGGTCAAGCACAGCCTGCAAATCGCTTTCTGGTCGAGCGTGTTCGGCATGCTCATCGCCATCATCGGCAGCTACTCGCTGCGCCAGGTGGATTCGAAACTGCGTGACTTCGTCATCGCCTTTTCCAACATGACCAGCAACTTCGCAGGCGTGCCGCTGGCCTTCGCCTTCATCATCCTGCTCGGGTTCAACGGCGCGTTGACCCTGCTGCTGATCCAGGCCGGGCTGATCGAGAGCTTCAACCTGTACTCGAAGAATGGCCTGATCGTGCTCTATACCTACTTCCAGATTCCCCTCGGCGTACTGCTGCTCTACCCCGCCTTCGATGCCCTGCGTCAGGACTGGCGCGAGTCGGCAGCCCTGCTTGGCGCCGGCACCTGGGACTTCTGGCGGCATATCGGCCTGCCGGTACTGACCCCGGCGCTGCTCGGCACCTTCGTCATCCTGCTGGCCAATGCCCTGGGCGCCTACGCCACGGTGTATTACCTGACCACCGGCAACTTCAACGTGCTGCCGATCCGCATCGCCGCGATGATTTCCGGGGACATTTCTCTAGATCCGAACATGGCCAGCGCCCTGGCTATGATCCTGGTCGGCCTGATGGCAGCGATCACCCTCGTACACCAGTTGCTGCTGCGAAGGAGCTACCATGTCCCGCGCTGATGTTCCTGCTGCCAGCCTCTACCACCGCGTGGTGGTCTGGGTGCTGTTCCTGATCCTGCTGCTGCCGCTGGCCGGTACTCTGCTCTATTCGCTTTCCACCAGCTGGTCAGCGACCATCCTGCCGGACGGCCTGACGTTCAAGTGGTACCTGGAGCTCTGGGGAGAGCCGCGCTTTCTCAAGGCGTTCGGCCAGTCGCTGCTGGTCTGCTTCGGCGCCCTGGCGCTGTCGGTGGTGCTGATCCTGCCGCTGCTGTTCGTCGTGCATTACCACTTCCCCAAGCTCGATGCGGTAATGAACGTGCTGATCCTGCTGCCGTTCGCCGTGCCGCCGGTGGTATCAGCCGTGGGCCTGCTGCAGTTGTATGGCTCCGGCCCGCTGGCCATGGTCGGCACGCCGTGGATTCTGATCGGCTGCTACTTCACCATCGCCCTGCCATTCATGTACCGGGCCATCACCAACAACCTGCAAGCGATCAACCTGCGTGACCTGATGGACGCCGCCCATCTGCTCGGCGCCAGCACCTGGAAAGCCGCCTTTCTGGTGGTGCTGCCCAACCTGCGCAAGGGCTTGATGGTGTCGCTGTTCCTGTCCTTCAGTTTTCTGTTCGGCGAATTCGTGTTCGCCAACCTGCTGGTCGGCACGCGCTACGAAACCCTGCAGGTGTACCTCAACAACATGAAGAACAGCAGCGGCCACTTCAACAGCGCCCTGGTGATCTCCTACTTCTTTTTCGTCCTGGTGTTCACCTGGGCGGCCAATCGACTGAACAGGGACAAGGCATGAGCTTCCTGAGCATCCAGAACCTGCACAAAAGCTACGGCGGCACCTCGATCTTCAGCGACATCAACGCCGAAATCGAACAGGGCGAATTCGTCACCCTGCTGGGCCCATCGGGCTGCGGCAAATCCACCCTGCTGCGCTGCATCGCCGGCCTCACCGAGGTCAATGGCGGCAAGATCCTGCTCGGCGGCGAAGACCTGGTGCCCCTGGCACCACAGAAGCGCGGCATCGGCATGGTGTTCCAGAGCTACGCGCTGTTCCCCAACATGACCGCCGCGCAGAACGTCGCCTTCGGCCTGCGAATGCAGAAGACCGGCAAGGGCGAATCAGCCCAGCGCGTGCAGGAAGCCCTGGCCATGGTCGAGCTCGGCGACTTCGCCAGCCGCTACCCGCATCAGCTCTCCGGCGGCCAGTGCCAGCGCGTCGCCCTGGCCCGCTCGCTAGTCACCCGCCCGCGCCTGTTGCTGCTCGACGAACCGCTGTCGGCGCTCGACGCACGCATCCGCAAACACCTGCGCGAGCAGATCCGCAGCATCCAGCAGGAACTCGGCCTGACGACGATTTTCGTCACTCACGATCAGGAAGAAGCCCTGGTGATGAGCGACCGCATCTTCCTGATGAACGCCGGGCGCATCGTCCAGAGCGGCGACGCGGAAACCCTCTACACCGCCCCTGCTGATGCCTTCGCGGCCGGCTTCATCGGCAACTACAACCTGCTCGACGCGGCCACCGCCAGCCGCCTGCTCGGCTATCCGGTTAGCAGCCAGGTGGCCATCCGCCCGGAAGCCATCGTGCTCGGCCAGGGCACGATCGCAGCGCGGATTCGCAGTCACAGCCTGCTCGGTAATATCATCCGCTACCGGGTGGAAGCCGACGGTGTGGAACTGCTGGTCGACGTGCTCAATCGCAGCGCGGACGACCTGCACGCCGACGGCCACTCAATCTCATTGGATATCGCGGCGAATGCCGTGCGAGAGGTAGCTTAATGGCTCTGGCAATTTTCGATCTCGACGAAACCCTGATCAATGGCGACTGCGCCAGCTTGTGGAGCGAGCACATGGCCACGCTCGGCTGGGTCGACGGGGAAAGTTTCATCGCCAAGGATCATCAGCTGATGGCGCTGTACGCCGAAGGCAAACTGGCCATGGAGGACTACATGACCTTCAGCCTGTCGCCGCTGGTGGGGCGAACGCCGGAAGAAGTCGCCTTCGTCGTCGAGCCCTTCGTGGAAGACGTGATCGAACCGATCTTCTTCAGCGACGCCACCCGCTGCCTGGCCAACCACCGCGCAGCCGGCGACCGCATCCTGATCATCTCCGCCTCGGCGCACTTTCTGGTCAGCGCCATCGCCGAACGGCTGAAGGTTCAGGAGGTACTGGCCATCGACCTGCACGAAGAATACGGCCACTACAGCGGCAAGACCGAGGGCGTGCTGACCTACCGTGAAGGCAAGGTCACCCGCCTGCATGCCTGGCTGGAAGAGCAAGGCGAAAGCCTGGAAGGCGCCTACTTCTACTCCGACTCACGCAACGACCTGCCGCTGTTGCAACGGGTCGACAAGCCCCACGCGGTGAACCCCGATCCGGCACTGCGCGAGTATGCCGAACGCGAAGGCTGGCCGATCCTGAGCTGGTCTTGAGCCCGCCTGGAAACTGTTGATGATCTTTCGAAGCAGCTTTCCAGCCATCCCAAACCAATAGCAGTGAAGTGGTGATTTTGGACGTTCGCGATCTCGTGGGAGGGGCTTTAGCCGCGAGCTCTTTACGCCTAGCTAGGAAAAATCGAGGCTAAAGCCTCTCCCACAAAAGCTCTGCTCACCGTCCGCACATGCCTTGAAGCAGCTTTGTACAGCTCACCAAATCGAACAACCGCTATCGCCTTGAAGCAGCCCTGATAGCGCGTCAGAAAAGATCATGAGCACCTTAGAACGTCACACCCGCGATCAGCACAATGTTGCTGTAGGGCCGGCACTCACCCGTACGGATTTGTACTCGAGCCTTGGCACAGGCGACCTTGAGCTCCTCGTGGCTGACCAATTGGCGCTCGCCCAGCTCGCCTTGGGCGGCCAGAGACTCGATGGCCTCTAGCGCCAGAGGCGCCACCTCCAGGGTTTCCCGGGCCAGCAGATGGCCCTGCACCTGCATCTCGCTCAGCACCACCCGCAAGGTGGTAACGAAGTCCGGCACGCCGGCGGTCAGCGCCAGGTCGATGCACGGCGTACCCGGCGGCACCGGCATGCCGGCATCGCCGATGACGATGATGTCGCCATGGCCGAGCCGGGCGATGGCGGCGGAGAGCGCAGCGTTGAGCAGGGGCGTCTTCTTCATGCGGGCAACTCGTGGCGATAAGGAATTGAAGGCTGTGCGCCGGGCCGGGTAACCGCCAGTGCAGCAGCTTGCTGGCCCAGGCCGATGGCTGATTCCAGCGTCTGCCCGGCAGCCAGCGCGGCGGCGAAACCGCCGACGAAGGTATCGCCAGCGGCCGTGGTATCCACGGCCACCACCGGGGCCACGGCGAAATGCGCGTGACGCTCGGCATCGGCGTAGAGCACGCCCTGAGCGCCCAGGGTGATCAGCACACGGCGAGCGCCGACCTGCAGCAACCGTTGCGCAGCGTGCAGGGCCGACTCGGGTGAGTCCACCGGCAGGCCGGTGAGCGCCGCGGCCTCACTCTCATTGGGGATCAGGTAATCGGCCAGCCCGTACCAGTGTGCTGGCAGCGGCCCACTGGCGGGCGCCGGATTGAGGATCACCGTGCAGCCGGCCTCGCGGCCACGTCTCATTGCCGCCTCGACGGTGGCTTGCGGCACTTCCAGTTGCACCACCAGCACCTGGGCGGCGGCCAGCAGCGCCGCCTGCGCATCGAGGTGAGCGGGCGTCAGGGCGCCATTGCCACCGGCGACGATGACAATCGCGTTCTGTCCGGCGTCATCCACCAGAATCGAGGCGATCCCCGTCGGCACACCCTCGATCTCGCTGACCGCCGTGCAATCGATACCTTCCACGAGCAGCGCAGTACGCAAGCGTGCGCCGTAGGCATCGGCACCGACGCAGCCGATCATCGCCACCTGCGCGCCGAGGCGTGCCGCCGCGACCGCCTGGTTGGCGCCCTTGCCGCCCGCAGCCGTGGCGAAGTCATGCCCGGCCAGGGTTTCGCCACCACGGGGCAGGCGCGGCGCACGCACGATCAAATCCATGTTCAAGCTACCCACTACCACCAGATTGCCTTGCATCTGTACCTGCTCCTCAGGACGCTGATGCGCCCACTGGGTAATTTCAGCCGCCCGCAGCGGCGGTGGACTCGCGCACCATCAGGGTCGGTTCGAGCAGCCATTGTTCGGGTTCGAGTTCCGGCGTGCGCACCCGCTGCAGCAAGCGCTCGGCAGCGCGCTCGCCAAGCTGGCCGATGTGCTGGCCAACGGTGGTCAGGGCCGGGTGCAAATAGCGACTCACTTCGATGTCGTCGAAACCCACCAGTGACAGCTCCTGAGGCACCCGCACACCACGCTCCGCAGCAGCGCGCAGCACGCCGAGGGCGATCATGTCGTTACCGGCGAAAATCGCCGTCGGCCGCGCCTCACCGCTCAGCAGGCCAAGCGCAGCCGCGTGCCCCGCCGGGCTGGTGAAGGCGCAGTGGGTCGGCTCGCCAGCTGGCAAGCCTGCCTCGACCAACGCACGTTGATAGCCCGCCACCCGCAACTGCGCCACCTGGGTATCGATCGGCCCGGCGATGCAGGCGATGCGTCGATGACCGAGCTCGAGCAGATGCCGGGTCGCCAGGTAGCCACCCTTTTCATGGTCGATCTGCAGGCGATCCGCACTGACCCCGTCGAGGGACCGGTCGACCAGCATCAGCGGCAGGCGTACCGCTGCCAGGGCCTGGGCGAAGGCCGCGTCGCGTGTCACGGTGGCTACGATCAGGCCATCGATACGGCGCTCCAGCAACACCCGCAGGTAACGCAACTGTTTGGCACCGTCGTCGTCGGAATTGCACAGGATCACGCTGTAGCCGTTGCGCTCGGCGTGATCCTCGATGCCCCGCGCCAACTCGGCGAAATAGGGGTTACTGGCGTTCGGCACCAGCAGGCCGATGGTGCCGGTGGCGCGGGCTCTCAACGACCGCGCCACGCCACTGGGCACGTAGCCCAGCTCGGCAATGGCCGCCTGCACCTTGTCGCGTACGCTGTCACTGACCGGGCGCGTGCCGTTCACCACGTGTGAGACCGTGGTGTAGGAAATACCGGCGCGCGCGGCGACGTCCTTGATGGTGGCCATGGATGATCAGGCCCGACGCTTGGCGCGATAGCTGCGATAGGTATCGAGGATTACCGCTACCACGATCACCGCGCCGGTGATGATCCGTTTGGTGGGCTCGCTGGCGCCGATCTGCGCCAGTCCGGCGGCCAGCACGGAAATGATCAGCACACCGAAAAAGGTGCTGATCACCGAGCCACGGCCGCCCATCAGGCTGGTGCCACCGATCACCACGGCGGCGATCACCTGCAGCTCCAGGCCGGAACCGGCATTCGGATCAGCCGCCTCCAGGCGCGAAATCTGGAACAGTGCCGCCAGCCCGGCGAGCAGGCCCATCAGCGCGAACACCGAGACCTTGTAGGGTTTCGGGTTGATGCCGGCCAGGCGCACCGCCTCTTCGTTGGTGCCGATGGCCACCAGATAGCGGCCGAACACGCTGCGCGTCAGCAGCAGGTGCGCGGCGACGATCACCAGCAGGGCAATGACGAACGACGGCGAGATACCGGCCGCGAACGGCGTCGACAGCCAGGCATAGGCGTCGCCGATGTAAGCGGTGCGCGAGTCGGTGAGCTGGTAGGCCAGGCCGCGGGCCATTTCCAGCACGCCGAGGGAGACGATGAACGACGGAATGCCCCAGGCCACAGTGATGATCCCGGTCACGCTGCCGGCCAGCGCCGCGCAGGCCATGCCCAGAAGCGCGGCGGGCACGATGCCCCAGCCGAAGCCGAGGGTCGCCACGCTGACCACGGCCGCCGCCAGAGCCAGTACCGAGCCCACCGACAGGTCGATGCCGCCGATGATCAGGATCAGCGTCATGCCCACCGCCAGCACCATCAGATCGGGGATCTGGTTGGCCAGGGTGGTGAAGGTGGCATAGGACAGAAAATGGCTGCTCAACGAAGAAAACAGCACGATCATCGCCAGCAGCGCACCAGCCAGACCCAGGTAGGTGCCCAGGCCTTGATGGGTACCACTGCGCTTGGCAGGCGTGGCGGATGGAGTGGTCATTGGCAAAGCTCCTGTAACGGGGGGGCGACCTCGCCGAGCATGGCTTCGCGGCTGCGGTAGCCGGCGAACGCGGCAGCCAGCAGGCGATCCTGACTCCAGTCATCGCGGTCGAATGTTTCGATAAGGCGGCCGGCAGAGAGCACGCCGATACGGTCGCAGATCAGCATCAGCTCGCGCAGGTCGCTGGACACCACCACGAGCGCCTTTCCCTGCCGCGCCAGTTCGCCGAGCAGGCCGTATATCTCGAACTTGGCACCGACATCGATGCCGCGGGTCGGCTCGTCGAACAGCAGCACGCGACAGTCGCGTTCCAGCCAGCGGCCGATGACCACCTTCTGCTGGTTGCCACCGGACAGCTCGACCACCGCCTGATGGGGCCCATTGCAACGAATGCGCATGGCATCGATCTGCCGCTGCGCCAGCGCCTGCTCGGCAGCCGGGCGCATCACGCCATGCCTGGAAACGGCCGGCATGTTGCCCAGTGCCAGGTTGGCGGCGATCGGCTGACCAAGCAGCAGGCCTTCGCTCTTGCGGTCTTCGGTGATCAGCGCGATACCGTGCCCCACCGCTTCGGCAGGCGAGCGCACGCGCACCGGAACCGGCGGATTGCCGATTGCCACCTGGCCGCTGTCCGCTCGGTCGGCGCCATAGATCAGCCGCAACAACTCGGTGCGGCCGGCACCGATCAAGCCGGAAATTCCGTAGATCTCCCCTGCCCGCACGCTGAAGGAAACGTCGTCGACCTTGCCGCGGCGGCTGAGATTGGTCACCTGCAACAGCGGCGCGCCGATGTTTCGCTCACCCAGGTCGATGGCTTCACCGACCTCGCGGCCGACCATCAGGGTGACCAGCTCGTCGCTGCTGTAACGATCAATCGGCTCCACGGCGACCAGCTGCCCATCACGCAGCACGGCCACGCGCTGCGCCACCTTCGCCAACTCTTCCAGGCGATGGGAGATGTACACGATGGCCACGCCCGCGTCGCGCAGCCGCTGGATCTGCTCGAACAGCAGATCCACTTCGCGGGCGGTGAGCATCGCCGTCGGCTCATCGAGAATCAGCACCCGGCAATCGCCGATCAGGTTGCGGGCGATTTCGACCATCTGCTGATGGCCGACACCCAGCGCGGCTACCGGGGTATCCGGGTCTACCGCTTCCAGGCCGACCTGGGCCATGGCCTGACGCGCCATCTCGCGCAGGCGACCACGGGAAATCCAGCCGCCACGGCTAGGCAGGTTGTCGAGAAACAGGTTCTCGGCAACGGTCAGGGTCGGCAGCAGATTGAGCTCCTGCAACACCATGCGCACGCCGAGGCGCTCGGCCTCGCGACGACTGGCTGGTGCGTAAGGCTGGCCAAGGAAAGTCAGCGAGCCGGTAGTCGGCTGCTCCAACCCACAGAAAATCTTCGACAGGGTGCTCTTGCCGGCGCCGTTCTCGCCGGTCAGCGCCAGCACTTCACCGGCGCGCAGCTCCAGCTCGACCCCGCCCAGCACGGGCTGGACGTAGGTCTTGCCGATATTGCTGGCGGCAAGAACGGTCTCGCCGGCCACTACAGCCGTGGTCACGGCTTGGTCACAAGTTCGACCGGGGTTTCGATCACACCGTCTTTGGCGTCGGTGGCTTCACCCTTGACCAGCTTGAGCGCCGCCTCGATGCCAAACACCGCCTGGCGAGCGGCGAACTGGTCGGCAGTGGCGAGCACGCGGCCATCCTTGAGCATCGGTTTGATGGCGTTGATGTTGTCGTAACCGACCACCTGCACCTGATCTTTCTTGCCGGCAGCGCGCACGGCGGATACCGCGCCAAGCGCCATGCTGTCGTTACCAGCCAGCAGCGCCTTGAGATCCGGGTACTCGTTGAGCATGGCCGAGGCCACCGCGTTACCACGGTCGATCTCCCAGTTGCCCGACTGCACGCCGACGATCTTCATGCCGGCTGCTTCCATCGCATCCTTGAAACCTGCGGTACGTTGCTGGGCATTGGTGGTGGTGGAAACGCCTTCGATGATGCCGACTTCATCGCCGGCCTTGAGCTTGTTCTGGGCCAGGTATTCACCGACCAGGCGCGCGCCCTTGCGGTTGTCCGGGCCCACGAACGGCACGTCCAGGCCCTTGCTCTTCACCACCTCGGGGTCGAGTCGGTTATCGATATTGACGATCTTGATGCCGGCATCGCTGGCCTTCTTGATCACCGGCACCAGCGCCTTGGAGTCGGCCGGCGCGATCACCAGCGCATCGACCTTGGCAACGATCATCTGCTCGACGATACGAATCTGCGCGGAGGTGTCGGTTTCGTCCTTGATGCCGTTGGCGATCAATTCGAACTGATTCGGGTGTTCTTTCTGATAGTCCTTGGCGCCATCTTCCATGGTGCGGAAGAACTCGTTGGCGAGGGACTTCATGACCAGAGCGACGCGAGGCGTTTCACCTTCGGCGGCATGGGCAGTGGAGAGGCTGACGAGAGCGGCGGCACCGAGAGCAATGGCGGCGCAGAGACGGGCAGGACGGAAACCGGACATGGGCGAACTCCGTGATTATTGTCATTTTTATGGGCACGCAAACGTTTGCGTAAGGGCAAAGCTATGAAAACGACTAGCTTTTGTCAAACCTATCGACTGTACCGCCCGTCAGGACGTGAGCATGTGCCAGGGATGTGGATTTTCTCTCAACACGTCTCGAAGTTTTTTTCTAATATGGCGCGCATTCAGACCCGCGGTAGCGGGATGAACGGGTTCGCGCAAAGTACGCAGCCCAACTCCTCTCTCGAACAAGGAACGTCATCATGTTGAAAAAACTGATTGCCAGCTCTGCCCTTCTTGCCACGCTGGTACTGACTGGCTGCTCATCCGTGCCCATGGCGCCTGCCGAGCAGGACAGTGCCATGAAGCAATTCACCGCCCCCACTGCGGATAAAGCGGGCCTGTATATCTACCGCAATAGTTTTGCCGGCAAGGCGCTGAAGAAAAGCGTTTCGCTGGACGGCCAGGTGCTCGGCGAAACAGCCAACAAGGTGTACTTCTATAAGGAAATCGCCCCCGGCAAACACGTCATTTCCACCGAGTCTGAGTTCAGCGACAACGCCCTCACCTTCCAGGCTGATGGCGGCAAGAACTACTTCGTTCGTCAGTACATCAAGATGGGTGTGTTCGTAGGCGGTGCTGGTGTCGAGATGGTCGATGATGCAACCGGCATGAAAGGCGTCCGTGACTCGAAACTGGCGATCTCCCAGTAAGCCACACGCCCTGGGAGCTACTGGCCAAACCAGTAGCTCCCAGCACCTCAAGGATGTCGAGAACGGCGCAGAGCTGAAAAGCGAAAGCCCCTACCAGCGTTGATGTGCCTGGCGCAGCCGGTCATTCGATACTGATGCGGTACTCGACTGCTCGTCGTTCCTGCTGATTGGGGAACGACGAGAACCTCACCGAATCCTCACCCGCCTTGTCGCCCGCCAGATAGACGAAACGATCTACGTTCGCCACCTCACCCTCGACCTGATACTCGCGCTTGAATCGCCCCAGCTTCGGCGTGCTGCTGCCCAGTTTTTCTACCGGCATCCAGACTTCGCTGCGCGTCTTGCGGCCCTCTTCCGTCAGGTGATCGAGGATCACGCATCGCTCGCCCGCCTTGACCCGTACCGGAATCACGTAGTTGCCATGGGCGTCATCGCGAACGGCTGCTGCCGTGTCGACCTCGCAAGCGACCGCAATGCCGCTCGCCAGCAGCAGCCCGACCATGCACAGGGAGCGACCGATCATTTGACCACCACCTCAGTCGCCTCATAACGCTGCTGCGGTTCGACGATCTGTTCCTGGGCAACCACCAGCGGCAGATCACGGGATCCCTCAGCGGTTTTCTGCACCAGGGCGTAGAGCGTGGCAGTGGACAGCTCCAGCGCCTGCGGCAGCGCATGCCCGGAGAGCAAACGGGCTAGCAGCGTTGCCGAGAACACATCGCCCATGCCATTGGGCAGCGGATGCAACGCCAGGCGCGGAGTGCTCACCAGCCAGGCGCCTTCACCGTTGACCGCCAGGGTACAGAGCTGATCGGCGGGGATGTCCGGCGTTGCCAGGCTGGTGATCACCACCACGTCAGGCCCGCGACCACGAAGCTGGCGCGCGGTGCGCACGGCCTCGTCGACGCTGTCGAGTTTGCTGCCGGTCAGCAGCTCGAACTCGAACTGGTTGGGGGTGATGATGTTGGCGCAGGGAATCGCCAGGTTGCGCAAGAAATCCGGGATCGCCGCGTTGACGAATACCCCTCGCCCCACATCGCCCATCACCGGATCGCAGAGGTAGCGCACGCCCGGATTGTCACGACGGATCTCGTCCACCGCCTCGAGGATCACCGCACCGATAGCCGCATCACCCAGATAGCCGGAAAGCACTGCCGAAACCCGTGACAGCACGCCGCGATCGCGCAGGCCAGCGAGCACTTCGCGGATGTGCTCGGCATCGAACACCTGGCCGCGGAACTGCCCGTAGCCGGTGTGGTTGGAGAACTGCACCGTGTGTACCGGCAACACTTCAAAACCCAGGCGCTGCAACGGGAACACAGCGGCATCGTTACCAACATGGCCGAGGGCGACATGGGACTGGATCGAGAGAACCAAAGGTGGGGTGGAGGCGCTCATGGCAAATCGATTCCTGTGTAGGGGCGGCGCTAGCCAATGGCGGCATTATTCGCCAATTCCCCCTGAGGATTCCACGGCCGACGCGAAAGCGGTCGTGACAGGCCGGCATGTCGACCTGTCACCGCACAGTCAGGCCTTGGCGATTTCCGGTGTCAGCAGCCACTCGGCGCTGTCGTTCCAGACGTCCATGCGGGTGATCTTGCCGTTGCGGACTTCGAAACGATCCAGATAGCGGTTACCGGAAAAGCTGCTGCCGTCCGGCCACTCGCCATACAACGTGCCGTTGGAATAGACGACGGTATGGTCGTCGCGCTCGGTCCAGTCGAACTGTCCGAGGGCCTTTTTCACCCAGGCGTAGCGCGAGCCGTTGAATGCGGTGATGTCCTGGGGCGTGGGCATGTGGCGCCCACCAGTAAAGGTGATGCGCACGTCGTCACTCATGTAGGTGGCTGCCTTGACCGGATCCGGGGCCATGGAGGCGGCCAGAAAATCGCTAACAATCCTTACTGCTTCATTCATTTCACTCATACCTGCTCTCCCAACTCATTGATCGTGCCCGGGCACCTTTCGTGCCTGCATGTGGTGCGGCACGCACGCTATTTGTGCACGTTTGCCGTGGATAATCCGGGAAAACCGCGGAATGACCAGTTTGCGCGTTATGGCACCAGGCTTGCTAGCAAATTATATACGAATGCTAGCAATCAGGAGAAAGCTCATGCGCAAACTGTTATCCCCACTCCGCCGCCTGTTGCCCTGCGCAGCGGCTGTTGCCAGCCTCGGCATGGCGCTGAGCGCTCCCGCGCACGCCGAGGAGCCGATCAAGGTCGGCCTGGTTGCTGCCTTGTCCGGGCAGTCGGCGAAATCCGGCGAGGCACTTACCCGCGGGCTCACCGTGGCCATCGACGAGATCAATGCCAAGGGCGGCATCCTCGGTCGCCCGGTGCAGCTGATTCGCCGTGACGATGAAAGCAATCCGGCCAAAGGCATGCTAGCCGCTCGTGAACTGGCGCAGCGGGAAAAAGTCACCGTGCTGTTCGGTGGCCTCGATACACCGGTTTCCCTGGCCATCGTGCCGCTGGCCAATCAGTTGAAAGTACCGTTCATGGGCATCTGGGCCGCTGGCACCAAGATCACCGAGAACGGCGCCAAGGACAATTACGTATTCCGCGTATCGGCGGTGGATGAGCTGGTCGACGAAGCGCTGGTCGAGCACGGCATCAAGAAAGGCATGAAGAAGCCGGGGATGATTCTGATCAACAATCCCTGGGGCGAATCCAATGAAATCGGCTTCAAGGATGCCCTGGCCAAACGTGGCATGGAATACGCCGGCATCGAGCGCATCGAAGACAGCGACCTCGACGTGGTGCCACAGCTCACCCGCCTGAAGAATGCCGGCACCGACACCCTGCTAATGGTCGGCAACGTTGGCCCCTCGGCGCAAGTGGTCAAGTCCCTCGATCGCATGGGTTGGGATGTGCCGGTGGTTTCCCACTGGGGCCCGGCAGGCGGCCGCTTCAGCGAGCTGGCCGGCCCTAATGCCAGCCGCGTGCACTTCATCCAGACCTATGTGTTCACCGAGAACAACAGCGCCAAGGGCGACAGCGTGCTGGCTGCCCTCAAGCAGCGCTTCCCGGAGATCAAGAGCCTGGCCGACGTGACTCCCGCAGTCGGAATCGCCAACGCCTACGACGCCATGCACCTGGCCGCCGCTGCCATCGAAAAGGCTGGCGACACCCAGGGCACCAAGGTTCGCGATGGCTTCTATGCGATCGACAGCTATCAGGGCCTGATCAAGGACTACACCCAGCCCTTCACCCCGACCAAGCATGACGCCCTGGGCCCGGACGACTACGTCTTCACCCATTTCGTCGACGGCCGCATCGTTCCGCTCGCCCCTTGAAGCCGTGAACGGGCGGGCCCTGGCGGCCCGCCCGGAGGATTATCGTCATGATCACCGCCGCCATCATCACCGGGCTCGGACTGGGCAGCATGTATGCACTGCTGGCCCTGGGTTTCCATATCACCTACGTGGTTTCGCGTACGGTCAATTTCGCCCAGGGCAGCGCCATGATGGTTGGCGCCGTACTCGGCTACAGCTTCTACATCACCTGGGGCTGGCCACTGTGGCTGGCGGTTCCGGCGACCCTGACGCTGTGCGCCGTCTACGGGCTGATCATCGAACGTTTTCTGGTGCGCCCCTTCCATTCGCGCGGCTCCGAAGCCTGGCTGATGGCGACGGTGGCAGCGGGCATCCTGGTCGACAACCTGGCGCTGTTCACCTTCGGCAAGGAGCCGCGGCAGTTCACTTCGGCCCTGGCCAACCAGCACCTGGAGCTGTTCGGCAACAACGTCGGCGTGCTGCAGTTGCTGATTCCGCTGGTAGGTGGCGGCATCGCCCTGGCGCTGTTTCTGGTGCGCCGCTACACCCGCCTGGGCAAGGTGCTGGAGGCCTGCGTACAGAATCCCAAGGCGGCGATGCTGATGGGTATTCGGGTCAATCGCGTGGTGGCCGTGGCCTTTGCCGTATCGACCGTGTTCGCCGCCATAGCCGGTCTGTTGATCGCGCCGCTGTTCAGCGTGAATGCCGAGATGGGCATGCTGTTCGGCCTCAAGGCCTTCGCCGTGGCGATTCTCGGCGGTATCGCCAGCGCTGGCGGGGTATTCGCCGCCGGTCTGCTGTTCGGTCTGGTGGAGGCGCTGGTGACCATCTATTTCGGTTCGGCCTTCACCCAGTTGTTCACCTTCGCCCTGGTCATTCTGGCCCTGGCGTTGCGCCCCAATGGCCTGTTCGGCAGCAAGACCCTGGTGAAAGTATGACCCTGAAGAATTCGCTGTTCGCCCCCGTTTCCCTCGCCCTGCTGACGCTGGCCTGCATCGCGGCCGCGCTGCTGCTCGACAGCTACTCGCTGCTGGTCTTCACCTTTTGCGCGCTGGCCGTGGTGGTCGGCGTGGGCCTGAACATCCTGATCGGCCTGAGCGGGCAGATCTCATTCGGTCATATCGCCTTCTACGCCATCGGCGCCTATGTCTCGGCACTGCTGACCATGGCCGGCCTGCCCCTGGGCCTGGCGATGATCGCCGCCGGCCTGGCCTGTGGCGCCATTGGCGCGCTGCTGGCGATCCCGGCCCTGCGCGTCAGCGGCCCGTACCTGGCGATGATCACCATTGCCTTCGCCCTGGTGGTGCACCACGGTCTGATCGAATGGCGCTCGCTGACCGGCGGGGCCAACGGCCTGATGGGCATCCCCATGCCGGAAATCGGCAACCTCGACCCAAGCGTGAGCATGGCGCTGATCGCCACCGGCCTGATGATCGCCGCCCTGGCCCTGTTCCAGCGCCTGCGCCACAGCGGCTGGGGCATGGCGATGCGCGCGGTGAAATCCACCGAAATCGCTGCCCGCTCGCTCGGTTTCAACCCGGTGCAGACCAAGACCCTGGCCTTCGCCCTGTCCGCCCTGCTCACCGGCCTGGCCGGTTCGCTAGTGGCGCCACTGATGATGTTCATCAACCCGGCTTCCTTCCCTTTCTCGCAGTCGATCCTGTTCGTGCTGGCAGTGATCGTCGGCGGCAGCGGCACCCTGTTCGGCCCGCTGCTCGGCGCTTTGTTGATCGTGCTACTGCCGGAAATGCTCTCGGATTTCGCCGAATACCGTCTGCTGATTTTCTCGGTGCTGCTGCTCAGCGTGCTCTGGGCTGCACCACGGGGGCTGCTCGGCACTCTGGCCAGCCTGTGGCTGCGGCCAGCTCACCAGGTCGCCCCGGCGGCCTTCGATCAGGCACAGCTGAGCGCGTTCTTCCAGCAGGACAGCGCCGCCCGCGACGGCCTGCAAGTCCGGGACATCGGCATTCGCTTCGGCGGCGTCCAGGCGGCGCAGAACGTCAGCCTGCAGGCACCACCGGGCAGCATCACCAGCATCATCGGCCCCAATGGCGCGGGCAAGACCACGGTGCTGAACATGATCAGCGGCTTCTACGCACCGGACAGCGGCAGCATCGACCTGGGTCGCCCACTAGCTGGCCTGCCCGCCTGGAAAATCGCCCGAGCCGGCATCGCCCGTACCTACCAGACCACCCAACTGTTCGGTGAGCTGTCGGTGCTGGAAAACCTGCTGGTGGCCATGCAAAAGGGGCGCCTGGGCCTGCCCTTCAGCTGCGCCAGCGACAGCCGGCGCCAGCTCGCCCTGCAGTTGCTGACGCTGGTCGGCTATCAGGGCTCGGTGAACACTCCGGCCGATGACCTGGCCCACGTCGACCGGCGCCTGGTGGAAATCGCCCGCGCCCTGGCGACCCGCCCCAGCGTACTGCTGCTCGACGAGCCGGCAGCTGGCCTCAGCCGCAGCGACACGGATCGCCTGGCTGGCCTGTTCAGGACGCTCGCCGGGTTTGGCATCGCGGTCATCCTGGTCGAGCACGACATGGGCCTGGTGATGGCCGTGTCCGAGCGCCTGCTGGTGCTCGACGCCGGAAAACCCATCGCCTGGGGCCTACCGGACGAAGTGCGCAAGGACGAGCGCGTCATCGCCGCCTATCTGGGCGGCACCAGCTACCAGGCCACACCGCGGGCCGAAGCCTGGGATGGTTCGCGCGATGCTCGTCTGTACATCAAGGATCTGGTCATCGACTACGGCGCTGCGCCGGTGGTCGACAAGGTCAATATCGTGGTCAACCCTGGCGAGCTGATCGCCATTCTGGGCGCCAACGGCGCCGGCAAGTCGAGCATCCTGCAGTGCCTGGCCGGGCTGCACAAAGCCAGTGGCGGCAGCATCCTGCTCGACAACGAAAGCATCGAGCACGCCGATGCCAGCACCATCGCCGCCCGGGGCCTGGCCCTGGTGCCGGAGGGCCGTCAGATGTTCGGCCAGCTCAGCGTGCGTGACAACCTGCTGCTCGGTGGCTACTCACGCAAGGAGGCCTTCGATGCCGACGCGGAAATAGAAGCCATCCTGCGCCGCTTCCCACGCCTGCGCGACCGTATCGACAGCCCTGCAGGCCTGCTCTCGGGCGGCGAACAGCAGATGGTGGCAGTGGGCCGCGGGCTGATGGCGAAGCCGAAGATCCTGCTGCTCGACGAGCCTTCCCTGGGCCTGTCGCCGGCCATGATCGGTGAGCTGTATGACGCCCTGGCCGCCCTTCGCGACGAAGGCGTGACCCTGCTGCTGGTCGACCAGATGGCCAACCTCGCCCTGCAGGTGGCCGACCGTGCCTACGTGCTGGAGACCGGGCGCATCGTCAAATCCGGCAGTGCCGAAGCGTTGCGTGGCGACCCGGAACTGGAAGCGGCTTACCTCGGCGAAGGAGCGGCAGCATGAGTGCGCTGACCATCATCAACGCCCGTCTCGGCGCTGACACCCAGGCGCTGCAGACCCTGTACGTCGAGGATGGCCACTTCGTCAGCGCGCCGAATGCCGCCGCCGAGACCCTCGACCTGAATGGCAAGCTGCTGCTGCCCGGCCTGGTGGAGACCCATATCCATCTGGACAAAGCCTGCATCATGCAGCGCTGCCAGCTCAGCGAAGGCACCCTGGCCGAGGCCATCGCCCAGACCCGCTCGGCCAAGGCCGACTTCACCGAAGCGGACGTCTACCAGCGCGGCGCCCAGGTGCTGGACAAGGCCATCGCCCAGGGCACCACGCACATGCGCACCCACGTCGAGATCGACCCGCAGATCGGCCTGATCGGCTTCAACGCGGTGCGTCGCCTGCAGGCGGATTACGCCTGGGCCATCAGCCTGGAAATCTGCGTGTTCCCCCAGGAAGGCCTGCTCAACAACCCGGGCACCGAAGGCCTGCTGTGCGAGGCGCTGGCCATGGGCGCCGAGGTGCTTGGCGGTTGCCCCTACACCGATAGCGATCCAGGCGCGCAGATTCGCCGGCTGTTCGAACTGGCGGTGGAGTTCGACCGTGATCTGGACTTCCACCTGGATTTCGACCTGAACCCCGAAGGCATGACCATTGGCGAGGTGATCCGCTGCACCCATCAGCACGGCTGGGCTGGCCGGGTAACCATCGGCCATGTGACCAAGCTGTCGGCACTACCCAGGGACACCCTGCTGGCGGTTGCCGAATCGCTGGCCGAGGCCGGCGTGCAGGTCACCTGCCTACCGAGTACCGACCTGTTCCTCACCGGCCGCGAGCACTTCCACAACCGGCCACGCGGCCTGGCGCCCTTGCAGCATCTGCATGCCTGTGGCGTGACCTGCTCGCTATCGACCAACAACATCGGCAACCCCTTCACGCCCTACGGAGATGCCTCGCTGGTGCGCCAGGCCAACCTGTTCGCCAACGTCAGCCAACTGGCTACCGAGGCCGAATTGCTGCGTTGCCTGAGCTGGGTGTCGAGTGAATCGGCACGCCTGTTGCGCCTGCCCGACTACGGCCTGACACCCGGCTGCCGCGCCGACTTCATCGTCTTCGATGCGCCCTCGCCGGCCGCAGTGGTGGCCGAGATCAGCCCGCCGCTGATGGGCTACAAGGCCGGCCGCAAGACCTTCGAACGCGCGCAGGCACGCCTGCTGAGACCGTGATAGCCCACGTCACCGCACGCGCCAACCTGGGGCCCGTTGATCGACGCTGCGCAGATATCGCCCCAGTCACGCATCAAAAAATAATGTAACCAATTGAATTTTATAAATTTATCAACCTGGAACGGCACGTGCTTGCAGCTATATACACGCCACATTGCCAATCTGAAAACAGGGAAAACCGATGAAAGACGTCAAACCTGAAAACCTTCCGCTCAATCTGGATCGTCGCCAATTGATGAAGTGGCTGGCCGTGACGGGGAGCGCCATGACCCTTGGCAGCCTGCTTCCCGCTGGCGCGTTTGCCGCCGATGACGAGGAAATCCGTATCGGCTATTGGCCCATCGTCGGCGGCCTGCCGTTGTATGTCGCCCTGGAGCAAGGTTTTTTCAAGGAAGCGGGGCTGAACGTCAAAGGCGTCAAGTTCTCCAGCCCGCAGCAAATCGTCGAGGGCATGATCACTGGCCGGATCCACGGCTGTGCGAACGGCACCGCGACCGGCGCCCTCGGTCTGGGGGCGATCACCATGCCGGGGCTGTTCAAGATCATCTGCTCCAACCCATCGAACCATCGACTGGTTCTGGATGAATTTCTGGTTCCGCTCAATAGCACTGCGCAGAGCATCAGCGATCTGCAAGGCAAGAAAATCGCCTGTGGCCCGGGCATCCAGAACGTCACGATGGCGAAGATTATTCTGGAAAAAAACGGCTTCAGCGATCCTTCCGTCATCGAACTGCCAGTCGGCCAGCACGCGCCAGCGCTGGCGGCCGGCCAGATCGACGGGGTCTATACCCTGGAGCCGACAGGCACCGTGGGGCGCATGAAGAACCTGTCGCGCACGCTGGAAACCGGCGTCATCTCCAAATATGTACTCGGCAATGCCGACGCGCCCTGGTTCGGTGGTGCCGCCGCACTGAACAGCACCTTCATCGAGAGCAAGCCGCAACAGACCAAAGCCTTCATCGCCGCTTACCAGAAGGCCGTGGCGTTCATCGCCTCGCAGCCAGAGCAGGCACGCAAGAACATCGTCGGCTACACCAGCATCGAATCGGATCTGGTGAACGAGGTGCCGCTGCCGGGCTTCGTCATGTATTCCGACCTGAAAGGCGACAACCTGCAGTGGTTCCAGAAGTTCTATGACGTGTTCACAGAGCGGAAAATCTTCAGCAAACCGATCGACGTGGCTGCGCTGATCTATCAGGGTTGAGGAGAATCGTCATGACTTCACACTGGTCTTCGCGCCTGCTGCCACTGATCGGCCCGCTGCTGCTGTTTCTGTTATGGCAACTGGCGGTCAGTGCGCAGTGGCTGAATCCGGTTCTGCTGCCCTCGCCGCTCGAAACGCTGGGTTTCATGTTCCAGTCGTTCACTGAACCGTCCATGCGCACCGACATCGCCTCGACGCTGTACCGAACGCTGGCCGCGTTCGCTTTCGCCGCCGCGGTTGGGGTGCCGCTGGGCGTCATTCTGGGCAGTAGCGAAAAGGTCTACCGCAGCCTGGAATTTTTGATCGACTTCTTCCGCTCGACGCCCTCCTCGGCGCTGATCCCGCTGTTCATGCTGATATTCGGCATCAGCGATGCGAACAAGATCGCCATCGCCGCATTCGCCGCCGTGCTGGTGATTCTCTTCAACAGCGCCTACGGCGTGATGAACGCCAAGAAAACCCGGCTGATGGCCGCCAAGGTAATGGGCATTTCCCGCTGGCACATTTTCAAGGACATCCTGCTGATGGAAAGCCTCGCGCAAACCTTCGTCGGCTTGCGTACCGGGGTGTCCATCGCCCTGGTGATAGTGATCGTCGCGGAAATGTTCATCGGCTCGGAAAACGGCCTGGGGCACCGGATCATCGATGCGCAACAGGTATTCAACATCAAAGACATGTACGCCTCGATCCTGATCACCGGCGCCCTGGGCTATCTGCTGAACCTGGCGTTCCTGCTGATCGAGAAAAAAACCGTTCACTGGAGTAGCCAGGCATGACGCACGCTCTTTCCCTCGCCCCAGCCCTCGACAAGCCACAGGTACCCGATGCTGCGCCGCGTGCCGACACCCATGTCACCATTCGCGGCTTGAGCAAAGCCTTTGCCGGCCAGCCGTTATATACCGACTTGGATCTCGATCTGCCGCGCGGCAAGATCGTCTCGACCTTCGGGCCCAATGGCTGCGGCAAGTCGACACTGATGAACATGATCGCCGGGCTGATGCCGATGGATAAAGGCGAGATTCTGTTCGATGGCAAAACGCTCGCCCAGACCAAGATCGGTTACGTGTTTCAGAACTACCGCGATGCGCTGTTTCCGTGGATGAGTGCCCGCGCCAACATCGCCTACCCCTTGGTTCGTCAGGGCATGAGCAAGGCCGACGTGAAAGCCCGCGTCGATGAGCTGACGCAGATGTTCGACATCCGCTTCGATCTGAATCGTTATCCCTATGAGCTTTCAGGCGGCCAGCAACAGACCGTGTGCATCATGCGGGCGCTGGCGCCGCGCCCGGAAGTGATGTTCCTCGACGAGCCGTTTTCCGCGCTGGACTTCGAGATGACCTTGTTCATCCGCGACAAATTGCAGGAGGTGCAGTTGGCGACCGGCGTGACCATGCTGATCGTGTCTCACGACCTGGAAGACGCGGTATTTCTGGCAGATGAGATCCTGCTGCTGACCCGGCGCCCCACCCAGATTGCCGAAATTGTCCCGTTCGACCTGCCCCGCCCACGCGGTGCGGAGATCATGAGCCACCCGGAGTTCGTGCGGGTCAAGGCTCATACGCTGGAGGTATTCAGGCGGGAGATGGCGCTCTGAGTCGCAACCCATCGCGCAACGGCAAGGAAGCTGATCGGCCGCATTCATGGCAGATCCATGAGGTGCCGCGTTACAGCCCTGCCAGGGCCTGACGCAGATTGACCTCGGGCTCGGCCTGATCGTCCAGATCCAGCTGGTCTTCGAGCTCGCCCAGGTGCTCGAGCATCACCGCGGCAGCCCGCTCATGGTCGCCCTTTTCCAGGGCGGTGATGATTTGCTGATGCTCGTCCGATGCGCAGGACGGTACGTCATTGCGCTGGTAAAGAGCGACGATCAGTGAGCTGCGCACCATCAGGTTGGCGAGAATTTCACTGAGCACCGAGTTGCCGCTGATCTCGCCGAGCATCAGGTGAAAGTCGCTCAGCTCGCGAACGATGGCGCGGCGGTCGGTAGCGCTGGTGGCCTTGCGCTCGTTGCTCATGTGCGTGGCCACCCGCTGACGCTGCTTGTGCATGATCGCCGGCGTGATGCTTTCGACGATGGCCCGCTCGATGGCGCGCCGTGCAGCGAAGACTTCGCGCGCCTCCTTGGCGCTGGGCTGAGCGACCATCGCGCCGCGGTTCGGCTCGATGGCGACGACACGCTGCAAGGCCAAGCGCTGCAACGCCGCCTGCACATGGTTGCGATTGGCCTGCAGGGTTTCGACGATCTGTGCTTCGATCAGACGCGTCCCTGGCGGCAAGCGATGCTGAGCGATGGCCTTGAACAGCACATCGACGATTCGCTGCACTTCGACTTGCTTGCTGGTGACGGTCTTCGCGGCCATCTTTTCCTCTGATCCCACGTTGACGAGCCCTGATGGCCCATCGCGAACGCTACGACTGACGCATTATCCGCCAGCCCCATGGATGGGGTAAATACGCCATCGCGACCTGATTCGCTAGCGCTGTGCAGATTGCCACCGGCTGTTGAGAAAGACGGGTAACGCCTGGCCCGAATGGGCCGCTGGAGTGCTCAAGGCGCAATGTTGCTAGCGATAGGCAAACCCCATGCTAACAACAAGGCCTGCAGTGTTATGGCATCCGCCTGGAACGAATGCCTGTCGCTACGCTCTACCTTGGCGCGAACGCGATGCAGTTGGCGCCTTGCAGATTCCTGGCCAGCTAAACTGCTGACTGGATTAGCGCGCAAAGCCCTCCGGCAACGCGAGAATGCCCCTCCCCAATTCACCACAGGCCCACATGAAACCTGCTCTGCTTCTCTGTCTGCTGCTGTGCTGCGGCACAGTTCTCGCCACGCCCAAGGCCGAGGCCGTGCGCGTCGACAAGAGCGCGCGCACCCTGCAACTGATTGCCGAGGGCAAACCTTTCGCGACGTTCGATGTGGTGTTCGGTGCCAATCCCGATGGCCACAAACAGCAGGAAGGCGATGAGCGCACCCCGGAAGGACGCTATACCCTGGATTACAAGAAAGCCGACTCGGGTTACTACAAGGCCATTCATGTGTCCTATCCGAACGCTGCGGACGTGGCGAGCGCCCGCTCCCGCGGAGTGGATCCCGGCGGCTTGATCATGATCCACGGACAACGCAACGGCTGGGGCTGGTGGTCATGGCTGACCCAGCGTTTCGACTGGACCAATGGCTGCATTGCCGTTGACGATGCCTCGATGGAAACCATCTGGCAGGCCGTCGAGCCCGGCACACCGATTGAAATTCTGCCCTGAGCGGCAACGTAATAGCACCAAGGAGCGCTTTCCAGCATGACGACGCTAACTCCCCAACAGCAATGGCAAGCCGCCGTGCTCGACTATGCCCGGCAGGTCAATTGCTATGTCGAACAGGGCCTCAGCCAAGGCTGGGACGGCCTGAAGGAACCGCAACTGGCATCGACCGAGCACCTGCTGCCAGCCCTGCTGGAGGCGCTGCAGGCCGCCAATGAGACGAATGCGGATGACGCCAGCCACGCCAACTTTCGTACCGACTGGCCACCAGCCCATCTGCCACTGGTGCCCCTGCTGGATGCGCAGGCTCAGGCGATCAGCGCCCTCGCGCTTCTCGACGACGGTAGCCTGCTGGCACGCGTCGGCAGCTCCCATGAGCGTGGACGCCTGGTGCATATTCACGGCGACCAGTGGCACGACGTCATCGGCATCGACTTTTTCGGGCGTTGCCCCGCACGCCGTTATTTCGCCTTTGCCAGGGCATCGGGCATCAGCGTGCACGATGGCTGGGCCGGCCCGCAGGTCGCCCAGTTCGCCTGGCCCACAGGCCTGGAAGGCTTGCCTGAGGAGGCCGGACTCGAGGCGCTGGAACATCCTCCAACGCCGACCGCGCTGATTCCCTTCCCGGATGGCCAGCGTGTGCTGCTGGTCAGCTCGGATGGCATCTTCGTGCTGGCCGGGGACGCAACCACGCGCCTGCTACCGCGCCCGGCGGATATCTGCAACGACCTGCACAAAGGCACCCCCGCCGACGACATCGCCCTGGGGCTGTCCATGGAGCACGGCGCCGTATCCGCGGATGGCCGCTGGATCGCGGTGGGCGAGCAATGTGGCAGTCATCTGGTGTTCGACAGCGCCCTGCAGCAGGTCGCCGAAGTAGGCCCGGCAGGCGAGTATCCGCATTTCGCCCTGTTCAACAGCCGCAGTGACCGCCTGATACTCAATGCCTGCCATTTCTACAACGGCGCGACCCTGAGCGTCGCCGTGGCCGACCTGCCCGGCATGCAGACCGACTTCTATAGCGACGATGAACGCACTCCGGTCGTGCAGGACGGTGCGCGGGTGTACGCCGGTGTCTCCCGTGGCGATACCTTCATCGTCGGAGATGCCTACGGCTATCTGCGGGCCTTCGACGAACAGGGCAACGAGCGCTGGCAGCATTTCATCGGCTCGACCATCTGTGCCATGGATTTGTCGGACGACGGCAATACCCTGGCAGTGTCCAGCTATGCCGGTTTCGTCTGCCTGATCGATCTGGACGTCGGCCGCCCGGCCTGGCAGATCGGTACCGGCGAGCACCACGAACGGCAGCGCTGGCTGTTCTGGAAAGGCCAGAGCAAACCGCTGCTCTGGTGAGCCCTGATGATCCTGCTGCTGTGATTCCTAGCCTGAGCGGGCAAAGCCGTGCTCATGGGCCATGAATATGATCAGCCATGCCAACAGCGCCAAACCAGCGCTGCCCCATGGCAGCGCTGCAGCTCCCAGACTCTGTAGGAATAGGCCACCGCACAACCCTCCCCCGGCGATACCCAGATTCCAGGCGGTCACGCACATCGATTGCGCAACATCGGCATCGTCGCCCGCTGCGCGAATCGAGGCGGTCTGGAACAGCGTGGGAACACCGCCGAACGCCAGGCCCCAGGCGGCCACACCGGCATACACCAGCAACGCAGAAGAGCCGCTGACTGCCAGCATCACGCAAGCCAGCGCCAGCACAGCCGCACTCAACAGGCTCAGCAACCGTAACCAGCGGTCGATCAGCATGCCGGTCAGCCAGATGCCCAGCAGCGCTGCCAGACCAAACGCCAGCAGCACCCGATCCACTTCCTCGAGCATGCCGAGCGGGGCCAGAAACGCAGCGATATAGGTGTAGAACAGGTTGTGGGCCAGCACATAGACGAGGATGGCGAACAGCACCGGGCGCACGCCGGGCAGGCGTAATACCCGCCCAATCGGCAGCGGGCTGGCGCTGCGCTGACCGGGAAAGTCCGGCAGGGTGATGCGCCCCCAGGCCAGCAGAATCAGAGTCAACACACTCATCAGCACGAAGGTGTAACGCCAGCCGAACGTATTGCCGAGAAAGGTGCCTGCCGGCACGCCGAGCGATAGCGCCAACGGCGTGCCGACCATGGCCACCGCAATGGCGCGCCCCTGCAGATGAGGCGCCACCATGCGCGCTGCATACCCGGCGACCAGCGCCCACAGCAGACCGGCAAACACCCCGGCGAAAAACCGCGCGAGCAGGGTCAGCGTGTAAGAGCTGGACAGCGCCGTGACCAGATTGACGACCGCGAACCCGCCGATGGCGATCAGCAATAGCGGTCGTCGTCGCCAGTGGCGGGTCAGCATCACCAGCGGTATGGCCGCCAGCAGGGAACCCAGCGCGTAGAGCGTGACCATCTGCCCGACCATGGCCTGGCTAACGCCCAGATCCGCGCTCAGTTGCGGTAACAGCCCCGCCGGCAGTGCCTCGGTGAGGATAGTGATGAAGCCAGCCCCCGCCAGCACCAGCAAGCCGTTCAGGGGCAAGCGCTCGCGCTCGGTAGCTACCTGGCTTGCAGGCAGCGAATGTTCGTCTGTGTACATGGAGAATCGCCCGTGAAGGTCTCGGCGCAGCGGAAAGCGGCCAATCGACCCGAGCAGCAGGTTAGGCAGCGGCGCGCTTGAGAAAAACAGGCTAAGGTTCGCAACTTAGCGGACATTTATGTCCTTAATCCAACGCCCTTGCAGTCTGGGCCCATGATGGAATCCAGGATGGACAACCTCAGCGGTATCGGCGTGTTCGTGCAGGTGGCCAACACCCGCAGCTTTACCGAAAGCGGCCGACTGCTCGGCATTTCCTCTTCGGCGGTCGGCAAGAGCATCGCCCGCCTGGAGCAACGACTGGGCATCCGCCTATTTCACCGCAGCACCCGCAGCATGACGCTGACGGCCGAGGGGCAGCGCTTTCTCGAACGCTGCCGGCGCGTGCTGTGCGAACTGGAAGCCGCGCAACTGGAGCTCAGTAGCGCGGCACAGGGGCCCAGTGGGCGCTTGCGCATCAGCATGCCGCGTGTCGGAGAACTGGTCATGCCGGTGCTGATCGACTTCATGCAGCGCTATCCGCAGATCGAACTGGATATCGACCTCTCCAACCGCATGGTGGACGTCTTCGAAGAAGGCTTCGATGCGGTGATCCGCACCGGCCCGATGCAGGACTCGCGGCTGACCGCCCGGCAACTCGGCAGCTTTGCGCAGCAACTGGTGGCCAGCCCGGATTATCTGCACAGCCACGGCACGCCCCAACAACCGGCGGACCTGCTCGAACATGCCTGCCTGATGTACCGCTTCCACGCCAGCGGCAAACTTGATCGCTGGCCGCTGCGCGGCGCCAATGCGGATCTGGAGAGCGCGCTCAGGCAGCGGATGATCTGCAATACCCTCGACAGCCTGCTGCGGGTCACCCGTTCCGGCCTGGGCATCGCCTGCCTGCCGGATTTTCTGATCGCCGAGGACATTGCCGCTGGCCGCCTGCGACCGGTGCTGACTGATCACATGGAGCATGGCGGCACGTTCTGGATGCTCTGGCCCAACAGCAAATATGCACTGCCCAAGCTCCGCGTGTTCATCGATCACATGACCACCACACTGTTCAGCAAGCCCTGAACGTGGCGGGTGGGTGACTGAAACGAGGCGCGTTATGGCTAGCGAATTATGACCGCTGGTGGGCTGAAGCGGATCGCCGCCCGGCCCACCCTACTCCCAAGGGGCATGAACCGTAGCTTTAGCCCACCAAAGGCTCCTTCAGTACAAGGCGCATACGCTGCGGCTGATCGCGGTGCCCGGCCGGCAGCTGGCAGGTCGGCAAGTCCTCGACCCAGAAGAAGCCGTATAGGCGATAGAGGGCCAGGGCTGCGGCATTGGACTTGAACACGTTCAATTCGATGCAGCGCATGCCCTGCTCCCGGCAATGCTCGATGACCTTTTCCAGCAAACGCCGGCCCAACCCCTGACGTCGCCAGTTGACGTGTACCTGCATGCCGAGGATGCCCACGGTCGCATCGCCCTCGGGCCGGCAGTAGCTGTCCGGGTAGGCTTCGGCGGTAGCGACGATGCGTCCTTCATGCTCGATCACATAGACCGCCCAACCGTTGTCGTCCGCCCGCTCCAGGGCGCGGGCGATAACGGCTTTGGGCGGTGCATTCGGGCGCGTCGAGTACAAGCCTTCTGCCGCCACCTGGCTGAACAGCTCATGAAAGGCGTCAACGTCACTCAGGCGAATCTTGCGTGGCTGCATGCTCGGTTCATCTTGCCAATCGTCCCCCATGCTAAGCGAAACCGCGCCAGCCTCACAGCAAAATGTAAAGCGTACTTGACTCACGAAAAGACCGTCGCTAATGTAAAGTTTACTTTCCACATCAGGAATGCGTCATGAGCCAGAACCGTTTTCTCGTCCACTTCGCCCTGGCGATGGTTGCCTATGTAATCGCGGTGATCAGCAGCAGCCTGTTGCTCGGTACGGTTGCGGATGGAGCGCTGCGTACCCTGTGCGCGCTGATTCCCATTGCCCCGCTTATTGCCGTCGCCATCACGGTGATTCGCCAGGTTCGTCAGCTCGATGAGCTGGCCCGCGCCATCCATCTGGAAGCGTTGGCCATGGCCTTCGTGGGTACCGCCCTGATCACCTTCAGCTACGGCTTTCTGGAGACTGCCGGCTTCCCGCGCCTGTCGATGTTCTTCGTGTGGCCGGTACTGGCCTCCCTGTGGGCACTGGGTTCGGTGATCGCCTGGAGACGCTACCGGTGATCAACCATGTACGCGAACGGCGCAACGAGCGAGGCTGGTCACAGGCTGATCTCGGCGCGAAGCTGGGCGTCTCGCGGCAGACCATCAACGCCATCGAGACCGGCCGTTACGACCCCAGCCTGCCCCTCGCCTTCAAGATCGCCCGGCTGTTCGAGTCGCGCATAGAAGACCTGTTCCAGGCCCCCGAGGAGTGAGCATGCCAGCAGCGGAACACTCGCCTCTGCAGCTTTACCTGAATGCCGTCGAGCATCAGGGCTTCGTTGCCGATGACGCCCAGTTGCAGGCCGCGCACCTGCTCCAGGCCTGCCATGAGGCGCTGCACGCAGCGCCAGCGCAAACGCCACCAGGTGTCTATCTGTGGGGCCCGGTGGGGCGTGGCAAGACCTGGCTGATGGACAGCTTCTACCACTCGCTGCAGGTTCCAGCGCGGCGTCAGCACTTCCACCATTTCATGCGCTGGGTGCACCGGCGCCTGTTCGAATTGAGCGGCACCGCCGAGCCGCTCGCGGTGCTGGCCCGCGAGCTGGGTGCGGATATTCGTGTGCTGTGCTTCGATGAACTGTTCGTCAGCGACATCGGCGACGCGATCCTCCTCGGCAGGCTGTTCGGCTCTCTGCTCGATGAAGGCGTGGTACTGGTCGCCACGTCCAACCAGCCGCCGGATCAGTTGTACGCCGGTGGGCACAATCGCGAGCGCTTTCTCCCAGCGATAGCCGCGCTGCAACGACACATGCAGGTGGTCGCCGTGGATGGCAGCCAGGATCATCGTCAGCACCCAGGCCGGCACTGCCAGCGCTACTGGGTTCGCGAGCCGGGCCAGCCCAGCGCCCTGCCCACGCTGTTCGATTCGCTGAGTGGCGGCGAAACCGCCAGCCACGAAGCATTGGCCATCAACCACCGATTGATTGGCGTGCAGCGTCACAGCGACAAGGTGCTGCATTGCAGCTTCGATCAACTTTGCGTGGAGCCTCTCTGCGCCCAGGACTTCATCCTGCTGTGCGACCGTTTCAAGGCCATTGTGCTCGGTGACGTGCCAGCCCTCAGTGCTCAGCAACGCCCCTCGAAGATCGCCCGTGGCACCGAAGATGCCGCCGAGCGAGTGGTGGCCGGTGACCGTCATCTGCCGGCCCTGTCGATCCACGACAACGCCGTGCGCCGTTTCATCGCCCTGGTAGACGAGTGCTACGACCGCCGCGTGCCGCTGTATCTGGAAGCCGAAGTGGCCCTTGAAGCGCTGTACACCGAAGGCTACCTGTCCTTCACCTTCCGCCGCACCCTGAGCCGCCTGCAGGAAATGCAGATGCAGCGCTTCGGGTGATGGAGGGCGCGGGGGGTGAAAATCAAACGTAGCCCGGGTCGAGCGAAGCGACACTTGGGATTTTGCGCCCCGGATTACGCCTTCGGCTAATCCAGGCTACGAGGTGGAAACCGCCTGCTCCCCTTCGGGTAGCAAGCCCAAAAAGGCTTGGAGCTCGGCCTTCTTGGCCATGGCGTCCTGGTAGCCCAGTTCGATCAGTTCGCTGCAGTAGCCGGGCTCGAACAGCAGGTAGCTCAACACTCCGCCACCGCCGTCGCGGGTCGCGCCGGGGCCGCGCAGGAACAGGCGCAACGCGGCAGGCATTTCGCGGCGATGGCGGGCGGCGATCACGTCCAGTGGCTGGCTGGGGGAAATCACCAGCACCTCGACCGGCGTCAGGCCATAGGCACGGCTGCGCTGCTCGGCGGGCACCAGCCGACCCAGCTGGTTGAGGCGGCCCAGCAGCTCGACATCGCTCTCGACGTTATCGATGAAAGTGCTGTTGAGCATGTGCCCGGCGATCTGCGCCAAGCTGGGCATGCTGCCGGCCGGCCGTGGAGCTGCGGCGCCGGCGCTGTTCTGATCGCCCACCGGATTACCGCTCACTCCCACCACCAGCACCCGGGTGGCGCCAAGGTGCAGTGCCGGGCTGATCGGTGCCATCTGCCGCACGGCGCCATCGCCGAAATATTCGCGGTTGATCTTCACGGGCTCGAAGATCAGCGGAATGGCGGTACTGGCCAGCAGATGGGGCAGCGCCAGACGGGTCGGTACGCCGACACGACGATGGCGAAACCAGGGATCGATGGCCGCCCGCCCCTGATAGAAGGTCACCGCCTGGGCCGACTCGTAACCAAAGGCCGTGACTGCCACCGCACGCAACTGGCGATGACGTATCGCGGCAGCGATGCCGGAGAAGTCCAGTTCGCGTTCGAGCAACCCGGCCAGCGGCGAACTGTCGAGCAGCGCCACCGGCACCTGCTTGCCGAGGCCAAGCATGCTGTGGCCGACGAAACGACTGGCTTGGCGAAGCACGCCGGGCCAGTCGCTGCGATACACCTGATCGGTGTGAAAGCTGCGCCATACGGTGCTTAGTCGGCGCACCGCTTCGCGGAAATGCAGAGCACCGCAGGCCAGGCTGACCGCATTGATGGCACCAGCCGAGGTGCCGACGATGACCGGAAACGGATTGCCTGACGAATCAGGCAGCAGATCGGCAATCGCCGACAGCACGCCCACCTGATAGGCCGCACGGGCGCCACCGCCGGAAAGGATGAGGCCAGTGGTGGACGGTTCGCTGCGGGCATCCTGCGTCATCGGGTCGATTCCAATTCGAGGTTGTCAGTAGAGCTTGGGCTCGCCTGGTGGACGGGTCTTGAACCGGCGGTGCGCCCACAAATACTGCGTAGGACAGGTGGCGATGGCCTCCTCGACCCAGGCGTTGACGCGCAGGCAATCGGCTTCCTCGGTCTCGCCGGGAAAGTCCGCGAGCGGCGGGTGAATGGTCAGGCGATAGCCCTGGCCGTCCGGCAGACGCTGCTGGGTGAACGGCAGCACGATGGCGCGGCCCAGGCGGGCGAACTTGGTGGTCGCCGTGACCGTCGCGGCCTGCACGCCGAACAGCGGCGCGAACAGGCTCTGCTTGGGGCCGTAATCCTGATCCGGCGCGTACCAGATCGCCCGGCCGCCACGCAGCACCTTGATCATGGCGCGCACGTCTTCACGCTCGATGGCGGTGGCATCCAGATTGTGACGCTCGCGCCCGCGCCGCTGCACGAAGTCGAACAGCGGATTGCGATGCTCGCGGTACATGCCGTCGATGGTGTGCACCTGGCCGAGCAACGCGGCGCCGATCTCCAGGGTGGTGAAATGTATCGCCATGAGGATCACGCCCTGCCCTTGGGCCTGGGCCTGCTGCAGGTGTTCGATGCCTTCGATGTGCGCCAGCCGCGCGAGCTTCTCCCGCGGCCACCACCAGCTCATGGCCATCTCGAAAAAGGCGATACCGGTGGAGGCGAAATTTTCCTTCAGCAGTCGCTCGCGCTCGGCGGCGGACATCTGTGGAAAGCACAGTTGCAGGTTACGCGTGGCGATACGCCGCCGGGAACCGGCCACCCGGTACATCAACCAGCCCAGGCCACGGCCCAGACGCAGCAAGGCGCCATAGGGCAGTTGCACGATCAGCCATAACAGCCCAAGCCCCAGCCACAACGGCCAGAAGCGTGGGTGAAGGAAGGAGCGACGAAATACGGGACGATCCATTGACGATCCTGGACAGCGTTCAAAGCCGCTTAGTCTAACAGCTCGCTCGGCGATGGTGCCCCACTGCCATTCAACGCCGCCAGCTGATCTGCAGCGTTTCTCCGGCGACCATGCGCTGCATGTGATCGGCCACCACGGGCTCCAGCTGCTCCAGCGTGGCCGCGTCCGGCGCCTCGATGAACACGTCCAAACCGCCCTCCACTACCGTCAGGGTGCAACGCGCCGGGTCGAAGAAGATCTCGCCACGGGTCTCGTCGAAGCTCACCTGAAACTTGTGGCTCCAGTGCCGGCACAAGCGGGTCACGCAACGCACGGCATGTTCGGTGGTAACCGTCGCACGGGATTCGGGCATGGCAAAACTCCATCGGTAGGCTGTTGACGAGGCCAGGAATCTATCACGCCGCCTTGCGGCCAGGCATACAGCATTGCTGATCTATCCGATCGAAAATCCTGGACTTGCATGCCGCTCGACCCGGCGTCAGGATCGTAGCCAGCCAATAACAATATCCGCCCCATCACGGTCAGGAGAACCCCATGCAAGATGTCGTCATCGTCGCCGCCACTCGCACCGCCATCGGCAGTTTCCAGGGGGCGCTGGCGGATGTTCCCGCTACCGAACTGGGCGCGGCGGTGATCCGTCGCCTGCTCGAGCAGACCGGCCTGGATGGCAATCAGGTCGATGAAGTGATCCTCGGCCACGTGCTTACCGCTGGTGCCGGGCAGAACACCGCTCGCCAGGCGGCCATCGCTGCCGGCCTGCCCCATGCCGTGCCGGCCCTGACGCTCAACAAGGTCTGCGGCTCCGGCCTCAAGGCGCTACATCTCGGTGCCCAGGCGATTCGCTGCGGCGACGCCGAGGTGATCATCGCCGGTGGCATGGAAAACATGAGCCTGGCGCCCTATGTACTGCCCAAGGCGCGCACCGGTCTGCGCATGGGCCATGGGCAACTGATCGACAGCATGATCAGCGACGGCCTGTGGGATGCCTTCAACGATTACCACATGGGCATCACCGCCGAGAACCTGGTGGACGCGTACGCCATCAGCCGTGAGGCCCAGGATGCCTTCGCGGCAGCCTCCCAGCAGAAAGCCGTGGCGGCCATCGAGTCCGGGCGTTTCGCCGACGAGATCACGCCGATCCTGATTCCCCAGCGCAAAGGCGATCCCGTCACTTTCGCCACCGACGAGCAGCCCCGCGCGGGCACCACGGCAGAAACCCTGGCCAAGCTGAAACCGGCCTTCAAGAAAGACGGCAGCGTCACTGCCGGCAACGCCTCGAGCCTCAATGACGGCGCAGCTGCGGTGCTGCTGATGAGCGCGAGCAAAGCGCAGAGTCTGGGCCTGCCGGTGCTGGCACAGATCAAGGCGTACGCCAACGCCGGCGTCGACCCGGCGATCATGGGCATCGGCCCGGTATCGGCCACCCGCCGTAGCCTGGACAAGGCCGGCTGGTCCTTCGATCAGCTCGACCTGATCGAGGCCAACGAAGCCTTTGCTGCCCAGGCGCTTTCGGTGGGGAAAGAACTCGGCTGGGATGCCAGCAAGGTCAACGTCAATGGCGGTGCCATCGCCCTCGGCCACCCGATTGGCGCCTCCGGTTGCCGCGTGCTGGTTACCCTGCTGCACGAGATGCTCAAGCGTGACGCCAAAAAAGGTCTGGCCACCCTGTGCATCGGCGGTGGCCAGGGCGTGGCACTGCTGCTCGAGCGGGATTGAACGGCGAGGCCCGTCTTCTGCCGGGCCTGCCATTTCGGGGCCAGTTCGCGATACGATCAGGCCCCATCCCGACGAATCTGCCCATGAACGATTTCCCGACCCTCCACTATCTGTTCGCCGAATGCCGCAAAACCTGCCCGCAGCGCCCGGAAGTCACGGCCATCGTGCTTTTCGCCCTGCTCTGCGAGGATGACGACGTGGTGTACCTGGAAATTCGCTATACCGACTACGCCAGCGGCCAGTCCGAAGGTGACCACCTCTGGCTGTCATTGGAGGAGGCAATGGACTCCGCTCTGGAGGATCACGGCATTGCCGAGGATGACTGGCGAGCACTGTCGACCCGGGAGATCGCCCGCATAGACCGCACCATCGAGTAACGGGTAGGGCTCACAGCCCAACGGTGGTCGACGCTAGCGTCGGCAGCCGTCCCACAGTTTCATGATCTGACCGACCGCGGCATCCAGCGCCGCATGTTCGATGCCGTCGCGGGCCAGGGTGGACAGCCCCAGCAGAAAGCTGTCGAACGCCGACGTCAATGCCTGTACATCGGTATCGCCAGCCAGCTCGCCATCGGCAATTGCCCGCTCGATACAGGCACGTATTCCCTTGCGCGTGCGATCGCGAACTTCGCTCAGCACCGTCGTCCCCTGCTCCGGCGTGCATACCCCGATCACCCCCAGGGCCACCATGCAGCCTCGCGGATGCCCCGTCTCGCATTGCATGCTGGCCGAGCGGCGCAGCGTCAGCTCGACGGCATCGCGTGCCGACAGATCGCTGTCGAAGAGACTCTCGGTAACCCGCCCGTGAGTGCCCATGTACCGCTCAACCACCTCATCGAACAGCGCCTCCTTGGAACCGAAGGCTGCATAGAAACTGGGTGCTGAGATACCACCACCGATCCCGGCCTTGAGCTGGCTCAGGGATGTAGCCTGATAGCCATGCTCCCAGAAAAGGTGCATCGCCTGAACGATTGCCGCATCGCGGTCGAATGTGCGTGGGCGCCCCATCTGTGCCATGTCCCGTCCTCCTGCCTGATGACATAAATACTAGTCGATACAAAAGTCGTTGACCATGGATCTCCATCGCCTTACATTTATACCGATCGATACATATATGAGAAGCAGCCCATGACCGATTCCCCAAAAAACGATTCGCTTCCCGTTTCAGCGCTACTGGCGCTGGCGATGACGGGCTTCATCTGCATCCTCACCGAAACCCTGCCGGCTGGCCTGCTCCCAGAAATCAGCGCCGGGCTCGGTGTTTCGCCCGCACTGGCAGGACAACTGGTCACCCTCTATGCACTGGGTTCGCTGCTGGCCGCGATCCCACTGACCATCGCCACCCAGGGCTGGCGGCGGCGCAATGTATTGCTGCTGTCGATCATCGGCTTTCTAGTGTTCAACTCGATCACCGCCTGGTCATCGGACTATGTACTGACACTGGTCGCGCGCTTCTTCGCCGGCATGGCCGCGGGGCTGGCCTGGAGCCTGATCACCGGCTACGCCCGGCGCATGGTCGCTCCGCACCAACAGGGCCGAGCCCTGGCGCTGGCCATGGTGGGGACGCCTATCGCCCTTTCCCTCGGCGTGCCGATCGGCACCTGGCTCGGCGGCCTGGTGGGCTGGCGCACCGCCTTCGGGCTGATGTCGCTGCTCAGCATCGGGCTGATCGTCTGGGTGCTCGTCAAGGTGCCGGACTACCCTGGGCAATCGCGAACCCAGCGCATTGCCCTGCGTTCGGTACTGCTGACGCCCGGTGTGCGACCCGTTCTCGCCGTGGTGCTGACCTGGATGCTCGCCCACAACATGCTCTACACCTACATCGCCCCCTTCGTCGCCCCTGCCGGGCTGGGCAGCCAGATCGACGTCGTCCTGCTGACCTTCGGCGTAGCCGCCCTGGCGGGTATCTGGATTACCGGCCGACTGGTCGACCGCCATCTGCGCCAGGCAGTACTCACCAGCCTTGCCACCTTCGCCCTGGTGGCCCTGTTGTTCGGCCTGTACGCCGAATCGGTCGCTGTGCTGTACGTCGGTGTGTTCGTCTGGGGGCTGACCTTCGGGGGGGCGGCCACCCTGCTGCAAACGGCACTGGCCGACGCCGCCGGCCCTGGGGCCGACGTGGCGATGTCGATGAACGTGGTGATCTGGAACAGCGCCATCGCCGGTGCGGGGCTGACCGGCGGCGTACTGCTCGGCCAGTTCGGCGTCGGCTCCTTCCCGTGGGTGATGCTGGCCCTTCTGCTGATCGCTCTATGGATCGCCTCGGCGGCCAGCCGCCACGGTTTCCCGTCCGGGCAACGGCGTAGCGACGCGGTCGTCGCCGGACACTGATCATCCACCTTTGCCAATCAGGAGATAACCATCATGTCCCATTCAGATCGCAAATCCGTTCTGGTCCTCGGCGGCAGCCGCGGTATCGGTGCCGCCATCGTGCGCCGCTTCGCCAGCGATGGCGCGCAGGTAACCTTCACTTACGCCAACTCGGCGGCACCGGCACAGCAGCTGGCAGAAGAAACGAGTAGCCGCGCCGTGCAAGTGGACAGCGCTAATCGTGCCACCCTGACTACTCTGATCGACAGCCTCGGCGCCATCGACGTGCTGGTGGTCAACGCCGGCGTGTTCGTCGCGGGCGACCCGCTGGAGCTGGATGCCGATACCATCGACCAGCTCTTCACCATCAATATCAACGCGCCCTACCATGCAGCGGTCAGTGCGGCGCGGCAGATGCCATCCGGCGGCCGGATCATCTTGATCGGCTCGAACATCGCCTACCGCGCAGCGATGCCGGGCATGGCCGCCTATGGCGCCAGCAAGGCCGCATTGAGTGGCATGGTCAAGGGACTGGCAAGGGATTTCGGCGCGCGTGACATCACCGTCAACGTCGTGCAGCCAGGCCCGACCGATACCGAGATGAACCCGGCCGACGGCCCGCTGAACGAACTGATGCACAGCTTCATGGCGATCAAGCGACACGCCCGTAGCGATGAGATCGCCAGCATGGTGGCCTGGCTGGCGGGAGCCGAAGCCGGGCTAGTGACGGGAACGGCGCTGACCATCGACGGTGGTTTCGCGGCCTGACGGTCACTAACGCCACTCAGCGCAAATTCGGGTGACTGCCCGCTCAGGTCACCCGCTCGGCTACCGGCAGTTTGGCGATGGCGTCGCGGGTTTCGCGATCCTGGGCATCGCGCCAGGTGCGGAAGGCGTCCAGCTCGCTGCCCCAGGTTTTCATGACCCAGGCGAGCACGGCCAGGTCGTCCACCAGGCCCAGGCCGGGAATGAAGTCTGGGATGGCGTCCAGCGGCGACACGAAGTACAGCAAGCCGGCCACGATGGCGAGCAGCGCCTGCGGGTTGATCGCCCGATAGCTGCCCCGCCACCAGGCCACACATAACTCCTGCAGCAGGCTCAGATCGCCCCTCAAAGAAGACAGGCTGCGGCCTCCTCCACTGCTTTTACGGGTCACTGCCAGTAGCAATGCCGGCAAGCGACCGCGCTTCAGGAAACGCTGTGCGATGGGCAGGTAACGGGCAAAATTCCACGGTGCTTTCATGACCACTCCTCGTCAGCCCGCGTGTTCGCTGGGCTGTCTGTGGTTATCCACCATAGCTGTGGATAACCTTGTGAACAGTTATGGGATTAGCTTACCAAACGCCCTTGCCATGCGGCCTCGCCACAGATCGGACATTTTTTATCCAGCGGATAAAATCCTGTTAAATCAATTAGTTAAAAAAATCAAAAGATTTCGTAAAAAACCTGACCAAGTAAATAAGAACCTTTGTCGCAGTGTGCATAACCGTAACGCAGTGGTTGCATTCAGCGCGCTTTGCGGCTAGGCAAAAGCCCCAGAAACGACAACGCCCCGTAGAACGGGGCGTTGCTTTGAACAGGCTGAGCTTACTGAGCGGGAGCAGCCTCAGGTGCAGCTTGTTCCTGAGCAGCCTGATCCTTGATGGCGATCAGCTCCAGGTCGAACACCAGTACCGAGTTGGCCGGAATGGCCGGGCTCGGGCTCTGGGCGCCATAGGCGAGTTCGGACGGGATGTACAGTTTGTACTTCTCGCCGACGTGCATCAGTTGCAGGCCTTCGACCCAACCCGGAATCACGCCGCCAACCGGCAGGTCGATCGGAGTGCCACGCTCGACGGAGCTGTCGAACACGGTGCCGTCGGTGAGCTTGCCTTCGTAGTGAACGGTGACCACGTCATCAGCCTTGGGCTGAGCGCCGTCGGCCTTCTTGACCACTTCGTACTGCAGACCCGAAGCGGTGGTGGTGACGCCGTCACGCTTACCGTTCTCTTCGAGGAATTTCTTGCCGGCCTGGGCCGCTTCCTCGTTCATTTTGGTCATGCGCTCTTCGGCACGCTTTTGCAGGGCGGCGAAGGCTTCAACCAGCTCTTCGTCTTTCAGGCGCTGCTCTTTCTTGCCAATGGCGTCCTCGATGCCTTGAGCAACAGCATTGGGATCCAGATCATCCATGCCTTCCTGAGCCAGGCTTTTGCCCATGTTCAGGCCAATGCCGTAGGAAGCCTTCTGAGCCGGGCTTTCCAGTTTGACTTCGCTGGTTTGCGAATCACAACCGGCGAGCACCAGGCCCACCAGGGCGATCGCTGCTGCCAAACGATGCTGTTTCATGCTGATTCCTTGTTCGCTACGCCCTAGGGCAATCGAGTAAAAGCGCGAGCTTAGGGGGTGTGGGTATAGCAACGCAAGCCGCGTTGCTGTGAATTTATCCAGGCAGATCACGCATGCGTTGCGGGAAATGGCGAGATGAAGCAGAAAGCTGACCGGATCGTTCAGTTCGCCGCGCCGATTTGCCAAGGCAGCGGTGTAACTGACTAGCCGGTATGAGTTTTTTTCCAGGGGGAAGTTCACTGCCAGACCGAGCAAATTGGCATCATCGACTGCTTGCGTATGCCCTCGCCACCCGTGAAGCGGAGTCGCGCCCCAATACCTTGCTGATACGCAGCCCGGCATCGATCAAACGCGGCAGATCGACGCCGGTTTCGATGCCCAGGCCCTGCAGCAGATAGAGCACATCCTCGCTGGCGACGTTGCCGGTCGCACCCTTGGCATAAGGGCAGCCGCCCAGGCCGGCGACCGAGCTGTCGAACACCGCAACGCCCTCCAGCAGGCTGGCGTAGATATTGGCCAGCGCCTGGCCGTAGGTATCGTGAAAGTGCCCGGCCAGTTGCTCCCGTAGCACGTCACGAGCTACCACCTCGATCAATTGCCGTACGCCGCCAGCAGTGCCGACGCCAATGGTGTCGCCCAGGGAGATTTCATGGCAGCCCATGGCCTGCAGTTCCCGCGAGACAGCGGCGACCTGATGGGCCGAGATGGCGCCGTCATAGGGACAGCCCAGCACGCACGACACGTAGCCGCGCACGCGGATGCCGTGCTGCTGGGCCATGTCCATCACCGGCTGAAAGCGCAACAGGCTCTCGGCAATCGAGCAGTTGATGTTGCGCTGCGAGAAGGATTCCGACGCCGCTGCGAACACAGCGACTTCTCTCACCCCAGCCTCGATTGCCGCTTCCAGCCCTTTCAAGTTTGGGGTCAACGCCGCGTAGGTAATACCGGGCCGCTGATCGATGCCGGCGAATACCTCAGCACTGCCGGCCATCTGCGGCACCCATTTGGGTGACACGAAACTGCCGACTTCTATATAACGGAGCCCGGCAGCACTCAGGTCGTCGACCAGGCGCACCTTGTCAGCCACGCTGATCGGCTGCTTCTCGTTCTGCAGGCCATCCCGCGGGCCCACTTCCACCAGGCGTACGTGGCTGGGCAGGCTCATAGCTGCGCCTCCAGTTCGACCAGTACCGCGCCCTCGCCAATCAAATCGCCCTCGGCGCAATGGATTGCCTTGATCGTGCCCGCCTCGGGCGCCCGAATGCTGTGTTCCATCTTCATGGCCTCCAGCACCACCAGTGCAGCGCCGGCCTCGACCTGCTGACCCAGCTCGACCAACACGCGAACGATGCTGCCGTTCATGGGCGCGGTGAGCCCACCTTGATGTGCGTTGCCCACCACGGCAGCGGCAATCGGGTCGAAGCGACGCACCGCCAGCCATTCCACGCCCCAGCGCAGGTAAAGCGTGTCGCCTTGGCGCACAACTTGTGAATGGCGTGTCGCGCTGGCGGGACGCGCCTGGAGCACCAGGCTACGGCTTACATCGCCGCACACCAGAGTCATATGCACCTCGGCCGGCAAACCGCTGCGCCAGGCACTGCGCGCCGCCCAGGGCGAATGCGGATCGTCCACCCGCTGCCGCTCGGCATCGGTGGCCAGGAAGGCCGCGCCAGCCTGCTGCCAGAATGCTTCCGGCAGCTCTTTATTTGGCGGCAGTAATTGCGCCTGGTGACGCTCGATAAAGCCGGTATCCAGCTCCGCGGCAGCGAACGCAGGGTTGGCCAGGATGCGCTGCAGGAATGCCAGGTTGGTCTTGAAACCACCGACCACGGTTTCCCCCAGCATGGCCAGGAGGCGCTGGCGGGCCTCTTCACGGTTCTCGCCCCAGGCGATCAGCTTCGCCAGCATCGGGTCGTAGAATGGTGACACTTCATCGCCCTGCTCCACCCCGCTGTCGACCCGACGCCCTGGCCCGGCTGCCGGCTCGCGGTACAGGTCGAGATGCCCACTGGCCGGCAGAAAGCCACCCTCGGGATCTTCGGCGTACAGCCGCACTTCGATGGCATGGCCGATAAGGGGCACCTGATCCTGGCGAATCGGCAGCGGCTCACCACGCGCCACACGGATCTGCCAGGCCACCAGATCGAGACCGGTGATCGCTTCGGTCACCGGGTGCTCGACCTGCAGGCGAGTGTTCATCTCCATGAAGAAAAATTCGCCCCGCGCATCGAGGAGAAACTCCACGGTACCAGCGCCGACATAGCCGATAGCCTGAGCCGCGCGCACGGCGGACTCGCCCATGGCCCGCCTCAGTTCCGGAGACAGGCCTGGTGCAGGGGCTTCTTCGACCACTTTCTGATGACGTCGCTGGATCGAGCAGTCGCGCTCGTTGAGGTACAGGCAGTTGCCGTGCTGATCAGCGAATACCTGGATCTCCACATGGCGCGGCTGCAGCACGTATTTCTCCACCAGCATGCGCCCATCACCGAATGCCGACTGCGCTTCACGCTGCGCCGACGCCAACGCCTCGGCCAGCTGGCTTTCGCCCTCGACCACTTTCATGCCCTTGCCACCACCGCCAGCCGTGGCCTTGAGCAGCACCGGATAACCGATCTGCTCGGCGGCCTTGCGAAAGGTTTCAACATCCTGAGCGGCGCCGTGATAACCCGGCACCAGCGGCACGCCGGCTTCTTCCATCAACGCCTTGGCCGCGGACTTGCTGCCCATGGCATCGATGGCGCTGGCCGGCGGGCCTAGAAAGATCAAACCGGCTGCTTCGAGCTTACGGGCAAAGGTGGCGTTCTCGGACAGGAAGCCGTAACCGGGATGAACGGCCTGCGCGCCGCTGGCCTGCGCAGCTTCGATGATCCTGTCCATCAACAGGTAGCTTTCGCTCGGTTTGGCGCCGCCGAGATCGATGGCGAGATCCGCCTCGCGCACGTGCCGGGCGCTGTGGTCGATGGCGCTGTGAACCGCCACCGTGGTTAGCCCGAGGGCTTTGGCGGTGCGCATCACCCGGCAAGCGATCTCGCCGCGGTTGGCGATCAGAAGCGTGTCGATGGTTTTCATGGCTGGGCCTGCCAGGCGGGTGGGCGTTTCTGCAGAAAGGCGTTGAGGCCTTCCTGCCCTTCTTCACTGACGCGAATGCCGGCGATCACGCTCTCGGTACGCTGGCGCAGAGCGTCACTGAGCACACCGCTGCCGACGCCGTGCAACAGCGCCTTGCTCTCGCGCATCGCCTGCGGGCTGTTGAGCAGCAGGTTGGCGATCCATTGTTCGACCTCGCCCTCCAGCTCGGCGGCGGGATAACACTCAGCGAGCAGGCCCAGCTCCCGCGCTCGCTCACCACTGAAGCGCTCGGCACTGAGCGCGTAGCGTCGAGTGGCGCGCTCGCCGATGGCCTGCACCACGTAGGGACTGATCACCGCGGGAACCAGGCCGATGCGCACCTCGGAAAGGCTGAACGATGCCTCGCTGGCACCGATGGCGATGTCGCAGCAGGCCGTCAGCCCGAGCGCACCGCCGAATGCGGCGCCCTGCACCACGGCCAGCGTCGGGCACGGCAAGTGGTAGAGCAGGCTCATCAACTCGCCGAGCTGGTGGGCGTCTCGCAGGTTGCTGGCGTAGTCGAGCTGTGCTGAAGCCTGCATCCAGGCCAGATCGGCGCCGGCGGAGAAATGCCGCCCCTGGCCACGCAGGATGAGAAACCGCAGGCTGTCGTCAGCCGCTACCTGGCGCAGTGCCTGGATCAGCTCCTCGATCATCTTGGCATTGAAGGCGTTGTGCTTGTCCGGGCGGTTCAGCCACAGGGTGGCGACCCCACGCGGGTCGGTGTGCAATTCAATGCTGCTGAAATCGGTCATCGGTCTGTCCTCGGCCAGGCTACATGCGGAACACGCCGAAACGTGTCGGCTCGATGGGCGCGTTTAGGCTGGCGGAAATCGCCAGCGCCAGCACTTCGCGGGTCTGCGCCGGGTCGATCACACCGTCATCCCACAGCCGCGCACTGGAGTAAAAGGCGTGGGCCTGGCGCTCGTATTGCTCGACGATAGGCTGCTTGAGGCGCTGTTCGTCCTCGGCGGAAAACACCTGGCCGGCGCGCTGCGCCTGCTCATGCTTGACCTGCACCAGCACCCCTGCAGCCTGCTGCGCGCCCATCACGCCGATCCGTGCGTTGGGCCACATCCACAGAAAACGCGGGTCATAGGCACGGCCACACATGCCGTAGTTGCCGGCGCCGAAGCTGCCGCCGATGATCACCGTGAACTTGGGCACCCGGGCGCAGGCCACCGCAGTGACCAGCTTGGCGCCATGTTTGGCGATGCCGCCCTCTTCGTATTTCTTGCCGACCATGAAGCCGGTGATGTTCTGCAGGAACAGCAGCGGGATGCCGCGCTGGCAGGCCAATTCAATGAAGTGCGCACCTTTCTGCGCAGCTTCGGCGAAGAGGATGCCGTTGTTGGCCAGGATGGCGATGGGATAGCCGTTGAGGTGGGCGAAACCACAGACCAGGGTGGTACCGAACAGCGCCTTGAATTCGTCGAGCTGCGAGTCATCGACGATCCGCGCGATCACTTCTCGTACATCGAAAGGTTGTTTGGGGTCGGCGGGAATGATGCCGTACAGCTCATCGGCGGCGTAGCGCGGCGCGATGGGCTGCCGCGCCTGAACTTCACCGAGCTTGCGCCAGTTGAGGTTGGCGATGCAGCGGCGCGCCAGGGCCAGCGCGTGCGGGTCGTTTTCCGCATAGTGGTCGGCCACGCCACTGGTCTTGCAGTGTACGTCGGCGCCACCGAGTTCCTCGGCGCTGACCACTTCACCGGTGGCTGCCTTCACCAGAGGCGGGCCGGCGAGAAAGATGGTCGCCTGTTCGCGCACCATGATGGTCTCGTCGCTCATCGCCGGCACGTAGGCGCCACCTGCGGTGCACGAGCCCATCACCACGGCGATCTGGGCGATGCCCTGGGCGCTCATGTTGGCCTGGTTGAAGAAAATGCGGCCGAAGTGCTCGCGATCAGGAAACACCTCGTCCTGACGCGGCAGGTTGGCGCCACCGGAATCCACCAGGTAGATACACGGCAGGCGGTTCTGGCTGGCGATGGCCTGGGCGCGCAGATGCTTCTTCACGGTCAGCGGGTAGTAACTGCCGCCCTTCACCGTGGCGTCGTTGGCGATAATCATGCATTCGACACCTTCGACACGGCCAATTCCGGCGATCACCCCCGCGGCGGCGACGTCTTCGTCATACACCTGGTAGGCGGCTAGCTGACCGATTTCCAGAAACGGCGAGCCTGGATCGAGCAGCCAGTCGATGCGCTCGCGCGGCAGCAGTTTGCCGCGCGAGCGGTGTCGCTCCTGCGCTTTTGCACCTCCGCCTTCGCGAGTGCGGGCGAGCAAGCCGTGCAGCTCATCGACCTGAGCCAGCATCGCCTCACGGTTGGCGGCGTACTCGGGGGAACGGGTGTTCAGTTTTGTACACACAATGGCCATTACATTGGCTCCGACTGGCAGCGTGGGCTTCGATCACGCCGTTTCGTTGAACAGCTCGCGACCAATCAGCATGCGGCGAATTTCACTGGTGCCGGCGCCGATCTCGTAGAGTTTGGCGTCGCGCCACAGGCGCCCGACCGGATACTCGTTGATGTAGCCATTGCCGCCGAGAATCTGGATCGCCTCACCGGCCAGCCAGGTGGCTTTTTCCGCTGCATAGAGGATGACCCCGGCGCAGTCCTTGCGTACCTGGCGCACATGGCCGCTGCCCAGGGCGTCGAGCTGCCGGCCGACCGCGTAGAGGTAGGCGCGACAGGCCTGCTGGGTGGTGTACATGTCAGCCAGCTTGCCCTGAATCAGCTGGAACTCGCCGATGCTTTGGCCGAATTGCTTGCGGTCGTGGATGTAGGGCACCACCACGTCCATCGCCGCCTGCATCAGCCCCAGCGGGCCGCCAGAGAGCACAGCACGTTCGTAATCCAGACCGCTCATCAGCACCCTGGCGCCTTCGCCGACGCCGCCGAGCACGTTTTCCTCGGCCACCTCGACATCCTGAAACACCAGCTCACCGGTGTGCGAACCGCGCATGCCGAGCTTGTCGAGCTTCTGCGCGACGCTGAAACCTGGCGCGCCCTTCTCGACGATGAAGGCGGTCATGCCCTTGGCGCCAGCGCTTGAGTCAGTCTTTGCATAGACCACCAGCACATCGCAATCCGGGCCGTTGGTGATCCACATCTTGGTGCCGTTGAGCACGTAGCGGTCGCCCTTTCGATCGGCGCGCATCTTCATCGACACCACGTCGGAACCGGCATTGGGCTCGCTCATGGCCAGTGCCCCGATGTGTTCACCGCTGATCAGCTTCGGCAGGAAGCGGCGCTTCTGGGCCTCGCTGCCATTGCGGTTGATCTGGTTCACGCACAGGTTGGAATGGGCCCCATAGGACAAGCCGATACCGCCCGCCGCTCGGGAGATTTCCTCCATGGCGATCATGTGCGCCAGGTAGCCCATGCCGGCGCCACCGTATTCCTCGCTGACGGTCAGGCCGAGCAGGCCCATGTCGCCGAACTTGCGCCACAGGTCCATCGGGAACTGGTCACTGCGATCAGCTTCGGCAGCCCGTGGGGCGATTTCCTTGGCGGCGAAACCGGCGACCGCGTCGCGAAGCATGTCGATTTCCTCGCCGAGGAAGAAATTCATACCTGGCAGAGTGATGCTCATGTAACGACTCTCCATTGTTGTAGTTGTTGGATGCGTTAAACGATTGGCAAACGAGCCTGAGAGCCTTTTCACGATCTAGCGAGCTAGAGTTATACAAGGCAAAAACAAGCGAGGAAGCGGAGTTTACGAGCTGTAAATGAGCATTCCGAGCTTGTTTTTAACGCAGTAGAACCGACGCGCAGCAGATCGTGGAACGACTCTCAAGAGGCGGCGGATATCTCCTGCATGGCAGTCATACAACGCTGTTCGGCGGTATCCAGCTCACGCTGCATCTGCTGGATGTCAAGCAACTGGCGGGCGAGATGCTCGCGGCGCTCGGCGATCTTTTCCAGAAAGTGATCGAGCTGCTTGCGATTGCCGCCAGCCGGGTCATAGAGGTCGATCAATTCCTTGCACTCGGCGAGGGAAAAACCGATGCGCTTGCCGCGCAGGATCAGCATCAGCGTCACTCGGTCACGGGCGCTGTAGATACGCTCCTGCCCCTTGCGCTCGGGCGCGAGCATGCCCTGCTCCTCGTAGAAACGAATGGTGCGGGTGGTGACGCCGAGTTCGTGGGCCAGCTCGGAAATGCTGTAGGAATGACTCATGGTACGAGCGACCTGCCTGAATTACCTTTACGTAAACGTAAGCCCGCAACTACACAGCTGTCAAATTGGCGAGAGGGTCACAACGGGAATTTAGTGGCGGGGGTGCATGGCCATTGCGGCCATGCACGTCAACATGGCATCAGAATTTCGGCTCATCATCCCAAGGCTGGCCGTCTAGCGGGTGTTTCTTGGCCAGTTCGGCTTCATCGAGGCCCGAGCCGCCGCCGATATCGCCTTCACTGACGATGCTCAGGTCGCGGTCAGCGGGCTCGTCGTCACCACGTTCCCGCGGCGAGTGTGCGCCAGTATCGTCGATCAGGTTCTCGGGGCTCAGGTCGTCGAGGCTGACACCGTCTTCGTGGCGACCTTCTTTCAGGGTTTCACCACCGCTCTGCCCCGCGTCGCGCACGCGCTCATCCGGATATTCGTGCTGCACCTCGTCTGCTGGACGACGGTCGCCGATGCGCCCTTCGCGCACATCCTTACTGTCGCTGAAATCCAACTGCTCGATCGAGCCCATGCGATCCTCGGTGTCATCAATCTCCCGAGGTGTGGCTGGCTGCTTGGGTGTGCTCATGACGTTCTCCAGTATGGGTCTGTTCGGTTGACTCGACCCATACCGGGAAAATTCAGGAAAAGTGACGGGATGCGATGTGCAGCTCAGCCCTCACCCACCAACTGCTCCAGGGCTTCTTCCAGCGGGCTGACGTTGGTAGGGCGAACCAGTCGGGTGACCTCGACACCGTCACGCAGGAATACCAGGGTCGGCCACAGCTTGACCTTGAAGGCGCGCCCCAGAGGTCGGCCGCTGCCGTCCTCGATCTTCAGATGAGTGACCTCGGGATAATCCGGCATTACCTTGGCCAGCAAAGGCTGCGCCGCCTGGCAATGGCTGCACCAGTCGGTACCGAATTCGATGAGGGTCATACCAGGCTTCGCCTGAACTTCAGCGGCTGTCGGCGCCGTGCTGCTGTATTCGCTGCTCATGTTGTCATCTCCACTAATGAGCCAAACGCAACCGGCCCGCGCATGGCGGGCCGATTCGTGTTCTCAGCGTATCAGACGCCGTCAGTGACTTTCTTGACGACGGGCTTTACCCGCTCAGCGATTTCGCTTTCCAGCCGGGTGACGGTTTCTGCGATGCGATCCACGTCGGGGCGCATGGAGCGGGCGTCTTCCACGAAACCTTTGAGTCGGCAATGGCCGCTCAGGCCACGGGCGACCAGCAAGCCGCCGAACGCTGCGCGAGCAAGGCCAAATACACCGCCGCGCTTCAGGCCGCCACGGGCCATGGCGATACCACTGCCGATGGAAAGCGCACGTTCCCAACCCTGCACGTTACTACCGCCTTGCTTATCGAATGTGGACATATCGCTAGCTCCAGTCTGTCTGTGATTCACAACGGACAGGCCCGAAGCAGCTGATGTTCGACCACTCCGACAAGCGGATGAGCGGCATTCAGAGATAACGCAGCCAGGTCAGGTCACGACGACGGGCCTTGAGTGCCGCAAACCAGCGCACCGGCGGGAACAGCACCACGGCGAGCAGAATCGAGCAGAGCCATACCGGGCCGATCGAGTCGAAGCCAAAGTAGTCGCCCTGATTGGTGCCCCAGATAGCCACGGCAGCCAGATACATTATTTTCAGCACATAGAGGTGCAGCAGGTAAAAGAACATCGGCGCACCACCGTACACGGTCAGCGCCTTGAGCCAGCGGTTGCCCTGAGCACGCTCGAACGCGAGCAACAGCAGCAGACCCAAGCCCAGGGTCAGCGTAAGGAAGGCCAGCGACGGCGGATACTTGGTGATGTTGAGGATACTCATCAGGGTTTCCAGCCAGTTGCTGCCCATCACCCAGCTCTTCTCGCCGTAGCCGTTGCCTGCACGAACCACGACGAACACCAGCAGCGAACCGAGCCCCCAGCCAAGCAGCAGGGCCTGACGACTTGCGGCGTCCGCAGCGCGACCGAACCACGAGCCGGCGGCATAACCCAGGGCAATCACGCCAATCCACGGCAGCAGCGGATAGGAGGTGCGCAGACGCAGATCGTCGGACACCTGCAGCCAGCCGCGATCATGCAGGATGGCCCATGGCACGTGCATCGCCGAGTCGGCCGCGAAGTGCAGGCCATCGAGCAGGTTGTGGCCACAGACCAGCACCAGCCCCAACACGATCAGAACGCCGCGCGGCAGCCAGACCAGCAGCGACAGCGCCAGCATGCTTAGGCCGATGGCCCAGATCACCTGCAGGTAGATCACCGTTGGCGGCACCTGGAAGGTCCAGGCGAAGTTCACCAAGGTGAATTCGAGCACGACCAGAAACAGCCCACGCTTGAACAGAAAGGCACTGACAGCAGCCCGGCCATTGGCCTTCTCGCCATACAGGAATGCCGACAGGCCGGTCAGGAAGATGAATACCGGCGCGCACAGGTGAGCCAGGGTGCGACTGAAGAACAGCGACGGTTCAGTGCTGCTCACATCCATGGGGTCGAGTACCTGACGGTGCAGGAAAAACGTTTCTCGCACATGGTCGAGCAGCATGAACAGAATGACTAGCCCGCGCAGGGCGTCGATGGAGGTAAGGCGTGAGGTAACGGGATTGGCGATTGCGGCAGTGGTCATAGCATATCCAGAACAGAAAGCCGGGCAGACAGAGGGTCTACCCGGCACAGCGAATGGTTATGATATAACAAAACTTAATTACCGGCCCAGCCCCACTGTTGATACGAGCATTACTCCTCCCCCATCAGCGGCAGGCCACCGGGAACAGCCGTGCCTGCGCGCCTTCAGGTACTCAGACCAGAAATGAAATGGCTCCCGTGAGTACCGCCACCAGGGTGATTGCCAGCGACAGCAGGACGGCCCACTTCACCGTGGCTTTCTGAAAGTCGCCGATGTCCTTGTCCACCATGCCGACCAGCAACAGAGTCGAAGCCACCAGGGGGCTCATCAGGTGAACCGGCTGCCCCAGAATCGAAGCGCGGGCGATTTCCACCGGGTCGATGCCATAGGCTGCTGCAGCTTTGGCGAGAATGGGCACCACGCCGAAATAGTAGGCATCGTTCGACAGCACGAACGTCAGCGGCATGCTGGTGACTGCCACCACCAGCGGGAACAGATGGCCCCACGACGGCGGGATCATGTTGACGATGCTTTGCGCCAGGGCGTCGACCATCTTGGTACCCGAGAAGATGCCTGCGAACACCCCTGCCGCAAAGACCAGCAGCACCACCGTCATGGCATTTCCGGAATGGGAGAGGATGCGTTCCTTCTGAATGTCGAGCTGTGGGTAATTGATCATCAGAGCGACCACGAAACCGATCAGGAACAGCACGGCAGCGTGAGCGATGCCCATCACCAGCGCCGTCATCACGGCGATCACCAGAAACAGATTCACCCACACGAAACGCGGACGCTTGTAGGGCTGGTCGCCGAGGATTTCCTCGATATAGCAGTTGCCGCCGCCGGTCTGCAGTTCGGTATTGCCGATGCGGCTGCGCTCCTTGCGGCCAAGCACGTAGGCGATCAGCACCACGAAGGCAGCACCGGCCACCATGGTCGGCAACAGCGGGATGAAGTATTCGGATGCATCGAGCCCCAGCGCGGCGATGGCGCGGGTCGCAGGCCCGCCCCAGGGCGTCATGCCACTCATGATGCTCAGCGACAGCATCGAAACCGTGGCGAGCACCATGGGGTTCATCCCGATACGGCGGTACAGCGGCAACATCGCCGCGCAGGTGATCATGTAGGTGGTGGTGCCATCGCCGTCCAGCGCAACGGTCAGGGACAGCAGCGCAGTCCCTACGGCGATCTTCACGGGATCACCGTTGACTTTGCGCAGGATCTTGCGAATCAGCGGATCGAACAGCCCGGTGTCGATCATCAGCCCGAAGAACAGGATCGCGAACAGCAGCAATGCCGCCGAGGGCGCGACCATCTTCAGGCCGTCGAGAATCATCTTGCCGGTCGAATCGCCAAAGCCTGCAGCAACGGCGAAAACGATCGGTATGAAGGTGAGCGCCACGATGGGCGACATGCGCTTCGACATGATCATGTAGGTGAACACGACCACCATCGCCAACCCGAGTAAAGCGAGCATAGAGTTCTCTCTTTTTGTTTTTGGAGACGAGCATCTCGTGGCGATCCGGCACAACCGGATTTGCCCAAGTTACATGCTTCGTTTGCTGCTGTGATGGCTCTCTCCGTAGAACCCTTTGCCAGGAGAACAACGCCTCACTGGACGGCGACGTCATCCGGCCAGAAGGCGCTCCTCAGGAGCGTGCACCTCACCGGAAAACAGTCGCCTGGCGGTGCGTACCACGGACGCACGAATGGTCTCGCCCTGCTCGCCCACGTAAGCCAGTGCCACCTCGATCGAACCGCTTGGATGCTCGATCCGTACCTGGCTCATGCGCGCTGCACTGGCATCCAGATCAAGCATCTGCGCGGCCACGGTTCCCACGCTGACGCAAGCGGTAGCCAGACCGATGGAGCCTGTGATGGCCAATGCGCGGTGGCAGTTATGGGGCATGAAATACCTGACCTGAATCGTTCCGCCGGCCGAGGCAGGCGCCAGCAGGACAGGTTTCGGAATCACTTTGTCGGTGACATCCCCAAGCCCCATGGCCAGCCCAGCCTGCAGACGAATGGATTCGAGCCGGGCGAGAAAATCCAGGTCGGCGTCGAGCTCGGCAGGTGATTCGCGGCCCGTCTTGCCGAGGCTGGCGGCATCGATCAGCACCATCGGCATGGCCATGTCGATACAGGTCGTTTCGATGCCATTGAAGCGGTCGCGGGTATTGCCTGTGGGAAACAGCTTGCCGGTCTTGCTGCCGGCGGCATCCAGAAAAGTCAGTTCGATAGGTGCGGCGACACCCGGCACGCCATCGATGCGGGTCGCCCCGGCGTAGGTGACTGCGCCGCCTGGCGTCTGCACCTTGGAGCTGACGAAGGTGCCGGTATTGAGGTTCCTGATACGCACTTCGGTGGTAGCGAGCCCCGCCTTCACCAGGCCCTGCTCGACCGCGAAGGGCCCCACGGCGCAAAGCATGTTGCCGCAATTGGGCGCGGTATCGACGCGCCGCTGGGAGACCATGACCTGCACGAACAGGTAGTCGACATCGGCATCCGGGTGACTGGACGGGCTGACGATGGCGACCTTGCTGGTCTGCGGGCTGCCACCGCCTATGCCGTCGATCTCGAGTTCATGCCCTGCACCCATGACCGACAACAAGACTTCATTTCTCTCGTCTACCGACTCAGGCAAGTCGCTGGCGAGAAAAACCGGGCCTTTCGAGGTGCCTCCGCGCATGAGCACACAAGGAATTGGCTGCATGATTCTTACTCTTTTACTGATCAATCAGGCCGATTGATGTCTTGAGCAAAAGAGTTACACGCACCGACAATTCCATCAAATGCAAAGATTTAAGCAATTAATGCATTTAACGCATCAGTAAAACTACATCTCCGAATGGCTGAAAAGCGCAAAATCGCGGGAAAGCGTCACGCCGGCTTGTCACCGCCCAGCGCGGTATAACCCGGCCACTGGCGCAGCAAGGTATCGACGAACTGCTCCGCTGCTGGTGACAGCGATGACCCATGACGGCGCACCAGCCCCAGGGTGCGGCTGATCACCGGGTCCACCAGCGGGCGCTGCACCAATGTCGGGTGATCGTCGGCCGGCATCGCCAGGCTGGGCATGGCGGCGATGCCGAGGCCGGCCTCGACCATCCCCAAAGAAGTGGACAGGTGCTGAACCTCGTAGAACCAGCTGGGCCGCCAATCGAGGTTGGCCAGGCCATGGTCGAGCAGCACGCGGTTGCCGCTCAAACGTCCCACGCCGATCAAGCGGTAATCACTCAGTTCACGCCACGCCACCTGAGGCTGCTCCGCTAGGGGATGGTCACGTCGACAGGCGAGCACGAAGGGCTCGTTGACCAGCGGAGTGAAATCGATCTCCGCGTTCTGCCCGCTGAGCATGTTGATACCGAAATCCGCTTCACCACGCAGCACGGCTTCGAGACCTTCGTGGGCGCTCAGGTCGAGAATGCGAATGCGGATCTTCGGGTACTGCCGATTGAATTCGCGAATCACCGTGGGCAGGAAGTAGAACGCCGCAGTGGGAATGCACGCCAGGGTGACTTGCCCGGACTGACGCTCGGCCAGTTCTCGAATGCCCAGAATCGAACGCTCGAAATCATCCAGCAGACGCCGAGCCTTCGGCAGGAAATCACGCCCTACGGCCGTCAGGCTGACCCGCCGCGTGGTGCGATCGAGCAGTTGGGTACCCAAGCCCTCTTCCAGCTTTTGCATGCGTCGGGTGAGCGCCGGCTGGGACAGGTGAATGGCGTTGGCCGCCTCGTGGAAATTGCCGAATTCAGCAATTTTGACGAAGGCACGAAGATCCTGAAGCTCGTAATTCATGCATAAAACCTATCAATAACGACTTTTATTATGTGAGGCAGATTAGTCCATTAATCAGAACACGGCGACCGTCTGATGAAATCCGCCAGCCGAAGCCTCTAGCAGGCGCATTAATGCACAAAAAGCATTAGTTGTTGAAATATATGCAATTTACAAAACAAAAGACACTGACCACCATTTAAGGAAAGCAACAATAAGCGAATTTATTGCACTGGAGACATCATGCAAGCCATTCCCTGCGTCCTGATGCGCGGCGGCACTTCTCGCGGCCCGGTCTTTCTGGCCAACCACTTGCCCTCCGATATCGCCCAGCGAGACGAGCTGCTGCTCAAAGTAATGGGCTCGGGTCACGAGCTGGAAATAGACGGCATTGGCGGCGGCAATCCGCAGACCAGCAAGGTCGCCATCGTAAGTACTTCCCCTCACCCGGATGCCGATGTCGACTACCTGTTCGTGCAGGTCATGGTCGCCCAGCGCCGGGTCGATACGGCGCCCAACTGCGGCAACATGCTCTGCGCCGTTGGCCCGTTCGCCATCGAACATGGCCTGGTCAACGCCTGCGCCCCAGTGACCCGGGTACGGATTCGTAACCTCAACACCAACACATTGATCGACTCGGAAGTGCAGACGCCCAAGGGCAAGGTTCGCTACGAAGGAGAAACCAGCATTGATGGCGTTCCCGGCAGCGCCGCGCCGATCAAGCTGACCTTCCTCGATGCTTCCGGTGCCAAGACCGGAAAACTGCTGCCCACCGGCAATGTTCGTGACCGCTTCGACGGTGTCGAGACCACCTGCATCGACATGGCCATGCCCATGGTCATCATGCACGCCGAAGCGCTGGGCAAGACCGGCTACGAGACACCTGCGCAGTTGGACGCCGACAGCGCGCTGTTGGAGCGCCTGGAGAGCATCCGCCTGCAGGCCGGCAAAGCCATGGGCCTCGGTGACGTCAGCCAGATGGTGATCCCCAAACCCGTGCTGCTTGCCCCGTCACGCAACGGCGGCACGCTGTCGACCCGCTATTTCATGCCGCACAGCTGCCATCGTTCCATCGCCGCCACCGGCGCCATCGGCCTGGCCAGCGCTTGCGCTTTGCCGGGAAGCGTTGCGTTCGACATCGCGCCGATAACCGGAGCCGCCCTGGTACGTCTGGAACACCCGGGCGGGCAAATCGAAGTGTCACTTACGCCTGGCGAAGACAGCCAGCCGCAACACATGCAGGCCTCCCTGATACGCACCGCACGGCGCCTTTTCGCCGGCGATGTCTATGTGCCGCTGGCGGCAAGAAGCACCCAGAAAAACTGACGTCACCTGCTGTCAACAACGAGAAAACAATAATGACAAGAAAGAATCTGCTCTACGTATCCCTCGCTCCCGCCTTCCTGACGGGCCTGCCGCTGGCCGTGGGCAATGCCCAGGCGACTGGCTTTATCGACGACAGCAAGGCCAATCTGGAACTGCGCAACTTCTACCTCAACCGCGACTTTCGCGACGGCCCAGGGCAGAACAAGCGTGAAGAATGGGCTCAGGGATTCATCCTCAACATGGAGTCCGGCTACACCCAGGGTACCGTCGGTTTCGGCGTGGACGCCCTGGCCATGCTCGGCGTAAAGCTCGACTCATCACCCGACCGCTCTGGCACCGCGCTGCTGCCGCGCAACGGTGATCGGCGCGCCGAGGACGACTACAGCAAGCTGGGGCTGACCGCCAAGGTGCGTTTCGCCGACAGCGTACTGAAGGTCGGTACCCTGCTACCTAAGATGCCAACCCTGCAGTTCAGCAACAGCCGCCTACTGCCCCAGACCTTCGAGGGCTGGCAGTTGCAGAGCAAGGACATCGACCGACTGACCGCCTCGTTCGGCGAAATCTCCAAGGTGGTGCAGCGCGATGTCTCGGGCTCCAGCGATCTGGCACTGAACAACAAGAACGGCCGTTTTGGCGGCAGCCCGAGCAGCGATCATCTACGCTTCGCCAGCCTCGACTATGCGCTGACACCAACCACCCAGGTCAGTTACCACCAGGGTGAGCTGAGTGACATCTACCGCCAGCACTTCCTCGGCCTGCAGCACACGCTTGCCCTGGGCCCGGGCAAGCTGAAAAGCGACCTGCGCTACTTCAACAACAGTGAAAGTGGCCAGGAGCGTGCCGGCGATATCGACAACCAAGTGTTCAACGCCATGTTCACTTACAGCCTGGCCGGCCACGCCCTGGGCGTTGCCTACCAGCGCATGCATGGCGACGACGGCTTCACCTATGTCGACGGCGCAACGCCCTACCTGACCAACTTTCTGCAGATCAACGACTTTGCCGGGCCCGATGAGCGCTCCTGGCAGGTTCGCTATGACTATGACTTCAGCAAGCTGGGTATCCCCGGTCTGACTTTTATGACGCGCTACGTCCGTGGCAGCGGAATCGACCTCGCGAATGGCGATAGCGGCAGTGAGTGGGAGCGCAACACCGACCTGGCTTATGCATTCGCCGATGGGCCGCTGAAGAACCTCAAAGTCACCTGGCGCAACGCGGCCTACCGCGCCAACTTCACCCGCGGCATCGATGAAAACCGTTTGATCCTGAGTTATGCCCTGCCGATCTGGTGATACGGCGCCACGAAGAACCTGCCAATAAATCCAATACAGGTAACACTATGAAAGTTTTCAAGAACTGCCTTCTTCCCCTCGCCGGCGTACTACTGCTGACCGGCCTGCAGGCCAACGCCGATCAGCCACACCGGCCCGAATGCATCGCGCCAAGCAAACCGGGTGGCGGTTTCGACCTCACCTGCAAGCTCGCCCAGGCCGGCCTGAAAGACAATGCCGTGCTCAAGTCGCCGATGCGCGTCACGTACATGCCGGGTGGCATCGGCGCTGTTGCCTACAATTCGATAGCCGCCAATCGGCGTAACGAGCCGGGCACACTGATCGCGTTTTCCGGTGCTTCGCTGCTGAATCTTGCTCTGGGCAAATACGGCCAATTTGATGAAAACGCCGTGCAGTGGTTGACCACCATCGGCACCGATTACGGCACCCTGGCGGTTCGCGACGACTCGCCGTACAAGAATCTCGACGATGTCGTGCAAGCGCTCAAGAAAGACCCGAAAAGCGTCGTCGTCGGTGGCGGCGGCAGCATCGGCGGCCAGGGCTGGATGAAGATCGCGCTGCTCGCCAAGGCCGCGGGCATCAATCCCAGTGAACTGCGCTATGCGGCGTTCGAAGGCGGCTCCGAGCACTACATGGCGCTGATGGGCAAACACGTCGATCTGGTCACCGGCAGCGCCAGCGAGATCGCCTCGCAGAAGGGCAACGACATCCGCACCCTGGCGGTATTCAGCGAAGAGCGCCTGCCGGGTGACCTGGCCTCCATTCCCACCGCTCGCGAGCAAGGCTACGAGATCCAGTGGCCATTGATCCGCGGTTACTTCCTCGGCCCGGACGTGCCAGAAGAGCAGGTGCAGTGGTGGCGCGAGTCGTTCGCCAAACTGGAATCCTCACCCGACTTCGAACGCTACATGGTCGACCGCGACGTACTGCCGATGTATGTCAGCGGGCCGGAGCTGAAGGCGCTGGTACACAAGCAGGTCGAGCAATACCGCGAGCTGGGCCGCGAGTTCGGCCTGGTCGAATAACCCTTCCGGGGGGAGCCACTCGGCTCTCCCCATGGAGCATCCTATGCAAGACCGTATTTTCGCGGGCGTCAGCCTGCTGCTTTGTCTCGGCCTCTCGTTGGTGGCCTGGGGCTACCACGCGCCGTTTTCCTACGAGCCGGTAGGGCCGCGAGCCTTTCCCCTGCTGCTGATCGTGATGATCGCCATGGGCGCCATCTACCTGCTGGTGAAGCCGTCGCGGGCCAGCGATGAAACAGCAGAGCCAGCCCTGGATCGTCACGTAATCCGCAAGATCGTGCTGTGCATCGTGGCACTACTGATCTACGCCGCACTGTTCGAACTCGCCGGTTTCATCATCGCCAGTACTCTCTTCGCCATCGCCATGGCGCGTTTGTACGAAGGCACCTGGAAAGCCAGCCTGACCTCCGGCGTGCTACTCGCGGTGGGCCTCTACCTGCTGTTCGACAAAGCCCTCGATGTACCGCTGCCACTTGGCCTGTTTTCTGGCCTGGAGTTCTAAACGGATGGATACTTTCAGCTATCTGGGGCAAGGCTTCGGCGTCGCCCTGAGCCCCTACAACCTGTTCACCGCACTGTGCGGCACCCTGATTGGCACCATCGTCGGCCTGCTGCCGGGCCTGGGCCCGATCAACGGCGTGGCGCTGCTGATTCCCATCGCCTTCGCCCTTGGTCTGCCGCCGGAAACCGCGTTGATCCTGCTTGCGGCCGTGTACCTGGGCTGTGAATACGGCGGCCGTATTTCCTCGATCCTGCTGAACATCCCAGGCGAAGCATCGGCCGTGATGACCACCCTCGACGGCTACCCGCTGGCACGCCAGGGCAAAGCCGGTATCGCCCTGTCGATCTCCGCCTGGAGCTCCTTCGTCGGCGGTTTGATGGCCACCTGCGGCGTGGTGATTTTTGCCCCCCTGCTGGCTAAATGGGCGGTCGCATTCGGCCCCGCTGAATACTTCGTGCTGATGGTGTTCGCCATCGTCTGTCTGGCTGGCATGGCTGGCAACAAACCGATGAAGACGGCCATCGCCTGCTGCATCGGCCTGCTGCTGTCCTGCGTCGGCATCGACTCCAACAGCGGCGTGTATCGCTTCACCTTCGGTAGCCTCGGCCTGGCCGATGGTATCCAGTTCGTGGTGCTAGTATTGGGTCTGTTCTCGGTCAGTGAAATTCTCGTCTTGCTCGAGCGTACTCACCATGGCCAGAAGGCTATCGAAGCCAAGGGCCGTATGCTGTTCAACATGAAGGAAGGCCTGTCGGTACTGGCCACCAACCTGCGCAGCGGGGCGGTGGGATTCTTCCTCGGCATCCTGCCGGGCGCTGGTGCGACCCTGGCCAGTGCCGTGGCATACATGAGCGAGAAGCGCCTAGCCGTGAAAGACAACAAGTTCGGCGACGGCGATCTGCGCGGCCTGGCGGCGCCTGAAACCGCCAATAGCGCATCGGCCTGTGGCTCGCTGGTGCCGATGCTGACCCTCGGCGTTCCGGGTTCCGGCACCACCGCGGTGATGCTTGGCGCGCTGACGCTGTACAACATCACCCCCGGCCCGCTGCTGTTTCGCGACCAGCCAGACATCGTCTGGGGCCTGATCGCCTCGCTGTTCATCGCCAACATCATGCTGATCGTCATCAATGTGCCGATGATCAAGATCTTCACCAAGATCCTCGCCGTGCCGTACTGGGCATTGGTGCCGGCCATCGCCATCATCACCTCGATCGGCGTTTACGCCGTGCATGCCACGGCATTCGATCTGTACCTGATGATCGGAATCGGCGTCGCCGGCTACATCCTGCGCAAGATGGACTTTCCGCTCTCGGCGATTCTGCTCGGCTTCATCCTTGGCGGCCTGATGGAGCAGAACCTGCGACGCGCCCTGTCACTGTCCAATGGTGACCTGAGCATTCTCTGGAGCAGCTCGATCACCCTGGCCGTATGGGCCCTGGTGGCATTGATGATAGCCTTGCCCATCTGGCGTATCTGGCGGGCTCGCCGCAGGGCAGCGGCCCAGAGCGTCGGCTGATATTTCACCGAATCAGGCTCCCCGTGGAGCCTGAACCGCCTGGGAGCCTGCCATGCATATCGTCATTCCCGATGACTACCAGAACGTCATCCGTACCCTCGACTGTTTCGCCACTCTGAGCGGCCATCAGGTCAGCATCCATCACGATGCCGTCGACGACACCCGACTGCTGGCCGAGCGCTTCGCCGATGCCGATGCGCTGGTGCTGACCCGAGAGCGCACGCGCATTGACGAAGCACTGCTCGCTCAGCTGCCGAAGCTCAAGCTGATCAGCCAGACTGGCAAGGTCTCCAGCCACCTCGATGTGGACGCCTGCACGCGCCATGGCGTGGCCGTCATGGAGGGCCGTGGCTCGCCCATCGCCCCGGCAGAGCTGACCTGGGCGCTGATCATCAATGCCAGACGGCAGCTGTTCCCGGCCATGCAGGGCATGTATGCCGGGCAGTGGCAAGTCAACCTCGGCCAGCGCCTGGCCGGGCAGACGCTGGGCATCTGGGGCTACGGCAAGATAGGCCAGCGCCTGGCCCGTTATGCCCAGGCCTTCGAGATGCCCGTATTGGTCTGGGGCAGCGATGCATCGCGCCAGGCCGCGGTTGCCGACGGACACCGCGCGGCACCATCACGGGAAGCATTCTTTGCCGAGTCGGATGTAATCACCCTGCACTTGCGCCTCGCCGAAAGCACTCGGCATCTGGTGACCGCCAAAGATCTGGCACTTATGAAAACCAGCGCATTGCTGGTCAATACCAGCCGCGCCGAACTGATCGCCCCGGGCGCCTTGCTAGAGGCCCTTAACCTTGGCAGGCCGGGCTATGCCGCGCTGGACGTGTTCGAGCAGGAGCCGATTCTCGACCCCGCACACCCGCTGCTGAACCACCCGGGCGTGCTCTGTACTCCGCACCTCGGTTACGTCGAGCGAGAAGGTTACGAGCTGTATTTCGGCGATGCCTTTGCCAACGTGCGGGCTTTCTTCAAGGGTGAAGACTGCCCGCTGGCTAATCCCGAGGTACGACCGCCAAGCGAATGACAGAAATCTTTCGACTTTGTGAAACGCGCCACAAAGCCCTTTTTTGAGCGGTTGAAGCTTGATGCGGCGCGGCTTCCAGCGATGCCGGGGGTCACCTTGAACAAGGCTTGAGTCGGCCGCAGCAGCTTAAAAAACCTGACCCCGAAATCAGAAAATAATTATTAATCCTTATAAATCAATATTTTAAACAACCTAAAACCGCCTATCAGATAAACAAGCATTTTTCTGACGCAGGAATACTATCAGCCGAACGATGGATACCGCCCCACCCGTGGGCGGTCATTGCAAGGAAGGCTTGATGAAAATTCTCGTGCTGGGAAACATGGGCTACGTCGGCCCGGCGGTCATCCGCGAACTGACGACCCGCCATCCCCAAGCCATCGTGCATGGCTTCGACAACGCCTATTTCGCCCACTGCCTCACCAACGCTCATGTCTTGCCGGAACAGCACCTGAGCCAGCAGTTCTTTGCTGACGTGCGTGACCTTTCACCACAGTTCCTCGAAGGCTACGACGCAGTGGTGCAGCTGGCGGCCGTCTCCAACGATCCCATGGGCGACCGCTTTGCCAGCGTGACCGAAGCAATCAACCAGAACGCCACCATCGCTATCGCCAATGCGGCCGCCCGTGCCGGGGTACGCAACTTCGTCTTCGCCTCCAGCTGCAGCGTGTACGGCGTGGCCCAGGGTGGGCCGCGCACAGAAAGCGATCCCGTCTCGCCCATGACCGCTTACGCCCGCTCCAAGATCGGCAGCGAAGATGCGCTCTGCGACATCGCCGGCGATATGGTGATTACCAGCCTGCGCTTCGCCACGGCCTGCGGCATGTCCGACCGGCTGCGCCTGGATCTGGTGCTCAATGACTTCGTCGCCGGTGCGCTCAGCGAGGGCCGCATCACGGTGCTCAGCGATGGCTCGCCATGGCGCCCATTGATCGACGTCGCCGACATGGCGCGGGCAATCGACTGGGCCATCCAGCGCAGCGCCGACAACGGCGGACGCATCTTGCGCGTGAATACCGGCAGCAACGAACGCAACCATCAGGTTCGCGACCTCGCCGCAGCGGTAGCCGATGCCCTGCCCGGCACCGAGGTCAGCATCAATACCGAAGCCCCCGTCGACAGCCGCTCCTATCAGGTCGATTTCAGTCTGTTCGCCAGCCTTGCCCCCGCTCATCAGCCGCAAATGACCTTATCGAGGTCGATCAGCGGGCTGGTCGAGGGCCTCAAGGGCATGAGTTTCAGCGACAGCCAGTTTCGTACATCGCCGCTCGTGCGCCTGCGCGTGCTGCAAGGCCATATCGACAGTGGCCGACTGAGCGAAGACCTGCGCTGGCAATCGCGCTAGATCGCGGCCGCATTACCGGGCCATCTGGCCCACTGATACAGCGTCCATTAACCACGGGGGAGCACCATCATGAAGGTTGCAATCTTTGCGGGTGGCTTCGGCACCCGCCTGAGCGAAGAGACGGCGATCCGTCCCAAGCCGATGGTCGAGATCGGTGGCCGACCGATCATCTGGCACATCATGAAGATGTACGCGCACCACGGCTTCAATGACTTCGTGGTACTCGGTGGCTACAAGGTCGATTACATACGCGACTACTTCCTCAACTACCGCGCGCAACGCACCGACTACACCATCGACCTGAAGACCGGCAATATCGATTGGCTGGAGAGCGTCAGCGAAGACTGGCGCGTCACCGTGCTCGATACCGGCGCCGACTCGATGACCGGCGGGCGCCTCAAGCGTGCCATGCCATTGCTGTGCAACGAGCCGTTCTGCCTGACCTACGGCGATGGTGTCAGCGATGTGAACATCAGCGAGCTGGTCAAGGTGCACAAGGCCTCGAAGCGCTGGTGCACCCTTACCGCCGTCACCCAGCCCGGGCGTTACGGCGCACTGCGTCTGAACGAAGACCTCAATCGCGTCGAAGCCTTTCGCGAGAAAGGCGCTGCCGATGGCGGCCTGATCAATGGCGGCTTCTTCGTCTGCCAGCCGGAAGTCTTTGAGCTGATCGATGACGACCAGACCACCTGGGAAAACGAACCCATGGATCGCCTGGTCGAGCGCGACATGCTTGGCAGCTACCACCACAAAGGCTACTGGCAGAGCATGGACTCGCTGCGCGACAAGATCACCCTGGAAACCGCCTGGGCCAGTGGCGCGCCGTGGAAACAGTGGAACGACTGAAGGAGCAGCACCGATGATCATCGTTGACACCGCCCTGGCCAAACGCGAAGCCGAAGGCCGACCCATTCGTGTGGGCATGATCGGCGCCGGTTTCCAAGGCAGCGGCATCGCCCTGCAGATCCTCACGGCAACCACCGGCATGCGCCTGTGCGCCGTGGCCAATCGCACTATCGGCAGTGCCGTCGGCGTGTACGACCAGGCCGGTATCGAGCCGCTGCAGTGCAATACGCAGGCCGAGCTGGAACGCGCCATCGCCAGTGGAACGCCTGCGGTCACCGAGGACGCCCTGGCCCTGGCGCGCGCCGAAGGGCTGGATGCGATCATCGAAGTCACCGGCTCCATCGAATACGCGGCGGGCGCGGTGCTCGCCGCGTTGCAAGCCGGCAAGCACGTGGTGCAGATGAACGCCGAACTGGACGGCACCATCGGCCCAATTCTCAAGCACAAGGCTGACCAAGCCGGAGTCATCTACACCTTTTCCGATGGCGATCAGCCGGGCGTGCAGATGAACCTCTACCGCTTCGTGGCGGGGCTCGGCATCAAGCCGGTGCTGTGCGGCAACATCAAAGGCCTGCACGACCCGTATCGCAACCCGACCACGCAACAGGAGTTCGCGCGCCGATGGGGGCAGAAAGCGGCGATGGTCGCGTCCTTCGCCGATGGCACCAAGATCTCCTTCGAGCAAGCCATAGTGGCCAATGCCACCGGTATGCGCGTCGCTCGCCGCGGCATGCTCGGCCCGGACTTTTCCGGCGGCAATCCGGGCGCACCGCTGGTGCCCATTGAAGACACCATCTCCGCCTTCGAAGCACACCTGAAGCCAGACGAGCCCGGCCTGGTCGATTACGTCGTAGGCGCCCGCCCAGGCCCCGGCGTGTTCGTCATCGGTACCCTGGAAAATCCGCGCCAGCGTCATTACCTAGAGCTCTACAAACTCGGCAAGGGCCCCTACTACAGCTTCTACACGCCTTATCACCTGTGTCACTTCGAGGTACCCAACTCGGTCGCCCGCGCGGTGCTGTTCGGCGATCCGGTACTGACTCCACGCGGCGGCCCAAGCGTGGGCGTGATCACGGTGGCCAAGAAGGATCTGCAGCCAGGCGACCGTATCGATGATTTCGGCGGTTACGAGACCTACGGCATGGCCGAGAACATCGACGCTATCCGCGATGAAAACCTGCTGCCCATCGGCCTGGCGCTCGGCTGCACGCTCAAACGCGCAGTGAGCAAGGACAGCGCACTGACCTTCGATGACGTGCAATTTCCCAGCGGGCGAATCGTCGACCGCCTGTACGCCGAGCAGGAATGCCTGTTCGCAGCGGATGCCGCCAGCACACGACGCTTTCGCGACTTTCTCGATCAGGAGCAGCCATGATCTTTCACAGCACCACCCTCAACGACGCCCGGCTGATCGCACTGGAACCACGCGGCGATGAGCGCGGCTACTTTGCGCGAACCTTCTGCGCGGAAGAGTTCGAGCGCCATGGCCTGATCAGCCACTTCGTGCAACAGAACACCTCACGCTCGGCACGTCGCGGCACCCTGCGCGGCCTGCACTATCAGATGCAGCCCCATGGTGAAGCCAAACTGGTGCGCTGCATCCGCGGCGTCATCGTCGATGTGATCGTCGATCTGCGTGAGGATTCCTCGACCTACCTGCAGCACGAGGCCTTCGAGCTGAGCGCCGACAATCAGCGGCAACTTTACGTGCCGCCAGGCTTCGCCCACTCGTTCCAGACCCTGAGTAATGATGTTGAGGTCAGCTATCTGGTTTCGAGCGCCTATACACCGAGTGCCGAGCGGGGCCTGCGTTACAACGACGAGAGCCTGAGCATCGATTGGCCACTGGCAGTGACCACTATTTCGGAAAAGGATGCGGCCTGGCCACTGATCGCCGACCGCACCGAACGCCTCTACTGAGCAGGCATCATCTCCGGCTGCAGGAAACTGGCAGCCGGCTCGATATCCAGCGACATCACCGGTAAGGTCATCTCGAACGCCGGCACCACGGCCCGACGAATCTGCACCCGCAGGCTGTCCAGCGGCGCATCGGCGGACTCGACCCGCGGCGAGAACGCCAGAGCTTCGAGCAGCCCCTGCAGCACGACGCGCGCCTTGAGGAACTCACCGCCACGCAACAATTTGAACATCCCCCAAAGCCGATGGCTCAGGGTCGTCAGCAAGCGGCGACGGTTGGCGTACTTGCGGGTGATGAACAGCTCGTTGCGCACGAAGTGGCGGTGATAGCGAATCCGCGCTGGGCTCTTCTCGGTACGAATATTGATCGCCCCGCCGCCCTCTTGGCGCAGATGCAGCACCTTGCTCGCGCCCACCAGATACCCCGGTATGTTGCGGGTCACACGTAAGGTGAACTCGGTGTCCTCGCCCCAGATGAACATCGAGGAAATCGGCACGCCATATTCGGTCAGCGTAGAGCGCGGCACCAGAATGGAAACGAAGGTCGCACGGGAAACCGGCACCACGCCGAGATCCACGGTGGCCGGCCAGCACTCGTAATCGATTCTGTTGCGCCGCTGATCCAGCGACGGCGCGTTGTTGACCAGGCCATCCTGGGTGTAGGCGCCCGACAACAGAAAGGTGCGCTTGATATCCCGCACAGCCAGCGCTTCATCCGCCTCGATCAGCCGCTGCAAGGCATCGGCACTGGGAATCACGTCATCGTCCATCATCCAGATGAAATCGGCACCGCGCTGGTAAGCCATCCGGAACCCGGCATTGAAACCACCGGATGCGCCGACGTTGTCCGACAGCACATATAACTCCAGACCGGGCAACGCCAGATCCAGCACCATTTGCTCCGTACCATCGTTACTGGCGTTATCGATCACGATAACGCCATCACAGGGTCTTGTTTGTGCGTACACGGCCTCCAGGCAACGCTCGAGTAAATCCTTGCGGTTATAAGTAAGAACCACTGCGTATATGTGCGTCATGATGCATCGTCCTTAATCAGAGTTGATATTTATTAGCCACCACGGCTTCAATCCTTACCCGAATCAACCGTTATGCAGGTGTGTCATCTCGCACAAATGGAGGGTTATGACAGTGCGCAACAGGCAACACGAGACCATCAAAAAACAGGCGCCATAAAAATGCTTACAAGTTGCCAGGGAACTTTTATAGATATTGGCAACACGCAATTAATATGCACCTTTCCGGCAAATAAAAACCAAAATGACAGCACAATTCTGGCAGCCACTTGTCGGATTTAAAAGCGCATAAAATAACTCGCCATTCGTCGTCGAAACGCACCGAATGGGTTACGGAAGGCCTACCATCGATGATCTGCCAGAACAGCAGTTAATGGCACTTCTCAAGCATGGAAAGCGGAAGCCTTATGAGCATCGACGTGACGTCATCGGAAACCGCCTGGTACCTTGTCCAGTGCAAACCCCGACACGACGACAAGGCCTGGGAACACCTGAACAGACAGGGTTTCGAGTGCTTTTGCCCGCGCACAAGGACGCAATTGACCAAGGCTGGCAAAATCATAAAAGTCACTCAACCACTGTTTCCCGGATACCTTTTCCTGCATATGGGGAGCCAGAGTAACTGGGCAAAGTTGCGCTCGACGCGCGGCGTCAGCAGGGTCATCGCTTTCTGCGGAGTTCCGTGCCGGATAGACGATGCCATTATCGAACAACTAAAAGAACGCAGCCTCCAGAGAGCGCAAGCGAAAGCGCTAACCCCAGGAGACAGAGTGCATATAAGCAGCGGCCCACTGGCTGATATGGATGCGATCTTTCTGGCCATGGACGGTGAGCAGAGAGTGATGCTACTGCTTCGCTTACTTGATCGAGAAAAGCAGATCAACGTGCCACTTTCTCAACTCTCTATTTTACAGGCATGAATATTGCTCAACCTCATTAACATCCCTGTAATGCATTACCTCTACTCTCTGGACTGAACCTGGAGCCACAGCTCCCGCACCCTCTCTATATAGTTTCAACGCCCTTAAGAGCGACGGCCTTGGGGCGGTAGCGTACTTTCCAGAACCGAGTATGCCGCCCCTGATTGAAGCACTGACGGCAAGAGCGAACCATTAGAGCGCATGGAAAGTTCCCTATTTTTTTATCGAACAGCCTGTGATGAGTTTCACGGCCAACGGGGAACTTCTTCCTTGGGCCGACAACCAATGACTCATGAAAAATGGCCGCAAGTCAACGCGATAGGTGACTGACCAGAGGCTGCCGGGAGGTTGTCCCGCAGCGTAGTCACCCGGCCACTCCACTCAAGCGATCGACCCCGGGAAGGGATTTGGCACGATGAAACTCACCAAGATATTGACGGCTTCGCTAGCAGGTACGCTGTCTACGGCCAGCTGGGCAACCGACCCGGCGAGCATCGACCTGGCTGGTTTCGAGTTCACGCCTACCCTCGACGTTACCGAGAGCTATGACGACAACTACCGCGGCCTGCGTGATGGTGCCGGCTCGTCCTGGATTACCAGCATCAACCCGAAGTTTCTGCTCAGTGCCGAGACGCGCAACAGCGGTTACCAGCTCGAATACGAATTCGACGACCAGACCTACCACTCTGATGATAGGGCCAGCCACACCGACCATCATCTGCGCTTTCGCAGCGTTCTCGAATTCAACTCACGCAATCGCCTGCGTTGGAACCTTGGCTATCACCGCATCGAGGAGACCATCGATCTGGCGGATCCCGATGACAATGAAAACGACAAGTACGACCGCACCGTAGCTGGCGCCACATACAGCTACGGCACGCTGAGCGGTTTGAACCAGCTGGAATTCGGCGTCAATCGCGAAGGCATCCGCTATCGCAACAGCGGTGAACTCAACGCTGACGAAGAGCGCGATAGCACCATGTTCAACACCGTGTGGTACCACCGTCTCGGTGGCAGCACGCGATCGCTGGTCGAGCTGCGCCACACCGATCACGACTACGTGCGCAGCGGTAGCAACCGCGACAGTACCAATGACGCCGCACTGTTCGGCGCTACCTGGGAAGCGACCGCCAAGACCTCCGGCACCCTGCGCCTCGGTGCCGAACGCAAGAACTTCGACAGCAATACGCGTGAGGATTACACCAGCCCGATGTGGGAAGTTGGTGTGGCCTGGGAACCGCGCACCTACTCCGTCGTCAAACTCAACACTCGCCGCGCTTTCGATGAAGGTGACGACGGTGCGAGCACGGTTCAGGACACCACTACCCGCCTGAGCTGGGAACATGAATGGTCGGCCTTCATCCGTACGGATCTTGATTACCGCTTCTCCGATCGCGACTACAAAGCGATCGAGCGCAAGGACGAGCGCACCAGTTACGGCTTGGGAGTCACCTACTCCCCGGATCGCTGGGTCGATGTATCACTGGGTTACCGCCACACCGAAAACGATTCGAGCGTGCGGGAAAAATCCTATGACCGGAACATCTATCAGCTGTCGTTGAGCTTGAGCCTCTAAAACCAGGGCTTCTCAACAGGGTGACGACCAACGTCACCACCCCTATCAACTTTTCTCCGTTCGCCTTTGCAGCGAGCGGCGGCGCCCTTTTTTCTGCGCCTGAGACGAATCAACCACAAGGAGTACGCGGATGTCAGTCCACCATCTGTTCAAAGCCTTCTCGCTGCTGCTGATGCTCGCATTCGCAGCGACTGCACAGGCCAATCCACAGTATCGGCTGAGTTCCGGCGATGTGCTTAAGATCAGTGTCTTCGGCGAGCCGGATCTGTCGTTTGAGGAAATCCGCCTCAACGACGCAGGTACCTTCTCCTACCCGTTCCTGGGGTCGATCGAAGCCAGCGACAAGACTGCCGGCGACATCGAACGCGTCCTCACCGACAGACTGAAGGCCGATGGTTATCTGGTCGACCCTCGCGTCTCCGTCAGCGTGACCACCTACCGCGAGTTCTATATCAGCGGTGAAGTGAAGGCGCCTGGCGGCTACCCCTATCAGCCCGGCCTGACTCTGGATCGCGCCATCGCACTGGCCGGCGGCCTGACCGAACGCGCCTCCACCAAACGCATCACCATCGCGCGTGGTACAGGCGAAGCCCGTGCTTCGGAAAAGGCCTCGCTCGACACCCTGGTCAAGCCGGGTGACACCATCACCATCGATCAAGGGTTCTTCTGAATATGAGCAGTCCTGCACGAACGATCCGACAGTGGCAACCATCGCCGTCGGAAGCAGATAGCGATTACATCGACCTGCGGCGTATCTGGAACGCCATCTGGATGCGCAAGTGGGCCATCGCCCTGTTCGTGGTGGTGATCACCCTGGTCACCGCCCTCGCCGTCTCCCGCATGACGCCGATCTATCGAGCCGTCTCGACGGTGATGATCGAGACCAAAGGCACCCAGTTGGTGTCCTTCCAGCAGGTCTATGACACCACCGGCGCGGTAAACGAATACCTGCAAACCCAGCTCGGGCTGATCAAGAGCCGCGGCGTGGCCGAGAAAGTTGTTCGCGAGCTCAACCTCACCGAACATCCGGACTTCGACCCACGCCAACAGCCTAAACCACTGATCAATGTCGGCGGGTTCGTAAACAGCCTGCAAGGCATGCTGTCAGTCACCGGGCTGGTCGACGCACCCGAGCCAGCCAAGCCGATGACCGAAGCCGAGCTGCTGGATATCGCCACCAAAATCCTGATGGATCGCACCAGTATCTGGGTAGAAGGCAAAAGCCAGTTGGTGAGCATTTCCGTCGAGTTGCCTGATCGCCTGACCGCCGCTGCAATCTCTAACTCGCTGGCAAGCAACTATATCGACAGCCAGCTCGAAGCACAGATGGAAATGTCGCTGTCGGCCACCACCTGGATGAATACACGCCTGACCGAGCTGCGCAGCTCGCTACAGGAAGCCGAAAACCGCCTGCAAACCTACCGCGAAGCCGAAGGCCTGGTAGACGTCAACGGCGTGGCCACCATCAGTAACAACGAGCTGTCGCTGACCGGCGATCGCATGATCGATGCCCGCCGTCAGCGTGCCGAAGCGGAAAGCCAGTACCGTCAGGTCGAATCCATGGGCTCTACCGACTGGCGTCGTCTGTCCAGCGTACCTGCTGTCCTGGGCAACCCGCTGATCCAGCAATTCAAGGCTGAAGAAGCCCGCGCTCGCGCCAAGGTCGAAGAGCTGTCGCGCCGTTATGGCGAGCGCCACCCGGCCATGGCAGCTGCCAAGTCGGATCTCAGCGCCGCCTCCGCAAGTCTGCGTGCCCAGGTCGAGCAGGTGGTGGCGAGCATCGAGCGCAACTACCAGTTGGCAGTCGCCAACGAGAACTCCCTGAATGCCTCGTTCAACAAGAACAAGGAGCAGATTCAGGATATTTCGCGCAAGGAATTCAAGATCCGTGAGCTGACCCGCGACGTGGAAAGCAACCGTTCGCTCTACGAGACGTTTATGACCCGCCTGCGCGAAACCGCAGCCACTCAGGACGTCAACTCGAGCAATGCGCGAATCATCGATCAGGCTATCGCTCCGGTTCAGGCCAGCGCGCCGAACAAGAAGCTGCTGATTGTCCTGGCTGCCGGTCTGGCCCTGATATTCGGTATCGCCCTGGCGGTGATCCGCGACATCCTCAACAACACCTTCAAGAGCGCCGACGACGTCGAGAACAAGCTGAACCTACCGGTTCTCGGCATCGTGCCGCTGATTTCCAACAACACCAAATACACCGCCGCGCATCTCTTCGAACATGGCGAGGATGCGCGCTTCTGCGAATCGATTCGCACCATTCGTACCAGCCTGATGCTGGCCGATACCAATCACTCGCAGAAGGTACTGGTGGTCACTTCCTCGTCGCCAGGCGAAGGCAAGAGCACCCTGGTGGCCAACATGGCATTCGCCCTCAGCCAACTGCAACGCGTGTTGCTGATCGATGCCGACCTGCGTCGCCCAACCCTGGCCAAGAGCTTCGATTTCCCGGTCGGCACACCCGGCCTGGCCAACCTGATCAGCGGCAGCGCCAAGGTCGAAGACTGCATCCACAACATGGGCAACAACCTGGACATGCTGCCGGCCGGTGCGGTACCGCCAAACCCGCTGGAACTGCTGGCATCACCACGTTTCGCCAAGTTCCTGGAGATGATCAAGGAGCGCTACGACCACATCATCATCGATTCGCCGCCCAGCCAGGCGGTCAGCGATGCCTCGCTGCTGTCGACCTTCGCCGACTCGGTCATCTACGTGATCAAGTCCGAGGCCACTTCGATTCCGCTGGCACAGCGTGGCGTAGGCCACTTGCTGCAGAGCGGTGCTTCGGTGATGGGCGTGGTGCTCAACCAGGTGGACGTGGAAAAAGCTGCCCGCTCCGGCGAGTACAGCGGCTACTACGACCACTACGGCTACAGCGACCGCAAGGCTTGATGCAGCCATGACCAACCAGCGCATGACAGCAGGAGGTATCTGATGATCGATCTGCATAACCACTTGCTGCCGGGCATCGACGACGGCCCGGCAGACCTGCCGACCGCGCTGGAAATGGCCCGCATGGCCGTGGCCAACGGCATCAGCCATATCGTTTGCACGCCGCATATCCATGCCGGCCGCTACGAGAACGACAGCGACAGCATTCGCAGCGCCTGCGACAGCTTCAACCTGGCGCTGCAGGAAGCCGGCATCGATCTCAAGGTAGGCGCGGCCGCAGAAGTTCGTTTCTCTGGCGAGCTGATGACCCGCGTGATGGACGGCAGCATTCCGTTCCTCGGCCAGTGGGAAGGCAAGAAGGCACTGCTGCTGGAATTTCCCCACGGGGAAATGCCCTTCGGCGCCGAACGGCTGACCCAGTGGCTGCTGGAAAACGGCGTGGTACCGATCATCGCGCACCCGGAACGCAACAAGGTGCTGATGCACACGCCAAGCAAGCTCAAGCCCTTTATCGAGCAAGGTTGTCTGCTGCAAGTGACCGCTGCCTCTGCCGCTGGTCGCTTTGGTGAACGCGCAATGCACCTGGCTCACGAACTGCTGAGACATCGCGTGGTCAGCATTATGGCGACTGATGCTCACAACCTTGATCACCGCCCCCCCCAATTACAAGAAGGTCTCCTGCAAGCCGCCCGGATCCTGGGCGAGAGAGAGGCCGAACGTCTGGTCATCGACACGCCCTGGCGCATCGCACACCAGCATTTCGCTTAGTTGACTGCCTGATTAACGCGTGCCTGTCGGTTCAGGCCGCTGGATTCGTATTTGTTGGAGGTTGGAAAACCATGCGTCGAGCACTCGGCAACAGGACGCAGTACAGCTACCGACTGGCGCGCAAGCGCGGCGCAGTGTTGGGTTCGCCCAGCGTGTCGCCATACGTATCGCATACGGACGGGTCGCCTCTCGTGTGTTTTCCGGGGGCATCACACTTCATCGAAGATTTGCACGAGGATCGCCGCACATGATTTCCAAACGGATCAATCCTGCCGAAAACCGCAGGGGGCTGACGTTCTGGGGTCAATGGACCTGTGCCATTACTCTGGTCAGCATGCTGCTCTGCTATCTGGTCATCCAGCGTTATGGCGACGTGCCGACCGAGTACCGACTGCTGATCGTACTTACGGTACTGGGCTCCGTGCCGGCCTATGGCCTGCTGCGCGTATACCACAAGCGCTTCAACTACCTGACCGGTCTGGCGCACTTGCTGGCTGGCTGGCTCACGCTCCTCGCTGGCCTGCTATTCGTGGCGTACTTCAGCCAAAGCCTGGATCGGTTCTCCTTCGAGATCATGCGCGAGTGGGCGCTGCTCGGCTTCCTGGCGCAGGCCATCGCCTTCATCCCGTTGCGCTATTTCGCCAGGCTTCATTCGGAAAAGCTGCGCAACGATCGCGTCTCGCTGATCATTGGTTCAGGTGAAAAAGCCCACGAACTGGCCGAGCGCCTGGCTGCCTCCAACCGTGTCCCGCTGATCGGCATGCTCGCCTCGAACGACGATGCGCACACCCAGGATGGCCGCTTCCCGATTCTCGGCGCCCTGCACCAGTTGCGTGAAGTAACCGAGCAACATGGCGTACGTCGTGTCTACATCGCCCTGACGCTGGACGAGATTTCGCACATCGAGAAGCTCTACATCGACCTGCTCGACATGAGCGTCGACGTGGTCTGGGTACCGGACTTCGGCAGCATGCCGCTGCTCAACCAGTCGATCTCGCAGATCGAACAGTTGCCAGCCATCTACCTCAACGAAAGCCCGATCAGTTCGCACCCTGCTGCCGTGTTCAGCAAGGAGCTGATGGATCGCACCCTGGCCTTCCTTGCCCTGGTCGCGCTAAGCCCGATATTCATCGCTGCGGCCATCGCCGTGAAGCTGTCCTCACCTGGCCCGGTGTTCTTCCTGCAGCCACGCCATGGCTGGAACGGTGGCGTGATTCTGGTTTGGAAATTCCGCTCCATGCGCATGCATGACGATCAGAAAGTCGCCCAGGCAACCCGCGAAGATCCGCGCATCACCCCGGTCGGCCGCTTCCTGCGACGCACCTCGATCGACGAACTGCCGCAGTTGCTCAACGTGCTGCGCGGGGAGATGTCACTGGTTGGCCCGCGCCCCCACGCGGTGGCCCACAACAACTACTACAGCGACAAGATTCTTGCCTACATGGCCCGCCACCGCCTCAAGCCAGGCATCACTGGTCTGGCCCAGGTGACCGGTCATCGTGGTGAAACCGAAACCCTGGAAAAAATGCAGCAACGCGTGGAACAGGATCTGGCCTACATCAACAACTGGTCGTTGTGGCTGGACATCAAGATTCTGGTGAAGACGCCTTTCACCCTGTTTTCACGCGACATTTATTGAACGATGCCCACTTGGCGTCACGTAACGATTAACGCTCACTCAAGGAATTTTTATCCATGAACATCACTGTCGTTGGAACCGGCTACGTCGGCCTCGTCACCGGCGCCTGTATCGCCGAGATGGGCAACACGGTTATCTGCGTGGATGTCGATCCGAAGAAGATCGAAAACCTCAAAAGCGGTGTCCTGCCGATCTACGAACCGGGCCTGGAAACCGTCGTGGAAGAGAACTTCGAGGCCGGTCGCCTGCAGTTCACCACGGCCCTGCCAGAAGCCATGGAGCAGTCGGACATCATCTTCATCGCGGTTGGCACGCCGCCCGGTGAAGACGGCTCTGCCGACCTGCGTTACGTGGTAGAGGTGGCTCGCCAGATCGGCAGCCTGATGACTCGTCACACCACCGTGATCAACAAATCCACGGTACCGGTGGGCACCGCTGACCTGGTTCGCGCCGAGATCCTCGAGCAACTGGAGCTGCGCGGCAAGGACATCAGTTTCGACGTGGTGTCCAACCCGGAATTCCTCAAGGAAGGCGCTGCAGTCGACGACTTCATGCACCCCGATCGGATCATCATCGGCACCGACAGCGAGCGTGCTCGCAAGGCCATGAGCGAGCTCTACGCACCGTTCATCCGCAACAACCCGCGCATCAAGTTCATGGGCGTGCGTGATGCGGAAATGACCAAGTACGCCGCCAACGCCATGCTGGCCACCAAGATCTCGTTCATGAACGAGATTGCCGGGCTCTGTGAGCGCCTGGACGTGGACATCGAGAACGTGCGCCTGGGCATCGGCTCGGATCAGCGTATCGGTTACCACTTCATCTACGCCGGCTGCGGCTACGGCGGCTCGTGCTTCCCGAAAGACGTCAAGGCACTGATCAGCATCGCCCACCAGAACGACTTCGAACCCAAGGTTCTGCAAGCCGTCGAGGCGCGCAACGAGCAGCAGAAGCAATCGCTGTTCAACAAGCTGGCCGCGCACTTCGAAGGCGATCTCAAGGGCCGTACCTTCGCTGTCTGGGGCCTGGCGTTCAAGCCGGGTACCGACGACATGCGTGAAGCGCCGAGCGTGGTGCTGATCAACAGCCTGATCAACGCCGGTGCCAAGGTCAAAGCCTTCGACCCGGTTGCGAGTGAAACCGCCGCACGCGAGTTCCCCGAGCACTGGTTCAGCGAAGGTCGCCTGCAGATCGTCGACGGCCAGTACGAAGCGGCCATCGATGCCGATGCGCTGGTACTGGTTACCGAATGGAAGCCATTCCGCCGCCCAGACTTCAAAGCGCTGAAAAAGCTCCTCAAGCAGCCGGTGATCATCGACGGCCGCAACCAGTACGACCTTACCCAGGTGGATCGCGAGGGTTTCGATTATTACGGCATTGGCCGTAAGCAAGTGAACGGCTGAGCCCCTCCTGACAATGGACGTCATCGAACCCAAAGTCACGGCTCCCACCGCCCTCTGGACACGTCTCGGCGTGTCCGGCAGAGCGGCATTGCGCAGCCCCGTGCTGCGCAATATCGCGACCGTTGCTTCTGGCACCGCTGGCGCCCAGGTCATCACGCTGGCCCTCATGCCCGTCATCACCCGGATCTACGGGCCAGAGACCTACGGGGTACTCGGGGTATTCATGAGCCTGGCGTTCATGCTCATCCCGGTCGCTGCCCTCACCTATCCAGTCGCCATCGTGCTTCCGAGGCGCGATGCCGATGCCCGCGGTCTGATTCGCCTGTCCTTGCTCATCGCCTGCGCCTTCGCGGCGCTCGCGACAGCCTTTATCGCCCTGCTCGGCGAGCAGCTAGCCAACCTGGCAGGTGTCACTCAGATCGCTCCTTTTCTGCTGTTGCTGCCTGTGGTTCTTCTCGCTGGCGCAGCACTTGAAGTCACTCAGCAATGGTTGATTCGCCAACAGCGCTATCGCCTCACTGCTGGCGTGGCGGTACAACACGCCATCGCTCATAACGGCTTGCGGATTGGCGTTGGGCTGCTGCATGCGAGCCCCGCCACCTTGCTGCTGAGCACTGCCTTCGGGCCACTGCTGCAGACACTGATGCTCAACTGGGCGTTGCGCCGCAACGCAAGCGCACAGGCTCAAAAGACGGCCACCGATCCGCAGCCGTTGAGTACCCGCGAACTCGCGTTGCAGTACCACGATTTCCCGCTGTATCGCGCGCCGCAGATGCTCATCAACGCGGTATCGCAGAACCTGCCAACGCTCGTGTTGGCGGTGTTCTTCGGTCCGGTGGCAGCTGGTTTCTTTGCCTTGTGCAAACAGGCCCTGAACGTGCCGACTCAATTGATCGGCAAATCCGTGGCTGATGTTTATTACCCGCGCATCAGCGCTGCGGTGCATAACCACGAACCGATCACCGCCATGTTAGCCAAAGCTACGGCAGCGCTGGCATTGGCCGGTCTGCTGCCTTTCGCGCTGGTGTTCTGCTTTGGCCCGCAGCTATTCGCCCTGGTGTTCGGCGAGCAATGGGCGGTAGCCGGTGAATACGCGCGTTGGCTGGCCCTGGCCGAGTACATGATTTTCGTCAGCCGCCCCTGCACGGTCGCCGTTCCGGCACTCGCACTACAGGGTCGCTTCCTGATCTTCGAGGTGCTCAGCACCGTATTGCGCATCGCTGCCCTGATGGCCGGCGCCCTGTTCCTGGAGCAGGCCGAGCAGACCGTCATGGCCTTTACCGCGGCCAGCATCCTGATCTACCTGAGCCTGATCGCCAGCGTGCTGTACGCCGCACGCACCGGTGTACGGCAAGGCCGATTGGCAGATGCCTCGTGACTGCCCCTAAACACTTTCATCAGAGACTGGCTTCGATCCTATGACCGCACAATTGCCCACTATCGTCGTCATCGGCTACAACCGGCCGAAGAGCCTCAGCCGCCTGCTCGGCTCGCTGATCAAGGCTCGCTACCCCGAAGGCGACGTTCGCCTGGTGATCAGCCTGGACAACTCCGGCAACCCGCAGCCACGCCAGGTAGCCGAAGCCTTCGACTGGCCGCACGGCGAGAAACGCATCATCGCTCACCCCGAGCGCCTCGGCCTGCGCCAGCACGTATTGAGCTGCGGCGACCTGACCGAACAGTACGGCGACGTGATCATTCTCGAAGACGATCTGTTCGTCTCACCATTCTTCTACGAGTACACATGGCGGGCGTTGCAGGCCTATGCCGACGATGCTGGCGTTGCCGGTATCAGCCTGTACAGCGTGCAGTTCAACCAGACCGCCAACCTGCCGTTCACACCGATCGATGACGGCGACTCGGCCGTGCATTTCATTCAGATGGCCGCGTCCTGGGGGCAAGCCTGGTCGCGTCGCCACTGGCAAGGCTTCCGCCAGTGGCTGGAAAGCCACGGCACCGACATCAGCCACATCGACGGCATCCCGGCAGATATCCGCGGCTGGCCGGAGTCATCGTGGCTCAAGCTGTTCACCGCGTACATCATTTCCCGGGATCTGTACTTCGTGTACCCGTTCCGCTCGCTGAGCACCAACTTCGGCGATCCGGGTCAGCACTTCAACATCGCCTCGTCGCGCTTCCAGGTGCCGATCCAGCAACAGCCGATCGACTACCAGTTCGCAAAACGCGAAGACAGCGTGTCGGTCTACGATGCCTTCTGCGAGCTGCTGCCAGCCTGCGTAAAACGCCAGAACCCCGTGCTCGAGCCCTACGATTTCACGGTCAACCTGTATGGCTGCAAGACCTGCAAAAAAGGCCTGCAACTGACCCGAACAGAAGCCCGTGGCCTGCACAATTTCAGCCTTTCCATGAAGCCCATGGAACTGAGCATCCTGCATAACATCGAAGGTGAGGGCCTAGCCCTGATCGACTCGGCCGACATAGACGGCGCCAGCCTGTCGCGGCCCAAAACGGAGTACGACATCTACCGTTTCTTTTACAAGTTTCCGTCGGTACGGATCATTCTTTTTGGCGTTATGGAACGCCTCCAGTTGCTGCTCAAGCGTACGCCCTAACGGACCGCGTTCAGCAACCGAACACAGACCCTCTATCAATTGAACATCGCAGGTATCGCAATGGAACAGAAAAAAGCGCTCATCACCGGTATCACGGGCCAAGACGGCTCCTACCTGGCCGAGTTTCTGCTCGAAAAGGGTTACCAGGTGCATGGCATCAAGCGTCGTGCCTCGTCGTTCAACACCCAGCGCGTGGATCACATCTATCAGGATCCGCACGTCGACAACCAGAACTTCATCCTGCATTACGGCGACCTCAATGACTCGTCCAACCTGACCCGCATCATCCAGGAAGTGCAGCCTGACGAGGTCTACAATCTCGGCGCACAATCCCACGTTGCGGTGAGCTTCGAAGCCCCGGAATACACCGCTGACGTCGATGCCATGGGCACCCTGCGCATCCTCGAAGCCATCCGCCTGCTGGGCCTGGAAAAGAAAACCCGTTTCTATCAGGCTTCTACTTCCGAGCTCTACGGTCTGGTGCAGGAAACCCCGCAGAAGGAAACCACCCCCTTCTACCCGCGCTCGCCCTATGCGGTCGCCAAGCTGTACGCCTACTGGATCACCGTCAACTACCGCGAAGCCTATGGCATGTACGCGTGCAACGGCATCCTCTTCAACCACGAGTCGCCGCGCCGCGGTGAGACCTTCGTGACCCGCAAGATCACCCGCGGCATGGCCAACATTGCCCAGGGTCTCGAGCCGTGCCTGTACATGGGCAACATCGATTCGCTGCGTGACTGGGGGCATGCCAAGGACTACGTGCGCATGCAGTGGATGATGCTGCAACAGGATCAGCCAGACGACTTCGTGATCGCCACCGGCGTGCAGTACTCGGTACGTGAATTCATCACCTGGTCTGCCGCTGAGCTGGGCGTGCACCTGCGTTTCGAAGGCACTGGCGTGGACGAGCAAGGCATCGTCGAGCGCATCGAAGGCAACAACGCGCCGGCCCTGAAGGTTGGCGATGTCGTGGTACGCATCGACCCGCGCTACTTCCGCCCTGCCGAAGTGGAAACCCTGCTGGGCGACCCAACTAAAGCCAAGACCGTACTGGGTTGGACGCCGGAAATCACCGTGCAGGAGATGTGCGCCGAGATGGTTCGCGAAGACCTCAAGGTCGCCAAGCGCCACGCGCTGCTGCGTGAGCACGGCCATGATATGCCAGTCTCCGTGGAGAACTGAGCATGAGCGCGCCACTTGATCAGCGCATCTTCGTCGCCGGCCATCGCGGGATGGTCGGTTCGGCGATCGTGCGCCACCTGCAGAGCATGGGGCACCAGAACATCGTCACGGCGCCCCGTGAAAGTGTGGATCTGGTCGACGCCGCCAGCGTGCAGCGCTTCTTCGCCGAACAACGCATCGACCAGGTCTATCTGGCCGCAGCCAAGGTCGGCGGCATCCACGCCAACAACCAGTACCCGGCCGACTTCATCTATCAGAACCTGATGATCGAAGCCAACGTCATCAACGCCGCGCACAATGCCGGCGTGAACCGCCTGCTGTCGCTAGGCAGCTCGTGCATCTACCCCAAGCATGCCGAGCAGCCGATGCGTGAAGAGGCGCTGCTGACCGGCGTACTGGAGCCGACCAACGAGCCCTACGCGATCGCCAAGATCGCCGGGATCAAGCTGTGCGAAAGCTACAACCGCCAGCACGGCCGTGACTACCGCAGCGTGATGCCGACCAACCTGTACGGTCCCCACGACAACTACCACCCGGAAAACAGCCACGTCATCCCCGCCCTGCTGCGCCGCTTCCACGAAGCGACCCTGCGTGGCGACGATGAGGTGGTGATCTGGGGCAGCGGCACGCCGATGCGCGAGTTCCTGCATGTCGACGACATGGCGGCCGCCAGCGTGCACGTGATGAATCTGGACGACGCCACCTACCAGGCGCACACCCAGCCGATGCTCTCGCACATCAACGTCGGCACCGGGCAGGACTGCACCATCCGCGAGTTGGCAGAAACCATCGCGCGGGTCACCGAGTTCCAGGGGCGTCTGACGTTCGACAGCAGCAAGCCCGACGGTACGCCACGCAAGCTGATGGACGTATCGCGTCTGGCCAAGCTTGGCTGGACGGCGAGCATCGATCTGGAAACCGGCCTGCGTGACGCCTATCGCTGGTTCGTCGAACACATCGACGATGTGCGCAGCTGATGTTTCTGCCTGCCGATACCTTCAAGGCCGTGGTCGCCAGCACACCGCTGGTGTCCATCGATCTGCTGGTTCGCAACGTAGAGGGCGAGCTGCTGCTGGGCGAGCGTCTCAACCGCCCCGCCCAGGGCAGCTGGTTCGCTCCAGGTGGGCGCATTCTCAAGAATGAAACCCTGGATGCCGCTTTCGAACGCCTGACCCAAGAAGAACTGGGCCAGGCATTCCGGCGCGACCAGGGCCGGCTGCTCGGCGTCTACGAGCACTTTTATGACGACAGTGTGTTTGGCGAAGCACCGGATACCCACTACGTGGTGATCGCCTACGCACTGGAGCTTGGCGCTCAGCAGAGCCTGCAACCGCCAAGCGTGCAGCACGGTCGCTACCGCTGGTGGCCGATCGAGCAGATGCGCGAGGAACCGCGCATTCACCGCAATACGCGGGATTACCTGCAGGCGCTGTACTAGACCTCTCGCAAGCCACTCAACGCGGCGTCGGCTTGCGAGCCACGACAATTTCGATATGGGAACGCGAGCTTGTTCAAGCAATTCCTGGCATACCGCAACCTGCTGCTGATCCTGTTTGTCCTGAACTCGGCCTGTTTCTTTCTGACCGATGACAAGAAGGCCGGCATCCCCTATCTGCGCGAGCTTTATCTGCTCGGCGTGCTAGGTAGCGCTGCGGCCCTGTTCCTGGTCTGGAAGCGCGTGTACCAGTCCAAGACCAGCCTGTGGATCATTTTCATGGGCCTGGTGCTGCCGGTCACCTCGGCGATCATGGCGCAGCTGAACTTCGATCAGCCGTTCATCTATGGCCTGCTCGAAGAACGTCGCAGCTTCGCCTATCTGGTGTTCTTCCCGGCCCTGTTCCTGCTGATCAAGACCGCGCCCACGCAAAAGCACCTGGAGACCTTCTTTCTCTACTCGGGCCTGGCGTGCGCCTTCGTCGGCTACTGCTACTACTTCGGCATCATCCCGGAAAACTCAGGCGTCTCGTTCACCGTGGATGCCAAGGATGCCGGCGAGGTGCTGCTGCGCCCGAACCGTTTCCGTATCGGTTCGAGCTACGTGACCATCTGCGCCTTCATGCTCATGTACAGCATGAAAGAGCGTATCTCGCTGTTCAAAGTGGTCACCCTGCTGTTCTTCGCTTCGTACCTGTGGCTGGTGCTGCAAACCCGTCAGACCATGATCATCTGGTGCCTGGCAGGCCTGTGGATCTTCCGTGACCGCATCGACTCGCTGATCAAGCTCGGCCTGCTCGCGGCCACCATCCTGGTCGCCTCCTACTTCATCTTCCCCGAGTTCTACTACGAGCAGTTCGCCAAGTTCGAAGCCCTGCTCGACGAAGCCACCACCGGGCCCGGCGTACGCGACACCACCACGGCGATCATCATCGGCGCAGTTGCCGACAACTGGTACATCGGCATGGGCTCGCTGTCGCTGCAGTGGAAAGGCGGCTTCGGAACGCTCTATAACCCGCACTTCTACCTGTCGGACGTGGGCATCTTCGGCGTGTACTACCGCTACGGGTTCCTCACGCCGGTGATCGCCTTGATCTTCTACGCCGGTTACCTGCGCATCATGAAACGCTGCCCGCAAAAGGGCCCGCTGCTCAATGCTTTGCAACTGGTGTTCTGGTTCCAGATGCTCAACATGTTCCTGTCCAACTCGCTGATGTACGGCGGTGATGTGCTGGGCATCGGCGCCGCCTGTTTCCTGTACTTCTCCCGCGCCTACGCGACGGAGAAATCCCCGACTCGAGAGCTCAGAGGCACACGCCATGACAAACTTCAGTATCGTGACCATCAACTGGAATAATCTGGAAGGCCTCAAACAGACCTACCAGAGTGTGGCTGCCCAGACCTATCGGAACTTCCGCTGGATCGTCGTCGACGGTGCCTCAAACGACGGTGGCGCCGAGTGGCTGGCGACCATCGACGAGCCCTACGCCGAGATCACCTCGGAGCGCGACAAGGGCCTCTACGACGCCATGAACAAGGGTCTGATCAAGGGCTCGGCGACCGAGGGCTATACCCTGTTCCTGAACAGCGGTGATTCGTTCTACGACGAAAACGTGTTGCAGAAGGTTGCCGATGCCATTGAGCAGGCGCCAAGCAAGCCGCGTTACGTCTACGGCGATTACTACCTGCAGAACGCCGAAGGCCGCCTCACGCCACAGAGCGCCAAGAAGATCGAGCACCTGGTGCTGGGCATGCCGTCCAGTCACCAGGCGATGTATTTCGAGAACGAAAGGCTGCGCAGTGTGCGCTTCCGCGAGGATTTCAAGCTCTCGGCGGACTACTGCATGATCGTCGAGTTTCTCCAGGGTCAGGATCACAAGCGCGACGTGCTGAAGGTCGCCTCGCCGCTGTGTATCTTCGACACCACGGGCGTTTCCACCAGCCGCCGTTTCGATGCGTTGAAGGAAGATATGCGCATCCGTCGGGAGGTCATGAAACTATCACCGCTGCACAGCATCTCTTTGTATGTCCTGCACTACGTGCATACGCATAGCAAATTGTTGAAAGCGGCACTGGGCAAATGAATCGCGAGCAACAACAGCCGCTGCCCATCCGCAACACGCGCCAATGGCGCAAAGAGGTGTTGATGAAGGCCTTTGATATCGAGTTCTACGCTGGCTCCAAGGATCGCCTGGTCGAGGACTTGGTCGAGCACAGCACCGAAAGGTACAGCTACGTCGTGACACCTAACGTAAATCACATCGTGCAGCTGGAAACCGACCACGACCTCAAGCGCGCCTACGCGGTAGCCCGCCATCGTATCTGCGATAGCCGTGTTCTACTGCCCCTGCTACGCATGCTCAAGGTTCCCGTGGAAGACGCCATTCCCGGCAGCACACTCACCGAAGAACTGATCGACATCGCCGAGCAGCGCGCCTGGAACGTCACCGTGATCGGCTGCGAGGATGAAGACATCCTGCATCTGCGAGCGCGCTACCCGCATATCACTTTTCACCATCACAACCCGCCGATGGGCTTCATCGACAGCGAAGCAGCGATCCAGGCCTGCCTGTCCTTCGTCATCGAACACCCGTCCAATCTGGTCGTGCTCTCGGTGGGCTGCCCGCGTCAGGAAATCCTGGCGCAGAAGATCTTCGAAACCGACCAGGCCGTCGGCATCGGTCTGTGTGTGGGCGCCTCGATCAACTTTCTGTCCGGAAGAATTCGTCGCGCTCCACTGTGGATGCAGCGCTATTCTCTGGAATGGCTGCACCGCGCCTTCACCGAGCCTCGTCGACTGGTAGGACGTTACGTGCACGACGCGTTTCGCATCCTGCCGATCCTGCTCAGGGAATTCAAACTACGCCAATCACTCTTCATGGGAGGAGCTCCACGATGATTCCTGTCATTCTTTCCGGCGGTAACGGTTCGCGCCTTTGGCCGCTTTCGCGCCAACTCAATCCCAAGCAGTTCCTGCCCATCGCCGATGATTCGTTGTCCATGCTGCAGGCGACCATTCGCCGCCTGGAAGGCTTGCAAGTCAGCCAACCGTGCCTGATCTGCAATGAGGAACATCGCTTCCTCGCCGCTGAACAGCTGCGTGCCCTGGGCATCGAGAATGCCAGCATCCTGCTCGAGCCGGTCGGCCGCAATACCGCTCCAGCGGTTGCCCTGGCTGCCATCAAAGCCCTTGAGAAGGAACACGACCCGGTACTGCTGGTGCTGGCTGCCGACCATCTGATCAAGGATGTCAGCGCCTTCCATCGCGCCGTTGAAACCGCCCTGCCCTTCGCCCAGGCCGGCAAGCTGGTGACTTTCGGCATCGTGCCTACCCACGCGGAAACCGGTTACGGCTACGTGCAGAAAGGTGCATCGGCAGGTGACGGTGGCTTCTCCGTACAGAGCTTCGTGGAGAAACCAGACAGCGCTACCGCCGAGCGCTACCTCGCCTCCGGTGAACACTTCTGGAACAGCGGCATGTTCATGTTCCGCGCCAGCCGCTATCTGGAAGAATTGCAGCGCTGGCAGCCGGAGATCCTCGATGCCTGTCGCCGCGCCACCGCGCAGAGCGAGCAAGACATGCACTTCGTGCGCATAGGCAAGGAGGCCTTCGCCGCCTGCCCGGAAGACTCCATCGACTACGCCGTGATGGAAAAGACCGAAGACGCAGTAATGGTGCCGCTGGACGCCGGCTGGAGCGACATTGGCTCCTGGTCTGCACTGTGGGACGTCAGCGACAAGGACGAACAAGGCAACGTGCACAAGGGCGACGTGCTCAGCCACGACAGCCACAACAACTACGTGCACGCTGACTATCGTCTGGTGACCACCGTGGGCGTCGAGAACCTGATCATCGTCGAGACCAAAGACACCATCATGGTCGCGCACAAGGACAAGGCTCAGGAGGTCAAGCGCATCGTCGAACAACTCAAGCACGAAGAGCGCGGCGAGTATCTCAACAACCGCGAGGTGTATCGCCCGTGGGGCATGTACGACTCGATCGATCATGGCCAGCGCTATCAGGTGAAACGCATCACCGTGAAACCGGGCGCCAAGCTTTCGGTACAGATGCACCACCACCGTGCCGAGCATTGGATCGTAGTCAGCGGCACCGCGCAGGTGACCAATGGTGACGAGACCTATATGGTTACCGAGAACCAGTCGACCTACATCCCTATCGGCCAGATCCACGCCCTGGAAAACCCGGGCATGATCCCGCTGGAACTGATCGAGGTACAGTCTGGTACCTACCTCGGCGAAGACGACATCGTTCGCTTCTCCGACAACTACGGCCGGGTAAAGGAACTCAAGGTTTCTGCAGCCTGATGTGCAAACAGCGCCGCACCGCTACCGATGTGGCGCTGACCATCAGATACTGGGCCAAAGTCGAGCCCGGCAGCAGGGTGACTTGCCATGCATGGCATCACCGTTCACGACTAACAGAGCGACGGATAGCTCCTTCATTTCGCTGAAAAAATGGATATTTATAAAAACAAGCAAAGCGCGAAGCCCAAGTGAACAGATACCGGATAACTCCATTCCTTTCCGACAATGAGGCTCGCCTGTGAAAACTTCTCAACTCAAACTGCACGATCCTTTGATCCACAAACTGAAGTTGTTGGAAGAAGATGACGTGACCCCGCTGCTCGACGAACTGAGCACGCCGAAGAAGCCGACCATCCTCGGCTTCCTCAATCAGCACGGCTACAACATCGTCCAGAACGACACGGAAGCACGCCGTCACTTCCTGAAGGTCAACTACCTGTTGCGCGACGGTATCGGCGTCAAACTGGCCTGCTCGCTCAACGGCCTGGCGCCAGGCGCCAACCTCAACGGCACCGATTTCATTCCCAGCCTGATCACCCACCTGCTCGAAAGTGAGCACAGCGACAGCTACCAGCTGTTCGCCATGGGCACCAGCGAGCCGTGGGTCAACCTGGGCGCCAGCGCGCTGTTCGGCGATCGCAAGTTTTACGCAATCGACGGTTTCCAGCCGACCGAGCGCTACCTCGAATTCGTCCGAGAGCACCTGCAACCGGAAAAAATCCCGCTTATCGTGATGGGCATGGGCATGCCTCGCCAGGAAGAAGTCGCCGTGAGCCTGCAGCGTGACCTCGGCCGCCCTGCCCTGATGATCTGTGGGGGCGCGATCCTCGACTTCGCGGCACAACGCTTCAGCCGTGCGCCAGCGGTGGTTCGCAAGGTCGGTATGGAGTGGGCGTACCGCCTGCTGATGGAGCCGCGCCGCCTGTTCAGCCGTTACATAATCGGCATCCCACGGTTCTTCTACTACATCATGCGTAACGGTATAGACCGCAAGGTTGTGGTTAGCGAACAAGGCGCCTACGACCGCAAGTCCTGACGCCAGCGCTGAAACGAAAACGCCCCGGTTGAGTGATCAACCGGGGCGTTTTTCGTTGCTGCACAACCCGTAGGGTGGGTGAGTGGCGCCATAGCTACGCATTGGCAGGCACCGCTCACTCAGCGCGCCGCGTAACCCACCAGGCGCAATAAACGCTACCCATGGAGGGTCACCCGCAAGCAGGCGCCTTAGCGCCCCGCTGCCACAGCTAGCGGCTTCTCGCTACGCACGCTGTGGCTCTGTCCGATCAACGCAAACACTTCATCCCACATGGCTTGAGTACGCGTCTTCAGTTCCGCGGAATGCGCCTGCAAACGGCTCGAGAGCGCCTGCATCTGCGCAGGGTCGGTCAGGTAATCGAGAGCACTGGAAAGCTCCTCGTCAGTCAAATTGATATTCAGCACGCCTTCGGCAAAACCGTAGTCGGCGAACAGCATCTGGTACTTGTGGCTCCAGCCAGTAGCCAACGACGGTACCCCTTGCGACAGCGAACTGACCAGACCATGGAAGCGACTACCCAAGGTGCCGCGACAGGCGCCGAGGATGCCCTTGATGGCCAGCGGATCGGTCTCACGCAGGATCGGCAAGCCACCGACCGCTTGCGATACCTGCTCGGCCACCCGGGCATCGCCCTCGCCTTCGTGGATCAGCAGGAACGGCTTGGCGCCACGCTCCACCAGCATTTTGGTAGCGCGCTGCAGGAACGGCACATAGCCCTTGGCGACGCTGTCACCGGTCTTGTCGAGCATGCGGCAGTTGGGCACTACGCAGACCTGATGAATTTCAGGATCGAAATAGGCCGGCAAGGTACCGGTGATCAGGTTGGTGAAATCGGGCGCTATTTTGATGTTGTCACGTTCGCCAACCACCTCGGTGAGATAGTCGTAAGAGACCTGTTCGCGGGCGAAAACCAGATCACAGTTGTCGAGGAACGCCCTGACCGCATCCTTGCTCTTCTGATCGCGGAACGGGCCGAATGCCTGGGGCAGCAGGATCACTTTCGAGCCCTGCTTCTTCCAGCGCTTGCTGGAGCGCGCCAATTCCTCGGACAGATCCGGGCCCCACTGATCGCTGTAAGCGAAGCCAGCGGCGTCCAGTACCACGTTCACTTCCTTGTCGAGCACCACACCGTACTGCTCGCGAATACCGGCCGGCACCAACGCCGCCAGGTCGCCGAAGGGGATGCCGGCGCGCCACAGCCAGGCTTTCTGATACAGGCCCAGGGATGCACGGTTGACGTAGGGATAAGGGCTCTTGGCGCGGCCAGGCTCCATCACCACCTTGGCGGCAGGAAGATTCTTCTGTACCTGCTGCAGGGCAGCGTGCAGCATCAGTGCAGCCCCCTTGTTGACGAAACCGGCTTTGCGAATCTCGACGTACATATCACGTTCTCCTGAATTCACGAATCAACTGGGGCACGCTAATGAACACGTGCAGGAAAATACTCTTGGTCATCATGATGAACAGCGGTCGCGTCCTGCGTGACAGCAGCAGGCTCACGTAACCGGCGATGGAATAGGAAATCAGCGTCGCCCAGGCGGAACCGACGACACCGTGGCTCTGGATGAGGAAGTAATTGAGCACGATGTTGCTCACCGCCCCCAGGCCCTGAGTGACCAGGGAAAAGATGAAGGCCTCTTCGATGATGATCCACTTGCTGAACAGCGCGCGCATGAACACGAAGGTCGCCGCGAAGATATGGATCGCCAGCACCGGCCCGGCATCAGCGTACTGCTCGCCGTAAAGCGTCAGGACGATCCAGTCGGAGAGGAAGAACACCACTACCGCCAGGCCGAACGCCATGAAGAACAGCACATCCAGCGCGACCTGCATGAAGCGGTTGTAGCCAGCCGTATCGGTCTTGCTGAGATCGATCATCTTTGGGAAGACCGACGCCATGAGGATGGTCGGGATCAGGTACCAGGCTTCCGACAGCCGCGAAGCCGCCGAATACACACCCACTGAATACTCGCCGAGCATGTACTGCAGCATGATCTGATCGACCTTCAGGTAGATCACCGCCGACAGCGAACCGAGGAAGATCAGCAGGCTTTTCTTGAGCAGGGTCTTGCCCAGCGTCCAGGAAAAGTCGAAGCGGAACTCGCGCTTGAGCATCACCGCATAGCAGACCAGGATCGCCGAGGTGACCATCACCACCACCACGTGGGCCAGGGCGATATACACCAGGCCGGCACCGGCGATGGCCAGGATCATCTTCAGGCCGTTGCCACCAAGCTGCCCGACGAACCCTGCCACGGCGGCATACTTGGCCTGCACCCGCGCCTGGAACCAGTCGATGAGCATCTCGAACGGCGTGAAGAACAGCGCCAGGGCGGTGAACAGCAGCACCAGGAAATTCTGGTCGTTGCCGATCAGGTAGGTGCCCATCATGATCGCGAAGGCGAACACCGAGCAGCCCACCTTGATCATGAATACCGTCGAGAGAATCTGGTCTTCGTTTTCCGGGTTGCTGCGCAGCTCCTTGACCACCAGGCCGGTCAGCCCCAGGTGCACCACGATGCTGAGCAGGCCCAGCAGCGCGAGTGCATAGTTGAGGTAACCGAAATCCTCGGGGCCCAGATAACGAGCCAGTACCACGGTAGTCGCCAGGCCGATGGCCAGCATCAAGAACTTCTCGGCCAGCATCCAGCCAGAGTTGAGGAGGTACTTCATGCCCTCCTGGACACGCGCGGCACTCATCGGCTGGACGTCTCCAGGTGCCCGTAGCTGCGGGCTTCATCCAGCGACAGCTTCTGCGAATACGGCACCAGGCCGGTGTCCGCGGCATAACCCAGGGAAATGAACATGACGATGCGTTCGTCCGGGTCGAGTTTGAGCAGCTTGGCGGCGGCCTGCTCGCGCTCGGGAATGTCCGGCCAGTTGATCGAGCAGGACGACACGCCCTGTGTCTCCAGCGCGAACATGAAGGACATCGCAGCCAGTGCGCCGTCGATATAGATCACATGGCGATCACGAACGTGCGGGTAGGCACGCAGGCGGCCAACCACGGCGACGATGGCCGGGAAGTTGTGATCGAAACCGGCAACACCCATCGGCAAGCGCGAAGCCTGTGCCACGGAAGCCGCATCATCGAAGATCAGGAAGCGATACGGCTGGCGATTGCAGGCGCTCGGCGACTGCACGGCAACTTCAACGGCCTTGTCGATCACGTCGCGCGGTACCGGGCGATCCTGATACCAGCGCACCGAGCGGCGCTTCATCGACAGCTGGCGCATGGCGGTGTAATCCACGCTTGGCGTGCTGACGTCAGCGGCGAACGGCACGCGCTCGGTGTCAGGGTTGCGCAGGCTGCCTGGCGAACTGACCGGGCGCTCGAAGCGGGCGAATTTCTCGCGAGCTCGGTTGATCACCGGATGATCACCGGTCACGGTGAAGTATTCGGCGAGCACATCGTGAGCCCAGCTGACTTCGTCACGATCCACATTGCCGTTGAGCGAGGCGATGTAGCTGTCGACCGTATCGCCGATGTAATCCAGGGCGAACACTTCGCGCCTGGGCTGCATGATCAACCCCTTCTCGATACGGTGCACGGCACGACGCAGGAAGTAGTTGACCGGCTCGGCGCCGGACAGGTTTTCCTCGTGCTGCAGGTGACCGACCACCACCGCGTAAGCCTCACGGTCGAACGCCGACGAGAAGAACGAATAGTGGAAGCGGCGCAGCGTGGCAGACCGTGAGAGTGCGCGAATCCAGCTCATGGAGAGCTTTTTCTGCATCCCTTTCAGGTTGTCGATGCTGTCGCGGGGCAATACCTTCTTGAGGGATTCCTTCAACATTTTCATAGGCTGTGATTACCGTTCAATGGTTAATATCTCCCCCACAATCGCCATAGTGGTACGGCGACATTGAATTGATAGACGCAGGCAGTTATCGGCCCAACCGCAAGCGCCTGCACGCCACCAGAAGCCCGTCATGGCTGGCGCATACAGCAGCATCCCTTCTCTAACGCAATCACCAAATCTCTCTGCCCGCTCAACAGCAGCACGCAGGAAAAATGGCATTGGTACTGCAAACGGATCGACGTCCAGACCAGCACTTCAAGAGGCTGGAGGTGGCGATATGGGCTACCGCCTTTTCGTTGTCAGGGTTTAGGACTACGGAGCAACGCTTTGATTCCGCAGCAGGATGCTATCGAGGGAAAAAGTTGCCGGAAGGCCGTTGCCCTTGACGCAAACGCACCTACACCGGGCTCTGGCAGACGGGAAGCACCAAGAAAAAGCGTCATGGCCTCGACGGCAGCATGTCGTCGATGGTTTCGCTCAGCTCTCGCATGGAGAAGGGTTTATTGATGCTCTTGAGGCCAGGTAACGAGGCAAGCGGCTCGGTATCGGCATCTCCAGCTATCAGCAATACAGGCAAGCCAGGCCTGCACTGCTGCGCTAGATCGGCGAGCTGCAAACCCGTGATACCTGGCAGGCTGATATCCGAGACCAGCAGGTCGAACGACGCGCTGGACGCGAGCAAGTCGATAGCCGCCTGAGGTTCGGCAGCGTTGACGATTTCACAGCGTCTCCCTGCTAACACCTCGGACACCAGCAGCCGTACTGCCGAATCGCTTTCAACCAGCAGAACACGATGGCCCAACGCACGCTCGGGTAGCAGATTGGCATCGGGAGCGTGTTCGCCAGCGGCGAGGGGTAAGTACAGGCGCACCGTGGTACCAATACCAGGCTCACTGTGAATGGTGACCTGCCCACCGCTCTGTCGCGCGAACCCATGCACCATGGGCAAGCCCAGGCCACTGCCCTGCCCGGCGGACTTGGTGGTAAAGAACGGATCGAAAACCTTCTCCAGCGTCTCGCTGCTGATGCCAGAGCCGGTATCGGAAAAGGCGATCAGCAGATAATCACCTGGCAGCAGATCCGGCAAGGCCGTCATCTCTTGCCGTGCCAGGCTGATCAGTGATGTGTGCAGCCGTATTTGCCCGCCATTGGGCATGGCATCACGGGCGTTGACGGCAAGGTTGAGAATTGCGCTTTCCAGCTGCCGAGCATCCACCAGAACCCGCACCGTACCGTGCTGATAATCGACCTGCAGCGAAGTACCTTTACTGATCGTGCGCCCGATCAGCAGCTCCAGCGATTCGAGAAGGGGAGCCACATCAACTGGCCTGGCCTCCAGTGGCTGTCGGTGAGAAAAGGTAAGCAGCCGCTGGGTCAGCGCACTGGCCCGATCCGCAGAAACGCTGGCGGCCTCGATAAAGCGCTCTATCCCTTCGAGCCGACCATTGGCAACACGGCGTTTCATGATATCGAGCGCGCCGATGATGCCAGTAAGCGCATTGTTGAAGTCATGTGCAATACCGCCGGTCAACGCTCCAACGGCATCCATCTTCTGACTTTGCAGCAACGCCAACTCGCACTCGCTGCGATGAGCCTCCACAACGCCGCTTGGCGAACGTTTGAGTAGTGCCATCAGGCAACTGCACAGTGAGCGCGACGTGAAAGGGCGCTCCAGCACGACGACACCGCGGCCACTGAGTGCTGCAGGCGGCTCTTGTACTGTGGCAGCACCAAGCAGGATAAGCGGAAGCGACGATTGGAAAAGCCTGGCGTGTGCCAACTCATCCTGGCCCGCCAACATCTCTTCGGCGATCAAGACAGCATCGGCGTTGCCAGCCAGGGCATCGAGCAACATGGCAAAGCTTTCGCACAACTCGAAGGTCAACCCCAAAGGTGAAAGCAGCGGTAGCAACCGGCTCGCCTCGTCACTGCAGATCAATACGCGCATGCTGGGCACCACCTGCGAATCATGACCGCGCCCCGGTACCGGAGCGCGCTGGCAGCATGCACTCGCAAACGTCCGTATGAAGCTGCCGAACCACCATGGGCCGCCTTCCACGCAAATAGGAAAACAGCCAATTTGGCATCCCACCACCGGGCGTCAACGGGCGCCCGTACTACGACCTCATCCATGGATACCTACTCTCGACACAACAGACTGCCTCAGGCGCCTTACAGCGACAGTGGCGTATACATGGGGTTCGACATTCGCCCAGGCACAGGCGTTCCAGAAATAGAAAAGAGAGAAGGAGGGAAACCAGCGAAGCGGGAATGGGGGCAAAACGATGGCGCGATCAATCAGTTCGAGCCGATGAGTTCCTTCACCTTGGCGATGACCTGATTGATATCGAAGGGTTTGTCGAATACTGCAGCAAACAGCTCAGGGCTGGCTCGGCCGACACTGCCTTGAGCACCGCTCATCAGGATGATCGGCAGATCAGCCGACGTAGGCCTCGCCCGTATCGCACGGGCGAACTCAAGACCATCCATGACTGGCATCATGAAATCCGTAATGACCAGCTCAGGGCGTTCACGGTCGAGCACTTCCAGCCCTCTACGGCCATTGCTCGCCTTCACCACCATGTAGCCTTCATCTTCCATGGCATAGCCGAGAATATCCGCGATCAGGTATTCATCATCGACTATCAGGATGGTTGTCATAATCAATAGGCTCGGTCAGGCACGCATGGCTCAGGCGTCCTGCGCCGGAACGGCGTTACCTGACAAAGCGCCTGCCTGGTTTTTGAATGCCTTGCTGAGTTCAATACCATGATCGCTGATCACCACTTCCAAGAGTGAGGAATCGTAATAACTGTCCCTCATCTTAAGTATGGAAAAAAGCCGCTTTAGTTCAGCGTCCTTTTCCACGAAACGCATCAGCACCAGATTATCGACAATGCTCGACAGCTCCGGAGCTGGCGCATTGATCTCAGCCGCAAACAGGTCACGCATCTCCCAGGTAGCGAACACGGTGACGCCCATAGAGCGCAGTTGGCTCATCAGCGCACTGAAAAATTCGATCAGGCGTGCGCTGCTAGTGGCCACGCGTGCCATGCCGCCGAGACTGTCAATATGCAGGCGTTTTATACCTTTCTCTTTGACTGCCTTGATGACCCGTGCACCGAGACCGTCAAGCAGTCCCTCGGTGGTTGGCTGCCACATGATGTGCAACGCGCCACTTTCTTCCAGTGACCGCAGGTCAAGGCCAATAGCTTCGGCTTTGATGCGCAGGCGCTGCGGCGTTTCGTAAAAGCCGAAATGCAGGCCTGGCATTTCCACCGTGGACTGCGCGAGAAAATTCAGCCCCAGCGTAGTCTTGCCGACACCAGACGGCCCCATGACCAAGGTAACCGAGGACTCCGAAAGACCACCGCCGATCAGCTTATCGAGGCTTGGAATCCCGCTGGTAATGCGAGCCAGCGTGTCGATATCGTCCTGCATCGGTTTGCTGTACAGGCTTTCCAGACGCGGGTGAACAACCAGCCCGTCGTCGGTGATTTCGCACTCGTGCAGCCCGGACAGCGCACCGCTGCCGCGGGTCTTGCGCAAGTGAATGCGGCGTACAGAGCGCGCGCCAAAGAGTTCCTCACCGAGCTCGATCACGCCATCGACCATGGTGTGCTCGGGGCTGCCATCGTCCAGGCGAGAACTGGTCAGGAACAGCACGGTGCAACCCGCAAAAGCGGCGTGCCCCTGCAGCTCGGCAATGAATTTCTTGGTGTCGATCTGATTCTCCGCTTTGGAGCGGGCATTCAGCAGACCATCGACGATGAGCAGCGTGGCCTTCTGGCGGCTGATTTCACGGCGCAGCAACTTGACGACCTCATCGAGGCCCTCATTCTCCAAGGTGTCGAAAGCACTGACGAACTGGATTTCCGCACCGACCTTGGCCGGGTCGAAGAAGGTCATCGTCGAAAGGAATTGAAAAAGCCTTTCATGGGATTCGGCCAGCAAGGTGGCCACCAACACGCGGCCACCATCGCGCACATGATTGAACGCTATCTGGTTCGCCAGGATGGTTTTGCCCGAGCCGGGGCGTCCTTGAACGATGTAGGATGCACCTGCGACCAGACCGCCCTTCAGTAAAGCGTCTAGCCCATCGATCCCACTTTTAAGGCGTTGTAGCTGTTCCAAGTTCTGGCCTGCCTCAGTCGAAAATACGCAGTAAAAGCCCACGCTTGAATATGCTTTTCCTACGGATTAACACGCTGATGGGAAAAGCGACTCGCGGATACTAGCATGTTCATGTCCGAGCACCTGCTGATTCCCCGACAGCCGTCGGCAAGCAGAGAATCATGGTAGCACCCTGCCCTGCCGCGCTCTCGACGTGCACGCCGCCGCCTGCATGCCGGGCAAAGCCATAAACCTGACTGAGCCCCAACCCAGTCCCCTTGCCTACGTCCTTGGTGGTGAAAAACGGCTCGAAAAGCCGCGAGCGAATGGCTGGATCGATACCAATGCCCTGGTCAATGACCGAAATCAACACGAACTCTCCGCGCAGATCGTCGAACTCCCCAGCGAGTGTGCGGTTCTCAGCGTGCAACCGGATGATACCCACGCCGTGCATAGCATCCCGGGCATTGAGGATAAGGTTAAGCAGCGCCATTTCCAACTGACTCGGGTCGAGTTCGACACGATGCAAGTCTGGGGCGTATTGCATTTCCAGGCTCATCCCTTTGGGCAGCGCCTGGTTCATGAACGTATGAGCGGTATCAAGCAACTCATTGAGGTTGACCAGGCGGCTCGGCATCTGTTCGCAGCGAGCGAAGGTCAGCAGATTACGCGTCATCTGCGCGCCACGCTCGCCAGCGTTCTGAATACTGGCGAGCAGGCTTGCCAAGCGCTCCGGGTTGCTGGCGCGGCTAGCCAGCTTGGCAGCACTGAGGATGATCGTTAGCAGGTTATTGAAATCGTGGGCCATGCCACCACTCAACTGGCCCAGCGCTTCGAGTTTCTGCGCCTGAAATAGCTGGGCGCGCAGGGCGTCATAGCGCAAGTCTGCCTCGTGGCGATCCGTGATATCGCGGGTGATTTTGGCCAGCCCGATGACCACGCCCTCTTCATTGCGAATCACTTCAATCGCCACCAGCGCCCAGAAACGTGTGCCATCCTTGCGCACACGCCAACCCTCATCCTGAGATCGCCCATCGCGCAGCGCCCGCTCGATAAGCTGCCAGGGTTTGCGCTCATGCCGGTCTTCGTCGGAATAAAAGATCGACAGGTGTTGGCCGATCACCTCAGTGGCGTCGTAGCCCTTGATACGCGCAGCACCGGCATTCCAGGAAACGATGCAGCCTTCCGGACTCAGCATGAAGATCGCATAGTCGGCAACGGCCTGAACCAGCATCTCGTAATGGCGCTCGGTCAACGTACCCGCAGAAAGTGGGGCTAACTGGCTGTTCATGATGGCCCGCTCAAGCGGCGATGGAGGTGCAGCAGTGTAGTCCGCTATCGGCACCAAGCGACAGCGCGACGTGCTGCCCGCCTATCCCTTGCTCATTGCCAGATGACGAGCGGCCTGATATCTGTATATAAAACCAGTACCCAGCACTGTCTCATGCCATTTTCCAGCGATACGCGTTTCTACTACCTGCATAACTTTCACAAGGCCCTGACGTGGATTGGCGAACGCCATGCCGATCTGCTGAACGCTCGTGAGCATGCGTTTTTGCACGCTTTCAGTACGCTCAACGTCCCGGCACAAGCCCTGCTGGTACGCATGATCATGCGCAAAGGCGTGCATTTTCGCGCCAGCAAGCTGAACTACGAAGAAATTGGCTGCAGCCGCAAGGCCGCCTTGACGCTCGTTGCCAACGGCTGGGTAGTCGATGATGCGGCGCTGCAGATAGATGAACTGCTGACGCTGCTGCGCAAGGACGAGATTATTGACTGCTTCGCCGCACGGCTCATCGACCGCCGCGCCCGCAAAGGCGACCTGCTGGAGCAACTCGCCGCGCAATTCGACGACGCTCAGTCATTCGTTGCGTGGTGCCCAACACTCGACGATGCGCTCTACAGTCTGACCATCGACGATCTGAGCGAGCGGCTGCGGTTGATGTTCTTCGGCAATCTGCATCAGGAGTGGTCGGAGTTCGTGCTCGCTGACCTGGGTATCTTGCGCTACGAAAGCGTCGACTTCCCGCCTGACTCACGAGCGCTGCGCTGTCGCGAGGATGTCGACGATTACCTGCATCTGCAGCGCTGTCGTGAAGTATTCGAGGCCGGAAATGCGAGTACCGAGTTACTCGAACGCATCGACACTCGCCACTACGAAAATCCCTACATTGCCGAACGGCGCGCCAAGTTGCTGTTTCGCATCGGTCAGCACCTGGAGCGTTGCGCCGAGTTCGAACTGGCCTTGCAGGTATACGCCAGCAGCGGTTATGGCGCAGCACGACAGCGGCAGATTCGCGTACTGGAACGCACCTTGCGCTACACGGAGGCCTTCGAGTTGGCCAGCTTGGCCATCACCACACCGAACAGCGACGGCGAACTGCAATTGGCCGAACGGGCACTGGTGCGCCTGACCCGGCAGCTGGGTCTGCCTGCGCAGAAACGCACCAAAGCGCCCACACCTGCTCGTCTTGATCTGCAACTGCCCAAGCTGCCGTTGTTAGCAGTGGAACAACTCGTGCAGATGCACCTGCAGCGTAGCGAAGCACCCGTGCATTACGTCGAGAACACACTGATTTGCAGCCTGTTCGGCCTACTTTGCTGGCCGGCGATCTTCTCAGCACTGCCTGGTGCGTTCTTCCACCCGTTCCAGCACGGCCCGGCAGACCTGCTCAGAGCCGACTTCTACCCGCGCCGTCGTGCGCTGTTCGCGGCCTGTCTGGCGCAACTGGACGATGACAGGTACCGCCAGATCATTCGCCAGACTTACCGCGAAAAATTCGGTATCCAGTCACCCTTCGTGCATTGGGGTGTGCTCAGCGAAACGCTGCTGGAGCAGGCGCTGGACTGCCTGCCGGCGGCGCATCTGCACGCCTGGTTTCGCCGCTTGCTCGGTGATATCCAGGCCAATCGCGCCGGCATGCCCGACCTGATCCAGTTCTGGCCCGAGGAAAAACGCTACCGCATGATCGAGGTCAAAGGCCCGGGTGATCGGCTGCAGGATAACCAGCGCCGCTGGCTGGCATTTTGTGCCGAGCACGACATGCCGGTGGACGTCTGCTACGTGCAATGGGCCGAAGCATGAGCTACCGCGTGGCGGTGCGCGCGCTCTGCGAGTTCACCGCCAAATGCGGCGACCTCGACCTGCGTTTCACGCCCTCGCCCACAGCTCAGGAAGGCATGGCTGGGCATGCCACGGTGGTCAGCCGGCGTGGCGCGCACTACGAGGCGGAAGTGCCCCTGGCCGGGGAGTTCCAGTCGCTGCAGGTGCGCGGCCGCGCTGACGGTTTCGATCCACACCTCAACCTGCTGGAAGAAATAAAGACCCACCGCGGTGAGATCAGCCGTATACCGGACAACCACCGGCAACTGCACTGGGCCCAGGCACGGGTCTACGGCTGGCTGCTCTGCCAGAGTCGCGGCTTGGCCGAGGTCGAACTCGCGGTGGTGTACTTCAACGTCCTCACCCAGAAGGAAAGTGTGCTGCGCGAAACCTGTACGGCAGCGGAGCTGCAGGCGTTCTTCGAGACGCTATGCAGCCGCTTCATCACCTGGGCCGAGCAGGAACAGGCTCACCGCCTGATGCGTGACACAGCCTTGAGCGAACTGTGCTTTCCCCACGTCGAGTTTCGCCTTGGCCAGCGACAACTGGCCGAGGCCGTATACCGTGCCGCCCGCGATGGCCACTGCCTGATGGCCCAGGCCACCACGGGCATCGGCAAAACTCTCGGCACGCTGTTCCCGCAATTGAAGGCGTTTCCCGAGAAGGGCATTGATCGGCTGTTCTTTCTCACCGCCAAGACGCCGGGACGCCGATTGGCCCTGCATGCCTTGCAAACGCTGCGCGGCGAAGCGCTGCCACTGCGCGTGCTTGAACACGTTGCCAGAGACAAAGCCTGCGAGCATCCGGACAAAGCCTGTCACGGCGAATCCTGCCCACTGGCTCGCGGCTTCTACGACCGCCTGCCCGCCGCCCGCCAGGCCGCTGTCGACTGCACCTGGCTGGATCAGGCTGCGGTGCGCGATATCGCCCTCCAGCATCAGGTCTGCCCCTACTACCTGAGCCAGGAGCTGACCCGCTGGGCTGATGTAGTGGTCTGTGACTACAACTATTACTTCGACATGAGCGCCCTGCTCTACAGCCTGACCCTGATCAACGAATGGCGCGTAACAGTGCTGGTCGACGAAGCCCACAACCTGATCGAACGGGCTCGAAGCATGTACAGCGCTGAACTCGACCAGGCACGCTTCGAAGCCATGCACAGCAATGCGCCCAAGGGCTTGGGTAGCGTACTGACGCGCATCAGCCGACACTGGAAGCAGTTGCACAAGGAACAGCACGAGGACTACCAGACCTATCCGCAACCACCAGACTTGCTGCTCATGTCCCTGCAGAAAGCGGTCAGTGCCATTACCGATCACCTGACCGATCAGCCCACCGGAAACGACGGCGAACTGCTGCAGTTCTATCTCGATGCCATGGCCTTCTGCCGCCTGGCGGAAGCCTTTGGCCCGCACTCGTTGTTCGACATCAGTCGCCAACCACCTTTGCGCGGACGCAGCCATTCGACTCTGTGCCTGCGCAATATCGTACCGGCGCCCTTTCTTACCCCGCGGTTCGAGAACAGCCACAGCACTACGCTGTTTTCCGCCACCCTGAGCCCGGCTGACTACTACGCCGACCTGCTCGGTTTGCCACACGCCACGCCCTGGCTGGACGTCGAATCACCATTCCAGGCCACGCAGTTGCAGGTGCATGCGGTGAGCAATCTGTCGACCCGTTACCAACACCGCGAGCACTCGATAACACCCATCGTTGCCCTGATGGCAAAGCAGTTCGCTGAACGCCCGGGCAATTACCTGGCGTTCTTCAGCAGCTATGCCTACCTGCAACAAGTGCTGGAACGCTTCGAGCACGATCACCCGCAGATCGAGCGCTGGGTACAAGCTCGACAAATGGACGAAAGCCAGCGTCAGCAGTTTCTCGAACGTTTCGAGCCGGGTGGCAGAGGTATTGGCTTCGCGGTGCTGGGCGGGATTTTCGGCGAAGGCATCGACCTGCCGGGCGACCGCCTGATTGGCGCCTTTATCGCCACCCTGGGCCTGCCACAGATCAACCCGATCAACGAGCAGATCAAGCAGCGCATGGCGGAAATGTTCACCAACGGTTACGACTACACCTACCTGTTTCCTGGTCTGCAAAAGGTGGTGCAAGCCGCTGGCCGGGTCATCCGAACCCCGCAGGACAGTGGCGTGGTGCACTTGATGGACGACCGCTTCACCCTGCCCGAAGTACGCGCCCTGCTACCAGGCTGGTGGCAAGTACAACGCAGCCGTGTGCCCCACATACCAACCGTGCAAGTCAGCCGGCAGCCACTCGCGCGCATAGTCACGCCGATATTACCGACAGTGCAACAGCAAGGCCTGTTCGACCTGCCGAACTGAGGACATTACGACAGGCGGCAGCGACTTGCCGTGAGCGGCAAAGGTCTGCCCAAAGCGCCCCAGCATGAAAAATAAATCCTTTCATAATCAAATAATTGGCAGCAACCAATTGGCTGGCACAGGCCTTGCTAATTCTGAAGGCCTAAAGCCAAGGAGGTCTGCCATGAGCATCATCGGTTCGCTCACCCACTACGGAACGCCCAGCCCCCTGCAACGCAGCCGTGTCGAAGCGTTGGATTTCAAACAAAACAGCGAAGCGTCGCTCGCCAAGCAAGAGAAAGCGCAGGAAGCCAATGCAGCGCCCAAGGGATTCAAGAGCAATCAGGCGGACTCCAGCCAGCAGGCCTACAACGAAGCCTTCGCGCGGATGATGGTCAACCTGTACAGCACCGCTGAGGATTCGCAGCAGACGTCCGGCAGCACGCCAGGCGTCAACTCGGACACGAAGCCAGCCGCCGACAGTGCCCTTGCTCAGTTCATGGCCTACATGGACATGTCGCCTGCCGAGAAGATGCGCGACAAGATCCTCAAGGAAATCGGCATGACCGAGGAGGAGCTCGAGAGCCTGCCACCTGAGCAGCGCGCCGCGGCCGAGAAGGAGATCGCCGAAAAGATGCAGACCCTGCAGCAATTGCAGGCCGCGCAGGATGAGGAAGACACCCTGCACGAGCATGCCTGATCAGCGCAGCCGATCGACCATCTCTGCTACCACGTCGAGCATCTCGCCGGCCAGCTTCATCGAGCGCTCGCCGTCCCAGCCAGTCAGCGGGTTTGGCGTGTCGTCGTGATCCTTGAAAGGCATCTCCAGGGTAAATGACAGGCAGTCGAACTCCAGCCCTACTGAATTGCAGGCCAAAGCGGTATTGGCCTGCCCCGGTGCGCTGCGTGGGTAACCGAAGCGTGTCTGAAACTCTGCGCCACGCTCGACCAGACGGCTGCGGAACTCATCTTCCAGTGCCTCCAGCCGTGGCGAGAATCCGGGATTGCCTTCGCAGCCGGCGGTGAACACATGAGGGATTTCTTCGTCCCCGTGGATATCGAGAAACAGATCCACGCCCACCTCACGCATGGCCTGCTGCACGAAGAACACCTCCGGGCTGCGCTCGACGCTGGCCGACTGCCAGGCGCGATTGAGATCCTGGCCCGCGGCGTTGGTGCGTAGATGGCCACGGAAGGCGCCGTCCGGGTTCATGTTTGGCACCAGGTAGAGATCGGCCTGCTGCAGCAGCGCTTCGAGAATTACGTCGCTGCTGTCCTGCAGACGGCGAACGATGCCCTCCATGAACCACTCGGCCATGTGCTCACCCGGATGCTGCTGGGCGATGATCCACACCTTTCGGCTCGCTTGCGGATGGCGGTGCACACGCAGCAGCTCGATATCCCGTCCCTCGATGCTGCGCCCGCTGCCATGCAGCTCGACACCCGGCAAGGCCAGCGCCTGAGCGATCAGGTCACTGTGCCGCTCGCGGCTGTAGGGCTCGAAGTAGGCGAACCAGATCTGCGCCTGCTCGGGCTCCAGGCCGAAATGCAGGGCGCCATCCTCGAAGCGGCTTGGCACACGGAACCAGGTGCGCTGATCGTAAGAGGCCACTGCGTTGTAGCCCGTCCAGGCATGGCTATAGGCCGACTGCCCGGCGTTGGTGATGCTGAAATCGTGGCGCGCACCAGGTGTCAGGCCCTCGACCTGGAAATGAAACCACTGGAAATGGTGGCTATTGAGATCCTTGCGCATGGCCAGCAGCACGTTGTGCGGGTCGCTGGCGTCCTGTACGAGGATGTTGCCGCTGTCGAAATCCGAGCTGATCTTCATGATTGTTCTCAATGCTGCTTCACGGTCGTACCAGCATCGCAGTTTCCGGGCTCGGGGGAAATCGCACGCGGGTGATTGCAGGCCACCGTGGCGCAGCTCACACTGCACACCTAGATTTTTTCTGATAGTCGGAGCCACCGTGTCCCTAATCGATGATCAACAACGCCAGCGCGTGCTGGATGCCGCCGAGTCACAGGACTGCACGGTCTATCGCCCGGATGAAGACGATACCGACGCTGAAGAACGGGACATGGGTGATGCCAAAGTCCTGTTCACCGGCCCGTTCGAGCCGCCTCAGGAATGGGATGCTGCCGAGCGTGACGATTATTTCGATGGCAGCGATCCGGCGTTGTTCTTCACCGCACTGGTCGCCTGCGAAGCCAAGCCTGGCTCCAAGGCCTTCTTCACCCCACAGGCCGGTGATTACCTGGCGATCATGTCCAGTGCTGGCAAGGTAGAGATGTACTTCGTCTGCGAGCGCCTGGACGATGAACAGGGCCCCAGCTTCGTGCTGATTCGCGATGAAGAAACCGACTGAGTGACTCAACCCGGCGATAGCGAGATGCAGCGCCCAGCCGAATCGCCCGCAAGCGGGCTCCTACAGATGTAGCGACTGCCATTGCTCTCCCCGTAGGAGCCGGCTTGCCGGCGATCAATTGGTTCGGGGAGATATCTGTCGATCCTGGCTGGTTGCCACACTTTCTGAAAAACAGAAATGAAAAAGGCGGGCCATCAGGCCCGCCTTTCGTGCTTCTGGCTTAGCGCATCAGCTGCGGATCAGATGATCGAAGGCGCTCAGCGACGCTTTCGAGCCCTCACCCATGGCGATGACGATCTGCTTGTACGGCACGGTGGTCACGTCACCCGCGGCGAAGATGCCGGGCATCGAGGTTTCACCGCGAGCATCGACGATGATTTCGCCACGATCCGACAGCTCCACCGAGCCCTTCAGCCACTCTGAGTTCGGCAGCAAACCGATCTGCACGAAGATACCCTCCAGTGCTAGCGGGACGAACTCATCGGAGTTGCGATCCTTGTAGACCAGACCGGTGACCTTCTGGCCATCGCCTTTCACTTCGCTGGTCAGGGCGCTGGTGATCACCTTGACGTTGGGCAGGCTGTAGAGCTTCTTCTGCAGTACGGCGTCAGCGCGCAGCTTGCTGTCATATTCCAGCAGCGTAACCTCTGAAACGATACCGGCCAGGTCGATGGCCGCTTCCACACCGGAGTTGCCGCCGCCGACCACTGCCACACGCTTGCCCTTGAACAGCGGGCCGTCGCAATGCGGGCAGTAGGCAACGCCCTTGTTGCGGTATTCCTTCTCGCCCGGCACGTTCATCTCTCTCCAGCGTGCGCCGGTGGACAGAATCACGGTCTTGGCTTTCAGGCTCGCACCGCTCTCGAACTTCACTTCGTGCAGGCCGCCAGCGCTGGAAGCTGGAATCAGTGCGCTGGCACGTTGCAGGTTCATGATGTCGACGTCGTACTGCTTGACGTGCTCTTCCAGGGCGCGGGCCAGTTTCGGGCCTTCGGTTTCCTGCACCGAGATGAAGTTCTCGATGGCCATGGTGTCCAGCACCTGACCGCCGAAACGCTCGGCTGCGACGCCGGTACGGATGCCTTTACGGGCAGCGTAGATGGCTGCCGCAGCACCGGCCGGGCCACCACCGATGACCAGTACGTCGAAGGCTTCCTTGCCGTTCAGCTTGGCCGCATCACGGGCAGAAGCGCCGGTGTCGATCTTGGCGAGGATTTGCTCGGCGTCCATACGGCCCTGGCCGAACAGTTCGCCGTTCAGGTAGATGCTCGGTACCGACATGATCTGACGGGACTCGACTTCATCCTGGAACAGCGCGCCGTCGATGGCCACGTGACGGATGTTCGGGTTGAGCACGGCCATCAAGTTCAGCGCCTGGACGACGTCCGGACAATTCTGGCAGGACAGCGAGAAGTACGACTCGAAGTTGAATTCACCTTCAAGGCTGGCGATCTGCTCGATCACTTCAGCCGCCAGCTTCGAGGGGTGGCCACCGACTTGCAGCAGCGCCAGCACCAGCGAAGTAAACTCGTGGCCCATCGGCAGGCCGGCAAAACGCAGGCTGATGTTGCCGTTCGGGCGATTCAGGGCGAACGACGGCACACGGGCGTCGGTGCCATCGGTTTTCAGGGTGATCTTGTCGGTCAGGCTGACGATATCGTCGAGCAGACCTTTGAGCTCCTGAGATTTGTCGCTGTCATCGAGGGACGCGACGATCTCGAACGGCTGGATGACCTTTTCCAGGTAGGCCTTCAACTGGGTTTTAAGCGTGGCGTCCAACATAAACGTGTCCTCAATGACGAAATTCGGGCAATAAAACGCCCGGACGGGTTACGCCCGGGCGCCGAGCCGTCAGGGATGGGTTACATCCCCGCGGCTGACCATCTGGAAGCGAGGCTTCCGGGTCGTTTTTAGATCTTGCCGACCAGGTCCAGGGAAGGAGCCAGAGTCTGTGCACCTTCTTTCCACTTGGCTGGGCAGACTTCACCCGGGTGAGCGGCAGTGTACTGAGCAGCTTGCAGCTTGCGCAGGGTCTCGGCCACGTCACGAGCGATCTCGTTGGAGTGGATTTCGACGGTCTTGATCTGGCCTTCCGGGTTGATCACGAAGGTACCGCGCAGTGCCAGACCTTCTTCGGCGATGTGCACGCCGAAAGCGTTGGTCAGCTGGTGAGTCGGGTCACCGATCAGCGGGAAACGAGCCTTGCCAACGGCAGGGGAAGTTTCGTGCCATACCTTGTGGGAGAAGTGGGTGTCGGTGGTGACGATGTAAACCTCGGCACCAGCTTTCTGGAAGGCTTCGTAGTTGTTGGCGGCGTCTTCGATCTCGGTCGGGCAGTTGAAGGTGAAAGCTGCCGGCATGAAGATCAGTACCGACCACTTGCCCTTCAGGCTTTGTTCGGTGACTTCGATGAATTTGCCATTGTGAAATGCATTGACCTTGAACGGCTGAACTTGAGTGTTAATCAAAGACATCAGTAACTCCTTAGGAGGGTTGAAAAATTTACAGGAGGGATAGTAGCCCCATATGGATCAAAGAGCCCATTGATTGAAACCATCAATCCAATAAGCTCAGTCAATCGACCCATATAAAAAGCCTTTTAAAACAATAATCTGAAGTTTTCGTATACCGCAACCGATGATGGAGTCTTATCAGCATGAACCAGCAGCGTACCGGCTCCAGACGGCCTACGCTTTACGACAACGCTCAATCCTGCCTGGTTCGTGCCATGTCTCCTCGCCTGTGTGCCGCAGTGCTCGCCTTGCTCAGTTTCTGCTGCATCGCGGAGGAACGCCCGATACGCTTCTCGATCACCGAAAGCGGCGTCATGCCACTGGTCGACATCCGCGACGGCAAAGCCGTCGCGGGCATTCTCTACGACCTGCACATGCGCCTGGCAGAAAAGCTCGGCCGTCGCGCTGAAATGCTGGTGTTGCCGCGCCTACGCGTACAGCGCGCCCTCTTGCACAAAGAGGTCGACGTGCGCTGCTACGTTAATCCGGCGTGGCTGAGTGAAGCTTATCCCGAGTACGTGTGGAGCATCCCCTTTATGGTGCAGCGTGATCTGCTGATAGGTCGCAGCCCTCAGCCGGTCACCCCGGAAAAACTGCCCAAACAATCCATAGGTACGGTGTTGGGTTTCTATTACCCGACCCTGCATCCGCTATTCATGAGCGGCAAGTTGCTGCGCGACGATGGCCGCACCCAGGGCCTGGTTCTGACCAAGCTCGCTGCCGGACGTTACGATTATGCGATCAGCAACGAGCTCGCCCTACAGTGGTACAACCGCCACAACGACGAAACCCAAAAACTCTACGAGGTACACGAACTGGCCAGTGACCTGGCAGCCTGCCTGGTTCGCGACGAACCTGATGTACCCACCATGCAGTTGCTGCGCGCTATGGTGCAGATGAAACAGGACGGCGAATTCGATGCCATCCTCAAGCGCTACCGCTGAACGAAGCCGCGCAATAAAGCGGTTCTCTCGACGGCCCGTTGCGTGAATAATGCCCCGCCTGATTCGCCGCACGTTATCGAGGTAAACACATGAGTGGCCCAGCCCACGACGCCACGCGCCTGAGCGCGGGGGCGATCCTTTTGATCGAACTAGCCCTGGCACTTGGCGGTTTCGCCATCGGCACCAGTGAATTTTCGATCATGGGTTTGATGCCCAACGTCGCCGAGGATCTGGGCGTCAGCGAGCCGCAGGTCGGTCACGTGATCAGCAGTTACGCGCTTGGCGTGGTGGTCGGTGCGCCGATCCTGGCACTGCTCGGCGCACGCCTGCTGCGCAAGACGCTGCTGCTGTTGCTGATGGGTGTATTCGCCGTCGGCAACCTGGCCAGCGCCCTGGCGCCCGACTACTCCTCGCTGCTGATATTCCGCTTCTTCGCCGGCCTGCCTCACGGTGCCTATTTCGGCGTCGCCATGCTGGTTGCTGCCTCGATGGCGCCACCGCACAAGCGCGCCAAGGCGGTGAGTCGAGTACTGATGGGGCTGAGCGTGGCCATTCTGGTCGGCAACCCGCTGGCCACCTGGCTAGGCCAGAGCGTCAGTTGGCGCTACGCCTTCGCGCTGGTCAGCGTGATTGCGCTACTGACCGTGGCGATGGTTGCGATATTCCTGCCGGTCGATCGTAACGAAGTACGCAGCAGCCCGATCAACGAGCTGCGCGCCTTCAACCGCGCGCCGATCTGGCTGGCACTGGGCATCGGTTCGATCGGCTTCGCCGGGATGTTCTGCGTGTTCAGCTACATGGCTCCGACACTGCTGGAAGTCACCCAGGTCAGCCCTGGCATGATCCCGGTGGCCATGGCGATATTTGGTGTCGGCTGCATCCTCGGCAACATGGCGGGCGGCTGGCTGTTCGACCGCCTGCAGTTCAAGTCGGTGGCCTGGATTCTGCTGTGGAGCGCGCTGGTGCTGCTATTGCTACCTATGGCCACCCATTCGATCTGGACGATGCTGCCAGCGATCCTAGCCCTGGGCACCATCGCCGCCCTGTCGCCGGCCCTGCAGACCCACCTGATGGACGTGGCCACCGGCGCCCAAACCCTGGCCGCTGCCTCCAACCACGCCGCATTCAACATTGCCAACGCCCTGGGCCCCTGGCTGGGCGGCCTGGCGATCAGTGCCGGTTTTGGCTGGACATCGACGGGTTACATCGGCGCTATAACCGCGGCGGGCGGCCTGCTGATTTTCTTCTGGGCCTGGAAAGTACAGCAAGCGCAGGGCGCCGCCTAAACGGAAGGTGCCGGAGCAGCCGGCTGCGTCGTTGGTTTGCGCAACGCGTACAGCTCGGCGGCTCCCTTGCCGGACAACAACCAACCGGTGCGCGCACCAACTAGTGTGGAAACGGCATGTTGGCGACCCATCGGCAAGTGCCGCGCCATGAACAGCGCGGTATCACGGATGACCGCCAACCATGCGCTGTCCGACTGGAACAAGGGCGTCAGCAAGCGACTGGCCTGGCGGTAATAACGCAGGTGAGCGCGACGCAGATCCGCGTAGGCGGCGAAGCGGTCAGGAAAACTCGGCGCCTGACCATGGTCTGCTGACCCCAGCGCATTGGCCAACGCAACAGCATCGACCAGCGCCATGTTCGCGCCCTGCCCCAGTTGCGGGCTCATGGCGTGGGCACAATCACCAATTGCCAGCACCCGACCGTCGTGCCACTGCGACATGCGCACATCGGCATAGGTGGCGAGCATCAGGTGCTGCGCTGAGTCGATCGTCTGCAGAAAGGCTTCGGCCGGCTCGCCAGCGAGTTGCCGTACCGAATCCTTCCACGCAGGCAGGCCAGCCTGCTGCCACGCACCATGGGTCGCCACCGGCAGGCTCCAAAACAGGCTGCTCAGGCGCGTATCTCGGTCGGTATGGGTAGCGCCGGTCGGCATGATGCCGAACATCTGCGAACAGCCCCGGTACCACTGGCGCAAATCGGTGGAATCGGCCCCATCCGGAGTCGGCACGATGCTCCATAGCGCACCCCAGGGATAGGGCTTGACCCACTGACGTACCTGCATCTGCGCGCGCAACTGCGAGCGGGTGCCATCGGCCAGAATCAACGCCGCGTGGTCGCCGAGTGCGACCTCGTCACCCTGACCATCAGCGGCGAGCAGGCTCACATGGGTGGGCGACTGCTGGAAACGACTGATGGAAATCCCCGTGCAGATATTCACGCCGGCCGCGTGCGCTGCATTGAGCAGCGCCGTCATCAGCACACCACGATGGATACCAAGGCCGAAGGAGTCGGCTTGCCAGTGCTGATAACGGGTGTCGAGAATCACTCGTCCCGCGCAGGCGGAGGTTCCATACAGGCGGCTTACCGGCGCACCGAGTGCAGCGCATTCATCGAGCAAGCCGAGGCTGCGCAGAGCGGCCAGGCCGGAGGGCTGCAGGAGAATGCCCGCACCGACCGGCTGCAATTCGGCGACGCGGTCGAAAATGCTGACAGTCCAGCCCTGGCGGGCCAGCAGAATGGCACTGGCCAAACCTGCGGTACCAGCCCCGACGATGGCAATGGGTAAATCTTTCACGGGCACTTCCTGTGCAGTAGTTCGTGAGGCGGATTCTACCTCGGCTCGCTGAGTTGGATATCGAAGCCGCCACGGTTCTGACTGATGATCCGCAGATCTTCGCTACCGCCCGCCTCGACCTTCACCGCCACCTCGCGATTGAGGCGCCCCTTGCCGCACAGGGTTTCATCCTGCTTATCGGCAGTGATGCCCAGGATGCGGTTACCCGCAGGCACCTGGAAGCGCGCCTCCTCGCCCACGGCGATGCGCGCCGCGACCTTGCGGTCGACCAGCACAGCGACGTAGCAACCGCCGCCCATCAAGCCCAGATCACGGTTGACCACTACCTCACCGCCACCACTGACCGGCGTCTGATACGCCAGCAGGCGCTCGGCCGGCACGGCCGTGACCTTATCGGGGTCGGCCTGGTACGAAGAGCAACCAACCAAAGCCAGCAGCGGCAGTACGGCGAAGATCGAACGCATGGGTTCCCTCCATGGGAATCATAGTGAAGTGCCCGTTATGACCAGCACACTGCCATGACAGTGCCATAAATCCTGGCACGACTCACCGGGATATTTTCACCACCGTCTACTGCTGTCGCGGCAAGTTGCCCTTGCGGTATTCATCGGGCGACACGCCCATCAGCCGGCGGAACATGCCAATGAATGCCGACGCACTGCTGTAACCCAGATCCAGCGCAATGCTTTCCACGGTACGACCACGCTCCAGCTGCGCCAACGCCGCGACCACGCGCAGGCGCTGACGCCATTGCGCGAAGGACATGCCCAGGTCGCGCTGGCAGCGGCGCATCAGCGTACGCTCGGTGGTATTGGCCTGATTGGCCAGTTGCGCCAGCGAGCGCGTATCCGCCGGGTTGGCCGTCAATTGCCGCAACACCGGTTCCAGCAGCGGATCGCTGGAGCTCGGCAGGTAGCTGCCGACCTTGGGTGCCCGAGCCAGCTTGTCGAGCAGCAACTGCAACTGTCGCTCGTTCTCGGCCTGCCGCGAGGCATCAGGCGGCGATTCGCGCAGGTCGTCGAGCAAGGCACGCACCAAGGGGGTCAGGCTCAACGCACAAGGTTCGGCGGGCAGCTCGACACAATGCTCAGGGGCGACATACACCGAGCAGTGGCAGGCCTCGTGACGATTGAAGCCGATGTGCTCCAGATCCGGCGGCAGCCAGATGCCATATTGCGGCGGCGCCAGGTAATGACGACCGGCGACTTCGATTTCCATCACACCGCTGAAGGCATAGACGAACTCGCCCCAGGCGTGGCGATGGCGCGGATAGGTCGCATGTGCCGGCACGCTGGCGGTTCGGAAGAACAGCGGGGCCGGCAAGGCGTCGCTGAATGGAGGGATCTGCAGTCGCGGGGCGTCAGTGTTCATCGCTCTGGCGGATAACCGCTATGCGCTGTCGGGTTTGAACTATATCAGCAGAAATCGCCAGCACCATAATGGTGACCTACTTCACTGGCAGGCTCCTTCATGGACACGCGCAAGAACATCGACGGGCTGGCCGGGGCAATGATGGTCGTGCTGTGCATGATCTGGGGGCTGCAGCAGGTAGTACTCAAAGCGGCAGCAGACGACGTAACGCCGATGATGATGCTCGCCCTTCGCTCCGGGGTGGCCGCCATGCTGGTGGCGCTACTGATGCTCTGGCGCCGCGACGGTCTCTCGCTGCGCGAAGGCAACTGGCGACCAGGCCTGATGGTCGGTTTTCTGTTCGCGCTGGAGTTCATGCTAGTCGGCGAAGGCCTGCGCCATACCAGCGCCTCGCATATGGTGATCTTCCTCTACACCGCGCCGATCTTCGCCGCGCTCGGGTTGCACTGGCTGCAGCCTAGCGAACGCCTGAAACCTCTGCAGTGGCTGGGCATCGGCGTGGCCTTCATCGGTATCGTGGTGTCTTTCGCCGGGGGGGCGCCCGATCTCGAAGCGCGAGACACCAGCAAGCAGATGTTCGGCGACATCCTCGGCCTGCTCGGCGCCATGGCCTGGGGAGCGACCACGGTGGTGGTGCGCTGCTCACGGCTGTCCAGCGCACCGGTCACGCAAACACTGCTCTACCAATTGCTTGGCGGTTTCCTGCTGCTGATGGCGGCCTGTGCACTAACTGGCCAACTGTATTTCAACCCAACGCCGGTGGCATTGGGCGGCCTGGCGTTCCAGGCGCTACTGGTGTCCTTCGCGAGCTTTCTCGCCTGGTTCTGGCTGCTGCGCAACTACCTCGCCTCGCGCCTCGGCGTGCTGTCGTTCATGACGCCGATGTTCGGCATCGTGTTTGGCGTGTGGCTGCTCGACGAGCCACTGGAAGTCAACTTCATCGCCGGCGCACTGCTGGTGCTGTGCGGCATCCTGATGGTCAGCGGTTACGAATGGTTGAGCCAGTGGCTGAAGCGACGGCGTTCATAGGAAGACGTCGAGCGAAGCGATACCCATCGAGGGTTCGGAGTATGCCGCCGCCCTCCTGCCGAATCGGAGAAGTGGTGGGCTGAAGCCCACCCTACAAAGCGAGCACCATCCGTAGGGTGGGCTTCAGCCCACCAACCGCCCCATCGATCAAGTGCTCTGGAAGCGTTTCACCAGTCTGTCTTGCAGTTTCTCCAGTTCCGCCGGATCGGCCTTGCCGCTGGCGTGGTTCTGCAAGCCCTGCTCGCTGAAGCGCGGAATCACATGCACGTGGATGTGATAGACCGTCTGCCCTGCCGGCGCGCCGTTGAACTGAGTGACCTGCACACCATCGGGCTTGAGTTCGTCGGCCAGCACACGGGCGACCTTCTGCACGCCCAGAGTCAGCTTGGTCAGGTTGTCAGCGTCGATCTCAAGAATATTGCGCGCTTCGGCGCGCTTGGGGATCACCAGCGTGTGCCCGAAGGACTGCGGAAACAGGTCGAGGAACACCAGTACGTCCTCGTCTTCGTAAAGCTTGTAGCAAGGCATCTCGCCGCGAATGATCTTGGCGAAGATGTTCTGCGAATCGTAGTCGCCGTACAGGCTCATGAGCTTCTCCGTAGCGTTTTGATCGTGTGCGCACCATACCGGCTCGGCCGGGTGAAACGGAATAGTCGCGCGTTCATCGGACCTTGCGCAGCAGGCCCAGCCCTACCACTACACCGACGCCACACAGGGCGATCAGGTAATAAGCCGGGCCCAGCGGGCTCCACTTCACAAGCAGCGAAACGGCCACCGGGGTCAGACCGCCGAACACCGCATAGGACATGTTGTAGGAGAACGACAATCCGCTGAAGCGCACCCGCGGCGGGAATGCGTGAACCATCACGAACGGCACCGCGCCGATGGTGCCGACGAACAAGCCGACCAATGCATACAGCGGGAACAGCCACTGCGGGTTGGCGTGCAGGCTGGTGTAGAACAGCCAGACGAAGATCGCCAGCGCGCTGCAACCAACCACCAGAACGCGGCCAGCACCGACGCGATCGCACAGCGCACCGCTGATGATGCAACCGATGCTCAGCATGACGATGGCCAGGCTGTTGGCCTGCAGCGCAGTGACGGCATCGAAACCGTAGAAGGTCTGCAGAAAGGTCGGAGTCATCAGGATCGCCACCACGATGCCGGCGGACAGCAGCCAGGTCAGCAACATGGACACCGCCACACCGCGGCGGTGATCGCGTATCACGGTTTTCAGCGGCAGCTCTTCGGACAGCGCCTTGCGCGCCTGCATCTCGGTGAACACTGGCGTTTCGTGCAGCCACTGGCGCAGGTACACCGCGAACAGGCCGAACACGCCGCCGAGCAGGAACGGCAGGCGCCAGGCCCAGTCGAGCACTTCCTGCTCGGTGTAGACGCTGTTGATCAACGTGGCCATCAACGAGCCAAGCAGGATGCCAACGGTCAGGCCGCAGGTCAGCGTACCGCAGGCGTAACCGATATGGCGGGCCGGCACGTGCTCGGAGACGAACACCCAGGCGCCCGGTACCTCACCGCCAATCGCCGCGCCCTGGATCATGCGCATGAGCAGCAACAGCAGCGGCGCGAAGATGCCAATCTGCGCGTAGGTCGGCAGCAGGCCCATGATCAGCGTCGGCACCGCCATCATCAGGATGCTCAACGTGAACATGCGCTTGCGACCGATCAGGTCGCCGAAATGCGCCATGATGATGCCGCCCAGCGGGCGTGCCAGATAGCCAGCGGCGAAGATGCCGAAAGTCTGCAGCATGCGCAGCCAGTCGGGCATATCCGGCGGGAAGAACAGCTTGCCGACCACGGTGGCGAAGAACACGTAGATGATGAAGTCGTAAAACTCCAGCGCGCCACCTAGGGCAGACAGGGACAGGGTCTTGTAATCGCTACGAGTCAGGGGTCGGCCGGGTGCCGAAGAGGCTGCGCGGTGCATGCGGGGGAGTCTCGAGGGGTTTACGGAGAACATCGACCGACAGCGTTCGGTCGTGGGGCGCACACGATAGCAAATCCGCAGCCTACCGGCAGTGCCACAGGCAAGCCCGCGCTGGTTCGAAAAAGACCGGCATGCCTAGAATGCGGGTGAAACTCAAGGAATCGACCGGCAGCGCGGAGAAAACGAGCCCTCAGCAGGTCATACCCGCAGTCCGCGCTCGCTCACTCCCTCATAAGGAAACCCATGGACTGGCTCCACCTGCTCATCCTGTCGCTCATCCAGGGCATTACTGAATTCATTCCCGTCTCCTCCTCCGCGCACCTGATCCTGCCCTCGCAGTTGTTGGGCTGGCCCGATCAGGGCCAGGCGTTCGACGTCGCCGTGCACGTCGGCACCCTGATGGCGGTGGTGCTCGCGTTCCGCCAGCAAATCGCGGCAATCGTCAGCGGCTGGCTGGGCCATGTGCTGCACCGCCGCGCCAGCCCGGAAAGCCGCATGGGCTGGATGATCATCCTGGCGACCATCCCGGCCGCACTGGCCGGGCTGCTCTTCGAATCGGTGATCGAGCAATACACCCGCTCGATGCTGGTGATCGGTACCACCACCATCGTTTTCGGCCTGGTGCTCTGGTGGGCCGACGTGAAAGGCAGCCGCGATGCCGACATGAGCCGCATGACCTGGCGTCACGCCCTGCTGATCGGCCTGGCACAGATGCTCGCGCTGATTCCAGGCACTTCGCGCTCAGGCATCACCATGACCGCCGCACTGATGCTCGGCTTCGACCGCAAGAGCGCCGCAAGCTTTTCCTTCCTGCTGTCGATCCCGCTGATTCTCGCCGCGGGCAGCCTCAAGGCCCTGCACCTGATCGAAGAAGGCAACGGCGCACACTGGGGCGACATGGCCTGGGGCATTGGCCTGTCGTTCATCTCGGCCTTCCTGTGCATCAAGCTGTTCCTGGCTGCGCTAGATCGCATCGGCATGCTGCCCTACGTAATCTACCGCCTGATCCTCGGCACATTCCTGTTGTTCATAGCGTTGTAATCGCAGCGTCTTGCCGCTATCGGCAGCGCTGGCGTAACGTGCTGTCCAAGGACGCCCCGTTCGGGGCTCGCCGTCTCTCGGCTTATGAAAGGATCGGTTCATGCACCCGTTGGCACTGCTCGCCGCCCCGCTACTCCTCGCCTGCGCCGTTGCCGCGCAGGCAGCCTCCTCACCACCCTGCCCGGTAAACGACATAGCCGATGACCCGGAGAGTGTCGGCGTGGTGCGCGACAAAGCCGAGTCGGGTGATCTGTGCGCCCAGTTCAACCTCGGTTTCTACCACTACACCCATCAGTCATATGACGCGGCAGAGCGGATGTACGCCCTCGCGGCCGAGCAAGGCAACGCGCGCGCAGCGTTCGAGATCGCCATCCTGTACCGCGATGGTTTGCTCGAAGACAACGCCGGGCAGCGCCGACAATGGCTGGAGAAATCTGCCGCGTTAGGCGCTGATCTGGCGCAGATCGAGCTTGGTATCGATCACTGGGAACAGCGCGACGACAACGAACAGCTCTACCAGGCCATGCATTGGTTCGAGCAGGCGGCAGTTCAGGGCAATATCCAGGGCCAATATCTGCTTGGCGAGGGTTACTGGGCGGATCGCGGCATCGAGGGTTTCGCCGCTGATGATCAACTGGCGATGCGCTATGGCGGTGACGAAGAGCTGGGCGCGTACTGGGTATGCAAGGCTGCCGAGCAAGGCGATGCGGACGCCCAGTTTGCCATCTCCGAAGCCTACAGCATCGGTCGAGGCGTGCCCGCCAGCAGCATTCAGCGCTACCTGTGGCTTACTCAGGCTGGTGAAAACGGCCACGAAGAAGCGCTGAGCTGGCTGGATGAAAGTGGTACTGCCTGGTACACCCGCGTAGAAAATTGGGCGAAGCGGCAGATGAGCGACGAAGTCGCAAGCTGCCCGGCGCTGCCGTCCAGGCAGGAAAGCGATGAAGGCGGGCTGACTGGGCAAGCAGGCTGAGAGCGAGCGTTGACGTCTCTGGCGTTACCATCTCCTACAGACACCCCGACGCGCGTTGGCGAACGAGCCGCTTGTTAGCTATCGATACCTCCGGCAGGCAGCATGCCAGGCAGGGCGTGCCTTTCGGCAAGACGCAAGGCACGCTTATTGCCTGATTCTCGACTCTGTTCCGAGAAGGCGTGCCCCCATGCTGCACTCCCACCTGACCACCCTGCATGCCGTCGTTCTGGCCCTCGATACCCTTTGCCAGAATGGCGACTGCAACGCCCACGAACTCCTGGCCGGCAGCGGCATCGACGCAGCAGATCTGCAGCGTCCGGAGATGCGCATCAGCATCGCCCAGGAACGCCAGGTGTTTCGCAACGCCACCGCCAGGCGGCAGGATCTCGGCCTGCTGCTCGGCAGACGTATGCACGTATCGTCCTATGGCCTGCTGGGTTTCAGCCTGCTCTCGGCCGCGACGCTGGGCGATGCGCTGGAAGTCGCCTTCAGCTTTCCCGCCTTGCTCGGCACCCTCTTCGACCTGCGTCTGCGCCGCGACGGCTCGCAGGCCTGGATCGAGGCCAGCCACTATCGTGATACAGCGGAACTGGAGACCTTCAACACCGAGTTCTGCCTGGCCTCGCTGAAGCTGATCTGCGACGACCTGCTGGGTCGCAGCCTGCCCCTGGAGGCGGCCCGCTTCACCCATAAAGCACCGCGCTACCAGCGCCAGTACAGCCGCGACTTCGGCTGTGCGGTGCGCTTCAATGCCGCCGACAACGCCATCGTGTTCGACAGCCAGTGGCTGGATCGACGCCTGCCCCTGGCAGACCCGGTAACTCACCGCGACACTCTGGAACGCTGCCGCCATCTCAATCGCGAATTCATTTCCCACCTGGCGCTAATTTCCCGGGTGCGCCAGTTGCTCGCCAGCCAGTTGCCGACCGCGCCAGGGCTCGATGGCCTGGCGCGCCAGCTACGCTGTTCGTCGCGCACCCTGCGCAGGCAGTTGCAGGAAGTCGGCACCAGCTACCAGACGCTGCTCGATGAGTTGCGCTTCGAGCAGGCACGCCATCTGCTGGAACAGGAGCGGCTGCCCATCGCCCGGATCGCCGAGGAGCTCGGCTACAGCGAAACCGCCAGTTTCCGCCACGCCTTCCAGCGCTGGAGCGGCGTATCACCAAGCCGCTATCGGCGCCCGATCAGCGCCTAGACCTGCACCGATACGGATCGCTGCTGCGTCATTTCGTGGCCACATCTATCCCCTTTTGGCCATTGCGCTCATTTCGCCAGCGCCAGACTCGGGCCAAGAATGCAGGTGTCCAAGTCGGAGACTCAGCCATGCGTACGATCTACAGCGATGACCATCACCTGCATCATGGTCGCTGCGAAATCATCGACGGGGAGCTCAAGCCCTGTTTCGAAATGCCGTCGCGGGCCGACCATGTGCTAGCCCGTGTACGCCAGCAGCAACTGGGTGAAGTCATCACCCCAGGCGACTTCGGCCGAGCGCCGATCGAACGCATTCATCACCGCGATTACCTGAGCTTTTTCGAAGGCGCCTGGGCACGCTGGGCAGCCATGGGCCGTGACGGTGACCTGATGCCCTTCACCTGGCCCGCTCGCACCCTGCGCAGCGTGGTGCCGGACAACCTGCACGGTCAGCTCGGTTATTACAGTTTCGACGGCGGCGCACCAATCACCGCCGGTACCTGGCAGGCCGCCTGGAGTGCCGCACAGGTGGCCCTTACCGGGCAGAAGCTGATCAGCGATGGCGCCAACAGCGCCTTCGCCCTGTGTCGCCCGCCAGGCCACCACGCCGCTGCTGATCTGATGGGCGGCTACTGCTACCTGAACAATGCCGCCATCGCCGCCCAAGCCTTTCTCGATCAAGGCTGCAAACGGGTCGCCATCCTCGACGTGGACTATCACCACGGCAATGGCACGCAGTCGATCTTCTACGATCGCAGCGACGTGCTGTTCGTCTCCATCCACGGCCACCCGGCCTTCGAATTCCCGTTCTTCCTCGGCTATGCCGATGAACCTGGCGAGGGCGCCGGCGAAGGCTTCAACCTCAATCTGCCACTGGCTGCCGGCAGCGGCTGGGAGCAATGGAGCACGGCGCTGGAGAGCGCCTGTGCACGTATCGACGAGTACGCGGCGGACGTGATCGTGGTGTCCCTGGGTGTGGATACCTTCAAGGAAGACCCGATTTCCCAGTTCAAGCTCGATAGCCCCGACTACCTGCGCATGGGCGAACGTATCGCCCGCCTCGGCAAGCCCACCCTGTTCGTGATGGAGGGCGGCTATGCCGTCGAGGAGATCGGCGTCAACGCGGTGAACGTACTGGAAGGTTTCGAAGGCGCCTGAGCCTACTGCCGATAATCACGCATTCAACGGAGCACATAACGATGAAAAATCTCCACCGTCTGTTCGGCGCCACCCTCTGCGGCGCGGCCCTGTTGGCCGGCAGTGCCATGGCCGAAGCCCGGGAACTGCGGGTCTACAACTGGGCCGACTACATCCTGCCGCAGACCCTCAAGGACTTCGAGCAGAAAAGCGGCGTCAAGCTGACCTGGGACACCTTCGAAACCAACGAGGCGCTGGAGGCCAAACTGCTCACCGGCAACTCGGGCTACGACCTGGTGGTGCCGTCCAACATGTTCCTCGACACCCAGATCAAGGCTGGCGTGTTCCAGAAGCTCGACAAGAGCAAGCTGCCCAACTGGAAGAACCTCGACCCCGCGTTGCTCAAGCTGCTGGAAACCAACGATCCCGGCAACCAGTACGGCGTGCCCTACATGTACGGCACCGTGCTGATCGGCTTCAACCCGGACAAGGTCAAGGCCGCCCTCGGCGCCGACGCCCCGGTGGACAGCTGGGATCTGGTGTTCAAACCCGAGAACATGGAGAAGCTCAAGCAATGCGGCGTCGCCATGCTCGATGCGCCGAACGAGATCCTGCCGCTGGCGCTGCACTACCTGGGTTTACCGCCGAACAGCACCAACCCGGCTGACTACGACAAGGCCACCGAGCTGATGATGAGCATCCGCCCATACGTGACCTATTTCCACTCGGCCAAGTACATGACCGACATCGCCAACGGCGACATCTGCGTGGCCATCGGCTATTCGGGCAGCTTCTACCAGTTCGCCAACCGCGCCAAGGAAGCGGGCAACGGTGTGAAGGTCGAGTGGCGCTTGCCGAAGGAAGGCGCGCCAATCTGGTTCGACACCTTCGCCATTCCGGTCAGCGCCAAGAACGTCGAAGAAGCCCATGAGTTCCTCAACAATCTGCTCGACCCGAAAGTGATCGCACCGATCAGCGATTTTCTCGGTTACCCGAACCCCAACAAGCCCGGCATGCTGCTGGTGGACAAGGCGATCAGTGATAACGCCGACCTGACCCCGACCGCCGAAGCGCAGAAAACCCTCTACAGCGTCGAGCCGCTGCCACAGAAAGTCGAACGGGTGCGTACCCGTGCCTGGACGAAAATAAAGAGCGGCAGCTAACTCTTCACTCTCACCAAACCCCGCGCCAGTCGCGGGGTTTTGCATTTACAGCCGCAGCTCTTTCGGGTTGCAAGGAGCAGGTTGGCGGAACCTGACGAGCACACGACCGCTCACATGCATGCGCTCCAGCAGCTACGCTGAGCGCATTCGCCGTTCGCTGCCGCAATGCAGTAATAGGCGGCACACATAGAATAAACCTCTAATGACAATAGTTTTCATTAGCGACAAATTATCGCTAGAGTGGCAGCCCTGTCCGGGGTCATGACCATCCCGGTGATTTGACCGGTCAAGCCATATGAGGATGAAGATGTTCAATCGGATCCGCTCGCGCACCTGTGCCCCCCTGCTCGCCACCCTCCTTCTGACCCTGCTGCCGCAACTGGCCACCGCCGAAGGCAAGTTCAAGGTCGTCACCACCTTCACCGTTCTCGCCGACATGGCTCGCGAGGTAGCTGGCGACGCGGCCGTGGTCGAGTCGATCACCAAACCTGGCGCGGAAATTCACAATTACCAGCCGACGCCGGGCGACATCCTCAAGGCCCGCGACGCGCAATTGATCCTGCGTAATGGCATGAACCTGGAGCTGTGGTTCGAGCGCTTCCTGCAGCGCTTGCAGAACGTGCCGGCGGTGACCCTCAGCGACGGTATCGAACCAATGGGTATCGCCGAAGGCCCATACAGTGGCAAGCCCAACCCGCATGCCTGGATGTCTGCGGACTCGGCGATGATCTACATCGACAACATCCGCGATGCGCTGGTCAAGTACGACGCCGCCAATGCCGAGATTTACAAAGCCAACGCCGAGGCCTACAAGGCGCGCATTCAGGCCACCGTGGCACCGATCCGCGAGCGCCTGCAGGCAATCCCGGAGAGCCGCCGCTGGCTGGTTTCCAGCGAGGGCGCGTTCAGCTACCTGGCACGCGACTTCGGCCTCAAGGAGCTGTACCTGTGGCCGATCAACGCCGACCAGCAGGGCACGCCGCAGCAAGTGCGCAAGGTGATCGATGCGATGCGCGCCAACCAGATCCCGGCGATCTTCAGCGAAAGCACCATTTCCGCCTCCCCAGCCCAACAGGTTGCCCGAGAAACCGGCGCCAAATACGGCGGCGTGCTATACGTCGATTCGCTCAGCGAGCCGAATGGCCCGGTACCGACCTACCTCGACCTGCTGCGCGTCACCTCGCAGACTATCGCTGACGGACTGGCCGAATAATGCCAAACACCCTGCACGAACAGGACAGCCTCGACGGCATCCGCGTCGATAACATCAGCGTGACCTACCGCAATGGCCACACCGCCTTGCGCAATGCCAGCTTCGGCAGCCCAGGCGGCAGCATCACTGCACTGGTGGGCGTCAACGGCAGCGGCAAGTCGACCCTGTTCAAGGCCATCATGGGCTTCGTGAACGTGGCTCAGGGCAGCATCAGCGTGCTCGGCATGCCGGTGCGCGATGCCCTGAAACGCAACCTGATTGCCTACGTGCCGCAGAGTGAAGACGTCGACTGGAATTTCCCGGTACTGGTCGAAGACGTGGTGATGATGGGTCGCTACGGCCACATGGGCATGCTGCGTCGCCCCAAAGCCGCCGATCGCCAAGCGGTTGAAACAGCGCTGACGCGAGTCGGCATGAGCGATCTGCGCAAGCGGCAGATCGGCGAGCTGTCCGGCGGGCAGAAGAAGCGCGTGTTCCTCGCTCGCGCCCTGGCCCAGGATTCGCGGGTCATCCTGCTCGACGAACCCTTCACCGGGGTCGACGTGAAGACCGAGGACGCCATCGTGCGGCTGCTCGGCGAGCTGCGCGACGAAGGCCGGGTGATGCTGGTCTCCACCCACAACCTGGGCAGTGTGCCGGAGTTCTGCGACCGCACGGTGCTGCTGGCGCGTACCGTGCTCGCCTACGGCCCGACTCAATCGGTGTTCACCCGTGAGAACCTCGAGCGCACCTTTGGCGGTGTGCTACGCCACTTCGAGCTGCCGGGTGAAGGGCACAACAGTACATCCCCGCTGATCGGCATCATCACCGACGACGAGCGCCCGCTGGTGCTCTATGACGGCAAATCGACCATCCGCGGCCGCGTCGACGAAAAGGATCAGTAGGCAATCATGCACATCCTGCTCGAACCCTTTTCCTACGGCTACATGGTCAACGCCATGTGGGTCTCGACCCTGGTCGGCATGGTCTGCGCGCTGCTCTCGGTGTACCTGATGCTCAAGGGCTGGTCGCTGATCGGTGACGCCCTGGCACACTCCATAGTACCCGGCGTTGCCGGCGCCTACATGCTCGGCCTGCCCTTCGCCCTCGGTGCCTTCGGCGCCGGTACGCTGGCGGCGGGTGCCATGCTGTTCCTCAACCAGCGCAGCAAGCTCAAGGAAGACGTGATCATCGGCCTGATCTTCTCGTCGTTCTTCGGCCTCGGGCTGTTCATGGTGTCGCTGTCACCCACCTCGGTGAACATCCAGACCATCGTGCTCGGCAACATCCTCGCCATCACACCCGGTGACACGCTGCAGTTACTGCTGATCGCCGGCATCACCATGGCCGTGCTGGCAGTGCGCTGGAAAGATCTGATGGTGGTGTTCTTCGACGAAAACCACGCCCGCTCCATCGGCCTCAGCCCAACGCGCCTCAAGGCGATCTTCTTCATTCTGCTGTCCGCCTGCACCGTAGCGGCGATGCAGACCGTGGGCGCCTTTCTGGTCATCGCCATGGTCGTCACCCCTGGCGCCACCGCCTACCTGCTCAGCGACCGTTTCGACCGGCTGCTGCTGATCGCCGGCTGCATCGGCGGCCTGAGCTGCTTTATCGGCGCTTACGCCAGCTACTTTCTCGATGGCGCCACCGGGGCGGTCATTATCGTGCTGCAGACCTGCGTGTTCCTGGTGGCTTTCGTCTTCGCGCCCAAACATGGCCTGCTCGCCGCCCGCCGCCGGGCCGCCCAGGCCCGGTTGGAGATGTGACCATGGAGATGCTCCTGCAACCGCTGCAAATCGACTTCATGCAGTACGCCCTGCTGATTGCCGTACTGGTAGCAATTCCCGCCGCGCTGCTGTCGTGCTTTCTGGTGCTCAAGGGCTGGGCACTGATGGGTGACGCCACCGCCCACGCAGTGTTTCCCGGCGTGGTCATCGCCTATATCGTCGGCCTGCCCTACTCGCTCGGCGCATTCATCGCCGGCATGTTGTGCGCGGTCGCCTCGGGCTACCTCAAGGAAAACAGCCGGATCAAGCAGGACACCCTGATGGGCGTGGTGTTCTCCGGCATGTTCGGCTTCGGCCTGCTGCTTTACACGCAGATTCACAGCGACGTGCACCTGGATCACATCCTGTTTGGCGACATGCTCGGCATCGGCTGGGCCGACCTGCTGGAGAGCGGCCTGATCGCCTTGGCGGTCACTGCCTTTATCGGCCTGAAATGGCGTGACCTGCTGCTGCACGCCTTCGACCCGGTGCAGGCGCGCACTGTCGGTTTACAGGTGCGCCTGCTGCACTATGGCCTGCTGGCGGTGATGTCACTGACCATCGTCGGCGCACTCAAGGCCATCGGCATCGTGCTCACCGTGGCGCTGCTGATCGCCCCTGGCGCCATCGCCTTTCTGCTCACCCGCACCATGGGCGCCATGCTCTTCACCGCCGTGGGCATCGCCGTGGGCGCAGCGCTGAGCGGCGTGTACCTGAGCTTCTTCATCGACAGCGCACCGGGGCCGACCATCGTGGTGCTGCTCAGTGCGGTGTTCGTGGTGGTATTCATCATCGCAGGCCGCCGCGAGCGCAGACGCTCGGCACTGCAATAAACACGCGGCGCCCGCGTGACACCCCTCAAGTTCCCTTCAAGCGTGCCGATTCAATGTTCACAGGCTGGTACAAGGCCTGACGATCGTTCTCTTACTGCCTCTCGCTTCAACAACAACTTCTCTCGCTCGAGCAGGAACCACCGTGAACATCAAACAGAAACTCACCTGGGCCTTCGCGGCCATCGCCTGTGTGCCCGTCGTACTGGTCGCCGTTGTGGTGGTGGTCAATCTGCGCGCTCAGGCGCAGGACGACTTCCTCGACAGCAGCAGCCGCGAGATACGCCAGATCGAGAACGCCATGACTCAGTTCCTCGACGCCATTGCGCAGAACGTCGAGTACCTGGCCAAGCATCCTGACGTACGCAACGCTGGGGAATTGAAGGATTATTCCGGTGCAAATGCCGCACAGATACCGCTGACCGAAGAAAATCAGAGGTTCCTGCAGATGTTTGGCCAGTTCGCTGCCAGCCACCCGAGCACCGCTTACCTGTCGATCGGCAAGCCCGACGGCGGTTACGCGTCCTGGCCGGACGATACCAAGTTGAGCAATTACGATCCGCGCGTACGCCCCTGGTACAAGGCCGCCATGGCCTCGCCGGGCAAGACCGTACGCACCTCAGCCTATTACTGGGCGCCGGACGACGTGGTGCTGATGGGCACCGTGCACACCATCGAAAATCAGCAGGGCCAACCAGCCGGCGTGCTGGGCCTGGACGTTTCGCTCAAGCAGCTCACCGAGTTGGTCAAGCAGATCAAGCTCGGCGATAGCGGCTACCTGATGCTGCTGGAAAGCAACGGCAACGTGCTGGTCGACCCCCGCGACCCCGCCCATGGTTTCAAGTTGATCAGCGAGCTGGGCGACGGCTACACGCAGCTGGCCGGCGTACAGAATGGCTTGGTCGAGGTAGAACTGGGCGGCGTGCCGTACATGGCCAACGTCTGGTCGTCGAGCACTCTGGGCTGGCGCTTTATCGGCCTGATCGAGCGCAGTGAAGTCATGGCCAAGGCCACCAGCCTGACCTGGCAGATCGCAATCATCGCGGCGGTGTTGGCCGTGCTGTTCGCCATCGTCGGTGCCAGCTTCGCCGGCCTGATCGTCAAACCGATACGCAGCGTGGCCGGTGGCCTGGAAGGCATCGCCCAGGGCGAAGGCGACCTGACCCGCAACCTCGACGTGCGCGGCAATGACGAAACCGCTCTGCTGGCACGCTGGTTCAACCAGTTCCTTGGCGCCATCCGCACCCTGGTGCAACGCATCGGCAGCGCTTCGGCGGATCTGCAAACCGCCTCGGATGCCAGCACCCGCGTAGCCCGCGACATGAATGACGCCGCCGGTCGTCAGCGCGAGGCCGTGGAGCTGGTGTCCACCGCCTTCAACGAGATGGTCGCCACCGCCAACGAAGTGGCCCGTTCCTGCAGCCATGCAGCCTCCTCGGCCGATTCCGGCCAGCGTCAGGTACACGATGGGCAGTTGCAGATCGACGAAGCCACCGGCAGCGTCTCGCGGCTGAGCGAGAACCTGCAGAAGTCGGCACAGGCCATGCAGGTGCTGGAGCAGGACAGCAAGAATATCAACGCCATCCTCGACACCATCCGCTCGATCGCCGAGCAGACCAACCTGCTGGCCCTCAACGCTGCCATCGAAGCCGCACGCGCGGGTGAACAGGGTCGTGGTTTCGCCGTGGTCGCCGACGAAGTACGCGCGCTGGCGAAGCGCACGGCGGATTCAACGGGCGAGATCGACAGCCTGCTGGGCGGCTTGGCCAAACGCACCCAGGACGTGACCAAGCAGATGCAGAGCAGCCTGAGCATGTCGCAGCAGAGCGTCGAACGGATTCAGCAGGCTCGCGACAGCTTCGAGCAGATCCGCACCTCGGTGGACGAAATTCGCGATCAGAACAATCAGATCGCCACCGCAGCCGAAGAACAGCACCACGTGGCCGAAGACATCAACCGCCACATCGCGCAGATTCAGACCGACGCACAACTGGTCGAGGAACTGGCGCATTCGGCGCGCAGCGACTCACAGCGCCTGGAATCGCTGTCCGGCGAATTGAATGGTCTGGTGGGACGCTTCAGAACCTGACGGCAGGCGCCAGGCAATCCGGCGCCGCAGTTTGAGAAGGGGAGGATGGCCGTTCGGCCATCCTCCCTTTTTTCATTCCGGCTGCTGCTTGGCTGCCGGACTCAGCTCAGCCTCGGCCTGCTTCAACTCCTCGCGGGCTTCTTCCAGCTTGGCCTGACGCTTGGCGATCTTGCTGGCGTCGCCGCTCAATTCTGCCTCACGCAGATCCGCCTCACGCTCGCGCACCTCGTCCCGGGCTTCGCTTAGCTTGCCTTCCAGCTCGCGCAGCAGCTCCTTGTCGGTACAGTTGTCACGAACCTCTTCCAGCGCGGTGTTCAGCCCCTTCACTTTGCTGTCATGGCCAGCGGCCTTGGCAGCCTCGATCTGTTGCTGAATGTCCGTAGCCTTCGCCTCGCAACGTGGGTTGGACGCGGTGTCGGCCAGTGCCGGCAGTGCGGCGACGAGCAACAGGCTGGAAATCAGGGCTTTCATTGCAACTCTCCATAAACAACATAACGGGTGCGCCTTGGATGGCGCCAATACTGACCACAGAATAGCCGGATGATTTCCCGCGTCACTCAAGCATGCCGATACATCAAGACCGGCAAGCGCTTTTACTGAACTTCAAGTGCCGATACCTGCCGACTACTACAAGCCGGACAATGCTGTCCGGTGTTGCACAGGAGTCGATGAAATGCCCGATGCTCAAGGCAAGGTTCGTTATGCAGTGGTCGCAGGCGGCTGGATTTCCCAGGGGGCGTTCATGCCCGGTGTTGGCCAGACCGACAATTCGGTGATCACTGCGCTGGTGACCGGTGACCCGATAAAGGCCGACGAACTGGCTGCGCTGTACGACATCAAGAGCTACAGCTACGAAGAATTCCCCACGCTGCTCGCCTCGGGCGAGATCGATGCCATCTACCTGGCCACGCCGAACTTCCGCCACCGCGAGTTCGCCGAGCCCGCCCTGGAAGCTGGTATCCATGTGCTGCTGGAAAAGCCCATGGCAACCAGCGAAGAAGACTGCAAGGCCATCACCGCCGCGGCCGAACGCTCCGGCGCCAAATTGATGATCGCCTACCGCCTGCATTTCGAACCCGGCACAGTGGAGATGATTCACCGCATCCGTTCGGGCGATATTGGCGATCCGCGCTTGTTCACCGCGACCTTCACGCAGACCGTCGATCCGGCCAACCACCGCATGCAGAGTGGCTACTGGGCCGGCCCGGTGACAGATATGGGCCCGTACCCGATCAATGCGGTACGCAACCTGTTCGACGATGAGCCGCTGGAAGTGCGTGCCGTGGCCATCCAGACACCCGGTCGCGAGATCAACACCCCGGACACCGTGACCGTCACCCTGCGCTTCGCCGACGAGCGCCTGGCGGTGTTCACCGTCAGCTACAGCCTGCCCGGCAGCCAGCGTCTGCAGGTGATCGGCAGCGAAGGCGAGTTCGAAGCCTCGCCCTGCTTCGGTTTTGGTGAAGGCGTGGGGATCAGCTACCGCGCCATCATCGGTGATGAAACCAAGGAGCACAGCCATCCGGTGGTCGATCAGTTCGGCGGCCAGACCCAGTACTTCTCCGACTGCATCCTGCAGAACCGCGAGCCGGAGCCGGACGGTGACGAAGGCTGGCGGGACGTGCGCATCCTCGCTGCCATCGAACGCGCTCTGCAGACTGGCCAGCCACAGCGCCTGGAGTCACTACCCAAGCGCCCAGGCATCAGCGTCGAACAAGCACGCCGCCTGCCATTGGCGAAGGTGCCTCGTTACGTGAATATCGACGAGCCGGTGGGCTGACAGGCCCAGGCCGGAAAGCAAAAAGGGACGCCAAGGCGTCCCTTTTTCACAACCGCTGAAAGAGCGGTTACAGCTGAACCACGTCGAACTCGACGTCGGTGGCCACGTCAGCGTCGTAGTCCACGTCGCTGCGCTCGAAACCGAACAGGTTGAGGAACTGCTTCTTGTAACCGGCATAGTCGGTCAGTTCGAACAGGTTCTCGGTGGTCACCTGTGGCCACATGGCCTTGCAGGCGTCCTGTACGTCGTCACGCAGCTCCCAATCGTCCAGGCGCAGGCGGGATTTTTCGTCGACCTCAGCCGGGGCGCCGTCGGCGCGGAACAGACGGTCACGGAACAGGCGGTCGAGCTGGTTCTGGGTGCCTTCGTGGATGCCCTTTTCCTGCATGATCTTGAATACCATCGACAGGTAAAGCGGCATCACCGGGATGGCCGAGCTGGCCTGGGTGACTACCGACTTGAGCACGGCCACGTTGGCGCCGCCTTTGACTTCACCGGCCAGTTTCTGGTCCAGGCGCAGGGCGGTTTCGTCCAGATCCTGCTTTGCCTTGCCCAGCGCACCGTGCCAGTAGATAGGCCAGGTGATTTCGGTGCCGATGTAGCTGAAGGCCACTGTACGCGCGCCTTCGGCCAACACGTCGGCCTGCTCCAGGGCGTTGATCCACAGTTCCCAGTCCTGGCCGCCCATGACGGTGATGGTGTCAGCGATTTCCTGCTCATTGGCCGGCTCGATGGCGGCCTCGATGATCACGTCTTTGTTGGTGTCGATGGCGGTCGACTTGTACGGCTGGCCGATAGGCTTGAGCGCCGAACGGATTACTTCACCGCTTTGCGGCAGCTTGCGCACCGGCGAAGCCAGGGAGTAGATCACTAGGTCGATCTTGCCGCCCATTTCGTTCTTGATCAGCTCGATGACCTTGGCGCGCGCTTCGTCGGAGAAGGCATCGCCATTGATCGACTTGCTGTACAGGCCTTCGGCCTTGGCGAACTTGTCGAACGCAGCCGAGTTGTACCAACCAGCGGTGCCAGCCTTGGTTTCGGTGCCCGGCTTCTCGAAGAATACGCCCAGGGTGTCGGCGCCAAAGCCAAACGCGGCAGTGATGCGCGCGGCCAGACCGTAGCCGCTGGAAGCGCCGATAACCAGCACCTTCTTCGGACCGTCGTTACGCACGCCCAGTTTGCGCGTGGCCTCGATCTGCTCGGCCACGTTGCGCTCGCAACCCAGCGGGTGGGTGGTGGTACAGATGAAGCCACGAACTTTAGGGTGAATAATCAACGTGTTTACCTCGTCATCGTTTTTTGGGCAGGCGACAGTGTAATGTCGATTGGTCGCCGGAGAAAAAGGAGATTAGACCTATTGGTCGCTCCAAATGCCAGCCAGGCCACATTTCGTCGGCAGGTTGTTTTGTCGCAGAGTCTCGGCGACGTTGTGAGTTACGCCATCCAGATCCCCGGGTATCGCGCTGCTCAACCCAGGCTACGGGCGCCTGGCCTTGTTCAGTAGCCCGGCGTAGAGCGCAGCGAAACCCGGGAAAGTCTCCACCCGACGGATCCCCGGCACTGGCCTTCGCCCCGGCGATTCCTTACCATCGACAGCCTTCCAACTCCAAGGCCACACGGCCGTGCAATGCCCTGCACTCTCCACGGGGCGTTTGTCTTGTTCGATCAGGTAACCCATGAAAATCGCTCGTCTGCGCGCCGATGTCCTGGCCGGTCTCACGTCATCGTTCGCACTGGTGCCGGAGTGCATCGCCTTCGCCCTGGTGGCCCAGGTCAATCCGCTGATGGGCCTGTATGGCGCCTTCTTCATCTGCCTGATCACCGCCCTGTTCGGTGGCCGCCCCGGGATGATTTCCGGCGCTGCCGGCTCCATGGCCGTGGTCATCGTCGCCCTGGTGGTACAGCACGGCGTCGAGTATCTGCTGGCCACGGTTCTGCTTGGCGGTGTGATCATGCTGGCATTCGGCTTGTTGCGACTCGGCAAGCTGGTGCGCATGGTGCCGCACCCGGTGATGCTCGGCTTCGTCAACGGCCTGGCCATCGTCATCGCCATGGCGCAGCTGGAGCACTTTCAGCGCGACGGCCACTGGATCAAGGGTAACGAGCTGTACCTGATGCTCGGCTTGGTGGCGCTGACCATGGCCATTGTCTACATTCTGCCGAAGCTGACCCGTGCCATTCCGCCGGCCCTGGCAGCGATTCTCAGCGTCGGCCTGCTCACCTATTTCCTGCACTTGCCCACCCACACCCTTGGCGACATGGCGAAAATCGCCGGTGGTCTGCCCGTGCCGGCGCTGCCGCAGATCCCCTGGAACCTGGAAACCCTGTGGATCATCCTCCCGTACGCGGTGCTGATGGCCATGGTCGGCCTGCTGGAAACCCTGCTGACCCTCAATCTTACCGATGAAATCACCGAAAGCCGTGGCCACCCGGATCGCGAATGCGTGGCCCTCGGCGCAGCCAATATCGCCTCCGGCATGTGCGGCGGCATGGGCGGTTGCGCGATGATCGGCCAGACCATGATCAACCTCAGTTCCGGCGGCCGCGGCAGGCTTTCCGGCATCGTTGCCGGGGTGATGATCCTGCTCTACGTGCTGTTCCTCTCGCCCCTGATCGAACTGATTCCGCTGGCCGCTCTGGTCGGCGTGATGTTCGTGGTCGCCCAGCAGACCTTCGCCTGGGCGTCTCTGCGGGTGCTGGGCAAGGTACCGCTCAACGACGTGCTGGTCATCGTTGCAGTGACCATCATCACCGTGCTCACGGATCTGGCCATGGCGGTGATGTGCGGCATCGTCATCGCCGCGCTGAACTTCGCCTGGCACCACGCCCGCGAGCTCTACGCCGACAGCCGCCTGGAGGCCGACGGCAGCAAACTCTACCTGCCCCATGGCACCCTGTTCTTCGCCTCCACCGCACCGTTCCTGAACCTGTTCGACGCCGCCAACGACCCCGCCGACGTCACCCTCGACTGCCGTCACCTGAGCTTCGTCGACTACTCGGCCATCGCCGCCCTGATGACCCTGCGCGAGCGCTACAGCAAGGCCGGCAAGCACCTGCGCGTGGTGCACCTCTCAGAACGCTGCAAACAACTGCTCAAGCGCGCAGGCATGCAGCCAGCGTGAATGCCGTTGCGACAGACATGTACATGCCTACATTCACCACATGGAAGAAAGACGTATGAAGAAATTGATTGCAGGGATAATCGCCGCCAGCATTGCTGGCTGTGCCTCGTATTACCAACCGGCACAGCCTGCACGAGTGATGTGGGAGCCCACCAGACAAGCGAAAATCGATGTCGATACAGCGCTCAAGCAATGCGACTTCATCGATCAAATGAGTGCTGGTGTGCAAAAAATCCAGGAGCAGGCCAAGTGCATGCGTGACCTGGGCTTCGAACCTGATTTCTCCAGCTACAACCCGCATAACTGCTATGGCAACGCCCCTGCCGGCTGCATCGTTTACTGGCCGCAAGGTATGGCTCAGCCCCAACCCGTTAAAGGTAAAACTGCGCCCCCCAGCAACTGAAGCGAATCCAGGCGTAACCGCTTCTGGTCGCTCCCACGTTCCGCGTGGGAGCGCTGCCCCTGTGAAAAGCTGTTAAACAGGACGAACTGCCCGCTCCCCCTCGCCGCTTCACATCCCGCGCCAAACCTGGCTATCGGCCGATTCGCCTGCAACAAGGCGCGAATCCCCCGCCCCGCCTGCAATCATTTTGTCATCCGCCCTTTGCACTGTTCTGGTCACCGCGGCCATCCCCGTGGTGTCGTGCTTGTTCGGCTCTGTGATGGAGCCGTTGTTGTCAGGCATCTATCACAACTCTGGTCGAATGGAGCCCACCATGAGCAGCATTACGCGCCTGTCGAAAACACCCCCGTCTTCCTCCGAAAAAACCTTCGACGCCAACCTGGCCCTTGCCCAGGTCAAGCCGCGCAAGGATTCAGCGGACTACAAGCCCGCGGCGTCAGACACCAAAGCGCCCGCCCTCGCCGACTACAAGAGCATCGGCCCGGCCAACGAAGTCGCCAACGACACCATCCGTTTCGAAACCCAAAGCGGCGACAAGGTCATCGTGCTGCGCTCCACTTCGCCAGCGCTGTTCGAGCAAGTGAAGAAAGACTTCGAGACCCTCAAGACGCTGAACCAGGCCAGCGCCGACGGTGACCGCCGCGCCGGTAAGGACGATAAAGCGCCGGATAGCCTGCGCGACTACCAGGCCATCGAGAGCTTGTCCCCCGAGGTAATCCGCTACCGCAACAAGGACGGCGACGCAGTGGTGCTGGCCAAAGTCGATAACCCGGAGATGTTCGACAAGCTCGAAGACCTGAAAGACTCCCTCGACGGCATCACGGCAAGCGAAGAAGACGGTTACCGCCGCGCCAGCGATAACGAAACCTGGCCGCCTTACAGCGGCCTGGGCGTCGGTAAGGTCGATGAAATGGGCCCCGGCCTGATCCGTTACCACAACGGCGACGAAAAAGTGGTGCTGCACAAGGACGACAACCCGGGCCTGTTCGACTACCTGAGCAAGATGGAAAAGCTGCTCAGCAACGACGACTCACGCGGCGCCATGGATCGTGCTCAGGCAGACGGCCACAGCTTGCTCAACCGCGACGGCGAGGCGCCGGCTTACCCCGACTACAAGGCGATTCGCTGGGAAGGCACCGTAGGTGACAACGGCCTCATCACCTACGAAACCTGGGAGGGCGAAAAGGTTGCGGTATCCGCCGAGGTCAGCCCGGAGCTGTTTGCACAGCTCAAGAAAAACGCCGAGATCATGCTCAAGGCCAACGAGCAGGAGAAGGAAGGCTACGCCATGCTGCACCCCGGCGATTACCTGACCAGCGAGGAAATAGCCGGTGCCACGATCGGCCCGGAAGGCGAGGTCGGCGACGGGTTCGTGCGGGCGGAAATCTTCGATGGCGATAGCAGCCGCAAGGTCATCGTCTCCCGCGAACTCAACCCCACCATGTACGACCGCCTGGTCGCCGAAGACGAAGGCCGGCGCAACAACCTCGACAAGGTCGATGACGCTCGCGGCGACAGCAAGTTGCCGGAAACCGGCGAGCTGGATATCGGCAACCTGGAAACCAGCGAAAAAGATCCCAAGGACAGCAAGCGCTCGCTGACCGTTAGCGAACTGACCTGGCAGAAGGTCATCGACGGCTGGAAAAAAGGCATCGAAGACGGCTCGATCAAGGAGGACGACGACCGCGCCAAAATGTACCGCGCGCTACGTGCCCAGGGCACGCTCGATGGCGGGCTGGACATGGTCACCCTCGACATCAGCAAGGGCCAAAGCACTGCTGGTGCCAAGGGCGAGGACTTCGAAAGCATCATCGACGAGCGCAAGGTCGACGAACAGCTCACCACCCTGTTCTCCAGCGAAGCCGTCCAGAAGGACTACCTCGACGCGCAGAAAAGCGCCCTGGATGCCGTGCCCAACAAGGACGAGATCACCAAGAAGCTCGAAGACATGGCCTTCAGCGAGGCCTACGTCAAACATATCCGCGACCTGCAGGACGCCAACAAAGACGACCTGGCTGCCGCCGACATCCGCGAAACCTATTCGCAGCTGGCCATCGCCAACCCAGAGAGGGCCGCCGAGTTCGCCCAGAAGCTGCAGCTCGACGCGACCATCGTCGACCTCGACAAGCTCATGGCGAATCCCGAGTTGGTCAACGACGGCAACCTCGCCCTGGCCACCCAGGATGTGGTCAAGACCGTGCTCACTGCCCTGAAAAAAGCCGGTGTCGACCTGCCGCGCCGTACCGCCGAAAGCCTCGACAAATTCATCAACGAATTTCTCGGCGACAAGCAAACCGCCAAGGATTTTGGCAAGGCTCTGCAGGAACTGGGTGATCGTTTCATCAAGAACGGTGAAGTCACCCAGGGTGATATCGACGACCTGATGAAAAAGGACGTTTACAAAGCGCTCAACGAGAAGACCGGTGGCGGCATGCTGTCAGCCATCAGCGTACTCAATAGCAACGGCGCCCTAGGCTCGGCTGGCGGGCTGATATCCCTCGCGTCGGGTATCTACCAGATGGCCGGCGGCAAACTGGGTGGCACGCCTGAGGAGCGCCTGGCAATCGCCAAGGAAATGGTCGCCTTCTTTGGCGCCAGCCAGCACTTCGTCAACCTCGGCACCAACATCATCGACAAGGTCAACGGCAGCCACCTCAACGCCATGCTTGGCCTGGACAAGTCACTGCCGGAGATCTTCGGCAAGGGACTGCCCGAGAACCGGCCGTTCACCTCGGAAATCGGCGCACGCTTCCAGACCAACCTCGATGAATTGCTGGCCAGCGCGCCACTGGCCGACGACGCCAAGATGGCCGACAAGCTTGACCTCTCGCAATCCGATTACAAGGAGGTCATCAAGGGCATGAAGGAAGGTTTCAGCGGCACGCCAGTACTCGCCGACTCCAATGCCTTCAGCCGTGGCGCAGGCGCCTTCCTGCGCGTGCTAGACGCGGGTGCCAACACCTTCGTCGGCGTGGCCGATGCGGTGCTTGGCGGTTTGATGATCAAGAAGGGTGCAGATACCGGCGACAAGGCGATGATCGCCCAAGGCGCCATCACCGTGGCTGCTGGGGCCTTTGGGGTAGGCGGCGGCGCGGCTTCGGCCGGTGCCCTGGCCAAGCTCAGTTTCGCCCGCGCAGCGGTTGGCCCGATGTTCTGGATATCCGCCGCGCTGACCCTCGCCACCTTGCCCTTCACCATCATCGAAGACATCAAATACAACAACAAACTCGACGACTACCGCGACAGCCTCAAGGAACTGTTCACCGATCTGGAAGGCGATGGCCTGCTCAGCGAAGACGGCCTGATGCGCTTCGAATTCCTCGACGAATACATGCATGGCTACGGCCAGCGTGACGCGCCGGACGACCAGAGTATCTTCGACTACCGCAGCGATGAATGGGACTACTTCGTCGACAGAGGCCACACCTACTGGGACGGCCAACACGAAGACTACAAAGGCGACGGCGACAACCTCGACACCCGCATGGATCGCGGCTCGACTGTCGGTTCCTGACCGTAATCCTATGGCTCCCACAGCCGTGTGGGAGCCATAGGCTGCAGAGCTGACTCAGCAGGGATCTAACACGCCCGGTGCAGCACCGATCCGGCCGGATGTTCTGGATCATCCGTATCCAGGGCCGTGACCAATCGCCAACGGCGCTCAAGCTGAAGCAGACGGAGCCCGATGGCAAGAAGTGGCGCGCAAGCCTGGTAATCAAGCGCCAGATAGTGCAGCGTTGCGCCCCCAATTTCTTCCAGAGAATGCCATGCCAGACACGTCTGCGAGCCCGTGCCGTAAAGCGCTGAGCACTGGATCTGTCTCGCGTGGTCGGCTCGAACCACATGGCACAATCAGACGAAATACAAGGATCGTTGAAATGAGACAAGCAGCCATTCTCACGCTAATAGCCGTCAGCTCGGCTGCGAATGCGATTACACCGCTGGAAACGCGTAACCCGCAGGAAACCGTAACGCTCGACTATTTCATGGAGGCCTGCTCGGTCATTGGCGAAACGGCCAATGGCCTGATTGCCCATTTCGACTGCGAGTCATACCTCTATGGAATCATGGATACCCAGCGAGCACTGAACCCTTCGCTGAAGCCAGAGCAGCAGACCTGCCTGCCAGAGAAGCTCGCGCCCTGGCAGCTATACGAGCAAATCGGCACCGATATTCCTGACAGCGAGTGGGGCAAGCCCGCAGCGCCATCAATCACTCGCGTACTACGCCATAAATACCCGTGCGGCACTGGCAACACTTCAGAGCCATCAAACAATTCGTGCACGGCTGCCAAAGACGAAGCCGGGACGCATGCGTGCCTGAACGCCGAGTTGAAAAACGCCGACGACGAGCTGAACAGCGCATACCAGAGGCTCCTGTCGCGCTACGAGGAAAATAGCGCACCATCCACACCGAAAGCGCAAACGCAAGGTAGCCATCTTAAAGAAGCCCAAAGAGCCTGGATCAAACTGCGCGATACGAGCTGTGACTTCGAGACCTATGAATCCAGCACAGGCAGTGGCTTCGGCACTATCTACGCGGCCTGCCTGTTAGAACAGACGCAAAAACGGGTCGAGTACCTCAACGGGCTCATTGGGCATCCTTGATGGTGGCCATCACTCGCTACCGGCGCTGTGACCGATATTCGCCCCGAGGGCGGGGCTCCTACAGAACGTGAGCGGGCCAATGAGTGAGCATGATCAACGCCTGCGCGATGACTGTCGTGGTTGCAACGCATCGAGTGCCGGTGCGTTGAGGCGCGCCCAGTCGTAGATCAGCTCGATGGGCTCGACCAGCCGCTGCCCCAGCTCGGTCAGCGAATAATCGACAGACGGCGGCACGCTGTCGTACACCTGCCGGTTTACCAGCCCGCTGGCCTCCAGTTCGCGCAGCGTCTGCACCAACATTTTCTTCGAGATGCCGGGCAAGCTGCGGTGCAGCACACCCGCACGGGCGCTGCCGCCGTGGCGAGCATGCAAGGTGTGCAGGATCATGCTCGTCCACTTGGTGGAGAACAGTTCCAGCACACGGCGTGGCGCGCAGTCTTCGCGCCATTGTTCTTCGGGAGATCCGGTTTGCATCGGGGTGGTTACCTTTTGGTGCCGTCTTGGTTTGAGCTCGCAGCATCGCTATGGTGCCAATGCTCTATCCACGAAGGAATCCCTAATGACACATCACGCACTGGTCGTTGGCGCTAGCGGCATCGTTGGCAGCGCCACTTCTCGCCTGCTGGCCGATCAGGGTTGGCAGGTCACCGGCCTGGCCCGTAACCCAAAGGCCGCCGAAAACATTACTCCACTGGCCGCCGACCTGCTCGACCCGGCCTCGCTGGCGAGCGCCCTCGCGGGCCTCAAACCAAGCCACGTGTACCTGACCACCTGGGCACGCCAGGCGACCGAAGCGGAGAACATCCGCGTCAACTCAGCCATGATCCGCAACGTGCTCGACGCCCTGCGCGCCGCCGGCAGCGTCAAGCATGTCGCGCTGGTCACCGGGCTCAAGCATTACCTCGGCCCATTCGAAGCCTACGGCAAGGGCAGCCTGCCACAGACGCCGTTCCGCGAGGAACAGGGCCGCCTGGACGTGGAGAACTTCTACTACGCCCAGGAAGACGAGGTGTTCGCCGCCGCCAAGCGCGATGGCTTCACCTGGAGCGTGCACCGCCCGCACACCATCACCGGTGTGGCAGTCGGCAACGCCATGAACATGGCGACCACCCTCGCCGTCTACGCCTCGGTCTGCCGTGAAACCGGTCGCCCGTTCCGCTTCCCCGGCTCGGCCGTGCAGTGGAACAGCCTGACCGACATGACCGACGCCCGCCAGTTGGCCAAGCAACTGCACTGGGCCTCGACCACCCCGTCAGCCGCCAACCAGGCCTTCAACATCGTCAACGGTGACGTGTTCCGCTGGAGCTGGATGTGGCAACGTATCGCCGAGTGGTTCGGCATCGAAGCCGCCGCTTTCGAAGGCCAGCCTGCACCGCTGGAAGAACAGATGGCTGGCGATGCCGCGACCTGGCTGGAGCTGGTTGCCAAACACGATCTGGCCGAAGCCGACATCACCCGACTGATCTCCCCCTGGCACACCGACGCCGACCTGGGCCGCCCCATCGAAGTGGTTACCGACATGTCGAAAAGCCGCAAGCTGGGCTTCCTCGACTATCAGGCCAGCGACGAAGCGTTCTTCGCCGTATTCGAACACCTGCGCGCCGCCAAGCTGATTCCCTGAGCCTAAACATCCGGGTGGGTTGGAACCATCGCATGCACGTAACACTCGTCACGATGCCAAACCAACCGGCTGGGTGCGTAGAACGTCCATACGGCGCTATCATCCTGCCGATACCCTGACCTGGGCGAACAAGCGCAAGTGACAGCCTGTCATGCCGCGTTTCGCCCGAGGTCTCCCGTGCCACTGTCCGCAGGTTGCTCCAGAAGATGATGCGCATACAGCAAGCGACGCCAAACGACGTGCCAGCCCTGCTTCCCCTGGTGGCCAACTATTGGGACTTCGAGGGCATTACCGGCTTCGATCAGACCCGCGTCGCCACCCAGCTCACTCGCCTGCTCTCGACCCCGGAACTAGGCGCCGGCTGGATTGCAGTGGTGGACGGTGCCGCAGTGGGTTATCTACTGGCCGTTCAGGTATTCAGCCTCGAATACCTGGGGCTCACCGCAGAGATCGACGAGTTCTTCGTGCTGTCATCCCAGCGCGGCAGCGGAGTTGGCGTAGAACTGCTGGCCGCCGCCGAGGCAGAATTCGCACGCCGGGGCTACACCAATATCGCGCTGCAACTGTCACGGGGTAACGAGCCGGCACGCCGGTTCTACCGCAGCCGTGGCTACGCAGACAGATCGGGCTATGAGCTGCTCGATAAAGTGCTGATTACCCAATAAGGCTCGACACCACTCATAGGACGCTTCGCGTCACTCCGCCCGCTTTCGTAGGGTGGACAACGCGCAGCTTGTCCACCCCCCATAGTCAACAGCGCACTCGCTAGCGGCTATGGGCCCTTCTCCCGCCGCTTCGTTAACCTGAACCATCCCGCCCGTCCCTGCCCTAAGCAATACCGCTGCGGGTAAGGGAAATGGGCTTATCGGCCTGCCGTCAGCGGCGTCGGGTTTGGGGATTTGGGCGGATTGCCCTATCCTCGCGCCCCTTCGAATAAAGACGACCAAAGGAAGACGCCTGTGTCTGCGTTGCTCGATGCCTTCTCCGGCCTGCTCTGGACTTACCTCGCGATTCCCATGCTGCTGCTTAGCGGTGTCTATCTGACCTATAGGTGTCGTGGCGTGCAGCTGCGGATGATCCCCGAAATGTTTCGGGTCATCCTCGAGAGCAACCATGGCGACAAGGAGGCGATTTCCTCCTTCAAGGCCTTCACCATTTCTGCGGCGTCGCGGGTCGGCACCGGCAATATCGCCGGGGTGGCCACGGCGATTGCGTTGGGTGGACCGGGTGCGGTGTTCTGGATGTGGGTGGTGGCGCTGCTCGGCGGCGCGACGGCCTTCGTGGAATCGACACTGGGGCAGCTGTACAAGTCCGACAAACAGTACCGTTACCACGGCGGCCCGGCCTATTACATCCAGCGGGCCCTAGGCTGGCGTTGGCTGGCGGTGACCTTCGCGGTAATGATCAGCATCACCTATGGCCTGGTGTTCAACTCGGTGCAGGCCAATTCCATCGTCGATGCCATGCAGACCTCGTTCGGCGGCGAAGGGGGTAGCGAGACGCTGGCCTGGGGCATCGGCATCGTGCTGACGGTGCTGACTGGCGTGATCATCTTTGGCGGTGTGCAGACCATTTCCAAGGTATCGGTGACCGTGGTGCCGGTGATGGCGGTGCTGTATCTGGGCATTGGTGCGCTAGTCATCATCATGAATATCGGCCGGGTGCCGGCCATGTTCGGCGAGATTTTCACCCATGCCTTCGGCATTCGCGAGATAGCCGGTGGCGGCATCGGCGCGGCGATCATGATGGGCATGCGCCGCGGTCTGTTTTCCAACGAAGCGGGTATGGGCTCGGTGCCCAATGCCAGTGCCACGGCGTCGGTATCCCACCCGGTCAAGCAGGGCCTGGTGCAGACCCTGGGTGTGTACTTCGACACCATGGTGATCTGTACCATGACGGCGATCATCATTCTGCTCGCCGATCCCAGCCACGCCTATGGCGATGAAACCATGGGGGCAAGCCTCACGCAGTGGGCGCTGGCCGAACAGCTCGGCAACTGGGCCATTCACTTTCTGACCTTCGCCATTCTGATGTTCGCCTTCACCTCGGTGATCGGCAATTACTACTACGGCGAGTCGAACATCCAGTACATGTTCGGCAGCAAACTGTGCCTGAACCTGTTCCGTGTACTGGTGCTGGCATTCGTATTGATTGGCTCGGTAGCCAAGGTATCCGTGGTCTGGTCGATGGCTGACGTGTTCATGCCACTGCTCGCACTGACCAACCTGATCGCTATTCTGCCCTTGGCCGGCATCGTCATTCGGCTGCTCAAGCACTACAACGAGCAACGCCGTCAGGGTGTGGAGCCGGTGTTCCATCGCGACGATATGCCGGATCTGAAGAACATCGAATGCTGGGACGGCAGCGATCGCACCACCTGCGCAGAAACTTACAGCGACGCAGCGACGAAGACGCTGAAGAACTGAAGCGGCGCCATCGACCTGGCGAGAGGGGTTTCAGCGGTGATGCTTACGCTTGAAACACCTCTCGCGGGAAGAATGTGGCGCTGATCAGAACGACCTGCCCTGCCCCCCACAAGTACGACCAGATACCGTCTTACAACGCGCGCGTATTGAGCAGTCGCACGCCCAAACCAATGAACAGCGCACCAGTAAGACGTTTGATCGCAGCGACCCACTGCGCGGCCCTGAGGCGTTTGCTGAAGCGAAACGCGGTGTAGCAGTACACCGAGTGCACGACGATCACGATTGCCGCGATGGTCAGGTACATCACCAGAAACTGCCCGACGATGGAGCGCCCCGGTTGCAGGAACTGAGGCAGGAACGCGCAGAGAAAGATCAGGGTTTTGGGGTTGCTCGCCGACACCAGAAACGCCTCAATGCCGATCCGCCATTTCGAGACAGGCCCGCTGGGTATCACCACAGCGGTGTTAGTGGCAGTAGCGCTACGGCTTAACAACTGGCGCACGCCCAGGTAGATCAGGTAGCTGGCACCCACTACCTTCAAGGCCAGAAAAGCCGAAGGCACGGCAATGAGCAGCGCGCCCACACCAAGCGCGACGCCGGTGGTCACCAATAGCTGTGCAGCCAGATTACCGACCAGGGTCGCCCCCATGGCAGACGGCCCATGGCGCAATGCGTTGCGCACCACCAACAGCACATTCGGCCCGGGAGTCAGCGTGGTGGCCAGGTAAGCCAGGAAGAAGGTGAACCAGAGGTGCAGGGCCATGGTGAAGGCTCGTGATGGGAAGGCGCCTGCCGATGCTATCAGTTCACAGCGGCAGGTGGATTACCTGAGTAGCCCTCATACGCTCAGGGTCATACGCCTGGAAATGGGCAGGTTCCAATGCCCTGCCCACGCGCAGACGCATCGCCTGTATGGCCCTGCTGCAGCCAGTCCAGCAGCGCTGGCACTTCCAGCGGCCGAGAGATGTAGTAGCCCTGAGCCTCCTGACAGCCCCACTCACGCAGAACCTGCAGGGTTCGCTCGGTTTCGATGCCTTCAGCGACCACCCGCTGGCCCAACTCCGTGGCCAGGCTGATCAACGCGCGAACGATGTTCCAGTCCTTCTGCCCGGGGCGCAGGTCGTCCATGAACGAACGGTCGAGTTTTACCGTGTCAGCCGGGATGTCGCGCAGGTACGACCAGTTGCTGTAGCCGCTGCCGAAGTCATCGATAGCGATTTCCACGCCAATCGCCTTGAGGCGTTCGAGCTGTGAGATCACCACCGAGAAATCACCGACCAACGCGCTCTCGGTGAATTCCACTTCCAGGCAGGAGCCATCCAGCTCATGGCGAGCCAGCAAGCGGATGATTTCGTCGGCCAGGTGATCGTTGTTGAGATCCGCAGCGGAGACGTTGATTGCCACCTTGAGGTCGAGGCCGATCTGGCGCCAGGCGATGATCTGGCTAATCGCCTGGTTGATGACCCAGAAACTGACGGCGTGGATCAGCGCGGTTTTCTCGGCCAGGGGAATGAATTCGGCAGGGCCGATTTCGCCCAGCGTCGGATGCGCCCAGCGCAATAACGCTTCGACGGACAGACAAGCACCGCTGTGCAGGTCAACACGCGGCTGGAACACCAGGCGCAGCTGATCATCAGCGCGCACCGCGTCAGCCAGGTCGTTGAGCAGACGGGTGCTGCGTTGCTGCGCGGCATCCATCTGCTGATCGTAATAGGCCCAGCCGCAGCCCGAGGAGCGCGCTTCGTCGGCCGCACAGACGATCAGGCGCATCCAGTCAGCGGGCTGCTCATCGCCGCTCATGCGCAGCACGCCCACACCGATTTGCGGCAATACAGGTAGCCCCTGGCAGTGAATCGGTTTGCTGAATGCTTCGACCAGTTGCGCAAACACGTCTTCGGCCTGCTCGTGCTGGCTAGCAGGTACGCTGCAGGCGAAACGCAGCGCGCTGATCTTGTAGAGCTCCCAGCCGGGCGGCAGCAATGTACGCAGGGTGTCTCTCACCGCCAGGGTGAAGTCGGTGAGAAAACGAAAGCCGAGGGATTTGAGCATGTCATTGAGCTGTACCGGCGAAACCAGCTCGATGGCCACGGCGAGCGGGCTGTCGCCCCTGCTCAGGGCATCGGTGATGTCTTCGTCCAGTTTGGCGTGGTTGAACAAACCGGTAGCACCGTCGGTATAGGCTGCTGCCCGCATCTCATTGAGGCGGCTCATCGCCAGGCGGCCCATCTGCTGCAGCATGGCCATGTCGTCCGCCGACATCGGCGGCCGTGGCTGGGTATCGATCACACACAGGTTGCCGAGGATAAGGCCATTATCGAGCGCCAGAGGCACACCCGCGTAATAGCGAATACCTGGATCGCCGGTGACCAGCGGGTTGTAGCGAAACCGCTCATCCTGCGTGGCATCACACACTTCCACGCTTTCGCCGATCGCCACGCTGTAGGCGCAGAACGAATCGCTGCGTGGTGTTTCCTGCAGCTCGGTGCCCACCCGGGCACGGAACCACTGGCGCTTGCGGTCGAGGATGGTGATCAGCGAGATGGGTGCCTTGAAGTACATCGCGGCCATCTTCACCACTTCGTCGAGAAAGGGATCGGTGCTCTGTTCGAGGAGGCACGGATGCTTATCGAGCAGTGCCTGCCGGCTCAACTCATTCAAGGGAAGGGGTGGATTGGGTGCCAGCATGGTTCTTTTCTCGCTTGCTGCTTAAAACGTGATCGTGGTTCGTTTACACAAACAGCACGATAGATGATAACGAAATGACATCACAACGCGTATAGAGTTGCGACTAAGTAAGCGACCGTTGGGCGGCTAGGAACGATACGCATCAATAACGTGCGGTTTACCCGGCTCGCACATGCCGGGCGACGCGCGGCCATTGATGAATATCGGATACCAGTCGACAGCAATCCACCCTGGCGCGGTTTTAAACTCGCGCTCTTTTCAACACGGATGTTCATGAGGTTCCTATGAAGCGTTGCAGCGTGCTGTATGGCTGCGCTCTGCTGATGGTGCTGTGGTGCAACGCAGGCTTGGGGCAGCCGCTGCTAGGCGGCGGCGCGCAGTGGCATCCCTACAGTTATCAGGATGATGACGGGCAGGCCAAGGGCATCGCCGTCGACATCGTGCGCAAGGTCATGGCGCAGAACGGCCACGAGGTGAATTTCGTCTTCTACCCGGCCAACCGCCTCAACCGGCTCCTTGACGAAGGCCGCCTGGATCTCAATTACGCCGACTCACCGCTCTGGAACACGGCGGATGCCGACAAGCGCTTCGTGTATTCGCAGCCGTATTTGCAGATTCGTGAGTACCTGTACTTTTTGAGCGACCACCCGGCGCGCCTGTTGCCACTTGAAAAGCTGCAAGGGCTGCGCATTGGCATTGTGCGCGGGTATGCCTACCAGAGCCTGGAAACCGCCTTTAAAGATAAGCGGCTGGTGAAGGTTGAAACCTCGCGAGAACCTGCACTGCTGGACTTGCTGATGCTTGGCCGGGTCGACGCCATCGCAGTGGTGGACGACGTGTTCGCCGAACTGCTCACCGCTCGCCACCTCGATCAGGGACGCTTCCCCCGAGGGGTAGAACTGAGCAATGCGCCCCTGGTCATCAAGCTGCAACGCCAACACGCGAACCAACTGCCTGGGTTGAACGCCGCTTTGCAGAGGCTGATCCGCAGCGGGGAGGTCGAGCGTATCCGGCGCAGTTATCTGCTCAACCTGAACGAGCAACGCGGCAAGGCAGCGGATTGAGAGGGATAACGCAGGTCTTCAGTGGCTGACACCCGGCCTGAAGGCCACTCAGCCGAGTTTCTCAATCACCCCTGAATCGACCTCTTCGAGGGTGATGACGCATGCCCGCGTTTGTTTAAAGGAGGCTGTCGTTTCCAACCTTAGGCGTGTCAGCGACCGCGCTGGCGTGCTCGAGCGCCAGCCTCAGGCGCAACACCAGCTGCGAAATGCTTCGCGAACTGGAGAGCTCCGAGCGATTGATACCCGTCGCATTCAGGAGCACCCGTTCATCATCAGACGCACGAATCTGGATCGTTACCGTGTCGTCAGCCTCGATACTGCATCGGCAGCCCAGCGGTAAAAAAGCAGCCTCAACGATCTGCCGTTGTTCCAAAATGGACATCATCACCGTTCACCTCTCGATTAAATGGCTTTCGTTCCGCGCAAATAAGCTGGCGCTGTTTTTTTGTCGGCTTGATAACGAAGCTGCAAAAAATACTTAGGACACTTGGTATATTTCAGGCAACTAGGTTAGTGCATCAGCAATGCCAGGAACTTTTCTAATGAAAACAACATGCATCGAAAAATAACTCATGCACTTTGCAAGGAGAACAGTACCTACTCCGGCTTTTTTGCACGATCACTTGCAACGCTTTAGTTACCTGCGAAGTGTCGCTATTTCCTCGTGCACCGACCGCCTGTCTTATAGTGAAATATTTCGCTAGAACGAAGCGCTTGAAAGTTGCTTAGTACCCATGAGGGCAGTCCTCTTAACCCCATGCATGAGGAGATAACAATGACCAATAGCAACCCAGGCAACTTCGCGAATGATCGTGCAAAAGCATCGGAAGCCGGTCGCAAAGGTGGCCAGCACAGTGGCGGAAACTTTGCCAATGATCGCGTAAAGGCGGCAGAAGCAGGCCGTAAGGGCGGGCAGAACAGCCATGGCGGTGGCGGTAAGCGTTCGTCCTAGTTGAGGGCGGCAAAGGCCCACCACATGCGGGCCTAGCCTTTGGCGCCTGCTCGACCCAAGCCGACATACAGCCTGCTAGACAGGCTTGGCTAACCAGGGTATCAGCGACCGTATCGCCAACCCCATTAGCGCGTTACCAGCGTACATTTATAGCCAGGTCATTTTTAACCTGAACGCCCCCTACAGCTACCGCACTCGAAGAATAAACAAAATGATCAAGACACTCTGCTTGGACGCAATTTACGCACTCTACAACTTCATCAATCCGATCGTTGAACAGAAAACAATTGAAACGCCCTACCTGATGACAATCGAGCTCACCCATCCACTAACAATGGAATCGCTCACCATCACCGGCACCCCTTGTTTCGAAAACAAAGACGTCCTGGAAATCCTGGAAGCTCTTGTGCCCCTCGAAACGCGAGCCATGTAAGCCGCCGCTACTTATTTTTGCTTCATGGTCTCATTCAAACCATGAAGCGCTGAACGCCTGCCGTTTTCCATAAACAACATATCCTGTTGGGTATTGTTGTTTATGGAAAACAATGCATACGCAGCCGTAAAAAGCAGCTCATCAAAAAGCATCGACACCTCCCCCGGCGACTTTCCAATCAAAACAAAGCAAGCGGGTAAAGAAGCGCACATCCATACAAGACGCCGGCGCCGGCCCGGCTCAAAGTGGCGCCTCTTTTGACTGGAGGTTTGCCATGCACCCTACCCCGGTACATGAACGCAGCGACTGGGCGCTGCTCTTTCTTCGTGTCGCCGGCAGCCTGCTTCTGCTGGCGGTACATGGTTTGCCGAAGCTGCTGAACGTGCAGGCAGAGCTCGGCCTGATCGAAGACCCGCTGGGTCTTGGCCCGATCGTTACCCTCAGCCTGGCGCTGTTCGCCGAGGTGGTGTGCCCGCTGCTGATAATTCTCGGGCCGTTCACGCGTCTCGCCAGCTTGCCGATCCTGGCAGTACTGCTGGTTTCTCTGGCGCTGGTGCACCCCGAATGGAGCCTGGCCGAGGGGCAGTTCGCTTGGCTGCTGGCAATTATCTTCACCACATTGGCGATCAGTGGCCCTGGTCGTTTTGCGCTGGGCAGGCGTCTGCCCTTCCAGTAACGCCCCACGGCTCTGGCTGCCGCGCCGGTCGTGGCCAGCCGGAGCGCATGAGCACGCTCCTGCGATGCCCCTTCAAGAAAGTCAGCCTGTCGATCTGCTTGTTAGCCCGCAATGGCATTCAAACCGCCACCACGCACCTCGCGAAATCGCCACGAAGCCCAGTCTTGAGAATTCGAATCGCATTTCCGGGTGTAAGCCCGACGCCCCTACCGGTGCTTGCTGTGCACGAAATCCGGCCGCCGGCAGGCAACAAGCGTGATGCGCTCCACGTGCCTGTGACGATATTTCTGCAATCATCGTCGCAAGCGTCTGCCATGCGGTTATCACACGAGCGCAATTAAAGAGTAGGCTGCAGAAACAGTCCGAACTTTTTAGCGTTTCGGCGCCCTGTATGAACACCGCACACGAAGTCTGGAATACCCATGATCAAATCCGCCAAACATCGCGCTACCGTCATCTGCCACCAGCACGGCAAGGTTCTGCTGGTGCGCAAGGCAGAAGCGAAATGGACACTGCCGGGCGGCAAGATCGAAGCCAACGAATACCCGGCGCAAGCAGCGCTTCGCGAACTGTTCGAAGAAACCGGACTGGACAGCCAGGCGCTGGAGTTCCTCGCCCTGCACGAGTTCGACAGCCGCCCGCACCATGTTTTCCGCGTGACGGTGCCAGAAGCCCTGGACGCCAGGCCGCAGAACGAAATCGCCGACTGCCGCTGGTTCTCCTCGGTCGACCTGGACAAAGACGTCAAGAAGCCCTCGCGCAAGCTGCTCGAACTGTATTTTGCCGAGAGTTGCCTACAGCCGGCGTGACAGCCCCTTTCCCCTGAGCAGTAAAACCCCTGTCCTGGGCAGAAAACCAATCAAGGTAAGACCGGCTCAGCCCAACCTGTCGCCCGCGATCATCTCGTGGATGCGGTTGGCCACCGCTTCCATGGTGAAGGGCTTGGTCAGCAGGCGCATGCCGGGGGCCAGGTGGCCGTTGCCGATCACCGAGTTCTCCGCATAGCCGGTAATGAACAGCACCTTGAGCGCCGGCCGCTCGACGCGTGCCAGGTCAGCCAGTTGCCGACCGTTCATGCCACCGGGCAGGCCGACGTCCGTCACCAACAGGTCGATGCGTACATCCGATTGCAGGATCTTCAGCCCCGCTGCCCCGTCCCCGGCTTCCAGCGTTGTGTACCCCAACTCTTCTAGCACCTCGACGACCAGCATACGGATGGCCGGCTCGTCATCGACCACCATGATGGTTTCCCGCGAATCGGTACGCGCGTTGCTCGACTGGCTGGTCGGCTCGCTCTCTTCTTCGTCGCTGTCGTAGTAACGCGGCAAGTACAGGCACATGGTGGTGCCCTGGCCGACTTCGGAATAGATGCACACCTGCCCGCCGGACTGGCGCACGAAACCGTACACCATCGACAGCCCGAGGCCAGTGCCCTCGCCCATCGGCTTGGTGGTGAAGAACGGCTCGAAGGCGCGTTCGATCACGTCGTCGCTCATGCCGGTACCGGTGTCGGTGACGCACAGCGACAGGTACTGGCCAGGCGGCACGTTGCGCCCGCGGGAGGCGTACTCGTCGATCCACTTGTTGCCGGTTTCGATGGTCAAGCGACCGCCGTTGGGCATGGCATCACGGGCATTCAGGCACAGATTGAGCAGCGCGTTTTCCAGCTGAGGGCCGTCGATAAAGCTCGACCACAGGCCGGCAGCCAGCGCCACTTCGGTGGTGATGTGCGGCCCCACACTGCGCCGTATCAGCTCCTCCATGCCGACTACCAGACGATTGACGTTGGTCGGTTTGGGGTCGAGGGTCTGCCGGCGCGAGAAGGCCAGTAGTCGATGGGTCAGCGCCGAGGCGCGCCGTGCAGCACTCTGCGCAGCGCTGACGTAGCGATCGACATCGCTCAGGCGGCCCTGGCTGAGGCGCATCTGCAGCAGCTCCAGGGAGCCACTGATACTGGTCAGCAGATTGTTGAAGTCGTGGGCAATGCCGCCGGTCAATTGGCCGACCGCCTCCATCTTCTGCGACTGACGCAATGCATCTTCCACCACACTCAGGCGCTCTTGCTCGCGCAGGCGCTCGGTGATGTCGTAGACGAACTGGTAGGCGCCGATCTGGCGGCCGTCGGTGTCGTTCAGGCGGCTGAAATGCATTTCGTAATGGCGGGTACCCTCTGCGGCCTCGAAAGGCACCACCACATCGAATTCTTCACCGGCCAGTGCACGCTCCCATGGCGCGAGCACGGCAGCCAGGTTCTCGGGTTGACCGACGAGGTTGTCCTTCATGCTGTCGCCGATCTGCGGGCACACGCCGAAGACCTGCTCGAACTCACGCATGCCCGAGCCGTTGATGGCGATCCAGCGGTAGTCGAAGCCCATGATGAAGATCAGTGCATCGGAGCTATCCACCACCCCGGCCAGCACCCGGCGCGCCTCGTTAGCATCGCGCACGCGCAGTTCCAGGGTTTCGTTGAGCTGGCGCAGCGAGGCCTCGGCGTTCTTACGCTGGGTGATGTCCTGAAACAGCACCGCGACCTGCTTGCGACTGGCAGGCCCGACACGAAAGGCGCTGATTTCCAGATGTCGCCCCGTTGCGACCAGCTCCTGTTCGAAGCGGATCGATTCGCCGGTGTGCAGCACATGGCCGTAGCGTGCAACCCAGCTGTCCGCCTCCTCACCGACCATCTCGCGCAACTTTTGACCGACCACGTTGCGGATACCCGCGTGTTCGGCATAGGCCGGATTGGCTTCGATGTGGATGTAGTCGCTGAGCGGGCCATGGGGGCCATCGAAGAACTCGATGACGCAAAAGCCTTCGTCCATGGTGTTGAACAGAAACTCGTAACGCTCGCGCTCCTGAGCGAACGCGTTCTCGACCCGGCGCTGCTCGGCGATGTCGATTTCCTGGACGAAGATGCCGTCGACCTGCCCGTGGGCATCGAACTGCGGCAGGTAGAGGAAGTCCAGTTGATAGCCGTCTTTACCAGGCATCTGGAAATTACGTGCGCGCACCGGGCGACCGCGCCGGTAGGCTTCTTCCATCAGGTCGATAAAGCGTCGTTCAATGCGCCCGGCAAGCACTTCACGTGCCGATTTTCCCGTCACATCGCCCAGACCCAGCACGCGCTGATAAGCCGGATTGATGTGTTCGAAGGACAGTTGCTCGCCGCGCAGCACGGCCATCGCAGCAGGCGCCTGCTCGAAGATCTTCTGAAACCGGATCTCGCGATCCACAGCCCAGCTCTGGCCTTCGGATGCAGCCAGCCTGGCTTTCAGTTGGGCGTTTTCGTCTTCGAGTGCTTGCAGCCGCTGCCGAAGCGCTTCGGCGTCATCAGATATCACGATAGGAACCGAGCAGGCAGGGAATGGGAGCCAAGCGAAGCGCCATTGAATCCTGTCTCGCTACTTTTTGCCACTCCTGCAAGCGGTTTCCCGGGCAGGCGCAACGGCGCGACCTGTCGGCAATCCGCTCAGCCTGCCGCATGCTCGAAGAAGCCTGCGTGCTGGGCAAACTCGACGAAGCGTCGATTGGCAAGCGACAGATACTCGTTGGCCCGCCAGCACAATCTGAAGCTCATCACTTGGGCCGGCTCGAAGGGCACGCCGACGATACCGGGTTCGCCCTGCTGTACCGAGCGCAACAGGGTGGAAATGCCCAGCCCATCGAAGGTCGCCCGGGTCACCAGGGACACGAAGTTGCTTTGCAGGGCGATGCGGTAGGTCACTCCACCCTCAGCGCAAAATGCATCGAGCAGGTGGCGCTGCAGAAAGCTCTGGTCGAACACCACCATATCCACATCCTGCAGACGTCCTGCCGGCAGTCGTGCCTCACCGGCCAGGGGGTGCTGTTCGTTCATGCACAGCACCATTTCGTCAGTGCCGAGCAGCACCGATTCCCAGGCGCTGCTCACCCGCCGTGATTCGAGCAGGGCGAGATCGATCTGCCGCTCCTCGAGCAGTCGGCCGATCTCGTCGGCACTGCCTTCGAGCACGCTCATGACGATGCCCGGATACGCCTGACGAAAGGCGCTGAGCAGCTCCGGCATGTAATGGATGCCGAACATCGGTGGCACGCCGAGGCGTATCTCGCCGCGTTGCAGATCGGCCATGTCACCCAGTTCCTGGCGCGCCATATCCAGTTCCAGCAGCGCCTTGGCGACACGTTCCAGAAACACCTGACCTTCGGCGGTCACGGTGATCTGCCGCGCGGCGCGGTTGAAGAGCACCACACCCAGCTCGTCTTCGAGGCGGGTCACGGCCATGCTCAGTGCTGGCTGGGCGATATGCATCGCCTCGGCCGCTCTGGTGAAGCTGCCCAGCCGGGCAATTTCCACACAGCACTTCAACGCTCTCAGGTTCACGGCACAGCCCCATAACAATTTGTGATGCAAAGCATCATAACAATATATTTATCATGATGAGCCGACCCTCCTAGCATGGCCGCCAGTCCATCGGTCAGGAGCTTCCGCCATGCCTATCGCCTTTATCGGTCTCGGACAGATGGGTCGGCCGATGGCCATCAATCTGCTCCACGATCACCCCGCCCTGCTGGTCAGCTCAGCCAGTGGCCGCGCCTACCCCGAGTTGACCGGGCTGGGCGCACAAGCCACCGATGATCGGCGGCGCCTGGCGCAATGCGATCTGGTCTTTCTGTCCCTACCCAATGCAACAGTGATCAGGGAACTGCTGTTCGCGGCAGACGGCCTTGCACAGTGGATGCGCCCGGGAAGCATCGTCGTCGACACCAGCACCGTCGATTACCAGCAAACCCTGGCGATCGAAAGCGAGCTGGCGACGCGTGGCATCCACTTCATGGATGCTCCAGTATCCGGCATGCCGTCACGGGCGGCCGACGGTACCCTGACCATCATGTGCGGCGGCAGCGAGGCTTTGTTCGCGGATGTGCAGCCGTACTTGCAGAGCATGGCCACGACCATCATGCACATGGGCGCAGCGGGTAGCGGCCAACTGACCAAGCTGATCAACCAGTTGCTCTACGACATCAATTGCGCGGCGCTGGCGGAAATTCTGCCAATGGCGGTCAAGCTCGGCCTGGATGCCGAGAAGGTCAGCGCCGTGGTCAACAACGGCACCGGGCGCAGCCATGCGTCCAGCTATTTTCTGCCACACATACTCGCCGGCCGCTTCGACAGCGCCTACCCGCTCGATCACGCCTACAAGGACCTCTCCAGCGCAGCACACCTCAGCGCCGACCTGGGCATTCCCCTGCCGCTGCTCTCGGCCGCCACGGCGATCTACCAGAGCGCCTTGCTGCAAGGCCATGGCCGCGACGACAAGGGCGCCATGATCAAGGTCTACGAACGGCTGCTGGGCGTGGAGTTTCGCGCCGCGTCGCGAACCAGCAATACGGCGCCCATTCAGTCTCACTGAGACGACTACCCATCAGGAACCACCATGCAAAACGATGCGTTCGACCCCGTTGCTACCGCTACGCTGCTGCTGAAAACCTGGCGCGCCGCAACGCTGCTCGACAGCCTGCCCAGCGAGCTGCGCCCTAATACCCTGCAACAGGGTTACGACGCGCAGGACTGCCTGTTCAAGGCAGCGGGCGGCACTCGAGCCGGCTGGAAGCTGGGCGTCGGCAGCCCCGCCGCCATGCGCACTGCACAACTGTCGCGGCCGCTGGTGGGTCAACTGGAAGCAGCGCGCTGTCACCCCAGCGGAGCACGGCTGCAGCTCCCCGTGAACGGGCCACTGACCATCGAATGCGAGATCGCCTTCGTGCTCGCCCGGGATATCGAGCCGCTGCCGGGCCGTAGCGTGCAGCCCGATGACATCAGCCATACCTGCCTGACCTTCGAGGTGGTGCGCTCACGCTTCATCGACCGCAAAAGCGTCGGCTGGCCAAGCTTCACGGCGGACAACGTCGGCTTCGAAGCGCTGATCATCGGCACGCCCGCCTGCAGAGGTCTCGACCTGCAGGTGCTGCGCGAACTCGCGCAAACGACCGTGGTGCACCTGAACGGCGAGCCCAAAGCGCGCACGCTGCACGGCGATGCCGCCACCGATCCGCTGAACTCACTGGCCGCCCTCTACGCCCACGCCGCCGAACGCGGCGAGACGCTGCGCGCCGGCGATATCGTTTCCACCGGCGCACTGTGCGAGCCCTTCGATATCAGCGGTAGCGGCCATGAACTGGCGGTGCGTTATCTGGGCGAGGAGCTTCGCTTTTGCTGTTGACGAGGACAGACGAGGCGAACGCCGCACTGGCTGAAAATCAGACCTCAGGAAGCGAGCGACGCACCTTGTCGAGCAGCTCGCTCATCTTGAACGGCTTGGTCAGCAGCTCCATGCCGCTGTCGAGGAACACCTGGCGGTTGATGGCGTTCTCGGCATAGCCGGTCATGAACAGAATCGACAATGCAGGGCGCAGCTTGCGCGCCGCTTCGGCCAATTCGCGACCGTTCATGCGCGGCAGGCCGACGTCGGTCAGCAGCAGGTCGATGACCGTATCGCTCTGCAAATGGGCCAACGCAGTCTCCACGTCTTCGGCTTGAGTGCAGCGGTAACCGGCCTCCTCCAGCACTTCGCAGACGAAGGCTCGCACCGTGGCTACGTCTTCGACGATCAGTACATGCTCGCCAGCGCCGCGCTGCTCAACCTGCTCAGCATCGTTCTCGATGACGACCGGCTCGCTACTGGCTGGCAGCATGATGGTGACTTCCGTACCACGCCGGGTCGCGCTGCGAATGCTTGCGTTGCCGCCGGACTGGCGAGCGAAACCGTAGATGGTCGACAGCCCAAGGCCAGTGCCCTGCCCCACCGGTTTGGTGGTGAAGAAGGGATCGAAGACCTTGTCGATCAGCGCGTGATCGATACCACTGCCGTCGTCGCGTACCGATAGCGCGATGTAGATGCCGTCAGCCAGGTTTGGATCGCCGCTGGAGTGGGCGGTGTAAGTGCTGACCCAGATATTGCCGCCATGAGGCAGCGCATCCCGGGCGTTGATCACCAGGTTGAGCACGGCGTTTTCCAGCTGGCTGGGGTCGACCAGGGCGATGGCCGGCTTGCCGGTCAGTTCCAGGGTCAGGGTGATCTGTTCGCCGATGGTGCGCACCAGCAGCTCTTCCAGCGAGCGCACACGTTCGTTTACGTCTACGGCGCGGTTGTCGAGGGGCTGCTTGCGGGCGAACGCGAGCAACCGATGAGTCAGCGCAGCCGCACTCATCGCCGAGCTGAGCGCAGCGTCGGTATACAGCTGCACACGGTCGAGACGCTGTTCGGCAACCCGTTTCTGAATCAGCTCCAGGCTGGTGATGATGCCAGTGAGCATGTTGTTGAAGTCGTGGGCGATCCCACCGGTGAGGTTGCCCAGCGCTTCCATTTTCTGCACCTGCAGCAACTGTGCTTCGGTGCGGGCGCGTTCGGCAACTTCGCGGGCCAGCCTGCTGGTGGCGTCGTCCAGCTGCGCCAAGTGCAGGCGCTCGCGGCGACGGTGCTCGGTGACGTCTTCGACGAACACCAAACTCAGTTCCGGGGTGCGGTACGGTGACACCTGCCACTCGGTTTCCCGGGTTTCGCCCTTTACTTGCATGTTCAGCGAGCCTTTCCAGCGCTCACCGGCTTTCAAGCGCAGGCGCAACTCATCGAGCAGCTCACTCTGGTCAGCGGTAAAGCACTCGCTCAACGCCTCGGTATCGTGGTTGTCCTGGGTCAGTTGGGCAAAGGCATGGTTGCACTCGTGGATCTTGAAGCTCGAATCGAGCACGGCAATCGGCGCCGAGACGTTGGCGAAAATCTCTCGAAAACGCGCTTCGCTTTCCCGCAGCGCATGTTCGGTATCACGCACCCGCAACAGCGTGCGCAGAGTTGCCAGCAATACGTCAGGGTCTACAGGGTGAACGAGGTAGGCGTCGGCACCGGCCTCGAGGCCGGTGATGATATCGCCGGTCTGGATCGACGCCGCCGACACGTGGATCACCGGCAACAGCGCCGTAGCTGGTTCGGCGCGCAGAATGCGGACTATATCGAAGCCACTCATGTCCGGCAGGTTGACGTCGAGAATCAGCGCGTCCGGCGACTCGTTGCGGATCAGCTCCAGCCCGTCTGTGCCTGTGCCGGCCTCCAGCACCCGATAACCATGCCGCTCAAGGCGCCTGCGCAAGGCATAGCGGGTAGCAACATTGTCATCAACGATCAACAAGCGCAGATCAGGCTTCATCGGCGGCTTCCTGGGCAATTGCCAACGGGATGATCACGAAGAACACCGACCCGACGCCCGGCTCGCTTTGCACACCGACCTCACCACCGAGCAACGCCGCAAAACGTTTGCACAGGGAAAGCCCCAGGCCGGTGCCGCGCAGGCGTTTCTGCAACGGTGAGTCAACCTGGGAGAAGTCCTCGAACAAGGTGCCGTGCAGCTCGGGGGCGATGCCAATACCGGTGTCGCTGACCGCGAAGCGCACCCGGTCGGTGCCCTCCAGGCGAGCGGACACCCGCACTTCGCCGCGGGTAGTGAACTTCAGGGAGTTGGCGATGAAATTACGCAGGATCTGCGCCAGCTTCTTGTCGTCGGTGAACAGCCGCGGCAAGCCCACTGGCTCCTCGAAAATCAGATCCACGGCGCTGGCGTCGACGATTGGCCGGAACATGCCACGCAGCGCCGAGAACAGGTCGAACATATCGAACCAGGCTGGCGAAATGCTGATGCGTCCGGCCTCGATCTTGGCCAGGTCGAGCAGGTCGTCGACCATGTCGCTGAGCTCGCGCGCCGCCGTGCTGACGAATGCCACCTGGCGGTGCTGCTCAGCGCTCAACGGACCGTCCAGCTCGTCGGTGAGTAAGCTGGTGATGCTCAGGATCGAGCCCAGCGGCGTACGGAATTCGTGGCTCATGTAAGACAGAAAGCGGCTCTTCAAGTCCGATGCCTGGCGCAACTCGTCGGCCTGGTTGTCGAGTTCGGCATACAGAGCGAGCACGCCCTGGTTGGTTTCATCGAGCTCTTCGCGCAGCGCAGCGCTTTCGCCTTGCAAGCGGGCGATCAGCGCCGCCTGCTCGGCGTGGGTAAGGTCAGTGGGCTCAACCATGAGCAGCCTCCAGGGCAATGACCACGACGGTGACATCGTCACGGCCGCGGCAGAAATCTCGGTGCAGCACAGCGGCGATCACGGCAGGATGGCAATGCACCAGGCCGGGATAGTCTTTCAGGTTCCAGCGCGACTGCAGGCCGTCGCTGTGCAGAATCAATAGCTGGCCGTTGATCTCGTCAAAGTCGAAAGGCCGGGCCTTGCGGTATTGGCCACCGACGATGCCTGGGTGCGATGCCAGCCCACGGGACTTCTCGGTGCTGATCAGCGTGGCGCTGATATTGCCGACACCGACAAAGCGCAAGGTGCCGCTGTCGAGCCGTGCCTGGGCGATGGCCACCGCACCGCCACGTGTGCCGTTCATGGCGTAGTGGAGCTCTTCGAGCAGCATGACCGAATCGCTGAACGGCGCCAGCGCGAAGGCTCGCTCTCCAGCCAGCGCGGCGCGCTCGGCTTCTTCACCGTGGCCAAGCCCGTCGATTACCAGGGCGCTGATGGCGCCGTCCTGGGCAGCCAGGTGCCAGACGTCACCACAGGCCGGGTCGTCGTGCAGCGAATGCTGGCTGACGCCGAAGCGCCAGTCCGGCCGTTTGTCCGTGCGTGAATAGAAGCGTGCCAGCAGCACCGCACCGCGCGCATCGGCGTACACGTCGAACACCTCTGCCTGCCGTGAGACCGCGCCAAGCCCGATGCCTTGGGTGCCGCCGGTGGAATAGCCGTCAGCCAGACAGGCGTTCAGGTCGAAGCCCTGGCCACGATCCACGGCGAGCACCTCAATGCCAGCGCCGCTCGGGCGTGGTACCACCCGCAAATGCAGCTCACCGTGTCCGGCATGCTTGAGCAGGTTGCTCGCCAGCTCGGTGGTCACCAGGGCCACACGGCCGGCATCGGTTTCATCGAAACCCTGCTGCTCGGCCAGTTTCTGTGCGGTACGCCTGGCGTGACCAACTTGGCTGTTGTCGTCGATGGGCAGAACCTGGGTCAGGCTGCCGCTGATAGTCATGTCCATCGGGTGATCGTGATTCGCGTGCCTTCACCGGGTGCGGTGTCCAGTTCGAATTCGTCGACCAGACGCTTGGCGCCGGTCAGGCCGAGACCAAGGCCGTTACCGGACGTCCAGCCATCGGTCATCGCGAGCTTCAGGTCGGGAATGCCTGGGCCTTCGTCGCGAAAGGTCAGGCGCAGGCCAACCCGGGCGCTGTCTTCGAGCACCTGCCAGTCCATGTCACCGCCGCCGCCATAGACCATGGTGTTACGCGCCAGCTCGCTGACCGCCGTGACCAGCTTGGTCAGGTCGATCAAGCGCATGCCGCACTCGGTGGCCAGCTTGCGTGCGGTCTGGCGCGCCAATACCACGTCCTGCTCGATGTTGATCGGTTGGGTACCGCTGCTGCGTACGATCATTGTTGAGCTACTCGTTCCCGCAGCAACTTCATCCCACGATCAACGTTCAGCGCGGTGCTCACGCCCGGCAAGGTCATGCCCAGTTCCACCAGGGTGATCGCCACCGCAGGCTGCATGCCGACCAGCATGGTTTCGGCATCCATGATCTTCGACAGCCCCGAGATGGTGCCGATCATTCGGCCGATGAACGAATCGACCATGTCCAGCGCGGAGATGTCGATCAGCACGCCACGGGCCGATGTCTTGCTGATCAGCTCGGACAAATCGTCCTGCAGGGTCAGAGCAAGCTGGTCATGCATGTCGACCTGAATGGTCACCAGCAGGAACTCGCCCATCCGCAAAATCGGAATGCGTTCCATGGGTTCAGACCGCTTTGCTGAGGGTGACGCCAAGGCGGCTCAGGGCCAACTTCAAGGCATCGGCCAGGTTGGCTTTGGTCACCACGCCTTGCAGGTCGAGGCCCAGGTGCACGATGGTCTGCGCGATCTGCGGACGTACGCCGCTGATGATGCAGTCGGCGCCCATCAGACGAATCGCAGTCACGGTCTTGAGCAGATGCTGAGCGACCAGGGTGTCGACGGTCGGCACGCCGGTGATGTCGATGATGGCGATTTCCGAGCCGGTATCGACGATACGCTGCAGCAGGGACTCCATCACCACCTGAGTGCGTTGCGAATCCAGGGTGCCGATCATCGGCAGCGCCAAAACACCATCCCACAGTTTGACCACTGGCGTGGACAGCTCCAGCAGCTCTTCCTGCTGACGCTTGATCACCGACTCGCGGGATTTCTGGAACGTGCGGATGGTATGCAAGCCGAGGTTGTCGAACAGCTCGGAGACTTCCCACTGCTGCTGAGCGAGCTCTTCGGGCTGGTCACGGTAATGGCGTTGCAGCAGTGCGAACAGCGGGCCCTTGAGGGCGAAGATGAAGCTAGCAGCCTGATGGGAGTCATGACCAAGCAATGCGCGGCTGGACGACAGGCGCTCCAGAAATTGGCGCACGTCTTCCCAGCTGGCAGCGGCGATGTTGGTACCAGCACCGTTTTCGAGCCCGGCGACGGTCAGTTGCAGAAACTCCGCGGTCTGCTGCTGCAGATCCTGCTCCTTGAGGTTGCGAGTCGAACCGCTCGCCTCCAGGCCCCTGGTCCACTCATTGAGCAGTTGTGCCTGATTGTTCTTGATAGCCTCGATGGTGCCGATCTGCAGTGCTGCCATGTGCCATTAACTCCTGAACGAATACGGATCTTTACCGAACTTACCGCTGTTAGACAGTGACAGGACGGCTTCGGGATAGTTGGAGATAGTTTTTCGCCACGCATAGTACGAGCAAATCATCCCCATAAAGAAGTGCTGAACAGAGCAAAATGACATCATTTTCGGCGAACTGAAACGCAACGCTCATCTCGCGGCGAACCAGCGGCTCGACAGGCTTTGCCACATGCGCGGCTCTGCTCGGCGGCCCGCCGAACGGTAGGCGTGTCATGGCAGCATGAAATCATTAGTGCCCGTATACTGGCGTCACTCCAATGACATGGAACAACACCCATGCGCCTCGACACGCTGACACTCAAAGCCCGCCTGATCATCGCAGTAGCCATCCCCTGCACCGCTCTGATTCTGGTCGCGGTGACCAGTCTCAACAGCATGTCCAATATGCAGAAAGAGGCGAGCGCGCTCTACCTCAACACCTCAGCGCCCATGCGCGCCATGGCCGAAGCCGCCTCGCGGATTCCGCGCATGCGCGTTGGCATCGACATGATGCTGCTGCAGGACACCGCACTGCGTGACGAGCGCGGCGTCAAAACCCGTGTGCAGGAAGCCCTCAACGAGGACATCCCCGGCATGCGCGAAGCCATGAGCAACGCGGTCAAGGCGCAGGTCAATCCGGAGCGCCGGGCACAGGCGCAGCGGCTGCTCGATCAGTTCGAGACAATGCTCAACAACGAGCTCACGCCCATGCTGCAGGCACTCGATGGCGGCGACATGGCCAGAGCCCAGCAGATTTATCGTGACCAATACGCAAAGAGCTACGGCGCCATGCGCCTGGGCGCCAACGAACTGCTCGATGCCCTGCTGCAGCAGGCCGAACAGCAGAACCAGCGCAGCACCGACAACTACAACGACGGCCGTACTCGTCAGTTGACGATCATCGTGCTGGGCCTCCTGGTGTCGTTCATCGCGTCCTGGCTGATCGTCGCCAACCTGCGGCGTCGCGTGTCCATCCTGCAAAGCAGCCTGGGCAATGCCGCCGACAACCTGGCACTGAATGCGCGCATCGAACTGAGCGGCAGCGATGAATTGAGCGATATCGCCCAGAGCTTCAACCGCTTTCTGGAGAAGATCCACGGCATCATGCAGCAACTGGCCGGCAATTCGCGGCAACTGTCCAACATGGCCCGCGAAGTGGCCGAGCGCGCGCAGTTGACGCAAAGCAATTGCACCGCCCAGAGCGACCGCACCGTGCAGGTGGCTACCGCCATTCACGAATTGGGTTCGACGGTCAACGAAATTGCCGGCAATGCCGAGAATGCCGCCCGTATGGCGCGCGAAGCCACCGAGCACGCCACCACGGGTGGCGAAGTGGTCACCCAGGCCAACCGTCAGATCGGCGCACTGAGTGGCGAACTGGATCAGGCTTCACAGGTGATCGGCGCACTGGCCGGACAGATCGACGCGATCAGCGCCACTCTGGGCACCATTCGCAGCATCTCCGAGCAAACCAACTTGCTGGCCCTCAACGCCGCTATCGAGGCGGCACGTGCAGGCGAACAGGGCCGCGGCTTTGCCGTGGTGGCCGATGAGGTGCGCACCCTGGCGAGCCGTTCCGGGGCCTCGACCAATGAAATCCAGAAGGTCATCGACCGCCTGCAAGCCGAATCCCGCTCAGCGGTAGAAGCCATGGCCAAAGGGCGTCAGCAGAGCGAGTTGGTGGTCGAATACGCCAGCAAGGCCTCCGAAGCACTGGTACAGATCAACGGTCAGATCAGCCAGATCAGCGACCAGAATATCCAGGTCGCCACCGCCACCGAAGAGCAGTCCTGCGTAGTCGAAGAGATCAACCGCAACGTCGAGCAGATCAACCAGCTCACCCAGGAAACCACGGCAATCGCCGATCAGTTGAACGATGCCAGCAGCAACCTGCAGAGCCTGTCCCGAGACCTGGATGGCCTGGTGGGCAACTTCAAACTGTAATCGCACCGTTGCAGGCCACCGCCAGCAAGTTGCTGGCGGTAACCATCCCGCAAGCCCTCAGCACTCCTCCACCGCGCAGTGGAAACCCCACATGTCACTGCAGGGCGCCCCCCGGCCTCGCCTGAACATTGTGAGCAGAGAAGATCGGCCAACTGAGCATCCGCCCCATCACATACATTCAGCCGACTGGCTGCAAAGAACCAGTGATGATTGTTATGACAAACGGTGGGCGGTCAGATTTTTGCCGACGTCGACAGTTGCAGCCACAACGAGAACAAGCCCAGAACCATCCAGAAAATGGTGAACAGCCACGGTGAGCGCAGCGAGAATCTCAGGGACTTGTAGTAGCGCTCATTACTGGACTCATGCTCGCTGAACAACGGTGACTCGTCGTAAGCATGGCCAAACTTGGGCTCACTGTGCAGCAGTTGTTCCTGCTTGAAGTGCCAATGGCCGACTATCGCCGACGATGCTCTTATCCCAGGCCAGGCATTCAGCGAACTGACGATCCCTAGCAGCGCCAGCATGGCGGGCACCACCAAGGTGAACAGGTCCCCCCACTGCGGATTCGAGTTCGCCATGGACGAGGCGTAGGCGATGACCAGAAATGACTGAGCGGACAAATAAGCGTTGGTTCGATCGGCGAGCAGCCTGGTTTCGTACTGGATCTCCCGACGGTAGAAATCCAGGCGTGCTTTCGGCGTACCGAACATCAGTGAATCGGAAACATCCTGGGGCTCAACCATGGAAATTGAGGAGGGAGTGATGCCGGGCACGTCAGTTACCTCCATCCATACGCCTAGACAACCCACCAAGAGAACATCGGCATGCATGAGAAGCCGGGCCATGATCGTGCAGAGCCATGATAGGCGGCGAAAAATTGCCAACAGCTAAGGCGTAACTGCCGTGATGGATAGGTGAGTGCATGGAATCTCCGGGGACACGAGTGCGTGATGCAGATTCCGAGAGGGCCGCTGACGTTAAGTTCAGGCCTGTGGATGAGTGGCCAGCAGTCGTTCCGCCCCAAGAACCCGCGAACACCATGCCGGCCGACGCTGCTCAAGCCGCTATTGGCGCCGCTTGAGCAGCGCGATAAAGAACAGCCCGCCCAACGCCGCCGTGGCGATGCCGATGGGCAGGTCTTCCGGCGCGATCAGCGTGCGTGCGGCAACGTCCACCCAGACCAGGAATAACGCGCCCAGCAAGCCGCTGACCGGAATCAGCCGACGATGCTCAGCGCCGACCAACGCGCGGGCCACGTGCGGCACCATGAGGCCGACGAAACCGATGGCGCCGGACAGCGACACCAGCACGCCGGTCAGCAGCGAGGTGCAGACGAACACCTGCAGGCGCAGCCGCTTGCCACTGAAGCCCAGGCTCACCGCGGTCTGCTCGCCGCTCATCAATGCATTCAGCCCGCGCGACAGCACCAGCAACGCCACGAAACCGGTGGCCACGCAGACCGCCGGCAACCAGATCACGTCCCAGCGCGCTGCGCCCAGACCGCCGAGCATCCAGAACACCACCGAAGCCGCCGCGTGGTGATCGCCGGTGTACAGCAGCAGGTTGACCAGCGCCATCAGCACGAACGACACCGCCACGCCGGCCAGCAGCAGCCGGTCGCTTTCCAGCCGACCACTGCGCCGTGCCACCGCCAAGACCAGCAGCATGCTCCCAGCAGCGCCGATAAAGGCAGCCAGCGGCAGGCTGAACACCCCGAGGAACTCGCCCAGATACAGCACCACCAGCACCGCGCCGAGCGCTGCGCCAGAACTGACACCGAGCAGATGCGGGTCGGCCAGCGGGTTGCGGGTCACCGCCTGCAGCGCGGTGCCAACGAGGGCCAGCCCGGCGCCGACCAGCGCGCCGAGCAATACCCGCGGCGCCCGAATCAGCCAGACGATGGGCTCCTGGCTGCGGCTCCATTCGGCGCCCAGCTCCAGGCCCAGCTGCTTGCCGAGGATCCCCCAGACAGTGGCCAACGGCACCGCTGCCGGGCCGAAGCCCAGCGCCATCACACAAGAGAATGCGAGGACGACGCACAGGCCGATGATCAGCGCCCGATAGGCCGCTGCGCTGCGGATCGGCATCAGCGGCTCCCCGACTGCGGATGCAGGCCGGCGGCGAGCTTCTCGATGGCCGTGGCGTTCTCTACCGACGGCGTGACCTCCAGGTAGGACAGCACCACGAAACGCTGCTCGCGGATCGCCGTCACCGCCTGCAGTGCCGGATTGCCGAGCAGAAAATCACGCTTCTGCTGCCAGGAACGCGGGCCGTAGTCGACAATCACGATCACCTCGGGGTCGCGCTCCACCACGCTCTCCCAGTTCACTTGGATCCAGCTGGCCGTGACATCGTCCATCACGTTGTGCCCGCCTGCCGTTTCGATCAATGCCTGGGGCATGCCCATGCGCCCCGAGGTGGTCGGACGGTCTTCGCCGCTGTCGTAGAGAAACACCCGCGGCGCGCTGCCGGTTTGTTTGACAGTGTTGCGCACGGCCTCGATGCGCTCGCGCAGTTGCCCGACCAGTGCCTCGGCCCGTGGCTGCACCGCGAAGATCCGCCCAAGGTTGAGCAGGTCGCGGTACAGGTCATCGAGGCTGGCGCCCTGCTGTTTCATCACCCAGGAACAGGACTCACTGAGTTCATAGACGGCGATTCCGAAGGGCTGCAGGGTCGTCGGGGTGACCGCGCCACCGACCCGCATGCCGTAGTTCCAGCCGGCGAAGAACAGATCCGCGTCGGCCTCCAGCAAGGTTTCCACGGAGGGATAGCGGCTGGCCAGTTCGGGTACATCGCCGAGTGAGTCCTTGAAGGCCGGATCCAGGGTTTTCCAGCCGCTGATGCCGGTATAGCCGACCATGCGATCGCGCAGGCCGAGGGTGACCAGCATGCTGGTCATGTTGATGTCGTGGCTGACCACGCGCTGCGGCGCCTGCTCGAAAGTCACGTCACGGTCACAGCTACGTACCGTGAGTGGATAGTCGCTGGCAACTGCCGGCAGCGCGAGCAGCGCCAGCGACAGACTGCAAAAGTATCTAAAGGTCTTCATTGGGTAATCCAGGTGATCCGTGGGTAGGCATGCAGCGGATGGCTGTCGACCAGCGCCTGCACACCGAATACGCGCTGCAACAGCTCGGCGCTCAGCACCTCGGTGGGTGTGCCGCTGGCGACCAGGCGGCCGGCAGCCATGACATAGAGGCGGTCGCAGAAAGCCGCCGCCAGGTTCAGGTCGTGAAAGCTGGCCAGGGTACTCAGGCCGAGGCTGCGCAGGTGCCGCAACAACTCCAGCTGGTAGCGCGGGTCGAGGTGGTTGGTCGGCTCGTCTAGAATCAGCAGACCGGGTTGCTGCACCAGCGCCCGGGCCAGCAACACCCGTTGTTTCTCGCCGCCGGAAAGGTTGGCGAACGCCTGACCCGCCTGCGCAGTCAGGCCGACATGCTGCAGAGCCTGGGCCACCAGTTCGGCGTCCTCGGCGCTGTCGCCGGCGAACAACCCCTGGTGCGGCGTGCGCCCCATGGCGACCACATCGGCGACGCTGAGGCCGAACTCCTGGGGAAACTCCTGCAGCACCACGGCGATGCGCTGCGCACTCCAGCGCGGGGTCTGCCGCCAGAGGTTCTCGCCGTCGAGATGCAAGCTGCCGCTCGCCGGCTCGCTGGAACGATAGGCGCAGCGCAACAGGCTGGTCTTGCCGCTGCCGTTGGGGCCGATAAGGCCGACAAACTCGCCTTCACCGATATGCAGATCGATGTCCTGCAACAACCAGCGTGGCGCAGTGCGCCGACTTTCAACGGCCCATGACAGCTTTTCGATGCTTAGCCTCGACATGCCCGACTCCTACTTGTGGCGCACCGGCAAACTACCCGGTGCGCCGGCGTTTAGAAGCTGTAGTCAGCGCTGACGAAGAACGAGCGTGGCTCGCCCAGGTACCACTGCTGGCCATTGTTGCTCGTGGTGGTGGCGTACTGACGGTCGAACAGGTTGTTCAACTGCAGGCCGAGGGTCAGATCCTTCTGCAGATGCCAGTCGAAGTTGGCGTCCACCACGGTGTAACTCGGTACCCTGACGCTGTTGGCGTTGTCGGCGTAGCGGCTGTCCACGTAACGGGCGCCGGCACCGACGCTGAAACGCTCGGCAAAGTCCTTGCTCAACCACAGGTTGGCGGAGCGACGCGGCACGTTGGTGGGGCGATTGCCCTGGAAATCGTCGCCACCGCTGACGAACTCGTCGTACTCGGCGCGCACCAGTGCCGCGTTGGCAGACAGCTGCGCGGCATAGGGCAGGCGCAGCTCGAGGGTCGCCTCGATACCATCCGAGGATTGCTGACCAACCTGCTGCTGGACGGTCGGGTTGGCCGGGTCGGTACTGAGCAGCTTGTTCTTGACGATGTGATAGGCGGCCAGCGTCCACTCGCCACGGTTATCGAAAAACTGCTGTTTGATGCCCACTTCGGTTTGCTTGGCGGTGCTCAGATCCCACTGCTGCTGGCCCGCACTGAGAGTCAGCAGGTTGCCGACGCCTTCGGTGCTGGTGGCGTACTGACCGTACAGCGACAAGTCATCGGTCAGCGCGAACACCAGGCCGGCGCGCCAGTTGTTGCCGGTCAGGCTACGGTCGCTGCGGGTGCCGGCCAGCAGATCATCACGATTCAGGTGTACCTGGTCACGGCGCACACCGGTGACCAGTGCCAGTTGCTCGGTGAGCTGCGTGCGGTTCTCGGCGAACAACGAGAACTGACGCGCCTGATTGGCTTCGCGAGCGCGATACGGGTCATTGCTGATGTAGCTACCACCACCGGACTGGCCAAGTGGCACGCTGTCGCTGAGGGTATTGCCGAAATCATGCTTGCGCACGAAACGGATGGAGTTGTAGTCCACGCCAACCACGGTGCGGCTGTCGAGGCCGAACAGCGAATGCTGCAGGGTGAACGTCTGGCGGTCGCCGATCTGTTCCTGGGTGTGCTTGATGCTGATGAAATCGCTACGCTCGACTAAATCACCCGGCTGCCAGGTGTAGGTTTCAGCGTTGCGCCAGCGCCGCTGGGTCTTGAGGTAGTACAGCTGGTTGCTGGCACTCAGGTTGTCGCTGATCGTCCAGTCGGTCACCAAGCGGGTCGACTGGTCGTTGTACTGCAGCGTGGCGTTCTCGACGTTGTAGTTACGCTCGCGCAGGCTTTCGCGGTAGTGACCATCCACCAACGGCGTGCCGAAATACTGCTGCGGCTCCTGATTACCGTAATCGTGGCTGAGGGTGAAGCTCAGGTCGTCGGTCGCCTCCCAGCGCAATGCAGCACTGATGGCCAGGCTCTCGGAATCACCACGGTCGACCCAGCCATTGCTGGCCTGCTGATTGAGATTGAAACGGTAGCTCAGGCGGTCGTTCAGGGAGCCGCCGCTATCGAGTGCCATCTGTTGACGATCATCGGAGCCGTAACCCAGACGCACGCGATTGCGGATCTCGCCCTCGAAAGGCTTCTTCGGCACCACGTTGATCACCGCGCCCGTCGCCCCTTCGCCGTACAGCACCGACGCCGGGCCACGGAGGATGTCGATACGCTCCACCGACCAGGTATCGACCGGAAAGGTCACGGTGCCGGCGCCGACATAAAGACGGGTGCCGTCATACAGCTGCATGGTCGAGCTGTGCCCGGTAAAACCCCGGGCGGACAACGCGGTGCCGCCATTGCCGGGCGTGCCCATGAAGGTGATGCCAGGTGAGCGGGTGACGGCCTCCTGGACGGTGGTGTTGTTGCGCTTCAGGATCTGCTCGGCGCCAATGCTGCTGACGCTGGCGGGCGTTTCCAGTGGCGTCAGATTCAGGCGCGAGCCGGTCGTTGCCAGCGTATGCAGATCAGGCGGCGACGACTCATCGGCCGTGCCGGTGATCGCCGTCGAGGGCAAGGCTATGGAAGCGTTCGACTCGGCGGCCTGAGCCGGCAAGGCGAACAGCAGCGCACAGGGCAACAGCCCAACACGCAGGGATTTGCCCGACAGGGCATCGAACAGGGAATATCGGGACATGTCGTTCCACTCGAAACAGGAATGAATGAATCCCGGAGGGAACAACGCATAGGGAATCGCAGGCGCACGAAGCCCACGGAAACCGGCCTGCGCCCGCCCACCGCGGGTTTGCCAAACAGAAGTTTCGGGCCGGTCTCCGGGCTCACGAGGGTCATGAAGCATTCACCTTCCCATGCCATGGCACAGTGGTTAATCGAATGCTTCGCTCGCATACCGTTGCGGGGGCAGCGCCGGACTGATCATGTTCATGACGAACCGGCTTCCCGTTTCACCCCATGCACGGCGGCATGGGACACCTGAAACTGGCGCGCATCTGACCATCGAAGCGTCGAGCCGTCAATCATCGCCATGCAGCGGCCTCGATCCATGCACCATGGCATCGCCGGCTGGGATAACATCGCCCGACCTCGGATTGGCCAGGAAACACAGGATGCAGCGAGACGATGAACGAGCGACCGGCAGGCGCTCCTCTACCGCCCCAGGCAAGCCGCCGACGCTGGCGGATGTGGCCAAGGTCGCAGGCGTTTCGCCGATCACCGTGTCGCGCACGCTCAACCAGCCGGAGATCGTCCGCCCGGAACTGCGCGAAAAGGTCTTTCGTGCCGTGCACAAGACCGGCTACGTGCCGGCCATGCTCACCGGCGTGGCCGAGCAGCGCAGCCGGCTGATTTCCCTGCTGGTGCCGACGATTGCCAATTCGATCTTCTCGGACACGGTGCAGGCGCTGATCGACACCCTCACCGAAGCCGGCCACGAGACGCTGATCGGCCTGACCAACTACAGCGCCGAACGCGAAGAGCAGCTACTCGACGCCATCTTGCGGCGGCGCCCCGATGGCATCGTACTGACCGGCACCCTACACACCAAAGCCAGCCGCACGCGCCTGTCGCGCTCGGGCATTCCGATCGTCGAGTCCTGGGATCTCGCGCCGCGGCCGCTGGACATGTTGGTGGGCTTTTCCCACGAAGCGGTCGGCGTGGCCACCGCGCGCTACCTGATGGGCAAGGGCTATCGGCGCTTCGCCGTGGTGACCCTGGATGACCCACGCGGCCACCGACGCTGCGAAAGCCTGATCAGCGAACTGGCGAGCCAGGGGATTACCGAGGTGCCGCGCGTGGTGTTGCCGCCACCGGCAACGGTGAACCTCGGCCGTGAGGGCCTGCAGCGTCTGTTAGCAGGTCGCGAGCGCCCGAATGTACTGGTGTGCAGTTCCGACACCCTGGCCCACGGCGTGCTGGAAGAAGCCACCGAACTGGGCATTCGCGTGCCGCAGGATCTGGCGGTGATGGGCTTTGGCGACCTGAGCAGCGCCGCGCACCTGCACCCGGCCCTGTCCACCGTGTGCATCAACGGCGCGGACATCGGCATACAAGCGGCGCGCGCGCTGGTGCAACGCCTCGATCATCCCCACGAAGAGCCAGTGAAAGTGCGCATCGATACCGGTTTCAGGATCATCGAACGGCAGAGCGCATAGCCTGTTTTGCACTTAACAGCGAAAACCCACGCACGCTTCAACGCCAGGGAGCAAACCAACCTAGTCCATCTTCAGTGAGGCCTCTCGGGTTGTATTCACAACCAATCCAGCCGTCATAGCCAAGTTCGTCGAGCAGGGCGAATAGCTGCGGATAGTTCACCTCGCCGGTGTCCGGCTCGTGGCGATCCGGTACGCCGGCAATCTGTATATGCCCGACCCCAGCCTGAAAGCGTTTGAAGCACGCCGTAAGATCGCCCTCCATGATCTGCGCATGAAAAAAATCCATCTGCACCTTCAGATTTGGCTCGCCCAGCTCGGCGAGAATGGCGTGGCCCTCTGCCTGATAATTGATGAAATAACCGGGTATCGAGCGGCTATTGATCGGCTCGATCAGCAGTGTCAGTCGGTGCTCGGCCAGGCGGCGAGCGGCATAGCGCAGGTTTTCCAGGTAGACCTCGCGCATCCGCGGGCGCATGCCCTCCTCGCTCACCAACCCGGCCATCGCATGCAGCTTCGGGCAGCCCAGCGCATGGGCATATTCGATGGCGCGATCGACCCCCTCGCGGAACTCCGCCTCGCGCCCCGGCAAGGCGGCAATGCCGCGCTCTCCCGCCGCGAAGTCACCCGGCGGCAGGTTGAACAACACCTGGCTCAAACCATGCTCGGCCAGCCGTTCGGCCAGCTCGGCCGGGGTGAAATCATAGGGGAACAGGTATTCAACGCCCTTGAACCCGGCAGCCGCGGCGCGGCCGAATCGCTGAAGAAAGGGAGCATCGCTGAACATCATGCTGAGGTTGGCAGCAAATCGTGGCATGGCAGTCACCATTGAGCGCCGAAGGTCTGGCGCAGTTCGTCAATTTGTTCATCGTCGAGCGGGCGTACCGGCTGCTGGCGCAGCAGCAAGTAGAGCTTGGCGGTTTCTTCCAACTCTTCGATGGCGTAGGTGGCCGCCTCCAGACTCTTGCCCGAGACGACAGGCCCATGGTTGGCGAGCAACACGGAGCTGTGTTGCCCCACCAGGCCACGAATCGCCTCACCCAGTTGTGGGTCACCGGGGCGGTGGTAAGGGATCAGTGGCAAGCGGCCAACGCGCATCACGAAATAGGGCGTCAGCGGGGGCAGGCAAGAGGTTGTGTCCAGGCAGTCCAGGCAGGAGACAGCCGCCGAATGGGTGCAGTGCAGGTGCACGATGGCGCCGGAGTCCTCCCGACCCTCGTACACCGCACGGTGCAGAAAGGCCTCCTTGGAGGCCGGCTTGCCCGCCAGATGGTTTCCCTGCCAGTCGAGTTTAGCGATATCGGCTGGGTCCAGCCGCCCCAGGCAGGCATTGGTCGGGGTCAAGAGCCAACCATCATCAAGGCGAACGCTGATGTTGCCTGATGAGCCGGGGCTCAGTCCGCGCAGGTACAGCGAGCGGCCGATCTCGACGATTTCCTCGCGCAATGCACTTTCGTTGCTCATGCCAGCCTCTCCCATGCCTTGATCATGAAATCGGCACTGCCGAAGTTACCGGACTTGAGCGCTAACGCCAGTGGCTTGCCGGATTGGCCGAGCGTTTGAGTCCAGGGCACACCCGGGTCGATGCTCGCGCCGATGCGCAATCCTTCGATGCCCAGCGCCCCGACTACCGCGCCAGAGGTTTCACCGCCAGCCACCAATAACTGGCCGATGCCCTGCTGCTCGACCAACCCTCGCGCAACCGCCGCAAGGGCCGCTTCGATACGCTCGCCAACCTGCTGGGTACCGAACTGCTGCTGAACGCGGCGCACCTCCTCGGGCGGGCTGCTGGCGTAAATCAGCACCGGCCCCTTTTGTTGCTCGGCCCAAGCCAGCGCCTCGGCGACCAACGCATCACCACGGGCCATCAGCTCACCCGCCTCGATGCGAAACGCCGGATACAGCGCTGCGGCCTGCTCGATCTGCGCGAGGGTCGCCCTCGAGCAACTGCCACTGAGAATCGCCTGGCGCCCCCAACCCGGCTCCAGCTGGCTCGCTTCGCCACTGGCCTTAAGCAACCCTCTGGCTTGCCAATCCTGCGCCATCCCCAACGCCAGGCCTGAGCCCGCGGTTACCAGCGGCAGCTCGGCACAAGCGGCGCCCAACACAGTCAAGTCATGGTTATCGGTGGCATCACAGATGGCGATGCCGACGCCTTCGGCACGCAACGCGGCGATCCGCTGGCGTGTCGCGTCGACGCCGGCCCGCAGGGTGCGGTAGTCGATCAAACCAACCAGGTGAGACGTCTGCGGCTGCAGCACGCGCAACAGGTTGGCATCGTGCATGGGCGTGAGCGGATGGTCTTGCATGCCGCTCTCATTGAGCAGCACGTCGTTGGCGAACAAGTAACCGTTGAATACGCTGCGGCGATTCTCCGGAAAGGCCGGGCAGGCGACGGTGAAGTCACTGCCCAGGGCCTGTAGCAGCGCATCACTGACCGGGCCAATGTTGCCTTCGGCGGTGGAATCGAACGTCGAACAGTATTTGAAGTAGAACTGCTGGCAACCCTGCTCACGCAGCCACTCGAGCGCCGCTAGCGATTGGCGCACGGCCTCGGCGGGCGCCAGGTTGCGCGATTTGAGCGCCACAACCAGGGCGTCAGCATCGGCTAATTCCAGCGGCCGAGCCGGTATGCCGATGGTCTGTATGGTACGAGCGCCGCCACGCACCAGCATGCTGGCAAGGTCGGTCGCGCCCGTGAAGTCATCGGCGATGCATCCGATCAAGGGCATGTTCACATCTCCTCGTTGGCGGCAGCGGGCAGGCGGATACCGGGAAAGATCTTCGCCACGGCAATATCATCTTCGCGGCCCAACCCGGCAGCCGAGGCCTGCTTGAACATCTGGTGCGCGCTGGCGGTCATGGGCAGCGGGAATACGGCCTCCTGCGCGCTGTCGAGCACCAAACCGAGATCCTTGACGAAGATGTCCACCGCCGAACGCGGCTGGTAGTCACCCGCCAGCAGGTGCGGCACGCGGTTTTCGAACATCCAGGAATTACCTGCGCTGTGGCTGATCACCTCATACAAGGCCTGCGGATCGCAGCCCTGGCGAATGCCGTAGGCCATGGCCTCGGCCGCGGCGGCGATGTGTACGCCCGCCAGAAGCTGGTTGACCAGTTTGATCTGCGAGCCCTGGCCGGCTTCGTCGCCCAGTCGGTAGACCTTGGCAGCAACAGCCGCCAACGCTGATTCACAGCGTTCGAAGGCAGCCGCAGGCCCAGAGGCCATGATGGTCAACTCCCCCGCCGCAGCGCGCACCGAGCCACCGGAGATGGGTGCATCGAGCATCAGGATCTGCTGCTCGGCCAAGCGCTTGGCGATGCGCCTCGCCGCTGCCGCAGAAATCGTCGCGCAGGCGATCACCACAGTGCCCGGGCGCAATCGCGAAGCGACGCCCTGTTCGCCGAACAACAGCTCTTCGGTTTGTTTAGCGTTGACCACCACGATAAACAGCAAGTCACTGGCCGCAGCACTCTCAATCAACGCCTCAACGGGTTTGCCACCTTCTGCTGCGAAGGCCTGGCTGACCTCTGCGCGGGTGTCGTAACCCCATACCGGCAAGCCGGCGCGCAACAGGGAGCGCGCCATACCCAGGCCCATGGAACCTAGGCCGATCACGCCAATGTTGGATATCGCTGTCATCTGAATGAGTCCTCTTGTGATTTTTATAAGACGGCGTCTGCCTCGCTTTGCGCTTCGCGCAGGCGAGTTTCGGCATTGCGTAGATGCATCGAGGCCGCGTGCCGGGCTGCCTCGCTGTCACCGCTGACAATCGCATCGAGCAACGCATGGTGCTCATGGTCGACCTGGCGCATGTACTGCGCATTTTTCGCCTCGTTGCGGCGGGTCACGCTGATGGCCTGCTGCAATAACTGGTGGAGAAAGTCGATGGTTTCGAGAAAGTGCTGGTTGCCGGTGGCGGCGACCACGGAGCGGTGAAAGGCGAGGTCTTCGCGAACACCGTCCTCGCCCCGTTCGACCGCTTCATCGAGCTCGGCCAGTGCGTTGCGCATCGCCCGCAACTGGGCGCTGCTACGGCGTGTAGCCGCTAGCTCGGCAGCTTTGATTTCCAGCGCACTACGCAGCTCGATGATTTCCACCACCGCCGCAAAATTGCCTTGTGGTTGCGGCATGCGTAGCGCCACCGAGGGGTTAGCCACGACGAAGGTACCGCTGCCCTGGCGCGAGACGAGCATGCCTTCGCGCTTGAGCATCGAGGTGGCCTCGCGCACCACCGTGCGGCTTACCCCGTACTGCTCGCACAAGGCCTGCTCGGTGGGCAGCCGCGCACCTGCGGCGAGCTGACCTTCGTGAACCGCCGTACTCAGGCGCTTGGCCAGCCGTTCGGCGAGCTTGGGGGTGGTTTCGTTGAGCCTATCCACTTGCATCTCCTGGCAACCGCCACGCCTGTTTTCCATCACTGATGACGAAGAAGAACGGCGCGAACGGTTGCATCGACATTAAATTCATCATACAACATGACAACTACCTGTCACCTGATTCATCAATAACAAGAATACGGGGCGCACTTATCACCCCGAATATTCTCCCAAGCGGAGCCTCATGCATGAATATTTTGGTAACTGGTGGCGCCGGATTTCTCGGCGCCCGCCTGATCGAGGCGTTGCTCGCCCCCACCGCAAGCGACCTTTTAGGAGCCAATGACCATATCGTCTCGGCCGACCTGGCGCCCTGCCCGGTTGAGGATCCACGTGTCACCTCACACATCGGCGATATTTGCGACCCGACCTTCATCGCCTCGCTGGTCGGCTCCGATACACGTGTGGTCTATCACCTGGCCGCAGTCGTCAGCGGTCAGGCAGAAGCGGACTTCGACCTAGGTCTGCGTATCAACTTCGATGCAACCCGAGCGTTGCTCGAAGCTTGCCGGCAACAGGAGCAGGTGCCGCGCTTCGTGTTCGCCAGTTCACTGGCGGTATTCGGCGGCCCTATCCCTGAGCAGGTTCCTGAATCCCTTGCGCCATTGCCACAGTCCTCCTACGGGGCGCAGAAGGCCATGGCAGAACTGCTGATCACCGACTACTCGCGCAAGGGCTTCGTCGACGGCCGTGTGTGCCGGCTGCCGACCATCTCCGTACGCCCCGGCAAGCCCAACGCCGCCGCCTCGTCGTTCGCCAGCGGCATGCTGCGCGAACCGCTGGCGGGCGAGCCAAGCAACTGCCCGGTTCCGCTCGATACCCGCCTGTGGCTGTCCTCGCCCGGCACCGTGATCGACAACCTGCTCCACGCAGCGCGGCTCGACGGCGAGCTGCTCGGGCAGCGTCGCACCCTGAATCTGCCGGGCATCTGCGTGCGGGTCAGCGAGATGCTCGACAGCCTGGCGCGTGTCGGCGGCGACGCGGCTCGCCAACGAGTCAGCTTCGAGCCCGATGAACGCGTGCAGCGCATCGTGTGCAGTTGGCCGGGCGACTTCGATATCAAACGGCCATTGCAACTGGGTTTCACGGCCGACGCGGACTTCGACAGCGTCGTCAACGCTCATCAGCACGACATGCATCGCTAACCAGTACGGCGCCCCAGCAGCGCCGTTGTTCCAGCTAATAAAAACAAGAGGAATCAACAATGGAAGCAACATCAGTGGCCGGCCCACAATTGATGGTCGGCCTGGTTCTGGCCATCGTCGTATTGATCGTGCTGGTCTTGAAAACGCGTATCCACGCACTCCTGGCGCTGATCATAGCCGCCTCGATCTCCGGCCTGATCGGCGGTATGGCACCCGATGCGCTGGTCAAATCCATCACCACCGGTTTCGGTACAACGTTGTCCACCATTGGTCTGGTCATCGGCTTCGGCGTGATGATGGGGCGCCTGCTGGAAGTCTCGGGCGCTGCCGAGCGCATGGCCTACAGCTTCGTCCGCTGGCTCGGCAACAAACGCGAAGAGTGGGCGATGATGGTCACTGGCTACATCGTCTCGGTGCCGATTTTCTGCGACTCGGCGTTCGTCATTCTCAACCCGCTGGTACGCGCACTGTCGCGTAACACCGGTAAATCGATGCTGACCCTGGGTATCGCGCTGGCGGGCGGCTTGATGCTGACCCACCACGCAGTGCCGCCGACTCCCGGGCCACTGGGAATCGCCGGGATCTTCAATATCGACGTCGGGTTGATGATGTTCTGGGGGGTCGTGTTCACCCTTCCCGCGACATTCGTGTTGGTTGCCTACGCCCGCTTCATGGGGCCGCGCATCGAAGCGATGATCGCCCAGAGCGGCCAGGCGCCCATCGAACCGGCCGCTGCCTACCGCGAAGTACTCGAGCGCGCCGACGCCCGTGAGGCCGAGCTGCCGCCGCTGTGGCTGTCGATGTTGCCGATTCTGCTGCCGATCCTGCTGATCTTCGCCAACACGCTGGTCGGCGTGATTGCCAAACTTGATGCTGCCAGCACCCTCAAGATGAGCATGTTCGGCCAGTGCGTCGCATTCCTGGGCAACCCGGTGATTGCCGTGGGCCTTGGGGTGATTGTCGCGCTGTACGGCTTGGTACCGCGTCGCCCGCGCGATGAGGTGATCGCCGAGATGGAAAAAGGCGTGGAAAGCGCCGGTATCATCCTCCTGGTGACCGGGGCAGGCGGTGCGCTTGGCGCCGTGCTGCGCGACAGCGGTGCAGGCCAGTACATGGGCGAATGGGTGGCGACGCTACCGCTGCCTGCCGTGCTGATTCCCTTCGTGATCGCTTCGCTGGTGCGACTTATCCAGGGCAGCGGCACTGTCGCGATGATCACCGGGGCCTCCATTTCAGCACCGATCCTGGCGACCATTCCCGACGTCAACATGGTGTTCGCCGCCCAGGCCGCCGCGATCGGTTCTATGGTCTTTGGCTACTTCAATGACAGCTATTTCTGGGTGGTCAACCGCATGCTCGGGGTCAAGAATGCCAAGCATCAACTGTTGACCTGGTCGGTGCCCACCACGCTCGGCTGGCTCACCTCGCTGCTCACCCTGCTGTTCTTCAACGCCATTCTCGGCTAACCGCCGCAGGCACCTGCCTACCGCTAGCCTGCCTGCACGGGCGTTAGCGGTAGCGCAGTTACCGACCCTTTTCCTGACATGCCGTCGCGCATGTCTCAGCGCTTGAATGATTACGTAATCAGCTTAACGTCATAGATCACCGCAGATCGCTCCAGGCATCTGCTGGCTCGAACAAGAACGTCAAGCGAGGTAATCAGTGTGAGCGAACAACCCCTTTCCCAAGGCTGTGCAGACCAGGATCAAATCGCCTGGATTCGTATCGCCTCCGTCTTCCTGCCCCTGGCCAACCCGATCAGCGATGCCAAGGTGCTGACTGGCCGGCAGAAGCCGATGACCGAGATCGCCATGCTGTTCGTGGAGATCGAAAGCAAGGATGGCCATCGCGGCCTTGGCTTCAGTTACTCGAAGCGCGCGGGCGGCCCAGGCCAGTTCGCCCATGCCAAAGAGATCGCGCCGGCACTGATCGGTGAAAACCCTAGCGATATCCAGAAGCTGTGGACCAAGCTGTGCTGGGCCGGCGCATCCGTGGGCCGCAGCGGACTGTCGACCCAGGCCATCGGCGCCTTCGACGTCGCCCTGTGGGACATGAAAGCCAAGCGTGCTGGCCTGTCCCTGGCGCGCCTGCTCGGCGCCCAGCGCGACTCGGTACGCTGCTACAACACCTCGGGCGGCTTCCTGCACACGCCACTCGATCAGTTGATGAAGAACACGGATCTGTCCCGTGAAAAAGGTATCGGCGGCATCAAGCTCAAGGTCGGCCAACCCAACTCGGCTATCGACATCGAACGCGTCAGCACCGTGCGTCGCCACCTGGGCGACGACTTCCCGCTGATGGTCGACGCCAACCAGCAATGGGATCGCCCGACCGCCCAGCGCATGTGCCGCAAGTTCGAAGAATACAACCTGGTGTGGATCGAAGAACCGCTGGACTGCTATGACGCCGAAGGTCACGCAGCCCTGGCGGCAGCCTTCGATACGCCGATCGCCACCGGGGAAATGCTCACCAGCGTTGCCGAGCACGCCGAGTTCATCAAGACCCGTGGCGCCGACTACCTGATGCCGGACGCGCCTCGGGTTGGCGGTATCAGCCCGTTCCTGAAAATCGCCTCGATGGCCGAACAGGCGGGCCTGATGCTCGCTCCGCACTTCGCCATGGAGCTGCACGTGCACCTCGCAGCGACTTACCCCACCGAGCCGTGGGTTGAGCACTTCGAGTGGCTGGAGCCGCTATTCAACGAGCGCCTGGAAACCCGTGACGGGCGCATGCTGGTGCCGACGCGACCGGGTCTTGGTCTGTCGCTCAGCGACCGGGTCGCCGGCTGGACAGCGCAGGAAGTGGAGATCGGCCAGCGCGGCTAACCCACCCGGCGACGTCACAGCCATGTAGGGTGGATCGGGCCGCGTAGGCAAGCGTCCTCCACCCTACTCGATGCAATCGGCAATGCCGCCAGCAGATCGGTGACGCGACACTGGCACCAAGGCAGCGAATGCAACTCACGACGATACCGGCCCTGGCGCCGGTATCGGCCGTGGACAGGCTATATTTTCCCGATGATGGCACTTTATCCCCGTGAGTCGACGCACTAAACTGCGCGTCGTTCGCGCGGACAACTACCTTGGATAAAGCGCGTAACGTCGCCGAAAGCTGCACTGGCCATTAAAGCTTCTGCACTGCTGGTCGAATAAATAGAAACCCACGGATGTTTTCTTTGCCAGGAGCTGCGGCATGCAGTCGTTGAAGTCGCTTTACGATTCAATCGAGATGCACTTTTTCGATACCCTGACCAAGAAGTTATCCAGCCTTTTCCTGCTGGTGCTGGTCAGTGGCCTGCTGTTCTGGGTCGCTACCAGCCTGCGTGCCGACATCCTCCAGCAACTGCAAGCCGCGCAGATCGATGCCGCTCTGCTGAGCCGCATCGAGGCCAAGCTCGACACCCTCGGCAATGCGCTGCTGCTCAGTGCGCTGTTCACCCTGGGCATGGTCAGCTTCATGGTCTGGTACTTCCGCCACCTGATCGTGCGGCCGGTCGACAACATGACCCGCGCCCTGGAAGAAATCGCCAACGGCGAAGGCGACCTGTCCCGCGATCTGCCGCTGCTGACCCACGATGAAATCCGCACCCTGGCCAGCACCTGCAACCGCTTCCTGGCCAAGCAACGCGAGATCATCAGCAATGTGCAGGCACTCACCGTGCAGATCGCCGTGGAGTCCGCCCGCTCGCTGAAAAACATCAGCGACTCCAGCGAAAGTGCCACCCACCAGGCACGCTTCGCCAATGAAGTGATGAGCGAGAGCAACAGCGCCGTTGGCCGCATCGCAGAAGTGTCGCAGCAGACTCAGGCGATCTCGGGCACCACCGCACAGAACCTCAGCATGGCCCGCGACTCCTACGCCGAACTGCTGGAAGTAACCGGCAACATCGGCGCTATCTCCAACAGCCTCAACGAATTCGGCGTGCTGGTTTCCGCCCTCAACGAGCGCTCCTCGAACATCAAGTCGGTGGTCGGGCTGATCCAGCAGATTTCCTCGCAGACCAACCTGCTGGCGCTCAACGCGGCCATCGAAGCCGCGCGCGCGGGGGAAAGCGGCCGTGGTTTCGCCGTGGTCGCCGACGAAGTACGCACCCTGGCGCAAAACGTCAGCCGCGCCACCGGCGACATCTCACAGAACATCGACGCCATGCTCAAGGAAGTGGGCTCAACTCACGAGCAGACCGCACTGATCAGCACCAGCGCCCGGGAAACCCAAGTGGTGGTCGAACGCGCCACCGGCCATTTCGAAAGCATGATCGTCGACTTCGAATCCACCAATGGCAAGCTCGCAGAAATCGCCGAGCACATCCAGCAGGTGGCCGATGCCAACACCGGCATCAACGAGCGGGTCACGCAGATCCACGCCGACAGCCAGGCCATCGACGAGCGCATGCAGCGCTCTGCCACCGCCACCCGCGATCTCTCTGGCGTAGCCGAAAAAGTGCAGACGCTGCTCGGCCGCTTCGTGCTCGGCCAAGGCGAACTGGATGCGGCCATCACCCGCGCCAGCCAGTGCCGCGACATCCTGCAGGTTCGCCTGGCCGCGCTGCAGCGCGAGGGCGTGAACCTGTTCGACCAGAACTACCGGTTGATACCCAACACCGATCCCAAGCAGTACATGACCGGCTACACCGAGCGCTTCGCGCAGATCTGCCAGGAAGAGATCGACAAGCTGACCAAGGGCACGTCGGGTGGCATCGTCACCTTTATCGTCGACAACAAAGGCTACTGCCCGGTGAACAACAGCTGGGTGTCGAAAGCACCCACCGGCAATCGCGCCGTCGACCTGCCGGTGTGCCGCAACAAGCGCATGTTCTCCGACCCTGTGGGCCTGCGCGCAGCAACCAACACCCAACGCTTCCTGCTGCAGACCTACCTGCGCGACACCGGCGAGATCATGACCGAGATCGACGTACCGTTCATTTTCGACGGTCGCCACTGGGGCAACATGCGCATGGGCTTCGACGCCTCACGGCTGCTAGCCAAACACTGAGGGTTTTAGCGGCTAGCTGAGGCCTGCTCATGGATTTTCCACAGAGACATGCGCGCGTCGTCAAACAGTCCGCGCACATGCGTCGGCTACTGCATCAAGCGGCCCAGACCTTTTCAGCAGAGATGGAAACAGCCGCTTCCCCTGGCCCTGAGCATGCCTTCGAGGATCAAAAGGCCTGACGAACAGGCAACAGCTGTCCGGCAGGTAGCGTCATGGGGAACCCACGGTGGGTGAAACACTCCAGCCAGGCGCCTGCCCACAAAGGTCGTGAAAGGCTCCGCAAGCGACAGGCCTGCTCAAGCCGCTCCATGCCGAGTGCCTCTGATTCGAACCCTGTTCAAGCACAGGTTTGATTACTCACTCGTCGCCGGCGGTGCCAATGTGGCGAGTATCCGGGCGCGGCACACATCCAGAATTTCCTGGGCCAGCGGGCTGTCGTCTGGGCAGGCTCGCGACAACACAATAGCGCCAACCGCATGAGCAATCGTGTTGATACTTTTGGCTCGTGCTTCGGCTGCCGAGCCTCCATCAAGCTCGGTCGCGGCCAGCTGACGCTCGATACCGGCAGCAAATGTCTCGCGGACAAAGTCCGGCTGACGAGACGCATCGCCACAGAGCGCGGCCATGGTGCAGCCCTCGCCCGGCTCATCGCGATGGCTGCGAGACAGGTATTGCCCCACGAACTCGGATAAATCGGCACCAGCCGTTTGTGCTGCCGATTGCTTAAGCCCATAAACCGCCGCTTCAGCCATCAGATCCGCTTTCGAACCGAAGTGCTTGTAGAAGCCGCCATGGGTAAACCCCGCCGCCGCCATCAGATCGGCGATGCCGATGCCATCGTAACCGCGCTCGCGAAACAGCCTGGATGCCGTCTCGACGATGTGCGCACGGTTTGCTTGCACCTGGGCTTTGCTGACTTTCACGTATTTGGCCTCGCTTGTATGGCGGCAATCTAGAGCGCGATCTTACATTGATGTCGATCTAAATCAAAATTCTTGACACTTATGATTACAAACATAATCATTAAGCCACTTCACTGAAGCCCACACGGCTCCCCACATCACCTAGAGGCATGGCATGACCGACAAGACGATCTTCGACCCCTTCACCCTTGGTGCACTGACGCTCAACAATCGCATTGTCATGGCCCCATTGACCCGCAACCGTGCCGGCGATGGCCTGGCGCCCACTGACCTGACTGCCACCTACTATGCCCAGCGCGCCTCGGCGGGCCTGATCATCACGGAAGCCACTCAGGTCTCCCCGCAAGCTCAGGGTTATCAAAACACCCCCGGTCTCTATACCCCTGAACAGATCGATGCCTGGAGCAAGGTGACCGATGCGGTGCATGCCAAAGGCGGCCGCATCTTCGTCCAGTTGTGGCACGTGGGCCGGGTATCGCACGTTGACCTTCAGCCAGGCGGCAAAGCGCCGGTCGCGCCTTCGGCAATCCGCGCTGAAACCAAAACCTTCGTTAACAACGGCTTTCACGACGTATCCGAACCGCGCGCGCTGGAGCTGGACGAGCTGCCAGGCATCATCGAGGACTTCCGCCAAGCCGCCGCCAATGCGATCGCCGCCGGTTTCGACGGCGTCGAAGTGCACGGTGCCAACGGCTACCTGCTCGAGCAGTTCATCAAGGATGGCGCCAACCAGCGCACTGACCGTTACGGCGGCTCCATCGAAAACAGGGCACGCCTGCTGCTGGAAGTGACGGCGGCAGTGGTCAAGGAAATCGGCGCACAGCGCACGGGCGTGCGCATCTCGCCTGTTTCACCGGCCTCGGGCATCAGCTGCAGCCAGCCGCAACCCCAATACGATTACATCGCGGAACAACTCAGCGCCCTCGGCGTGGCGTATCTGCACGTGGTCGAAGGCGCCACAGGCGGCCCACGCGATAACGCGCCGTTCGACTATGACTCGCTGCGTAGCCGCTTCAAGCAGGTTTATCTGGCCAACAACGGCTACGACCTGGATTTGGCCACGACCCGACTCGCGCAGAGCAAGGCCGATCTGATCGCTTTCGGTCGCCCCTTCATCAGTAATCCGGATCTGGTCGAGCGCCTCAGCACCAATGCACCGCTCGCCCAGCTGGATCCGACCACGCTCTACGGCGGTGGCGCCAAGGGCTACACCGATTACCCAACGCTGGGCTGAACCGAGTCTCTTCAAACACAGGAGCCGCCCTCTTTCTGGGCGGCCGATTCATACCTTATCCAGGCACCCCACATGACCACTCTCTCTACTGTTCTTATCACCGGCGCCTCCTCCGGCATCGGCGCCGTTTATGCCGAACGCTTCGCACGTCGCGGCCACAATCTCGTCCTGGTTGCACGTGACCAGGCTCGTCTTGAAGCACTGGCTGCGCGCCTGCATGAGGAAACCAAGGTTGCCATCGACGTGCTGCGCGCCGACCTCACCCAACCCAGCGATCTGGCTGTGGTCGAGGCCCGCCTGCGCGAAGACGCCAGCATCGGCATTCTGATCAACAATGCCGGCCTGGCTCAGTCCGGTGGTTTCGTGGCGCAGGACGCACAGTCCATCGACCGCCTGATCGCCCTGAACATTATCGCCCTGACGCGGCTGGCCAACGCCATTGCACCGCGCCTGGCGCAGGCCGGCGAGGGTTCGATCGTCAACCTGGGTTCGGTAGTCGGGCTGTCGCCAGAATTCGGTATGACCATCTACGGAGCGACCAAGGCCTACGTACTGTTCCTGTCCCAGGGGCTAAGCCTGGAACTAGCGCCCAAGGGCGTCTACGTACAAGCGGTTTTACCGGCGGGCACCCACACTGAAATCTGGGAACGCGCTGGCATCGACATCAACACGCTCCCTGAATTGATGAAGGTAGATGAACTGGTCGACGCGGCACTGGCCGGTTTCGACAGCCGCGAACTGGTCACTATCCCGCCGCTGCATGTGGCCGAACGCTGGGATGCCCTGGACGCATCACGCCAGCTGCTGCTATCCGATATCCGCATGGCCAACGCGGCAGAGCGCTACCGGACTAAGGGCTTGTAGGCTCAAGGTCATAAGATTTTTACGTTTTTTGGTAAATGACACACCCGACTGTGCCCATCTGAATACAAGGATTCCACCCAGTGAAAGCGTTCATCATTGATCGTTACGGGAAGAAAGAAATCGGACGAATCGCAGATGTACCTGAACCCGAATTGCAGGACGAGGATGTCCTGATCCAGGTACATGCCGCGGGGGTAAATTTACTGGACGCGAAAATCAGGGCAGGTGAATTCAAGCTTGTCCTCCCTTATCGCCTGCCCTTGATCCTCGGTAATGATGTGGCTGGCAAGGTACTGAAGGTCGGCTGCAACGTCACTCGCTTCAAACCAGGCGACGAGGTGTACGCTCGGCCTGAGCAGAATCGTATCGGCACGTTTGCCGAGCGAATCGCGGTCGGCGAAGCGTCGTTGGCACACAAGCCAACGAACCTCAGCATGGAAGAAGCGGCCAGCATTCCCCTGGTTGCGTTGACAGCATGGCAAGTGCTCGTCGAAACGGCCAGGTTAAAGAAGGGCCAGAAGGTACTGATTCATGCCGGCTCCGGCGGCGTCGGCACCATTGCCATACAACTCGCCAAGCATTTGGGTGCTTTCGTCGCCACCACGACCAGCACGGCAAATGTCGATTGGGTAAAGGCGCTCGGCGCAGATGCGGTCATCGATTACAGCAAGCACGCCTTCGAAACGGAGTTACGAGACTACGATGTGGTAATCAATAGCCTCGGCAGCGATGTGCTGGAAAAGTCGCTGCAGGTGCTCAAGCCCGGCGGGCATTTGATCTCCATTTCCGGTCCACCCACAGCCGATTTCGCGGCCCAGCAAGGCCTATCCTGGCCCCTGAAACAGGTGCTGCGTTTGCTTAGCCGCAGCATTCGCCGGAAAGCCAAGCAGCGAGGCATCGGCTACAGCTTTGTTTTCATGCGCGCCGAAGGCCGCCAGTTGACCGAAATAACCTCACTTATCGAATCCGGCGCCATCCGCCCAGTGATTGAACGGGTGTTACCGTTCAAAGAGACGGCCGAGGCACTTGCCCACGTCGTCGACGGACATGCCAAAGGCAAGATTGTCGTCAAGATTCGCTGATGCGAGCACATTGATCGAATGCCCATCGTCAGGCCAGTGGTAGCTGTTGCCCAGCATCACCACTGGCCACCCGCTCAACACAGTCACACCATAACTCGGCGTACCCTGGCTTACTTATCGAACTGGACGCGGACAGCATCAAGCTCCTGAACGACCTTGTCCGGCTCCTGGCTCAGCGGTAGGTTGTCCTGATCCCGTATGGCGTCATAGCCCTCTGTGGGATCTGCCGGCAGCGCCGAGAACAGTGGTTCGAGATCCGTTTGAGCAGCGCTACGTTCCGCGACCAGTTCGAAGGTTTTGCGGTTCGCGCTGGGTGAAGTCAGGGACGCGACCAGCACCTCGGCGATCTGCGCACGAGCCACCACACCGTCGGACGGCGAACTCGCCCAGTGCGTGTCGCCCTGGCGCATTACCAGGCGCTGTTGGTCGGCGGCGTTGTAGTCGAACCAGCCGGGCCGCACGATGGTGTAAGGCAGCCCGCTGGCACGCACGAGGCGTTCTCCGCGACGTTTCCAGTCATGCCCGACGGTGGGTTTGGTGACGCCGACAGTGGTCATCAGAGCGATCCGTGCCGGCGCCTGCAACACGCTAAGAACATTGCGCACCGCCCCATAGTTCACCGCCTCCGCGCCACTGGGATCGTTGCCACTGATGCCGTGGGTGAAGATGACTGCGCTGACGCCTGCCACAGCCTCTGGCAGGGTCTCGGCGCGAGTCAGATCACCAACCACCACCTTCACTCCAGCAGGAAACAGCGATGCCTGGGCGGGGTCACGCACCAAAGCGCGCGTCTCGTAGCCACGCCTGAATGCCTCCGCCACCGCCAATCGGCCGATGCTTCCGCTGGCACCCACGACCAGCACCACAGGCTTTTCCACCCCAGTGGCAAGCCCCTCTTCGGATTCCCGCTCAGTGGCGGCACGGCTTTCACTGTCCTTCGAGATGGCCTGTGGCGGTGTCGCTCCGGCCATGACGATTTCGGCGAACATCGCCAGCAAAAGCGTCATGCCGTACTGGATGGTGAGTCGATTCATCATGCGTACCCGTATGAGCGAAAGGCAGGATGCACGGCACTCAGCGGCGGGCCAGTGACTGCAATGCGGATGAGGGACGTTAAGCGAAGGAGTTAGCCCGGACTAGCCAGGCAAACCGGCAAGGGCCTATGAGCAGAACTAATCAATGGGCCATAGCGCCGCCTGCTGGGAGGTTGGAGCGCATGAAGAAACGAGCCATCCAGTACATCGTTGCCGGCAATCAGGCACTGCAAACAGCCAACGATGCGCATATTCAGCGCCTGGCTTGCATGGATCGCCAATACAACGCCTGCGCGGTCATCCCCTGCTGGGACAAGCCTGCCGATAAGTAACTGGCGCTGCAGCCAGCGGCCCCACCTGGGCTGCCGGTTGCGTACTTAACGAGGCAGCCCTGCGCAGCGACAGCTTCGCACCATGAGCGTATGCGCACCAAGCCCCCCAACTGGCGAAAAAATCGTCAGCCACCAATCGTGCAACTCCAACACTTATTCGCCCTCCGACAGCCGTAGGCGAAGAGTTTGCGTAATGGCATTGACCTGACCGGTTGATTGCTTGGGCTGTGACCACCGCGTGCATTCGACTTGAACAGCACTGCGAGAAATGATCGGCAGTTTCCGGCTAAAAGCGGCCAGAGCTCAACTGCCGCCCGCCTCACACTGCCCGCTCAGTTGCCAAGTCAGTCACGGGCATCTGCTCGCACAATTTCGACACTCCGATAGTGGTGTTCTGTACGAGGATCAGGGCTCAGAAAGCCCTAGTCTGCGTGGCTCCAGGTTCACGCGGGCAATGTGTTTTACCTGCTCAATTCTTGCAGGCGCGAATTTGAAATCCCCGAATTTCCTAGCTTCATCCATCGCATTCTGCTCAGGACGAATCCGGATGAACTTTCAAAACCGCTCTGACCTCCCATCTTCAACGCGTCGGAAGAATCATCAGCCGCACGCTTCCTTTTTACCTTGATGAGAGGACTGAGTGACCACCATGAGTAATCAACTGGCAGGCAAAAAAGTACTGTTCATCACCTCGAATACGGGGATCGAGCGGGATGAGCTGATCAAACCGCTTGAAGCGCTCAAGGCACAGGGTGCTTCGGTCACCCATGGCTCAAGTGACGGCGGAACGACCCAGACGTTCGTTCAGGACACTGAGAAAGATCGCACGGTCGAATCTCAGGTTGCGCTGGCCGGCCTCAAGGCGTCGGATTTTGATGCGCTTGTAATCCCAGGCGGGACGGTCAATGCCGACACGCTGCGATTGGATGAAAACGCCCAGCGCCTGGTGAAGGAGTTCGCCGATGCGGGCAAAGTAATCGCTGCGATTTGCCATGGGCCGTGGCTGTTAATCAACGCTGGCATTATCAATGGTAAGACCCTCACCTCTTATCACAGTGTAAGGCTCGATCTGGAAAATGCCGGTGCTGCGGGTTGGGTAGATGTTGAGGTCAAGCAATGCCAAGCCAATGGATGGACATTGATTACTTCGCGTACCCCCAAGGACATCCCGGCGTTCAACGAAGCTATCGTTACAGCGCTTGAGGTGGCGTGAGGCGCAGATGAGTCAAAGGCCCTATCCGACTGGCCACTGGATCAGTGACTGAGGCCTCCAAAGAAGTTTGGGCTTCAGGCCAACAGCAGTCCTTGGTCACGTCCAGTGGCTGGGCTGATCTTGGGGCACTAACCAGGGTAAACGGCAGCCCGACTGGGCTGCCATTTACCGCTAAATAACCCGCTTGATCGATATGTAGTCGCCGTTGTTGCGCAGGGCACTGTCACAGGCTTCGATGTCCGGTTACGGCCTTCTGAAGCCATTTAAGATAAAAGCGAATCTGCCCTTTTCCTGGTTCCAAGTCATAAATAACACTTCAGCCATGCCCCTCGAGGTGCCTTATGAGTTTGATCCCCGAACTGAACAGCGAAGCTGATGTGCTCATATGTGGAGCCAGCCGAGGTATTGGCTTGGCACTGTGCGCAGCTTTGCTTGCGCGCGATGATGTGGCCCGGGTATGGGCAGTAGCGCGAAAAGCCACCACCTCCCCAGAGCTGGCAAAGCTTGCAGAACAGCATGGCCAACGCCTGAAACGAGTCGACTGCGACGCGCGCGATGAGCAACCCCTCGAAACGCTTGCGAGCGAGACGCGTGAAGAATGTGATCATCTACACCTCGTTATCAGCACGCTAGGCATTCTTCATCAAGACGGTGCAAAAGCAGAAAAGGGTCTGGCACAACTGACGCTTGCGAGCATGCAAGCGAGCTTCGCGACCAACACCTTTGCGCCGATCCTATTGCTTAAACACCTACTCCCGTTATTGCGCAAGCAGCCCTCTACCTTCGCGGCGCTCTCCGCGAGAGTTGGCTCTATTGGCGATAACCGATTGGGTGGCTGGTACAGCTACCGATCCAGTAAAGCGGCACTCAACCAGTTGCTACACACTGCCAGTATCGAACTGAAACGCCTGAACCCTGCCTCTACTGTCCTGGCAGTACATCCAGGCACGACCGACACGGCTCTGTCTCAGCCATTTCAAGCGAACGTGCCAGATGGACAACTGTTCGAACCGTCGTTCTCAGCGGATCGCATTATCGAATTGGTAGGAGCACATGGACCGGCCGACAGCGGAACCTTCTGGGCTTGGGACGACAAACCCATTGTCTGGTGACTTATTACTGGCGAAAACTAGATAGCTATTAGCCCGCCCCGTCCCATCTGACTGGCTATTTCCGGCCGATTGTGTTGAAAAACTCGGGCCTTCCAAGCTGCGCAAGTACTGACTGCTGAACATGCCTTTTTTGCGCGCAGCTACGCGACATCTGAGCCCGTAACCCTCTGCTCAAAGTAAAGATTTCAATCTCAAGCGCGTACTTTTCTGCCGTGGAAACCATGGGCGAATTTTTCAACAGAATCGGCCAAAAGCGGACGGTCATATAGGCTGCATATCTTAGTGACGCTGCTTATCTAGCGACTTGGATTGGCGAACCCAAGATGCCTCTTCAAGCCGCTGATACTGTCGCATTCACGCTGTCTGGATCGCCGGCATCCGTAGACGCTTAAACATCGCGGCGTCTCGACTGGCAGCAAGCAGCTAAACAGCCAAAGCCCGTGTGTCCGCCAAAATTCGTGCGGCATCCCGCGCCGGCGGCAAGCCAAAAACTCGGGCGTAGTCACGGCTGAACTGGGTGGGGCTTTCATAGCCCACTTCAAAGGCCGCTGTGGTGACGCTCTTGGCGCTGGCAACCAACAGCGTGCGGGCCTGGAGCAGCCGAACGCGCTTCTGATACTGCAATGGGCTCAAGTTGGTCACTGCTTTGAAATGGCGGTGGAAGGCCGACACACTCATCGCTGCTTTCTCAGCCAAGTCGTCGACACGAATGGGCTCGGCGAAGTCGCGGCGGATCCACTGGATGGCCAGGCTTACTCGGGCCATCGCGGTATCCGGGGCTGCGATTTCACGCAGCATCCAGCCTTGAGGCCCCAGCAAGACGCGGTAGAGAATTTCCCGCTCATACGCCGGCGCCAGTGCGGTGATGTCTTGCGGGCGCTCCATCAGTCGCAACATACGCACCCACGCATCCATGAGTTCGGGCGTGACAGCTGCTACGGAAAAGCCGTTTACCTGTGCAACCCGCTCGGCAGGTTTGGGCAGATCCGCCAGCAGCGTGGCGAGAATCGTCGGGGCCAACGTCAGGCTCACGGCCAGGTAAGGCTCGCCTGTGGTGGCGGGGTGCACCTTGCCCACGGCCGGCAACTCGATGGACATCACAAAGTAAGTCGCCGGGTCGTAGCGCAAAGTGCGGTCACCCACAGTCATCGACTTACTGCCCTGCAAAATCAGGTTGATCATCGGGTCATACACAGCGGCCAACAGATGTTCCGGTACCTCGCCTTGCACCATGGCGACACGGGGAATGCCGGTTTCCGTACGCCGGTTCTCGGCGTGGGCGGCCAGCGCCCGGAGTTCGTTCAGTTGATTGTTCATGCTGAGCATCTGACGCCAGAGCGGGTAGGCAGTGCAAGCAAAAAGCAGAAACAGGCAGGTTTCGAGTAGGAATGGCTGCGTGGCTGCGCAGGGTGGTCGCTACTGTGGCACCTCATCTAATCGACATCGGAGCACACCATGAGCGTCATTCTGATCACCGGCGGCAGCCGTGGCATCGGCGCCAGTACCGCCACCCTCTGCGCCGAACGAGGTATGGGCGTTGTCCTGACCTATAACAACAACCCGAAAGCGGCGCAGGCAGTGGTCGAGCAGATTCGGGCAGGTGGCGGCAAAGCCGTTGCGCTGAAACTGGATGTGGCCGACGTGAGCAGCTTTGGCGCTTTTGCCGAAACGGTTCAGCAGGTCTTGGAGCAGGTATGGGATGTGGCGCACCTCGACGGTGTCGTCAATAACGCCGGCTACGGACTGTTCAATCCAATCGCGACGTTCAGCGAAGCGCAATTCGATGGGTTGTTTAACGTCCACCTCAAGGGCCCGTTTTTTCTGACCCAAACACTGCTGCCGTTGCTGGCCGATGGCGCCAGCATCGTCAACCTCACTAGCGCCACGACCCGCGTGGCCATGGCGGGTGTTGCGCCGTACGCCGCGTTCAAAGGCGGGCTGGAAGTGCTGACCCGTTACATGGCCAAGGAGTTTGGCGAACGCCGGATTCGCGCCAACGCCGTCTCGCCAGGGGCCATTCGTACCGAGTTGGGTGGCGGCCTGAACGATGAGTTCGAAGCGTTGCTCGCCGGGCAAACCGCGTTGGGCCGGGTAGGCGAGCCAGAAGATGTGGGCCGTGTGATCGCCACGTTGCTGGCGGCGGAGAGTGCCTGGATCAATGCCCAGACCATTGAGGTTGCTGGCGGTTACATGGTTTAGAACCCTCCACACGCCACCTTTAAGCGAGGAAACACCATGCTCGACCATGTCTTTATTTCTGTCGTGGACCTGGAACGCTCCATCGCGTTCTACAGCGCCGCGCTGCCACCGCTGGGCATCACCAGCCGTCTTGACTACGACGGCAAGGATGGCCCGCCCGGCCATCCCGACCTCAAGGGGTTTGGGGCAAACGGGCGCGTATTTTTCTGGCTGCGCGAAGGCGTTGTTGAAGGGCGCGCGGCGCACATCGGCTTTGTCGCCAATAGCCGCGCGCAGGTAAATGCCGCCTACGCCGCCGCTATTCAGGCCGGCGGCACAGACAACGGTCCGCCTGGCGCCCGTTTGCACTACGACCCCGAGTACTACGCCGCCAATGTGCTGGATCCGGACGGCTATAGCCTCGAATTCGTCTACAAAAAATGGCAGCACAGCGCATGAAAAAACTACTGATATACGGCGCTGCGGGTTACACCGGCGCCATGGTTGCAGAACACGCCAATGCCGCTGGGCTGAACGTCGAAATTGCCGGCCGCGATGCCGCCAAACTGCAAAAGTTGGCCGAGCGCCTGAGCGTTCCCTATCGGGTCTTTTCGCTCGATGAGCCGCTAGGTAGCGTCTTGGAAGGAGTGGACGTACTCCTGAACTGCGCGGGACCCTTTGCACTCACTGCGCAACCATTGATGCACGCCTGCATCGAGGCCGGCGTCAGCTACCTGGACATCACCGCCGAAATCAACGTTTACCGATTGGCAGAGCGGCTCAGCGTGCAGGCTGCCAAAGCGGGGGTGATGCTGCTGCCCGGTGTTGGCTGGGACGTGGTGCCAACCGACTGCCTGGCCATGCATGTAGCGGAGCGTGTGCCTAGCCCTCAATCACTGTGTGTTGCACTTCAGGTGGCGGGGTCCATGTCGAGAGGTTCGGCAATCAGCGCCAGCGAAATTATCGGCGCAGGCTTGATGGCGCGGATTGATGGGCGATTGGTTGCCACGCCCGACGCCCAGCCACGGTTGTTCGACTTTGGTGACGGTCCGGTTCTCTGCGCACCGCTGTCCTTTGGTGACCTGATCACCGCTTGGCACTCGACTGCCATCCCCAATATCGCCATGTACGTTCACGTCACCGGTGATGCGTTTCCCACCGGGGATATGTCACAACTCCCTGATGGACCTAGCGCCGAGCAGCGACTAGCGCAACCCGCTCGCGCGGTCGCTGAAGTAACCGATGCTGACGGAACCGTGGCGCGCTCGGTGATCGGGACGGTGAACGGTTATTCCTATACGCCTCTGGCCGCAGTAGAGGCAGCGCGCAGGGTATTGGGCGGTGAAGTCAGGCAGGGCTTTGCAACGCCGGCACAGGTGTTTGGCGTCAGCTTTGCTGAAAGCATTCCTGGTACGTGGGTGACTGACCGGTAGATGGGCCACTGGTCATTCTTATGCGAATTGCGCTCAATCCTGCGGGCCTGCTAGTTCATGGCAGATGAGCCTGCCTGCGGTCTGCGCTACGTCGATCAGCCGTTTGCGCGACATGCCATTGCACGCGGAGGCTGAAAGCCCGCGCAACGTAACCGTAATGTAATCCGCGAGGGTTTGCGCGTTACCCGGCTGCACGTTGTCCAGGTACGCCCGTATGACCTTGAGGCCGGCGTCAGCAAGCGTTTCAGCCATCGTGCGTGCCACTTCGTCATCGGCACGCAGGCCCTCGGTAATCATGCAGCCACGCAATGTGTTGTCTTTTCCATATTGCTTTGCAGCGGCGACCAACAGCGAGCAAAGCGCCTCCCCCGGCGGGCGCTCCGGCGCGAGGATCTTGTCCAGCGGGAGGGCGTTTTCGCTAGCGTAGAGCTGCATCGCCCGCTCAAACAACTCGGCTTTGCTGCCGTATGCCGCGTAGAAGCTTGGCGGCTTGATATCCATGGCGTCGACCAGGTCGGTAAGGCTCACCGCGTCGAAACCGTGTTCATGGAACATGGCCTGAGCGATGGCGACTCCCGCTTCTCTGTCGAAGGCCGGGCGACGTTGGCGAGTTTTCTCGTTCATGGTGACCTCGTGGATGAGCGCGCAGTGTAGCGATCACTAAATTCAACATCAATTGTTCAGTGCTGCTCGCTCAGCTTATGTAGCGATTACTAAATGTGTTGCGTGGTCGATTGCGCGCATGTAGTGTTCGCTACATAAATTCAAATCGCCTGTAGAGGACATCGCAATGCAATTTCAAGACAAAGTCGTTCTGGTCACCGGTGGGTCGTCTGGCCTTGGACTCGCCATTGCCCAAGAGCTGGTGAAGCAGGGGGCTCATGTAGTCATCACCGGTCGCCGGGAGACGCAGCTCAACGATGCCGTGGCTATCCTGGGTGATCATGCCACCGCGATCGTGGCGGATGTTTCAGTCGCGGCAGATTTGGCGGTGTTGTTCGGCAAGATCAAGTCGCATCACGGCCGCATCGACGTACTCGTGGCGAACGCCGGGATGGGCGAAGTAGAGCCCTTGGGCAGCATTACCGAAGCGTATTTCGACCGGGTGTTCAACACCAATGTGAAAGGCGTGACCTTCACCGTTCAGGGTGCGCTCGCCCTTATGGGCAAAGGCAGCAGCATCGTCATTATTGGCTCAACGGCCTCTATCGATCCGGGTCCAGGCCTGAGCGTCTATGGCGCGACCAAGGCTGCACTGCGGGCGCTGGTAAGAAGCTGGGTGCTCGACATCCGAGGCAGTGGAGTGCGGATCAATCTGGTCAGTCCGGGCCCCGTCGACACCGATTCGTTGCGCAAGATGCTGGCCGAGCAGGCCGATGAAGTGATCAAGGCATTGAGTGAAAAAAGCACCATCGGCCGTATCGGCCAGGCCCACGAAATCGGTAAGGCCGTGGCCTTTCTGGCCAGTGATGCCGCGAGCTACATCAATGGCGTGGAGCTGTTCGCCGACGGCGGCGCCTCTCAGGTGTGACCCCATCGCTGTCACCCCGGCTCGCCCTTAATCCCTGGAGAAAAACATGAGTGATATCCCACAACTGCTTGCACGTCTCGCCGCCGAGAGCGCCATCCACCGCCTTCACTCTACCTACATTCATCGCCTGGACAGTGGCGATTTTGCTGGCGTGGCAGACGTGCTTCAGCATGCCGTGCTTCACGTTCTTGGCACCGAAGCGTCCACTCGGGAGGGCTTGCTGGCATTCTTCGAAGCTGGCCTGCAAGTGCATGAAGACGGCACGCCACGCACCTGGCACTCAATCACCAACGTGCTGATTGATATCGCGCCCTCGAACGACAAGGCGAGTTCGGCCAGCTATTACACCGTGCATCAACAGCTTGATGGGTTTCCCTTGCAGCCTATCTGCACCGGCAAGTACCTCGACGAATTTGAATTGCACGATGGCGAATGGAGATTCAGTCGTCGCGAGGTGACGTTGCGCTTCGCCGGTGACCTTCAGCACCACGTGCAAGGCGCGCAGCGCCATCTAGTTGTTTAGAGCGCCTGATGGGAAGCGCACGTCCCGCGCCGTTCCCGAATGGTGGGGGGCGGCTTGGCTTCTCGCTCATTTCGCATAAATGCCTGTTTCTCCAAGGCGTTTTTTTGACTCCCGAGGAATTCAAATTTGAATAACAAACGACAGGCGCTGGTCACCGGTGCCAACAAAGGTATTGGGCTCGCCATTGCCAAAGGTCTTGCCGACGCCGGTTTTTTTGTCTGGATCGGCGCACGCGACGTTGCACGTGGCGAGCACGCCGTTGCTGAGCTGCGTAAAGCAGGGCTAAATGCCGGCTTTCTTGAACTGGATGTTGCAGACGACGCCAGCGTGCAGGACGCTGCCACGTCGTTGGCTGCGCACATTGAGGCGCTTGATGTACTGGTCAACAATGCGGGCATTGCAGTCGACATGACGCGGGCGCCTAGCCAGGTGCGCATGCAGGACATGAAAGCTGTTTATGAGGTCAATCTGTTTGGCCCTGTGCGTGTCACCCAAGCGTTTTTGCCATTGCTCAGGGCCGCCGATCAGGCACGGGTTGTCATGATGGGCAGCGGCGTAGGCTCGCTGACCTTGATCACCGACCCTACCTCGCTCTATTCGACCGTCAACCTGCTTGACTACACCTCGTCAAAAGTCGCGCTCAATGCAGTCACCGTCTCCTTTGCCAAGGAGCTGGCGCCGTTGGGCATCAAGGTGAACGCGGTCGAGCCTGGTCATGTGAGAACCGACCTTAATGGCAACTCGGGTGTGCTAACCCCTGAAGAGGGTGCGGCTATCGCGATCAAGATGGCATTGCTCGAGTCTGACGGTCCTACTGGTGGCTTCTTTGGAAGCCATGGTCGGCAACCGTGGTAATTCCTAAATACTTAACTTAATGACCCCGCAGCAGACCTAACCGCAGTTAGGTCAGCACTGCTTCCCGTGGCGCGTTGCCAGGAGGGTAGAGATGATTGTTGTTGATCGATAACGCTCCTTCGCGACCGGCAGCAATTGGTCGGTATCGGCCAGTTTCTAGAGTCCGCTTCCGGCCAAGCCGTGCCCCTGCCTCATCCTTCAGCAGTCCAAACCATTGTTTGTACTCGGATATGCGGATGGCTCTCCAGGCTCTCCCACTCATCCAGAAATGAGAACCCTTGCCTTAAATAGAACCGTGCCGCACGCGCATTTTCCGGGGAGACATCTAGGTATACGCGCTCATGGCCTTGTTCCTGGGCGAGGGCTTTGACCGAATCAACCAGGCGTGGTGCCACTCCGAGGCCTCGTGCAGCCGGTTCGACCCACATGCCGATCAGGTTGAAGCGCCCCGCTTCGCTGACCGCAGCTCCGATCATTCCCAGCACCTGGTCATCGGCGATTGCCAACCAGAAAACCGTACCCGTCGATGAGGCTCGTTGTTTCCACTGTTCGTCGGAGTAATCGGCGGCCGCCTGATAGCTCACACCAAAGGCTGTGGGTGAATCCAAAAGTGCAGCAAGCCGTACCTGCTTCAAGCGCAACCAGTCTTCTGTTGTGGTCAGCCGAATTTCCATACTCCGTCCGTATTCGTGCCGATGGGGAGGTCAGCATAGCAAGTCGTCTCCGTGTATAGACCTGTTGCTCAGAGCGTTATCGCCATGGGCCGTAAACTTCCTTTGACCAAGGCCGGCTAATAGCCAGAAGTAGCCGGTCATTGTCATCAGGGGTACTGGCCAATTTCTCGCCTAGCAAGCCTCCAGCGAGAGGCTTGCTAGGCGATAACCCCATTAATGACATTTACTGGAAGATCTTATCCATCTGGTCAAGCAATGCTTCTTCAAGGCGCGGTAAAACCTCAAGCGCCCCTAGGTTTTCCTGCAACTGCATAACGTTTGAAGAACCAATCAAAACTGACGTTACAGCCTGGTTCTTTAACACCCAGGCAAGCGCCAACTGAGCGCGTGTTGCTCCGAGTTCACGGGCTATTGTCTTAAGCTGTTTAGCCGCCTCGATTCGCTCGTCGCGCTTGTTCTCGAAAACAAAATCCTCGAGCCAAGAGAACCCCTCGGTCGCCAGCCGAGTGTCCACCGCAATTCCCTCGTCGTAACGCCCCGCCAGAACGCCGGATGCCAGCGGAGACCAGGTAGTCAAACCGAGCCCATGCTCATGAATGAGTGGCTGGTACTCGCTCTCGACACGTTCGCGATGGAACAGGTTGTATTGCGGCTGCTCCAGTTGTGGTGGGATGAGGCGGTTGTGCTGACAAAACTCTATAAGCTTCAAAATGTCCTCTGCAGGCCATTCCGATGTCCCCCAATACAACACCTTGCCTTGCTGGATTAGCGCGTTCATCGTCCAGGCAATTTCCGCGATGGACATACCAGGCTCTGGACGGTGGCACAGGTAGAAATCGAGATAGTCGACACCAAAACGTTGCAATGCTTGGTGACAGGCTTCCGTGATGTGCTTGCGGCTCAGGCCCTGCTGGGTAGGCCGTGATGGATTCGTGGCAGAGTGATTGTCACCGGTGCCGAACAGTACTTTGCTGGAAACGCAGTAACTGTCTCGCGACCAGCCAAGCGTCTTGATCCCGCGTCCGAGCATACGCTCTGCCTCACCGCCAAGGTACACCTCGGCGCTATCGAAGAAATTGATGCCATGGTCGAAGGCGCAAGCGAGACATTCATTGGCACCACGTTGGTCGAGGCGCGTACCGAAGGTAATCCAGCTCCCAAATGATAGAACTGAAAGCTGCAGGGATGAACTGCCTAATGAGCGATATTGCATGACCGATCTCCGGTTGGAAAAGACAGGTGCATGCTGTGGTTTGCAAGGCGCGCCGTGAAATACTGTTTATGTCGGTTAGTAAGACGACTCAAGTATCAGACGTGGCGCTTGACCGTCTCGATAAAAAAATCTCGCAGCGGCGAGTCGACCGTATTGTTGTTGGCAACATTCAGCGCCACCGAGCCCAGCTCCTGAGAGGCACTGTGCAGCAATGGCCGGAATACGACATCCTGCAGCCCTAAGCGCTCGAAAGAGGCCGGCACCAGCGCCGCCCCGTATCCTGCCGCCACCAGCCCCAACACAGTCTGGATTTGCCTGGCATGCTGAACGATCCTTGGCGAGAAACCTGCACCTTTGCATAGTGTGAGTAACTGGTCATGAAAGCCCTGCCCCAAGGCGCGCGCCGACATGACGAACGATTCGCTGGAAATATCCTCAAGCCTTACCGCAATGCTCGCCGCCAGCGGGTGGCCAGAAGGTAAAGCAACCTGAATGGGGTCCAGCAGTAGCCGTTCGATGTTCAGCGCAGGTGTTGTCGTTCCGGGGCAACGCATCACGCCAACATCGGCTTCGCCGCTCTCCAAAAGCTCGACCTGCTCTTTGGTAGTGGCCTCGATGAAACTCAGCTCGACAGTAGGCATCTGCTTTCTGAATGCGCTCAGGGCTCGCCAGAAACCTGGATAGTGATTGAGGCTGATCATGGCAACCACTAGATGTCCCTCCATGCCTTGGGCGACTCGCCGCGTATACGCGACGCTTTCGTCTAGCGCCCCTAGCAGTTCGTGGGCTTTGCCCATGAGAGCCATCCCTGCGCTGGTGAGCTCCACGGTTCGCTTGTCGCGAACGAACAAGGGATAGCCGATTTGCTCCTCCAGCCTCCTGATCGCCTGACTGAGAGGAGGCTGTGCCATATGCAGCCGCTCTGCGGCGCGGCTGAAATGCAGTTCTTCAGCAACGACGACGAACTGACGTAAAAGTCGGGTTTCGATCATTTATCCACCTTGGATTGCCGATAGCTTTGGCACGCGGTCGGGTTATTTTGGCATGTAGGTTCGAGCTTTCCTGCATTGGCAGGCGGCAGCATCAGGTAGCACTTCTCCAACGCTGTGAGCGCTCTGAAGTGGACTGTCGCTGTCGGCCAAGAGTGGACATTTACTGGGCAAAGGTTCGCTCGCCCAGAGCAATCTCAACCACCTCAGAGCTCGCCAGTTAGAAACTGCGCTCGACCCAACCCGAAGCTCCAGTCGTCATCACGATTGGTAACCACTGAAACCATTACATCAGTTGCAGCAATACCGCATTTCTCTTCAAGCGCAGCTACCAGCAGTGCATAAAAGCGCTGTTTCATTTCAACGCTGCGCGGCCTGCTGATAGCCGTTATCACGACGACGCGGTCAGTTCGCTCGAAACCAAGCCCGGTGTCCTGAATGATCATATGGCTCGGTTCGTGCTCATTGAAAATCTGATATCGATCACGCTCAGGCACCTCAAATGCTTCCACCATTGCCTGATGAGTCGCGTCTAGGAGACGTTGGATTTGCGCACTGGTGCGGCCTTTGATTGCATCAATTTTCAGCAATGGCATGAGGGCTACTCACTTTAAGGTTAAATGCGCTTAGACCCCGCAGGTGAGCGAGGCAAGATTGCTTGATTGGCCGCTTGGCATCCGATGAGGTGTCAACGGCGCCATTCCTCGATCAGCTTATTCATCAGATCTTCGGCGGGTAATTCGCGCGCCATGGGGGCTCCTTGCCCGGCCCAATGTGCAGCGAATTTATGATTGCCCTTCTTGGCGGCCGCTGCAGACAGCCTCTTTGCAGCGTCGTATGCAAGCGGATAGGCCGCCACCTGGGTTTCCGAGCCCCTATCCAGGTGCTGAATAAACTGATTCACGATCCCGCGTGCTGGGCGGCCAGAGAAGACCGAAGTCAACCGGGTATTGGAAGCATGCTCACTTCGTAATGCGGCTCGATAACCCTCATTCGCCGCAGACTCCGGGCATAGGATAAATGCAGTACCAAGCTGCGCCGCTGCAGCTCCTAGCCCCAGCGCTGCATGAATCCCCTGCCCGTCCATAATTCCACCTGCGGCGATGATAGGAAGGTCTGTGTTCTTGACCAAGAGTCGAACGAGCACCGGCATCGTCAATTGCTCGTCGACAGCGCCCAGGTCAAACACCCCCCGATGCCCACCTGCCTCGATGCCTTGAGCCACAATCGCATCAATGCCAAGCCTTTGGATCTGCCTTGCTTCATCAAGGTTAGTCGCGGTAGCCAACGTGCAGATGCCTTCATTCTTCAGCATGCTGACCTGCTGCGCCGTAGGCAGGCCGAAATGGAAGCTCACCACAGCCGGGCGCTCTTCGAGAAGCATCTGAAAAACCTCTTCGTCCGCGATAAAGCTCTTATAAATTTCGTTCAGCGAGGTCGGCACATCCATCTCGCACTCCTGAAACAAAGGCTCCATGCATTGCAGCCACGCGCTCTCCAGAGGCTCATTGCGCAGGGCGGGTGCATGACAAAAGACATTCACGTTGAATGGCTTTGAGGTGAGCGCTTTAGTTCGCGCAATCATCTCTTTCGCCTGTGAAACACTGCTAGCTCCGATCCCAATGGAACCCAATCCCCCTGAATTCGATACCGCGGCAGCCAACTCTGGCGTCGCTACACCGGCCATCGGAGCCTGGATGATGGGGTAGATGCGCAAACGAGCAGCAAAAGAACTAAAAACACTCATTACCCTGAACTCCCGCTAGACGAGTATGAAATCGATGGAGATTGATTATTCTCAAAATAAGAATATGTTAACAACATAGATACCAAAAGGAGAATAAGGTGGATCTTGAGTCGTTACGAATTTTTAGCAGCGTCGCCAGCGAGCTAAGCGTTACGCGCGCCGCAAGCAGGTTGGGACGCGCGCCCTCGAACGTGACTACTCGCATTCAACAGCTTGAAGCGGAATTGGGGGTGGAGCTCTTCGTTCGTGCCGGCAAACGCATGGCCCTATCGACCTCTGGAGAGCAATTTGTAGGCTATGCGCAGCGGATCCTCTCGCTGGAAGACGAGGCTCGCCATGTCATCACTGGTGGAGCTACGGGGGGCACGCTACGTGTCGGCAGTATGGAGAGCACTGCAGCTAGCCGGCTACCTGTGCCCTTGGCGGCATTCAATCGTGAGAGCCCTTCGACACAGCTCGAAGTCAGTACCGGGCCTTCAGGAATGTTGATTGAGCAGGTTCGTAGCGGCCAACTCGACTGCGCATTTGTGGCACTGCCCACAGCACACAGCGATGAAGCGCATCTCACCGAAATGGGGCTGGAAGGCAGCGCAATTTGGCAAGAAGAGCTCTTGCTATTGCTGCCTCCCACAGATGCCACTGCCACTAGCCCTGCACAGGTAAAAACGCGCGCACTCGCAGCTTTTCGAATTGGTTGTACGTATCGGTACATCGCGGAGGAGCAACTCGGCATCCACGTAGGTTCCGGCTGGAAAATTCAGGAATTAGGCTCTTATCACGCAATGGTCGCGACTGTAGCAGCAGGCTCCTGCGTCGCGATCCTGCCGGAAAGTGTGCTGCAACTGACCAGCGCCCGCGACCAGCTGTCCACGATCAGGGTTTGCTCGATCAGCACATACCTGGTTTGGCGCAGGGACTATAAGACGCCCGCATTTGACAAGTTCGCCCTGCTGTTCAAGGGAGCTGCATGACACTCAAGTCGATGTCTCGCGGGATGCAACTGCGTTCAGCGCTGGAGGCTGCGATTGTCATCGCGATTGGAATGGGCTTTGGCCGCTTTGCTTACACAGCTCTATACCCACACATGGTTCAGGAAAATATCCTCAGCCTGAGCCAGGGCAGCATGGCTGCTTCTGCCAACTACGCGGGCTATCTGGTTGGCGCCCTGCTGGCAATTCAGACAAAACCGAAAAATGCCCATCGCTTCTGCCTGTGGGCCACGGGCGGTACTGCAGCATGTCTGATTAGCCTCGCCTTTCTTGAGTCAGCTTGGCTAATCGTTATGGTTCGCGGTGTAGCTGGAGCCCTAAGCGCCGTTGCAATGGTTGCCGCTTCCCTTTGGCTGCTTCAGCACCGCCGACATATCCATGGGGCCCCTCTGCTTTATGCAGGTGTAGGGCTGGGCATCGCGGTATCTGCTGAGCTTGTCGTTCTCGGCTTCTGGTTGGATCTGACAAGCCAACAAGTGTGGCTTTTGCTGGGGTTGGTGAGCTTCGCCCTGATGCTCCTTGCAGTACCTGGCCTGAGCGACACCAAGTACGACGCACAGGCTGACAACAAAGATGCGCCGCAGAGCCCGGTAAAACAGTGGCCGCTAGTGCTCGTCTATGGCCTCGCTGGTTTCGGGTACATCATCACCGCAACCTATCTTCCACTGCTGGTCAGGACGGCTCTTCCAGAGCTGGATCCTGGACATGTGTGGGCTGTATTTGGCCTCGGCGCTGCCCCCTCGTGCTTTTTATGGCATCGACTACACCGGCACCTCGGAACTCAAAACTCTCTGGCCTTGAACCTGGCAATACAGGTACTAGGTGTCATCTTGCCCATATTGCTGCCAAACGGCACCGGCTATCTAGGTAGCGCGCTACTTGTCGGCGGGACTTTCATGGGCGCAGTGACCATTGCCATGTCGGCCGCTCAGCGCATCACCAATAAAGCGAGCATCAATCTCTTAGCGGTCATGACAATCATCTACAGCGTAGGCCAAATTGCTGGCCCCTTTGTAGCGGACGCTTTCTACACGATGAATCAGAATTTCAACGGATCACTGTGGGCCGCCGGCATAGCTCTCACAGCAGCCGCTTGTATCAGTTTGAAAATGCTCTAGCACATACAGCTCGTGGTATCAGGAGAAGCTATGAAAGCAGTCAGCCCAAACGATTTTTTAGCGATTAACGACGTCCTTTGTCGATTTTTCCTGTCCTTCGACCGTCGAGACTGGGCATCGATGAGCAATTGCCTATCCTCGCGCGTGTTCATTGATTACTCATCGTCGGGTAGAGAAAAACCATCGACTATGAGCGGCATGGACTTTGTTAAGCGCCGAGAGAATGCTGTCGACAAATTGGCTAAACACCATAGCTTTTCGAATCTTCTTGCAGCGTATGAACAGGATGAGGATGCAGTGAGCGCTCGTTGCAACTATCTGATCCTGCGATTCGCAGATTGCCAATCCGCAGATATCGCCGGTGACAATTTCTTTCACTCCTGCGGTGATTACGAGTTCTTGCTCAACCGGGCAGACGATCACTGGAAAATCACAAGCATCACGCAGCATGCACTACAAAGCTGGGGCAACAGGAGCCTACATGGTGGCTCCCAACCAGGGGCATGACTTTTAGATCATTTATACGCTGCTCTTTGAAGGGCAGCTTCCGACGACGTAATCAACCGACGATGGGACTGATTGCAGAGCCTCATCACCCGGTGCTGGGAGATGGGGCAACTGATAAAAATACGGATTCTTTACGCGCCGGGGTTGCTTCTCAGTCGATTTTCTACGTAAATCCCGCCGATAATTCTTATCTAACTGAAATGGCTCTGCATCTGCAGGGCGCAGATGATGTTCTCGACGGTTTATCGCAACCACGGTTTGTGGGCCTCTCCGTCCATCCGAGTTTCTCAGCGTTAACGCCAGCAGATCTAAGCTTGCCCTTGGACTAACCCAGCCCTCTCATTGAGCCAGACCTAAACCCTCATGTTCGAATTATTCAGCGGGCTCGATGCCTGGTTGGCGCTGAGCCTGGCACTTGCCCTGCTCTTCGTCCTTACCTTCGAATTCATCAACGGTTTCCACGACACAGCCAACGCCGTTGCAACGGTCATCTACACCAAGGCCATGCCGCCAAACCTGGCCGTCGTCATGTCGGGCATCTTCAACTTCCTCGGCGTGTTGCTCGGCGGCGTCGGCGTGGCCTATGCCATCGTCCACCTGCTGCCGGTCGAGCTGCTGATCAACGTGAATACCAGCCATGGTTTGATCATGGTGTTCTCGCTGCTGGCTGCGGCGATCACCTGGAACCTTGGCACCTGGTACTTCGGCATTCCGGCTTCCAGCTCGCACACGCTGATCGGTTCGATTCTTGGCGTAGGCCTGGCCAATGCGCTGCTTACCGACATACCCCTCGCTGACGGCGTGAACTGGCAGAAAGCCAGTGATATCGGCCTGTCGCTGATCTTCTCGCCAATCGCCGGTTTCGTTGTCGCCGCCCTGCTGTTTCTCGCCCTCAAGCACTGGATGCCAACCCCGAAGGTGCACAGCACGCCCGTTTCCCGCAAGGAAACCAAAGGCAAGAACAAGCCGCCGTTCTGGAACCGCCTGGTGCTGATCGTATCGGCCATGGCCGTGAGTTTCGTGCACGGCTCCAACGATGGGCAAAAGGGTATCGGCCTGATCATGCTGGTGCTGATCGGCATCGTGCCGGCCAAGTTCGTACTCGACCTGAACAGCACGACGTACCAGATAGAGCGCACCCGCGATGCAGCCATCCATCTGGGCGAGTTCTACCAGCGCAATGCGCCGACCCTCAATGAGTTCCTGGCACTGGGCAAATCCGGCAACAGCGAACTGCCCAAGCAATTCCGCTGCGATCCAAAGCTCACCGAGCTGACCATCTCCACGCTGCTCAAGACGCTGGACGGCGTGAAGGATTATCACAGCCTGAGCGAAGAGAAACGCATCGATATTCGCCGCTACCTCCTGTGCCTGGATGACTCGGCCAAGAAAGTCGGCAAGCTGGAAAACCTGCCGGCGCGCGACAAGGCCGATCTGGAAAAGCTGCGTAAAGACCTGACTGCTACCACCGAATACGCACCCTTCTGGGTGATCATCGCCGTAGCACTGGCTCTGGGGATTGGCACCATGGTCGGTTGGAAGCGCGTGGTGAAAACCGTCGGCGAGAAGATCGGCAAGCAGGGCATGACCTATGCCCAAGGCATGAGCGCGCAGATCACCGCCGCATGCGCCATTGGCTTGGCCAACGTCTACAGCCTGCCGGTGTCCACCACCCATGTGCTGTCATCGGGGGTGGCGGGCACCATGGTCGCCAACCGTAGCGGCCTGCAAGGCAGCACCATCAGCAACATCCTTCTGGCCTGGGTACTCACCCTGCCCACCTCCATGGCACTGGCAGCAGGCTTGTTCTATGGCGCGACGCTGATCTTCAATTGATAGGCGCTCCCCCTGAAAACCAGGTGCCTGCCCGGGCACCTCGTTTTTAGGCCTCCCCTGTAAAGCAGACTCAAGCCAGCAGTTCGGTAATCCAGCGAATCTGTTGAGCGAGCGCTTGCATCTTCTCCCCAGGCACGGCCTGCCGTGCTTGGGCGAGATTGGCCAGGGTCTGCTGCTTCAGATGCAGCAGACGTTGCCACTTGGCCAGGAACACGGGGCTACGTTCGCGCAGGTGCAGGGGTCCGAAGTACAGTTCATCGGCGGTGTACAGCACCGGGCCGGTACGCTCGGCGACGATGATTTCGTAGTAGAAACGGTTTTCCCGCAGGACTGCCTCGTCGAGGATGCGGTAGTGATTGTCCATTAGCCACTGACGCAGCGGCTGCTCGCCGCCGTTGGGCTGCAAGATCAGGCGCTCCTCGCCGCTCAGCCGGTTTTTGCCACTGTCGAGGATGTCGCGGATGGTCTCACCGCCCATGCCGCAGAGGCTGAGCGCAGTGATGCCATCTGCCGGCTCGATTGCCGCCAGCCCGCTGGCCAGGCGCACGGTGATTCGATCGCTCAGGCCATTCTCGCGCACGCTGCGCGCGGCAGCCTGGAACGGCGTCAATGCCACCTCGCCGGCCAGTGCCCACTCGATGGCACCGCGCCTCATCAATGCCACAGGCAGGTAAGCGTGATCCGAGCCGATATCCGCCAACCGTGCACCTGCTGGCACATGTGCTGCCACGCGCTCCAGGCGCATGGACAAGGTTTGTTCGTTCAACTGCAGCCTCTTTTCACCATGGGCGATCCGGCACATGGCGCCAGGTCGGCGCGCGATTCTGTCCGGCAACGGCGCACATGGCAAATCCCGGCGACGCGCATCGTGGTGGATTGCCTGAGCGCCGTAGCTCGGGTTGAGCGAAGCGATACTCGGGAATCGCAATCCTGGGTATCGCTTTGCTCAACGCCAGGCTACGTTGCGGCGTATCCGCGTCCTCGCGGGGATTAGTCCAATGACACCGGCTGCCCTGCATTCTTGGGCGTGAGCAGCAGGTACAAGGCTGGCACCACGATCAGCGCAAGCATCGAGACGGAAACCAGGCCGAAGATGATCACCAGCGTCAGCGGCCGGTAGAACGCACTACTGACGGCCAGAGGCACAAGGCCGACGATGGTGGTCACGGCGGTGGTCAGCAAGGGGCGCAAACGTCGAGCGGAGCCGGCTGCGGCAGCCTCGGCGATGGACATGCCCTCCTTCAGGTAACCGTTCATGGTGTCGACCATGATGATGCCGTTGTTGATGGCAATACCGATCAGCGACACCAGGCCGATCATCGCGAAGAACGAGAAAGTGATATCGAACGCCCAGAAGCCCAGCGCCGAGCCGATGATCGCCAGCGGCATGGTGGCGAAAATGATGAATGCCTGGCGGAAGCTGCTGAACACGATGACCAGCACACCGACGATCAGTACCACCGCGATGAGCATGGCGATCAGCGCCGAGGTGAACGTCTCGGCGGTATCGGCGGACTCACCACCCACCACGGCGCGGTAGCCATCCGGCCAGGACGCCTGCAGGTCGGCCAGGCGAGGCCCCGCCTCGGCCATGATCTCGCCAACCGTGCGCCCTTCGTTCTTGGCCATGACGGTGAGCGCGCGCTCGCCATTGCTGTGGGAAATCGCGATTGCCGCCTCCGATTGCACCGGTGTGAGCAACTGGTTGAGGGCGATGGAAGAACCCTCTTCGGTGAAAGCGCGAACCCGTGACAGCTCCTCGGTGTTGTGCGGACCTCCGGCCTCGCCTGGGCGGCTGGGCCATTCGGTGCCAAGGCGGATATCGATGTTGTCGGTATCACTGGCCGTGACGAAGGTGCCGACGATATCGGAGCTGAAGGCGATGCGGATCTGCGATGCCAGGTCATCATGACCAATGCCGAAGAAGTTGGCGGCTTCGCGATCTGGCCGCAGCGCCAACTGCGGTTTTAGCATGCCGATGTTATCCCTCACGTCGACGACGCCGGCGATTTCAGCGAGCAAGGCCTGCACTTCGCGCGAGTGAACGAGCAGCTCGTCCATGTCGGCACCGAGCAGTTGAATCTCGATCGGGTCGCCGGCACCAGGGCCACTGGCTTCGGGCACCACCAGCAGCTGCGCGGCAGCGACGTTGTCCTGCAGGTAGGCCGTCAGCTCGCGGCGCAACTCTTCGGCCAGCACGTAGGAGTCGGTCTCACGTTCTTCACGGGGAAGAAAGATCGCCGAGAAACCGAGGAAATTCTCCGCCTCGCTCGGCTGCAGGTTGGAGGCCATGGAGCCGCCAGCGAAGGGGCTCTTCAGGCCGACCAGCTTCACCACGCTCTGGAAATAGGGTTTGCTCCTGAGAATCTCGCCCACCTCGTCGGCCACCTGCTGAGAGGTCGCCAGTTGGGCGGTAGGCGGCAGCTCGATGTTGATCCCCAGACGCTCGCCATCGGACTGCGGGAACAGCTCGATACGCGCCTGGGTAAACGCCACTATCGACACCATGAACAGTGCGATGGCAGCCAATACCCAAAGCCATGACTGCTTGCGGCTGCGCACCACCCAGCGCACATTCCAGCTTTCCAGACCATTCACAGCCCTGCTCGTTACCCGGTCGGACAGGCCCTGTTTCTGCGCGCTGTCAGGCTTGCGCTGCTTGCCCAGCAGCGCCCGTGACAGCGGCAACGAACAGAGCATGGCGACGATGAAGGAAATCACTAGGCAGACAACCGCCGTGGCAGGCAGCACGCGGATGAATTCACCCACCGTGCCACCGATGGACATCAGCGGCGCCAGGGCCAGAATAGTCGTCAGCTGCGCGGCGAATGCCGGCATCGCGTAGCGTTTTACCGTAGCCAGCACGCCCTGGCCGAAGGTTTTGCCCTGCACGTAGATCTCATCGTGGAGCCCTTCCATGAGGATGATGAACACGTCGATGATCATCACCAGCGCGATGACCATGCCGATCACCACCAGCTCGTTGAGCGAGTAGCCCATGACCAGGATGGCCAGCAGCACACCGGCGAAAGTGATCGGCACCGACAACCCGGCCACCACGGCCTCGCGCCAGGCGATGGTCAGCAGCAGGATGACGAACACGATGGCCATGGTCTGCAAGGCGCTGACGAACACCTCGGAGAGCGCCTTCCAGATCTGCTTGGCTTCGTCCTGGGTGACGGTATATTCCAGGCCCACCGGCCAGGCGCCGTCCTGCTCCATCCGCGCCAGGGTATCGTGCAGCGTTTCGACCAGATTGACCGTGTCGGCACCCGGCGACTTGCGCACCGAGATTTCCAGCGACGGCTCGAAATCGCCGCCTTGATCGGCGAAGAAGGCGCTGCTGGTTTCGGTTTCCTGCATGCGATTGACCGAGGCGATCTCGTCGAGCCGCACGGCACGCCCGGCACCAGCCCCACCGAGGCGGGCGACAGGCAGCGCACGCAAGTCGGTCACATCCCGGAAGCGCCCTTCCAGACGCACTACCGCGCCGATGCTGTCGCTGCGAATTTCGCCGAAGGGCTGTTCGATATTGGCTTGTTGAACCGCGTTGCGCACCGTGGCCGGGGACAGGCCGAGGGCGAGCAATCGCTCGGGCCGCAGCAGGATCTGCACGATCTCTTCGCGCTCACCGCCGATGTCCACTTCATTGACGCCGGGCACCCGCTCGAGCGTGTCCTGAATACGCCGCGCCTGCTCGTTCATGGTCGCCGAGCCGGCGGCTCCATGCAGGGTGAAGGTAAAGATGGGCCGGTCGTCTACCGACGCCTGGCTGATCGTTGGGCGCTCGACGTCATCGGGCAGCTCCGCTTCAGCGTCGGCGACCGCGGCACGCAGACGCGTCATCGCGTCGAGCGGATCGGCAGACGCTTCGAACTCCACCGAGATGATCGAAAAGGAATCGAACGAAGCGCTGTCGACGCGCCGCACACCCTGCAGCGTGGTCACTTCATCTTCGATGATATCGGTGACCTGCTCCTCCATGGTCAGCGGGTCAGCACCCGGCCAGGTGGTGGTGATGGTCGCCTGGGGAATGTTCAGATCCGGCAGGGACTCCTTGACCAGTTGCGAGTACGCCATCAGGCCACCCAGCAGCAGGGTCGCAACCAGCAGAATCCCGAAGATCGGTTGCAGGAAGAAGAAACGCGCCAGCGGATGCGCGTTGCGTACGTCGTCGCTCTCGAGCGGCGCGCTGTCAGTGGCCAAACGCGGCTCGTCGCCCGTGCTCCCGGTACTCATGGCGCAGGCTCGCCCGCGCCGATGACGCGAACCTGCTGCCCGTCATTCAAGGCCGCACGGCCATCGGTCACCACCAGCTCGCCGATCTCCAGCCCAGCCGTTACCGCCCGATAATCACCGGACTGCTGAGCCAGCTCAACGCGGCGCTCGCTGACTGTTCCCTTGTCCTCGTCCGCGACGAACACGAACGCCTGGTCATTGCGGAAACGCAGCGCCTCCAGAGGTACGACCAGCGCATCGTCGACGCTCGGCTCGGCGATCCACACGGCGACGAACTCACCGTCCTGCAGGCCGGTTTCATTGCCCTGGGTGTGCACGATCACCTCGAAGGTGCGCGTCTCCGGATCGAGCGAGGGGCTGATGGCATAGACCTGGCCGTCGACCCGATTCTTGGCCTTGGTGGGGTCGGCATCCTGCCCGGCAACCGAGGCGTTCTCGCCGATCACTGCCCGAGCACCGGTAGTGATCTGCCGGAAGTTGTAGGAAGGCAGATCGACCCGCACTTCGAAACGGTCCGGGTCGATGACCATGGCAGGCACCGTGCGCAAGGCATTCTGCTCGGTGTCGGCCTGTACGGTATTGGGCATGAAGTAGCGGCCCTTCTCGATATTGAGCCGCGCCAGCACGCCATCGATGGGCGACACCAGACGCGATTCATCGATGCTCAGCTGCGCCTGGGCGAGTTCGGCGCGAGCGTTGTCACGCACGGCCTTGGCCTGCTGCACCTGCACCCTGGCTTCATCGAGTTCCTGCTGGGATGCGGAGCGCTGATCGATAAGGGTTTCGTAGCGCTTCTGGGTGACCTCGGCAAGCTTGAGGCTCGCCTGCGCCTCGGCAAGGGAAGCCTTGGCTGCCTGCAGATCGGCCTCTACCCGTTCGGGGGCTTGATGGGCGATCAACTGACCGGCCTTCACCGGCATCCCCACGCGCAGCTTCGCATCGACATGGGAGACGACACCCTGTTGGGTGAAGGTCAGGAATTCGCGCTGCCTCGACCGCGCCGTGCCCTGGCTGTAGACCCAGGCCTGCAACTGGCGGCGCTCCACAGCCACCACATTGACGCTGGTAGCGCGCGTGTCACTCGCCTGCTGCTGATCGGCTGGCGGCTCGTTGGGTTCGGATTTGTCACCACAAGCCGCGAGGCTCAGCAGGGCAAGGGCACCGAGGGTGCTACGGCAATATCGGTTCATGGCTGTGCTTATCGTCATGGTGCGGTCGGCGAAATGGGCGGCGTGGTGGCGGCAGCTGGCGATGCATCCTCGAAACCACCGCCCAGGGCGAGATGAAGGGCGATGCGATTTTCCAGGCGAGCATGTCGCGCGGTGATCTGCGCGCTGCGGCCATCGAGGGCGCGTTGCTGACTTTCCAGCACATTCAGGAATGGATCGATGCCCTGCAGGTAACGGTTGAGCGAGACCGTTACCGCGTCCTCTGCCGAACTTGCCGAGGCTTCCAGTGCGCGTTCCCGGCTTGTCAGCAGCGAGTCGACGGCCAACGCAGTCTCGACTTCGGAGAACGCGACAAGGGCCGTTTCGGCGTAGGCATTCAACACCTCATCGCGCTGCCCCTCGGCGATATCAACCTGGGCGACCAGGCGGCCACCTTGAAACACTGGCTGCAAGGCTCTGCCGGCAATCGACCAGATCAGGTTGCCGCTGTTGAACAGTTGGGCGAACTCGCTGCCGTTGTAGCCGGCGGAACCGGTCAGCGACAGGGATGGAAGAAAGGAACGCTCCGCTGCGCCCAGTTGATAGCCGGCGCTCAACAGATTCAGTTCGGCGGCGCGCACATCGGGGCGGCGCGCCAACAGTTCGGCCGGCAAACCACTGGCCGGGGCGGCGGGAACCGGCGGTAGCGCCAGCGCGGTCTCGACATCGCCCGACGGGTATTCCCCCATAAGAATCTGTAGTTGTCTCAGGCTACGTGCCAGCGACTCTCTGCGCTGTTCCAGCCCCGCACGCGCCGACTCCAGATTGGCGTCGGCGAGCATGCCGTCAGCCGGCGATGTAATGCCGATGCTGACGCGGTTATTGATCTGTCGGGCCATTTCACCCAGCGCCTCGACGGTTCGCTCGGAAAGGTCGACCTGCGCGTGAGCATGCACGATCTCGAAATACAGCTGCACCGCCTGCGCCGCCACAGACTGACGCACGCCGCGTAACTGCTCGGCGCTGGCCAGGTAGTCCGCGCGGGCCGAGGCGGTGAGCGCCGACAGACGCCCCCAGAGATCCAGCTCCCAGCTCACGTCCAGTGCAACGTCGTAGTTGTTGCCGATGGCCGCCGCATTCTCGCCGGTAATATCCGGCAGGTTCTGACGCTGCCGCGCAGCTCCCGCAGCGAGGCCGACCTGCGGCAATTGGTCGGCCCGATTCAGGCGCGCCTGGGCCTCGGCCATGCGTGAGCGCGCCAGCGCCTGGGCCAGCCCCGGATTTTTCTCCAGCGCGGTGCTCACGAAGGCATCGAGTCGCGCATCAGCGAAGTCGCGCCACCAGAAATCCTCCGTTGAATAGCCGGCCTGATCGGCAGCGACGAAACCCGCTGGCAGGCTGAAAGGCACCTGCGCCGGCTCGGGTTGCACGCTGGCACAGGCGCCAAGCAGGATGAGCGAAGCCAACAACAGCGGGCGGGAGGCAACCAGAAGAGGGTGAGCAGATCCCATCAGTTGCCTCGCCGGGCGAACAGGATCAGCAGCATTTCTCTATGCGCACTTCGGATCTTGGCAACTTCCTGCTCGGCCAGTTTTTCACCGAACAGCAGTTGGGTGAGCAAGGCGATGACCACAGGCGAGGTCGCCATGGCGAAGTTTCTCGATACGGCGTTATCCGGGATCACGCCCTTGGCGACGCACTCATCGAGCTCGGCCTGTCGGCGCGTAGCGTGGGGCAGCAGGATGTGCTCATGCCAATTGCGCAGCCGCTCGGGCGATCTGCCGCTCTCGGTGATAAGCAGTCGAAAGATCGCGCGCGCCTGGGGATCGCCAATAGCCGAGTAGGCCATATCGAGAAACCGGTCGACGGTCTCCTCCAGCGAAGCGCCCTCTACCCACTGCCAATGGCTCTGGATCGACGGAGAGAAAATCGTAGTGACGAACAGTGCTTCCAGAATCGCATCCTTGCTGGCGAAGTGCGCGTAAAGCCCTGCCTTGGTCAAGCCAACGCGTTGTGCGATGCGCTCCACCGTGGCGCCCTCGAAGCCCACGCTACTGAACTCCACCAGCGCGGCATCAAGTATCTGCTGGCGCCTTTGCTCCGCGGACAAGCGCACGCGCTTGTTCCCACCAACAGGCTTGTTAGCTGATTCTTCTGGGGCTGAATCCTGGGTCATATGAGGCGCTGACTACCGCTGAATGCTTCGGAAAATACAATTGAAAACAACGCTAACATACAAACGGTAGTTAGCAGCGGAGTGCTCTGTTACGAGTTTTTACCTGCGTACGCAGCCCTGGGCTTTTCGCGCAGAACAGGCGAGGGGCCTTACGTTGCAGGTGACTCAAGCTCGGCAATCCATCGGCCGGCAGGAGCCAAGCGGATCGTCAGGCACCGCCGCTATGTGCGCCAGCAGACAGACGCCCCGCCGGGAGAATTTCACACTGAAGGTCTGCACCCTTCTCATTCGTCACGCCCGGCAATCTTGCGTGACACGCATCACTGCAACGTTGCCCGCGTTTCACGTTGCACGCCAAGGAAAACATGGACAGGCAATGGCTTCGAGCAATCCAACGGTTGTGGCAGCCCGCGCCACGCACCTTCGAGTACGAGCCGGCCCTTCGCGCAGAACTGTTCAGCGCCGAACAGATGGCCACCCACGGCGCCCACCTGGCCCGGCAGCATCACCTCAGCCCTGACACGACGTCCGACGCCCTGCTCCACCGGCTCGCCGAAAACGCTGACGTACTGGCCAGCAGTTGCCAGGCCATGACCGTCGCAGCGCTCTCCAACCAACGTGCGACACCGGCGGCCGAATGGCTGCTGGACAACTTCTATCTGGTCGAAGAGCAAATCCGCACGGCACAAAAGCATCTACCCAAAGGTTACTGTCGCGAACTGCCTGGCTTGGCCAACGGGCCGTCACGCACCCTGCCGCGGGTTTACGACATTGCTCTGGAAACCATCGCCCACGGTGACGGCCGGGTCAACAGCGAGAGTCTGAGCCGTTTTGTGACGGCCTATCAGACTGTCATGCCGTTGACCCTGGGCGAGCTATGGGGCATTCCCATCATGTTGCGCCTGGCATTGATCGAAAACCTGCGCCGGGTCGCCTCTCGGGTGATGAGCAACTGGAACGACCGCAACCTAGCCAACGACTGGGCTGATCGCCTGACCGCGACCGCAGAACGCGACGCCAAAAGCGTGGTGCTGCTGGTCGCCGACCTGGCACGTTCGGCACCACCGATGAGCAGTGCCTTCGTGGCCGAACTGGCGCGGCGCCTGCAAGGTCAGAGCACCGCACTGATTCTGCCGATGACCTGGGTCGAGCAGGCCCTGGCCGAGTCGGGCCAGAGCGTCGAACGTCTGGTACACCTGGATGCTCAGTTGCAAGCCGCTGAGCAGGTGTCGATCAGCAACAGCATCAACAGCCTGCGCCTGCTCTCGGCGACCGACTGGCGCGAGTTCGTCGAGCACATGAGCGGGGTCGAACAGGCGCTCGGTGAAGACCCGGCTGCCGTCTACACCCGCATGGATTTCGCCACCCGCGACCATTACCGCCACGCGGTCGAGCGCCTCGCGCGTACCTGCCCCCATGCCGAGATCGACATCGCCCGCGAGGCCATTGCCCTGTGCCAGGCGGCACCGGCCGATGATCCGCTGATGACCCATGTCGGGTTTTACCTCATGGGGGCTGGGCTGCCCGTACTGGAGCGGCAACTCAACGTACAGCCCTCCCTGGCCGAGCGCTGCCGGCGGCGGCTGCGCCAATGGCCGCTGGGCTTCTTTCTGGCGCCGGTGGTGATGCTTAGTGGCCTGCTCGCCTGGCCCTTCCTCGCCATGCTGCGGGCCGACAGCTGGGGGCCATGGGTGGTGATGCTGCTCAGTGTGCCAACCCTGCTGATGACCAGCCACTTGGCCATTGGCTTGGTCAATCGGCTGGTGACCCTCAGCCTGCCGCCGGATATTCTCCCGCGCCTGGATTACAGCGCGGGCATTCCCTCCCAGGCGCGCACGCTGGTCGTGGTGCCGACGCTGATCGGCAGCGCCCAGGATGTGGAGGAGCTGATGGAAGGTATCGAGGTGCGCTTTCTTGCCAACCGCGATGCCAACCTGCACTTTGCCCTGCTCACCGACTTCATGGATGCACCGAGTGAGGTACTCGATGGCGATGCGGCGCTATTGCTGCAAGCGAGTCAGGCAATCGAAGCGCTCAACCTGAAGTACCCGGACGCCGGTGCGCCGCGTTTCTTGCTGCTGCATCGCCCACGGCGCTGGAACCCCACTGAACAAAGCTGGATGGGCCATGAGCGCAAACGCGGCAAGATCGCCGAGCTCAATGCCCTGCTGCGCGGCCATGGCCATGAGCGGTTTTCGCTGATCGTCGGCGATATTGCCGCGCTGCCGAACATCAGCTACGTGATCGCCCTGGACACCGACACCCAACTGCCGCGTGATGTGGCGCGGCAATTCATCGGGGCCATCTGCCATCCGCTCAACCAGGCGCGCTTTGATCCTTTACAACGGCGCATCGTCAGCGGCTATGCAATCCTGCAGCCGCGCGTTGGCATCAGCCTGCCGAGTATCGCCCGCTCCGCCTATGCCCAACTGTTCGGCAGCGATGCGGGTATCGACCCTTACACTCGGGCGGTATCCGACGTGTACCAGGATCTGTTCGCCAATGGCTCGTTCATCGGCAAGGGTGTCTACGCCGTGGATGCCTTCGAGCAAGCTCTGCAAGGCTGCTTTCCCGACAACCGGATTCTCAGCCATGACCTGATCGAGGGCTGCTATGCCCGTTCCGGCCTGATCAGCGACGTGCAGCTTTATGAGGAACACCCGGCGCGCTACAGCGCCGATGCCAAACGCCGGCATCGCTGGATCCGTGGTGACTGGCAATTGCTGCCGTGGCTGCTGCCATGGACACCGAAACCCGGCGGCGGCCTGGAGCGCAACCGCCTGACAAATCTGGCCTGCTGGAAGATTGTCGATAACCTGCGCCGCAGCCTGGAGCCGGCTGCCTTTCTCTGCATGTTGCTCTGGGGTTGGTTCGCCAGCTCCCAAGTAGTGCTCTGGAGCCTGGGCGTGTTCCTGCTGATCATCGCCCAACCACTGCTCAGTACCTTGCTGGAACTGCTGCGAAAAGCCCACGACATTACCCTCGGCCAGCACCTGAAAGTCACCTTTCGCGATGCAGCGCAGCACTTCAGTCGTGCATTACTAAACCTGGCGTGGCTGCCTTTCGAGGCCTTCAGTAGCCTGGATGCGATCGCCCGCACCCTATGGCGGATGACTATCAGCCAGTGCCGCCTGCTGCAATGGAACCCCTCGCGAGAAGTGGAACGCAGCAGCCGCAATGATCTGCCAAGCCTATACCGGCTGATGTGGGTGGCTCCGTTGCTGGCGATCGCCGTAGCGTTACTGCTGCTCGATAAGCCCGTGGTGCTGGTGATCGCCGCGCCCTTCCTGCTGGCCTGGCTGCTGGCACCGGCCATCGCCTGCTGGCTGAGCCTGCCCAACGCCGATATGGCCTTCGCCCCGTCACGTGAAGAACAGCAGTTTTTGCGCCGCCTGGCCCGCAAGACCTGGGCCTTCTTCGATGATCACCTGGGCCCGGCGGACAACTGGCTACCACCGGACAACATTCAAGAACGCCCAACGGCGGTGACCGCCCACCGAACCTCGCCGACCAACATGGGCATGGCATTACTGTCGCATCTGGCCGCTTACGATTTCGCTTATCTGAGTGCAGGTCGCCTGCTTACGCGGCTAGACAACGCGCTGACCAGCATGTCGCGATTGGAACGCCATCGCCGGCACTTCTACAACTGGTACGACACCCAGACGCTGCAACCACTGCCGCCGCATTACGTCTCCACCGTCGACAGTGGCAACCTGGCAGGCCTGCTGCTGACCTTGCGCCCAGGCCTGTACGAGCTACCGAGCGCGGCGCTGATCAGCCCCAACTGGCTCAGCGGTCTGGCCGATAGTCTCGGAGTCCTGCACGAGACAATGCTGGCAAGCGAGCTGGACGAACACCTGCTCGACGAAGCGCTCAACGAGCTGGCCGCGGCGCACACGCTCGAGACTGAGAATGTGGCGCAGATCAGCGCGACTCTGCAGCGCCTGATCATTCTCACCCAGAACCTGGAAATCGCTGTGTCAGTGGTCCCAGAGGCGGATTACTGGCGTCAGGCCCTGCTCGCCCATTGCCAGGATCTGCACAGCGAACTGGCCTGCCTGACCCTACCCGGTACCCCCCTGGCATCGGCCAGTTGGCAAGACCTGGCGCGGCTCGACGCCAGCCAATGGCCTGTCGCCGAGCAGACGCAGGTACAAGCAGTCATCCGCCATGCCAGTGAACGCATCGCCACCACGCTGCGCCTGGCGGATCTGGCCGGCGAGCTGGCGGACATGGACTTTACCTTCCTCTACAACCCGCAACGGGAGTTGCTGGCCATCGGTTACAACGCCGATGAGCAGCGCCTCGATAGTGCCTACTATGACTTGCTGGCCTCAGAAGCGCGGCTGACCAATTTCGTGGTTATCGCCCAGGGGCAACTGCCCCAGGAAAGCTGGTTCACCCTTGGCCGGCTGCTCACCAGCAATGGCGGTGTTCCCGTGCTGCTGTCCTGGACTGGCTCGATGTTCGAGTACCTGATGCCGATGCTGGTCATGCCCAGTTATGCAGGCACTTTGCTCGACCAGACCTGCCGCGCAGCGGTATCCAGGCAAATCGAATACGGCCAGCAACTGGGCCTGCCATGGGGCGTATCCGAGTCCGGTTACAGTACTCTGGATGCGCAACTGAACTATCAATACCGGGCCTTCGGCGTGCCCGGCCTGGGCCTCAAACGCGGCCTTGGCGAGGACATAGTGATGGCGCCCTATGCCTCGGTGCTGGCCTTGATGGTCGCGCCGGAAGCTGCCTGCAAGAACCTCCAGCGTCTGGCCGACATGGGCATGGCCGGCCGTTACGGTCTGTATGAAGCCATCGACTTCACCAGTGCCCGCCTGCCGCCGGGACAGAGCACAGCCCTGATCCAGTCCTTCATGGCGCACCACCAGGGCATGAGCCTGCTGGCCCTGACCTATGTGCTACTGGGCCGCCCGATGCAGCGGCGCTTCGAGGCCGACCCGCAGTTCCAGGCCACCGCCCTGCTGTTGCAGGAACGGGTACCGAAAAGTGCCGCGCAGTACCTGCACACCGCCAATGCTTCGCTGGAAGGCAAGATCGCACGGGTCAACGAGAACAAGCTGCGGGTCTACACCGATCCAGGGCGCCGCCACCCGGCCGTGCAACTGCTTTCCAACGGCCGCTACCACGTGATGATCAGCAATGCCGGCGGCGGTTACAGCCGCCGCGACGATATGGCGGTGACCCGTTGGCACGAGGACATAACCTGCGACAACACCGGTACCTTCTGCTACCTGCGCGATGTCGACAGCGGTGCTTTCTGGTCTTCCGCGCACCAGCCCACTCTGCATGTCACCGAGAGCTTCGAAGCGATCTTCACCGATGCCCGCGCCGAGTTCCGCGTGCGCGAACGGGGCTTCGACGCCCATACCGAGATCGTCGTCTCACCGGAAGACGATATCGAACTGCGCCGCCTGCACATCAGCAACCGCGGTGCGCAGCGCCGTACGTTGGAGCTGACCAGCTACGCCGAAGTGGTACTCGCTCCGGCCCTCAGTGACGCCTTGCACCCGGCCTTCAGCAAGCTGTTCGTAGAAAGCGAACTGCTGACCCCGCTGCAGGCGATTCTGTGTAGCCGGCGACCACGCTCCAGCGAAGAAAACGTACCTTGGCTGTGCCACCTGCTGGCGGCGCACGAGGTGGATATCACCGCGATCTCCTACGAAACCGACCGTGCCCGTTTCATCGGACGCGGACGCAACCTGACGCATCCCGCAGCAATGGATAGCGAGGTGCTTTCCGGCACGTGCGGCGCCGTGCTCGATCCCATCGTGGCGATCCGTTGTCGGATCAGCCTGGAACCTGGCCAGACTGCGACCATAGACCTGGTGACCGGCGTCAGCGACAGCCGTGAGGGGTGCCTGCAACTGATCAACAAGTACCGCGACCGGCACCTGGCCGACCGCGTGTTCGACCTGGCCTGGACCCACAGCCAGGTGCTGCTGCGCCAGCTCAACACGTCCCACGCCGAGGCCCGTCTGTTCGAGCAGATGGCCGCATCGATCATCTACACCAACCCCTCGCTGCGCGCCGCACCGAGCGTGCTGGCGGCCAACCAGCGCAACCAGAGCGGCCTGTGGGGCCAGGCGATTTCCGGCGACCGCCCCATTGTGCTGTTGCAGATATGCACGGTTGCCCATATCGATCTGGTGCGGCAACTGGTGCAAGCCCATGCCTATTGGCGGCACAAGGGCCTCATCGTCGATCTGGTGATCTGGAACGAAGACCAGGCCGGTTACCGCCAGGATCTGCAGGACGTGATCATGGGGCTGGTCACGTCGGGCAGCGAGGCGCACCTGCTGGACAAACCTGGCGGTATTTTCGTCCGCCCTGCACAACAGCTCTCCAGCGAAGACCGCGTGCTGATGTTGGCCGTGGCTCATCTGGTACTCAGCGACGAGCGTGGCAGCCTCGCCGAGCAGATTCACCGGCGCCGAGCCGAACCGGCACTGCCCACCTTCGATGCCACGCTGCTGCCCAAACCGACATCAGCCAAGGTCGTTGCGCTGCCTGATTCATCGCTGATACTGAGCAACCCCCATGGTGGTTTCAGCGCCGACGGCAAGGAATACGTGATTCAACTCAACCCCGGTCAGCCCACGCCAGCGCCCTGGGTCAACGTGCTGGCAAACCCGAACTTCGGCAGCGTGATCTCGGAGAGTGGCAGCGCCTACACCTGGCATGAAAATGCCCACGAGTTTCGCCTTACCCCCTGGCGCAACGATCCTGTCAGCGACCCTGGCGAAGAAGCCATTTACCTGCGCGATGAAGACAACGGCCACTACTGGTCGCCGACGCCACTGCCGCGCCCTGGCAAGGGCCGCTACGTGACTCGTCATGGCTTCGGCTACAGCGTCTTCGAGCACGAGGAAGACGGTATCCGCAGCGAATTGTGGGTGTACGTTTCGCTGCAGGCACCCGTCAAGTTCTCGCACCTGACGATCCACAACACCTCTGGCAGACCGCGGCGCCTGTCGGTGACTGGCTACGTGACGTGGGTGCTGGGCGACCTGCGGGAAAAATCGTCGATGCACGTGGTCAGCGAAGCCGACCCGAACAGCGGCGCCCTGTTCGCACGCAATGCCTACTCCATCGAATTCCCGGGCCGGGTGGCGTTCTTCGATGTGGACGCACCGCTCGCCAGCAGTACCGCCGAGCGCAGTGAATTCATCGGTCGTAATGGCCACCTCAGCGCCCCCGCCGCCATGGCCCAGCCGCACTTATCAGGGCGCAGCGGCCCGGGTCTCGACCCTTGCGCGGCATTACGGGTCGATCTGCACCTGGCAGCCGGCGAAACCCGCAACGTGATCTTCCGCCTGGGCGCCGAGCAGGACAGCAAATCGGCGTCGCGCCTAGTGCAGCGTATGCGCGGCAGCAGCATCGCCAAGCTCGAACTGGAGCGGGTACGCAGCCATTGGCGCCAGACGCTGGACACGATACAGATCGAAACCCCGGAGCCGGCCGTGGATGTGCTGGTCAATGGCTGGCTGATGTACCAAGTGATCGCCTGCCGATTCTGGGCCCGCAGCGGTTACTACCAGTCCGGTGGCGCCTTCGGCTTTCGCGATCAGTTGCAAGACAGCATGGCCATGCTACATGCCGACCCGGCAGCTGCTCGCCAGCATCTGCTGCTGTGCGCTGCGCACCAGTTCACCGAAGGGGACGTGCAGCACTGGTGGCACCCACCACTGGATCGTGGCGTGCGTACCGGCTGCTCCGACGATTACCTGTGGCTGGCCCTGGCGACCAGCCGCTACGTGGAAGTTAGCGGTGATCACAGTGTGCTCGCGGAAACCGTGGGCTATCTGGAAGGCCGTGCGCTCAATAGCGGCGAGGAGTCCTATTACGATCTACCGAACCATTCCACACTGCAGGAAACCCTCTACCAACATTGCGTACGCGCCATCGAGCACAGCTTGGCGCGCGGCGCTCACGGCTTGCCGTTGATGGGCCACGGCGACTGGAATGACGGCATGAATCGCGTCGGTGAGCACGGCCAGGGCGAGAGCGTCTGGCTCGGTTTCTTCGGCTACGACGTGCTGCGCCGCTTCGCCACCACTGCCCTGCTCTACGGTGACGGCGATTTCGCCCGGCGTTGCGATGAACAGGCCGACGCCTTGAACCTCAGCCTGGAAGCGCATGCATGGGACGGCGCCTGGTATCGCCGCGCTTATTTCGATGACGGCACGCCATTGGGCTCGGCCAGCAACGACGAATGCCGCATCGACTCCATCGCGCAGAGCTGGTCGGTGCTGTCCGGCGCAGCTCCCGACAGCCGCCGACGCACCGCCATGGACTCGCTGGAGCGGCATCTGCTGCGCCGCGACATCGGCCTGGTGCAACTGCTTTCTCCCCCGTTCGACCGCGGCGTGCTCGACCCCGGTTACATCAAGGGCTACGTGCCCGGTGTGCGCGAGAATGGTGGTCAGTACACCCACGCGGCCGTGTGGGCGAGTATGGCCTTCGCCGAACTGGGCGACAGTGCACGCGCCTGGGAACTGCTGCGCCTGATCAACCCGGTCAATCACGGCGACAGTGCCGACGCCATTGCCACCTACAAGGTCGAGCCCTATGTGATGGCCGCGGATGTCTATGGCATGCCGCCCCATGAAGGGCGTGGCGGCTGGAGTTGGTACACCGGTTCAGCCGGCTGGATGTATCGGTTGATTGTCGAGTCGCTGCTCGGTGCACAGCGCAGCGGTGCACAACTGCGCATACAGCCGGTGCTGCCGGCAGATTGGCCAGGCTTCACCCTGCATTACCGGTTCGGTGACACGCCCTACCGCATCAGTGTGAGCCGCACGGATACCGACGATTCGAGCCTCCACCTAGACGGCATCGCCGTGCAAGGAAGCACCCTCCACCTGCTCGACGATGGCCAGGCTCATCAGGTCGATATCCAGTGGCCGCATAAGGGGCCTAGCACACCGACGATGGTTGCAAGCCCTGTCCGGGTGATCCCTCAGCCGCAACACATACGAGAGTAGAAACCATGAACAGACCACTGACCGAAATCATCAAGGGTAAATGGCGGCTCCTCGCAGGCCTGGCCCAGATTGTCTGGGACGACCTAACCCTGGAGGAGCTGATCAAATCCGGGGGTGATCTGGACAAACTCACCCACTTGGTACAAAAACGCTATGACATGACCCACGAGCAAGCGCATAAACAGATCGTCAGCTTCTTCGAACGGCACCGCACCACCTGACAAGCAAACCCGCCAACGCCTCTACAGAGCGCCGATGCCCGACGTGGGGAAGCTCGAAGATGGCCAGAGTTCGATAAACCTTGGCAACCTGAGCAGTGATGAGACCGAGTAGCCAGCGCGCTATGTACGCTAGCGAACGGAGCCATGTGTATTCCAGGCGTATAGTCAGAAGGTTAATCGCGTCGATACCGAAGGGACTCCATGCCTGAAGACTGCATGCCTCAGCAGAACCACTTATTGGCTGCTCTGCCTGGCGAAGTCCAGGAGAGGCTTTTTTCGCACCTAGAACTTGTCACCCTGCCGCTCGGCCAGGTGCTCTATGAGTCAGGCGAATCGGTACGCCATGTGTACTTTCCGACCGACTCCATCATTTCCTTGCTCAATGTCATGGAAAGTGGCGCCTCTGCGGAGATCTCCGTGGTCGGCAACGAAGGGCTGGTGGGTATATCCCTGTTCATGGGTGGCGAAAGCACGCCCAGCCGTGCCGTGGTGCAAAGTGCTGGCTACGCCTACCGCCTGCAAGGGCAGCGCCTGAAAGACGAATTCAACCGCCATGGCGAGATGCTGGTGCTGATGCTGCGCTACACACAGGCACTGATCACCCAGATGTCGCAAACCGCCGTGTGCAACCGCCATCACTCAATCGACCAGCAGTTGTGCCGCTGGCTGTTGCTGTCACTCGATCGCCTGCCCAGCAACCAACTGACCATGACCCAGGAGCTGATCGCCAACATGCTCGGCGTACGCCGCGAGGGTGTCACCGAGGCTGCAGGCAAGCTGCAGCGCCAAGGCGTGATCGAATACAGCCGTGGGCATATCACGGTACTCAACCGTAAGCGGCTCGAACAAATGAGCTGTGAGTGCTACTGCGTGGTGAAAAAGGAAACCGACCGCCTGCTGTCTTACATGCCGCTGCGCCACTGAAGCATTCAAGGCAGCAGGTAAAAAGGCTGCGGTAACTGCATCAGCGCGGTGAAGCACTGTTCGTTGAGTGCGGCACTGAACAGATGGCCCTGCCCCTCATCACAGTGAGCGGCATCGAGAAAGGCCAGCTGCGCAGGACTTTCGATGCCCTCGGCCACCACCTTGAGTTTTAGGCTGGTAGCGATGGCGATCAGCGCACGCACGATCGGGTCATCACTGTCCGACTCGCTGATTTCGGCGATAAACCGTTGGTCGATTTTCAGCGAATCCATGGGCAACAGCAGCAACAGGCTCAGGCACGAATACCCTGTGCCGAAGTCGTCGATGCTCAGCCGCACGCCAAGTGCCTTTAGCTGCGCCAGCACCTGCTGGCTGGCTTGAGCATCGTGCATCAGCACGCCCTCGGTGAATTCCAAGTGCAGGCGATCTGGCCGCAGGGCAGACTCGGCGAGCTCTTCGCGCACCCTGGCAACGAATCCCGGGTGGCGAAACTCGACGGCCGATATATTCACCGAAATCGCCTCCAGCACGATGCCCTGGGCATCCCAGCGGCCAACCTGCAGGCAAGCCTCGTGCAGAACCCAGCGGCCCAGGCGAACCATCACACCACTGGCCTCGGCAATCGGCAAAAAACGCTCTGGCAAGGTCAGCCCCCACTGCGGATGCAGCCAGCGCAATAACACCTCGGCACCGGTAATTCGGCCACTGCGCAGATCTACCTTGGGCTGGAAATAAAGCCGCAGTTGCTGGTGCTCGATGGCATGGTTCAAGCCCTGCTCCACCGCCATGCGCTCGCTGGCGCGCAGCCTCATATCGTGCTGGAAGAACAGGTAGTGGTTACGCCCGCTCTCCTTGGCGTAGTACATGGCCTGGTCGGCATTCCTCAGCAGCGCCTCGGCGGCGTCTGCATCCCGGGGATACAAGCTGATGCCGATGCTGCAGGTGATCTGTAGACGCTGCTGCTCAATGAGGTAAGGCACCTGTAACGCATCGAGAATCTTCCGCGCGGTAAGCCCTGCGCTATGCCCGTCGCTGTCGCCAGCCAGTAGCACCACGAACTCATCGCCGCCGGTACGGCTGACTGTGTCGGAACTGCGTACACAGGCCGTCAACCGCTGACTCACCGCTAGCAGCAGCTTGTCGCCAAGGTGATGGCCGAGCGAATCGTTAACCGCCTTGAAGTGATCCAGGTCGAGAAACATCACGGCCACCACGTTGCCGGTACGCTGAGCCAGGCTAATCGCCTGATAAATGCGGTCATTGAGCAAAGCACGGTTGGGCAGTTGGGTCAGGCCATCATGCTGCGCCAGATGAGACATTTTGAGCGCCGCAGCGTGGGACACGCTGACATCGCGGAACACCGTGACCGCACCGCTAATAGGGCCCTTGCCATCGCGGATGGGCGTGGCGGACTGTTCAATGGCAAGGGTGCTGCCATCACTCTGCACCAGCAGGGTACTGCCTGCCTCGGGCGCCCGCCGACCTCGCCGCAGCAATCGTTCGACAGGGCTGTGGCAGATGGTACGAGTAACGCTGTCAATCAGCGTCATCACCTCGGCGATGGGCCGGCCCAAGGCCTCCGAACGCCGGCACCCGGTCAGGCGTTCGGCGGCCAGGTTGAGGTAGTCCACCTGGCCGTGCACATCCGTGCCGATCACCGCATCAGCGAGACAGTCCAAGGTGATTTGGGCGCGCGTGCGTATGCGCCTCTCGCCCAGCTTGGCGTGGATAGCCGCGATTACCGAACGGGCCAGCAGGCCGCCGGCAACCTGGCCCTTGATCAGATAGCCATGCGCCCCCCAGCTTAGTGCCTGTCGCGCGAACCCTTCGCTCTTCGGTTCGCAGAGCGTCATGACAGGCACATCCGCCGCCGACGCGAACAGGCGCGAACAGAGCGCGCTGCTGGTACCATGAAGCAGGTTCAGATCCAGCAGTACCGCATCAATGCCGCTGCGCCTGAGACGAACCTCAGCCGTCGACAGGCTGGCAACACACTCGCAGTCAAACGAGCCATCGCCCACCTCGCTCAACGCCATCTGCAACCCGTTGCACAACTCTATGTCGGCGGCGACCAGCAAAACCCGGTAGCTCATAACGCCTCGCTCTTCTGCAAACTCCATTGCGGCGCAACTGCAGAGCCGGACGAACGCATCGCTGCGATGGAATCCGGCCTGCTCCATATGTTGCCCAAACACTTACGCTCGGCTGGCGGACAGAGAATGTTGGCCAATTATCCATCACCTGAAACATTACAGATTCGCGGCAAATCGTCCGTACGCTAGCGCACTTAAGCTGCAGCCAGCAGCCCGGCGGTTCGAGGGGACGAGCGACATGAAAACGCCCGGCTTATGACCGGGCGCTTGTATGTACTTGCCGTGGCTGGCGTGCCAGTCAGATTTCGCTCTGCCCGTTACCCGGATTTTTCGGCAACTCTTCGGGCTGCTCTTGCGGTAACTCTTCAGGTTGCTCTTGTGGCAACTCGCCAGGCTGCTCTTGCGGCAACTCGTCGGGCTGGATGTCCGTATTCCAACCCGGCTCCTCTGACGGCTCACCCTCCGTGGGCCGCTGAGCACTGAGCGAGCCGGCCCAATTGAGGGCGTCCTGATAGGTGGAATAAGCCGAGTTACGAGCACTGTCGATAGCATTGACACTCATGGTGCGCACCTCTGATGAAGTCAAAGATTGGGACTTATAACGTCCGAGAGGCATACGCCGGGAGAGGTTCAGGAGATCAAGGCACCGGCTGGCGGAAATCGTGTCGGCGGCCCGGCGCATCCGCAGCCAGATACGCTGAAGGTTTGCGCGGGGGGCGGAGCAGGCTTTGCGCCCGGATGCGGTGATGTACACGCTCAATTGCTCGGCGGCCCGATCAGCAATCTGTATCGATTCGTCGAAACCATTGGCGACGCACCGGGCATCACCACCCGCCTGGACGTGCTGGCGGTTACCCCGACGACTACCGTCGTCCGCGTCAACATGGGAAAAGATGCCATCAGCGCCAATTACAACGATCCGAACATCAACGTATTTAACCCTCGCACGTGACACTCTTAGCCAACGAAAAGGGCCGTACACGTCCAATCGGATCGATCTCAACTTGAATGGTATGGCCGCTCACCCAAGCGTTCCACCAGCCTGACGAGGTAGCCATCGGGATCCTGGACAATGAACTCGCGCTGGCCCACCTCCACGGAATCAACCCTGTACCAGGTATCCGTACAGTCTCGAAACAGGCTGAAACCCGCCAGGTCAAGGCGCTGGATGATGAGCCCAACCGCAGGAACGTCCACCTGCAGATTGATACCTCTTCCAAATGGCCGGGCCAATGGCGCGGCGAGCCATTGGCTTGCCGAGGCATCAACCTGTTCGAGCATGACCTGAGCGCCATCCAGATCCAGGTAAGCGAAGCCATCTTCCGGGCGCTGATACGCCACCTTGAAACCCAGGCAGGACACCCAGAACGCAAGGCTGCTCTGCAGGTCGGTGACCATCAGTTCCGGCACCAGCTTGTTGCGATGAAACATGAGCTGCCTCCATGCATCAGGATCGCTCGCCACAATCGGGACACTCCAGAAACAGAAAACCCGCTGCATGCGGGTTTCAATGGAGTGCATTGTCTGGTGCCGGAGATAGGAATCGAACCTACGACCTTCGCGTTACGAGTGCGCTGCTCTACCGACTGAGCTACACCGGCGGGAAATGCATTATTCAGCAGGCGAAGCGCGCCACTCAAACGTTTTCTAGACGCTTAAAAGGCACACCTCTTATTTGGCCAGTTCGATGCGGTCTTCATGGATGTGAATCAGCCCCTGCTTGTACAGACCGCCAATGGCTTTCTTGAAGTTACCCTTACTGACCCGGAACATCTCGCTAATACGTTCTGGCGAACTTTTGTCGCTTACCTCCAGCGTGCCGCCACTGTCACGCAGGCGGCTGAGAATCTGCTCGCTGAGACCACCCGCCGCTTGCTGGCCGATCGGCTGCAGGCTGAGGCTGATCTTGCCGTCGCTGCGCATGTCCTTGATGAAGCCCGGCTGGCGGATGCCTGCACGCATGAAGCCGATCACTTCATTCTTGTGGATCAGCCCCCAGTGCTTGCCATTGATGATGGCTTTGAAGCCCATATCGGTAGGCTCGACCACCAGCAGATCGACTTCTTCGCCGGCCTTGTAGGTCGCTGGCACCTTGTCCAGGTAACGATCCAGCCGCGCGGTCGCGGTGATGCGGCGGCTGCGTTTGTCGACGAACACGTGCACCACGCAGTAATCACCGATCTGCAAGGGCCGCTTCTCTTCGGAGTGCGGCAGTAGCAGATCCTTGGGCAGGCCCCAGTCGAGAAACAGGCCAACGCGATTGATGTCGGCCACTTTCAGGCTGGCGAACTCGCCGACTTGCACCTTGGGTTTCTCGGTGGTGGCGATCAACTTGTCTTCACTGTCCAGATAGAGGAACACGTTGAGCCAGTCTTCCACCTCGCTCGGCGTCTCCTTGGGGATGTAACGCTTGGGCAGCAGGATCTCGCCATCCGCCCCGCCATCCAGGTACAGACCGAAGTCGGTGTGCTTGACGACCTGCAAGGAATTCATACGTCCGATAACAGCCATGGTGCCTACCCTCATTTTCAGGCCGGCAGTTTACCCGAGTCGCCTGCGGGATTCTCGGCTGTGCGCGCCAGGTTGAGCGCATTTTCTGCCCACTGGTCATTGAGTGAACAGCGAGGCGCCCAGCGGTGGTACAATACGCGGCCATCTTGATTTCTCGAGTAGGTTAAATGGCCGTCATGCGCGTCAAAGCATCCCAGAGCAAAGCTAAACCAGCCCCAGCTGTCGAAACCAGCGAATCGATCGACGCCCAGATAGCGGCGTTTATCAAGTCCGGCGGCAAGATCCAAGAGATCGCCAAAGGTGTGAGCGGCCAGACCAACGGTCCAGCCAGCCGTCACATTACTATCGCCAAGAAGTAATACCCGTCTGTATCGACCTGCAGCGCCTGCAATGCCGGGCGCCAGGTCGGCAGCCTCCCTAGCCCGTCCGGGCAATGATTTGAACGACTTATTTCTCGTCTTTGCAGCTTGTCGCTAGCGATGAGCACGCGCATGTTTCAGAATGATGTCAGTCCGCTTTCAACGCAGTCGGTTCTCCGGCTCAGCGTCTTGTCTATTTGCCACGTCGTTTAACCGATCTGATAAAGCTCGAGCGGGCACGTCGTTCACTGGCAATTGCTTAAGGAATACAAGTGCGTTTTTTCAGCCCCTGGCTGCAGCGACCCGTCAGTGCTCTGGCAGCGCTGGTTGTCTTGTTCATTTTGCTTCCTTTGATCAGCCGCTACACATTGGGCTGGTCGCATCCCTTCGGTTATCTCTCGGATCTGGCCATCGGCAGCCTGTTGCTGTGGCTGGTACAACGCCGCAGTCTGTTGCTCGGCATTCCGCTGATTCTGGGCTGGGTAACGCTGAACCTCGGTACCGCCGAGTTGGTCAGCGCCGTAGGGCGAATGCCGGAGCCGGCAGATCTGCATTACCTCACCGATGCACAATTTATCAGCCACTCGACCCAGGGCGGCGGCCTCACACATCCCTGGTTGGCTGCCGGGCTGATCTCGGCTGCGCTGGCGTTCTTCGCCCTGCTTGCCGTCAGCCGCAAACAACGCACCAGCAAACCATCGACGGCCTGGCTGCTGCTACCGTTCGGCCTGTTCAGCGCACACAGCATCTCCCAGTACCACAGCCCCAGCGAAGCGGATCAGTGGTTGCAGTTCAACCTGCCGCACAAGTGGCTGGCGGAAGGTATCAGCACCGCTCAAATCGGCGTCGAAGACTGGATCGCCCGGGGCCAGCCAAGCAGCCCACCGGACGTAACCGGACTGACCCGGCTGGACATGGACGGTACCTCGCTATTGAGCGAGCCCGGCCGCGCGCGCAATGTTCTGATCATCACCCTGGAAGGTATTCCCGGCGCCTATATCGCCGCCAGCCGCCAGGCCATCGGCAGCAGCTACCAGGCTGACCCGATGCCACGCCTGAGCCAATGGGCCGAACGCGGCATGCTGACCAATGATTACGTACTGCACGGCCACCAGACCATCCGTGGCCTCTACGCGATGCTCTGTGGCGACTACGACAAGCTCGCCTCGGGCACGCCGAAAGGCATCGAGCTACTGGCCAATGCCGAGCGCAGCGCCCAGTGCCTGCCCGCACAACTGCGCGAACAAGGCTTCAGCACGCACTTCCTGCAGGGCGCCGGGCTGCGTTTCATGGCCAAGGATCAGATCATGCCGCGCATGGGGTTCGAAAAGACCTTGGGCCGCGACTGGTTCCGCAACACGCCCTACCTCGACTTCGCTTGGGGCATGGACGACAAATCCTACTTCGAAGGCGCGCTGACCTACGTTGATGGCCTGCGCAAGCAGAAAGCGCCTTGGATGCTGACTCTGCTGACCGTCGGCACCCATCAGCCCTACTCCGCCCCGGCCGACTACCTCGACCGCCACCCCAACGCCAAACAGGCGGCCATCGCTTACCTCGACGATGCTGTTGGCGAGTTCCTCGAGGCTCTGGACAAGCGCGGCATACTCGACGACACCCTGGTGATAGTCACCTCCGACGAGTCCCACGGTATCGAGAACGTGCGCCTGGCATCAGCCTGGGGCTTCAACCTTATGCTGGCGCCAGAGCAGGCTCAGTTGCCGTCGATCAAGACAGGCGTTTATGGGCACGTCGATCTCACCGCCTCGGTTCTCGATTACTTCGCCCTGCCCTTGCCGGCGGATATCGCTGGTCGCTCGATGCTGCGTGACTACGCCCAAGGCCGCGAGATCATCTCCTACACCAACGGCTTGCTGCGCGAGCACGACGGCCACGGCACACTCACCGAATGTAATTTCCAGCAGGTCTGCCGCCGCTATGCCAGCCCAGGCTTCATTGCCGATCACGCACACTACCTCGGCCGCGTCAGCGGCAAGCCGGCGCGTCTGGTGAGCCAGCGTGCAGAGTTGCTGGATCGTTCACTCAGCGATGGCCAGGGCAACCAGCTGCTGCAGTTCGCCAGCAACGAACGTATTCGCTTGCGCACTACGCCAGGCGACGACTGGGCCGACAACCTGATCGGTGCCCAGTACCTGGAGCTGCCGAAAGGCACACAGACGACGGTGACGCTGAAGATCAATGCACTGAAGATGGCCAAATCAGGCGCTACGCTGCGCCTGAAAACCAAGGAATTCGACCGTGATGTGCTGATCAACATCCCGGAGATTCCGCTGTTGAAGGAAGGCCAACCCTTGGAGCTGAGCTTTGCCTTCGACAACCTCGATACGCGCAAGGCGTTTTCCTTCCACCTCGTGGGCGAAGGCAAAGGCTCCATCGAAATCACCGATTTCAGCGTCGCTACGCGGCCGATCGAAGCCGAACTGCTGGCAGCTCAGGCAGAGGAAGAAAGTGCAGAATTGACCCAGTGAGCCACGCTCACTGGGCTCAATAAATCGCGTAACGCCGTTCGATCTCAGCGTACTCGCCGCTGGCACGGATAGCTGCCAAGCCCTTATCGAAGCGATCACGCAGCGCCTCGTCGTGTAACCCCAGATGGTATGGGGTGGCGGGAAAGAGCGGGTATTCGATGACCGGCTGGCCGACATCGACCTGGGCATACACCTCGCGGTTGAAGTAATGCAGGATGCGCCGGTCACCAATTACTACATCCACACGCCCGCTATAAAGCAGTCGATTGCGGGCGACCTGCTGGGCTTCCTCATGATAACGGGGGTTGTCTTCGGCCATTTGCCGGAACTCGTCGCCGAGCAGGAAACGGGCGCGCTGGAAAGCGCGAACCGAGTAGTGCCGCAAATCACTGATGCGCTCTATGCGATAGCCGCGAGATGCCAATGACATGGCAACGTTCTGGTAGTAGATGTAAGGCTGCGAATAGAAAGGCGCTGCCCCATCCTTGGAGCTTGTGGTGGTCATCGCCTCAATCTCACCAAGCTTGAAGGAACGATGCAGGCGCTCCATGGGCGAGTAATAAGGCTTCACCGTAAAGCCGGCGGCACGCGCAGCGGCGACCACTACGTCATACTCGAGCCCTCTGTTTTGCCTCTCGAAGACATAGGGTGGCTTGTGGGTGCCAAAGCCGATTCTCAACTCCTCGGCCACGCAATCCAGCGCGAGGAGCAACAATCCGACTACCCACCACTTCATGCGCATAACTGCCACTCATCGGCTCCGTAGCCAGTTGGTATAGCGGGGGCGAATCACGCTGTCCAGCACAGTACTCATCGCCCATACCAAAGCTTACCAGCCACTGCGCCCATCACCGGTATTCAAACTAGCGTGGCCTTGGGCCCCAGCCCATCGAACACCTCTGGCGTGAGCGCCGCCAGCCCGTGTTGGTCGAGCACCTCACGCGGATGCTCTTCCCCGGGGAAGGTGCTGTCGATCATGCTCAGCAACTGGGAGCCGCGCGGGGTGAGCACAAAGTTTTCCCCATTGCCGCCCTCACTTTCCGGGCGTGGTTCGATAAAGCCGCCAGCGAGCAGCGTGGCTTCATAGCGATCGGCCTGGGCCTTGAGCCCGTCGATATCCTGTACATCCTGACCAGCCTGCTGCAGCGCCTCGGCCAGTTCCTCGGCACAGCGGCGCGGCACGAACGCCTGGCCGGCGCTGTTCTGGACTTCGTGCAGTATGCGCTCGATGAGATCCCAATTATGGGTTTGGGTCTGAGTCGTCATATCATCATCTCCCACCATTTAGGGCACCCGATGGGACTATCGGATGCGGCGCCCGTTGGCACCTGTAAACGTGTGACGCTGCTGCATTGGGCAAGGTTCGCCCTATCTGCCCAAACGCAGCCTGAACCAAGGCAAACGCCGCCAGTCTGAGGCGCATCTTCCCCTTCGCACAAAGGACTCACCCATGCTCCGCCGGCTACCGCTGCGCCCCGTTCTCAGCGCCCTGCTTCTGGCGACCATCGCGCCATCGGTACTGGCGGCCGAGCCGCTGCGGCTCAAGCATCTGTACCGCTGTGAAGACGTGCTCGATAGCCAGCGCCAGACCTTCTGCCTCGACGCCCGCGGCATGGCAAGCGGCGACCTGCAGGTGTTGCTCGACGGTAAACCGCTGCCCGCCAGTGCAGTAAGCCGTCGCGATGGTCTGCGTATCACCCTGAACAGCGACAGCTACCGCAGTGGCCCGCTGTGGCTGCAGCAGGGCGACGCAGTCAGCAATCCGGTGTGGCTGTCCATGGCGGGCAGCCATGTACTGGCAGCCAAGCCGAGTGAAGTGGCCAAGAACATGGATGGCCTGAACACCTACGTCGACCTGGTCAGCGTGGTCATCGAAGAAGACGCGAAAGGCCTCGAGACGGCCAAGGCACTGGCGAAGAAATACGGTGCTGAAGTGGTCGGCGCGATTCCGCCGCTCAATACCTTCCAGCTGCGTCTGCCAGCCAAGGATCTGATCCAGCGCGATGCCATGGTGCTACGCCTGGGCAGCGAGCTGAGTGTGGATGCCGTAGTGATCGAAGAATCCTCGGCAGAGGAGCAGGAAGCGCCAGCTGGTGAATACGCAGATGCTCACCTCGACGAAGAGGAATGGGCAGCGAACCGCTTTATCGATGCGGTGAACTACTACCAGCGGCGTATCCCGTCCAAGCGCTCGCCCATCGAAACCAAGCCCGTGCGCATAGGCCTGATCGAGCGCAATGTCGACTTCGACGCCCCGGACTTCAAGGATTACCTCGGCGCCGCCGAGCGCGATGGCCATACCCCTCACACTCGCCTGTACAGCCGCGACGCCGACAAGCCGAATGGCCATGGCTCCACCGTTGCCGGCATCCTCGCCGCGCGCTGGGACAATGGCGGCAACACTGGTTTCCTGCGTGGCCTGGACGGCGCCGGCCCTGGCTTCGAAGTGATTGTCGACCGTAACTCGGATGCCGGCATCACCGCCAACATCGCAGCCTCGGTCAATCTGGTCGAAGATGGCGTTCGCGTGCTGAACTGGAGTTGGGGCATTCACCGCGTCGGCGCCAAGAACATCCATGGCGACGAGATCGATTCGCTGGTGCGCTCGGGCATTGCCATGAGCGGCTACGAGGAACTGCTCGAAGAATTCTTCCTGTGGCTGCGTCGCGAACACCCGGATGTGGTGGTCATCAACTCCGCCGGCAACGGTGCGTCATTCTCCGGCGCCGACGATTACCGCTTGCCCTCCTCCTTCGTCACCGAGCAACTGTTCGTGGTGGGCGGCCACCAGCGCAGCGAGCGCAAGGACGTCGCGGTAGACGACCCGGCTTACGTTACCCGGCGCAGCTCCTCGAACGTCGATACCCGCGTCGACATCACCGCTGCCGCCTGCGTGCGCGCTTCAACCGCAGAAGAAGGCAAACAGGGCAGCGTGCATTGCGGCACCTCCTACGCCACGCCACTGGTGGCGGGCGTGGTCGCGGCGCTGATGTCGATCAACCCCGAGCTGCATCCTGATCAGTTGCGCATGCTGCTGCGCCGCAGCGCCATGACCATCGGTGAGGAATTCGACTTCGAGCCAACGGATGCAGACGACCTGACGGCACCAATTCTGCCCTCCGAGCGCGGCTTCGACCTGAACGACAAGGACATCGGCCGTTCGGCCAGGCTGGACATGCAGAAAGCCCTGGATCTGACGGTGCGCAGCCTGGACAGCGTGAAATAGCACGCCGGCCGATAGCCTGAACCTTCACGCCAAGCAGGCACTCAATCCCAGGACATGACCCTGCCAAGCGTGAGGAACTGAGCATGATCAAGCATATCGCGCCACTCTGCGGCCTGGCCCTGGCGCTCTACGGCACCGGTCACGCACAGGCCTGCACGGCCGACGAAGCCGCCGCCAAAGCCCAGGAGCTGGCTGCAAAGATCGAGGAAATAACCCAGCGCGATCCCGAACGGGCCGCCCTGTTGCGCCAGGAACTCAAGGAAGCGGAGCCGCAAACCGAAGCCGACAAGCTGGGCACCGATTGCGACGCCTACGACCAGCGCCTGCGCGAGCTGGAAGAGATCGGCGGCGAGGTCGAGGAACAGGTGGAGTGAGGCTGAGCTGACAGGCGCGGCATGAGCGCGCCTGTCAGCAGCCCTGACGCATCAAGCGTCGGCGGAAGGCGCCTTGCGCTTGAGCGGCGCCAGCCCATCCTGGCTGACCAAGGTCGGGGCATCACTCTTCGGCTTGTTCACCGTGTTGCGTTTGGCTGGAGTTTTCGCCGCTGGCTTCTTGGCGATCTTCTTGCCGGTTTTCGGATCAATCTTTTTCTTCTTCGGGCCAACGGCCTTGCCAGATGCCTTGAGGTTCTTCGGCCCCTGGTAGATGCCTTTGTGCTCCTTGATGCTGCGACGCTCGAAACGCTGCTTGAGGTAGCGCTCGATGCTCGACATCAGATTCCAGTCGCCGTGAGTGATCAGCGAGATCGCAGTGCCTTCGCTACCAGCACGGCCGGTGCGGCCGACGCGGTGTACATAGTCGTCGCCGGAGCGCGGCATGTCGAAGTTGATCACCAGATCCAGTCCATCGACGTCCAGACCGCGGGCGGCCACGTCGGTGGCGACCAGCACTTTCACGGCGCCCTGACGCAGGCGGTCGATGGCCAGCTTGCGGTCCTTCTGATCCTTCTCGCCGTGCAGCACGAAGGTCTTGAATTCCTTGGCCACCAGCTTGCCGTACAGACGATCGGCCTGGGCACGGGTGTTGGTGAAGATGATCGCCTTGTCGTAGGTCTCGTTACTCAGCAACCACTCGACTAATTGCTCTTTGTGATGGTTGTGGTCGGCGGTAATGATCTGCTGGCGAGTGCCCTCGGCCAGCTCGCTGACGCGGTTGAGCTGCAGGTGCTCGGGGTCACGCAACACCTTGCCAATCACCTCACGCAGGCCGGCGCCGCCACTGGTGGCGGAGAACAGCAGGGTCTGGTGCGCGTTGCCGCACAGCTCAGCCAGGCGCAGCACATCTTCGGCGAAGCCCATGTCGAGCATGCGGTCGGCTTCGTCCAGCACCAGCATTTCCACGTCTTCGAACAGCAGGTTGCCGGCGTTGGCATGCTCGATCAGACGGCCCGGGGTACCGATCAGGATGTCGATCTTGCGCAGCATGGCGGCCTGCACCTTGAAGTCTTCACCGCCAGTGACGAGACCGGCCTTGAGGAAGGTGTACTGGGCGAAGCGCTCGACTTCCTTGAGGGTCTGCTGGGCCAGCTCGCGGGTCGGCAGCAGAATCAGTGCACGCACGCTCAGGCGCTGCTTGGAATTACCGTCGCCGAGCAGGCGGTGGAGCATCGGCAATACGAAGGCAGCGGTCTTGCCGCTACCGGTCTGGGCGGTTACGCGCAGATCCTTGCCCTGCAGCGCAGGCGGAATCGCCGCCACCTGTACCGGAGTCGGCTCGACGAAATTAAGCTCGGCCACGGCTTTGAGCAGGCGTTCATGCAGGGCAAATTGGGCAAACACGGGGCAACCTCGATGCAAATGCTAAATCAGCCGCATAGGTTACCGCGTTCGCGCTCCGGGGCCGAATGCTTTCTCCGAACGGATGGCTGAAAACTGTCAGATGGCCGGCCGCATGCGCCATTGTTTGATCAGTAGACGTCCACTGTCCCAGCCCACCAGTACCACTGCCAGCCAGATGGGCAGGTAGGTGAGGAATTGGCCGGAGTCGAACTGCTCGCCCAGAAACAGCAGAGAAACCATGAACAGCAGCACCGGCTCCACATAGCTGAGGATGCCGAACAGCCCCAGCGGCAGCAGCCGCGACGACGCCATCATCGCGGCCAGGGCGATGGTGCCCAGCAATGCCATGCCCGGCACCAGCCACCACAATCGAGGGAATTCGCCGAATACGTTGTCCGGCGCCCACTGCAGGATCAGCCAGATGGCCAGTGGCGTCAGCATCAGCATTTCCAGAATCAGCCCGGACAGGGCATCCAGACGCATCCAGCGACGCAGCATGAAATACGGTGGATAGCCCAGCGCAGTGACTAGCGTCACCCAGGAAAATGCCTGGGAACGCCACAGCTCATGCAGGACGCCAGCAAAGGCGCAGGCCACGGCAATCTTCTGCAAGGGGCGCAGTCGCTCGCCATAGAACACCCGGCCAACCAGCACCATGGCCAGCGGCAAGAGGAAATAACCCAGCGAAACATCCAGCATGTGCCCAGTAAGCGGCGCCCACACGAACAGGAACCACTGCACGCCGATCAGTACCGCCGAAAGCGGCAAGGCGGCCAACAGCAAAGGCTCGCTGCGCAGGCGCTGCAGGACAGCGAGCAGCACCGGCCACTGACGCAGCACGGTAACCAGCAACAACACCGCCGGAATCGACCAGAGCACGCGCTGGGCGAACACTTGGAAACCGTCCAGCGGCGTGAGCATCTGCACGTAGCCAGGGATCAGGGCGAACAGGATCGAGGCGCTGACAGAGAACACCACACCACGTCCGGAAAGCGTCATTGCGCACCTCGAAGAGAGAGAAATCACCCACGCTGTTCAGGCTATCAGGCGGCCGCAATAGCGGCACCAAAACGGCGCAGACAGACATGCCAGCGACGCTGTCGCGAACGGCGGCGCACCATAACGGTTCAGCGCAAGGCAAACAATCATCTGCGCCACGAAACTCCAGGCAAAAAAAGGAACCGCCGAAGCGATCCCTTGGAAAGTCGCACCCAGGAGCACCGGGTGCGAGTGGAGATTCATATCACTTGAGTCAGGCGCAGCTCGGCGGCTTCCAAACCCTTGGCCATGAACTCGGCACCGAGGTTGAGGCCCTCGGCATGGATGAAGGTGACGTCGTGGATACCCATGAAGGCCAGCACCTGACGCAGATAAGGCTCCTGATGATCCTGACAGCCGCCCGCATAAATGCCGCCACGGGCGGTGAGCACGAAAGCGCGCTTGCCATGCAGCATGCCTTGCGGACCGTTTTCGCTGTAACGGAAGGTCACCCCGGCACGCAGCACGTGGTCGAACCAGGCCTTGAGTGTGCTGGGAATGGCAAAGTTGTACATCGGCGCGGCCAGCACCAGCACATCGGCAACCAATAGTTCATCGATCAACTGATTGGCGCGCTGCAACGCCGCGCATTCGGCTGCGCCATGCTTTTCAGGAGGTTGCGTCCAGGCGTTAAGCAGGCTGGTATCGAGATGGGGTAACGGCTCGACGCCCAGATCACGACGGCAGACGGCGTCGTTGGGGCGCTTCTCGCGCCAGTGCGCCAGAAGGCGCTCGGTCAGTTGTCGTGAAACCGAGCCGTGCTGCCGCGCACTGCTTTCAATCACTAACAACTGAGCCATGGGGTCACTCCATCGATAGGCGGGTATCAAACGATGGGCGCGAGACTAGATAAACGAGGTTCGATAATAAAGCGTAAATATCCACCACTAAATATCGATGAAGTTGATTTGTTCGGGATCAGACCCTAGGCTGCTCGAAGTTTCAGGTCACTGTGGTTCGCAGGTCAGCTGGACACGCAGACGGATGATGCTGCGGGCGAATTTCACCGTCAGGTTGCCGCTCTCCCCCGCTGCCAGATTGGCGCTACGGGTACGTGGCGCTTCCGGGCCGTTGCGAAACACCGCTTTGCAGGAAGCCGCCGTTTCGCCGTAGTTCTGTACCCGCACCGCCGCCATGTTGTGGTCGATTTCCTGGGAGCTGGCCGATACCTCGGCGCCATTGAGCTGCTTCTCCAGTTCGATGGGATAAGCCTGAGCTGCCAGCGGTAGCAAGGCGATCAGCGCACAACAGAGTTTTTTCATGGCCAGCCTCCAACGGTGGGCCGTCAGTTTAGGGCCAGTACCCTGCCCGTGCACAGGGGCTGGTAGAGGAGATGAAATGAAGGCCCCACGCGTAACCCTTGATCAATGGCGCACTTTGCAAGCCGTGGTCGACCATGGAGGCTTCGCCCAGGCCGCCGAGGTACTGCACCGCTCGCAATCATCGGTCAGCTATACGGTGGCGCGCATGCAGGAGCAGTTGGGTGTGCCGCTGTTGCGTATCGATGGGCGCAAAGCTGTGCTTACCGAAGCGGGTGACGTGCTGTTGCGCCGTTCCCGGCAACTGGTCAAGCAGGCCAGCCAGCTCGAAGACCTTGCGCACCACATGGAACAGGGCTGGGAAGCCGAGGTTCGTCTGGTGGTCGACGCCGCCTACCCGAGCGCGCGGCTGGTGCGCGCACTCACCGCATTCATGCCGCAAAGCCGTGGCTGCCGTGTACGCCTTCGTGAGGAAGTGCTGTCGGGTGTCGAGGAAGTGCTCAAGGAAGGCGTCGCCGACCTGGCGATCAGCGGCTATAACATTCCCGGCTTTCTCGGCTCGGAAATGAGCCCGGTGGAATTCATCGCCGTGGCCCATCCCGATCACGCCCTGCACCGCCTACAACGACAGTTGAATTTCCAGGATCTGGAAACCCAGATGCAAGTGGTGATCCGCGACTCTGGTCGCCACCAGCCCCGCGATGTCGGCTGGCTCGGCGCCGAACAGCGCTGGACGGTGGGCAGCCTGGCCACTGCCGCCACCTTCGTCGGCAACGGCCTGGGCTTCGCCTGGTTGCCGCGCCATATGATTGAGCGTGAACTGAGCGACGGTCTGCTCAAGCCCCTGCTGTTGGAAAAGGGCGGCAGCCGCAGCCCGGTATTCTTTCTCTACGCCAGCAAGGACAAAGCCCTGGGGCCGGCCACGCAGATCCTCACCGATCTGATTCAACGCTTCGATGCGGCTCCGCTTAATGCGGCCTTCGCCTCGCCGCCACCGGCCTGATCAGCGTTCGATGACCTGTTTCGATAGGCCATCGCTGCAGGCTTACAACGCAGCGTTTGAACTCCCAGCCTGCTTGCCTTTCTGCATGAAGTCGAAAACACTGCTGCCACCTCACCTCAGGACTAGACACGATGTTGAAGAAACTCGCCCTTACCGCCTGCTCTCTGTTGTTCACCGCCCAGCTTATGGCCGCCGAAAACCCAGTGGTGCTGCTGACCACCAGCCTGGGCGAAATCGAAATTCAGCTCGATGAGCAAAAAGCGCCGATCAGTACCAAGAACTTCCTGGCTTACGTGGACAGCGGCTTCTACAAAGGCACCCAGTTCCACCGCGTGATTCCAGGATTCATGGTGCAGGGCGGCGGTTTCGACGAGAGCATGCGCCAGAAGAACACAAATGCGTCGATCAAGAACGAAGCCGACAACGGCCTGCACAACGTGCGCGGCACGCTGGCCATGGCTCGTACCCAGGCGCGTGATTCGGCGACCAGCCAGTTCTTCATCAACCATGCTGACAACGCCTTCCTCGACCATGGCTCGCGGGACTTCGGTTACGCCGTTTTCGGCAAGGTGACCCGTGGCATGGAAGTGGTCGACCGCATCGCCCAGGTGCGCACCGCCAACCGCTCTGGCCAACAGAACGTGCCAGTGGATCCGATAGTGATTCTCGACGCCAAGCGCCTCTGATACTGCTACCCTCCTGCAAGTAACCCGCGTGCCAGAGCACGCGGGTTCGCCTCTGAGCCCATGTGCTCATATCCCTCAGCATTCCAGCCGGCAGGCCTGCCCTGTCGGTAGCAACAAGCAAAACGCCCGCCCATTTGCCAGAGCAGACTGTGCCCCATGTTGTTCCGCCGCTTCGAAAACCTGATCGATGTCTTCAAACCCAGCCCTGACGTAGCACCGCCTGAAGGCATGCTGCGGTTCTACGCCCATTACCTCAAACAGGTCTGGCCGTTGATGATCGCCGTGCTGGTGATCGGCTTCTTCGCAGCGTTGATCGAAGTGGCGTTGTTCAGTTTTCTCGGCCAGTTGATCGACATGGCCCAGGCGACCACCGACGCACGTACGTTCTTCGCCGAACACCGCAACGAACTGCTGTGGATGGCGCTGGTTGCGTTGATCATCAGGCCCTTCGTGTTCGGCCTGCACAACCTGCTCACCCACCAGGCGATCAACCCGGGGCTGACCAACCTGATCCGCTGGCAGAACCACCGCTACGTGCTCAAGCAGAGCCTGAACTTCTTCCAGAACGACTTCGCCGGGCGCATCGCCCAGCGCGTCATGCAGACCGGTCCGTCGCTGCGCGATTCGGCCATGCAGGTAATTGATGCACTGTGGCACGTGCTGGTCTACGCCGGCAGTGCGCTATACCTGTTCGCGGCCGCGGATCTGCGCCTGGTGGTGCCACTGTCGCTGTGGATCATCAGCTACAGCGCGGCCCTCTGGTACTTCGTGCCACGCATCAAGGAGCGCTCGGCAGCCGCTTCGGCAGCGCGCTCCAAGGTCATGGGCCGGGTGGTCGACGGCTACAGCAACGTCGCCACGCTGAAGCTGTTCGCCCACTCCCGCGAGGAAGAAACCTACGCTCGCGAGGCCATGCAGGAGCTGCTCGATAAATTCCGCCTGCAGTCGCGCACCATCACCAGCCTGGACTTTCTGATCACCTGCATGAACGGCCTGCTGATCGTCGGCACCGGCGCCCTGGCCCTGTGGCTATGGAGCGAGTCGATGATCAGCACTGGCGCCATCGCCCTGGCGCTGGGCCTGGTGATCCGCATCAACAACATGGCCGAATGGATCATGTGGGTGGTCAACGGCATCTTCGAGAACGTCGGCACCGTGCAGGACGGCATGCAGACCATCGTCCAGCCGCGCGAGGTGCTCGACCGCGAAGACGCCAAACCGCTGAAGGTGCAGCAAGGCGGCGTGCGCTTCGACGACGTGAACTTCCACTATGGCAAGAAAGGCGGCGTGATCAGCGGCCTGACCATCGACATTCGCCCTGGCGAGAAGATCGGCCTGGTGGGCCCGTCGGGCGCCGGCAAGTCGACCCTGGTCAATCTGCTGCTGCGCCTCTATGACCTGGAAAGCGGGCGCATCCTCATCGATGGCCAGAACATCGCCGATGTCAGCCAGGAAACCCTGCGCGCCAACATCGGCGTGGTCACTCAGGACACCTCCCTGCTGCACCGCTCGATCCGCGACAACCTGCGCTACGGCAGGCCCGATGCCAGCGATGAAGAACTCTGGGCCGCTGCCCGCAAGGCCCGCGCGGACGGCTTCATCAACACGCTGGACGATAGCCAGGGCGGCGTCGGCTTCGAAGCCCAGGTCGGTGAACGCGGGGTCAAGCTATCAGGCGGCCAGCGTCAGCGCATCGCCATTGCCCGGGTACTGCTCAAGGACGCGCCAATCCTGGTGATGGACGAAGCCACCTCGGCCCTGGACTCGGAAGTCGAATCGGCCATTCAGGAAAGTCTGGACAGCCTCATGGACGGCAAGACGGTAATCGCCATCGCCCACCGGCTATCCACCATCGCGCGCATGGATCGCCTGGTAGTGATCGACAAGGGCCAGGTGATCGAGACCGGTACCCACGCCGAACTGATCGAGCGCGGCGGCCTGTATGCCCGCCTGTGGCAACACCAGACAGGCGGCTTCGTCGGCGTCGATTGATGCTGGCGGGGCAGTGCCGGCCTGAGTACGCCAAGCAAATCGTTAGCTTGCTAACATCATCATTTTTCATGATGTCCACTAGCAAAGGCATCAATTTCCGCGATGCCGGCATTACTGGTCATATAAGTCCCACGAGGCAACGAAACCGATTGGATCGGTCAGGCTGCCTCACATCGAAATGATCGAGGACTTCATCATGAAAATTGCAACTGCCGTTACCGCCCTGCTTTCCAGTCTCGCTCCTGCCGTGTTCGCCGCCGACATCCATCCCAAACCCGGTGCTGGCCTGCCGACCGAGGACTATCACTACGGCATGAAAGTCGATGTGCAGAAAATCCTGTACCGCACCGACGTCTCCGACAAGAGGGGTGTCGTGCCGGTGATCATGGTGTTCACCGACAGCCAGGGCGAAACCCACAAGATGCGTTTCCTCGAGTGGGGCGGCCGCTACGACGGCTGAATTGATCGCGTGCTGCGCTGGCGCGCTGTGGGCAACCGCAGCGCGCTACTGCTTCAGGTCAGGCCTGCCTATACGGCAACATCTCCCGCGCCTGCTCTGCGTAGGCCAGTACGCCCTCTCGCTCCTCCTGCAGAAACCCCGCCACCGCATCACGTAGCCCGCCATGCACCAGGTAGTGCCAGGAATGGGTGATGACCGGTTCGAAGCCGCGAATCAGCTTGTGCTCACCCTGTGCGCCCGCGTCGAAGCGCTGCAGACCCAGCTCGATCGCCTGCTCCATGCCTTGGTAGAAACAGGTCTCGAAGTGCAGCCGATCAAACTCGGCCAGGCAACCCCAGTAACGCCCATACACGCTGTCGCCACCTAGCAGGCTGAACGCCATGGCCACCGGCTGTGCGCCGCGACAGGCCAGCACCACGCGAATGGCCTCGGGCATGCGCTCGGCCAACAGGCTGAAAAAGGCCCGGCTCAGGTAAGGTGCCTGACCGCGTATATGGTAGGTATTGGCATAGCAGTGATAGACGAAGTCCCACTCCGCCTCGCTCAACTGCTGCCCTTCGCGCCAGTCGAAATGGATGCCCTGCCCCGCCACCTGCTCGCGCTCCTTGCGCATCTGCTTGCGTTTGCGTGAGCTGAGGGTGTCGAGAAAATCCTGAAAATCCCGGTAGCCGCGGTTATGCCAGTGAAACTGACAGCCCAGGCGCTGCAGCCAACCCTCGCGTCCCTGCAGCACCTCATTGTCAGCGGCATCGGTGAAGTTCACGTGCAAGCTGGACAGCCCCTGTTCCTGCAGAGACGCAGTAACTCCGTCGAGCAACTGCCCCGCCGCATCGGCCGTACCCAGAAGACGCTGGCCGGTCACCGGCGAAAACGGAATGGCACCCAACAGCTTGGGGTAATAGGCGATACCAGCGCGACGACAGGCGTCGGCCCAGCCATGATCGAACACGTACTCGCCGGAAGAATGGTATTTGACGTAGGCCGGCAGCGCCGCCAGCGGCTTGCCATCGGCACCGAGCAGCACCTGGTGCGCCGCCTGCCAACCGCTTCGTCCGCCAACGCTGCCGCTGTCTTCGAGGGCGCTGAGAAAAGCGTGGCGCAGAAACGGCTGGGGGCTGCTGAGTAGGCCGTCCCAGGTGGCGGCGTCGAATTCGTTGAGGGCGTGCAGGCTGTAAACAGGCATCGGCAATATCCGCGAGCAATCAGCGCACACTATATAGCCAAGTGCCCGGTCAATAAAAAACCCCGCACTAGGCGGGGTTCAAAGGAGCACCACGTTTGAAACTTTTTGCTTAGAACGCGTATTGGGCGCGGAAGACCATGCCATCACCGTCGTCATCGCCATTGGCGTTGGTAGCGTTGTCAGCCTTGGCCTTGACGTACATGCCGCTTACTTTGATCACATCGTTGACGTACCAGTTGACGCCCAGGTTATGAACTTTGGCTTCGACATCGCCAACGTTTGCGAAAGCGCCATTGTCATCATCGACCGACAGGTTGTCGTAGCGGTAAAACAGTTCCCAGGCACCGATCTGCTTGTTCTCAGGCTTGATGCTGTCGAACTTGCCGAGCTTGTAGCCACGGGCTTCGCCGGTCAGCGTGTAGGCAACCTGGCCGTAATAACCCGTGGCCTTGATGTCCTGGAACGCGGCGTCATCGGCCTCCAGCTTACGCTTGATGTATTCGCCCTGGATCGAGAACGGGCCTGCCGCAAAGGCAGCTTCCAGACCCATGGCGGCATCGTCGCCATAAGAGCCGGCTACCAGGTTGTTGGCACCACCCAGTACCAGGCGGTTGCCATTGGTACCGGCGTCATTGCCACCACCGGTGCTCACACCACGCATACCCATGCGGCTGCGGATGCGGCCATCGAAGGCAGTGTCGGATAGATCGCGGTAGGCATAGTTGAAACCGACGTGCAGTACGTTACCGGCCTCGTGCATCGGTGCAAAAACGCCGCGCAGGTTGAACTGCTTGGTGCTCTCGCCATCGACGTCGTTCTGATCCTTGGCGCTAACACCAACCGAGCCGTAGAGGGAGTCAGCCGCAGTACCAGAAACTTGGACGCCGAGGCCATTCTGGTGGGCGTTGGCCCAGTCGACCAATTCGTAAGCAGCGTTACGCTCAGTAGCTGTCACCCACTTCGAGCTGGTGGCTTTTTCCAGGCCGAACTCCGGGTCGAAACGGCCAACTTTGATAGAGATCGGAGCGAAGCCGTTGTAGGCGATGGAAGCCTCATCGAAATAACCATCTTCCTGGCTACCCGAGTTGTGCGAGAAGTCGTAGCTCAGAACGTAGGCCCAGTCTTTGTAGACATAGCCGGAGAGTTCAAGAAACGCGCGGCGCAGGTAGGCAGCATCAGCGTTGTCACCGTTTACGGTGTAGATACCATCGAAAGTGCTGTAGTCAGCTTGTACACGGCCACCGAGCTTGAAACCGAACTGCTTGTCAGTGGTGGCAACCTCAAGGCCGCCTTTGGTTTTAACTACGATGTCAGCGCCGTCGGTGGTGACGGTGCCGGCGAAAGCCTGGGCGGAAACGGCCAGAGCCAGGGCGCTGGCTGCGAAACCGGCGAAGTGCTTACGGATCATCGAGAATTCCCCTAATTGAACTTAAGTGCTGAAAAACACCCGAGCTTGGCGCTCGTTCGTGCTGGGGGAATCTTGGCGAGGGCATATTTCAGCGCGGTTGCCGTTATATAAAGATTTGGTTACAGGGGAACTTTTTATTTCTTTTACGTCTATGCACGGAAATCAGCGCTGACGCAACCACTGCGCCAGCCAATGATCCGCACTCAGCCATCGCCCACCGCCACTGAAGAACAACACGACCAGCATCAGCAGATACGTTGCGGCAAACTCGATGCCGTTGTTGAGCACCACCAACTTGCCACTGCTGGTTAACCACTGGTAATTGCCGTGTTCCTTGAGCAACTCACGGGCCCGTGCAAGTTTCTCCACAGAGTCCGCGACGCGATCATTGGCGAATGGTGCACTGGCATCGGCAATCGCCTGCCAACCAAACGGCAGGTGTACAGCAAAGATCGCCACCAGCATGGTGACAATCAGCGGGATGCTCACCCAACGCACCGCCAGGCCAAATAACAACAGCAGCGCCCCTCCCGTCTCGGTCAACGCAGCAGCCCACGCCAGCAGTTGCGGGTATGGCAGGCCCAACCCCCAGTCCGGGTTACCGAACCAGGCAGCGGTCGCCTCTATATCCGCCAGCTTGTGCGTGCCAGCCATCCAGAACACCGGCGCCAGGTACAGGCGCAGCAGCAGTGGACCGATAAAATCCAGACGACGAGTAGCGTCCAGGGCATTCTGGAGACGATTGAAAGCAATCAGCATGATAAAACTCCACAAGCCGGCGCTGAGCGCCGTGGTTCGGATACAACGAGCAATCAGCAGTGCCAGATGTCCTGACGCTGCCAGTCATCCAGCAGGCGCTGGGCGCTGTCAAAGTACTGCGTGTCAGTTGTCAGTCCGTGCTGTTGCGCCAGGTCCAAGAGGGCTGATTGGGGACGAGCGCCACCCTGCAGGCGCACCGCCAGTTGGTAGGCGAACAGACTGAGCTGCATAAAGCGCACCTTGTCCTGAGTATCGCGCCAGACCAGTAGACAGGTCGGATCGCCGCACGGCCTGACCGGCTGAAAATCCACGCCAATGCGCTGCACCGGCCATTGATAAGCCAGCGGCCAGGCCAGTGAAGACCACCCCTGAGCAGGGATCTCGGCATCGCTGACATCCAAAGCGAGCTCCACCCATTCGTAATGCGCCAGTTCGAGGATAAATGGCGGATCGTCCGGCTCGGCGAGATAACCTTGCTGCAACCAGGCGAGAAACTCCTGGCTGATCTGCAGAAAATATGGCGCATCCGCTTGATGATCGGCGATAAAGCTGCGTACCAGACGCTGCCAGCGTGCGGCGTCCAGGACACGGTGCAGCACCGGGAACGCACCACTGATAAAGCCTTCGATATTGTTGAAAAACAACGCTTCATACACCGCCATGCGCTCAGCAGTAATGCCATCGAGCAGCGCTTGCTGCTCCGGCCGACGAATGCGTGCAGCGAACTGGCGTTGCAGCGCTACGCCACTCATGTGCCGTAACTGCGCAGCGGCGTCGCAGCAGTCTGCAACTGACGAATATGGGCCACCTCGGCATATAGCTCGGCAACCGGCGGAAAGTTGAAATCACGCTCCAGCAAGGTCGGCCGCACGCCATGTATGGCATAGGCCTGGGCAAGTAATGCCCAAACCGGGTCGATCACCGGGGCGCCATGGGTGTCGATTTTCAGGTCGCTGGCCTGGTCGTAATGCCCGGCCACATGCAGATAGGCAATCCGCGCACTGGGCATGGCGGCGATATAAGCCGATGCATCAACATTGAAATTGATGCTGTTGACGAAGACGTTATTGACGTCCAGCAACAGCTGACAGTCAGCCTCTTCCAGCACAGCCGCCACGAACGTCGCCTCATCTAGCTCGCCCGGCAACTGCGCGTAGGCCGATATGTTCTCGATGATTAGCGGACGCTCCAGTACGTCCTGAACGATGCGTATGCGCTTGGCGATACGCATAACCGACTCCTCGCAAAAGGGCAGCGGCATCAGGTCATATAACTGGCCATGATCGGCGCAGGCAGACAGATGCTCGCTGTAACCACTAACCCCGTGCAACGCGAGAAAGCCCTTGATGGCCTTGAGTAGCTCGATATCCAGCGGGGCAAAACCACCGAGGTTAAGGGACAGACCATGGCAGAGCAGCGGTAGGCGCTCGCTCAGGGCTCGCAACTGCTTACCCAGACGCCCGCCCACACCGATCCAGTTCTCCGGTGCTACTTCGAGGAAGTCCAGCTCGCGCCGGCTGCATGACTGCAACGTGCCAAGCAGGCCGCGGCGCAAGCCCAACCCAGCTCCCGTAACGAAATCCGTCTGCATGATCTGCACCCTACGCCCAGTTACTCGGCTTTCTTCATCTCACCACCGCATTTACCTTCGGCGTCCATCTTCGCTTCACCACCGCACTTACCCTCGGCGTCCATCTTCGTTTCACCACCGCACTTACCCTCAGCAGCCTTGCCTTCACCTTCGGTTTTCTTCATCTCGCCACCGCATTTGCCTTCGCCGCAGCTGCCCTCAGCCGATTTCTCACCAGCCGCCACGCTGTAACCGCTGCTCAACTCCTGAGCGGCGAAGGGGCTCTGGGTCGCCTGGGCGGAGAAAGTAGTCGCACTCAGCAGTGCAGCACCCAGGGAAGCGACAACGCTATTGAACTGTTTCATGGCCTATCTCCAGATGGTTGGAACGATGCCAACTGGCACCTTCACATCACTAGACGGCCACCTTGGTGGTACGTTACAGCGCGCTGAAAATTTTCTACAACACGGATCAGAGCACGCGCAGCAACCGGCACAGCGCTGCCGTCGAGCCGCTAGGCGAGGGGATGTAAAACACGAAAAAGGCCGTTGTGCACGGCCCTGCGGCGGCGGTTTAGCGCAACTCGCGGCGAGTTTTGGCGAGGCGATTGGCGAGCGCTTCGAGCTCGGCGCTGGCAGGATCGCTCATCTGCCGCAGCACCGCCTGGCTCAAGCGCATCTGCCGGATAAACCGCCGGCAATGCCCACACAGCGCCAAGTGGGTACGCACCGCCAGGCGGGAATGCAGGTTGAGTTGGCCATCGAGATAATCACTGGAATGCGCGACCAGCTCTTTGCATGTCAACATTGTCCGGTCTCCTCGAAGTGCTCCAGCGTGGCAAATACCTTCAAACGTGCACGGTGCAGCAGTACACGAGCATTGGAGAGCGAGATGTCCAAAAGATTACAGATGTCCTGAAGTTCCAGCCCTTGTTGTTCGCGCAACTGCAAGACGCTGCCCTGCAGCTCAGACAAGCTTGCGAGGGTTCGCGCCAAACAGTCACGCAACTCGGCCTCGGTCAACAGCGCCTCGGGGGTGTCCTGGTGCCAGGCATGAGGCGCGAGCAGCCAGTGCCCATCCTCGGCAAAGCGTGTGTCGTCGATGCTGCCGTGGGGAGACGGTAGATCATCCATCAAGACCTCGCGGCGGTTCTGGCGCAAGCGGGTCTTGGCGGTATTGGCGGTAATGGTCAGTAACCAGGTCTTGAGGCTTGAGCGCCCTTCAAATCCATCGAGGCTACGCACCACCGCCAGCCAGGCATCCTGCACGACTTCGTCGGCGTTACGGCTACCCACTATGGCATAGGCCACTGCACGCATAGCGCTTTGATAGCCGACTACCAGCTCGCGAAAAGCGCCTTGGTCACCGCCTCGTAAACGAGCCAGAAAAGCGGCTTCATCAGTCGACATAGGCACCGTCCTTTGTACCAGGCGTGATCAACGCTTGCGCAGGATCACGCTACCAATCGAGTAGCCCGCACCAAAGGAGCTGAGCACACCGAGCGAGCCGCTGGGCAGATCTTCGTGGTGCTTGTGCAGGGCGATCACCGAACCCGCCGAACTGGTATTGGCATAGCTATCGAGGATCACCGGCGCCTCGTGGGGTTCGGCATCACGGCCGAGCAGTTTGCGGGCAATCAAGTGGTTCATGTTGAGGTTGGCCTGGTGCAGCCAGAAGCGCTTCACATCCACCACGTCCAACTGGTTTTCCTGCAGGTGCGCCGCAATCAGTTCGGCCACCATAGGGCAGACTTCCTTGAACACCTTGCGACCTTCCTGCACGAACAGCTTGTCGCTGGCAGCCAGGCTAGCGGTTTCAGCAGCGCGGTTAAGGAAACCAAAGTTGTTGCGGATGTTGTTGGAGAACTGTGTCAGCAACTTGGTGCCAACCACCTCGAACTGGTGCGCTGAAGTCGCCAGATCGGCGCGCTCGATGATCACCGCCGTCGCGGCATCGCCGAAAATGAAATGGCTATCACGGTCACGGAAATTCAGGTGACTGGTGCAGATCTCCGGATTGACCATGAGAATCGCCCGCGCCTGGCCAAGCTGCACGCTGTTAACCGCCGCCTGAATGCCGAAAGTGGCCGAAGAGCAGGCCACGTTCATGTCATAACCAAAACCCTGGATGCCCAGTGCCGCTTGTACTTCAATAGCCACCGCCGGGTAGGCGCGCTGCAGGTTGGAACAGGCGACGATGACACCGTCGATATCGGCAGCAGTCTTGCCGGCACGGGCCAGCGCCTGCTCGGCAGCGGCCACCGCCATTTCGCAGAGAATCCCCCACTGCTCGTTATCGCGCTCGGGGATGGACGGCACCATGCGTTGCGGGTCGAGAATGCCCTGCTTGTCGATCACGAAACGGCTTTTAATGCCTGACGCTTTCTCGATGAAAGCGCTGTTCGATTCGCTCAATGCCTCGACCTCACCGCGGCCAATGGCTTCGGCATTATCGGCGTTGAACTGCTGGACGAAGGCATTGAAAGACGCCACCAACTCGTCGTTGGAAATGCTGTTGGCCGGGGTATACAGGCCCGTACCGCTGATGACGACGTTATGCACGTGTATTCCTCTTGTTCTTCGCCGTTCGCGGCGATAGTCAGGCAAAACCGCAGGGCGGCCAAGGGTGCCAATCGCGTGGCCGACAACAGCGTGCCGCCAGCGCAAACACCTTCATTACAGGCGTTCAAGTGTGCCACAGGCGCCCTGTTTTCGCCTGCCCCCGGATTAACAACGGCGCATGCGATACACGCCAGCCATCGACGAACGGGGCGCAGGGCGTCTACATTGCGGGCGCCACCCATGCGCCAAGGAGCCTGCATGAACCTGTCCCTGCTCAGTCGCTACGCCTTTTTCGCCTTCTGCGTGCTGTTCACCCTCACCAGCCTGGCTTTCTGGAGGCATGAATGGGTCTGGCCGCTGACCCTGGTCGGCGCCCTGCTGAGCCTGATTGGCGTGGGTGATCTGCTGCAGAAACGCCATGCCGTGCGCCGTAACTATCCAATTCTGGGCAACATCCGCTACCTGGTCGAGGGCATCCGCCCGGAGATCCGCCAATACCTGCTTGAAGGCGACAGCGAGCAGTTGCCTTTTTCCCGTGCCCAGCGCTCGCTGGTGTACGCACGGGCCAAGAACGAGGGTGGCGACAAACCCTTTGGTACGCTCATCGATGTTTACCAGAATGGCTTTCAGTTCATCAGCCACTCGATGCGCCCCGCACCGCTAAGCGACCCGGACAGTTTCCGGGTAATCATCGGCGGGCCGCAATGCAGCCAGCCCTACTCGGCCTCGCTGTTCAACATTTCCGCGATGAGTTTCGGCTCGCTCAGCGCCAACGCCATACGCGCCCTGAACCAGGGGGCCAAACTTGGCAATTTTGCTCACGACACCGGAGAGGGCAGCATCAGCAGCTATCACCGCGAGCACGACGGCGACCTGATCTGGGAGCTGGGCAGCGGCTACTTCGGCTGCCGCACGGCCTCGGGCACCTTCGACGCCGAACGCTTCGCCGAACAGGCACAAAGGCCTCAAGTAAGAATGATCGAGATCAAGCTGTCGCAGGGCGCCAAACCCGGCCACGGCGGGATACTGCCCAAGCACAAGATCACCCCGGAAATTGCCGAAACCCGTGGCGTGCCGATGGGTGAAGATTGCGTGTCGCCATCGCGCCACAGCGCCTTCTCGACCCCGATCGAACTGCTCCAGTTCATCGCCCGCCTGCGTGAGCTGTCGGGCGGCAAACCCGTTGGGTTCAAATTTTGCCTCGGCCATCCGTGGGAGTTCATGGGGATTGCCAAGGCCATGCTGGAAACCGGCATCCTGCCCGACTTCATCGTTATCGATGGCAAGGAAGGCGGCACAGGAGCGGCGCCCGTGGAGTTCACCGATCACCTTGGCGTACCGATGCGCGAGGGTTTGCTATTCGTGCACAACACGCTGGTCGGCCTGAATCTGCGTGACAAGATCAAGCTCGGCGCCAGTGGCAAGATCGTCAGCGCATTCGACATAGCCCGTGTACTGGCCATCGGCGCCGACTGGGCCAACTCGGCGCGCGGCTTCATGTTCGCCATTGGCTGCATTCAAAGCCAGAGTTGCCACACCAACAAATGCCCGACTGGAGTGGCGACCCAGGATCCGCTACGCCAGCGTGCACTGGTGGTCGACGACAAGGCCCAGCGGGTTTACAACTTCCATCGCAACACGCTCAAGGCGCTGGCGGAAATGCTCGCCGCTGCCGGCCTCGATCACCCAGCGCAGATGGACGCACGGCATTTGGTACAGCGCATGTCCGCGACGGAAATTCAGCTGTTTTCCCAGCAGCACGTATTCCTCAAGCCGGGTGAGTTGCTCAGCGGCAAGATAGAGGGAGAGTTCTACGCAAGGATGTGGAAAATGGCCCGCGCCGATAGCTTCGACGCGGCAGCCTGACGCGACGCCACTAAGGGCGTCGCGCCAGACCTGCGGATCAGCTCAGGCTGTCGTCGATCACCAGCACCAGCTTGCCGTTGACCTGATTGCCCTCCAGCGTAGCGAATGCCACTTGGGCCTCGGCAATCGGGAAGGTCTGCGCCAGTTGCGGCTTGAGCCGCCCCTCGCTGAACAGCGGCCATACGTATTGGCGCAGATCACGCAGCAGTTCAGCCTTGAACAGATCATCGCGGCTGCGTAGCGTCGAGCCGATCAACTGGATGCGCTTACCGAGCAGCAAGGCCATATCCAGCTCAGCCTTGCGACCGCCCATCAGGCCGATGTTCACCCAACGACCATCGAGCGCCAGCAGCTTGAGGTTCAGCGCGGCATAACTGGCACCCACTGGGTCGAGAATCACCTCGAAGGGCCCTACCTCGTGCAGCGCCTCAAGGCCTTCGCCGCCGCGAATCGCACCACCTGCGGCCCCGAGGCTCTCGCAGTACGCGAGCCGCTCGGCCGAGCCGACGCTGACCCAGCAGGCACTACCGAAAGCCTTGCACAGCTGGATCGCCGCCGAGCCAACGCCACTGGCGCCCGCATGCAGCAACACCTTCTCACCGGGTTTCAGGCCGGCCAGCTGGAACAGATTGAGCCAGGCCGTCGCGTAGACCTCCGGCAAGCCTGCCGCTTCGTGCAACGACACGCCTTCCGGCACGGGCAGTACATGGCGGGCGTCGACCACCACTTCTTCGGCCAAGCCGCCACCGGCCAGCAGGGCACAAACCCGGTCACCCACCTGCCAGTCGCAGCCGGCACCGACTTCACTGACGATACCGGCGCACTCCAGGCCGAGGATATCGCTGGCGCCCGGTGGCGGCGGATACAGCCCGGCACGCTGCAACAGATCGGCACGGTTCAGCCCCGCAGCCGCCACGCGAATGCGCACTTCACCCACATCACAGGCAGGAGTGGGACGTTGCACCCATTCCACCTGCCCTTCCACGCCTTGCAATGCTTTCACGCTGCCTCCATAGTGCATTTGAACCTAGCCCAGCGCTTCGCGCTGGGCTTTTGCATTGCGCCGATGGAACCTGGCGCCCTCAAAGACGGCCTAATATGCGTTATCAACTGTCCTCACGTCGAATCAGCATGAAGCGATCTCTTATCAGCGCCACCCTGGCCCTCGTTCTCGGGCTGGGCGCATTGCCCCTCGCAGCTAAAACCAGCCAAGCCGATCCGTGGGAATACCTGCAGCCTGATCGCGATCAGGTTATCGCCAGCCTGAACGTCGTCGAACTGCTGCAGCGTCATCACTACAGCAAGCCGCCGCTCGACAATGCACGCTCGGAGAAAATCTATCAGGGCTACCTGAAGATGCTCGATCCGTCGCGCAGCTATTTCACGGCCGCCGATATCGCCGAGTTCGACCGCTGGAAGGACAAGTTCGACGACCTGCTCAAGAAGGGCGATCTCGAACCAGGCTTCCACATTTATAAGCGTCAGCTCGAGCGCCAGCAGGGCCGCCTGACCTACGTCCAGGGGCTGCTGGCCAAGGGTGTCGACAAAATCGACTTCACGGTCAACGAAGACCTGCTGGTCGATCGTGAAAAAGCCCCTTGGGCCAAAGACGTTGCCGAACTGGACGAGCTGTGGCGCAAGCGCCTGAAAGACGAAGTGCTGCGCCTGAAAATCGCTGGTAAGGAGCCCAAGGCGATTCAGGAGCTGCTCACCAAACGCTACAAAGCCCAGCAGGCACGCCTGCAGCAGACCCGAGGCGAGGACGTGTTCCAGGCGTACATCAACGCCTTCGCCATGACCTACGACCCACACACCAACTACCTGTCACCGGACAGTGCAGAAAACTTCGACATCAATATGAGCCTCTCCCTCGAGGGCATTGGTGCCGTGCTGCAGAGCGATAACGAGCACGTCAAGGTGGTGCGCCTGGTGCCGGCCGGCCCGGCCGAGAAAACCAAGCAAATCTCCCCCGCAGACAAGATCGTTGGTGTCGCCCAGGGTGACGACGAGATGGTCGACGTGATCGGCTGGCGCCTCGATGAAGTGGTCAAGCTGATCCGCGGCCCCAAAGGCTCACGCGTACGCCTGGAGGTGATTCCGGCGAGCAATGCGCCGAATGACCAGACCAGCAAGGTGGTGAGCATCACCCGTGAGGCGGTCAAACTGGAAGAACAGGCGGCGAAGAAGTCCGTCCTCAAGATCGAGCAGGATGGTAAGCCCTATAGCCTGGGTGTGATCGAGATTCCGGCTTTCTATCTGGACTTCAAGGCGTTCCGCGCTGGCGATCCGGATTACAAGAGCACCACACGCGACGTCAAAAAACTGATCACCGAACTGCAGGCCGAGAAGGTCGACGGTATCGTCATTGATCTGCGCAACAACGGCGGAGGCTCGCTGCAGGAAGCCACCGAACTGACCGGCCTGTTCATCGACAAAGGCCCGACCGTACTGGTGCGCAACAGCGATGGCCGCGTCGACGTACTGGCTGATGAGCAAGAAGGTGCGTTCTACAAAGGCCCACTGGCACTGCTGGTCAACCGTCTGTCTGCCTCGGCTTCGGAAATTTTCGCCGGCGCCATGCAGGACTACCATCGCGCGCTGATCCTCGGTGGCCAGACCTTCGGCAAAGGCACCGTGCAGACCATACAGCCCTTGAACCATGGCGAGCTGAAGCTGACCCTGGCCAAGTTCTATCGCGTATCCGGGCAGAGTACCCAGCACCGCGGCGTGGTGCCGGACATCTCCTATCCCGACGTGATGGACAACAAGGAAATCGGCGAAAGCGCCCTGCCCGAAGCCATGCCGTGGGACAGCATCCGTCCAGCAATCAAACCCGAACTGGATCCGATCAAGCCGTTCTTGACCGAGTTGAAAAACCGTTACGACAGCCGTACGGCCGACAACCCGGACTTCAACTTCGCACGTGAGCGCCTGGCCCTGTCTCGCGAGCTGATGGCCGAGAAAACCGTCAGCCTCAACGAAACCAAGCGCCGCACCCAGCAGGCCGATATCGAGAAACGCCAACTGGTGATCGAGAATGCCCGCCGCAGCGCCAAGGGCGAAGAGCCGTTGACCGAGCTGAAGAAGGAAGACGAGGACGACACCCTGGCGCAGAGCGAGGAAGAGAAAAAGACCAAACCGGAAGACGACGCCTACCTGTCGGAAACCGGCCACATTCTGATCGACTACCTCAAGCTCAACACACGCCTGGCGAAGCAATAACCGGCAAGCGCTACTCAACAAGGGCGTCGTGAATACGACGCCCTTTTTTGTGCCCCATCGTTTCTCCCTACCTCGCCGTATCGGCCGCCGTCAAAAACTACTCCTTTATTTTTTGACGGCGTTCACCATTCATCAAACAGTCATCAATCTGTAGTGAAATCTCGAGCATCACGCGGTACTTACCCGCGCACGGTGCCCCTGCCGTGTGCTCGCTCCCGATTCGTACAGAGACCTGCCATGACCGTCACCGAGCAGTTGAGCGCACTGGGTCAAATCCTCGCGCACGGCGACCTGCATAGCCTGTTTCAGCCCATCGTGTCGCTCTCCGAGCGGCGCATTCTTGGCTATGAGGCGCTCACTCGCGGCCCGTCGAATAGCCCGCTGCACTCGCCCATCACGCTGTTCGCCGCGGCACGCCAAGCAGGTCTGCTCAACGAACTGGAACTGGCCTGCCGCAAGAGCGCATGCCGCCGCTTCAGCGAATTGAAACTGGATGGTCTGCTGTTTCTCAATGTATCGCCGGACTCGCTGCTCGACGCCGGTCACCAACCGGGCCGTACCCTGCAACTGCTGCAGACCTATGGTATTGCACCGAACAGAGTGGTTATCGAATTGACGGAGCAGTCGCCCACCGACGATTTCAACCTGCTCGACACCGCCCTGCATCACTACCGAGACATGGGGTTTTCCATCGCTTTGGACGACCTTGGTGCAGGCTATTCAAGCCTGCGTCTGTGGTCGGAGCTGCGTCCCGATTATGTGAAGATCGATCGACACTTCATCGATGGTATCCATCAGGATGCGGTCAAGCGTGAGTTCGTCGGTTCGATCCTGCAGATGGCCAAGGCTTCGCGCGCCAAGGTGATCGCCGAAGGGATCGAGCTCGAAGAAGAGCTCGCCGTCCTCTGCGAAATGGGTGTGGATCTGCTTCAAGGCTACCTGCTCTGTCGCCCTCAGGAACATCCACCCACTGACGCACGCACGTTGCTACCCGTTTTAGGTAGCTCACCGATCTCGCTCAGCGAAGAAGGCAGCGATCTAACCGCCCTGCTTAACGAGCACCCGGCCGTGTCCATCGCCACCCCCACCGCCGACGTGCTAGAAGCGTTCCGTGCCCAGGCTAACCTCAACTCGCTGGCGGTGCTGGACGAAGATCAGCGACCGGTGGGCATCGTGCATCGCCATTCGCTGTCGGAGGTACTGCTCAAACCCTTCGCCACCGAACTGTTCGCCCGCAAGCCGATCAGCCGGCTGATGAGCGACGACTTCCTCGCAGTGGAAATCAGCCAGTCGCTGCAGAAGGTCAGCCGCCTGCTAACCAGCCGTGCGCGCCAGCGTATAGAAGAGGATTTCGTGATTACCGTGGACGGTCGCTACCTGGGCCTCGGCCGGGTCATCGACGTGCTCAAACTGATCACCGAACTGAAGATCCAGCAGGCCCGTTACGCCAACCCGCTGACCCTGCTTCCCGGCAACGTCCCGATCCAGCAGTGCCTGACCCGGCTGTTGCAGCAGAGCCGTGAAGCGGTGATCTGCTACGTCGACATCGACAGTTTCAAACCTTTCAATGACCTGTACGGTTACGCCAAGGGCGACGAAGTGCTGCTATGCCTGGCGCATTGCCTGAACGAACGGATCGACCCGACACGCGACTTCGTCGGCCATATCGGCGGTGATGATTTCCTGCTGGTATTCGGCTCGAAGGACTGGCGCGCGCGCCTCAACCGGCTGCTGGAAGACTTTCAGGGACAGTGCCGGCGCTTCTATCTGGATGAGCATCTGGATGCCGGCTGCTTCGTCAGTCACAACCGCCAGGGGCTGCGCGAGGAGTTTCCACTGCTGTCTCTGTCACTCGGCGTCGTTCATCTGCATCCGCAACACTGCTCGCTGCTGGACGCCAGCGAGTTGGCCGGCCTGGCCTCGGAGGCCAAGCGCCATGCCAAAGCGGTGCCGGGTTACAGCCTGCACGTGATCGATACGCACACCCTGCAAGGCGCGATCACTCAGGGCTCTGCGGGATAATCGAACTCGAACACGCGGGTCACTTCAGCCGCATGCCAGGAGGCTGCAGCCACACCGTCGGAGGCACCGTCGAAGCGGCCCAGCCGGGTTACGCACTCGAAGAAACCGGTACGTGGCAGACGGCTGGCACTCTGGCTGATCACCAGAGCACTGCGTAGCGGGCGCTCGCTGCGGGCATCCAGCGCAGCCAAGTGCTCCAGGGCAGCGGTCAGGGTCTGCATGGCTGGTGCTGGTAGCGACAGGCGCTCGATCAGTGCGCGATAGGTCAGCAAGTGACGCTGCCGCCGGGCATCGTCCAGTGCGGCCAGCAGCGCGTCCCAGTGCACGCGGCTGATGCGCACGCTCATGCACCCGCCTCCCAGCCGGAGATGCCGAGTACCCAGGCCAGGGCCCGCAGAATCGCGGCATCGGGCTGCCGTTCGCCACTTTCGATCATGGCCAGGTAATGGGGGCTGATGCCCACGGCGCGGGCCAGCTCATCGCGGCTCAGGCCCTTGCCCTCGCGTAACTGGGCCAGTTGCGTCAGCGGCTTCGGCGCTTCGGTGACAGGCTGGGTCGACGGAGCGGCGACACTCTTGCCGGCGGCCTGCAGCAGCGCCTGATACTCGGCCCAAGGCAGCACGGCGTATTCCGGTTCTCCGTCACGCTCGATCACTTGTACATTCATGCATCGTTTCTCCGCGAGGCGCAGCATCCCTGTGCGTAATCCGGCCTGGGGCAAATCTGCCTGCCACGTTGTTTGCGCCATCTTATCAGCCATCTCGCCCGCAGCGCTCGTCGGGGATCACCGCCTGGGCGCACTTACTGTTGTACGGCGGCGGCACCCTGCATGAAGAACTGCATCAGCGAGGTGCCCATGCCCGCACGTGCCACACGCCCGCGACGCTCGCCATCGACCAGACCGAACAACAAGGAGGCGAAGAGCTCGGTCAGCACCGGCGCGCCGATGTCGATGCGAAACACGTTCTCACGCTGCCCGCGCAGAAAAAATTGATCCAGCGCATTGGTATAGGGCAGCCAGCGCGCATCTTCGCCGCACTCGTCCAGCGAGTCGGGGCGCCATTGGAAGATCAGGAACACCAGCAACTCACGATGCACAAGGTGCCCGTCGACCAGACGCTGCAGAGCGTCCTGCGGTGGTGCGTTCTGCAGATCGGCATCGGCGATGAGCTGATTCATGACCACCGAGCCATAATCGAAGAGCATTTCGATCAGGTTGTCGCGAGTTCCGCAGAAACGGTTGAGCGTCGCCTTGCTCACCCCGGCAGCCTGGGCTATTTCCTTGAAGGTGCCACGCGGGTGCTCGACGATGGCGACCGCGAGGGCCTTGAGCAATTTTTCTTCAGCAGCAGGTCTAACCATCAAATCCAGTCTTCATTCGGGCGTCGGCAACGGCGCGTCATTGTGCAGGAAAAACCTTTTTCCTCAAGGGGACTATCTACTTTGTCCACAAAAACTGCAAATGAGCCAATATTGACTCATTTGCAGTTATACACGATCATCCGCGCCTTTCGAGTACTAACTAAATGGGCTGCGCCCCAGGTGAAGCATGAGCACGATTCGCGAGCGTTGCGTTTTTTCGGCGATAACCCTTTTGGTGGCGATCAGCCTCGCCGGCTGTGACAAGGGCGAGCAAGGCTGGGGGGAGGCGCCGCCCCGCGAAGTCGACGTGCTTACCGTCAAGACCGAGCCCTTCACCGTCGTCGCCGAGCTGCCGGGCCGTATCGAGCCCGTACGCGTTGCCGAAGTGCGCGCTCGGGTCGCCGGTATCGTGCTCAAGCGTACCTTCGAGGAAGGCGCCGACGTTAAGGCGGGCGACCTGCTGTTCCAGATCGATCCCGCGCCGTTCAAGGCTGCGCTGTCTCGTGCTCAGGGCGAACTGGCCCGCGCCGAAGCGCAGCTGTTCCAGGCTCAAGCCACCGTCAAACGCTACGAGCCGCTGGTCAAGATAGACGCCGTCAGCCAACAGGACTTCGACGTCGCCCGCGCCGCGCTGCAAAGCGCTCAGGCCGACAAGCGCTCGGCCCAGGCCAACGTGGAAACCGCGCAGTTGGACGTAGGTTATGCACAAGTGCGCGCCCCCATCGCCGGGCGTATCGGCCGTGCGCAAGTTACCGAAGGCGCACTGGTCGGCCAGGGCGAAACCACCCTGCTCGCACGTATCCAGCAACTCGACCCGGTTTACGCCGACTTCACTCAGCCAGCTGCAGATGCCTTGCGCCTGCGCGCCGCCATTGCCGACGGCAAGGTGTCCGGTGACGGCGACAAGACACTGTCGCTGAGCGTCGACGGCACCGATATCGAGAGCAAAGGCACCCTGCTGTTCACCGATATCTCCGTAGACCGCAGCACCGGCCAGATCGCCCTGCGCGGGCGCTTCGACAATCCGAATGGCGTGTTGCTGCCGGGCATGTACGTGCGCGTGCGCACCCCGCAGGGCCTCGATCAGGACGCCATTCTGGTGCCGCAACGCGCCGTACAGCGTTCCGCGGACGGCAAGGCCAGCGTAATGCTGCTGGGCGCCGAGAACACCGTGGAAGCGCGTCCGGTGACCACCGGCAGCATGCAGGGCGCGCGCTGGCAGATCACCGAAGGCCTGAAGGCCGGCGACCAGATCATCACCAGCTCCCTGGCGGCAATCCGACCGGGCGCCAAAGTCGTGCCGCGCCAGCCAGGCGCTGAAACGCAGAACGACACCACTCCCCAGGCGCAATAAGTCGGAGCAACGACATGTCCTTGTTTTTTATCCGGCGCCCCAACTTTGCCTGGGTAGTCGCTCTGTTCATCACGATGGGCGGCTTGCTGGCCATTCCGTTTCTGCCGGTGGCGCAATACCCCAACGTGGCTCCGCCGCAGATCACCGTTACCGCCACCTACCCAGGCGCTTCGGCGCAGGTGCTGACCGACTCGGTCACCAGCGTGATCGAGGAAGAGCTCAACGGCGCGAAGAATCTGCTGTACTTCGAGTCCACCAGCAACGCCAACGGTATCGCTGAAATCACCGTGACCTTCCAGCCGGGCACCGATCCCGAGCTGGCCCAGGTCGACGTGCAGAACCGACTGAAACGTGCCGAGGCACGCATGCCTCAGGCCGTGCTCACCCTTGGTATCCAGACCGAGCAGGCCACTGCCGGCTTTCTGCTGATCTACGCACTGAGCTACAAGGATGGTAGCGCCGACGCCGACACCACCGCCCTGGCCGACTATGCAGCGCGCAATATCAACAACGAGATCCGCCGGGTGCCGGGTGTCGGCAAGCTGCAGTTCTTCGCCTCCGAAGCCGCCATGCGCGTATGGATCGACCCGCAGAAGCTGGTCGGTTATGGCCTGTCGATCGACGACGTCAACAACGCCATCCGCGGCCAGAACGTCCAAGTCCCGGCCGGCGCCTTCGGTAGCACGCCGGGTACGGCGGAACAGGAGCTGACCGCGACCCTGGCGGTCAAGGGCACCCTGGATAACCCGGAAGAGTTCGCCGCCATCGTGCTGCGCGCCAACCAGGACGGCTCACGCCTGACCCTGGGCGATGTCGCACGCATCGAAATCGGCAGCCAGGACTACAACTTCGGCTCACGCCAGGACGGTAAACCGGCCGTGGCCGCCGCCGTGCAACTGGCACCGGGCGCCAATGCCATCCAGACCGCCGAAGCGGTCAAGCAGCGCCTTACCGAGCTGTCGGCCAACTTCCCGGACAACGTGCAGTTCTCCATGCCGTACGACACCTCGCGGTTCGTAGACGTGGCCATCGACAAGGTCATCATGACCCTGGCCGAAGCCATGGTGCTGGTGTTCCTGGTGATGTTCCTGTTCCTGCAGAACGTGCGTTACACGCTTATTCCGTCCATCGTGGTGCCGGTGTGCCTGCTCGGTACGTTGACCTTCATGTACCTGCTCGGTTTCTCGGTGAACATGATGACCATGTTCGGCATGGTGCTGGCCATCGGTATTCTGGTGGACGATGCCATCGTGGTAGTGGAGAACGTCGAACGGATCATGGCCGAAGAAGGCCTGGAGCCCGTACCGGCGACCATCAAGGCGATGGGCCAGGTCTCCGGGGCGATCCTCGGCATCACCCTGGTGCTGTCGGCGGTGTTCCTGCCACTGGCGTTCATGTCCGGCTCGGTGGGTGTGATCTACCAGCAGTTCTCGCTGTCACTGGCAGTATCGATCCTGTTCTCGGGCTTCCTGGCGCTGACCTTCACGCCCGCGCTGTGCGCCACCCTGCTCAAGCCAATCCCCCAGGGGCACCACGAAAAGACCGGTTTCTTTGGCTGGTTCAACCGTAAGTTCACCGGCCTGACCGGGCGTTACACGAAACTCAACAGCAAACTGGTGCCGCGCGCCGGGCGCTTCATGTTCGTCTACCTGGGCATCGTGATTCTGATGGGCTTCTTCTACCTGCGCTTGCCGGAATCCTTCGTGCCGGTCGAAGACCAGGGCTACATGATCGTCGATATCCAGCTGCCTCCGGGCGCCACCCGCGAGCGCACCTCGTCGACCGCCAAGGAGCTGGAGCAATTCCTCGCCACTCGTGAAGCCGTAGCGACTTCGTTCGTGGTGCTGGGCTTCAGCTTCTCGGGCATGGGTGAAAACGCCGCCATCGCTTTCCCGCTACTCAAGGACTGGTCCGAGCGTAACGACGAACAATCGGTGCAAGCCGAAACCGCGGCGGTCAACGGGCGCTTCGCCAACCTGGACGACGGCGCCATGATGGCTGTTCCACCGCCGCCTATCGAAGGGTTGGGCAACTCGGGTGGTTTCTCCTTGCGCCTGCAAGACCGGGGTGGTCTGGGCCGTGAAGCGCTGCTCGCGGCGCGTGACGAAGTGCTGGGCAAGGTCAACGGTAATCCGTTGTTCCTGTACGGCATGATGGAGGGCCTGGCCGAAGCGCCACAGTTGCGCCTGATCATCGACCGCGATCAGGCACGCGCTCAGGGCGTCAGCTTCGAGTCGATCAGCAGTGCGCTGTCTACCGCGTTCGGCTCCTCAGTGATCAACGATTTCGCCAACGCCGGTCGCCAGCAGCGCGTCGTCGTGCAAGCCGAGCAAGCTGCGCGGATGACGCCAGACAGCGTACTCAAGCTGCACGTGCCCAACGACAGCGGCAGCCTGGTACCGCTGAGCGCCTTCGTGACCACGCAGTGGGAAGAAGGCCCGACACAGGTTGCCCGCTACAACGGTTATCCGTCGATCCGCATTTCCGGCGACGCCGCCCCTGGCGTCAGCACCGGCGAGGCCATGGCCGAACTGGAACGCATCGCTGGCGACCTGCCGGAAGGCATCGGCTACGAGTGGACGGGCCTGTCCTATCAGGAGAAGGTCGCCAGCGGCCAGGCGGTGATTCTCTTCGCCCTGGCCATCGTGGTGGTCTTCCTGCTGCTGGTCGCCCTTTACGAGAGCTGGGCGATTCCGCTGACGGTGATGCTCATCGTACCGGTCGGCGCACTCGGCGCGGTGCTTGCGGTGACGGCCATCGGCCTGCCCAACGATGTGTACTTCAAGGTCGGCCTGATCACCGTGATCGGCCTGGCGGCGAAGAACGCCATCCTTATCGTCGAGTTCGCCAAGGATCTGTGGGAGGAAGGTTACTCCCTGCGCGATGCCGCCATCGAAGCAGCACGCCTGCGCTTCCGGCCAATCATCATGACCTCCATGGCCTTCATGCTCGGCGTGGTCCCCCTGGTGATCGCGAGCGGCGCCGGTGCTGCCAGCCAGCGCGCCATCGGTACCGGGGTGCTGGGCGGCATGTTCAGCGCGACCTTGCTCGGGGTGATCTTCGTGCCGATCTTCTTCGTCTGGGTGCTCTCGCTGCTGCGTACCAAGGCCAAGCAAACCGACAATCACCCACTGCACAAAGCGGAGTAATGCCATGACCTCCCAAATCATGCTGCGCCCCGCCCTACTGGCAATGGCCATCGCCCTCGGAGGTTGTTCCCTGGCCCCTCATTACGAGCGGCCGGATGCGCCGGTCGCCGAGCAATGGACGGCCGCGAGCACAGCCGGCACTCGCGCGGATGCGTTGGACTGGCAGACCTTTATCGTCGATGCCGACCTGCGCCGTGCGGTGGACACCGCTCTGAGCAATAACCGTAGCCTGCGCCAGGCGCTGCTGGATATCGAAGCGGCGCGCGCCCAGTACCGTATCCAGCGCGCCGACCGCCTGCCGTCGATCAACGCCAACGCCGCCGGCAACCGCCAGCGCTTGCCCGCCGATCAGTCGCAGACCGGGCGCTCCGAGGTGACCAGCGTCTATCAGGTCGGCGTGGGCCTGGCCGAGTACGAGGTCGACCTGTTCGGTCGCGTGCGCAACCTCTCCGAGGCGGCGCTGGAAACCTACCTGGCCACCGAGGAAGCGACCCGTGCCACGCAGATCAGCCTGATCGCCGAAGTGATCCAGGCCTACCTGACCCGCGACGGCGCATTGCGCCGCAGGGCACTGATCGAACAGACCCTGGACAGCCGCCTGGCCTCGCTGGATCTGGTCAGCAGACGCCGCGAAGCCGGTACCGCTACGGCGCTGGATTATCAGGAAGCCGTCGGCCTGGCCGAGCAGGCCAAGGCCGAACGCGAAAGTACCGAGCGTCAGCTGCGCCAGGCGGACAACGCCCTGGTGCTGCTGCTCGGCACGCCGGACGTGGAGCGATTGCTGCCCGCCAAACCGCGCGACAACCTGATGGTGCTGCAAGACATCGCTCCAGGCACCACCTCGGCATTGATCGAGCGGCGTCCGGACATTCTGGCCAGCGAACACCGCCTCAAGGCAAGTAATGCCGATATCGGTGCCGCCCGTGCAGCGTTCTTCCCACGCATCACCCTGGCCGGCTCGGTAGGCAGTTCCAGCACCGAGCTGTCGGGGCTGTTCGATGGCGGCTCGCGGGCCTGGAGCTTCGCGCCGAGCCTGTCGCTGCCGATCTTCGCCGGCGGCCGTAACCGCGCCAACCTGAACCTCGCCGAAGTCCGCCAGGACGCGGCGGTGGCAGACTACGAAGGCACCATCCAGACCGCCTTCCGGGAAGTCGCCGACGCCCTCGCCGCCACCGACACGCTGCGTCGCGAGGAGGCCGCGCGGCGTGCGCTGGCGGACTCCAGCCGGGCTGCGGAAACCCTAGCCGAAGCACGCTACCGAGGCGGCGTGGACGACCACCTGCGTTACCTCGACGCGCAGCGCAGCAGCTTCACCGACCAGACCACCCTGATCCAGATCAGCACCGAGCGGCAACTCGCCCTGGCCGATCTGTTCAGGACCCTGGGCGGTGGCTGGGCGGGCGATGGCGTGGCCAGGGCGGATACGTCTTCACCCGTGCAACGCTGATGAAAAAGGGCGTGTTGGCGAAAGCCGCACGCCCTTTCTCCTTCAGTTCAACAGTGCAATCAACGCGGGAACGCTGAGCACCGCCGTGTAGTAGCCCATGAACTGCACGCCGATGTTGAAGCCCAGGAAGCGCCCCAGAAAACCGCCGAGCAGGCCGATGGTGACGATCACCAGTAGCCCGAGCAGGCCGCCCTCCCAGATACCGACGACCAGCACCAGGCCGATGAAGGTGGCAATCACCGCTTCGTGGCTGATCCTGCGCGATACGAATGAAGCCGCCTGGTGAGCGAAGTTCATGGTGAAGGGATAGGCGATCAGAATGGCCACCAGTACCGCCATCATGCCGTAGCCGAAGAACTCCCAGTTGTTGAGCAGGTTATGCAGGTTATTGACCTCACCGGTGACGCTGTCCACGGTGAAACGTGGCGGTGCGTTGAACAGCGGTGCGGCTGGCCCGGCAGCCACCGGGCTGAGCGGCAGGCCGAAGGCGATCAGCGGAATCAGCGCCTCGGCGATGTAGGTCGATTCGGTCACCCCGTTACGGGCAGTGATCACTGTGGTCAGCCGCTCGTAGGCCTGCTTGATACGTGCACCGATCAGCTCGCCCATGATCACCGTCATGGCCACCGGGCTGAACACGAAGGTGGCACTGGTCACGCTCGCCGCCATGGCGGTCATGCGCGCCTGTCGCTTGTTGATCACCCGGAACGGGTTGGGAAAGTAACCACGCCAGCCCTTCATGTCCGGCGCCAGGGAGAACACGCGATACTCATCGCGACGCATACGCTCACGCTCGGCTGGCGCCAGCATCGAGAACAGCGAAGTGATCAGCGGTGCCACGGCGATACCAAGGAAGTAACTGACCGCCAGTTTGACGCCGTACTGGGCCGTCAACGTCTGCAGGGCGACAATCACCAGCACGAACGGCAGCAAGGCCAGCACAGAGGCCCAGCGCCCGGCCGAAAAGTAAGCGATGGTGAAGGCGGCGCAGAGGAACACCCAGGGAGCGAACTGCTTGATGACGTCGCCGAACGGCGCCAGCAGCACGGCGAACAGCACCGCCAGCGGCACCGCGATGACTGCCGCTACGGCGCCACCGGAAATCATCTTGCGCAGGGCCACGTGGGGCACGCCAAGGCGGCGCAGGTGGTTGGCGTCACCAATCAGCGCGGTCGCCGAGGTATCACCAGGAATGCCCAGCAGCGCAGTGGGCACCGCGTGGGTCATGTGCTTGGCCACAGCACCGGCCAGGAAGAAGGTGAGAATGCCAGCCGGCGGCGCGCCGAGCAGTACCACGAGCATGGTCAGCGGCGCCAGGGTGGTGGTTTCGTCGGTTCCCGATACCAGGCCGATGGCGGAGAACAGCACGGCGCCGAACAAGCCCAGCGCCAGGGCCATGAGTATTTCGTAGAGTAGGCCCTCCATCACGAACGCCCTCCGCTCAGCGCCAGGGACGCGCGCGTATCTACTTCGGCTTCGGCGCCGCCATTCTCGCGCGCCTGTTCTTCACGGGTCTGGGCATCACGGAACAACTCGTAGAGGCCGAGCTCGTGCAGCTCGGCAACCACCTCGGGCGAGGTGTCCTCGAGACGGCCAAGGCTGCCGTATTCCTTGAGCAGGTCATTGACCACCTGCTCGCGAAATGCCGGATCCGCCACGTGCTCGACCACATCGCGCTTGGGCTTGAACAGCATGGCGCTGATCGCACCACCGCCCAGGCAACCGAGAATGCCGAAAAGCATGGCGTAGGCCTTGGCCATTTGCGCGGACTCGACGAGGCCACCGAGTATCAACAGCGCCAGCCCATAGGCGCCCAGGCTGACGATGGCGCTGACGATGATGGCCAGCACCAGATGCCTGGCATCGACGGTGTCGCCCCACACCTCGTAAAGGTTGTCGGTGTTGCGCGCCGCGTCCCCACTGGGCGGTGTCGCGGCAGGTCTGGCAAGCTCTTGGCTCATGGTGTCCCCCGCCCTTTCGGGCTCTTGTTGTTATTGAGGAAGCAACTGGTTGGCGACCGCAAGGTCGGGTTCGTATGCGCTACAAGCGCCGGCCATGGCGCCCGTCGTCTCTCCTGTTCATGCAGCGCCAGCAAGGCGTACGCTGGCGCTTCCCTGAGTGATCAGCTGGCCTGCCTGGTTGGTCAGGCGCAGTGTCAGGGTCACTCGCCCTGCCTCTACCGCGGTGACTTCCCCGGCAGCGGTCAACACATCGCCGAGATAAGCGGCGCGCCGATTGCTGTACTGGAAGCTCAGCAGTTCGTCACCCTCCTCCATCCAGTCGTAAACCAGCTGGGTCAGCCAATCACCCTGCAACGGGCCGTCCACCAGCAGCGCGGGATGCCCCTCGCTCTGCTGGGCATAGGGCAGGTCATAGTGGATGCGGTGGGCATTCCAGATGGCCGCGTTGTACAGGAACAGCTGTACGGTGCTGGGCCGGTACTCGCGCTCGGTCAACCGCTGGCCCGCTTCGATCGTCTGCCTGGCCATGCTCACCTCGCGATCCGGGTAAGGCGTTCGGTCACCACCGGCTCGCCCGCTTCGGTTTCAAAACGGTTCTCGAACACCAGAAAGATCAGCGGCCCTTCGGCGCCCTGTTTCTGGTAGATGTCCAGCAAAGTCTGCCGACACAGCAGCACGTCGCCGGCGAAAATCTTGCGGTGCACCTGGTATTCGCTGCCGCCAGCCATGATGCGTTTGAGCGGCAACTCGGGAATCAGCGGGTCGTCGGGCTTGTGTCCGTCTTCCAGCAGTTGCTCCAACGGCAGCACCGGCATCATGGCGCTGAACAGGAACAGCAACGGTGCCTCGTCGCCATCGAGATAACGGCGCTGACGCTGCCCGGTGGCCACTGCGTATTTCCTGATGTCGTTGCGGTTCACTTCGAAGCGCGACAGCGGCAGCGAGGTGCCGATGCTGCGCCGGGCCTCATCGCTGATCAGATCCGCCATCAGATCACCCCCAGCCGGACCAGCTCGGCGTATTCGGCTTCATCCAGGCCCAGCCACTCGCGATAGATGGATGCGTTGTGCTGGCCGACCGAGGGGGCACTGGCGCCGCGCTCCAGGGTGCCGCCAGAGAGTTTGATCGGGTTGCCGAAGACCTCGAAGCGCGCGCCCTGGCAGTCGACGGGCACCACCATGTCGCGCTCGCGCAGGTGGGGATCGGCCACCACTTCATTGATGCTCTTGATTGGCGACAGCGGAAAACGATCACCGGTCATGGCTTCCAGTTCGGCCTTGGTGTGGGCGCCGAGCCAGCGTTCCACGGCAGGCTTGACCTTGCGCAGGTAAACGTCGGTCTCGAAGCGCTTGGCCATGCTGTCGACCTCGGGGTCGGTGGCCATCGCCTCGTCGCCAAAGGTCAGGCAGGCCTCACGCCAGAACTTGTCGGTGTAGGCGCCGAAGAACACGTAGCCATCCTTGCAGGCGTAGCGCCCATAGGGACGCACGAACGGATGGCCATTGCCCTCGGGCACCGTGACCTTGCCGGTTTCGGTGTAGGTCACCAGCGCGTTTTCGGTCAGCGAGACGATGGAGTCCTGCTGCGACACGTCCACCAGTTGCCCCTGGCAAGTGCGTTCCGCTTCACGCAGCGCACCGAGGGTACCGATGGCCGCATACAGCGCAGCGGACAGGTCACCCAGCACCGTGCCCACGCGCATCGGCTCCTCCACCGTGCCGTTCATGGACCAGAGCCCGCCGCTGGCCTGGGCGCTGCTGTCGAATGCCGGCCGCAGCGAGTTCGGGCCGTACTGACCGAAGCCACTGATGGCGGTGAACACGATGGCTGGGTTGACCTCCCGGAGCACCTCGTAGCCGAGCCCCAGCTTGACCATGGTGCCGGGCCGGAAGTTCTCGATGACGATATCGGCCTTGCGCACCATATCCAGGAAAGTGGCCTTTCCCTCGGCCTTCTTCAGGTCGAGACCAACCGCCATCTTGTTGCGGTTGAACTGGGCGAAGAAACCACTCACTGGCTCGCTGCTGCTACGGCTGAGCGGCGGAAATTCGCGGGTAAGGTCGGGGTCGGCGGGGTTCTCGATCTTGATCACCGTGGCGCCCATGTCGGCCAGCAGCATGGCGCAGTACGGGCCGGCGACGACGCGGGTGAGGTCGAGAATGGTCACGCCCTTCAGAGGGCCGGCAGTTCTGGCGAAACTCGCCAGTGCATCGGTAAGCGAATTCATGGGTTCTCCTGTGTCGGTACGTCGCCGCTGGGCGCGCGAGGGGCCCTGTGAAAAGGCCAACGTACGCTCAGACAGTGAGTTGACGGAGTGATCCGGGCAGTGCGACGTAATGGCTGTCGCCTTCTGACCCGCACCCTTTCCGGGTTGTTGTTCTGTCTTGCAATGGGTCAATGCACCCTGTTGCGCATGGCGGTGGCCACTCTCGAAGCCGACGATTTGCCCAGCGCCGCGTCGATGAAAGCACCGGCCTCGAGCAGTGCCGACAGATCCACGCCGGTTGCCAGGCCCTGGCCCTCGAGCAGATAAACCAGCTCCTCGGTCGCCACATTACCGGTGGCCCCGGGCGAATACGGGCAGCCACCCAGGCCGGAAACCGAGCTGTCGAATACTCGCACGCCGGCCTCCAGGGCAGCCTGAACGTTGGCCACCGCCATGCCGTAAGTGTCGTGAAAATGCCCGCCCAGTGCCGCGATCGGCACCTCGCTGGCGCAGGCCTGGATCAGCGCTCTGGTCTTGCCTGGCGTGCCTCTGCCGATGGTGTCACCGAGACTGATCTCATAGCAGCCCATGGCGTGCAGCTCGCGGGCGACCCGTACCACCTCCGCCACCGGCACCTCACCACTGAACGGGCAACCGAGCACACAGGAGACATAGCCGCGTACCGCCACGCCCTGTTCCAGCGCCTTGCCCAGTACCGGCTCAAAGCGCTGCAGGCTTTCGGCGATGGAGCAGTTGATGTTCTTCTGCGAAAACGCCTCGGAGGCGGCAGCGAAAACCGCAACCTCCCTGCAACCCGCCTGTAGCGCAGCATCCAGCCCCTGAAGATTGGGCACCAGCGCCGTATAGGTCACTCCCGGACGTTGCCCGAGGCGGCGCAGCACCTGGTCGGAGTCGGCCATCTGCGGCACCCAACGGGGCGACACGAACGCGCCGGCTTCCAGGGTTCGTAGCCCGGCCGCGACCAGCCGCTCGATCAGCGCCACGCGCACGTCGACCGGCAAGGTCAGGGCTTCGTTCTGCAGGCCGTCGCGCGCGCCGACCTCCACCAGCCGTACGGCACTCATGCTCATTGCCCGCGCTTTTCGCGCAACAACGCCTCGGCGCGGTCGGCGCGCACGTCCCGGGTTTCGACCATGCGCTTGACCAGCCAGTCCAGCTCATCGCCACGGGCACCGGCCGAAAGCGCGATATTGCGCGCATGCAAGGCCATGTGGCCGCGCTGGATGCCTTCGGTAGCCAGGGCGCGCAAGGCCCCGAGATTTTGCGCCAGGCCGACGGCGACGGCGATCTCGCCCAGCTCCTGGGCACTCTTCACTCCCAGAATGCGCAACGACAGCTGCGCCAGCGGATGAGTCTTGGTGGCGCCACCGACCAAGCCAAGTGGCATGGGCATTTCGATGGTGCCGACCAGGTGGCCTTCGCGATCCTTCTCCCAGGTGGTCAGGGAGCCGTAGTGACCATTGCGGCAGGCATAGGCATGGGCGCCCGCCTCCACGGCCCGCCAGTCGTTGCCGGTGGCCACCACCAGCGGGTCGATGCCGTTCATGATGCCCTTGTTGTGGGTCGCGGCGCGGTACGGGTCGATGGCCGCGAAGGTATAGGCGTCGATCACCCCTTCGATGACCTCCGTGCCTTTGTACTCGGCGGTATCCAGATGTTCCGGGGCGATCCGCAACTGGGCACGTGCCAGGCGCAGATCGGCGAGATTGGAGAGGATGCGCAGGCGCACCTTGCCGCCCGTGAGCTGCTCCATCAGCGGCGCCACCGCCTCGGCCATGGTGTTCACCGTATTCGCGCCCATGGCGTCGCGCACATCGACGATCAGGTGCGCGACCAGCATCGGCCCGCGTGGGCTGTCGATGAAGGTATGCACCTCGATATCACGGCAACCGCCGCCCAGGCTGTTCAGCAGCTGATCCTTGCTGTTGGCCAGGGTGATGATCTCATCCTTGTTGCGCAGCAGGCTGAGGCGCGCGTTGTAGGGATCGCTGACACCGATGATCTGTACTTGGGCACGCATCAGCGGCGCACTGCTGGAGGTCTGGAAACCACCTGCCGGACGGGTCAGCTTGGCCATGAACGAGGCCGCAGCGACTACCGAAGGCTCCTCCACTACCAGTGGGATCAGCATCTCACGGCCGTTGATGCGGAAGTTGCTGGCAAGCGCATAAGGCAGCTCGAACTTGCCGATCACGTTCTCGATCATGCCGTCGGCGATCTCCAGTGGCAGCGCACCGGCGTCACGCAAAAGCGCGGTTTCCTCAGCGGACAGGCCAAGCAGCTGCTGCACGTGCTCGAGGCGTTGTGCGGGGGACAGATTACGGAAATCGGGCAGGCGGGAATCGATCGTCATTGGGCGCTCCTCGGGGAGTCGTTTGTTCTTGGTTGGGACGAACGTTATCCTCACTGTATCCCTGAAAGAAGGTACAGTTTGCCCGGACACTTCATTCCTGTACCCAGGGATTTGCGCCATGCCCAGACAGACCCTCGCCCAGAAAGTCGCCGATGCCATCGCCAGGCAGATTGCCGATGGCGCACTGCAGGCGGGCAGCAAACTGCCTTCGTTGCGCGAGTACATGCGCCTGCACGGGCACTCCAAGAACACGGTGATCACCGCCTACGAGCACCTGGCCTCCCAAGGGCTGGTGGAGGCCCGACACGGCAAGGGGTTCTTCGTCTGCCGGACAGTCAGTGCCAGCGTCGAGGATGACGAGTCGCAGCCCTATACCCGGGCGCTGGACACCATCTGGATGATGCGCCAGCAGTTCGTCCGCGACCCCGGCCATTCGCACCTCGGCGAGGGCTTTCCGCCAGTGGAATGGCTGATGGACATGCGCCTGGACAAATTTCACCGCCAGGTGGTGCGCGGTGGCGTGACCACCCTGTTTCGCTACGGCACGCGGCTGGGCAACCCCGGCCTGCGCCAGCGCCTGGCACAGAAACTAGCGGACTACCGCATCGCTGTCTCGCCCCGGCAATTGGTCACCACGCTGGGCGCCAACCACGGCATGGATCTGATCATCCGCCGCTACGTCATTCCCGGCGACGCGGTGCTGGTCGAAGACCCGGGTTATTACCCGCTGTTCGGCAAATTGCAGTTGCAGGGCGCACGCATGCTCGGCGTACCGCGGGAAGCCGACGGGCCGGATCTGGATGCACTGGAGCGGGTGCTGAAAAGAGAAAAGCCCAGGCTGTTCTTCCTCCAGTCGGTGGGCCATAACCCCACCGGTTCGGACATCTCCCCCGCCAAGGCCCACCGCCTGCTGCAGATTGCCGAAGCGCACGATCTGCTGCTGGTGGAAAACGACGCCATGGCCGACTTCAAACCCAGCTCGGCGATGAAACTCACGGCGCTGGATCAGTGCGAGCGCACCCTGTACCTGGGCAGCTTTTCCAAATCGATTTCCGCCGCCTTGCGCGTCGGCTTCATCGCCGGCAGCAAACAGCGCATCGAAGAACTGGCAGACCTGAAGATGCTGCTGCACAACAGCGGCGCCGAATACAGCGAGCGCACCATCGAGGTGATCCTCGGCGAGGGGCATTTCCTGCGTCACCTGTCACGCCTGCAGGATCGCCTGCGCGCTGCCACGCAACGCGGGCTCGAGGTACTCGATGAACTGGGTGCCGAGGTGTTCTGCCGGCCGGAGCAGAGCCTCTATCTGTGGGCCCGTTTTCCCGGCATCGATGACGCCAACGCCCTGACCCGGCATTGCCTGACCCAGGGAGTGATGCTCGCGCCAGGCTCGATCTTCGCCGTCAACCGACAGACACCGGTGCCCTGGACGCGGCTAAACGTGGCCTACCTGGATGACCCAGCGTTCCGTCGCAGCCTGATGCGTTGAGAGCACCAGGCTGCCTGCAACCAGAAATGCGCAGCTGTATCCGTCAGAGCCGGAAACCTGCCACCAGGCTGTTGAGGCTGACCGCCAATCGCGACAGTTCCTGACTGGCAGAGCTGGTCTGGTTAGCCCCGGCAGACGTCTGCAGAGACAGATCACGGATGTTCACCAAGTTACGGTCGACCTCGCGAGCCACCTGTGCCTGCTGCTCCGAGGCGCTGGCAATCACCAGGTTGCGCTCGTTGATCGAGCCGATGGCCCGTACGATCACCTCCAGCGCCTGACCAGCCGCTTGCGCCAGAGACAGAGTCGAATCGGTGCGCACACTGCTGCTTTCCATCGCCTTCACCGCATGCTCGGTGCCCTGCTGGACGGTCTCGATCATCTGCTCGATTTCCCGAGTCGATTGTTGAGTTCGGTGGGCCAGTGCACGCACCTCATCGGCCACCACCGCGAAACCACGGCCTTGCTCACCCGCCCTGGCCGCCTCGATAGCCGCGTTCAGCGCCAGCAGATTGGTCTGCTCGGCAATCGAGCGGATCACGTTGACCACCTGGCTGATGTTGCGCACGTTGCCAGCCAGCTTGCCGACCTCGGCGGACGTCGAGGTGACGTCCTGGGCCAGCAGGTGAATCGAGTCGACCGTCTGGCGTACCTGATCCTGCCCCTGACGCGCATTGCTGTCCGACTCCTGCGAAGCCTCGGAGGTGCTGACCGCGTTCTGCGCCACCTCTTCCACCGCAGCAGTCATCTGGTTGACCGCAGTGGCGGCCTGTTCGATTTCATTGTTCTGCTGGTGCAGCCCACGGGTCGAATCTTCGGTGACCGCATGCAGCTCTTCGGAAGCGGATGCCAGCTGGCTCGAGGAATCGGCAATCTGCTGGAGAGTGCCGCGCAGGCTGCGCTGCATAACGGCAAGGGCCTGCAGCAGCTGAGCCGGTTCGTCGCGCCCTTCATCACTGAACTCGCGGGTCAGATCACCGGCAGCAATGGTCTGCGCCACGCCAACGGCCTTGCTCAGCGGCTTGACGATGCTGCGGGTGAGGAACACGGCCAGGAAGATGGTCAGCAACGTGGCGATCAGCACCACCGACACCACGATGGTGTTACCACTGCCGTACACGCTCTCGCTCTCTGCCGACGCCTGGGCAGCACCCTGGCGATTGAATTCGGTCAGCTCCCGCAACTCACGGACAACGGTATCGCCCTCTTCGGCCATTACCCCGGTAATGATTTTCCTTGCCTCGTCGCGCTGCCCATGGCGCATCAGGTCAATCACTTCAGCCTGGTGCGCCATATAGCGCTCCTTGACGCTGAGCAAACGCTGGTAGAGCGCCCGTTCTGAGTCGCTATAAACCAACGCCGAATAACGTTCTTGCGCGAGTTGCAGATCAGCTTTGGCGCCATCAATAAGCGCTAAGGTGCCCTGCGCTGCCTGCTCACTATCGAGGATGTAAAGGCGCAACGTCAGCGCTCTGATGCGGAAAATAGCCGTACTCAACTCATTCAACGTCAGCGTGGATGGAAACCACTTCGACTCGATGGCATCGGACATGCTGTCCATGCGCTTCATCTGCCCCAGGGTCGTAACCCCCAAGACCACCACGAGAACCGCCAACGCCGCGAAGGAAATACCCGCACGCAAACCGATTTTCACATTCCTGAACGACATCTCATCTGCTCCTGGATCACTAAGTGTTCTGCTCAGGCGCGCGTTCTCGGGCCTGTGGTCATGCCAATTTCGTGGGGTGAGGCAGTACTCGCGTCGTCACCTGGAAGCGATGACGCACGGCTCCTCGAGGCCATCGATCAACGCCTGTGGACGGGCAAAAAGAAACCCTTGAACCCACTGCGCATCACACTCCTGAGCGATCTCCAGATCCTCGGTGGTCTCGATGCCCTCGACCACGACGTGGGCGGCAAGGGTGCTGCACAGCCCGATCAGATGCTTCAGGGTCTTGCCGTGCAGGGATGACTGCCGAGCACGGCGGATGTAGCCCTGATCGATCTTGATCAGATCGGGCTGCCCTTGCTGAATGAAGGTGAGGGTCGCGAACCCCGACCCGAAGTCATCGATTGCCACGTGACAACCGGTGCTTCTCAGTTGATGAACGAACTCGATAGCCTGCTCATGGCTGGGCTGCGCTGAACTTTCGGTTATCTCGATGACCAACCGCCGCGCCAAGTTGGCATCGTCCGCGAGCTGCTGCAGCACTCGCTCCCAGTGAGAGTCGAGCATGGCGCTCTGCGCCGATATATTGCAGCCCAGTGTCAGACTTGGGTGGCTCTGCAGCAGGGCGATCACGCTGTTGGCGACACAGCAATCCAATTGCCTGATCGACTGCAGACGCTCCAGAACCGCAAAGGGATTGAAATCCAGCGCTTCGCCACTGCTGCGCAACAGCCCCTCGTGATAGAGGGTGCGCTGCGCATTAGCAGGGGCAACCACCGGTTGAAAAGCCAGGTGAAACCGGCCCTGCTGCAACTGCCCGTAAAAATACCGGGCCTGAGCCTCGTCGCTCGAAGCCACGGCGGCAGACATCTGCGCCAGGCGGATCATAGAGTTACCTGAAAATATTTTTGCATCGCACGACATTCCCCTAGGCTGTCCCTGCCAACCTCGTCAGTCGCTCGATGCCGCCCCTGGGTCAGCAGCCCCGTTAAACCGGGCCTGGACTAGACCAGAAAAATCAGGGTCGCGATAACGCGCCACAACCCCAGCACTGCGCTTTTGCCAGTTCGGGTCTGCAACGTTTCACGAAGCGTATTCTTGGTTTTATGGGGTTCGAGGATCGACATCAAAACCGACAGATAACCGGGAAGCGGCATATCGGCTAGTCGACAAAACTGCGAGGCTTGGTGGGATATTTATAAGCGTGCTTATGTTTACACCGCCGCACCTACTCGAATAGTGTTCTCACGCACCTGTTTCTTGTCCGCACGCCCATCCGTCAGTCTTTATTCGATCAATCAGCACCACCCGAGAATCAGGAAAGCCGATGTACACGATGACGAGCGCCTGCTTTCAGGTGATGGCCAAGACCCTGCTCCAACAAGGCATCGATCCGGGCAAGCTGAACCACGAACTGGTCGCTGCGCTGAGCCGCGGAGCCCAAATCAGGCTGGCTCAGGTCTATGACCTGTTTTCCCAGGCGACCGAGCAGGCGAACAACGCGGATATTGGCCTGGCCACATACGCCCATGCCCACCCGAGTATTCTTGGCGCGCAGTGCTACTCGATCATGTCCAGCCCGACACTGGGTAGTGCGCTCAAACTGCTGGCGGACTTCCACCCGCTGACCAGCAATGGCTCGCACATCCTTCTCGAGCAACGACACGACACGCTGAAACTGATTGGCCTGGAAGTCGGCACTTCGCCAACACCGGCACCTCGCGCCTTCATCGATGCTGGCGCCGCCTTGACCCTCGGCCTGATCCACTGGCTGACGCCCCACGAAAAGCCCATGCCACTGGCGGTGGAGTTCACCTACCCGCAGCCCGACAACATCACACGTTTGCAGCAGCTGTTCGGCGACAATCTGCGCTTCTCGGCGCCGCACAACAGCCTGACGTTCCGTGGCGAAATCAGCGCCTTCACCCTGCCGACAGCAGATGAAGCCCTACATGTCATGCATCAGGAATATGCCCAGGCGCGTCTCGACGACGTGGTCAATGGCTCTGTCGCAGCGCGCGTGGTGAGGCTGCTGGTGGAGCAACTCACTCAGGGGCTCAACCCCAGCCTGAGCGAGATCGCCGACGCACTGAGCCTGAGCAAACGCAGCCTGCAGCATGCTCTGGAACGTGAAATGGTGAGCTTTACCCAACTGCAGGAGGAGTCGCGCCTGAAGCTGGCACACAACTTCCTGCGCAACTCCAGCCGCAGCCTCAAGTACATCTCGACCACCCTGGGCTTTCGCGACCAGAGCAGCTTCCACAAGGCGAGCATGCGCTGGTTCGGCATGCCGCCGAGCCAGTACCGCAACCGTCAGGACGAGTGCTGAGCAACAGCGCTGCTCAGCGTCGTCATCAAAAGAAAGGTGTCTGCCGGCATCACCAAACTACCTGCAACACGCTATGGACGCGAGAAAGACTGGGGTGGGCTGAAACGAACCATCGTCGGCCCCACCTGCCAACTTAACGATCACTACGGCCACCTGGCCCTCTGGGCTCAGATGACCGAAGTTCTCGATCTAGATCAGGACGCGCGCTCTTCGCTCGGCGCCTGTTTGTGCCACAGGGTCGGGATCAGGAAGACGATCGCCAACAGGCACGCGCCGATCAGCAGCACGAAGCCGCCGTCCCAGCCGAAGTGGTCAACGGTATAACCCATTGCCGCACTCGCCGCGACCGAACCGCCCAGGTAACCGAACAGACCGGTGAAACCAGCCGCAGTGCCTGCCGCCTTCTTCGGCGCCAGCTCCAGCGCATGCAGACCGATCAGCATGACCGGACCGTAGATCAGGAAGCCGATGGAGAACAGAGCAGCCATGTCGACGATCGGGTTGCCCGGCGGATTGAGCCAGTACACCACGGTCGCGACCGTCACCAGCGCCATGAACACCACGCCGGTCAGGCCACGGTTGCCACGGAACACCTTGTCCGACATCCAGCCGCACAGCAGCGTGCCGGGAATGCCCGCCCACTCGTAGAAGAAATACGCCCAGGACGTCTTGTCGACCGAGAAGTGCTTGACCTCCTTCAGGTAGGTCGGCGCCCAGTCCAGCACACCGTAACGCAGCAAGTAGACGAACACGTTGGCCAGGGCGATGAACCACAGCATCTTGTTGCGCAGGATGTACTTGACGAAGATTTCGCGAGTGCTGAATTCCTTCTCGTGGCTGGCATCATAGCCCTCGGGATAGTCGTTCTTGTACTGCTCGATGGGCGGCAGGCCGACCGATTGCGGCGTATCGCGCATGGTCATGAAGGCGAATACCGCCACCAGCAACGCCACTGCAGCAGGAACGTAGAACGCCGCGTGCCAGTCGTTGAACAGGCCCATGCCGACCAGGAACAACGGCCCGATCAGACCACCGCCGACGTTGTGGGCGACGTTCCAGACCGACACCACGCCACCGCGCTCTTTCTGCGACCACCAGTGCACCATGGTTCGGCCACTGGGCGGCCAACCCATGCCCTGCGCCCAGCCGTTGATGAATAGCAGGATGAACATCATGGTCACGCTGGAGGTAGCCCAGGGCGCGAAACCGAAAACGAACATCACGCCTGCTGACACCAGCAAACCGAAAGGCAGGAAGTAGCGAGGGTTGGAGCGGTCGGAAATCAGCCCCATCAAGAACTTCGAAAGCCCGTAGGAGATGGCGATGGCGGACATCGCCAAGCCAAGCTGCCCGCGCGAATACCCCTCTTCCTCAATCAGGTAGGGCATGGCCAGCGAGAAGTTCTTGCGCAGCAGGTAGTAACCGGCATAGCCGATGAATATCCCGGCGAAGATCTGCCAACGCAGGCGGCGGTAGGTGCTATCAATCTGTTCTTCGGGCAGGGTTTCCCGATGAGGGGCGGGACGGAAGAAGGCGAACATCCTGAGACTCCAGTTCTTGTTTTAGCTGCGCACTTTGAATGTGACAGTTATGTGACATTTTCATTAACGAAAATAGCACTCACAACTGAAGCGGTAAAGGCAAGAAACTGTTGGAATCTGAACTAATCCGCGCTATTCGGACGGGAGGATGCTCTGGCTTCATCCATTGAGCGATACAAGAACAGTAGAAAAATGTCGTCGCCACAGAAGCGGAACGAAAAAAGCGCGATCCGCCGGCTGGCAAATCGCGCTTTTCAGAACCCCGGACGCGCAGTCAGCGAGCGGTGATCACCGCCAGCTTGGTGATGCCGGCCCGCTCGATAGCGGCCATGGCCTTGGCCACCGAGCCGTAGTCCACCTGGTCGTCGGCCTGCAGCTGCACCTTCAGTTCGGCGTCGTCGGCCTTGGCCTGAATCAGGCTGCTTTCCAGCAGCTCCGGCTGGATCTCATCCTTGTTGATGAACAGCTTGCCGTCACCATCGATGCTGATCACCAGCGGGTCTTTCTGGTCGGCTGGGGCCACGGCTTCGGTCTTCGGCAGGTTGATCGGAATCGAGTTGGTCAGCAGCGGTGCGGTGACGATGAATACCACCAGCAGCACCAACATCACGTCTACCAGCGGCGTGACGTTGATTTCGCTGAGTACTTCGTCGTTGTCCTGGGTTGAGAACGCCATGTCACACCGCCTCTTTTACGGGTTGGCCGGTGGCGATTCCACCGCGCTTTGCACCTGGGTGAACGATGACCTTGAAAGCACTCTTTTGCGCCAGGCTGTAGAAGTCATGGGCAAAATCGTCGAGATCCGCCGCGGTCAGCTTGAGGCGACGCAAGAAGTAGTTGTAAACCAGCACCGCTGGAACCGCGACGGCGATGCCCACACCGGTGGCAACCAGCGCGGCACCGATCGGCCCGGCAACGGTTTCCAGGCTGGCGTTACCCGCTGCGCTGATGCCCTTGAGTGCTTCCATGATGCCCCACACAGTGCCGAACAGGCCGATGAAGGGTGAGGTAGAACCGATGGAGGCGACCACGGCCAGACCGGATTCCAGCGAGCGACGCTCACGCTGGATCTGCTGACGCAGGGCGCGCTCAAGGCGATCCTGGTGGTTGATCGCCTGGCTCAGGTCGCCCGGCTGCTGGCCGTCCGGTACCTGGATAGCGGCGAAACCGGCCTGGGCAACATGAGCCACGGCGCCAGACTGGCTCTGACCCAGCTCTGAGGCCGAGTTGAGACTGGTGGCCGACCAGAACAGCTTCTGGAACTTGCGATCCTGATGGCGCTGGCGGGCAAACTGGATGCCTTTGATCAGGGCCAGGCCCCAAGTGACGACGGAGAAGCCGATCAGCAGCCAGATGACGGCGTGTTCGACCGATTGCAGGGGGGAATCGACTAGCAGGTTCATGGTGCGGTCCTCGGAAAACGGTATGTCGATGACAGGTTTCGGGCCCGGACTGTCCGGGCTCGTGAAAAAAGGGTGTTGCCGTGTGCGTCAGTTCAGGCGGAAGTCCAGCGGTACCGTGACCCAGCCTTCCTGGGCAACATCACCACGCTTGGCGGGCACGAAGCTCCAGCGCTGTACCGCTTTAACTGCAGCCTGGTCGAGGACGTCACGACCACTGCTGGTCTGGATCTGAATATCGCCGGGCTTGCCGTTGGCCAGCACGCGGATGCGCAGCAGCACGGTGCCTTCCCAACCGCGGCGCTGGGCCAGGGAGGGATATTCCGGCGCCGGGTTGCGCAGGTAAGCGGCGTTGGCGGATGGCGGCGTCTCGGTCACCGGCTTGGGTGCCGCAGGCGCAGGCGGTGCCGGTGGCGCTTCGACCTTGGGCGGCGCAGGCGCAGGCTCAACCGGCTTCGGCACGGGCTTGGGCTCCGGTTTGGGTTTCGGCGGCTGCGGCTTGGGCTTAGGAGGTTCCGGCTTGGGCGGTGGCTTGACCGCCAGCTCATCGACCACCGGTGGTGGTGGCTCGACGACAGGCTCAGGGAGTGGCGGCTCGATCACCGGCTCCGGTGGCGGAGTCGGGGCAGCGAATTCGATGGTCATCGGCGGGATTTCCACCGGCACTTCCGGCAGCACCGGCTCGGGCCGCTGGCTCAACCAAAACAGCACACCAGCGTGCAACACCAACGCGAAAGTACCTAGCAGAATCGCTTCACGGCGCCCCAGAACGGGACGCGAGGCATGGGGGGCGTGACGCAGCGTACCCAGCGCCTGGCGCAGTGGTACACCGAGGTCAAAGACCTCTCCGGGCACGCGCGCCTGCTGCCAGGCTGCATTGGAACGCACGGAGGATTGAAGATTACCCATTACCAACAGACTCCTGGAAGTACCGACTTAGAGCCGGTCTAAGCAAAAACGGAATTCCAGTTGTCTGGTGCGGCTAAGAATGAGGGTTACCGATTATTTCGTAAAATCACTTTTTCCCAGATGGTTATTCGATTGGAGAATATAGAGCGTGCCTATCCCCAATTAAGATGACTTGCCTCGGGGAATAGCGTGACAGCCAGCCTTATCAGCACCCTGAACCAGAGCGCATCAGCCAACAGAAAAGAGAGGAATGAAAACAAGAAAAGCGGCCAATGGCCGCTTTTCAGGAAACCTGCTCAAGGCAGGTGGATATGGCGCAGCGGACGGGACTCGAACCCGCGACCCCCGGCGTGACAGGCCGGTATTCTAACCGACTGAACTACCGC